>CAWJEN010000005.1:0-1314716 GCA_963841915.1 uncultured Planctomycetota bacterium | reverse complement strand
ATCTCGAGAGCCGGCGGCTGCTTGCCTTCGGCGACTTTGACACGTCTTTCGCTGAAGATGGAGTTGCGTACCCGCCGCAAGCCATCTTCCAGTTCCAGAGTCGGTGGAGCTTCAAAGCGGCTCGAGGGCGCTTCTTTTGCAGAACGATCTGAGTGACTTCAGCGAGTGGCGGATTGCACGATACTTACCTGATGGCTCCTTCGACACGTCTTTTGGTGACGAGGGCTTTGCCGCGTTCAGCACCGGTTCAGATCGCGGCTTCGAATCAGTATTCACTGGTCGCCAGGGACGACTCCTTCTACGTCACCTTCAAGTCTGATCGTGGCGAACCGGGTGGTGCGATCTTCAAGTTTTCTCCTGAAGGCGACATCGACACAAGCTTTGCATCGAACGGGCTCTTCATCGGAGACAGTCTTGATATTGGTATCTCAGATCTGGTATTGACAGAATCAGGCGAAATTGCCGTCTTAGTTTCATCACTTCTCGACGACGATGGCAATGCAACCCGAAGCGGCGTTCTACTTCTTGACGGAAACGGAGCAGCGATCCAGGGGTTCGGTAACAATGGAGTCGCTCGATTTGCTCCCGACGATGTTGTGATCCCTTTCCACCTCGACACCGACAGTGCGGGCCGATTCGTCGTTGCTGGTACTCAAATCACTGGTACAAACGCCCAAGACCTAGTCATTGATCAAATTCTTGGGCGACTCCTACCGGATGGATCGACGGATGCGTCGTTCGGTGACGACGGACTCGTCGTTTTCGACGTTGATCAGATCGATCGACCACAGGATCTTCTTGTTGATCCCGATGACAAGGTTGTTATCTCGACAACCCGTTTCGTCGGTGACGGCTTCAGCGATCCGTTCACAGATGTCAATGAGCTCTACCGTTTCACGAGCACCGGCAACTTGGACGAGAACTTTGGCGTAGGTGGGGTGGCGGAGCATACTCGCATACCTGACAACACCGGTGTTTCACTACCACCACTCGTCGTCGGGCTGGCAGACGGAAGCTATGTCGTCAGCAACGCCTATTCTCCGCTTGCCTCAGGGATTGCTCCAGCTGGTTTTCTGACACTTGTCGCAGAAGACGGGGTTCAGCAGCAAACCGTCAACTACTTTGATAGGTTAAACAGCGGAGTCGAGCCTCGCGAGCTATCGGATTCGAAGACATCGTGCTTCAACCTGATGGGAAGCTTCTGGTTGTCGGTCGGGCCGTGAAGTTTGACTTGAACGACGTTGCAAGGCGAGGCGGAGGTATAGCGCGTCTCCTTGCCGGCGAAGGGCAGCCAAACCAGCCGCCGATCGTCAACGGCGTGTCGATCAACCCCAACCCGATCCTCGTCGACGGCTCGACGACCTTCTCCGCCACCGGCGTTCAGGACACCGACGGCACCGTGGTCGGCGTCGAATTCTTCTTCGACGGCAACTCCATCGGCACCGACACCGACCCGGCCGGCGGATACACGATCGACTTTCTTCCGGCGAACGACTTTGCGGCGGGCGACTACGTCGTGACGGCTGTCGCGACCGACGATGACGGGGCGACGACGACCGTGACGAACACGCTCACGATCACCGAGCCGTCTCCGCCCCCGACGCCGGAGGGATTCATCGGTCCCGTCGAATATCTTGCCTTCGATGATCCGGCGGCGGGCGAAGCGATCAGTCCGTTCGCCGCATTGGATTTCGACGAGTTTTTCCTCGAGGATTTTGAAGACGGCGTGCTCGACCAACCGGGTGTCAGCTTTGTCGAAGCCGACATCGTCTCTTACCCGTCAGATGGTTTTACTGACTCTGTCGACGCTGACGACGGGATGATCGATGGCGACGGCCGGGGTGGACGCTACATCCGCAGTAACTTCGCAACGAGCAGCTTTACGTTCAACTTCGATGCGACACATTGGCAGCCTGCCGACGCACGCCGGCATCGTTTGGACGGACGTAGGTAGAAATGGTGGCGGAACGCCACGTCCAGAAGACCTTGTCGAAAACACCATCTTCGAAGCATTTGGTCCAGATGGGGCATTGCTCGGCACCATTGGACCAGTGTCGCTTGGTGACGAGTTCATCGATGGACAGACTGCCGAGGACCGATTCTTCGGCGTGATCTCTGAGGCTGGCATCTCCAGCATCCGGCTGTCGATGCCGGGTCTGAACAATTGGTCCGCCGATCACCTGCAGTACGGATATAAGAATCTGATGGCGGACAACCAGCCGCCGACGATCGCGGACCTGTCGGTCTCGCCGGGCGCGGTGGACGAGGGCACGGCAGCGCTCGTCACGCTGACAGCGACCGGCTTGGCCGACGTGGATGGCACGGTCGATCGCGTCGACTTCTTCTTCCTGGGCGACTCGGGCTTCCCGATGCCGGGCGAGCTGATCGGATCGGCCGTGCCGGTTGATGGCGTCGCGACGCTGCAGGTCAACGCGCCGCCGCAGTTGGGCTTCTTCATCTACGAGGCGGTGCCGGTCGATGATGATGGCGCCGTCGGCGAGGGCGAGACGGCCGGCCTGTCGGTGCTGGCGGTCGAGCCGCAGCCGCCGACGATCGGCGGACTCTTTGCTACACCGAATCCGGCCGAGGTTGGCAGCCCGATCACGCTCACATTGACGGGTGTCACCGACCCAGACGATGATGTCACCCGAGTTGAATTCTACCTTGAAGACAATACGAGCAACTTCCGCTTCATTGCTGGCGTCGATGAAGATGGCAGCGACGGCTGGTCGCTCGAAACCACCGCTCCTGACGACTTCTTCGGCTTCGGGGACACAGACGGTTTTAATGGGTTCCGCGACTTCACTGCCATAGCATTTGACAGCGTCGGACTTGAAAGCAATAAATCTACGACGCGTCTGAATGTTTTTGTAGACGACCTGCCGCCGCCAAGCGATGATCTGGCGTTTACATTCCTTAATGCCGGCGACGACGTGCGGCTGTTCCAGATTGAAGACGGCGCGACGTATCAGCGCAGCGAGCTGGCGAGCAACCTGAGCGTCGAGGTCGACAACGTCGACGCCGAGGCCGAGAGCGTCGCCTGGACGCTGGTCGGCCCTGGCGGGCTGTTCTACGAGAACACGGAGAACATCAGCTTTTACACGCTGTTCCGCAACGAAGGCATGGCCTACGAAGGCAGTGTGGACGTGCTCGGTAGCCAACTGCCGGCTGGCATGTACACGCTGACGGCGACGAGCTACCTCGCCGACAACGCCCTTGGCGGCACGGACGAGACGGGCAGCGTGACCTTCACGATTGCCGACGATGCGGCCACGCCGACGGTCGACGGCCTGTTCGTCTTTGACGCCGACAGCAACACGAGCGCCTTCGAGTTGACGGACGGTGGCAGCTTCAACGCTGGCGACGTGCCGGCCAATGCGACCATTGTCGCCAACGCAAGCGGCGGCACGGAGAGCGTCGCGTTCCTCCTGACCGGTCCCGGCGGCCTGAGCGTCAGCAGCGTCGAGAACGTCGCGCCGTATTCCATCTTCGCCAACGACGGCGACGACTACTTCGGCGACGCGCTGCCCGTCGGCGACTACAGCCTGAGCGTCACGCCCTACAGCCAGGACAATGCCAGTGGCACGGCGGGCTCGACGATCGTGCTGAGCTTCAGCATCTTCGAACAACTGGCCTGAGCCGATCGACCTTTCGAACCTGAGGGCGTGCGTCGCGAGACGCACGCCCTTTTTCATGCGACTGATTTGAGGTCGCTTCGCTCGACGAACTTCAGCGACTCGCTGTTGACGCAGTGCCGCTCCCCCGTCGGCGGCGGGCCGTCGGGGAAGACGTGGCCGAGGTGGCAGTCGCAGCGAGCGCAGAGAATCTCGGTGCGGATCATGCCGTGGCTGCGGTCTTCGTCGATCGTGACGTTGTCGCCGACCGGTTGGAAAAAGCTGGGCCAGCCGGTGCCGCTGTTGAACTTGCTGTCGCTGTCATACAAAGGCAGTTGGCAGCAGACGCAGACGTATACGCCGTCGAGCTTGTTGTCGAGCAAGGTGCCACAGAACGGCCGCTCGGTGCCTTTGCCGCGTGCGACGTGGAAGGTCTCTTCGCTGCCGAGCAGGTCTCGCCATTCGTCGTCGGTCTTGACGATCTTTGGCTGCTCGACCGGGCCCGCAATGTCGCCCTGGTCGTCAATTACGTGGACGCTGACGGTTTCGCTCATGCCAAAGGCTAGGAAGCCACACTTGTGCTACACCATGAGGATGCGGCGGCCGACGCGAGACGAGTGGACGCAAGCCCACCCGACGTTCATGCAGATTCTCGACTGGGCGGCTGTCACGCTGATCGTGCTCAGCGTCGTCGGCTACTGCCTCGAAACGCTGCCAGATCTTGGCGCGTCCGAGCGGCGATGGCTATGGCGGATGGAGGTCGTCATCGTCATAACTTTCACCGCAGAGTATCTCGTGCGACTTTGGGTCAACCGGCCGTGGTGGCGGTATCCGCTCAGCTTCTTCGGCGTCGTTGACCTGCTGTCGATTCTTCCGTTCTACCTCTCGCTCGGAGTTGACGGCCGGGTGCTTCGTTCGCTGCGCCTCCTGCGGACGTTCCGTCTGCTCAAGCTCGCCCGCTACAACGCGGCCACACGCAGATTCAGCATGGCGATCCGGATCGCGCGGGAGGAGATCGTGCTGTTCCTCTCGGCGGCGGGCGTCATCTTGTTCCTGGCCGCGATCGGCATTCACCATTTTGAGCACGAGGCGCAGCCGGAAAAGTTCGCCAGCGTCTTCGACGCGCTGTGGTGGGCCGTCGTGACGCTGACGACCGTCGGCTACGGCGATGTCGTGCCGATCACGGTCGGGGGCAAGGTCTTCACGTTTCTCGTCCTGCTCGTCGGTCTCGGCGTCGTCAGCGTGCCGGCGGGACTCGTCGCGTCGGCACTCGGCGAGGCCCGGGACATGGAAGTCAAGCAAAGACGCAGCTAGTCGAACAGCGACGTCGGCATGACCTCGACACGCTCGATCAGCGACGGGTCGTCGTTGCCGACCTTGCCGACGCGAGCGGAAACCGGGTACGCCTCTAGCGCATCCGAGGGTGCCGGCCGCAGCATATCGGCGGCGTCCTCGGCACCGACGCCACTTACGTCGAGCCACGGGTCCCAAAGCCGCCGCGGCAGAATGACGGCCATGCGGTGGTGAAGCTTCGCGAGCAAGTCGTTCGGCGAGCAGGTACAGATCGTGGCAGTGCGGAGCGGCTGATGGTCGAGCGGATCGATCCACTCGTCCCACAGGCCGGCAAAGCAGAAGTCGTCGCCTGACATCAGTCGGACGACGTGCGGCTGCTTGGTGCCGGACTTGCTGTCGCTCGGGTCCTGCTTCCACTCGTAGAACCCGCTGGCCGGGATCAGGCAACGACGGCGCTGCATCGCCTCGCGGAAGCTGGGCTTCTCCAGAATGGTCTCGCTGCGAGCATTGATAAGCTTGGCAGCATGCTCGTCGGTCTTGCTCCACGACGGCACCAGGCCCCACCGCAGCACGTCGTAGCGCCCGTCGACAATGCTCAGCAGCGGTTGCGTCGGGGCGACGTTGAACCGCGGCAACAACACGGGCTCGAACAGCTCGCCCTGCTCGCCCTCGGGGAAGATGTACGGGTTGCGGGCGACGAACGCACGTGCATCAGACAGGTACAGGCGGCCGCACATAGCGACAGCTTAAGTAGACTTCTCGAGCAGTCGTGACGGACGAAAAGCTACAGCAATTCGGCCACCTGCACCGCATTGGTCGCCGCGCCTTTGCGGATCTGATCACCGGCGAGGAACAGATCGATTCCGGTGCCGTCGGGGCGGCTGAGGTCTTGGCGGACGCGACCGACGAGGACGTCGTCCTGACCGCTGGCCTGCTGGGGCGTCGGCTCTGAGTCGCCGTCCATCAGCTTCACGCCGGCCGCCGTCTTGAGCACGTCGCGGACCTGCTCGGGCGTCACGGGTTGCTCGAACTCAAGGTTCACGCTTTCGCAGTGAGCCCGCGGCACGGGCACGCGGACACACGTTGCCGTCACCGCGAAGCTCGGCAAATCGAAGATCTTGCGGGTTTCGTTGATCATCTTCCGCTCCTCTTCGTTGTAGCCGCTGGCATCGACGGGTGAATTGTGGGCGAAGAGATTGTCGACGATCGCGTGCGGGAACAGCTCGGCCGTCGGCGTGTCGCCGGCAGCGCGTTGCTTGATCTGGCGATCGAGCTCTGCCAACCCTGCCGCGCCTGCACCGCTGACCGCCTGGTAGGTACTCACGACCACGCGCTTCACGCCAAATGCCTTGTGCAGCGGCCAAACCGCGACGTTCATCAGGATCGTCGAGCAGTTCGGGTTGGCGATGATGCCCTTGTGCTCCTTGGCGGCCTCGGGATTCACCTCCGGCACGACGAGCGGCACGTCCTCCGACATCCGGAACGCGCTCGTGTTGTCGACGACAATCGCTCCGGCATCGACGGCGGCTTGTGCAAAATCACGGCTGATCGCCCCGCCGGCACTGAAGAAAGCCACGTCGATACCGTCAAAGCTGTCCGCCTTCGTCTCCTCGACCGTCAGCGTCGTGCCGTCGTAGTCGCACGCCTTGCCCGCGCTGCGAGCGCTGGCGAGCAATTTCAGATCGGCGACGGGGAAGCGACGTTCGGGCAGAATCTTGAGCAGCTCCTGACCGACGGCCCCGGTCGCTCCGACGATGGCGACGCGCTTTGGCATAAGGCGGCGAGGCTAGGCGGCGTCCTGTTCGAGAACCCGCCATGTCGTAGCCGATTCTGGTACGCTGTCGCCTCACCAAGGAGAACTTGCCCATGATCCGCCACCTTGCCGTCGCTTGCCTTGCCGTCTCTACTCTGGCCACCGCCACTGCGTCCGCGCAGGTCGAGCCGGGTGACACGTTCGGCGTATCGCTGCTCGCACTGACACCCAACGTCACCGACGACCCAAACCAGGCACTGCTCGACACCATCGTCACCTTCGGCGAAACGAACAACTACGTCACGCCCTTCGGCACGCCGTTGACGTTCACGAGCGGACAGTTCGAAACCGGCAGCCTGCAGACAACGTTCCTCGATCTATCGACGACGTCCGACAGTCTGCTGCCTGCGGGCTCGACGTTCACCGCGTCGAACGGTTCGCCGACCGAAGCAGCCGACTTTCTCGCCTTTGCGGCCGGTACTAACATCGCCAACGGCGTGCTCGACGGCATCGACCTGACCGCGGGCATCGTCCCCGACTCGCTCGGCATCGAAGCCTTTCTGACGATCGGCGGTCAGACGTTCGGCCCGTTTGCCGGTGGCGTCGACGACAACACCGACAACCCGCTTGCCGGCTACACCACGGTCAACGGCGGCCCTGAGATCGAGGGCGAAATCTTCATCTTCGAAGAGACCGGCGACATCAGCATGTCCGGCCTGTCAGCGGTCCGGCTGGAAATCAGCTACCTGCTCATCCCCGAGCCGGGCACGCTGAGCCTGCTGGCGGTGAGTGGCCTGACGCTGCTGCGGCCGCGGCGGTCGGATCGCGTGATCTTTTGAGGGTGGAGACTAACCACAGCACTAGCGTGCCATGTGCCTGTTTCTGCCGATGCTCCTGGGGCGATGCTTGATGTCGAGGCTGTTCGACGCGACTTCCCGATTCTCTCGACCGAGATGAACGGTCAGCCGCTCGTCTACCTCGACAATGCGGCGACGACGCAGAAGCCACAATGCGTCATCGACGCCATCACGCATTACTACGAGCACGACAACGCCAACATTCACCGTGGCGTCTACTCGCTGTCGCAGCGGGCGACGAAGGCGTTTGACGATGCCCGGCTGAAGGTCGCTCACTTCATCAATGCCCCTGAACCGGCAGAGTGCGTCTTTGTCCGCGGTGTGACAGAGGCCATCAACCTCGTCGCGTTTGCATGGGGCCGCTCGCAGCTTCAAGCGGGCGACGAGATCTTGCTGTCGGCCCTCGAGCACCACAGCAACATCGTCCCCTGGCAGCTCGCCGCCGAGGCGACCGGGGCCGTCGTCAAGACGCTGCCGATGGACGACGACGGTTCGCTCGACCTGTCGAAGCTGAGCGAATTCGTCACAGCGAAGACCAGGATGGTGGCCATCCAGCACGTCAGCAACGCGCTCGGCGTCGTTCACGACCTGGTGAGCATCATCGACGCCGCCAAAGCGGTCGGAGCTGTCGTCCTCGTCGACGGCGCTCAGGCGGTCGGGCACTTTGCGACCGACGTGCAGGCGCTCGGCTGCGACTTCTACTGCTTCAGCGGGCACAAGCTGCTGGGCCCGATGGGTGTGGGCGTGCTGTGGGGCCGCCGAGCGTTGCTCGACGCGATGCCGCCTTACCACGGCGGCGGTGACATGATCGACAACGTCGCCTGGACCGGCACCACCTACGCGCCCATTCCCGCCAAGTTCGAGGCCGGTACGCCAGACATCGCCGGCGTCATCGGCCTCGGGGCTGCGGTTGACTACGTGCAGTCGGTCGGCTTCGACGCCATCCGACAGCAGGAAGACGTGCTACTCGCACACGCCACGTCCGCACTGCGGAAGGTGCCGGGTCTTCGCATCATCGGCGACACCGAGGGTCGGGCGGCGGTGGTCAGTTTCGTGCTCGAGAACCCCCCGATCTCTTCGCTCGATATCGGCACGAAACTCGACGCCCGCGGTATTGCCGTCCGTACCGGCCACCACTGCGCGCAGCCGCTCATGGAGGCCTTCGGCATTCCCGGCACGACCCGGGCGAGCTTCGCCTTTTACAACACGACGGCCGAAGTTGATCGACTCGCGCAGGGGCTGATCGACATCGTCGCCGAGACGAAGCAACACACCGGGAAGCGAAGCGTCGCAGCAGACCAAGACGCTGAAATTGCTTGGCCGGAGCCGCAAGCACCCACGCCCGACGAAGCGGCGGCGGCGTTGATCGAAGACATGAACTTCCTCAAGGAGGCCGGAGAAGATCCGCGGGACTTCATCCTGGAGCTCGGCCGCAAGCTGCTGCCGATGCGCGACAGCGACAAGAACGAGGCGACCCACGTCAAAGGGTGCATGAGTCAGGTCTGGCTCACCGCCCGCCGACGGCCCGGGACCGAGGACGCGCTCGATCTCCTTGCCGACAGTGATGCGGAGCTCGTCCGCGGGCTCATCGGCGTGCTGCAACATGTCTTCAGCGGTCAAAGCGCTGCCGCCATCGCAGGGTTCGACGTCGAGGCGTTGCTCCGCAAGCTCGATTTCCAGAACCTCATCAGCGTCCAACGTCGCAGCGGCGTCGAGGCGATGCTCAATCGCATCATGAGTCTGGCCCGGGCCAACGCCAAGGCTGCGTAACGTGCACCATGCCGATGCGAAGCCTCAACGTCCTGCCGAGCAATGACAAGGTCGAGGAGCTGCGCAAGGCTCCGCCGGTGGCTGAGACAGGGGTCAAGAAGCTCAACGACGAGACGCCGATCGACCGCGCGCTCGACGGGTCGCTGAACGACCATCAGCGGATCATCAAGGAGCGCGTCATCGAGGCGCTGCGGACGGTCTATGACCCGGAACTGCCGGTGAATCTGTTCGACCTGGGGCTGATCTACAAGATTGACCTGACGACGGTCGAAGGTGGCGAGCAGATCGCCATCGACATGACACTCACCGCCCCGGCTTGCCCGGTGGCTGGCGAGATGCCGGGCATGGTGCAGCGGGCGGTCGAGCCGGTGGACGGCGTGGCGTCGTGCAAGGTCGACCTGGTCTGGTCGCCGCGTTGGGACAAGAGCAAGATGAGCGAGGTGGCGTTGCTGGAGTTGGGCCTGATGTAAACGACGCCAAAGAAAAAGCCGCCCGTGAAGGCGGCCTTTTCAGTACCCAGAACTGGATTCGAACCAGCACGTCCGTTTGTTTGGACACTACCACCTCAAGGTAGCGCGTCTGCCAATTCCGCCACCTGGGCAACGGCCCGCTGACTTTCACCAGCGGGCCGGCAGTGTAGACCCCTTTGTGCGGGTCAATCAAGCCGCATTGTCGGGTTCGGTCGAAACGGCTTCTGCAGCCGATATGCTCCCGCCATGCCGCACGCCAATGGAAGAAACGTTTCGACCGGCACGGCCGGCCCGCTAGCCGATGCGGCGGCGCGGGAGGCGCTCTTCTTCGAGGTCGGTTGGGAAGTCTGCTGGCAACTTGGTGGCATCTACACCGTGCTGCGTACCAAGGCGCAGGCCATGTTTCAACGATGGGGCCAGCGTTACGCCCTGGTCGGCCCGTACAACCCGGCCACCGCGGCGACCGAGTTTGACGAGCAGCCACCGGACGGCATTTTCCGCGACATCATGGACGTCGCCGCCCGACACGGTGTCAAGGCTCACCACGGCCGCTGGCTCATCCCCGGGCGGCCGCGTGTCATCCTCCTGGACCACCGTGCCCGCTTCGGCCGGCTTCACGAAGACAAGTACCTGCTGTTCAACGACCACGGCATCACCACCGAGGCCGGCGACGGTGAGGTGAACGAAGTCGTCGCCTTCGGCTTTGCGTGTGCCGACTTCTTCGCCGCCGTCAGCGAGGTGGCCGGCACGATCAAGCGGCCGGTGCTGGGCCACTTCCACGAATGGATGGCAGCCGTCGCCCTGCCTCGCATCGCCCATCGGCAGATACCGATGCAGACGGTCTTCACAACGCACGCGACGCTGCTGGGTCGATACCTCGCGGGTGACGACGCGAAATTTTATGACCACCTGCCGTTCTACGACGCTGACAAGGAGGCCGACAAGTACGCGATCGGCCCGCGGCACCGCATCGAAAAGGCGGCAGCGCACTCGGCGACCGTTTTTACTACCGTCAGCAACGTCACGCGTCGCGAGGCCGAACACCTCCTCGGCCGCGACCCCGATGTGATCCTGCCTAACGGCCTCGATCTCGAGGACTTCGAGGCGCCGCACGAGTTCCACCACTTGCACGACCAGTACAAGCAGGAGATCCACAACTTCGTCCGCGGCCACTTCTTCCCGTCGCAGCCGTTCGACCTCGACAAGACGCTCTACCTCTTTACGAGCGGCCGCTACGAGTACAAGAACAAGGGGCTCGACCTCTTCATCGAGTCGCTTTACCGCCTGAATCAAAAGCTGACCTGGGCACGCGACGTCGACGGCGAAGACGTGCCCACCGTCGTCGCGTTCATCGTGACCAAGGCACCGGTCCGCAGCGTCAACGTCGAGACACTGGCCAACCAGGCGCAGCTCGACGAGCTGCGTCGGACGTGTGACGAGCTCAAGGAACAGATCGGCAGGCGGCTGTTCGACTCGGCCTCTCGCGGACAAATGTTCCGACGCGGCGACCTCATCGATGAAGAGGCAGAGATCAAGCTCAAACGCGCGATCAACGCCGCTCGCGTACGAAGGTTCCCAAGCGTCGTCACGCACGACCTGATTGATGACGCGGGCGACCCGGTGCTGGCGCACCTGCGGCATCGCGACCTCATCAACAAGCCCGAAGATCCGGTGAAAGTTGTGTTTCACCCGCAATTCGTGGCGGCGACGAGCCCGCTCATCAGCCTCGACTACAGCCAGTTCGTCCGTGGGTGTCACGCGGGCATCTTCCCGAGCTATTACGAGCCGTGGGGCTACACACCGATGGAGGCGATGGCCAGCGGGTTGCCGAGCGTGACGACGGACCTCGCCGGATTCGGCAGCTATGTGCGGGACCAGGACGGCATCGAGCAGAATATCCCGTCGTACATCCCGCACACGCCGGGCATGCTCGTGCTGGACCGCGCCCGTGAGGGGTTCGACACCAGCGTCGAACAGCTTGCCAGTTACCTGCACGGCTTCACGCGGCTGACGCGTCGTCAGCGGATCGACCTGCGGAACCGCGTCGAGAAGATGGCCGGCCAGTTCGACTGGTCGGTGCTGGCAGCCAAGTACGACGAGGCCCACGACTTGGCGCTAAGCCACTTGGGCGCAGGTGCCCTACGCCGCCGTGGATCGCTGGATGTGGCGACAGTTTGAAGAAACGCCAATTGCAGATCAGATGACGCCGGCGGTGCCGGTCTCGATCTTTTCGCTGACGTAGTCCCGTGGGTCGGTCACGCGGCCGGTAAGAGCGCTGGCGGCGACGGTGAGCGGGCTGGCGAGGTAGACGCCGGCGTTTTTGTCGCCCATGCGGCCGGGGAAATTGCGGTTGGTCGAGCTGATGCACGTCAGCGGCTCGTTGAGTCGGCCGAACGTGTCGCTCGGGCCGCCGAGGCAGGCCGAGCAACCCGAAGGTCCGATGAGGCAGCCGGCGTCGGCGAGCACGTCTTCGATGCTCTTCTCGTTAAGGTCCTTCTCGACACCGCGAATGTTCAGCCGCTGCATGTCGGCGTGCACTTCGGTCGAACCCGGCACGACGTACGTCGGGATCTTGACCTCGTGGCCAACCAAAATGTTGGCCGCGAAGATCATGTCCGTGATCTTGCCACCCGTGCACGAGCCGAGGTAGGCCCGGTCGAGCTTGACATCGCTGCAATTGCGGGCCAGGTCCTTGTTGTCCGGCGAGTGGGGCTTGGCGACCATCGGCTCCATCACGTTGAGGTTCCAGGCGTGCTCGCTGAAGTACTCGGCCCCGTCGTCCTCGGTCACGACGTCCCATTCCGGGCGATTGCTGCGGGCTTTGACGTAGTCGAGCGTTTTGTCGTCGACGTCGCAGACGCCGTTCTTGCCACCGGCCTCGATGGCCATGTTGGTCAGCGTCATGCGGTCTTCGAGCGTGAGCGACGCGATGCCGTCACCTGCGAAGTACATGGAGCGGTAAGTCGCCCCGTCGACGCCGATCTCACCGATGACGGCCAGAATCAGGTCCTTGGCCGTCAGGTACGCCGGGATTTCGCCGTCGAAGTTGAACCGCATCGTCGGCGGCACCTTGAGCCAGGTTTTGCCCGTACCGAGTACAAAGGCCGCGTCCGTGTTGCCGACACCGGTCGCAAATTGCCCAAACGCGCCGGCGGTGCAGGTGTGACTATCCGTGCCGAGCAGAATCTCACCCGGCCGCACGTGACCTTCTTCGGGCAGCGCTTTGTGGCAGACGCCCTTGTAGCTCGTCTTCGTCGGGTCCAGGTACGGCGAGGGCATGCCCTCCTTCTCGATGAAGTCGGGGTCGTAGTAGTACTTGAGCCCCTGCTCCTTCACAAACTTGCGAAGCAACTGCACATTGCGGTAGCTCTTGAGATCGGCGGTGAAGATGTAGTGGTCAGGCACGATGACGACGCGATCCGGGTCCCAGACTTTGGCGTCTTTGCCGAACTCTTCCTGGAAGATGCCGACCGTTCCCGGGCCGCAGACGTCGTGAGTCATGAGGACGTCGACGTCGACCCAGACGCTTTCGCCAGGCCGAATGTGACGACGCTGTGCGTGCTTGGCGAGAATCTTCTCCGTGATGGTCATCGCAGCGGGCATACGACGACCATACGTCGTCACGGCGTCGAAGGTCGCAAGGCCGTTAGCACACGATCGCGACCCTCCAGATCGACGGCCACCTCCACGTCTCGCCATCCCGCCGCCGCCGCCAGCTCACGCAGCGACTCGGCCTGATCGAACTGCATCTCGGCGTACAACCGCCCGTCTTCGCTCAGCACGGCAGGTGCTTCGTCGAGGATCCGGCGGTGCAGATCGAGCCCATCGGCCCCGCCGTCCAGGGCCAAGTGCGGCTCATAGTCGCGGACGTTGCTGTCGAGCTTCGGCAAGTCGCCGCTTGGGATGTAGGGCGGATTAGCAGTCACGATGTCGAACATCTCACCCGCCGCCGCGGCGAACAAGTCGCCCACGCGGCACTCAACCCGCTCGCCAAGCTTCAGCTGCTCGACGTTCCGCCTCGCGACCGCCATCGCCCCTTCGCTGATGTCGCTCGCGACAATCTGCGCCTTGGTCAGCACGCTCGCCAACGCGACCGCGATCGCCCCGCTGCCCGTGCAAACGTCGAGAATCCGCAACGGCTCACTGGCCCGGCCGTCGAGCTTCACGCGGCGCACAACGGCATCGACCAGCGTCTCCGTATCCGGCCGCGGCACGAGGACGTCGCTTCGTCACCTCAAGATCCAGGCTGAAGAAGCCCGGCCCGCCCTGTCAGATACTGCACCGGCTCGTGCGCGCCGGCCCGCTTGACGAAATCGCGGAGCTTGGCCCGCTCGTCGTCCGTCGGAACCTGGTCAAAATTCGTGTACAGCTTGATCCGCGGCAGATCCAGCACGTGGCCCAGCACCATCTCCGCACAAACGCGAGGCGAGTCGACGCCCTTCTTGTCTAGAAACTCCGCCGTCGACTGCAGCAGACGCTTCACCGTCCAGGGTTGCTCGACTACGACACTCGCCATGAGCGCGTTGTAAGCGCGCCACCCCTGTTTTCGCAACCGCCAATGCCTGCCGACCCGAAATAGCCCCGAGCTCGTGAAGCAACACCCGCTTCAGCAGCGACATAAGCTTGTTCGCGTGCCCGAGACGTCCGACCAGCCCAGCTCACTCGGCCCCTACATGCGGCAGCAGCGCAAGGCCAAGCGGCTCACCCTCGACGCCCTCGCCGCGGCGACCGGCGTCAGTAAGCCTTATCTCTCGCTCATCGAAACCGGCAACGTCGGCAACCCGCCCAGCGACGACAAGCTGCGACGCATCGAAAAGGCCCTCGACCTTACCGGGGGTGAACTCGTCAGCCGGGCCCACCTCGCCCGCACGCCCACCGACGTTCGACACATGCTCCTCGAACTCGCCCGCCGGGCCACCGGCACGTCCGGCGGACTCGATCTCGACCGCGCCCTCGGCAGTGGCGCGCTGCAACGCCTTGTCGAATCGACTGCCGCCAACGTCGAGCCTGTCCGCGTGCATGCTGTACCCGTGATCAACAAAGTCTCCTGCGGGTACCCGACGGAGTTCACCGACCTCGGCTACCCCGCCGCCGCGGCCGACGCGTACGTAAGCAGCCCGGAGGTGCACGACCCCGACGCCTTTGCCTGCCGCGTCTACGGCGATTCGATGACGCCCCCGTACGCCGAGGGGGACATCGTCATCTTCAGCCCCGCCGCCGAGCCGACGACGGGCGACGACTGCTTCGTCCGCCTGGCCGACGGGGAATCGACGTTCAAGCGCGTCTTTTTCGAAGAAGCCGCCGACGGCTCGGCGACCGTCCGCCTGCAGCCGCGGAATCAGCGTCACCCGCCAACCGTGGTCGAAGCCGATCAGGTCGAGGCCATCTATCGGGCGGTCTATCGCTACGAGCGTGTTAATTCTGCGTGAAGCCGACCGCAGCCCGGCCGGGTCGCGACGGGCAGTCGACGCGGGTAAGCTGCCGCCGTGCCGGCCGACTTCATGCTTTCGCTGTTCAACGCTGCACCTCTCGCTGCCGCGGAAGGTGGCGTCTCTCCGGAAGCCATCGCCGTCACAGCCGTGGTTGTCCTGGGCGTTTTTGCCCAGTGGCTCGCCTGGCGGCTCAAGGTGCCGTCGATTCTGCTCCTGCTCGCCTTCGGCTTCGTCGCCGGGCCTATCGCCTTCTGGTTCACAAGCGATGTGCTCGCACTCGAATCGCCCAGATTCCTCGACATCGACGGCGTCTTCGAGACGGACGTCCTGCTCACCCTCGTCAGCCTTGCGGTGGGCCTGATCCTGTTCGAAGGCGGTTTGTCGCTCACGTTCAGCGAGATCCGCGGCGTCAGACCGGCTGTGTTGAGTCTCGTTACCGTCGGCGCATTTGTGACGTGGATCCTGGCGTCGCTTGCCGCCGGGTTCATCCTCGACCTGCCGTGGGGCATTGCGACGTTGCTGGGTGCTATTCTTGTCGTGACCGGGCCGACGGTCATCGGGCCGTTACTGCGCTTCGTGCGACCGACCGGCAGCGTCGGCAAGGTGCTCAAGTGGGAGGGCATCGTCATCGACCCGATCGGCGCGTTGCTGGCGGTGCTGGTCTTCGAGGCGCTGCTCGCCGGTGCCCGCGTCGGCGAAGCCAGCACGTTCTGGAGCTTCGCCTACGGCGCGGCCATGGCCAGCGTCTGCGGCACCGCCATCGGTCTGGCGGCAGCGGGGTTACTCGTCTTCATGATGCGGCGACAGGCCGTGCCGGATCACCTGCAGATCCCGCTCGCGCTCGCCCTGGCGGCCGGTGCCTTCACGCTGAGCAACTTCTTCGCCCCCGAAGCCGGCTTGTTCGCGACCACCGTCATGGGCATCGCCCTGGCCAACCAGAAGCGTGTTCGCGTCTCGCACATCCTCGAGTTCAAGGAGACGCTCGTCGTCCTCATGATCGCGCTGCTGTTCATCGCCTTGTCCGCCCGGCTGCGGCTTGAAGACCTGGCGACGATCAACTGGTGGCGCGCGGGTCTGTTCCTGGCGGTGCTGATCTTCCTCATTCGGCCGCTGGCCGTTTTTGCCAGCACGCTCGGCATCCTGGGCGGCAAGGCGAGTCTGCAGGACAAGTTGTTCCTGGCATGGATGGCCCCGCGCGGCATCGTCGCCGCAGCCATCGCCAGCGTCTTCGGCATCTCGCTCGAAGCCCAGGGCGTCGTCGGCGCAGAACTGCTGACGCCCTACATCTTCCTGACCATTGTCGTCACCGTGGCCGTCTATGGCCTGACGAGCGTGTGGGTCGCGCGACGACTTAATCTTGCCAATCCCGACAACGCAGGCTTCCTCATCGCCGGTGCCGGTCCACTGGCACGCCAGGTCGGCCACGCGCTCAAGGAAGCCAAGGTCGAGGTGCTGCTCGTCGACCTCAACTACAACAACATTCAGCGGGCGCGGCTCGACGGCCTGCCGACGCTTGTCGCCAACGTGCTGAGCCCGCAGGTTCACGAAGCCATCGAGCTCACCGGCATCGGCCGGCTGCTGTCGCTGACACCCAACAACGAGGTCAACAGCCTCGCCTGTCTGCAGTACGGCCGCCACTTCGGACGCAGCAACGTCTTCCAGCTCTCGCCCGAAAGCGAACGCCGCAAGCAAAAGGCCAACAGCAAGGGCGAAGCCGGCGACAAGCGGAGCGACGTCACCGGCGACGTCCGCGGCAGGCCGGCGTTTGAAGGTGGGCCGACGTACGACCGGCTCGAAGACCTCATCGCAGGTGGTGCCATCGTTCGGCGGACGAAGCTGACAAAGGAATTTGGCTTCGCCGAGTGGCGTCAGTTGCACGACGACGACGTCAGCCCGGCCGTCCTGCTCTTCGTCAGCGGTGACGGAGGCGCGCTCAACGTGGTCGCAGGAGACATCAAGTCCTCACCCAAAGCCGGCCAGACGATCATCGCCCTGGCCATGCCTGCCGCTGAGGAGGTCACGGTCGACCCGCAACGCGAGGCCGAGCGTGAAGTCAATGCCGTCGGTGACAGCGTCGACGAACCGTCGGCAGCGATCAACAGCCAACCCGGCAGCGTCGGCGGCGTGACCGTCGCTTGATAAGGGAAAGCCCCCGAGCCGCGGTCCCACGGACCGCCGGTCTGACGAGAGCGATAGCAACGTGCTTATGGCTTCCCGGAAGAAGACTTGGCCTGAGCGGACAACCGCTGCCTGGAGCACGGAGGCGTAGTGCTGCCTGCCTCGTCAGACCGACGGTTCGTGGGACCGCGGCTCGGGGCGACTCGCAAAACGCGACGGTTCCAGTCGCCCGCAGCTAGATGTCGCGCACGCCCAACAGTCATGGCTGCGATCTGCCCGTTAACAGGCTGCTCACAAGCCCCTAGCCTGCCGTCGTGACGAACGACGAGCAGCTTCATTGGACCGAGCGTGGCCTGGCGGGGAAGGCGCGGCATTGGCTCGAATACCTCGGCAGTCGCGGGTGGTTGCCGATCGTCGCGATCCTGCTGGCGACGGCCGGGACGTGGGGCTTTATCGCCATTGCCGACGAAGTCAGTGACAATGACACGCGTTCATTCGACCTGTCGATCCTCGAAGCCGTCGGCGGCAGGTACGACACGCTCAGCGGGTTCTGGCAAGAGGTCGGTCGCGACCTCACCGCACTCGGTGGAACGGCTGCTATCTCGCTAATGACGCTGGGCGTCGTCATCTTCCTCGGCCTCGGTGGCCGGTGGAAGGCGATGCTGTTCGTCATCGCCAGCGTGGTCGGCGGGCTCGTCATCAGCTTGATCCTCAAGGAGATCTTCGACCGCCCGCGGCCTGACGTGTTCGCCCACCGCAGTCACACGATGACGCCGAGCTTCCCCAGCGGCCACAGCGCCAACTCGGCCGTCGCCTGGCTGACGATGGCGGTGCTGCTGGCCAAGCTCGTCAAGTCGCCGGGCATGAAGGCGTACATCTTCGGCATCGGTCTGCTGATTCCGCTGCTCGTGGGCCTCAGCCGCGTCTTCCTTGGCGTCCATTGGCCGACCGACGTCATTGCCGGTTGGCTCATCGGCCTCTCCTGGGCTCTCGTCGTCTGGGGCGCAGCCACCTGGCTCCAACGCTCCGGCAAAATTGAAGAAGAAGGCACACTCGACATGAAGAAGGCGCCTGAGCGGCGGTCGGAGGAAGTGCGAAGGCGCGAAGGAAGGCGAAGAGAGAGCGAAGGTCAGAAGAAGGAAGGGGAGTAGCACTCAGATTCTGAACCCCTTCTCTTTTCTGCTTCTGCTTCGCTCTCTCTTCGCCTTTCTTCGCGCCTTCGCGCTTCCTCCGACTCTGCCCATACCAATACCCGCCCCTACCTTCAACCATGCGCTGGATCTGGATCGACCGTTTCGAGCACTTCGAGTCCGGCACGTCCGCGACGGCCATTAAGGCGGTGACGGCGGCGGAGGATCATCTGCACGATCTGTACCCGTCGCTGCCGATCTTTCCGCACTCACTCATTGTCGAAGGGTTTGCCCAGACCGCGGGCATTCTCGTCGGCGATGCGGGCGCATTTCAAGGAAAAGGTCATCCTCGCCAAGATCGGCAAGGCCGACTTCGAGCGGCTCGTGCGGCCCGGCGACGTCATCCGGTACGAGGCGACACTCGACACCTTCGGCACCGCAGGTGCCAGTTGCAGCGGCACGGCCAAGGTGGGCGACGAGCTGGTCGCGACGATCTCGATGATGTTCAGCCACATCGACCAGAACATGAGCGGGCTTGGCTTTCCGGAGCACAACTTTGTCTTCACGCCGCAATTCATGTCTCTGCTCGAAGGTGTCAAGACGCCCGAGTTGGTGTGAGGGCGCTGCGCCGCCGCGGCCGCCGTTGCGCACCGCATTTTTCTCGCAGTAGCGCATGACGGCGTAGGGCTAGTCGCGCCTTTACACGCACGACGTTCGTAGTTTTTGAAGCACCCCTTCCTGACGGCGGACGACCCGCCGACGAATGACGGCGGCAGTTCGGGCGGCCCCGGCAAGCTGGGCCACCACCTGCCGACCGTGTTGCTCCGTTCGCCATGACGATGAACCCGCTTGGCGGACCGCCAAAGGGGTTGGCAATGTTCCACGTGGAACATTGGTCTGTGTTGCCGCCGCCGTCAGCCCGAAGTGGCCGCCGCCGCGCAGCGCGTAGGCTGCGGCCATGCCCCACCGCCGGCGCGTCGTCATCACGGGAATTGGCATGGTCTCGCCGCTCGGCCTCACCGCCGCCGAGTCGTGGCAACGACTGCTGGCGGGCGATTCAGGCGTAAGAAAGGACGACTGGCTCCAGGCCGGCGGCTTTGCTTCGACCATCGCGGGCCGTCCTCCCGAGTTCAAGATCGCTCAGCACGTGCCCAAGTCGTACCGCAAGGCGACGAAGATGATGGCGCGCGACATCCAGCTTGCCGTCGTCGCTGCACAAGATGCTTTTTCCTCAAGCGGCCTCAAGAGCCGCGCCGACGACGAGGGCGCAAGCTACGACTCGGCCAGGTTCGGCTGCAACATCGGGGCTGGTCTCATCTCAGCCGAGCTCGACGAACTGTCTGCCGCCTTTGACGTCGCTCGCGGGGACGACGGCAAGATCGACTGGCAGAAGTGGGGCCGGGAGGGCATGAACCAGCTAACGCCGTTGTGGCTACTGAAGTACCTGCCGAACATGCTGGCGTGTCACGTAACGATCATCCACGGGTTGACCGGCCCGTCGAACAACATCACGTGCGCAGAGGCAAGCGGCTCGCTCAGCATCGGCGAAGCGACCCGATCGATCCGCCGCGGCAAGTGTGATCTGGCCATTGCCGGCGGTGCCGAGGCACTGCTGAGCCCGATGGGCGTGATCCGCCAGCAGTTGCTCGGCCGCCTGACGACCGGCGACGCCGTCAAGCCTTTCGATCAGTCCGCCGACGGTTGCGCCGCGGCAGACGGCGGCGCGTTGCTCATCCTCGAAGAGCTCGACCACGCCCGCGCTCGTGGAGCGACGATCTATGCGGAAATTGCAGGGTTCGGAAGCTCGCAAGACACCGTCGACCCTGCCCTTCCCGACCCCGAGGGCAAGGCCTACGCCGCCGCATGCCGGGCGGCATTGCGTGAGGCAGGCGTCGAAGCGGGTGAGGTCGACGCCGTCGTGCCGCACGGGCTCGGCATTGCCCACCACGACGCCTCTGAGCTTTCGGGCCTGAAGCGCGTGTTCGGCGACGACCTGTCGAAGCCGGCTCTGTGCCCGACCAAGCATGCTGTCGGCACCGCCGCGGCAGGATGTGCGATGGACATCGCCTTCGCCGCTATGGCAGTTCACGACGGTGCGCTGCCACCCACGCCACGGGTCACGACTCTGATCGACGCGTCGCTGAACGTTGCACAGGAGCGTCGAGAAGCGAGGGTCGACGTCGCGTTGACAGCCAGCTTCGGCCTCGGGGGACAAAACGCGTCGCTGGTGTTGCGACGTGTCGATTGAACACACTTCAGAGCACCGTCACTGGCTTTGACACCTCTGGTGCAACTTCGTCGCCCACTACCTGCTCTACCCTCCGCCATGCGTAGCGACGACCGCGTTGTCATCACCGGGATGGGCTGGATCACGCCGATGGGCCATGATCTGCAGAGCGTGTGGCAACGACTGCTCGATGGCGAGAGCGGCGTGTCGCGGACCGACCTGTTCGACGCCTCAGCCTTCCCGACCACCTTTTCAGCACAAGTACGGGAGTACGACGTCAAGCCCTTTGGTAACGTCGGCCGTAACACCGCGTTTGCCATGGGGGCTGCCAAGCAAGCACTCGCAGCAAGCGGGATCATGGACGCGGTCGATTCCGAACGGTTTGGCGTTTACCTCGGCAGCGGTGAGGGTTCGCTCGACTACAGCGCCTACACCGCCGCCGCCTTGGCAGGGCAGCACGGCAGCGACTTTGATGTGGCCGCGTGGCACGAAGTCGCGTCGCAATTGATGGACGTGACCCGTGAGCACGAGCAGGAGCCGAACATGCCGTTGTTCCACGTGGCACGCCTGGCCGGAGCTCACGGGCCGTCTGCCAACTGCCTGACGGCTTGTGCCGCAAGCTGCCAGGCGACGGGCGAGGCGGCTGAGATGATCCGACGCGGCGAGGCCGACGCCATGCTGGTCGGCGGAGCACATTCCATGATCCACCCGCTGGGCGTCACCGGGTTCAACCGCCTGACCGCCCTGTCGCAGCGGAACGAAGATCCGCAGAGAGCCAGCCGGCCGTTCGACGCCGACCGCGCCGGCTTTGTGCTCGGCGAAGGTAGCGGCATGCTTGTAATCGAATCGGCCAGGCACGCGGCCGAACGTGGTGCCAAGCCCATTGCCGAGGTTGCCGGGTACGGCAGCACCGCCGACGCATTCCGCGTGACCGACCAACACCCCGAGGGCGAAGGGGCCGTCCGCGCCATGCTTCAGGCGATGGACGATGCCGGCGTGACGCCTGCCGACATCGACTACGTCAACGCCCACGGCACTGGCACCAAGGAGAACGACTCGACCGAAACAGCCGCCATCAAGAAAGCGCTGGGCGATCGGGCGAAGGACGTACCGGTCAGCAGCATCAAGAGCATGATGGGGCACTTGATCGCCGCCAGCGGAGCGGTGGAATTGATTGCGTGCGTCCTTGCCATTCGTGACCGGACGCTGCCGCCGACGATCAATCTGGATCGTGCCGGACCCGAATGCGACCTCGACTATGTGCCGAACGTGTCACGGAAGGTCGACCGCCTGGACGTGGTGATGACGAACAACTTCGGCTTCGGCGGGCAGAACGACACGCTGGTCGTCCGGCGGGTATAACCCACCGCTGATGCGTCTGCCGCCCCGCCACGTCACCGTGCTGCCGCTGGATCTGTCGGCGACGACGCTCATCCTCCTGTATCGACGGATGATCAGCCCGCACAAGGGATGGTCGTGTCCGCACCGACTCGTCCACGGTGGCAGGTCATGCTCAGCCTTCGGCCTCGAGATCGTCCGCCGCTTCGGCGTCGTGACGTCCCGTCGCCTCATGCGGCGACGGTTCGACCGCTGCCGTGGTGCTGCCTTCTCCCTGCTGGACGAGCAGGACCGCCGTGAGCAAGCCCAGCGACAGGCAAGCGACGAGCGCGAAAAAGGCTCGAGGAAGCGTGGCCGATTTGACCACTGGTGCGACTGGTGGTGGTGCGGCCCGACCCCCGACTGCAGCGACGTCCAGTTCTGCGGTGACTCGTTGGGCTGTGACGCGACGCCCTAGCGTGTCAGAGAATCGACTTCAGGTAGTCGTAGCTCTTCTTCACCGACGCCATCGGGTCGTTGTTCATCCAATCACCGTCCTGCTCGACAATGAGGCACTCGACGCCGCAGCTGGGCGCAGCGGCGACGATGTCCTTGACAGGTACCTTGCCGTCGCCGAGCTCGCAGAGCGTCTTCTTCTCGAAGTCGTTGCAGTCCTTGACGTGGATGAGGTGCAACCGGTCCTGCAGCGACTTCATGAGTTGCACGGGGTCGTGCCCTGCGACGCTCACCCAGCACGTATCGAGCTCGACCGCGACGGGCGTCTCCATGATCAGCACGTCATAGCCGGTCCTGTCGCCGTCGAGCTTGTCGAACTCCCACTCGTGGTTGTGGTACAGGATCGCGATGTCATCGTGCCTGAGCTTGCCGAGCTTGTCGGCGACCTTCTTGTACCCCTCTGCCGTGCGATGTTCTTCTGTCAGATACGGCTGGACGGCGTGCTTAATGCCCAGGTCGGCCAGCATCTTCAGCGTATCGTCGGCCGAGTCTTCGATGAGGCTGCCTTCGTGGCTGCCGACCACGGTCAGGCCGGCGTCGCGACTCGCCTTCGTCACGGCCTCGGTGGTGTGACCAGAAAAAGGTCCGACTTCGGCATGGGTGTAGCCGATGTCAGCCAATTTCTTGCACGTGTCACCAAGCTGATCACCGGTCAGGAGATCGCGAACCGTGTAAAGCTGAAGGCCGATGGGAAGGGACATGTTGCACAATAGTCGACACTCCTTCGCTGGCTACTGGATACCTAACGTGCCCCTCCCGTGTCTGTTGTCGACGATGTGACTTTTGATCGCGTGGCTGAGGTCATCGGCCAGACGATGCTGCGCGATCGCCATCGCCTTGAGCGTCGCCTGCACGGCCTGAGTCGTCGCAGCGAGCCGACGCCTGATCAGCTGGCCAAGGTGCTTGTGCCGGCAGAACACTCGGCAGCGATGGCAGCGTCGCGACGGGCGTCCGTCCCGGCCCTGACGTATCCGGTAGAACTGCCCGTCAGTCAGAAGCGCGGTGAGATTATAGATGCGGTTCGCGATCACCGTTGCGTCGTCGTCTGCGGCGAGACCGGCAGCGGTAAGACGACACAGCTGCCCAAGATCTGCCTTGAAGCCGGCCGCGGCGTCTACGGCACGATCGGCCACACGCAGCCCCGCCGCATCGCCGCCCGAACCGTCGCCGCACGCGTCGCCGATGAGATGAAATCATCGCTCGGCGAGACCGTCGGCTACAAAGTTCGATTCCACGATGAGACGTCACCGACGAGCCTCGTCAAGCTCATGACCGACGGCATCCTGCTGGCAGAGATGCAGGGCGACCGGTTCCTGAACCAGTACGACACGATCATCGTCGACGAGGCGCACGAGCGATCGCTCAACATCGACTTTCTGCTAGGCCACCTCAAAAACCTGCTTGACCTCAGGCCGGAGCTGAAAGTGGTCGTCACGTCGGCGACTATCGACCCGCAGCGATTCAGCGACCATTTCGGCGGACCAGACGTCTGTCCGGTCATCATGGTGTCGGGTCGCACCTATCCCGTCGAAGTTCGGTACCGACCCCTGTTCGACGGAACAGCGAGCCCCGACCGTGAGGGAGGGGTTTCTGAGGATCGTCCCGAACCCCTCCCTCACGGTCGGGGCTCGCAGCCTGAAGAAATCAACGACGCCATCATCGCTGCCGTCGATGAGCTAGGACGCGACCCGACGGTTGCCGGCGGAGACACGCTCGTCTTCCTTAGCGGCGAGCGGGAAATCCGAGAGGCCGCCAAAGCCCTTGAGGATCACGTCGGTGGCAGGCACGGGCAGTTCGGGGCGTACGAGGTGCTGCCGCTTTACGCGCGTCTATCAAATGCCGAGCAGAACCGCGTCTTCAAGACCGGCGGCAAGCGACGCGTCGTGCTGGCCACCAATGTCGCCGAAACGTCGCTGACCGTGCCGGGCATCCGAAGCGTCGTAGATACCGGTCTTGCCCGCATCTCGAGGTATTCTGCAAGAAGCAAGGTACAGCGGCTGCCGATCGAGGCGATCAGTCAGGCGTCGAGCGACCAACGCAAAGGCCGCTGCGGACGGCTCGGTGACGGCGTCTGCATCCGCCTGTTCGACGAACCCGATTTTGCCAGCCGACCCGAGTTCACGGACCCGGAGATCACCAGAACGAACCTGGCTGCCGTCATTCTGCAGATGAGCGCGTTCGGCCTCGGGGCGGTCGAGCAGTTCCCGTTCATCGACCCGCCCGACCCGCGTCAGGTGCGTGACGGCTACCAGACGCTTCAAGAAATCGGCGGCCTCGACGAGCATCGTCGTCTGACGACCGTCGGCCGACAACTTGCGCGGCTGCCGGTGGATCCCAAGTTCGGCCGCATGATCCTCGCCGCCGCCGAGGAGGATTGTCTCGACGAGATGATCATCATTGCTGCCGGACTGAGTGTTCAGGACCCGCGCGAGCGGCCTATGGACAAGCGCAAGGAGGCCGACGACGCCCACGCCGACTGGAAGGCCGGCGGCAGCGACCTGCTCACGCTCGTCAACCTCTGGCGGTGGTACGTCAAGGAGCGTCGTGAACTCAGCCGCAACAAGCTCAAGCAGGTCTGCAAAGCGAGGTACGTCAACTACCTCCGCATGATGGAGTGGGGCGACGTCCAGCGGCAGTTGCGTGAAGCGGTCGCGGGCTTGGGCAGTTCTGGACAAAGCCGCTCCCGTCAGGAAGCCGGTCCGACTCCGGGCAACTGGAAGCTCAATCGTGACCCTGCGTCGGCGGAGCAGGTGCACCGCGCCGTGCTGCCCGGTTTGCTTGGCAATGTCGGGCACAAGGGCGAGGCCAACGAGTACGACGGCGTCCGCGGACGCAAGTTCTTTGTCTTCCCAGGCAGCGTCGTGTTCGGCTCCAAGCCGCAGTGGGTCGTCGCGGCAGAGCTCGTCGAAACGTCACGCCTGTATGCCCGCTTCGTCTGCAGCGTCAAGCCCGAGTGGGTCGAGGCGGCGGCGGGTGATCTCGTCAAGAAGACCTACGGCGAGCCGTATTGGCAGATGAAGACCGGCCGCGTCATCGCGCCGATGAAGGTCACGCTCTGGGGCCTGCCGATCGCCAAGCGGCCTATCGACTACGGCAAGGTCGACCCGAAGAAGTCACGCACGATCTTCATCAAAAGCGCTCTCGTCGACGGCGATCTCGAAAGCGGCGCGGCGTTTTTCAGGCACAACCGCCAACTCGTGCGCGACGTCGAACTGCTCGAGGCCAAGACGCGTCGGCGTGATCTCATGGTCGACCCGGCGACGCAGTTCGCCTTCTACGATGCGCGGCTGCCCGCGTCTGTCGTCGACTGGCGGAGCTTTGACAGCTGGCGTGGCGACGCCGAGAAGCAGGACCGTCGCCTGCTGTACATGCGACCTGAGGACCTCATGGCCCGCTCGCTCAGCGAGGCCGAGGGCGGTCAGTTCCCAGAAAGCATCGAGACGAACGGCATCGAGCTGCCTTTGAAATACCGGTTTGATCCCGGCCACGTCGCCGATGGCGTAACGGCGACGGTGCACCTGGCAGACCTGCACGCGATCGACGCCGACCGCCTCGATTGGCTTGTGCCCGGCCTCATCGAGGAGAAGGTGACGGACCTCATTCGCACGCTGCCAAAGAAGCTTCGGACGCAATTTGTGCCCGTGCCGGAGGTCGCCCATCGGGCGGTGCTTTCGATGCGATTCGGCGAAGCCGCTTTGACGGCCGCCGTCGCGAAGTACCTGCAACAAGAGCGCGACGTCACACTTGACGAAGTTGATCTTCGTCCTGACGAGCTCAGTGACTATCTCAAGTTGAACCTGCGCGTCATCGATGAGAATGGCCGCCCGGTCGCGCACGGTCGTGACGTGCGGGAGCTGCGGAAACTCCTAAGGGTTCAAGCCCGTGGCAAGCTCGCCAAGCTACCCGACTCCCCGTGGCATCGGGATCACATCGTCAAGTGGAGCGTCGGAGAGCTCCCTGAACGCGTCGAAATCAGGATGAACGGCCGAGGCGTGCAAGGCTTTCCGGCGCTGATCGACAAGGGCGACTCGGCATCGCTGCGCCTGCTCGAAACACCCGAAGCCGCCCGAGCGAACCACCGCCGCGGCGTGCGACGCCTGCTGCTTATTGACTATGCCAGCCAGATCAAGCACCAGGTCAGCGACCTGCCGGACCTGCGCAAGCTCGACCTGCTGTTTTCCCCACTTGGGAATGCCGGCAGCTTCCGGGCGCACCTGATCGAAGCCTGCGGCGACCGACTGTTCCTGGGCGAAGACGCGGCAGACGTGCGGGACGAAGCAACCTTCGAAGAGCGCGTCAATGCCGCATGGGGCAAGCTCGGTGGCGTGGTGAAGCAGGTCGCGACGGTTGCGCAGAATGTGCTGACTCACCGCCAGCAGGTTTATCTGCAGCTCGACCGTCGTGTCCCAGACATATTGACGAGCAGCGTCAACGACATGAAGGAGCAACTTGCTCACCTCGTGCCGAGCGACTTCTTGGTCCGCACACCACCTGGCTACCTGCCGCATTTGCCGCGTTATATCGCAGCCATTTCGCAGCGTCACACGAAGCTGCTCGACGCCGGCCTCGACCGTGACAGCAGGCTGGCGACCGCCGTTTTTCCGTATTCGAAGGCGTATCTGGACCGCGTCGGCGATATCGAGGCCGGGCCGCTGAGCCCGCGTTGGATGAAGTTCCGCTGGTTGCTTGAAGAGTATCGCGTCAGCCTGTTTGCCCAAGGCCTCGGCACGGCTGAGAAAGTCAGCGACAAGAAGCTCAGCGACCTGCTGGCGACGCTCAAGTAGCGCCAACCGCAGCTCCAATGATCGCTAGACAGTCTCTGTTGATCAAGTTGTATCAGGTCGCATCTATCCGTTAGGATGTGCCGCAGAGACCTTATTCCGGAGAGACACATGCAGAGTATCACCGCCCTTGCGGGCCTTATCGTCACGTCGACCGCCTTTGCTCAGCCGAGCTACACGCTCGAGCTTCTGCCCGATGCAGGCTTCGACGGCTCAACCGCCCGCGCGATTAATGACCTGGGCCAAGTCGTCGGCCAAGCCGCAGATAGCAGCGGCAACACCTTCGGCGTGCTATGGAACCCCGACGGCAGCGTTGTCACCCTCGACAACGTCTCCAGCGTCACGGTCAGCGGCGAGGCTCGCGGCATCAACAACAGCGGCCTCATCGTCGGTGAAAGCCGCAACGACGCCAACCTTGCACAGGCGGTCGTATGGGATACAGCCGGCAACGCAACGCCGATCGGCAACTTCATCGGTGGCACCTTCGGCTTCGCCAATGCCGTAAACGACAACGGGACCGTCGTCGGCACCGCCGGCAGCGCGAATGGTCAGGTTGCCTACACGTGGTCACAAGCCGGTGGGCTCGTCAACTACGGCAACGTCGATATTCCCTTCACCTCTACGGCCGGCTTCGAAGGTGTCAGCAACACCGAGGAGTTCGTCGGCACAGCGTTCGTCGGCTTCAGCCCGTTCAAGGCCGTCCGCGCCAGCGCGGCAGAACCCGAGCTCGTCGAGATCAGCCCGCCCGGCCAGTTCTCCACAGGCCTTGCTTACGACGTGAGCGACAGCGGCGTCATTGTCGGCACCCAAAACCCCGGCAGCGGATCCGGCCAGCCGGCCATCTTCGACGGCACGGGTGGCGTGACACTGCTCGGCGATCTCGGCATCGCCAATGCCGACGGCTCTGCCCTCGCGATCAACGAGGCTGGCACCATTGTCGGTGGCATTCAGGGCTTCGACGACAGCAACCCGTTTATGCCTACGCCCGTCAACGCCGCCTTTGTCTACGACGACGGCACGCTCTACGACCTGTCGACGCTGTTTGCCAATGACCTCGGCATTGACGGGCTTGTCGACGCGACCGGCATCAACGAGAGCGGCGTCATCACCGGCACTGCAGTTGTCGGCGGTGAGCTCGTCGCCTTCGTCGCCCGCCCGGTGCCGGAGCCGACCTCGATCGGTTTCGTCGCATTGGTCGGCGCTGCCATGCTGCGTCGTAGGCGATGAGCCCTATCCCGGGTTCATCCACAGCGTTTGCATCGAGCGTGGCCGCCGCTAGGGTGGGCGCGACATGTTGCCTCCTGCGCCACCACGGACGGTCGGCGCACCCGAGCCTTCTTCCGCGGACATGGACCGCCCGCGGAGCCGTTACAACGGCAGGCGGGTGCACTTCGTAGGTATCGGCGGCTGCGGAATGAGCGGCCTGGCGAGCGTCCTGCTCGACGCAGGCGCCCGCGTCACCGGCACCGACCCAGCCGACTCCGACGTCATCGACCAGCTCCGCCATCGCGGGTGTGTGGTGCGGAACGTCCAGGACGGCTCGCTGCTCGACGCGGGCGTCGACCTAGTCGTACATACGGCAGCAGTGAACGAACACAACGCGGAGCTAATCAAAGCCCGCGGCCTCGGCCTTGCCGTCACTCGATACGCCGCTCTGCTCGGCGGCGTCATGGGTGAACGGCAAGGCGTGGCCGTGGCCGGGACGCATGGCAAGACAACTGTCAGCGCCATGATCAGCTACGCCCTCGTCCGCTGCGGGCTCGACCCCTCCTATGTCGTCGGCGGCACCATCCCGCAGCTCGGTGGCGGATCGGCAAGCGGGTCTGGTGAGGCATTCGTCGTCGAGGCCTGCGAATACGATCGCTCGTTCCTTAACCTGCGCCCGCGTGTGGGCGTCGTGACCAACATCGAAGCCGATCACCTCGATACCTACCCCGGCGGATTGCCAGAAATCCTCGAAGCATTCAACGCCTTCGCCGCCCTGCTGCCAGCTGACGGGCTGCTCGTCGTCAACGGCGATGATCCCAACAGCGGCGACCTCAGCGGGCCGCGTGCCTGGAAAGTCGGCACCGGTCTGGGCTGCGACTGGACGCTTGTTCCGGCTGGTCAAGTCGACGGGCGTCCGCAGGGGCGATTACTTTTCGAGGGCAGACTGGTGGCAACGCTTGACCTGAAGGTGCCCGGCCGACACAACTTGACGAACGCCGCGCTTGCCGTCGCGACGGCGACCGCCGCGGGAGCCGACACAAAGCAGGTTGCCGAGGCCGTCAACGACTTCCGCGGCGTTGACCGACGCCAGTCACACCTCGGCCGTGTCAGCGGCGTTGATGCTGACGTCGTCGATGACTACGGCCACCACCCTACTGAAATTCGCGTTACGCTCGGGGCACTGCGGGAGCGATACCTGTCGGACCGCGACGGCCGCCTCATCTGTGTGTTCCAGCCGCACCAGGCCAGTCGCACGCGACATCTTCTCAACGACTTTGCCACCGCTTTCGCAGCGGCAGACCTCGTTTTCTTGCCTGACATCTACAGCGTCCGGGATACCGCCGACGATCGCCGCTTCGTCACAAGTGACACGCTGGCAGAGCGGATTCGCGGAGCCGGCCAGCACGCAGAGCACGTCAAGACGTTCGAGGCCGTCGCCCATCGCGTACTGGCGGAGGTACGGCCGAACGATCTTGTCGTCACCATGGGCGCGGGCGATGTATGGCGGGTCGGGCGGTTGCTTGTCGATGGCGTCGCTGCTGTCAAGGAGGCTGCATGACCGTTGCACTGCCCAAGGCCGATGTTGTTGCATCGTTGCCGTGCGTCGAGCAGCACGTGTCGCTTGCGCCGCTCACGTGGTACCGCATCGGCGGCCCCGCCCGTTATCTCGCCGAGCCGGCCGACCTCGAGGAACTAGGCAATGTCGTCACCGCCTGCCGTGACACCGGAATGCCGTTCTATCCGCTCGGTCTCGGGGCCAACCTGCTTGTCGCCGACGACGGCGTCCAGGGCTGTGTCGTCCGCCTAAGCCGCCCGTATTGGCACCAGATCAAGGTCGAACACGACGTTGGCGGCACCGCCCGGGTCACCGCCGGTGGTGGGACCGACCTTTTCAAGCTCGTTCGCGAGATGGCCAAACTAGGGCTGGCCGGTGTCGAGTGCCTTGCCGGCATTCCCGGAACCGTCGGTGGTGGCGTACGCATGAACGCGGGCGGCAAGTACGGCGACCTCGGCTCACGCCTGGCCAGCGTCACCATCCTCAATGCCAGCGGATCGTCTCGCGAGCTGTCCCGCTCCGATCTGCATCTCAGTTATCGCAGTTCAGCTTTGACGGACGGCGACCTCGTCGCCAGCGCCACCTTCAAGCTTTTCGCCGACGATGCGGTCGACGTGCAACGCCGCACCCGCGAGGTGTGGGATTACAAGACGGCAAGTCAGCCACCGATGGGCAAGAACAGATCGTGCGGCTGTACGTTCAAGAACCCGCCCGACGACTCGGCCGGCCGGCTCATCGATGCCGCCGGTTGCAAGGGGCTGACGATCGGCGGAGCCAGCGTCAGCAATCATCACGCCAACTTCATCGTCGCGGGCGAGGGTTGCCGAAGCAGCGATGTCGAGTCTCTGATGGAGGCAGTCCGGCGACGCGTGGCTGAGGTCAGCGGCGTCATCCTCTTGCCCGAGGTCCGACAGTGGCCGACGGCCCCACTCGCTGCATGAAGGAACAAGCGATGCAACGACCACTCACCGTCACCGTACTTTCCGGCGGACCCGATCCCGAACGAGACATCAGCCTCACCAGCGGGCGTGCTGTCGCCGCGTCGCTTGCCGAGGCGGGCCACTGCGTCAAACTTTGCGACGCGACCCCGGACGATCTGTCAGCGCTCGATGTACCTTGCGACGTCGTCTTCCCTGCCATGCACGGTGCGTGGGGAGAAGGTGGCCCGTTGCAGCTCGAGCTGGAGCAACGCGGTTTTGCGTATGTCGGTAGCGGACCAGAGGCAGCGGCTGTTGCTATGGACAAGGCAGCTGCCAAGAGGGTGCTGGCCGAAGCGGGGCTGCCCGTACCGCAAGGCGAGCTCGCCACGACTGCCGGGCCACATCGGGCGGAGCACGGCGTCGTCATCAAGCCTGTCAGCGGCGGCAGCTCGCTCGACGTCTTCATCAGGCCCGACGGCGGCGACATCACCGAGCCGGTCAACTATCTCGTCGCCCGCTACGGCCGCTGCATCATTGAGGAACTCGTCGTCGGTTTCGAAATGACCGTCGGGATCCTCGGTGACATCGCCCTGCCGCCGATCTGGATCGACACGAGCACCGTCGACGGCGGCTGGTTCGACTACGCGGCAAAGTATCAGGCAGATGGTGCCCGTCACCGCTTCGATCTTCCACCAACGGTCGATGCCGAGCTTGCAGAGCAGATCTCAGCAGCATCGTTGGCAGCCCATAGCGCGCTCGGATGCCGCGACTTGTCTCGCGCGGACCTCATTGTCCGTCGCGATGGGACATTTGCTTTGCTGGAGGTCAATACGATGCCAGGCTTCACCGGCCGATCGCTGCTGCCTGACGCGGCGAGGCAGGCGGGCGTGTGCTTCGCCGAGCTGTGCGACCGACTTGTTCAGGTCGCCGCGAGCCGCGGCCGATCACGGGCCGAGGCCGCGTAGAATGCCTCATCATCGGGCGGTCGGATGAGGGGTCCGCTAAGTGACCGACTGCGGAAGTGGCGGTCAGCCGTCCGACCTTGAACCTGTCGGGATCTACCGCTTGCGTCCGATACGCAAGAGGGAGGATCCGACTTTCATCATGCCGCGCGTCACGCCGAACCACGATAAGAAAAAGCCCGCCCGCAAGCTGACCGTCAAGGCTGCCAAAGAGCAGGCCGAGCGGCGGCGAAAGGTACTGGGTCGCAGCGTCCGCGTCGCGGCGGTTGTCGTCGCCGTTGGAAGCGTCCTTGTCGGCTACAACGCACTTGCGGCACACGTGCGGGATTCTGTTGTCGTGCCTGGCGAGACAGATGCCGTTTCGGTCGTGCTCGATCATCCGCCGACGTGGATGAGTGAGACGATCATGATGTCGATCTGCGAACGCATCGCCGAAGGCGTCGCCGCTTCGCCTTCGTCTCGGCTCGACCCGGCCCTGCTCGACGCTGCGGTAGCGGTGCTGGAAAAGGACCCGTGGGTAGCCCAGGTCGGCCAAGTCCGACGACTCGATAATCGCCTCTACGTCGACTGCTCGTGGCGTCGCCCGGCGGCAGTGGTGCACTGGCCCGGGGGTCGGGGCGACACCTACCATCTCGTCGCCGCATCCGACGACGGGGCCGTCTTGCTCCCGCTGACGTACGACGATTCTGTCGCTGCGACGATCCGGTCTGGCGAGCAGATTCGAGCCGACGGCGTACGGATCGTCACCGGCGTGAACGTCGCACCGCCCGACGAAGCCGGAACAAAGTGGCGGAGCGAGGCACTCGTCGCCGCGTTGGCCACCGCGCAGTTGCTACACGGCCGCGACGAGGCAACGGATGTGACGACAATCGATGTGGCAGGTGTGTCGACGCCCGGCCTGACCAACACCATTCCGGGCGACTCGTCGCCGGTCGTGCTCGGCACGCGCTACGGCACAAGCGTCTACTGGGGCGGCCCGCCCAATGCCAGCGACTTCCTCATCGAACCTCGGCCGGAAGACAAGCTCGCCAACCTGGCAGAAGCCCAGCGTGTGTTCGCCACCAGCGGCTGGCCCGCATACGTCGATCTCCGGCAGGACCAGGCGTTGTTCCCGCGACAGACACCGGCAGCGGGTGGTAGCGGGAACGAAGGTCGTTGAGGTGGTGAAGAATCAAAAAGAAGACCAAGCCACTGAAGTGGCTTGGTCGACTGCGTATCGAGCTCGAGCCTGAGCTATCAGCCGCCGAAGGCTCCCTGAACGGGCTTGATGTCGATCACTTCCGGCCGACCAGCAGTAGAGTCCCACTGGATGAAGGCCAGCAGACCCGTCCGCTTGTCGAGAACGTAGATTGCTTCGTTGCCGTCGGGCTGGGCACTGGTGACGACGGAATAGTCGCGGCCGTCGACGGTTTCGCCTGCGGTAGCGACCGGCATAACAAGGTCAGGCCTGGACGCGTGGGCCGCGATGAGCACGGCGAAGATGACAGCCGAGACGCCGAGCCAGAAGGTGCGGCGATCGACGCCGCTGGCCGATGATGCGTCAAATGCTTGTGTGTTGTCTTGCATAGTGAAGCTCCTGGCGGGTTAGCGGCCTGCGTTTTGGAAGCTCTGCCCGAGGCGGAGCGGTGCGATGAAGTTGATGCCGCTGTTCCGCTGGAAGGCGGCTGCGGTGAGATCGCCCGACTGAGTGTCGACGATGTAAATGATCTCCTGATTCGCGCTGGTGAGCTGCGCGGGAATCATCAGGTACTCGCTGGGCCGCCCGACCTGCATGGCCGCGGTTGCGGGGCTGGCACCGTCGATGGGCAGCACGTCGCTCACGAGCGACAGCCCGAGTGCCGCGTTAGCGACGCAGAGGGCAGCGATGAGCGGAGTCTTCCAGGCGTCGCGTCGTTTGCTTTTCATGCGGTGCTCCGTCTTGTGGCGGGTGAAGTCGAAGATCGAGCTCAATCGAGGTGCGTGCGCTTAGCGTCCTTGAACAGGAACACCGTCGCCAGCAGCGTCAGGCCGGCAAAGGCAAAATAGGGGCCGAAGTAGCTGTCGCCGCCTTCGAGAACGACGTTCGTCTCGTTGTAACCGCGCAGCCGTCCATCGGCATCACGAATCCTCTTGCTTTCTTCCTCATTCAGCTGAGCCGAGGCCATCGGGGCCGGGGCCAGCAGGAACAAGGCAACGGCTACAAGGCCGAGACGTCGCATGCCATGAATCGCTCTTCGCACGGCGACATGGTAGCAACGGCAACGTGGCGGCCAAAACGAAGCAGGTTTCGCTGTCAAAGCAGGTCCACGATCGGCCGGGCGGCACGTCGAAAATCATCCGCAGGCAGACTCACGGTGTTCCACCGTTCGCTCCGCCGCACCATGTGGTCTCGAAAATCGCCCAGCGTCACTGCCAGCATGAGGTAATGCTTCGCCGACTGGTCACCCGTTGCCGGCAGCGAGAAGTGCCCCGGCGGCGGCGTCAGGATCGGGTCGACCTCGAAGACGAACGCGAAGATCGCTTGAAAATCATCACCAAACACGCGTTGCCACTGAAACAGATCGTCCACGTCCCGCCGCGTCGCCCACGTTTGTAGCGAAGCGTTGTCTGTTGCCTTACGGCCTTTGACGTCGACGAGCAGGTTCGGGCCGCCGCGGCTGTAGACAACAAAGTCGAAACTCTTGAGCTTGCTGCCTGAGAAGATGGCCTTCTTCGATTCATCGACGGCGACGTACGGCATGCGTTGGTGGCGCAGGTACTGCTCGAAGGCGACTTCGTAGTGGTTCCGCCGCTGCACGGCAGATGGTTTATCCGCCGCGTGGCGACGACGCAATCCGGTCGTCGACCGCCGCCAGCACGACATCGGCAGGCGTTTCGGCCGCCGACGCCGTGTGGTGCAGGACCGTTCCTGTCGATCCGCTCCCATATCCGCCGGTGAACGGCATGTAGCGATCGTACTTGCCGTAGACGCCGAGGATGACGACGCCGGGCGTACTGACGGCGTTGGCGATGTGTGCGGGGCCTGAGTCGATGCCGACAAATAATGTTGCCGCTGCGATGACGGCCGCCGTCTCGTCGACTTTGAGCTTGCCGCGCAGGTCGAGCACGCCCGTCGGAGTCGTCGACTCGTCAGGCATGCCGATCAGCACGACCTCGAGCCCGTGTTGCTCGCGAAGGTGCAGCACAAGCTGTCGCCAGCCGTGGACGTTCCAGTTTCGAGACGCCTGATTCGACTGCGTGTGGATGACGACGAAGGGCTTGCCAGGTGAAACAGCCTCGGCCCGCTCGTGCGCGGCTGCTGACAGATGCAAGATCGGCTGCAGATCGACTGCGATGCCGTCAAGACCACCACTGGCCAAAGCTGCATCGAGGAGCGTGCCGCGGTGGTAGTAGTTGTGGATGTCGACGTCTGCCGCGACATCGGGCCGCTCGTGGAACAATTCGGTCGTGCTGCACCATCGGCCGCGGGTTTGCAGGTCGTAGACTTGGTCGAAGATTTGGTCTGCCGCGAGAAAGATCCAGTCACCCAGACACGCAACGTCCAGCACTTCATCGACGTCAGGGTGCGCCGCGACAAGGTCACGCCACACCGGCTTGACGGCGAAGACCAGATGCGACTCCGGGTGCCGTCGCCTGACCTCGCGAATGATCGGCTCGACGGAGACGACGTCCCCCATGTGCTCCAGCATCGCGATGACGACCGCCAGCTTGGCCGAAAGGTCCGGGCGTTGGCGGAGTCGCGTCCTGAGCCGCTTGGCCCGCAGACGACTTAAGCCGCGCTTCCGCCAGAAACCGCCGCGCAGGAGCCAGAGGAACGGTTGCAGGCGGTACATCATCGGCCTTGGCCTGACGGAAGTGATTCGAGTCGCAAGGTGGCCATCGCTTCTGTCCGATGCATCGGCAGGGAGCGCCTGTCGATCCAGTCGCCGCCGCCTGCACCACCGTATTGTTTGAACAGCCATGACGACCGCCGCTATGTCATCCGAGGAGAGCGTCGTCGACCTGTCCCGTTATCAGACGCCACCGACACAGCTGCTCCAAGCCAACACCGGCTGGGCCAACCTGGGCCTGGGCGAGCTTAAAGGGCGCGGCGAACTCCTGCTGGCACTGGCAGGTCGTGACGTGCGGGCACGATACAAGCAGACGGTCCTGGGCGTTGTCTGGGTCGTCCTGCAGCCGCTGATCGGGGCGGGCATCTTCTCGTTCATCTTCGCCAAGGTGGCCAACCTGAAGGCACCGGGCGAGGTGCCCTACTTCTTGTGGACCTTTGCCGGTTTGACCCTTTGGCAGAGCACTGCCAACGTGCTGCTGCGGAGCGGATCGTCTCTCGTCACCAATCGCGCTCTTGTCGGGAAGGTCTACTTCCCGAGACTTGTCCTGCCGATCGCGACGCTGCTGACGGTCTTGATCGACTTCGCCGTCGCTGGCTTGGTACTGGTGGTGCTAATCCTGTCGCAGTGGTACGTGCCGGGGCCTGAGGTGCTGCTTGTGCCGGTCGCCATTGTCCTGTCCTGGCTACTTGCCCTCGGCGTCGGGCTCATCATTGCCGCGGCGGGCGTTATCTACCGCGACGCGTTGCACCTTGCGCCTGTCTTCGTGCAGTTTGCCATGTGGGGCAGCGCGATCATGTGGCCGATCCAGGAAGTACCCGCTGACATGCGGTGGATCCTTTATCTGAACCCGGCGGTCCCGCTGATCGAGACCTTCCGTGTGGCGACGCTGGACGGTGGCCCGCTCGACTACGGCTCGGTGCCGTGGGCTTGGCTCGCCTACGCCGCCGGCTTCACACTTGTGTCGCTGCTGGTCGGCGGCCTGGCCTTCCGCCGTATGGAACGGAGCTTTGCCGATGTCATCTGACCTCAACCCCGCCATCGTCGCCCGCGGGCTCGGCAAGTCGTACAAGATCTTCCACAAGGAAGCCGTCGCCGGCAAACGCCTGGCCAAAGTCACACGCGAAACCGTCTGGGCACTACGCGACGTCTCTTTCGAGATCGGCAAGGGTGAAGTCGTCGGCCTTGTCGGCCGAAACGGCGCGGGCAAGAGCACTCTGCTCAAAGTCCTCAGCCACATCACCGAACCGACCACCGGCCAAGTCGCCCTCTGGGGCCGCGTCGGCTCGCTGCTCGAAGTCGGCACCGGCTTTCACCCCGAACTCACCGGCCGCGAAAACGTCTTCCTCAATGGTGCCGTGCTCGGCATGAGCCGTCGCGAGATCAAGCGGCAGTTCGATGCCATCGTCGATTTCGCAGGCGTCGAGCGGTACCTCGACACGCCGGTTAAGCGGTACTCCAGCGGCATGTACGTGCGTTTGGCCTTCAGCGTTGCCGTCCACCTGCGGCCTGAGGTCCTCATCGTTGACGAAGTGCTCGCCGTCGGTGACGCCGACTTCCAGCGTCGCTGCCTGGCCAAGATGGACGAAGTTGCCAAGAGCGGCATCACCGTTCTGCTCGTCAGCCACAACATGGGCTCGATTCAGTCGCTTTGCCCGCGGGCCCTGCTCATGGAAAGCGGCAACCTCATCATGGATGGACCGGCCGACGAGGTCGTCCGCAACTACCTCGCCCGCTCGCTCGAACAAGGGGCCAGCACCAGCGACGACCCGGACTCGCGGCCAGGCAGCGGGCTCGCCCGCATGCGAGACATCCGCGTGCTCGACCAGGCCGGCAACCTCACCACCGAGGTCATGGGCGGCGAGGACGTCACGCTTGAGTTCGACTACGAAGCCAAGAAACCTGGCGTGCCGGTGAGCATCTCGACGACAATCTACAACGATCAAGAGACGCCCATCGCAGCTATTCACACGCATTTGACACGGCCGGACCTTCTGCCGCTTGGCAAACTCGGCACGCTTCGTTGCGTGATGCAGCGTTTGCCCCTGACGACTGGTCGCTATCGCATCGCCGCCGCCCTGCAGGTGGACGGTGAAACGGCCGACCACATCACGCGTGCGGCCGAAATGCACGTCACGGCCAGCGTCTTTCACCATGCCGGTGCCGCACTCGATCAACGGGCGGCGGCGACGCTCATCGACCACGTCTGGTCGCACGAGACCTCCGCCGCGACGAGCTCCGCCGCATGACGTTTCAAGCCGAACCGTTCTTCGACCGCCCCGGCCGACGGACGACGGCCATGATGGTGCTGTGCGCGATGACGTTCTGCGCGTCGCTGTTCCTGTTCACACGGGCCAACCAGTTTCCATTCCTGTTTCATCCTGACGAGCCGAGTAAGGCCGAGCAGATCGCGACGGGACACTACAACTTCAATCATCCGCAACTCACGCTGCGGGCTGCACAGGCAATCGTCTTCTTGCGAACCGGCGAGCTCGACGGCCGCGTAGCTGCAGATGATCCGTACCTGCCGCACTATCAGCGGATCGCCGAGAGTGGCCGCTGGGCCAGTGCGATCTTCGCCGCATTAGCCGTCGCCACTTTGACGGGTCTGGCATGCTCCATTCGTGGCGTCGTCGGAGGTTTAGCCGTCGCCGGCGGACTCACGCTCAGCCCGTCGCTGCTCGCCAACGCCCATTACGTCAAAGAGGACACCGCCTTCGTCTTCACGATCAGCGTCTGGTTGGCGACGGCAGCGTGGTTCCTCAACAGCAAGACCCGCGGCCGCCTCATTGCCTTCGGCGTTGCGTGTGGTCTGATGCTCTGTGGCAAGTGGATCGGTGGCGTGCTCACCATCGCCGGCCTTGTGCTCATCGCAAGTGTCGGGCGTGACGGCAAGCGGCTTGTGCCGACGCTGCTCACACTCGCCGCCGCCGCGGTGACGTTCGTCCTGATCAACCTGCCGGCGCTGTGGCAATTCGGCAACATGATCGAGGGCTGGAAGCGCGAGGCCGACCACGTCGCCACCGGCCACGCCGGCCTCATTCTGCCACGGCTGAGCGTCTACGGAGCCGAGCTCTACTCGCTCGGCGGCGTCCTGTTCGTGCTCGTCATCTACGAAGCGTTCACGATTCCTACGAAGCCCGATCGCCGGTGGCGCGGCTGGTGGCTCGTGCCGGCTTTGGCTGTGGGCCTGTTCGCGCTCGTCTCGCTCTCGCGCGTCGTCTCGCCACGCTACATCCTGCCGTCGGTTGTGCTGCTCGTGATGTTCGGCGGCATGGGTATCGGCTCGCTCGCCACGGCCACGTTCGCCCGTACCGCCCGCAGCCGCGGTTTGCAGATTATCTCTGTCGTTGGCCTGTTGCTCATCTGCGGCCTGTGGCTCGTGCCGCAGGCGTTGCGATCGCTGGGATACCTCAAGGTGTTTCAGCGTGACACACGACTGGAGGCCCGCGAATGGTTGCAGGCGAATCTGCCGTCCGACGCCAAGTTGGCCCACGACGCCTGGACCGGCTTGTGGCATTGGGATGTGCCGGTGCCGTCGACCCGCATCCCGCTCATCCTGAACGAGACAACAACAGACACGTTGACGGCAGAGGGTTACACGCACCTTGCCGTTGCAGACCGCAGCTACGAGCAGTTCTTCATGCCGGGCGTCGACGTCACTGATGATTTCGGCGAGACGTTCGACCGCGTCCGCCAGCGGTACGGCGAGCTGCTGAAGCACAAGCCACTCGTCGAGTTCGCGCCGCCAGGCCCGACGCCGCCGCACATGAGCCCAACGATTCGCATCTACCGCTTGCCGTTGGAGACGCCGTAATGCGGTTTCTTCTGGAAAGTGGCACGTACGAGTGCGACAACGTCGGCGACCTCGCGATGCTGCAGACGACAGTCGAGCGCATCCGCGGCCGCTTCCCGCAGGCAGAGGTTGCGGTGGTGACGACGCAACCGGAGCGGCTGCTGCACGTGCTTCCCAAGGTCGAGCCGGTATTGGCCGGGCCCTGGTTTCGGCTGCGGGTGGTGCCTGTGCCGAAGTGGCTCGAATGGAAGCAGCTCGTCCGCCGGGTTCGGTGGAAGGAGCACATGCTGGCCGGGCATTTTCCGAAGCTTGCAAAGCTTGGAAAGTCGCTCGACCACTGGGCGACGCCCGACGAACGTGCGCGGGCCGGGGCGCTTTATGACGAAGTGGAGCGTGCCGACGTCGTGCTCGCCGCCGGGGGCGGATACGTCAACGACTATTACCACGAGCACGCGTGGAAGGTGTGTGCGACGCTCAATCTTGCTCAAGGACTCGGCAAGCCGACTGCCATGTTCGGGATCGGCCTCGGACCTGTCAGCCGCGAAGACATCAAGCAGCACTGCGGCCCCGTTCTCAAGCGGCTCGACACGCTGACCCTGCGTGAAGGCGAACTCAGCACGGGCGAGGCCACACGGCTCGGCGTGGCCCACAGCCGCGTCACCGGCGACGACGCCATCTACCTTGCGCACCAGACGAAGCCGTTAGCCGGTCGGACGCACCTGGGCGTCAACCTTCGGCTCGCCGGTGACGCCGACGTACCTGCCGCGGCGGTTGAGGCGACACGCGCCGCCATTGCAGACATCTGCCAGCACCGTAAAGCCACGCCGCTTCCGACGATCATTCGGACAAGCGACTCACCGGACAACGATGTTGCCTCCGCAGCCCGGCTCATCGACGACGAAGCCGCTATCGCCGCCGCCCGGCAGGTTCGCACACCCGCCGATGCGTTCGAGCGATTGGCGTCGTGCCGTGTCGTCGTCACAGGTGCGTACCACAATGCTGTCTTTGCCCTGTCGATGGGCGTGCCAGTGATCGGGCTATACAAGAGCGACTACTACGCGGCGAAACTTGGCGGCGTCGCGAGGCAGTTCGGGGTCGGCATGACCACATTGCCGCTCGACGCGAACGACCTTCGCCAACGCATCGTCGAAGAGGCGACGCACCTTTGGGACGCGGCAGACACGTTACAAGTGCCGCTCCGTGCAGCCGCGGAAAGACAGGTTGCGTTAGCGGACGCGGCGTACGGCGACTTCTTTGACGGAGTCGCAACATGAGCTCGACGCCGCGAGTGAGCTTTCTCCTGGCTGTCTACAACGACGGCCGGTATCTCGAAGAAACGCTGGCCGGCATCTTCAGCCAGACGTTTGGCGACTTCGAACTCGTTGCAGTCGACGACGCGTCGACGGACGGGACGGCTGCCCTGCTACAAGCGACTGGCGATGAGCGTGTTCGCTACGTGCGTAACGACAGCAATCTTGGCCACGTCGGTTCCCTCAGCCGCGGCCTCAAAATGTGCCGCGGCGAGTACATCGCCCGCATCGACGGCGACGACATCTGCGAGCCCACGCGACTGGAACAGCAAGTCGTCCTGCTCGATCGTGACGCTTCGCTGGCCGGGTGCGCGACGTGGACGACCGAAATCGATGACGAAGGTCAGCCCATCGGCATCAAGGCAAAGCCCTACCCCGACGCATCGCACGTGACATGGTCGATGGGTCACGGCCTGCAGCTTTACCACCCGACGATGACCCTCCGGCGGACCGCATTGGAGGCGGTCGGTGGCTACGACACGACCACACTGGCGATGGAGGATTACGACCTGTGGACCCGCATGGTCGCCGGCGGGCACCTGCTGGGCGTGGTGCCGGAGCAACTCGTCCGCTACAGACGCAGGCGTGGATCTATCACGGCCAAATACGCGAGCCATCAACAGGCGCAAGCGGTTCCCGTCGCCAAGCGGTACATCGAGACACTCCTCGGACACAAGGCCGACGCCGCCGCGATTGCGACGATGCGGAAGCTGTACAGCTGGGACGACCTGGCACCACTGAACACGCGACCGGCGCTTCGCCTCATGCAGCAGTGGCGGCGAGCAACGCTTGGCGATGCCGATCAAGCGGCTCGCCAACATGCCGATGACCTAACGGGCAAGGCACTGCTGCGTCGGGCGACGGCATGGTTGAAGCACGACCCTGCCGCCGCGCTGTGCATCGCCCGTTACCTGATGCGCCTGCCAGGCCACCGGCGTCGTGGCTTATCGCTATGGATCGAAGCCGCCCGCGCCGCTGCCGGTCGACTACGTTCGGGCCATGACTGAAGACCCCAAGGCCATGCCGCTGGCGCAGTTTCAGCAGCTCATCCGTGACCGCTACTACGAAGCCGACGCGGCCCGCGGAACGGCTGGCACATGGCTCTGGTTCAGTGAAGAAGTGGGCGAGCTCGCTCGCGCCCTGGCACGTGACACCGGACGTGACAACCTGCAGGAAGAGTTTGCCGACGTGTTGGCGTGGCTCTGCACCCTGGCCAACGTCAACGGCATTGACCTTGCCGAAGCAGTCTTGAAGAAGTATCCACCGGGCGAGCCGGCTAAGCTTCCCAAGTGATCAGCGGACCTTCTCGACCAAGCCGGCGAGCGCTGCTTTTCCGGCAGTGATGAACGGGACTTTCGCCCCTCTGTATCCGCCCACGTCGAATGGGAACAGCTCGCTGCCGTCCGGCTTGGTCACGACGCCGCCCGCGGCAATGGTGAATGCTGCCGGGGCGACGCAGTCCCATAACTTGCCGTTCATGGTGACCGCGCCGTGGGCGATGCCCGCCCCGACCATGGCTGACTCGATGGCTGCCGTGCCAAGCATGCGGACTTTCCAATTCGTCTGATCGAGCAATTTTGCCGCCCAGGCGGGTGCGCTGCCTGTGTTCGAAATCAGGTTGCTTGTGAGCATCATGACCGAGGCGGCCGACCACGCGTCTTGAAGAGCCTCCACCGGCTCGTCGTTCTTGAACGCACCGATGCCCTCGGCACCGGCGTACATGGCGTCGCGCGTTACGTCGTAGACGACGCCCACGACCGGCCGGCCTTGGTCGAGCAGGCCGATGCAGATGCCCCAGTTGCCGAGGCAGGCGATGAAGTTGTTCGTGCCGTCGATCGGGTCGATGACCCAGTTCCTACCTCCGGGTTGCAGGTTCTCGGCCGTGATGCTTTCGCCGGTGTCGCTTTCTTCGCCGATGATGCCGTCGTTCGCGTAGCACTTGCGAAGTCCCTCGACGATGACGCGTTGTGCCGCACGGTCGGCGATGGTGACAGGCTCGTCCGTCGTCGCGGCGTGAGTTTTGGTCAGACGCTCAACCTTGCCGTAGTGAGACAGAGCAAGGTCACCTGCCTCCCGGGCGAGACGTTTGGCAAGTTCAAGGTCAGCTGCATAATCAGGCACGAGCGACTATACCGCCGCCAACCACAGCGCCATCGACGCACGCGCAACAGGCGTAAAACGAGCGTCCGCCGCGGCCCGCCGCACAGCAGAAACGCTGGCGGCAACCCGCTCGATACCCTCATGCTCGGCCGCGTCGAGACGACGCTCGACCTCAACCGACGACAGCCTCGTCGTCGCATGGAGGATCACTTCGGGATGCCGAAGGTCAAGGTCTTCCACCATGCCGACGACGACCAGATCAGCCAGATCGCACGCCGACAGTGAAACTTCTTCAGCAAGCTCCCGGCGACACTCGGCAAATACGTCAATGGCCGCACCGTCTGTCGGCCACTCGAGTGAGCCGGCAAACGGGTGAAGCCGTCGCGGGTAATAAGCCACGCCGTCGCCACGCCTGCCGAAGAGAAGCACGTCGTCATCGCATAAAAGCGTCGCCGACACGCCAATTGGATTTGCACAGCAGGCAGTCGGCAGGTCCTTTGGGCCAAACAGATTCGTCTGCACGAACGCCCTGTAACCGGTCTGACTGACCCGCAGCGTAAGCCTTGCTCGGTCGGCTTCGTGCGACTCGTAACGACACATCGGCCCGTCGAATAGCTTGTCTCCGAGCCGCTCTTTCTCTCGCTGCCAGGGGCCATTGAGGCTGGCATCTCGTGAGACATCTCGTGCTGTAGCAACTGTCGTGACCGCCACCTGCGACGGCTCGTGGTGGCCTGTGTGCAGGATGCGATAGCCATCGTCCAGTGTCACCGGCCAGACTACGCGACGACCCGCCGCCTAGGCCAGACGGCGGGTCGATGACGGTTCATGACTCGACGAGACTTTACCGCAGGAACGCGTCCTGCAGGCCGCCGTCGACAGTGATGATCTGGCCGGTCGTGCGGCTGAGTCGATCGCTGGCGAGCAGGAAGATCGCCTCGGCCTGATCGATCGGCCGGATCGGCTTGTGCGTCAGCGTTCGTTTGGCGTAGAAGTCGGCGAGCTGATTCCGCAGCGTGTCTTCGTCGGCATTCTCGTCAAACTTGATGTCGTACTTCGAAAGGCTCGCCATCACGCGGTCCTTCGGGAACATGCTGCTGCCAGCCACCACCGTCGCGGGCGCGACGCCGTTGACACGAACGTCCGGCGCGTAGGCGACGGCCAATTCGCGGACAAGGTGGTTGGCTGCCGCTTTCGACGTGTCATACGGGAAGCTGCCCTTCTTGGCGACGACGGCGTTTACACTTGTCGTCAGCACGATGCCACCGCCTAGGCCTTGCGCCTTGAGAATCTTGTGGGCCGTGTCAGCGGCGTTGAAGAGGCCGGTGACATTGATCTTGAAGGAGCGGTCCCACTGGTCGGGCGTGTTGACGCCGTTGTTGTCGGGCGTGGCGAAGTAGCCGGCGGTAACGAGCACCTGGTCGACACCTCCGTAAGCGAGCAGCACATGTTCGAGCATGACGCGGCACGAGTCGGCGTCGGTGATGTCTGCCGACAGGCCGATCGCGTCGCCGCAGCCCGAGATGCCGGTGCCGGCGACGCCGATGCCCTTGCCGACCTTTGCCTCGATCTCTTCCGCCGTGCCTTTGGCTGCCTGCTCGTTGAGGTCGACGGCCACGATTTCTGCGCCCTCTTTGACGAGTCGGTGGCACGTCTCCTTGCCGATGCCGCTGCCGCCGCCGATGACGACGCAGACTTGGCGGGCCAATTCCTGCTCGGCCGGCATGCGTTGCAGCTTGGCTTCTTCAAGTGACCAGTACTCGATGTCGAACGCCTCCTGCCGCGGCAACCCTTGATATTCGCTGACCGCCTCGGCACCACGCATCACTTCGACGGCACAACAGTAAAACTCGGCCGTCACGCGGCTTTCGCTCTTGTTCTTGCCCCATGCGACCATGCCAACGCCGGGAATAAGGATGACCGTCGGATTCGGGTCACGCATCGCCGGCGAATCGGGCCGCTTGCATGACTCGTAATAGTCGGCGTAGTCCTTGCGATACTGCTCAAGCCCGCTCGTCAGAAGCTCACGTAGCTTGTCGGTGCCGCTGGTCGGATCCCAATCGACGTAGAGCGGCTTGATCTTGGTCCGCAGGAAGTGGTCCGGGCAGCTTGTGCCGATCTCTGCAAGACGCTTTGCGTCGTTGGAGTTGACGAACCGAAGGACACTGTCGCGGTATTCGACGGTCCCGATGAAGCGATTTTGCTGTGAGACCTGACCACGCAGCCACGGCAGGATTTCGTGCAGCGTCTCGTTCCGCTTGGCGTCGTCGAGGCTCTTGTACTTCTCGCCACCAAAAGTCTTGTCGCCCTTGTCGTGCTTCTCGATAAAAGCCGCCGCCTTTTCGATGAGGCTCAGCGTCAGCTCGTAGCACGCCTTGTCGCTCTCGTCGCTCCAGTTGATGAGGCCGTGCTGGCCCATCAGGATGCCGATGGCATTTGGATTCTCCTTGGCGATCTTCTCCATCTGCAGGCCAAGGTCGAAGCCCGGCCGCTGCCAATCGACGTAGGCCATCTGGTCGCCCCAGATCTCCTTGTTGAGCTTCTCCTGGTCCTTGCACGCCGCGATCGCGATGGCCGCGTTGGGGTGCATGTGGTCGACGTACTTGTGCGGGATGTAGGCGTGCAGCGGCGTGTCGATGCTGCTGGGCCGCGGGTTCAGGTTGAACGTGCAGTGCGGGTACATCCCGACCATCGCGTCCTCCTCTTCGCTCTTGGGGTCGGCGTTGCCGAACTTGCTCTTGAGACTCTCGAGCTTGTCGAGGTACAGGCTGCTGAAATTGCCGCGTTTGCTCGTCCGTAGGTCACCGCCCGAGCCTTTGACCCAGAGCACCTCCGTCTGCTCACCCGTCAGTGGATCGGTCTCGATGATTTTGTTGCTCGTGTTGCCGCCGCCTGTGTTGGTGACGCGTTGGTCGGCACCGAGGCAGTTCGATCGGTAAACGAGGAGTTCGACCGGATCAGACGGGGCTTTGGCGTCGTCCCAGTTGTAGCTGACGTGTTTGAAGTCGGAGGCGTTCATGCTGGCTGGAATGGTGGCTTAAGAGGTGGGAAGCTGGTTAAATCGACCGGCACTGGCGGCGAGATCGCCGACGGGCCGGTAGGTGGTGAGATTGCTGGACGTCCGCACCAGGCGGCGAAGTTCGGCGAGGTCGCTGATCTCACCGGCGGCGACGGCTTGGAGGCCGATGTTGCCGATCGCCGTCGCCTCGGCAGGGCCTGCTTCGACATCAACGCCGCAGGCGTCGGCGGCGAGTTGATTGAGAAGCGTCGCCTGGCTGCCCCCGCCGACGACATTCAACGACGTCGGCCGTCCGCCGATGAGGTCGCCGAGGTTGTCGAGCGTCGACGCGTACAGCAGCGCGAGTGACTCGTAGCAGCACCGCACGATCTGCCCCGGCGTCTCCGGGACCGGCTGGTCGGTGCTGCGGCAGAAGTCTCTAATCTTGTGCACCATGTCGCCGGGTGTGGCAAAGGCCGGCGCGTCGGGGCGGATCAGTGACCGAGCCGGCTCAGCCTGTTGTGCCATGTCCGCCAATTCGCCGTATGACGGGGCCGCATCGAGATCCTTTCGCGACTCCTGCACCAGGAACAGGCCGCTGAGGTTCTTGAGCAGTCGGACGCTGTGGCCGTAGCCGATCTCGTTCGTAAACCCGTACTTTCGAGCCGTCTCGGTGACAATCGGCTGGTCCGTCTCCACGCCGAGCAGCGACCAGGTGCCGCTGGAGAGATAAGCGGCATTGTCCATAAGAGGCGTCGCCGCGACGGCATTGCCGGTGTCGTGACTGCACGTGGCAACGACGCTGGTCCCGACGGCAAGGCCGGTCTGCTGCGCCACCTCATCGGTAATCGTGCCGACGATTTCCCCTGTGTCGATGAGCTCGGGCAACAGGCGCGTGTCGATGCCGAACCTCTCGGCGATACCCGTCGCCCAGTCGCGACGTTGCGGGTCGTACAGCTGCGTGGTGCTCGCCATAGACCGCTCCTGCTTGGCCACGCCCGTCAACAGATAGTGGAAGAAGTCGGCGATCAGCAGAAACGAGCCTGCCGCCGCTGGCACGGTGTTACCGTCGACTGCCAGTTGATAGACCGTGTTGAACGGCAGAAACTGGATGCCGGTCGCCTCGTAGATCTCGCGACGGTCGTCGTCGCTCAGGCCGTCGAAGAGCTTCTGCGTCCGCGTGTCGCGGTACATGAAAGGCGGCGTCAGACCGGGATGGGCCGGGCCTTCTTTGGGCAAATAAAGGTAGTCAACTGCCCACGCGTCAACGCTGACGCTTGCAACGGTGCCCGCCTTTGCAGCTGCGATTTTGAGTCCATCGAGGATCTCGGCCCACATGAACAGCACATCCCACCGCTCACTGCCGAGCACCCGGACGCGGCGGCTGGGCCAGCGGTGCACTTCCTGGAGGGAGATGCCCGACCCGCTGACGCGGCCGATCATGACGCGGCCGCTTTCTGCGCCGAGGTCAACTGCGATGTAGGACTGCTCGTTGCTGTCGCTCATGAACGTTGTGTCGCTTTCGATGAAGCACGCGGCAGACGCGGCCGAAGCACGCGGTCACGACCACCCGGCACATCCGCCCGTCGCAGGTCGGCAGCCGTCGCGTCGGTCACTAGAAGATCGATTTCTTCCCAGCCGGCGAGCAAGGACGGAGCTCGCCGGCCACACTTGCTTGCGTCACAGCAGACGGCAGCGATCGCTGACTTTCCGCTCACGCGACGCTGCAGCTCAACGACTTCGTTGATCGAGTTCCAGGCACCCGACGCGTCAAAGGCTTCTGCCCCGAGCAGCGCGACGTCGTAGTCGAAGCGGCCGGCCTGTTCGAGCGTCGCCTCGTCGAGCAGTGCCGCCTGCCGCGCGAGCAACCTGCCGCCGATGACGCGTGTGACGACATGGCTTGCCTCACCCAAACGGGCTGCAACGGCAAGCGATTGTGTGACGACCGTGACGCCCGATAGCTTCGACGTCGCCAACGCCTCGGCGGCAAATGCGCCAGTCGAGCCGGCGTCGATGAAGACACACATGCCCGACTCAATCAGCTTGACTGCACGTCCCGCGACCGCTCGCTTGGCCACGGCCGCCGAGTCGAGACGGGCCGAAAAGCTCGTAAAATGACGGTTCCAGTCCTGCAGATGATTCGACGACGGCACCGCTCCGCCAAACGTGCGAGTCGCCTGCTCGCGATCGGCCAGGGCGGCAAGGTCACGGCGGGCTGTGTTTTCACTGACGCCGAGCTGCTTGGCGACATCGCCGATACCGAGGTAGCGGTGTTCACGCAGCAACGCCGCCGCTTTGTTTCGGCGGGCTTCGACGACGTGTTGTGCGACCTTTGGCACGGGGCGGAAAAGTAACCTTGTTTATGGCGGGGGTCAACCATAAACTCGGTTCGGCCTGCCGTCGCTCGCCAGCCTCATTATGCGGATCACCCTGTTTGTCCCCTGCTTCGTCGATCAGCTTTATCCCAACGTGGGCAAAGCCGTCGTCACCGTCCTCCGCAAGCTCGGCCACGAGGTCGTCGTACCAGAAGGCCAAACGTGCTGCGGCCAACCGGCGTTCAACGCCGGCTTTCATGACGAAGCACGCAGCGTCGCCAGGCACACCATGAACGTTATGGCCGGCAGCGACCTCGTCGTCGTGCCGAGCGGCTCGTGCGCGACGATGATTCGCCACTTCTATCCTGAGATCTTCGACAACACTGGGCGTCACAAGGAGGCAGAGGCACTTGCCGAACGGACGTACGAATTCAGCGAGCTGCTCGTCGACGTGCTGGGCGTGACTGAACTGGACGCAACCTTCGACGGTAAAGCGACGTTCCACGACGGCTGCCACGGGCTTCGCGAGCTGGGCGTCAAAACGGCGCCGCGCAAGCTACTGGAAAATGTCAAAGGGCTGGAGCTGGTCGAAATGGACGCTGCCGAAACGTGCTGCGGATTCGGCGGAACGTTTGCGGTAAAGTTCCCTCAGATCTCGACAGCGATGGCTGAGACAAAACTTGAAAGCGTCAAGCGGACCGAGACGAAGACTGTCATCTCGAACGACCCCTCGTGCCTCATGCAGATCGGCGGCTATGCGGAGAAGCAAGGCCACCCGGTTCGGTGCCTGCACACGGCTGAGGTGCTTGCCCATTCGGAGGAGTTATGACCGCAACTGCCAAGAAAAGCGTACCGCTGAAGCTGTTTCACGAGGCGGCCGACGGTGTGACGGCTGACACGCCTCACCGTCGCTACATGCAGACGGCGCTCGGCGGGTACGCCAAGACGCGGGCCGGCACGCAGGGGAAGTTTGCCGACTGGGGCCAGGCCCGTTCCGCTGCCGCCGCTGCCAAGTGGGAGGCGATCGAGCACCTCGACACCCATCTGGCGACGTTTGCCGACAACCTTGAGAAGAACGGCATCCAAGTCTTTTGGGCCGACGACGACGTCGCCGCCCGCGACTACATCACCCGAGTGGTCCAGGGACACAACGCCAAACGCGTCATCAAGTCCAAGACGATGACGAGCGAGGAGATTCACCTCAACAAAGCCCTTGAAGCGGCCGGTCTCGAGGTGCTGGAGAGCGATCTAGGCGAGTACATCGTCCAGCTCACCGGCGATGCGCCGTATCACTTCGTTTTTCCGTCGATGCACCTTAAACGCGAGGAAATCGGCAAGCTGTTTCGCGACGAGCTGGGCGAAGAGTTCGCGGGCAAAAGCAATGAGCCGACAGACCTTGCCATGGTCGCACGGCGTGTCATGCGGCGGGCGTACCTCGACGCCGACATCGGCATCAGCGGAGCCAACTTCGGCGTGGCAGACACGGGCGCTATCGCCATCACCGAGAACGAAGGTAACGCTCGACTCACCACGTCAATGCCGAAGGTGCACATCGCACTGATGGGCATCGAGAAGGTCATTCCGACGCTCAGCGACCTGTCGTTGCTGCAGCCGATGCTGGCGGTCGCCGGCACTGGTCAGCACCTGACGTGTTACAACTCGCTGCTCAGTGGCCCGAGAAGGGCCGGAGAAGTTGACGGCCCTGAAGAAATGCACGTCGTTCTGCTCGACAACGGGCGTACGCGGTTGCTGGCAGACCCGGAACAACGCGACGCACTTCGCTGCATCCGCTGCGGTGCGTGCCTCAACGTCTGCCCCGTCTTCCAAAACGTCGGCGGCCACACCTACGGCACGACCTACCAAGGCCCCATCGGCAGTGTCATCACGCCTCACTACAAGGGGCTGCAACAGTGGAAGCACCTGTCCCACGCCTCGTCGCTCTGCGGTGCGTGTACGGCCACGTGTCCGGTGAAAATCGACCTGCACCACCACCTGCTTCGAAATCGCCGCAACGCAGTCGAGGAAAAGGCACCCATGACCGAGCGTGGGCTCATGAAGGGGTTCTCGACACTCATGACGCACCCAAAGCTGTACCGCCTCGCCGGCAAACTCGGCGGCATCGGTGATCGCATGACGGGCTTCCTGAAGGGCTCGTCGTTCGATCCGGTCAAGGCTTGGCGGAAGACCCGAACGTTGCCGTCACCGGCCAAGCAGTCGTTCCAGGACTGGTGGGACAAGGGAGGCAAGAAGCAATGAGCGACCGCACCGCATTGTTGAACCGCGTCAAGGATGCTCTCAAAACGCCCACTGCTGCCATCGTGCGTGGCGAGACGCACGTCAAGCCACCCGAAGAACACGGGCAGGTCGAGGCGACCAACTCGGCCTTGGCGGCTCAGGTTAGTGAGAACAACGCAGACAACTGGCTACCGACAGTCGGTACGACGTTCGAGGAGCGTGTGGCCCTATTTGCCGAGCTGTCGGAGAAGCTGACGACGCGGTTTTTCCACGTGGAACACGCCGTCGACGCTCACGAGCAGATCAAGTCAATCGCCGCAGAGGAAGGCTGGAATCGCGTCGCCAGCCACGGCTCGCCGCTCACCGACGCCGCCTGTGAGGCGCTCGGCCTGCCCGTCGTATCGACCGACGACGGCTACGACCCGGACGACCTCGAGCGCTGCCCCGCCAGCATTACTGCTTGTGATGCCCTTGTGGCACAGACGGCCAGCATCCTCGCCTCGACGCGAAGTGCAGGTGGCCGAGCGTTGTCGGTGCTCCCCGAGCACCACATCGTCCTCGCCACAAAGGACCAGATGATTGCCGACGTGCCCGGCGCGTACCGACTGCTGACCGAGCGGTACGGCAACAACCTGCCGAGCTGGGCCGGCCTCATCACCGGGCCGTCTCGCACGGGTGACATTGAACGCGTGCTTGTGCTTGGTGCCCACGGCCCGAAGCGGCTGACGATCATTCTGATCAGCGAAGCTTAAAACGCGCTGCGCCGATTTGGCCGCCAATGGATTGGCGGCCGATTTTGGAGCAGAATGTTCCACGTGGAACATTGGCAACCCGCTCTGCCGTGCGTGGCGAGGGTTTGAGCTCGCCCGCCAGTGGAGAATGTTCCACGTGGAACCTTCGGCCGGCCCGTCAAGTGCGTCGGCGGGTCGTCCGCGGTGCAGCTTTTTCTACACCACTTCTGTGGCTTTTCGCCTGCCTGCTGCGTGACACGACGTTCGTAGCGAGAGGCATTCGGACGTCTCTCGCCGCCGCCAAGGCGGCCGCCGCGGCGCACCGCTACTCCGCCGACGCTTCGTCTTCGTCCCAGGGCAATCGCCCCTGCGCCAGCACCACGCGCAGCACCTGCAGCCGCCATTGCTCGTAAGCCACCTCGTCCCGCGTACCGCGAAGTCGATCGAGCTGCTGAGCGTCCGTCAAGTTCGGCACCTCACCGGCGTGATACTGCATTCGATCCTCCAACTCGGCCGCGATCCGCTCGAGACGTTGCCGATCGAACTTGAGCTGCTCGCGTAGTGCCTCTGCCGCCTGCGGGTCGCTGTCGCTCGACAACGCTCGCAGTGCAAACTCCGTCTGCAGCGTTCGGTCGATGACAGCCGTTTCCTCTGCCAGCAGAGATTGCACCTGCTGCCACCACAGCCGATCAAGCAACGCCGCCTCACGACTGGCCACCTCGTCACCGAGCGCCCCCTGCTGACTGGCCGGGAGCTGTTGAAACGCGAGATACGCCGCCAGCTGTTCGGCCGGTTTACGCGGCGTCACGACCGACGCCCACGCCGCCGACGCCCGCAGCGGGTCGGTCGGTGGCAGGCCCGCCACAAATCCCGCTTCTCCCGCAGGATCCACCAAAGCCGACAGCCGTTCGTTCTCGGTCTGAAGCGTCTCGTCGGGTAGCAGACTGATGTTGATCGCGGGCGGCGTGTCCTCCTGCGGCTGCGCCGTTGTCGTCGGCTCCGTCGGCAACTGCTCAGTGTCCGGGGCCGCCCGCTTCTCCGCGGTGCGATTTCTCAATCGCGCCAGTTCGTCTTGTGCCTGCTGTAGCCGAACGGCTGCGAGCAATGCGATGGTTGCTGTGACGAGCGTGATGACGACGAGCACGCCGAGCATCGCCCCGCCGCCCGACGTGTCGCGACGGCGTGAGGGCGAAGCGACGACGCCGAAATCGACGCGGTCGTTCGTCGCGTCCTCGTAGGTGTCAGGCTCCGGCGCGAACATGCCGTCAAAATCTTCGGCCCGCGTCGGCCGCACGACCTCAGCCGGTTCGACTCCTTCGTCTTCTAAAGCAACGTCGACAAGTTCAGGCGGCGACGGTGCAGGAACCTTTTCTTCAGCCGCGTCGACGCTCGCCTGCTCGACGGTGAGCGTCGCCGCTGAAGCGCCTTCACCGAGCGTGACGACGAAGCCGTCGAGCAACGGGCACGGCTGCGAACTGCCCGACAGAGGCACGCCGTTGACGCTCGTCTTGCCGCGGGTGTTGCCGTCCTGGATGAGCCACCTGCCGCGAGCGGCATCAAGAAACACTGCACAATGCCTTAGAAAGACGCCGGTTCCGGCAATGGCGATGTCGACGTCGCGGCCGCGTCCCAAGACCAGCGGCACCTTTCCGTCGGCGTCGCTGCGGACGACGACGCTGCTGCCGAGCGGGTGACGGACGTGAAGGCGAAGGCTCATCGAGGTGGTGCTGGTTCCATGGTGCAAGCGCTGCGACGCCGCTGTCATGCTTGGCCGACGGGGCGTCGTTCATCGGCAAAATCTGCACGCAGACTCAACCCGCTCCGGCTCAACAGTCGATGCACCACGCATCACTTGTTTGTCCACGCACCGGCAAAGAAGTGTTTGCACGCGCCGTCACCATCGACTAGCGCCTGTCGACAACTTCGCAAAGGCTTTGCGCCCAGCACTTTGTCGTGATACTCAGAGGTGTCGGACAGTCCCGACAGCTCTCCCATCTCCTCGCGAGTTACACACATGGCCAAGTCCACCAAGAAGACGGCAAAGAAAGCACCGGCCCAAAAGGCCGCCAAGAAGTCACCCGCTAAGAAGGCTCCGGCAAAGAAGGTCACGAAGAAGGCCCCTGCCAAAAAAGCTCCCGCAAAGAAGGTGACCAAGAAGTCACCGGCGAAGAAGGCTCCGGCCAAGAAGGTCGCCAAGAAGTCGCCAGCTAAAAAAGCTCCGGCAAAGAAGGTGACCAAGAAGGCACCAGCGAAGAAGACCACAGCCAAGAAAGCTCCAGCCAAGAAGTCGGCGAAGAAGAGCTCGAAGAAGAAGTAAAGAGCCCCAGCCGACCAGGCGGGAGATGCAGAAACTGTCACCCGATCCAGCGGCTCGTTGAGCCGCGGGTTTGGGTTTCTGCTTTGCGCTGTGGTTGCCTCATAAATGGCCCTACTCGGCCGCTCCAGGCTCGACAGTCGGTGTGTTGTGACGCCGGCTCGAGCTCAATGGCCACGAAGGGGCGGGCTGCGAGCCACAGGCAAGCGTCTTTAACGGCCTCGGGCTACGTTGAGCACCATGATTCTGGCCGGCATTGATGAAGCAGGATTCGGGCCGTTGCTCGGGCCATTGTGCGTGGGGGCTTGTGCGGTGCGTCTACCCGACGGCGATGCGATGACGAGCGAGTCACCGCCAGACGCGTGGCAGTTGCTTCGCCGGGCGATGTCGCAGTCGCGTGACAAGACAGGCCGACGGCTGCACGTGGCCGACTCGAAGAAGGTCTACGCCGGCCGGGCCAAGGCGGGTGCGGGCGAGCTTGAGCGGACGGCCTTGACGCTGACTGCAGCGGCAGGTTCGCAGGCGGAGACGCTGGAGGCTTTTTTTGAAGCGGTCGGCGTGACGTTTCCCGGCTACGCCTGGTACACCCAGCCGCCGAAAGAGACGCACCCGGCGAGCATCAGCCCGACGACGCTGGGCATCTCCGTCAATGCGGTGAGGCACGAAGCCGACGCGACAGGTGTCGAGCTGCTGCGGCCGACCGTGCGGGCCCTGTTCGAGGGGCAGTACAACGAGCTTTGCAACAAGACCCGCAACAAGGCGGCCGCGTTGCAGACCGTCGTTGCATCGCTGCTATACGACCTGATGGAGGCCCATGCCGCCTCGCCCGGTGGGCTGTACGTCGTGCTTGATCGCCAAGGCGGCAGGTCGCACTACGGCTCATTTCTAAGGACGATGTTCGAAGCCTGGGAGCTGACGGTGCTCGACGAGTCGGACGGCACAAGCACGTACCTGCTGACTCGCGGTGAGGCGAAGGCGCGGCTGACGTTCGCGGAGAAAGGCGAGTCGCTCTGCCTGCCGACGGCAGCGGCGTCGTGCATGGCCAAGTACGTGCGCGAGCGGGCCATGGAACGGCTCAACGCCTACTGGCAGCGCGAAGTCAAAGGTCTGAAGCCGACGGCCGGCTACTGGCAGGACGGGCTTCGCTTCCTCGAAGAAACGGCCGAGGCGCGGAAGCGGCTTGATGTCCCAGATGCAGTATTCGTCAGGCAACGCTGAATGTTCCTGGCTGCTGAACCTCAGCAAGAAACGTGATTGGCGTCTTGCTCCCAAAGTCTCTCTGTCATCCCGAGTGCAGGTGAGCGGGGTGGCTGAGGTCGAGGGTTCCGCTGACGGACCGCCACTTTCGGCGTCTACTTGCGGACTTCGGCATCGAATCGCTGCGACGCGAGGCTAACGAGCCTGGCCACCTGTTCCTCTGCGTGCTCACGCGGCACCGTCGCGTCGTCGCGGCGGAAGACAAGGGTGAGGGTGACGGACTTGCTCTGCTTCTCGAGGGGCTTGCCGCGGTAGGTGCCGCCGTGCTCGACGCCGACGAGGTCACTGAGGTTTAACTCCGTCGCAAGGTCAGCCAGCTCGTCGTAGGAAACGCGGTCGGCGACCACGAGCGACACGTCCCGGCGGGCGGCGGGGAATCTGGCGAGGCTGCCGGGCTTCGTCGGCTCGTTCAGGCCGCGGACGAGCGCGTCATAGTCGAGTTCCGCCATGGTCGGCGTGTGCCGAAGATCCAGAGCATTGACGACGGCTGCATCGCAAAGGCCGACGTGCCCGACAGGCTCATCGCCCCACAAGACGCGGCCGCACGCACCCTTGCCAAAGCCAGCCGCGTCGGCCGACTCGACGCGGACGAGGCGTGACGGGTCGAGCCGCTCGAGCAGCGTTTCAATGGTGCCACGGCAGCGTGCGTAGTCGGTTCCGCCGACCACGGCGAGCCGGCGGACTTCGCAGGGGCCTTTCGCATCGAACCAGAACGCACTGCCGATCTCGAAGAGTTTGACATTGTCGTTGCCGACGGTCTCGTTGTGACGGAGCGACTGGAGCAGGCCCGGTAGCACGCTCGGCCGCAGAGCACCGTCGGCCTTGCGTACGCCGGGATCGACGCGACGAAGCTTCGCATCTGCCGGTAGAAAAAGATCCTTCAATGCGTCGCTGACAAAGCTGAACGTGATCGCCTCGTCGCACCCGGCTGCGGTCAGAACGGTGCGGGCGATGTCGTTGGCCCGCAGCTTCACATCTTCAGGCCGCACGCGGACGGTGATGGTTTCGCGCAGCGGGATCTTGTCGTACCCGACAACGCGGGCGGCCTCTTCGATGAGGTCGGCCTCAATCGACAGGTCGAGCCGGTGCGATGGGATCGTCGTCTGGATGCCGTCGTCGGTGGGCGTCGGTGACAGGCCCAGCTTGTCGAGGGCCGCCATCACGCCTTCGCGTGGCAGATCGACGCCGAGCAGTCGCTTCATGGCGGCCCAGCGGACGGTCAGGTGCTTGGGCTCGTAGTTGCCGCTACCGGCCTCGCTGACGCCTTTGCAGAGCGTGCCACCGGCGGTGTCGAGGATGAGCGAGGCTGCCCGGCGGGAGGCGCGGTGGGCGAGGGTGGGATCAAGGCCGCGTTCGAAGCGGAATGAGGAGTCGCTCATGAGCTTGAGCCGACGGCTCGTGTTGCGGACGCTCAGCGGATCGAACCGGGCCGACTCGAGCAGAACGTTCTTGGTCGAAGCGGTGACCTCCGTCGCTTCGCCACCCATGACGCCGGCAAGTGCAACGGGCTTTTCGGCATCGGCAATGACGAGGTCACTTGTGGTGAGCTTGCGGTCGACGCCGTCGAGGGTGCGGAGGGTTTCGCCCTGCTTTGCCAGTCTCACAACAATTCTGCCACCGGCGAGCTTGTCGTAGTCGAAGGCGTGAAGTGGCTGGCCCAGCTCGAACAGGACATAGTTGGTGACGTCGACGACGTTGTTGATCGGCCTGAGCCCGACGTGCGTGAGCCGCTTGATGAGGTGGTCCGGGGACGGCTTGATCGTGATGTCGCGGAGCAGTCTGGCCGTGTAATGCGGGCACAGGTCGGTTACCTCGATGGCGACCTGCACGTCATGTGGTTCGCCCGCCTCCAGTGGCTGCGCGTCGGTGAGCGTGAACGTGCCACCGGCCACGGCGGCGAGTTCGCGGGCGACGCCGAGGTGGCACAGCAGGTCGGGCCGATTGCTGGTGACCTCGACGTCCATGACGTCGACGCCGTCGACGACCTCAACCTCTTCGACGGGATAACCGGCCATAGTCAACGCATCACCGGCGGCCTCGGTGGGCGGGACGGTGTCAAGAAAGTCGGTTAGCCACTCGGTGCTGATCTGCATCGGACCGGCAGCGTAGCGATGCCGCCGCCTGGAGGCGTAGCGGCTGTTTTACCGGACCTGCTTATGGGACGTGGGCCGGCAACGTCCGGCGTTGTTGCCCATGACAGTCTGATACCGACATTGCTATCAGCCGACGTTCACGGATGAACCAGGCCAACACCGTTTTTTCTCTTAGACCACGGAAGGTCTCACTCCATGCGGATCAACACCAACATCAATTCGCTGCAAGCGCAGCGCTCGCTCAACACCAACAACGGCGACCTGTCGATGCGCCTGCAGCGCCTCAGCACGGGCCTGAAGATCAACACCGGCAAGGACGGCCCTGCCGCCCTAATCGCCAGTGAGAACATGCGGAGCGAGGTCGCCGGTATCAGCCAGGCGATCGACAATTCGGCCCGCGCCATCAACGTGATCAACACGGCAGAGGGCAGCCTCGCCGAGATCAACTCGCTGCTCCTGGAAGTCCAGAGCCTGACCGTCGAGGCCGCCAACTCCGGTGCCCTCTCGCCGGCAGAAATTGAAGCCAACCAGCTTCAGGTCGACGCCATCCTCGGCTCGATCAACCGCATCAGCAACACCACCACGTTCAACGGTGAGTTGCTGCTCAACGGCCAGAAGGACTACCAGCTCAGCGGCGTCACGGCCAGCAACGTCACCAACGCCCGCGTCAACAGTGCCAACCTGCCCGACAACGGCCCGCTGAACATTCAGGTCAACGTCACCAGCAGCGCCGAGACCGGTCGCATCACCCGTAACGGCCCGACCGCCAACATCACCACCCTCGACATCGGTGGCAACAAGGGCGTCGAGCAGCTCACCTTCGCCAGCAACACCGCCGTCAGTGCGATGGCCTTTGCGGTCAACCAGCTCACCGACAGCACCGGTGTCAGCGCCACGGTCAGTGGCGGTAACGTCCACTTCGATTCGATCGGCTACGGGGCCAAGAGCTTCGTCACCGTCGAGGCCGTCGCTGGTACATGGACCGCGTCCGGCACCCGCGACGAGGGTGTCGAGGCGACCATCACCGTCAACGGCGCAGCCGCCGAGGCCGACGGCCTCAGCGTCAAGAGCCGTGTCGGCGGACTCGATCTCGAGCTCGACCTCACCGCCAACTTCCTGACCCAGACGGCCGTCGATCAGGTCTTCGACATCACCGGTGGTGGTGCGACCTTCCAGGTCGGCTCCCGCGTCGGCGACCAGGGCCAGGTCAACCTCGGAATCCAGAGCGTCAACACGGCCAAGCTCGGTAACGACGTCGTCGGCTTCCTCAGCCAGCTCGGAAGCGGCGGCGCCTTCAGCCTCGTCTCCGGCAACACGACGGACGCCCAGAACATTCTCGACGCCTCCATCGGCGGCATCGCCACCATGCGTGGCCGCCTGGGTGCTTTGCAGAAGAACGTTCTCGAGACGAACATGAACTCGCTTCGTGTCGCCCGCGAGAACGTGACCGCTGCCGAAAGCTCGATCCGCGACGCCGACTTCGCCGCCGAGACCGCCGCTTTGACCCGCGCTCAGATTCTGACGCAGGCCAACACGTCGATCCTCTCGCAGGCCAACTCGACCCCGCAGCAGGTGCTGTCGCTGCTGCAGTGAGCGGCACTTTCATCCTGACGCTCGGCGGCGGGTCCTGACGGACTCTGACCGCCAGACGCGGCGGCCTCCGCACCGGGAGGCCGCCGTCGTGTCATTGGTGCAACGCATTACAACCTGTTACCTTTCATTCCGATGGGGATGATTCGACATATCGTTTTCGGCTGCACGCTTGTCTCTTGCGTTTCGGTGGCGCGGGGGCAGGCGATTGCTACTCGCGAAATCGTCATCGGTCCTGGGGCGGCAGACCCCACTGCGGCATCGCTACTGGTGCCCTTCAGGCAAGTGCCAATCATCAATAACAACGGTGTCATCGCTGTCGCCGCGATTGACTTCAGCACGATCGAGTTGACGAGTGGCGTCTATACCACCGCCGCAGGAGGCCGTGCCAAGCTTTCCATTCCAAGTGTGGGGCAATCTTCCGAAGGAGCGCAATATGACTTCGATATTTTCGACGGCAGCATGGCGGCATCGCTCAACGACAACGGCGACTTCGGCTTTACGGCTTTCAACAATGTGACCGACGTCAGCGGCCTTTACACATACCGCAACGGAATCGTTGACGCCGTGGTTGAGGTCGGTGATGTACTGGTCGCCGGTGCGCCGCCAGTGATTGAGATCGGTCATATCCAGGGCGTAGGTGGCGGTTCGGGAAGCCGCAACTTCTTCACACCGAGTATCAGCGCGAACGGCGCAGTCGCCACACGCGTTACCACAGTAGACGGAGTCGTCGGTTTCCCGATCGTCGTTGGTGACGGAGCGACGCGATCCCTCGTCGCCAGGTTTCAAGACACGACAGTTGCCGGCTCCGTGATCAGCATTCCGTTGCAAAGACGGCCCAGCATCAATGATGCGGGGCACGTCGCCTATCTTGCTGCGTTTCAAGGGAGCGGGTTCGGCAGCACCCCTAGGGCGGCCATTCTCTCGGATGGCAGCGTTAATATCGAACTACTCGCCGTCAACAGCATGGTCGGCAGCAATCGCGTTTCCGCCATCTTGCCCGGCAGCAACGCGGTGACCGGTGACACCAGCTTGAGCGGCCCGAACAACAGCGGACAGGTGGCGGTGGCGGTCGTCCTGGATGGTTCAGGTGGTGGCGGTGCTCGGCGAGCAGTTGTTCTCACCGATGGCCAGACATCGCATCTGCTCATCGATCAGGGCGTCACCGTTCAGGGTGTCGGCTACCGCCTGACCGACATCGAGGTCCTCAACGATGCCGGCCAAATCGTCGGCCTCGGGGAGGTTGTGGTCGGTTCCAGCAGCACCGATGCGATCCTCAGGGCAGGACCTTCGGAGACTGTTGTGGTCGCCCAAGTCGGCGACGCCGCACCGGGCGGCGGGACGATCACAAGTCTCGACGATCCGCTTCCGTTCGTCATCAGCAGAACAATGAACGAGGCCGGGCAGGTGCTGTTCCATGCAACGGTCACCGATTCCTCCGACGACGTTGGTCTGCAGGCATTGTTGTTCTTCGACGACGAGCTTGGACTTCTGGAACTCGGTCGCGGCGGCGTCGGCGTGTCAACCAGCATCGGAAATACTGGTCTGGACGGCGACGGTATCAATGACCGCGGAGAAGTGGTCTACTCGAACGAAGACAACGCGATAGTTCTCTGGACGCCTCCTGACATAGATGATGTCGTGCCAGGGGACGCAAACCTCGACGGCGTCGTCACCATTCTCGATTTTGCCATCCTTCGAGACAGATTTGGAGAGTCAGATCGCGTCTACTTTACCAACGGCGACTTCAACCTTGACGGCGTTGTCAGCATTCTCGACTTCGCGCTCCTGCGGGCAAGTTTCGGGGGCTCATCGGCTGATCTTGCGGCCATCGACGAGTGGGCGGCGACGGTTCCTGAACCTGCCTGGTCGCTGGGCCTCCTGAGCCTTGCCGCCCTTCGCAGGCGGCACCGAGGTCGCTGATCCCGCCGTGACTTCGCCTTAGAACACCGGGCAGCGCGGCCGGGAGCCAACCTTCGTTTAACATCGGGACTGGCAGTCCATGAACTGCACTTGCACAACAGGGTGGCCGACAGGTCGTTAGCCGATGACGTCATTTAGCACGTGCTCTGCCACGTAGACCGGCACGTTCGTTGCCACGCCGACTGCGAGTGCGTCGCTCGGGCGGCTGTCGACCTCTATCCAGTCCGTACCTTTCGCACCTTTGCGCTTGATGATGATGCGGGCGAAGAAGGTGTGATCCTGCAGGTTATGGATCTCGATGCGGCTGATCGTGCCGCCGAGCGCTTCGACGACGGTTGCCAGCAGGTCGTGCGTGAGCGGTCGGGCATGGACGATGCCTTTGAGTCGGCGGTCGATGGCGATGGCCTCCGGGCTGCCGATCACGATGGGAAACTGACGCGGGCCGTCGATTTCCTGCAGGACGATGATCTGCTGATCCTGCAGCTCGCTGATGATGATGCGGCTCAGCTCCATCGGCACGCCCTGCGGCGTCGGTCCGACCACGCTGACCGGTCCGCTTCCCGCAGGAGGCAAGGCATCGCCTGCAGAATCGTCGGACGTATCGGCCATCTTCGCAGCGAGACTACCGGCCACCCGGCACGCGGGCAACGTCGCAAGCGGCCGGTCACACATCGTGCCTTTGACGGCAATACGCTTTGGCCCATGATCGTTGGCGTTCCTACCGAGATAAAGGCCGACGAAAGTCGCATCGCCCTGGTCCCAGCCGGCGCTGCCACGCTGACAAGGCGGGGTCACACCGTGCTGATCGAGCGGGGCGCGGGCTTAGGCAGCGGGCTCACCGACGCCGAGTTCGAGGCTGCCGGCGCGACGATTGTCTCTTCGGCCCAGGCTATCTGCGAGCAGGCCGACATGATCGTGAAGGTAAAGGAGCCGCAAGTCTCTGAGGCGGCAATGTACAAGCCGGGGCAGACGGTCTTCGGCTACTACCACCTGGCCGCTGCGCCGGAGATCACGCAGGCGTGTCTCGACGCGAACATCACCGCAATCGCCTACGAGACGGTGGTCGATGCCGAGGGCCGCCTGCCATTGCTGACACCGATGAGCGAAATTGCCGGAAAAATGAGTGTTCAGGAAGGTGCCAAGTACCTCGAGCGGCCCAACGGTGGTCGCGGCGTGCTGCTGGGTGGCGTGCCGGGTGTGGCACCGGGCGACGTCTGCGTGCTGGGCGGCGGCATCGTCGGCACCTGCGCCGCCAAAATTGCCGCCGGCATGGGAGCGAACGTCGACATCCTCGACATCAACATCGATCGGCTTCGGTACCTCGACGACATCATGCCCGCCAACGTCAAGACGGTCTTCAGCGATCCACACACCATCGCCGAGTACGTGAACCGGGCCGATCTGGTTATCGGTGCGGTGCTCATTCCCGGGGCCAAGGCGCCGAGGCTCGTGACGCGTGACATGTTGCCGGGCATGAAAGACGGGGCTGTTATCGTCGATGTCGCAGTCGATCAGGGCGGCTGCATCGAGACGACGCGGCCGACGACGCACCACGAGCCGACCTTCGTCATCGACGGCGTCGTGCACTACTGCGTGGCCAACATGCCCGGTGCGGTGAGCCGAACGAGCACGTTTGCGCTGTGTAATGCGACGTTGCCCTACGTGGTGGCGCTCGCCGACGCTGGGGTGAAGGAGGCGTTGGCCCAGGACGCGGGCCTGGCGGCGGGGCTGAATCTGCACGCCGGGAAGGTGACGTATCGGCCGGTCGCGACGGCGCTGGACCTGCCGTTTGAGCCGTACGCGGCGTGATGTTCGGGAGCATTGCCGTGCCGAACGGTCCGCCGGTTCGCCAGACGGCAGCTTTCGCGTTACGATGACGCTCCCGCCTCACCGCGAGCACCCCAACGCCGCCCGGCACCGCTCGCGTCTCCATTTCAGCCCGATCCGTCCGGAGGATTCGGATGTCGCCGCCCGTGCACGACTTCAACGCCTTGTCTCTGATCCTGACCCCGCTCGCCCAAGCCGCAGGGGCTGACGGTGGTGGCTCGACGCTGGACGTCGGCCCCTACATCGGCTGGTGGAAGCTCCTCCTGCTGTTCATCGGCATCGTCTCGTTTCTGCGGACGATGCAGTTCGTCGACAAGGACGCGACACCTGCCCGCCTGCCCCGTGAGCCGATCAACATCGGCCTTTGGGTGCTGCTGGTGGTCACGCTGGCGCTGATCATCTTCCTGCCGAACTTCTGGATGGCCCTTGGTGCCACCGTTGTCCTGCTGGCGGGTGGCATCATCGGCTATCTTGTCTGGCGCAATTCGACGGTCGGCCTCAAGGACCTGCCCGATCAGTTCAAGGCCTACGTCAAGGACCTGCTGTCTCCGAAGAAAAAGGACAAGGTCAAGGAAAAGGAGAAGGAAGAGGCCATTGCCGCAGGCAACGTCACGCTTACCAGCAAGTCTGGCAAGAAGCTCAGCGTCAGCGACGACGACGAGGCCGGCAAACTCGGCATGAACACGGCCCACCAGATGTTGGCAGACCCGCTCGAGAAAGAATCCGAGCGGATCGCCATCGTCCAGATCAGCCCGCGACCGGCCACCGCAGAGGCACCCGCACAGGAACGCTTCGGCACGAAGATGACCGTCGACGGCGTCGACCATGCCGGCCTCGCCTACGAAGCCGAAGCGGCCATCCATGCCATCGCTTACCTCAAAGAACTCGGCGGGCTCGACACCTCCGAGACCCGCAAGGTCCAGGTCGGTCAGTTCAAAGCACGCACGAGCAAGGGCTCGCACAGCATTCAGCTCACCACCCGCGGCACCCGCACGGGCGAAACGGCGGTGCTGGAAGTCGATGTAGAGAATCGGTACAAGCTGCGGGCCTCGCAGCTCGGCCTGTCCACGCCGCAGAAGGAGCAGCTCGAGGCCTTCCGCGACAGTGACGGCGGCCTGGTCCTGGCCGCGGCACCCGAAGGGGGCGGGCTCGACGCTCTCGAATATGGCCTGCTCCACGAACATGATGCCTTCACGAGGCACATCGTCACCGCAGAGCGGTCCCCACGCCTCGAACTCGAAGGCATCCAGCAGACGACCGTCGGCGAGAATCCGAACGAACACGCCAAGCAGTACTCGTGGCTGGCGGATCAACGGCCTGACGTGTTCCTAGCCGATCGCCCTGCGGGAAATCAGGCGGCCAAGGAGGTTCTGCGTGTCGTCGAAGAGCCCGGCCCGGTGGCGTACGTCGGCCTGCGTGCCGATGACGCCGCCGCAGCGATCAACACCTGGATCAAGCAGATCGGCGACGCTAAGGCCGCATTGGCCAAGCTGCAGCTCGTGGTCGCCGGCCGAATCATGCGGAAGTTGTGCGACGCCTGCAAGGTCCCGTACGAGCCGAGCGATAACGCTTTGGCGAAACTTGGAATCTCCAAGGGCAAGGTCAGCGAGCTCTACAAGGCCCGCACCGAGCCGATGATGGACCAGCGTGGCAACCCCGTCACCTGCCCGTTCTGCGGCGGACTCGGCTACAAGGGCCGCACCGCCGCCTTCGAGGTCATGCCCGTCAACAGCGACGTCCGCAAGCAATTGCTCAAGGATCCGTCGCCCTCTGTCGTCCGCAACCTGCTCCGCGCCGCCAACCTGCGGACGCTCAACGAAGCTGCCATCCGGCACGTCATTGCCGGTCGTACCGACTTGGGCGAGGTCCAGCGCGTTCTCGGCGGTGGATCGTCATCGTCCAAAGCACGACCATCCAAGTAAGCACCCTCTCTACCCGACGCCATGATTCTGAGCATTATCGTCATTGCAGTTCTGGGCGTGGTGGCTTTCTTCCACTACACGCAGGGCCTGTTCAACTCGACCGTCTCCCTCGTCGCTGCCGCGGTGGCCACGTTCGTCGCGTTCGGCTTCCACGAGTCGCTGCTCCGCACGATCGGGCCTGACCTCTTGGGCGCGTACGGCGACGCGGTCGCACTGACCGCTCTGTTTGCCGTGACGTACGCGTTACTGCGGGCGTTCCTGGACAGTTTCCTGCCAAGCAACGTGCGGTATCCGGTGGTCTTCGACAAGGCCGGTGCTGCGGTAGCGGGTCTAATCGTCGGCTTCTTTGCCAGCGGCATCGTCGCGACCATGGCTCAGATGTTGCCATTCGGCGGAGCAATGCTGATGCACGAGCCTTACGAGATGGCGGATTATGAATTTCCGGCAGACCGTCGGTTGGCCGGTTCGCTATATCGCGTCAAGCGTGATGATCCGAGTGACATCCCGATGACGACTGTCGTCGCCGACCGCATTGGCGGGCCAGACGCCGTGACGACGCGGACGTCGTTGTGGCTGCCCGTCGACCAGTGGTTGGCCGGGCTCGTCGGACGCGTCAGCAACGACATGGGCGGCAGCCTCAGCGGCACGAGTGACTTCGGCCGCATCTACCCAGAAGGCGGCGGCGGATTCGTCGATGCCCTCTACGGTCGACGCGTCGGTATCGAATCCGCTGCCAAGCGTTACGCGGTCAACTTCGGCGAACGCGTTGATGTTCGCCTCGGCGATCGCGGCGGACTCTTTGCGATGACGTTCGGCGAAAACAGTCAGTTCGGCGACGACATCCCGACGGCCGCGGGTGATGACTGGTTCCGCGAGCGAAAGATCGAGCCGACCTACCGCCCCGCCGCCGACGTGACGCCGATCGTCGTGCGACTGATGTTCGGCGAAGATGCCGGGACCGACGGCCTTGTCCGCTTCGGCCCGGCCAACGCACGACTGGCGATCGGCGGCAAGCAGATGTTCCCGATCGGCACCCTCGACTCGTCCAGGATCCTGGTGCTCGCTTCGCCCGACGATCGCCTGCTCGCCTCGACCGGCGTTGACCTCGTCTACGAGGTGCCGACGAACCTGCTCGACGGCCAGTCGATGCCTGATGGTGCGTTCCTCGAGTTCAAGGAGCTCGCCCGGCTGCCACTGGGTGGGCAGCGGATCTACCAGTACGTGACACAGGACGGCCGCACACAGGTCCTTCGCAAGGAAACCACCAAGCGGCGGCTAGACGACGCCCTGACCGGCGTCGATGGCGGCGACGATCTTGGTCGAGGCACCGAGGCTTTCGACATGCTCCGCATGGGCTTGACGATGGACCCCGCCGACCCGGCAGAGGCCGAGCTGGCCGCTCAGGAAGGTCGTGATCCCGAAGCAACCGCGGGCGCGGCGGCAAGCGATGCCGATGCCGGCTCGTCCAATACACCCGCCGAAGAACCGCTAGACGAAGAAGGCGGCGGCAACCCGATGGACGTTCTTCGGGGTGAGGCAGCCGAACGGAATCGCGCGATAGAGGGCGACGAGTGAGCAGTCCGGTGGCCGATCGCGTCAACCTCTACAGCGATACGCAAACGCAGCCGACCCGGGCGATGCGGCAGGCAATGGCCGACGCTCCCGTCGGTGACGAGCAACGCGGCCAAGATCCGACCGTCAACGCTTTGTGCGAGCGGGTTGCCGACCTGCTCGGCATGGAGACAGCGTTGTTTCTGCCCAGCGGGGCGATGTGCAACCTCATCGCCGTCAAGACGCACACGCAACCCGGCGACGCCGTCTTGTGCGAGCGAAGCTGCCACATCATCCGTGCCGAGTGTGGCGGACCGGGCGTGGCGTCAGGCGTCATGATCGAGGCCATCGAGTCTGCCGACGGCACGTTCAGAGCCGACGATGTTCGACAGCGGGTCGACCACCTGTCGCTCGGCTTGTACGCCCCGCCGCCCCGGCTGGTGTGCGTCGAGAACACGCACAATTTTGCAGGTGGCCTCGCGTGGCCGGTCGATCAGCTTCGCGACGTGCTGAGCGTCTCGCGCGACCTTGGCCTTCGCACGCACTGTGACGGCGCTCGTCTGCCCAACGCCGCCGCGTCGCTCGGCGTGCCGATGGCGGAGTTGTGCCACGGATTTGACTCGGCCTGGATCGACTTCAGCAAAGGGCTCGGTGCCCCCGTAGGTGCTGCCCTGGCCGGTAGCCGTGACTTCATCGAGCGTGCCCGCCGCTACAAGCACCTGTTCGGCGGTGCGATGCGTCAAGCCGGCATCATCGCCGCCGGGGCGTTGCACGCCCTTGACCACCACGTCGAGCGACTGTCGATCGACCACGAGCATGCGACAAAGCTTGCCGAGGGTCTGGCAACCATCGACGGCATCACGCTCGTCAGGGAGCCGCAGACGAACATCGTCTTCTTCGACATCACCACGATGCCGGCGACCCAGTTTGTCGAGGCGATGGACGCTCGTGGCATCGACTTGTCACTGCTCCACGGCCGCGTGCGGGCGGTCACGCACCTCGATGTCGACACCGCCGGCATCGAGCGCACGCTCATCGCCGCTGCGGACGTCCTGGCCTAGCTCCCGAGAATACTTTCGATTCGCTCTAACGTCTCGGCGTCGAGCGGGCCGGCTTCCAGCGACTTCGCCGCGTCGACTACCTGCGATGCCCGACTGGCGCCGATGAGGGCGCTTGTCACTCGGTCGTCCCGAATCAGCCATGAAATGGCTAGCTGGGCCAGCGTCTGGCCACGCTCCATGGCGATGACCTGAAGCTGCTTGGCGCGACTGATTTTCTTTTGATCAATGTTGTCGGCCTGAAGAAATTGCGACGAGCTTGCCGCCCGACTGTCATCAGGCACACCGTCGAGATAGCGGTCCGTGAGCATGCCCTGATCGAGCGGGCTGAACGGGATCATGCCGATGCCCTCGTTGCCGCACACCTCGATCAGGCTGTCGCCGGTCCGCTCGCCGCGTTCGATCCAGCGGTCGAACATGTTGTAACGCGGCTGATGCAGCACAAGCGTCGACAGCCCGTCCCGCCGAACGATGTGCGCCGCCTGCTGGGTCGTGTTGGCCGAGTAGTTGCTGACGGCTGCGTAGAGAGCTTTGCCGCTCTTGACGGCTTGATCGAGTGCGCCCAGCGTCTCCTCGAGCGGCGTCTCGGGATCCGGACGGTGGTGGTAGAAGACGTCGACATAGTCCAAGCCGAGCCGCGTTAGTGACTGGTCGAGCGAGCTGAGCAGATACTTTCGGCTGCCGAAGTCGCCGTAGGGGCCGTCCCACATGTCGTAACCAGCCTTGGTGCTGATGATGAGTTCGTCGCGGTAGCTGGCCAGGTCGTCTTTGAGAATGCGACCAAAACGCTCCTCTGCACTGCCCGGTGGCGGGCCGTAGTTGTTGGCGAGGTCGAAGTGCGTGATGCCGGCGTCAAAGGCGGCGAAGACGATCTTTCGAGCGCTCTCGTGCATGGACGTTTCGTCGCCGTGTTTGGCGGAATCAGTCCCGGCCTCGCCGAAGTTGTGCCACAGGCCCAGCGACACGGCAGGCAGCTTCAGCCCGGACCGCCCTGCGCGCCGGAACCAACCGTCATGCCTCGCCTTGTAACGGTCTCCGACTGCCTCGTAGGTGCTCATGGTTAGCATTGGGCCACAAAGCGGCAGTTGACGCAACCGCTCACCCATTCGCCACCGTCAACATCCCGATCGGCGAGCAGAAACGCAGTAGTCTCATTCGGTCGGGTAGGCGAAGATGCTGCACATGCCGCCACCAATGACCGCCAGCAGCACCACGCACGACTCGACGACGCTCGTGTGCCCGAAGTGCCAGGTGCCGATGGAAAAGGTTGAATTCGCACGTATCAGCGTCGACCGCTGCCCCACGTGCGATGGACTGTGGTTCGATGACGGCGAGGTGGAACGCCTGAAAGGCCTCACCGGAAGCGAGTCCATTGACAGTGGCACCAACCGTGCCAAGGCCGCAGAAAAGGCTGCGACATCTGTCTTGAAGATGAAGTGCCCGCGGTGCAGCGGCCCGATGACGACGATTCAGGATGCCGAGCAGCCGCACATCGAATATGAGATGTGCCAGGACGGACACGGAACGTTCTTCGACGCCGGAGAGTTTCGCGACTTCAAGGAAGTCACGCTGCTCGAGTCCATCAAGATGTCGTGGCGAAACCTTGTCGGCTCGTCGAAGGACTAGCCGCATCCTCCATGGCCAGCTCGGCGGGTCGCGACGGTTCTAGAAGACAACGTCCTCGGTCGCGCCAGTCAGTTCCTGGATACGGAAGTCTGTCGGCAGGCCGTGCTGCTTGGCCATGTAGTCCTCGACCCGCTGGCGGACGGCGTCGACCTTGATGCGTCGCGTCACGTCTGCAGCGAACGCGTATGTGAGCAAGCGGCGGGCGGTCTCTGTGCTCACGCCTCGGCTGTTGAGGTAAAAGACGCTGCCCTCGTCGAGCGGGCCGGTCGTGCTGCCGTGCGTGCACTTGACGTCGTCGGCGTAGATCTCCAGGGCCGGCTGGCTCTGCATCTGGGCGTCGCGGCTGAGCAGCAGCGTGCGGCTCGACTGCTTGCTGTCCGTCTTCTGTGCCTTTTGCGCCACGAAAATCTGGCCCTTGAAGATGCCGGTCGACCTGTCGTCGAGCACATGCTTGTAGAGCTCGAAGCTCGGGCAGTCGGGCTCCTGGTGGTCGAGCAGCGTGTGATTATCACAGTGTTGATCACCGCCAAGAATGACGACGCCGCTGAGCGTCGCGTCAGCCGCCCGGCCGGCGAGGTGGCAGTTGAGGTCATTACGCGTCAGCAGGCTGCCGATGGTCGAGTTGTGGTCGACGAACCTGGTTTCGGTGCCGATCGTCACCTCCATCGTCGCCACGTGCAGGGCCTTGTCGCCCTCGGCGTTGAGCTTGTTGTGGTCGATCTCGCAGTGGTCGCCGGCGACAATCTCCGTGACAGCGTTGGTCAGGTACGTCGTGTCTGCAGGTCCTGTAAATGTCTCGACCAGCGAGAAGTTTGCCTGGTCACCGGCGACGACGAGCAGCCGCGGGTAGGCGACAGCGGCAGCATCGATTGCGGACTTACCCGTGTTGACGTGCAGGACGTGGATCGGCTTGTCGATCGTGACGCCACTCGCGACTGAGATTACTGCCCCGCCGCCCAGGAAGGCGGTGTTGAGTGCGACGAAGGGATTCTTCTCCACGTCCGCCTGCCGAGTCAGATGGTCACGGACGGTTTCATGATCGGCCGCGTCCATTAGATCGCCGAGGGCGACGCCGTCGGGAAGGTCGGCCGAGGTGCTGAGGGCGGCACTGAAGCGGCCGTCGACAACCACCAGCGTCACAAGCGCATCATCGATCCGATATTCGTCCACAAACGCCTTGGCTGCGGCCTCGTCACCGGTGCCGAGCGCGAAGCGTGTGCCGACCACTGCTCGCATGTTCGTGTACCGAAACGCCTCGTCACGCTTCCCGGGGAACCCACGCCTTTCGAAGACACGAACCGCCCGCTCGCGCACGTCCTTAAGCCAATCAGGCCCAATGGCCTCCTGAGCAAACGCGTGGGCCGCATCGAGGTGCGACTGCTGCACATCACCCGGCTTGGCGGCGGGGACAGCACGCTGGATGGCGGGGGAATCTTCTGCAAGCTGGGTCATCGGCTTCTCGGAACTCACGCGGGAGTGTAGGGACTGACGCCCTCTCCATTTTCACGAACATCTACGGCCACGGCACAGTGCCGCCAGCCTCGCCAGTTTCTTCACTCACTGCCACACGGCTCAGGCGGTAACGACCTCGCGCTCGAACTCCTCGTAACCCTCCTGCTCGAGGTGATCAGCGAGCTCCGGGCCGCCCGTCTTGACGATGCGGCCGTCGATCATGACGTGGACGTAGTCGGGCTTGAGGTACTCGAGCAGCCGCTTGTAGTGCGTGACGACGAGCATCGACCGCTTGCCGTCGCGGAGGGCGTTGGCACCCTCGGCCACGATCCGCAGCGCGTCGATGTCAAGGCCGCTGTCGGTCTCGTCCATGATGCAGAATTGGGGGTCGCAGACGAGCATCTGAAAGACCTCGTTGCGCTTCTTCTCGCCGCCGCTGAAGCCCTCGTTGACGGCCCGCTGCATGAAGCTCGGGTCCATCTTGAGGGCCGTCATTTTCTCGCGGACCATCTTGATGAACTCAGCCGCCGACAGCTCGGGCTTGCCCTGGTGCTTGCGGATCTCGTTGACGGCCGCGCGGAGGAAGTAGCTCGTCGAGACGCCGGGGATTTCGACGGGGTACTGGAAGGCGATGAACATGCCCTCCCGTGCCCGGTCCTCGGTCGAGAGCTCGAGCAGGTCCTGGCCCTTGTAGCGGATGGAGCCCGAGGTGACCTCGTAGCTCTCCTTGCCCATGAGCACCTGCGACAGCGTGCTCTTGCCGCTGCCGTTCTTGCCCATAATGGCGTGGACTTCGCCCTCGTTCATGGTGAGGTTGACGCCCTTGAGGATGGTTCGGCCGGGGACTTCGGCGTGAAGATCTTTGATTTCGAGGAGTGGCATATTCAAAACTAGATGCGGCCCCTGCTTTTCGACACCGGCGGCGTCATCCAAAGCACGAGCGGGAATAACAAGGAAGCGGTTGCAGTCACGGCGAAGACGTAGCGGACTACCGAGAAACCGTCATTCCAAGCGATGATCAAGCCGCATCCTGCGGCCGTCGTCAGGGCAGAGAAGAGAGCGTAAGTCCAACGCCGCCGGAAGATAAAGCTGAGGTCAGGCAGCAGCGGCCTCTTTCTTGACCTTTGTCGGAACTGGTTCTCCGTTCACCTCTCGCTCATCTGACCACCGCCCCGATCTGTCGAGCGACTCTTGAAACCATTCCCGCTTGAACGGATCGGCAAGTTCGTGCGGTCGGAACAGCAGTGGCTCTGGAAGCGGATCGAGACCGCAGGCTCCTGCACTGACACTCGATCAAGTCCTTCGCCATCTCAATCGCCTCGTGCAGCGTGTTGCCGTGGGTGCGGGCGTGCAACTCCGGGATCGAGACGAGGAACGCGTTGTTCGTATCCGACCAATTGATCATCAGGCTATAGCGATGTTCCCGCTTCGGGTCGGGAAGATGTTCGTCATTCATTGCTGGGACTCCTTGATCTTTTCTCTGACGTGCTTCTCCTGGTAAGCCGAAGCGTCGTCTCCGTCTTTGCCCGAGATGGTCGCTTTCCGCTTCACCCTCGGGTGGCTGTAGACCGCGTGGCTGCCCTTGCCGCGACCACCTTCGAGCTTGAAGCCAGCGCCAAGGAGGTCGCGTTTCAGTTCGCGAATCTTTCGTGGCACTCTAACCCACCGAGCCTTCCAGCGACACCTCCAATAGCGCCTTCGCCTCCACGGCGAACTCCATCGGGAGCTCGGCAAAGACTTCCTTGCAGAAGCCGTTGACGATCATGTTGACCGCGTCATCGAGCTCGATGCCGCGGCTGGCGCAGTAGAAGAGCTGTTCTTCGCCGATCTTGCTCGTGCTGGCCTCGTGCTCGACCTTGGCCGTCGGGTTGCGGACGTCGATGTACGGCTCGGTGTGGGCGCCGCACTGGTCGCCGAGCAGGAGGCTGTCGCACTGGGTGAAGTTGCGGGCGTTCTCAGCACCCTTGTTCACCTGGACGAGGCCGCGGTAGGTGTTGTTGCCGCGGCCGGCGCTGATGCCCTTGGAAATGATCGTCGACTTGGTGTTCTTGCCGATGTGGATCATCTTCGTGCCGGTGTCGGCAATCTGTCGCTTGTTCGACACGGCCACGCTGAAGAACTCGCCCTGGCTGTTGTCGCCCTGCAGGATGACGCTGGGGTACTTCCAGGTGATCGCGCTGCCGGTCTCGACCTGGGTCCAGCTGATCTTGGCATTTTCGGCGGCTTTGCCACGCTTGGTGACGAAGTTGTAGATGCCGCCCTTGCCGTTCTCGTCGCCGGGGTACCAGTTCTGAACGGTGCTGTACTTGATGTCGGCCCCCTTGAGGGCGATCAGCTCGACGACGGCCGCGTGCAGCTGGTTCTCGTCGCGCATCGGGGCGGTGCAGCCTTCGAGGTAGCTGACCTTCGCCCCCTCGTCGGCGATGATGAGCGTGCGCTCGAACTGGCCGGTGTTCTGGGCATTGATGCGGAAGTAGGTCGACAGCTCCATCGGGCAATCGACGCCCTTGGGGATGTAGACGAACGACCCGTCGGTGAAGACGGCACTGTTGAGCGTCGCGTAGTAGTTGTCCCGGTACGGCACAACGCTGCCGAGATACTGCTTGACGAGCTCAGGATGCTCCCGGGCTGCTTCACCGAAGGACATGAACAGCACGCCGACCTTCTTGAGCTCTTCCTGGAAGGTCGTCTTGACGCTGACCGAGTCGAAGACAGCATCGACGGCGACGCCGCGCTTCGTCATCTCATTGATCACATCGTCGCCGTCAGTTTCGGCCGCGTCTTCCACGCCGAGCAGCGCCTTGCGCTCGCTCAGCGGGATGCCGAGTTTGTCGTAGACGGCCAGCAGTTCGGGGTCGACCTCATCGAGGCTCTTGTACTTGGCCTTCTTGGGGGCCGAGTAGTAGCGGGTCGCCTGATAGTCGATGGGGTCGTAGTGGAGCTTGCCCCAGTGGTGCGGCTCTTCCATCTCCTGCCAGACGCGAAATGCCCGCAGCCGCCATTCGAGGAGCCATTCGGGCTCTTCTTTCTTGGCGCTGATGAAGCGGACGGTATCTTCGGTCAGGCCGATGGGTGCCTCGTCGGCTTCGATGTCGCTGACAAAGCCGTACTTGTACTCGCGGTTGGCGAGTTGCTCAATTTCCTGGTCAGTCGTCGGCACGCGGGACACTATGCGGCCGAGGTCCAGACGGCGCTGATGCGGCCGAACAAAAGCCTGCTTTCACCTGAACTGTCGCAGATAACAGACGACGCCCCGGCTGATGGGCCGGGGCGTCGAAAGCGGGTACCGCCGAGGCTCGATCGCCTCAGACGGTGAAGCTGCTGCCGCAGCCGCAGGTGCTGCTGGCGTTGGGATTCTTGAAGACAAAGCCGGTGTGCAGGCCTTCGCCGTGGAAGCCGATCTCGACGCCTTCGAGGTAGAGCAGGCTCCGCTCGTCGGCGACGATGCGCAGGTTCTGCGTCTCGAACGATTCTTCGCCTTCTTCGGGGCCGTCGTCGAGTTCGACGAGGTCGAGCGTGTACTGGAAGCCGCTGCAGCCGCCACCTTTGACGCCGACACGCAGGTAGGTCTTGCTCTCGTCGAGCTCCTGATCCTTGATGTATTCGCGGATTTCATCCGCGGCCGACGCGGTCAGGCCGATGGGCGAGGCTTCGGTAGAGGTACGGTCGAGGGTGGCGGTGTCGCTCATGATGGATCTCCTAGTCACTATACGCCACGAGCACCGCAAGTGTTGCAGCGGCGACTCATTCTGAAAGGGCGTGCTACCGACGACGCGACGGGCTTTTGCCGACGTTGCGACGGCGACGCGGCGGGCCGTCCGACTTGATGCCTTCTTCAGCTCCGCTCTGCTTCGACGCGTCAGCGGCGATCACTTCGTCCTGACTGGCCCGCGTGACTTCCTTGTTGCCGCCGTCAAAACCTTCGATGTGGCCACGCGGAATCTCCATGTTGATGAGCATTTCGATCCGCGTCAGCTCCTGGCCCTGCTCGGGCGTGACGAACGTGAAGGCCTTGCCCTCGGTGCCCATGCGGGCTGTGCGGCCGATACGGTGGACGTAGGCCTCGGCGTCCTCAGGCACATCGTAATTGATGATGTGAGAGACACCGCGAACGTCGATCCCGCGGCTGGCAAGGTCGGTCGCGACCAGCACGTCGAACTTCTTGTCACGGAAACCCTTCATGACCTTTTCGCGCTTGGATTGATTCAGGTTGCCGTGAATCTCCTGCACGTCGACGCCGGCCGACGTCAGACGCTTGGTCAACTTCTCGGCGCCGCGCTTGGTCCGCGTGAAGACGATGGCCAATTCCGGTTTCTCCTGCTCAAGCAGTGCGACCATGAGGTCGCCTTTGCTCTTTGGGTGAATCGGCAGGTAGCACTGCTCGACCAGCTCGACCGTCGGCGACTCGTCGGCGCCGGTGGCGACGAGCTTTTTGACGTCGTCGTTCCGCATGTAGGAGCGGGCGAGCTTTTCGATTTCGCCTGACAGAGTCGCGCTGACGAACATCGTCTGCAGCTCGTCATCGGGCAGCTCGGGCACGCCATCGGCGTCACCAGCGTCGGCGTAGTCGTTCTGGAACTTGACGCCGTAGACCTCGCGGACGCGGTTGCGGATGTCGAGCCCGTCGTTGACAAGCTTGAGGATCTGCTTGATGTCGTCGCGGAAGCCGATGTCGAGCATGCGATCGACCTCGTCGAGGACGAGGAACCGCATGTTGCAGAAGTCGAGCACGCGGCGCTCCATGAGGTCGATCATGCGGCCGGGCGTGCCGACGACGATCTCCGGGTTGTGCTTCAGCGCCTGCATCTGCTTGGCGATCTTGTCACCGCCGTAGCAGCAGGCGATGCGGATCTTGGTGTGTTTGGCGAGCATGGTCAGCTCGGCCTCAACCTGGACCGCCAGCTCGCGCGTCGGCACGAGGATGATGCCTTGCGTCGCGTAGCCGTGGACGGCCTCGCAAAGCATCGGGATCCCGAATGCAGCCGTCTTACCGGTGCCGGTGCGTGCCTGACCGAGGATGTCGTGACCATCGAGGGCCGGCGGGATCATGAGGCCCTGAATCTCGCTGGGCTTTTCGTAACCTGCGTCGGCCAGGCCGCGAAGTACGTCGATATCGACGCCGAGTTGTTTAAAAGCCTCAGGCAGAGGCGGATGATTGGCCTTGTCGGACATAGGAGTAAGCGGCAAACAGCGGCGGCGGGTCGCGGCAACACGCCGCCCCGCCGGGCGGCACGGTAGGACGGTTGTTGCTGCTACGCCTTGACCGCCTAGGACCGATAGCTTGCAAACTTTGCTTCGGCCATGCCCATTGCTCTGCTTGGGTCGATGCACGCCGGGGGAGACTTCTCCCGCTGATCTTATGGCGAAGCTACTCCTAGTTGACGACGAAGCCATCGTCCGTGACCCGCTGTCGCTAGCGTTGACCAAGCAAGGCCACGCCGTCACCACGGCCGCCGGTGGCGTCGAAGCCGTCCTGGCACTCGATGCCGAAACCTTCGACATCCTGCTTCTCGATATCACGATGCCGAACATGTCAGGGCTCGACCTGCTCAGGCACGTTCGGGCGAGCACGCCTCTTGCCGACCTGCCGGTGGTGATGCTCACCGCAGCCAACGACAAGCCGCAGATCCTTCTGGCACAGAAGCTCGGCATCAGCGCGTACGTGCTGAAATCAACCTTTTCCATCGAGCGCCTGCTAAGCCGTATCGACGCTGCCTGTGCAATTCCGCCGATCAAGGACGGGCAACGCCTCGCAGAGCACGTCGATGACGCACCTGCTCCTGGCATCGTCTGCAAGTAACTTCATGCCGACCGATACTGCTACTGCTTCGATGTTCGACAAGGCACTACAGGCCTCATGCTTCGGCGACGAAGGGGTGCTGCGGATCATGCTGACGATTTTCGTCGATGAAACACCCAAGCGTCGCCAATTGCTGCAGCGATCGCTCGAGAACGAGGACGCGGCGGGAACGGCCAAAATCGCTCACGTCATCGCGGGGGCGGCCGGAATGATGCACGTCGATGAACTGCTGACCCTTGCCCGAGCGTTAGAGGCGACCTGCAAGCAAAGGCATCCGGCCATGCCAGATTTGGCCAGGCGACTCGATAACGTTCTGGCCGATGTCGCCCAAGCGGCTGAGCAGCGTCTCGCCGCCTGAAGGTTGCCGTAGTCTGGCGACTTGATCGACGCCACGACCATCGGCCTCCTTGCCGCCACGTCCGCCGCGGCGCTTTGGGCGGTCGCGACGGTCCTGTACGCGTCTGCCGGTCGAACCATCCCGCCGATCGCGCTCAATGCGGCCAAGGGCGTTGCCGTCACATTGCTCTTCGGCGGCGTCCTTGCACTCGGTGACGCAAGCTTTTTTGCCCGCATCATCGGCGAGCCGCATTGGGTGCTCGTTGTCCTGGCCCTAAGCGGCATCATCGGCATCAGCCTCGGTGACTCGTGCTATTTCGCAGGCGTCAACCGCATCGGGCCAAGGCGGGTTGCGCTCATGAGCCTGCTGGCGGTTCCGATCACCACGTTCGGCGGCATCGCGTTTTTGAATGAGACCGTCGGCCTGTACGGCTTCGTCGGAATCGGCCTGACCGTCGCCGGGGTGATGTGGGTCATCGCCGAGCGGCCGACGCAGGACAAGACGCCCAAGATCGCCGGCTACGGGCTTGGCATCGTCTTCGGACTTCTTGCCGCTCTCGGACAGGCGACCGGCGCTTTGCTCAACCGCGCCGCCCTGCTGCAGAGCGAACTCGATCCGCTGGCCACCGCATTCTGGCGACTCGGCTGTGCGACGCTGATCCTTGTGCCGATGGCCCTCATTGTCGGTGACTGGAAGCGGGCCGGAAAGGCACCGAAAACGGCCTGGCTCGTCGCCGGCGTGGCGGCATTGCTCGGCACGTTCGGCGGCATCTGGTTGCAGCAGGTCGCCTTCGACCGAGCCGACACAGGTCCTGCTCAGGCCTTGCTCAGCACGACACCGGTCTGGATTCTGCCGCTGGCCGCGTGGTCCGGAGACCGCGTCACGCTGCGAGCAATCTTCGGAGCCGTCGTCGCCGTGGCAGGCGTGGCCGTGCTGCTGGCCACCTGAACGACTTCTTCATTGAGCCCGAAGCTACGGATTGACCACCTTGATGGTCACCTCACCCGTCACCGGTTCGACCATGACGCGGACGATGTGGTTCCCGCTTTTGAGCTCGCAGTCGGCCTGGTCGGCTAGCGGATTCTGCGGGCTGCCGGTGATCCCTGCCTTGAACGGTTGACCGGTCGCGTCGAAGCCGAGCACGGGCAAGCCGTCGAAGGTGCTGTCGTGCCGCGTTACGCCTTCTTTACCTGAGATGTCGACACCGATGAGGCCGCCACCGGCCGGGTGCTCGACCGGCACCCATGTGGCACCGTCGCGGGTGTAGACGGCGATCCAGTCATTCTTGTCGACGACATAGTGCGGGACGCGACGGGCAATGGCGAGGTTCTGGGCGAACTGCAGGCCGCTGACGAGTCGCCTGGCCGCGCTGGCAACCTTCAGGTCGTCACGGCCTCCGACATAAGCGACTGCGGTGACCCCGACGATGCCGAGGACGGCCACGACCATCAGAATCTCGATGAGCGTGAAGCCGCTTCGTGTGCGACGGCTCATGGCCGATCCTCCACCGGGTCCGGCAGCTTGGCCTCGATAGCGCCCAAGGTTGAGGCGATGTCACCGAGTTGCTTGTCGAGTTTGTCGAACCGACTGCCGAGCTCCTTCGAAGCGGTCTTGTTGCTCTCGACCTGGAGGGCGAGCAGTCGGATCATTTCGTTCCGCTGCGCCGCCGAGTTGGGGAGCACGGGCTGGGCACGGTCACGGTCGCCGAAGCCGGCTTGAGCGGTTGAGGCGTTGGGTTGGGCGGCGAGGACGGCAACGAGCGTCAGGGCTTGCAAGGCGATGACGGCCTTGAGCGTCTTGTTCGTTTCGGTGGGCTGAGACATGACGGGCTCCGCTAGTAGAGGTGCGACGTGGCGTGACGGGTCGTCGCATGAGAAACCGGCGGACGGCTGTTGGGCCGGCCGCCGGGAAAGAAGGTTCAGAGGCGGTTCAGGATCAGTGGCTGGTGAAGCCGACCGTCGCTGCATCCTCGTCGGTGACGCCGTCACCGTCGCGGTCGGCCTCGTCGTAGTACGTGGTGTCGACCTTGCCGGTTGCGAAGATCTTGCCGTTGGCATCGACCACAAAGCCGGCACCGGCTACGGCGGCGAGCTCCATGTCGCTGTTGCCGTTGAGACCATTGACCGGGACGGCCTGCAGGTACGGGCCGAAGCTGCCACCGGCGGTGCCATCAGCACTCGTCTTGGTCGTCAGCTTGCTCCAGTCCCAGGCGCTACCGACGGCACCGTCGGAGGTCGGGAACTGGTCGCGGTGCTGAAGCTTGTAAAGCTCGACCTGGCTGCGAATGGTCTGCAGCTGGCTGGTGACGCTGTTCTTGCGGGCATCTTCTGATGCTGACGTGAACTGCGGAATGACGATGGCGGCCAAGATGCCGAGGATGATCACGACGATCAGGATTTCGACAAGCGTGAAACCACGAGCGACGGAGCGACGGGTACGAGCGGAGAGCGTGTTGTTGTGACGCATAGCGGGTGTTCCTTTGTGGACGCGGTGGTCCGATACGGTGCGGGGCGTGGCGGGCGGTGGGCTTCCTTGCCGTCGCCGCCGGTTCTTGCGGTGCGGAGCTCGCACAAGAACCTGGGGGACGCGCCTCACCGGGAGGCCGATCACCGCCCGTCGCAACGATGCGAGGGGTAAACGGTGTTCGACCTGCACAGGCATCGGCCTGGCCGCGTCTCCACTTGACATCGATCCATCGACGTCGGGCTAGATGTCGGATTCAGCTGCTCTTGACGCAAAGGCCGTCTCACATTTTCTTCGGCGACCCGCCGCCCCTTACGCTGCGACGTGTCCCGCCCCGACCGCACAAGCAAACCGCTCCACGTCGATGCCTCCGACGCCGGTGTCACCCTCGCCGCTTTCATCCGTAAGCAGCGCAAGCTCTCCTGGGGCGACGCCGAATTGCGGATCATGGGCCGCAGGGTCGCTGTTCACGGCAACATCTGCCTCGATCCCGCCCGCAGGCTCAAGAACGGCGACGTCGTTCACCTGCTCGAAGAGGCCGCCCCCAAACCGCCCGAACCTGAGCAAATCGACATCCTGTTCCGCGACCGGCACATCGTCGTCGTCGACAAACCGGCCGGCCTCATCAGCGCACGCGAGCCACGCGAGAACGCGTTATCGGCCAAGCGACGCGAACGGCAGCCGACGCTCGACGAGCTACTCGACAAGCGACTGCGACGGCCCCACGACCGGGACAAGACAATCTTCCCCGTCCACCGCCTCGACCGCGACACCAGCGGGCTGATGCTCTTTGCCAGAACGCCCGACGTCGAACGCAGTCTTGTCTCGATGTTCCAAGCCCACGACCTCGAACGCATCTACCAGGCCGTCGTCCACAATGGCCAGCCGAACACGCAAACCATCAGCACCCTTATCGCTCGCGACCGCGGGGACGGCAAACGTGGGTCAGTGCCGCACGACACCGCCGACAAGTCGGCCAAGCGGGCCGTCACGCAGGTCAAGCCCGTCGGCATGGCTGCGGGCAATCGGGCGATCGTCGAGTGCCAACTCGAAACTGGCCGCACGCACCAGATCCGCATCCACCTCGCCGAAAAGGGTCACCCGGTGTGCGGCGACAAGACGTACGGCCTGCGGGGCGAGCCCGACCCGCCGCCACGGCAGGCGTTGCACGCGTACGTGTTGGCGTTCGAACATCCCGACAACGGCCGCCCGATGCGATTCGATTCGCCTCTGCCGCGAGACCTTGACGGCTGGTTGCGGAGGCTCAAGTGAAGCTCGTCGGCTGGTCGATCCGCAACGGCGTCGCCGCCGCGTTCGTGATGCTGGGATTTGTCGTCGCGGTCAGCCCGCCGTGGCTGCCCACCTTCTTCGACCCGGATGAAGGGTTTCAGTTCGCCAAAGCGGTGCCGCTCGCTGAGGGACGGGCGTTGTACGTCGATGTCTGGTGTGATCAGGTTCCGTTGCACACAATTTCGCTCACGGCGTGGCTGGAGCTCGTCGGCTTCAGCCTTGTCAACGGCAGACTGACGACCATGCTCCTTGCAGCGGCGGCGACGGCGTCGCTGTGGCGGCTCATCCGTCACGGCATGAGCGGGGTCGACGACGGCCGAAAAATCGCGGCGGCTGTCGTAGCCCTCACGTTCCTTGCCATCTCCAACCACTGGATCGATCACGCGCAGGTCGTCATGATCGGCCTGCCAGCGCAGTTCATGGTGGTCATCTCGCTCGATCTGGTCGTGACAGCCAAACGCTGTACGCGACTGTGGCAGGATCTTTCGCTGAGCCTGCTCGCCGGACTGTTGCTCGGCATCGCGTGCATGCTGAAACTACTCGTGGTGCCTGCGGTTGCGGCCATCAGCGTCGTCGCCGTGCTCGGCCACCCGACGCCGCGAGCGATCGTTCGGGGATCCCTCGTCTTGAGCGTCTCGATGCTTATCGCCGTCGCGATTGCCTGGCATACCGGCGTCTTTGCCCACTGGTCGCAGGCCGTTGGCGTGGCGACGCAAGCCTCGAATGATGCCATGGGTTGGGGTCCGGATCGCTACTTCCAGAAGTTTCACACGCGACGCGTCGCCTGGATCGTCTTCGCCGTCGCCGGTGTCGTGATCGGTCGCCGGCGTCAGTGGAAAGGCATCTGGCCGGCACTGATCTTGCTCGGCTTCATGGAGCTTGCCCTCTATTGGCACCGCCCTTTCCGCTACCACAGCGGTGTGCTCATCACCATCGTCCTCTCCTGGCTCAGCGGATACGGCGTCGTCGGACTCTGGGACCTGCTGAGGCAACGTATCATCGACAAGCAGCCCGCCGAACTCCTGGGCAAAGCGACACGCGATATGCGACGGGCCGGTATCGCAGCGATTTGCATCGGGTCGGCGGCAGCCCTGTTGCTGTCCGGCCTGCTCCACGAAAGCGAGGAGATTGACCCGCAGTTGGTGCGTCTCATGGCCGCCGGTGGCGAGCCGGTGATCAGCGATCTAGCGATCTACCCGTTCGTCGCCAACCGCCAGGTGCCGCCGTGGCTCGCTGTGATCTCGAAGAAGCGGATCGACGTCGAAGCCAACTTTGATCAGGAGCTGGTCGATCACGCAGAAGCCGCCGGGGTTCGGCAGGTGATGCTGGGTCGCATGAAGCCCGATCGGATCGGCCCGATCTTCGACACTTGGCTGGGCAATTGCTTCGTCATCGACTATGAGCACGACGGCAACGTCCTGTATCGCAGAACCGACTGACGCTTGCGACGGCAACCTCAGCACCGACAATGGCCCCATGCATGCCCGCCGCATCCTGTTGGTCTTCGTGCTCACGCTCTTCACCGGCGGCGTGACGTCGGCCCAGAACAACCTGCGCCGGTACGACACGCCCTTCTACGTTCTTCACAGTGATCTGCCCGAGGACCTCGCACGCGAGGCCGCGACACGCATGACGGCACTCGCCTCAGAGTACTCCGACCGCACGCGAGGCTTCAGCGGCAAGACGCCCCGCGGTATGGACTTTTACCTGTTCTCCGACGCAGGTGGCTACCACGACATGGGCGGGCCGAAAGGCAGCGGTGGCGTGTTTCAAAGCCGATGGCAAGGTGACCGCTTTGTCGGCGGGCGACTCATGGCCTTCATGCACGGCGACACCTTCCACGCCCGGAAGTCGACGTGGCAGACAATCCAGCACGAAGGATTCCACCAGTTCAGCGCCCTTGCCATCGGTGGACGCAAGCCGCCCTGGATCGAAGAAGGATTCGCAGAAGTCTTCGGCTACGCAGAGTTTTGCGGCGACTCTTTCGTCACCGGCGTCTCGCCCGAAGCACGCGTCCGCCAGATCAAGACCATGATCGCCGCCGACGACATTGTGCCGTTCGACGAGATGATGTTCATCAGCACCGACGAGTGGAACGCAAAGCTCGACGGCGATCTGTACCTGCAGGCGTGGTCGATGGCCTACTTCCTGCTCTACGGCGAGGACGGCCGATACACGCAGCCGACCGAGCAGTTCATGGCGCGGCTGGGCGCGGGCAAAATTGGACGGATGCCTTCGTCGCCTGCTTCGGCCAGCCAGATGGCTTTCAGGAGGCGTGGGCAACGTGGTGGACCAACCAGCCCGATGACCGTTCGCGGCTTGACTACCTCGCGGCCACGCTGCGGAAGCTGACGAGCTTCGCCGCCCGGGCCGAGGCGGCCGAGGTCGCTTTCGACACCTTTGCGGACTTACGTGAGGCAGGCAAAGCGGACGAGCCGCCGATGCCGACGTGGGCGTGGCTGCCGGACGGGCTCCTCGACGAGGCGCTGACAGAGGCAGAAACCTTTGCCGTAAATGACGGCGGCACATGGTCGATCACGCTGACTGACGCCCCTGCTCCTCGGGTTCGGAGGTTTGGTCAAAAGGCACCTGAGCAACTTCGCACGATCGTCTACACCGCTGCGGACGGCTCGATCTACAGCGGCACGTACGAGCTGGGCAGACGGTCGATCGACGCCATCAACATCGCTGCCGATACAGTTGAGAGGTGACTCAAGACGCGTCAAACTCTGTCATCGGCGTTACGCCCTCGGGGTAACGCTGCCTGATAAACGCCGCCGCCTCGGAGCGACCGGTAGATTCGAGTCGCTGCAGATACGGCTCGATGTCCAGCGGCTTGTTCGTGCCCGTGTTGACGGTTGCGTGTAGCGGCCCACCCTCGGCCAGCACCGTGTAGAGCGGGTCGACGACGTCCTGCGGATGGTCGCGCACCACGGTGGCCATGGCCGCATCGTGCCAGTTCATCAGCCGCCACGCCGCGTCACGAAGCACAGCCGGATGATCGGCGGCAATGTTATTCTGCTCGTGCGGATCGCTGGCGAGGTCGAAGAGCATGTGCCGCTCGAACGGATGCAGGCCGTCGTGGTAGCTCCGCATGTAGAGCCATTGGCGGTCGCCTTCGTCGAAGCGGACAGACCGCTGCGCTACGTGCTGCGCACTGACTCAGCACGAGCTCGTCCCGACCGGCCGCTTCATCTGTCGACACCGCCGCGTCGAAGCTCTGGCCGTCCCACACGCCCGGGCACCGCTCGGAGGCATTCATGAGGTGCAGGCACGTCGGTGGCCAGTCGAGGTGGTAATGCAGCGCATTGTTGACCTTGCCACCGGGGGCGCCGGGCCACCTGACGATCATCGGGATGTGACACGTACCGTGGTCGGCGGTGCCGTGCTCGCCGTAGATGCCGAGATCACCCTGATTTTCACCGTGGTCCGACGAGATGACGATGGCCGTCTCTTCGTAGACGCCTGCGTCCTTGAGCATCTTGACGATCTCGGCCACAGCATCGTCGACGTAGCGGATGGCCGTATCGTAGCCGTCGATCCACTGCTTCAGCGACGCCCGATCTGTGATGCGCGTGGGCGTCCGCGGAAACTGCGACGAGTCGCTGTCGACAAACATGCCGAGGTCCTGGGCACTGTGCGGCCCGCCCCGCTTGACGTGACGCTCGATCATCTCGTCCGTAAACCACTCGGCAATCGGCTCGTCTTCGAAAGGGTTGCCGTAGTCCATCGGCACGCGGTAATTCGTATGGATGTCCCAGTAGTTGACGTGCAGGTACCAGTTGTCATCGGCGGCGTTGTCGTCGAGCCACTTGCGGACGACGGGCTGGACGATCTCGACCGGCTCACTGCCACCCTCGCCCGTGTTGTGGATTTCGTCGAAGCCGGCGTAGTACTGGTGGGCGGCGTGGCGTTGACCGAACGGCGAGATCATGGCCGTGTGCAGACCGAGCTTCTGGAGTTGCCGTGGGAAGCTGTCTTCTTCGTAGGTCGAGCGGAAGCCGCGGGTCTGCCCGTGTCGCTTGGGGTCTGCCGCCGTTCCGCCGTGCCCGACGACGCCGGTGTGGATGCCGAAGCGTCCGGTGTAGAGGGCCGTCCGACTCGGCAGACACGGCGCGTCGGAGCAATAGACCTTGTCGAACCGCGTTCCCTCACCGGCAATGGCATCGATGGTCGGCGACGTGTTGCGGTGGTAGCCGTAGCAGCCGAGGTGGTTCGGATTCAGGGCGTCGAGGTCGAGGTAGACGATGCGCATGAGAGGCGAGCCTATCCGGCGACGTCATGAGCCGTAGCCTCGCCCGATGTACCGCCTGCCGACACCGCGTGGCCTGCTGTTCGACATGGACGGCACGCTGACCCGACCGCTGCTCGACTTTGCCGCCATAAAACGGGATCTGGGCCTTCGACCCGACGATGCAATTCTCGAGGCGATGGAGCGGATGACACCTGTCGACCGACGGGCCGCAGAGGCGACACTCGACCGGCACGAACACGGCGCCGCCGAGCGTTCGACGTTGAACGACGGGTGCCTGCCGCTGCTCGACGCCCTGCGAGACGCCCGATTGCCTTTCGCGATCGTCACGCGGAACAGCCGAGCTGCGTTGGAGATCGTCTGGCAGAAGCACGAACTGCCGCCATGCCCGACGGTGACGCGTGACGACGCTGCGTTCAAGCCAGACCCCGAACCGTTGCGGCTGGCAGCACGACTGCTTGAACTGCCGGCCGGCTCGTGCTGGATGATCGGCGACGGCGAGTACGACATCCTCGCCGCCCGCGCTGCCGACATGCCAAGCGTCTGGCTTAGTCACGGCGACGCCAGAGAGTTCGACGCAGAGCCGGATGCGACGATCCAGCAGCTGAGCGAGTTGGCACCGCTGCTAAGCATCGAGCTGCCGTCGGCTCAGTCGGCAGTCTAATCCGCTATCGCAGCAGCGGATCACCGCGACCGTTCCAGTAGCCGTTGTCGACGTTGCCGTCCTCGTCAAAATCGTCGAGTTTGCTGAGTGGCAAGAGCAGCCCGTGCCCGTCGACGAAGACGGCGGCGACCTTGTCCCCGTTGCCGTTTCGTTCGTCGGGCGTGGCGCGGTGTTCGGGGACGAGGGTTCCCGCCGAGCCGTCACCGCCTGTGTAGCCATAGTTGTCCGGACCCGCAGGGTCGGCCGAGCCTTCGCGGCTGCCCAGGCTGCCGAGACTGAAGCTTTGCAACGGCGGGTCGATGACGTAGGTGCCTTCGTCGTAGTCGAAGGTGTCGTCACCGTCGCGACTGCCCTTGGTGTCAGCGATGGCGACGGTCTCGGCGGCGGCGCGGACGCGTCCGGTGGCGGCGTAGAATGGGCCGTTGTTGCCGACCTTGACGCGTGCGTTGCCGAGGTACTGGTAGTTGTAGCCGTACCCGCCGTAGTAGGCGACGTCGGTCTCGTCGAGCATGTTGCCGACGGTCTTAATCGTGTGGGCCCACGGCTTCATTGCCGTCAATCGACCCTGCTCTCCCAGGAGCGGGCTCACGAAAACGTCGGTGCTCTCGAGATACGGATAAATGCGGTCGGCCCAGCGGACGCGCGGCGTCGGTGGTGTGGCATCCGTGGTCAGGCTCTTCAGCGACGAGTGCGTCGGGAAGATACCGTTGTTGTCGTTGCGGTAGAACTCGAGCCCCGTGCCGAGCTGACGGAGGTTCGACAGATTGACGGTGCTGGCGGCCGACTGACGAGCGCGATTCAGGCTCGGAAGCAGGATGGAGATCAGCAATGCGATGATGCCGATGACGACGAGCAGTTCGACAAGCGTGAAACCGCGGCGGGTGCTAAGGGTGGCAAACATGGCAGGAAAGGGGTGATTTGCTTAATGAGACAGCGTCACGAGCGGCACCATAACGGCTGCCGCTGAAGCATCAAGTGCTTGTTGAGATTTAGTCGCAGGCGGCGCAACAGGTTGTCGCACCCGCCCATTGGGTGTTCTCATCGGCATCTGCTGCACTGCAAGCGTCGGCTACGCTGTCGCATGAAGCAGGACAGTTACAAGCTCACCGTGGACGGTGCCTCGACCTACGACGTTCCGGCTGACAAACGGGTCGTGTTGGCCCTCGAAGACGAGGCAGGCCTCGATCAGCTCCACGCCTGCGGCGGAGTCGGCAAATGCACCACGTGCCGCGTTACCGTCATCGACGGATTAGCTAGCCCGATCACCGGCAAAGAGCAGGAAACGCTTAAGGCCCGTGAATTGGACGGCACGCCGGGCCTGCGGCTGAGCTGTCAGATGACGATGGTCGGCGACCTGACGCTCAAGGCTGAATCACGGCTCCAAGGCAGCGGCCGCAAGGACGCGGGTAGTCGACCGGCCGACGCCGTCGAGCCGCCGCCGGTCTTCATCGATGTCGCGTCAGATCCGGCGGGCACCTAATTACTGCTTTGCCGCCCGTTCAACTGCGGCGAAGTGCTCTCTGAACTCAGCCGCAAAGGCTGCCGACTGCTTAGCCATGAAGCTCGCCTGAGCTTCCTCGGCCGTGCCTTTACGCTGTGCCCGCAGATTGGTCACGCCGGTCCTTGTGATCGGTAGGTCGCGAAACTGCTCGATGAGCACGGCACGACGATCGTCGTCCTTGACCGCTAAAACGGCTGCGTAGGCAGAATCTAGTGCCTCACCCGCCTCGATCCAGGCCGCCTTCCAGACGAGCCGCGTCTCGCTGAACGTCGACATCCACTCGCTTCGCTGATTGAAGCCGCCGCTCGTGGCGAAGGGGTTCTCGTCGTCGCTCCAGTCGCTGCGATCGGCGAAGATGTCCTGCCGGATCGGCGTTCGGCGAAGCGGCCGATCGCCACTGCCCGGCACCTGCCACATCCGCTGCGCTTCGGGCGTGAGAAGGAATTCGATGAAGCGGGTCGCGTGCACCAGTTCGTCTCCCGTTGTTCCGTAGCAGATGGCGACCGGATCGGGCGTGACAGCCGTTGCGGCGACGGGTGAGACATAGCGGATGCGATCGCGGCCGACGGTTTCTTCCTCAACGCGGCCGTAGAAGTCGATCGCCGTCCCGGCGGCGGCGTTGGCATGGCTGACCTCGGCAGGCACCGCCGACGCGCTGTCCGTGAAGTACCTCGCGTTGGCAGCGATGAGCAGCAAGTCGCCCATGCCCCGCCGCCAACCGAGGTCGACTGCCGCCTCGTAGCCCGTTCGTCTCTTTCGTGTTGCCCGCCTCGAAGAATGCCTCTTCGGCGTCGGCCATCGCCCGCTGCAGGATCATCATGTACGCCACTGCCGCACTGCCACTTTTGGCCGGGTCGGCCAGCACCACTCGCCCCGCAAGCTCTGGTCGCCCTAAATCAGCCCAGACCTCGGGCGAACTGAGTCCAAGGCGGTTGTAGTAGTCGGGGCTGTAGACAATGCCGAAGCTGCTCAGGCACACGCCGACCCAGTGGATGCCGTCGTCATCCTGGTCGTAGAGTGCAATACCCGCCAGCTCCGGCTCCGGGAACGCTGCCCTCAAGGTGTCTTGCGACAGGTCGACGGCTTGCAAGGCTTTGGCTCCGCCTTCGAGCTCGATGTTGAACACAAAGTCGCCGCCGCCCCACACGAGATTGTATGGGGCTGAGGCAATTGCCTCCGGTGGCGGCATGCGGCGAATCTCCTTGCCGTCGGGGCCCTGCTCGGTGATCACGTACGGCGCGTAGAAGGTCGTCAGCGCTTTGACGATGTCGTTGGTGCCGCCGATGTTGCGGAAGTCGAGATCAACGGCATATCCGTATTTCTCGGTGTGCCAGGCGCGGAATGCGGCCTCGTACTGTTGCTTGATGTCACCGTTGTGTGGCGTGACGATGGTGAGCCTGGCCGTCGTCTGACCCTCGGCCTCTGCTGTCCCACCGACGGCCAGTCGCAAGGCGAACGGCAGAATGAGCACGACCACGAACAGGATCGGAAAGACATAGCGGGCCATCGGATGCCATGGTATCGCATAGTTGGTTGCGGTGAAGCAGGACCGTTTTACCTGGAAGAGCGGCTTGTTCTGTAACATGCGGCCGTGCTCGCCTCGGCCGTCATCCGCCTGATCATCAGCGTGTACCGCGCGGTGCTTCGCCCGTTCATCGGTGGCCAGTGCCGCTTCACACCGTCCTGCAGCGAGTACATGCTGCTTGCCGTGGAAAAGCACGGGCCTTGGCGAGGCGGGCTGCTCGGGCTGCGACGAATCGCCCGATGTCAGCCTTGGGGCGGATCGGGATACGATCCGCCGTAACCCGTGCTGCGTATTCAGATGCCGATGCCCCAGGTCCCGACGATGAAACCCGCCGCCGTAGCCGATGCGTATGGGCTTGAGGTGCGTTGCAAATTGCTTGAAATTGCAGCCATTCTCGACCGCCACGACCGCGGCAAGGCCGCTCACGGTGACGACGGCAGCGACGCCAAGCTGTTGCGCATCCACGAGAGCTTAAAGGTGCTGGCCACCGACGGCCCCGGCCGGGTAGAACGCATCGCACGCATCTACTCCGACGTCTCCGACTGAATTAACGCATGTACGTCATCCAGCCCCACTACCACGCGATCGCCCGTACCGCACAGGATTACGAGCGGATGGCCATGAGCGGCGTCGTTGCCGTCGCCGAACCCGCTTTCTGGGCTGGCTTCGATCGCGATCATCCCGAGACATTTCTCGACTACTTCAAGCAGATCAGCGAGTTCGAGCCGACCCGCGCTGCCGACTACGGCATCAAGCACTACTGCTGGCTGGCAGTGAATCCCAAAGAGGCCGAGAACCCGTCGCTCACCCGCTCCGTGCTCGACGAGATGCCGGCGTACTTCGATAAGCCGACGGTGCTCGGCATCGGTGAGACTGGCTTGCACAAGTCAACGCCGAACGAGATTCAGAGCCTCGAGTGGCATTTCCAGCTGGCGCTCGATCACGACCAGCTCGTTCTCATCCACACGCCGCACCTGGGCGACAAGCTGCACGGCACGACCAAGGTGCTTGAAGTCCTTGAGAACTTCACGAAGGCTGGCCTCGACCCGTCTCGCGTTTGGGTGGATCACGTCGAGGAGCACACGGTCAAGGCCGTGCTTGACGCCGGCTTCTGGGCGGGCATGACGCTTTATCCGCTGACGAAGATGACGGGCGAGCGGGCAGCAGACGTCATGGAGATGTACGGCCACGAGCGGATGCTGGTAAATTCTTCAGCCGATTGGGGTCCGAGCGACCCGTTCACGCTGCAGGCCTGCATCCTCGAATGCCGCCGCCGTGGTTGGGAAGAACAGCTCCTGACAGAGATCTTCCACAACAACCCGGCACGATTCATGGGGCAGAACCCCAAGTTCGACCTCAAGCCGATCCGCGTCACCGAAATGGACGAAGCAACAGACGCCGATCCCATGAAGCTATCGCAGAGGGCGGCTTAAAGGTCGGCTCCGAAGATCACGCCGTCGTAGATTTCGCTGAGTGGCAGGTCGACGTCGATGGACTCGAATCAAGCCGTTGCCTCAAGGCCTTCGTACTGGTCGATTTTCCAGTCGCCGTTGTCACGCCGCAAGAACACATTGACGTGGGGCATCTTCTGGCTGACGAGCACGTACTCGCGGAAGGACTCGATCGTGCGGTAGCGTTCGAACTTCTGCCCGAAGTCGTTCGCTTCCGTTGACGGCGAGAGCACCTCAACAAGGAGCGTCGGATTGATAAGCGTTTCGGAAGCCGGACCGCCCTTCTCAAGCTGTGGCTTGCCGCAGACCACAGTCACATCGGGATACGTGTAAAGGCCGCGCTGGCCTATCTGCCGCCGGAAGACGGGCGCCTTGACACGCAAGTTTGACGTCAACGCCAGACATCCTTTCCCATCCAACCGATTGTCCAGCTTCCGAACCATGCTCGACACCATCAGTAGATGCGAGAAGGTCTTACCCGCCATGCCCTCGGCCCCAGCGACGCAACGGTCGCACTTCTCCGTCGATCCACTCGTGCTTCTCTGCGGCTTCGGATTCGAACACCAAATACTCCTCCTCTGTCGCGAGGAACCGCTCCGGCCGGTCGACGGTCGTGTCGCTCATGACAGCGCTTAACCGCTAAGCGTCCGCCCGATTGAAGTATTCCTCTTCGAGCTGGCTCAGCTCCGTCGTCAGCCGTTCGAGTTCGGCCGTCTTTTCCCTTGCAGCGGCCGGATCGCTCATGCCGACGCCTGTCGCAAAGTCCTCCTGCAGCTCGCTCAGCGTGATCTCGACGTGCGTGATCCGCTCTTCGAGCTTCGGCGTGGCCATGCTGCCGTAGGGACGAAGGAACTTGTTCTTGGCCGGGTCTTTCTTCTTGCTCGGCATGGCCGAGGCTTTGGGCTTCAGCGACGCCGCCTGCTGCGGAGCCTCTTTGGCGGCAGCGCGGTGCTCCAGCCAAGACTGCCAGCCGCCACGGAAGTCAACAATCTGTGGCGGTTCGAAGACCACCAGCCGGTCTGCCACCCGGTCAAGGAACCAGCGGTCGTGGCTGACGCTGATGATCGTCCCGTCGTAGCCACGTAGTGCCCGCTCGAGCGCCTCACGACTGGCGACGTCGAGGTGGTTCGTCGGTTCGTCGAGCACGAGCACGTTGGCCTTCTTGAGCAGCAGCCGGGTCAGGGCGACCCGTGCCCGCTCGCCACCTGACAGGGCTGCCATCGGCTTGTGCACGTCGTTGCCGCTGTAGTGCATGGCACCGAGGGCATCACGCAGACCGTGCTCCGACAGGCCTGCCTCGACGGCATCGGGGTACAACTCGTCCAGCACCGTGTTTTCCGGCTCAAAGTCCTCCAACCGTTGGTCGTAGTAGCCCAGCGACAGCTTCGGTCCCCAACGTACCTCACCCGCGTCGGCATCGGCGTCGCCGACGAGGCAGCGAAGCAGCGTCGTCTTGCCACAGCCGTTGGGCCCGACGATGCCGATCCGATCACCTGGGGCCACCTCGAAGCCGATGCCCTGCCACAACGGCGGCTGCCCGCTGAACGACTTCTTGAGGCCGCTCACCTTGAGGATGCGATCGCTCTTGACCGCGTCCGTCACGAAGCTCAGGTGCATCGACGACTTTTTCGTCGCGTCTGCCACAAGCTCGTCGCTACCCAGAAGCCGGTTGAGCCGCTTCTCGCGACCCTTGGCCTGGCGGGCACGCTGACCGGCCTTGAACCTTCGGACGTACTCGGCCTGCTTGTCGATGTCCTTCTGCTGCTTCTCGAAAGCACGCCCGCGTGCCAGCTCGTCGGCCTCGGCCTGCTTCAGGAAAGCCGCGTAGTTGCCAGGGTAGCTCTTGATGCTCCCCCGCTCGAGGTGATCGATTCGCGTGGCGAGCCTGTCGAGCAGGAACCTGTCGTGGCTGATGATGAGCGCCGCCCCGGTAAAGCGGCCGAGCTCATTTTCGAGCCATTCGATGGCTGCGAGATCGAGGTGGTTTGTCGGCTCGTCGAGCAGCAGCACGTCAGGCGCGTCGACGAGCAGCCGGGCGAGCTGCAGACGCGACCGCTGCCCGCCGCTGAGTTGGTCGACGTCTCTGTTCCACGTAGAACGCTCGAGCCCTACCCCGTCGAGTGCCGCTTCGAGTTTATGCCTCCAAGCGTACCCACCTGCTTCTTCGAACGCGTGGCTGACCTTCTCGTACTTCTTCATCGCAGCGTCGGCGTCGTCGCCCGACATGTCGTGCTCGAGTACCCGAAGCTGACCGGCCAAATCGTGCAACTCGGCAAAAGCCCCTTCGGCCACGTCGATGACGCTCTGACCCGCCGGGAAGTCCGGGTCCTGCTTGAGGTGACCGATCGAAACGCCGCGGGCGACGCTGATTCGGCCGTCGTCGGGCTCGAACTCCTTCGTCAGGCAGCGGATGAGGGTGGTTTTCCCGGTGCCGTTGTCACCGACGAAGCCGACCCGTTCGCCGCGATCGAGGCGGAGCGAGAGCCCATTGAAGAGGCGTCGGGTGCCTATGGCGTGGGTCAGATTCTCAGCCGAAAGCAGCACGCGGCGAGGGTAGCGCCGCCGGTCGGCGGGAGAATCTTCGTGTCGTAAGCGCTGCCGATTTTCACTTTTCCTTACAACCCGCTAGCTTGTGCCGTCTTATGCCTCACCTCCTCGGCATCGACATCGGCACCAGCGGTACGAAAACACTCGTCCTGGGACCCGACGGCAAGGTTGCCGGCACTGCCACCAGCGAACATTCTCTTCAGACACCCAAGCCCGGCTGGACCGAGCAAGACCCGCTTGAATGGTGGTCTGCCGTTCAAAAGTCCATCCGCGGTGCGCTTAAAGCGGCCAAGGTCAGCAAGGACGACATCGTCGGCATCGGCCTATCGGGCCAGATGCACGGCGGCGTCTTCCTCGACGAAAAAGGACGCGTCCTGCGCCCCGCCATCCTCTGGAACGACCAGCGGACCGGCGAGCAATGTGACGAGATCCTCGAAAAAGCAGGTGGCCCACGCCAGATGCTCGACCTCGTCGGTAACCTGCCGCTGACCGGGTACACGCTGCCCAAGATCCTGTGGTTCAAGAAGAACGAAGCCAAACGCTTCGCTCGCCTGCACAAGGTCGTCCTGCCCAAGGACTACGTCCGCTTCCGCATGACCGGTCAGTACGTCACGGACGTCGGCGACGCCAGCGGCATGTGCCTGCTCGACATCCGTCGCCGTCTGTGGTGCGATGAACTCATCGATCTGCTCAAGATCAACCGTGAGATCCTGCCGGACGTCGTCGAGTCGACCGAACAGACCGGCGAACTTGAGAAGGAAGCTGCCAGCAACCTCGGCCTCAACGCAGGCACGCCCGTCTTTGCAGGCAGCGGTGACGTCATGACTGGTGCGGTCGGCATGGGCGTCGTCGAAGCCGGCCTCATCAATGCCAACCTCGGTACGGGCGGCGTCATGGCCGCCCACAGCGACCGCATCACGATCGATTCGAAGGGCACCAACCCGGGCCGCATCGCCACAATGTGTCACGCGGTGCCCAATGCCTACATCAACTTCGGCTGCATGCTCTCGGCTGCGGGTAGCTTGCAGTGGTACGCAGACGAATTGGCCTCTTCGGGAGGCAAAACACCCAAGAAGGTCGCTAAGGGTGCCGACGACATCTTCAAGAAGCTGCTCGCCGACGCCGACAAGGTGCCGCTGGGCAGCGAAGGACTGTTCTTCCTGCCGTTCCTGACCGGTGAGCGGTGCCCGTACAACGACCCCGATGCCCGCGCCAGCTGGATCGGCTTGACCCGCCGTCACGGCCAGGGCCACATGGTCCGCAGCCTCGTCGAGGGCGTCACGTACAACATGGGTCGCATGCTGCAGATCATGCGGGACGAGATGTCTGTCCCCGTCAAGCAGGTCCGCACGACCGGCGGCGGTGCCAAGAGCGCTATGTGGCGTCAGATGCAGGCCGACGTCTACAACGCACCGGTCTCGCAGACCAATAGCGAAGAAGGCGCTGCCTTCGGTGCCGCCCTGCTTGCTGGTGTCGGCAATGGCACGTACAAGTCGGTCCCGGCCGCCTGCAAGCAGCTCATCAAGCTCGGCGACACCGTCCGCCCCAAGAAGCGGCAGATGGAGGCTTACCAGAAGCACGCCGAGGTCTACAACAAGATGTACGGCCGCCTGGCAGAAACCTTCGCCGACATCAAGTCGCTCGAAGAGTGAGGCCGTTTTAAGCGCTGCGCCGCGGCGGCCAAGGGTCGTTGGGGATCAGCAAATGTTCCACGTGGAACAATCTCACCCCCGCTGGCTGACGCCGGCGGGGGTTTTTGCTGCCGGCCGAGTCCCCAATGTTCCACGTGGAACACAATTGCCGCTTGCCAGTGCGTCGGCGGTCCGTCGCCATTCGTGCAGCCAGGTGACGTGGTCATCACGATTCTGCACCCACTGTCGGTGGCGTGTCGTCGCCTGTGCTCGGCATTCCGCATGTTTGCACCTTGCGCCGCGGCGGCCGCCTGTGCGCAGCATCTACATCAACCCGCGATATGCCTGGGCCGGGGCGAGTGATGCTTTGGTCGTGCCTGCCGCACCCTCCGGCGCAAGGATCTGCAACGGAACCACACGATCCAGCCGTGCGATGGCATCGAGCACGTTCAGCGTCCCGCGGGCGTTCGTGTCGAACTCGTGCAAAGGCCGCGTCGGGTCGGTCACGAAGGCCGCGTGCGTGACGGCCACCGCGTTGCCGACGGCCTCGCGCAGCCGATGCTCGTCGAGCGTGTCAGCGACCATCACGTGTGCCGTGTCGAGCCACCGATCAGCCATTGCAGCCGACGTGTCACCGCTGAGGTTGTCGTACAGCACGACCCTCTCGCCTGCAGCAATGAGTCGTTCGACAATTGCCGTCGCACGCGTGCCGCAGCCACCGGTGATCAGGTGATAGCCGACGTCGGTCGCCGTCTGTGCCACGAGTCGCCTGCCAAGTCGTACTGCTTCGTCGGCCGTGCCCGTCGCCAGCAGATGGCCCAGCAGCTTGTCTCGGCCGTCCGCCGTCCGCAGGCCAAAGTGATATTCCCGCTCGTCGCTGTGGAACCCGTCAACCGTCGGCAAGTCCGGGTCGAGGTCGTCTAGCGCGTACCAATACACCCGCTCGGCAGGGGCCGACAACGCGTCGGCAAACGTCGTCACCTGAGGCAGCGGATCTCGCCGCCACGTGCTGTAGCCGCACTCGGTGATCCAAACCGGTGTCTGCTTGTAGCCGCACCAGTCGAGCCGTTCGCGCAGCTTTTGTACGCGGGCGGGCCACCCTTCCCAGTAGAACTCGAAGCTGAACGGAAAGCCGTGCACGCCGACCGCATCCATGTGCTCGAGCGTGCCGTGGTCGTGCATGAGCGACAGGAAGTTGGGGTCGGCATTGGCCAAGCCGCCGAGAAGGGTCTTTTTGCCGAGCTTGCGACTCCACTCGCCAGCCATACCGACCATCTCGGCGAACCTGGCATAGTCGGCGTCGAAGCTGGCGTTCCACTCGCGGTGGTTGTCCGGTTCGTTCCACAGCTCGACCCACTCGAAGTGCTCGCCGAGCAACTCGATGAAGTAGCAGACGAACGCCCCGTAGTCCTTCAGATCTCGCGGCGGCACATTCGTACCCGGCGGCTCGCTCAGTCCAGGCGGCGTGTAGCTGAAACACGGCAGCACGTCCAGACGCTGGGTCAGCGTCGGCATCAGCCATTTGTACCAATCGCGCCCTCCGGGCGTCATCCATTCGGCCCAGCTCACGCCCGTCCGCAGGTGGGTGATACCGATCCGATCGAGCGCCTCGATCGCCCGCTCGACCCGCTGCTCTTCGCCCGGACGGAACCACTCCAAGATGCCAAGCGTCGGTACAGCCACGGATCAAGGTAGGCGAAACATGCGACCTGCGGCACCACGTGCAGCACCGACCCCTGATCCGTAGCCCGACGTCGTGTCGATCAGACCGCCAATCCGCGGGCGGCGAGTTCGGCATTGGCGGCGTTGCCACGCTCCACAGCGGCGACGGTTTCGGCTTCGCCTTTCTGGTCGTCGAGCCAGTCGGCAAGCTCGGCGAGGCCGTCTTCCCAGGCAACCGCCGGCTGATATCCGAGTTTTCGCCCCGCTTTGGATATGTCGGCAAAGCAGTGGCGGATGTCGCCGACGCGGTACGTGCCTGCGACGTGCGGCGAAAGGTCCGGTCTGCCCACCGTCTCGGCGAGCGAGGCAGCGACCTCGGCGACCGTACGCGGCTGGCCGCTACCGACGTTGAACGTCTCGCCGGCAATCTGATCGGCCTCGGCTTCTAGTGCCAGACGACAGCACCGTGCAACGTCACGCACGTGGACGAAGTCACGTCGCTGGTTGCCGTCTTCGTACACCATCGGTGCCGCCCCACCGAGCAGGCGACCGGCAAAGATGGCCAGGACGCCCGTGTACGGATTGCCCAGCGCCTGACGTGGGCCATACGCGTTGAAGAATCGGCACGCGACGGTCGGGATGCCGTGGGCGTTGCCGAGCATGAGGCACAAACGTTCCTGGTCGTACTTGCCCAGTGCATAGACGCTCGACAGGTCGGGCGTCTTGTCCTCGGGCGTGCCGATGGGGGTCAGGGCGTGGCCATCGTCATCAATTGGCTCGAATCGGCGAGCCTTGAGGCTTTGCAGGTCGCGGCTGGCGTTATCCCACACATTGCCGGTGGTGTCGACGTAGCGACCTTCGCCGTAGATGCTCATCGAGCTGGCGACGAGGAGGCGTTCGATCGGCCGCGTCTTGTGCCGCTCGGCGACGGCTTCGAGCAAGACCGCGGTGCCGATGTTGTTGATCTGCGTGTACTTGACGACCTCGTACATGCTTTGCCCGACCCCGACGGCCGCGGCGAGGTGGACGACAATGTCGATGCCGTCTAACGCGTCGGCGACGGCTTTAGGATCCTGCACATCCCCGATGCGAAGCTCGACGCGCGTATCGAGGTAGTCAGGCCGCCCCGCCTGCCGGGCGGCGGCACTGTGAACCTGCTCCGACAGGCAGTCGAGCACGCGGACGCGATGGCCAGCTGTCAGGAGTTCGTCACACAGATGCGAGCCGATGAACCCCGCGCCGCCGGTGATCAAAACGTGCTTGGAGCGGGCCTTCGAAGCCGAAGTCGCAGCGCCGTCACCCGACGAAGTGCTGGCAAGGACTGGACGAATTGAATGACGGTCACTGACATCTGACTTCATCTGGTGCTGATCCGTTGAAGTGGCCCGGTAGGCCGCTGCGGTTATTCGCGGCCCGTTCGGCCGGTGGAGACCTGAACAAGAACCTTGCCAGACGATGCCACCCGGTAGAAGAAGATTCAAGCTCCAACAGGCAATGGGCAAGATGCTGATACGACATCCTGCCCACGGGGCCCTGAACGTGTTCATGCAGCTTCAACAAACCGCGCTTGTCGGATTACGCAAGCAGTTAAACAGCGCGCACTTGTCACCAGCACCCGGTGAGGCGTCAGCCTGACCGCCCGACCGACAGGCTGTCGCTGCAGCTGTGCTATTCCGCCGGCTCGTCAGACCACCGCTCCCGGAGCACATCGAGCGTGAGCGGCCGGTTCTGGAGGCCAAAGACGTCGCCCCGCTCCATGCGTGCCGCCACGTCGGCGTCGGCGGTGAACCACTTCCACAGGAAGACGCCGCTGACGACGTTGCTGCGGCTGATCTCGTCGACGCTGACCCGGTACAGCATCGCCTGCAGTGCCGGGTCGGGGTCGACTTCGTGGTGCTCCCACGGCGCGACGGCCGCCCGGCGACTGGCGCTGAAGCCCAGCTCCGTAAAGCAGACCGGCCGATCAAACCTGGCGGCAAACGGACGCATGCGGTCGAAGATGCCGGTCCAGACCTCTCGCACCTGCGCTTCGGTAGGCGCGGCGTGTTCGTCGTCAGCCAGTGGGAAGTAGGCCGTGATGCCGATGCAGTCGACCGCGTCCCACCAGTCGATCGAGTCCCATTCGTCGCTGTTGGCTGAGTAGGTCAGCGTTCCGTCGTAGACCTCGCGGACGCGGGCGACGAGCTTGCGCCAGTCGTCGCTGCGCGGACTGACGAGCTTCATCTCGACGCCGATGCACAGGGCGTCGGCACCGGTGTCGCTGGCGAGCGTCGCCTGTTCGACGATGAAGTCGCCGTAGCTGCTGAAGAAGCTTTGCCAGTCGGCATCGCTCTGCATCTCGATCGTGCCGTGCCATTCGTTGCCCTGCCAGAACTGGTTCGACCAGATATGCGGCTTGAGCATGACCTTGAGGCCTCGCTCGTGGGCGTCTGCGATCGTGCGGCGGAGGCCGGCATCGCTGAGGCTTCGGTCGCGGCCCCAGCGGAGTCCGGGCTGACGCACATCCGGCATGTAGGCGAAATCGGTCAGGGCGACCCAGTTCACGCCGAGGGCGGCAAGCTCATCAAGCTGTCGGCGGGAGGCGTCCGAGCCGTAACCGACGTCGCCGCGATGCAGATGAGCAAGCGTGACCCCGCGGACCGGCAGCTTTTCGGTCGCACCGGCAGAACTTGTAACAAGGGCCAGCAAGACGATGAGCAACAGGCCACGCATGGCCAAGCCTAGCGGCGTGCATCGTCTTCCACCTGCATCGCCTGCGGAAGCTCTTCGCGGGACGTCTGCTTGACGTTCCGGTTGATCGACGCACCGTCAGACCGACCTGTTCGGAGCGACCAGTGCGAGAGCACGATGTCGCGCAGTTCCTCGCGGAAACGGGCGGCCCCGAACTGGTGCGCGTGGCGACTGATCTGGTCTGGGTCCCAGACGCCTTCAGCGTCCAGCGCCTCGAAACGTTCGACGGCCTCGAGCAGCGACTCGCAGGTCTGTCGCTTGAAGTGCACCCCTGTCACGCCATCGACGACGGTCTCGGTCGTCCCGCCGCGCCCGTAGGCAATGACAGGCGTGCCGCAAGCCATGGCCTCGACGGGAACAATGCCGAAGTCTTCCTCGGCGGCGAAGACGAAGGCCTTGGCCCGCTGCATGTAGTGAATGTGCTCCTCGTGCTTCTGGTGGCCGACGACGCGCACGTTTGGGCCGGCAAGTGCTTTGACTTTTTCGAAGTCAGGTCCGTCACCGCCGATGACAAGACGCCTGTCGGGCGTGCGGCTGAAGGCTTCGACAATCATCGGCATCCGCTTGTACGGCACGTGGCGGCTGCTCGTGTAGTAATACGACTGCTTCTCGTCGCACAACGTAAAGGCAGAGACGTCGACCGGCGGATAGACCGTCGTGCTCGTGCGGCGGTACGCCTTTTCGATGCGGCGGCCGACGAAGTCGCTGTTGGACAGGAAGACGTCGACGCCTGCGGCACTGCGAAAATCCCAGCCGCGAATGTAGTGCAGAATGGAGCGGGCGAGAGCGTTCTTGAGCAGCTTGATCGGCCCGCGGCGGCGGTTGGTCTTGCTCAGGCCCGATTCGCGCAGGTACTGGTGCTGCAGGTCCCACGCATAGCGGACCGGGCTGTGACAGTACGAAACGTGAAGCTGATCTGGCCGACAGATAATGCCCTTGGCGACGCAGTAGCTGCTCGACAGAACAACGTCGTAACCGCCGACGTCGAGCTGCTCGATCGCCAAAGGCATCAGCGGCAGGTAGGCCCGATGCTTAATACCAGCAAGCGGCAGGTTCTGGATGAAGGTTGTGGTGACCGGCTTGTCACGCAACCAGGAACGTTCGCCCGGCGGGACGAAGTCGATCACGCTGAACAGATCGGCGTGCGGGAAGATCTCGAGCATCTCCTCCAGGACCTTTTCGGCACCGCCGCGGGTGTAGAGAAAGTCGTGCACGATGGCCACCGTCGGCAGGCCGTCGTCCCGCTCAGGCATCGGCGGCGTGTCGAGCGTGTCGGCAGGCGCCCTGGGTCGAAGCGCCTGACGCAGGCGGTGTGCCTTAGCCAGACGCGTGCGATCTTCGTCGTCGAGCGTGGCCAGGCCGTGCTCGGTGAGCAGGCGGTTGAAGAACGTCACGCGGTGCCCCGCCGACTCGAGGTCGGCGAAGCCGCGGGCGTCCTGCGACCGCTTGACGAAGATGCGGGCGTGCAGCTTCAACGGCGAGTCGCTGCCGGTGCGACGTTGTGGAACATCGAGCGTCACGTCGAGCGTGTCGCCTGTTTCTTCATCGGCCCGATCATCCTCGCTGCCGACCCAACTGATTTCATAGCCGTCACCATCACGACGCGAGCCACGCAGGTCGAGCGAGGCGAAGTGAAGCAACTCACCGGCGTGGCAGATTTCTTTCCACCACTCCTCGAAGTTGCCCGTCTTGGCCAGGCGAAGTTGAGCTTCCTCGAAGGCCCGGCGATATGTCTTGCCGCGACGACCGGACGCACGATGGCGGCGAACGGCGGCGATGGTTTCCCGGCCTCGGACACTACCGGCCGTGCGGAACAGGAACATCCACAACAACACCAGCAACGGGACGAGAATCGTCAAGGTCGCCCAGCCTTTGCCGAAACTCGCGGCGAACAGGGCCATGCAGGCGGCTGCGGCCGTCACGCCCCAGATCGCAAGCACCGCGTGCCGAGTCGACAAACCGATCGCCAGCAGACGGTGGTGCACGTGACCGTCCTCAGCGGCAAAGAGGCTGCGCCGCTGCAGGAATCGGCGACGGATGAGGGTGAACACCGCGTCCAGGATCGGCACCCCGAGTGCGGCCGCCGGCACGATCATCGCCCGCATCGTGCCCACGCCTTCGCGGCCGTTGAGGATGATCGGCAACGTCGCCAGAGCCACGCCCAGGAACATGCTCCCGCCGTCACCCATGAAGACGCGGGCCGCCCCACCCCAAGGTCCGTTGAAGTACAAGAAGCCGCCGAGTGCGCCGCTCAAGGCCAGTGCGACCAGCGTGATGTCATACTGCTTCGACAGCGTCGCAACGGCAGCGATGGTCAGTGAGACGATGAGCCCGACGCCCCCTGCCAGTCCATCAAGTCCATCCGAAAAGGCAATGGCGACCGCGACGACACAGATCCACGCGATCGTCAGCGGGTAGCCGAGCAGACCCATGCCGAGCGAGGTCGTGCCACCGGGATCGAAGTTGACGGTGTCGATGACAATGCCGAACCCGAAGCCGGCGACGCTCACGCCGATCAAGCCGGCGAGCTTGTAGAGGCCCGGCAGCGATACAGCGTCGTCGAAGACACCGACGGCCGTCATGACGACGAGCATCACCGTCAGGCCGATCCAAGGTGTCCAAGCGATTGGCGTGACCACACTCGCCGCTGCGAGCACGCCACCACTGACGAGCAGCGTCGTCAGGCTGATGCCAATGCCGCCCGTCCGCGGAACCGACTTGTGGTGCACCTTGCGCGGACCGGGCTCGTCGACGATGCCCCAGCCGCTACCGACGCGGATCGCAACTAGCACGAACACGATCCCGACGAGGAGCGAGACCACGGGAGTCGCGAGAAGCAGGAGCTGCAACGTCATACCGGCTCCTCTCGATGCAAGAGGCCGCGTGTCTCGGGCGGAAGCTGCTTGCCGCGCAGCACCCGCTTGGGAGCCTCGACCCGCTCGTACTTCGGCCCCTTGATTGCGATGGTCGGAACCAGATCGTCGGCAGGCGCGAGCAGGCTCGGCGGCACGCGAATCCCCGCGCCCACGCCCAGAATCGAGACGCTCAGAACCACCATCAACCCGTCTGTCGTCTCACGGGCGTCGGCCTCCTGGTGCTCGATGACCACACCTTCGCTGCCCTCAAAAGGACCACCGTTGACCCGCACCCGCTTGCCAACCGCTGCGTGAGGGAAGTACGCCACGTCGTGCCCGGTGGTCAGGACGATGTCGATCTGACTGAGTTCGCTGACGAGGCCGACCTGATCACGAACGTCGATGATCTGGCACAGCCGGTTGGTCGAAAAGGCGTCAAGCCGCGTGTCGCCATTCCCGGCGAAGAACACGTAGCCCGGGAACAAGGCTGCCATGTTCCGCCGCTTGCGACCGCCGCTGAAGGTCACCTTCTCAACCATCGGCAGGAAGTGCGGCACGTTCTTTCGTACCAGATCCCACGCAAACGCCTTCTCGTTGCGACCCTTCGTGTGCGCGACGTACCAGTCACCCTTGATCTCGCCAAGCGCAGAGATGGCCGTCGGTTTGACTGGCGGATTGTCCTTCAGATTCAACATGACGTCGACGTTTCCCCCTTAGTAGGCACTGGACCCGATTCGATATCGACGGGCCCTACCCGATCGACCTCTCTTGGTGCCAACATAGCCGGTACGCGACGCGGGGCCACTTCGAGCCGGGCATCACGAATTACCGGTCCGTCCAGTCACCACGTTACGCCGCGGACGGCCTGCTGGATGCAACGCAGCGTCACACAACGCGTTGAAGATGGGTCGACGGTGCCAATCAGGACGCCGGCTCGGCCGCCTCGACTTCGAGGACCACGGGCTCGACCGGCTCAGCCCGCTTCCGCGGCTTCAGGATCACCACCAACGCTCCGAGCCCGATGAACACACACGCCAGATAAAAGCTGTCTGCCGGTACCTCGCCCAGTGCCCACCACGCCAGTATCGCCGCAAATACAACCTGCCCGAGACTCGCCGTCGCGACCACCTGGCCACGCAGGTGCACCATCGCCCAGTTCAGCACGCTGTGCCCGAACGCGGTAGGCACGACGGCCAACGTCACCATCAGGAGCAGCTCACGCGGCCAGCTGTAAGTCGTCCGCAGCATCTGAGCAATCTCACCCGACGCCGCGGAGTAGATGAGCGTGGCCACCCCCGCGATCGCGTAGAGTGGCACGAGGTAGCTGATGATGCCACGCCCGCCTGCATTGCGTCTGGCCAGCACGAGGTACAGCACCGCCAGCACCATGCCGACGACGCAGATGAGATCGCCGCGTAAGGAGGTGGCGTCGATCGACGCCGAGTCGGCCCCGAGCACGACGACACCCATGACCGCCAGGATGCTGCCGACGACTTCCCGTCCCGTCACCCGCTCACCGACGATCGCCAGCAATGCGAACGGCATGATGACCGGAGAGAGATTGACGATGAGCGTCGCATTGGCGGCTGTGGTCTCACGGACGCCAATGAACCAGGTGACAAAGTGAGCCCCCAGCAACAACGCCGCCGGCAGCGCCGCGATCAGCGGGTGCCGCCTACCGGGCAGCCGCTCGATCTTGCCACCGACGAAGGGCCACAAAATCAACGCTCCGAGCAGCAACCGCATCGACGCCAGAAACGAGGGCGGCAACTCGCTGAGCTTGACGAACACCACTGCTGTCGACAGGGCAACGATGCCAACGCCGAGAATGAGCAGGCGTCGGTCCACGGGGCAGAACGTAGGTCGTCCAGCAGCATCTATATCCGCGGGCCGGTACGCACACGCACGCTTTGGGCGTGGGCGTCGAGCCCTTCAGCGTCGGCCAGAGCCGTCACCGCAGAGGCATCGGCCTGCAGTGACGCCTCGTCGTACTGCACGACGCCGCCCCGCTTGAGGAACTCGAACACGCTGATCCCGCCGCCGAAGCGGGCCGTCGTATTCGTCGGCAGACAGTGACTGGGCCCGGCCACGTAATCACCTGCCGCGACCGGGCTCCACGGCCCAAGAAACGCACAACCGGCGTTGGAAATCTTCGCCAGCGTCGCACGCGGATCACGCGTCTGCACGCTGAGGTGCTCAGCGGCGAAGCTGTTCGCCAAGGCCAGCAAACGCGCCTCGTCCTCGCACCAGATGATTGCTGACTCACTCGCCAAAGCCTTGGCGGCAGCATCCCGGCGGGACAACTTGGCAAGCTGCTTCTCCAGCTCGGCCTTCACCTTCGCGGGCAGTGTCGGGTCGGTCGTCAGCAGATAACAGCTGCCCGGATCGTGCTCCGCCTGGGCCAGCAGGTCGGCAGCCACATACGCCGGCTCTGGAGAATCGTCCGCAAACACAAGCACTTCGCTCGGCCCGAGGAAGCCGTCAACCGCCACGCCACCGGCGACAAGCCGCTTGGCAATCTGCACGTAGGTGTTACCGGGACCGACGATTTTGTCGACGCGCGGCACACTCTCGGTGCCAAACGCCAGCGCCGCGATGGCAGCCGGCCCACCGACGCGGACGAGCTTCGAGAGTGCAAGCTCGTGTGCCGCGGCGAGGACAAGGTCACTCTTGCCGTACGCACTGGGCGGCGTCGTCGCGACCACCTCGCTCACGCCCGCAACCTGTGCCGGCACCGCCAGGTGAATCAGGCTCGACGGATAACTCGCCTTGCCGCCCGGCACATAGCAACCGGCCGACGCGAGCGGCGTGTACCGCAGACCCAGCCGCACGCCTTCCCGCTCGAAGCTCACGTCGTCGGGAAGAATCTGTTGCTGATACGAGCGAACCTGCTCGATTGCCCGGCGAAGGTGAGCCATCAGGTCGGCATCGACCCGTTCCGCCGCCGCGGCCATCTCGTCCGGCGTCGCGACAAGGTCCTTCGCATCAAACTTTGGATCGTCGAACCGCCTTGCCGACTCGACGAGTGCCTCATCGCCCCGCTCGGCCACGTCCTGCAGAATCTGCCGAACGCTGCGGGTCGCTTCGTCGTCGCGGAACAGGTCGCGCGGGTCGAGCCGCAGGCGGTGCAACATGGCCTCGACCTGCTGCGGGCCTTGCGGTGAGTCGAGCGCGATGACCGGAATCGGCATGTCGGCAGGGTAGACGGGCAAGAGGTCGCACCTTTCACCTTGTGCCGTGGGTCGTTACCGTGCTGCGATGCCGGTCGACTGGAACGAAACCGTTTGTGTGGCCCATCTGGCCGATGATCCGTCGTTCGGCGACGAGATGGAGGAACTCGAGCGCGAACTCGAAGAGGAACCGCGACACGCCATTCTCGATATGGCGACGGTCACGTTCGTCAACTCGAGCAACCTCGCCCAGCTCGTCGGCCTTCGCAAGCTGCTTAGCGAGACCGGCTGTCGCGTCGCACTGTGCGCGGTGAAGGACGAACTATGGCGTGCCTTCGAGCTGAGCCGTCTCGACAAGCTGTTCAGCCGCTACGAGAGCGTCCCGCTGGCGTTAGCGGCGGTGCAGATCGAGGGCCGGCCGGCGACCTGAACGGGCTGATCCACTGCTGAGATGCTTAAGTAGCGACCCGCCGTCAGTCGGCGGCGTGGATGTCGAGGTCCTTGACCTTCTTGTTGAGCGTGTTGCGGTTGATCCCGAGGAAGTCGGCGGCGCGTGTTTTCGTGCCGCCGCAGCGGGTGAGGGCACGCTCGATCAACGCGCCTTCGACGGCGTCGATGGTGGCGGCGTGGATCTGACCCTCGTCGAGGTCGAAGCCGCTTGTCGCTCTGTCGGCCAGTGCACGCGCGAGGCCGTCGAGTGTCTGGTCGCTCGACCAGCTTCCCGTGCGGCCCTGCTGGGCGAACATGCGAACGCTCAATGGCAGCAAATCTTCCGTAAAATCCTCGTCCACGCTCAGCACCACCGCACGCTCGACCATGTTCTCCAGCTCACGCACGTTGCCCGGCCAGGGGTAACGCGTCAGCAGCGTCAGGAACTCTCGGCTGATGCGGCTGAGATTCCGATCATTCTCCTTGTTGAATCGGTTCAGGAAGAAGTCGAGCAGCGACGGAATGTCCTCCCGCCGATTGCGAAGCGGCGGCAGGAAGACGGTCACGACGTTGAGTCGGTAGAACAGGTCCTCGCGAAAGCTTTCCTTGGCGACTTCCTCCTGAAGATCGACGTTGGTCGCGGCGATGACGCGGACGTCGACCTTTTGCGTCTCGGTGTCGCCGACCTTTTCGAACTCTCGCTCCTGGAGGACGCGGAGCAATTTGACCTGCAACTGCGGCTCCATCGTACCGATTTCGTCGAGGAAGATCGTGCCGCCGTCGGCCGCCTCGAAGCGACCGATTTTGTCGCGGATCGCGCCGGTGAAGCTGCCTTTGACGTGGCCGAACAGCTCGCTTTCGAGCAAGGTGCCGGTGAGGGCGCCGCAGTTGACGCGGATAAAGGGTTTTTCGCTTCGTGGGCTGTTGAAGTGGATCGCCTTGGCAATCATCTCTTTACCGGTGCCGGTCTCGCCCAGGATCAGCACCGTCGCCCGGCTGTTGGCCACTTGGGCGACGGTCGCGTAGACCTCGCTCATGGCCGGACTGTCGCCGATGATGTTCTCGAAGCGGAACCGCTCGCGAACGTTCTGGCGGAGCCGCGTGTTCTCCTCGATGAGCTCCTGCTTGTCCCGCAGGATCATCTGGTTGATCTGCACCGCTCCGCCGAGAAAAGCGGCGATGATGCTGATGAAATCTGCGTCGGCGACGAGTTCTTCATCACCGCGGAACGGCAGGTCGACGGCCAGGGCACCAATGGGGCGGTCGTCGATCTTGATCGGCACGCAGATAAAGCTCGTCTGCCCGCTTTCTCCGTCCTTTTTGTTCTGGTCGAGTCGACTCGTGCGGTTAAGGAAGTCAGGCTCGCTGCGAATGTCAGCCACGACCCGCCGCCTGCCGGTGGCAACGACGTTGCCTGTCACACCTTCGCCGAGGCTGAAGCGGTTGTTGCGAATGTCTTCGCCGGTCAGTCCGACCGCCCCTTCCGTCCTCAGCTTGCCGGTCGCCTCGTCGAGCAGGACAAGGGTGCCGCGGCGAAGCTCGAGCCGGTCGTTAACGACGGTCATCATCCGCTCGAACGCCTCACCGAGCTCGAGCGAGCTGGACAGGAGGCGTCCGACGTCGGATAGGGTTTGCTTCTCTAGCTCTGCCCGGCTTGACGGGGCTGAGGCTGCCGCATTTGTCATGCTTATAAAGTAAGCAGTGTCGCCGACGAATGCACGTTCTGTCGCTCGACGCGCTTGGGAATCGCATTGCGGGAGACGGAAAGAGCCCCGAGCCGCGGTCCCACGGACCGCGGCTCAGGGTCGTCTGACCCTACAAACCTGCCGCCTGCTTCAGGGCATCAGCCTTGTCGGTCTTCTCCCAGGAGAAGCCGCCGTCGGTGCCCGGCTCGCGGCCGAAGTGGCCGTGGGCAGCCGTCTGCTTGTAGATCGGCTTGACGAGGTCGAGCATGCCGATCAGGCCCTTGGGTGTGAGCTTGAAGTGGTCGCGGATAAGCTTGGCGATCTTGGCCTCGCTGATCTTGCCGGTGCCGAACGTGGTGACGTTGACGCTGACAGGCTCTGCCACGCCGATGGCGTAGGCGAGCTGCACTTCGCACTCGTCGGCCAACCCGCCTGCGACGATGTTCTTGGCGACGTACCGGGCGGCGTAGGCGGCAGAGCGGTCGACTTTGCTCGGATCCTTACCGCTGAACGCACCGCCGCCGTGTCGGCCGCGACCGCCGTAGGTGTCGACGATGATTTTTCGCCCCGTCAGACCCGCATCGCCGTGTGGACCACCGATGACGAACTTGCCCGTCGGGTTAATGTGGTACTTGATGTCGTCACCCGCGTACTCATCGGGCAGGCACGGCTTGATCGCCTTCTCGATAATCTCGCGTTTGGCCTCATCGTTCATGAGGTTGCCCGTGCTGTCGAGCTTGCTCGCAGCGTGCTGCGTGCTGACGACAATCGTACGGAGCTTGACCGGCTTGCCGTCGCCGTCGTATTCGACGGTGACCTGGCTCTTGGCGTCGGGTCGCAGCCAGTCCATCTCACCGCTGGCCCGCAGATCGGCCAGTTTCTCGACGATGCGGTGGCTCAGGTGAATCGGCAGCGGCATCAAGACATCGGTTTCGCGGTTGGCGTAGCCGAACATCAGACCCTGGTCGCCCGCACCCTGCTCGCCTTCGACGTCGCTCGACTTGTCGACGCCTTGGGCGATGTCCGCCGACTGTGCGTGAATGGCGTTGAGGACGCCACACGAGTCGTAGCTGAAGCCGATATCGTTGTAGATGTAGCCGATGTCCTTGATGGTCTGACGGACAACCTCGTCGACCTGCACGTAGCTGTCGGTCCGAACCTCGCCGGCCACGACGACTTGCCCGGTGGTGCACAGCGTCTCGACGGCCACACGTGCGTTGGCGGGGTCAGAGTCGCCACGCATAATCTCGTCGAGAATGGCGTCGCTGATTTGGTCACTCACCTTGTCAGGGTGACCCATTGAGACGCTCTCGCTGGTGAACAGATGGTGGTCGTCAGGCAAGTTCATTTCGGACACGGCTTCTCCTAGCGCATTGGCGGCTGGTGGCGGACGCACAGGGCAACGTCGCCCCGTGCAGATGGTGGGCGGGAGCGTACACCACGCCGCCTCACGGGCAACTGCGACAACCCAAGCGACGCCACGTACTCAATGATGTCGGACTGTGGCCCTGCAGGTCCGGGTTGCAACTTCACAAGGTCATCGCACTACCGTTAAGCGATGCGTACTTCATCTCTCGCACTTGTCGCTTGTGCCATGCTGTCAGCTTCTGTCGTTGCCGCCGAGTACCCCGTTGCCACACGCGGCGACGCTTCGACCGACTACCACGGCACCGCCGTCGCTGACCCGTACCGCTGGCTCGAGACACCCAATGCCGCCGAGACGCGGTCTTTTATTAATAGTCAGAACGAGCTGTTCGACGCGTACGTCGACGTCGCCCTCGTGGAGACTATCCGCGAGCGGTTGGATTCGCTCGTCGATTACGAACGAGTCAGCACGCCCAGCCGGGCCGGGCGCGACGACACGAGCGGCCTGACCGGGCGTGGCACGCAGACCTTTCGGTACGAGAACAACGGCCTGCAGAACCACAGCGTGCTGCACATCAGCGGCCCGGCCACCGAGGGCGAGTTCAAGCTCCTCATCGACCCCAACATCTTCAGCGATGATGGCACGACTGCACTTGCCGGCACCTGGCCCAGCCCCGACGGCACGAGCATGGCCTACGCGGTCAGCGAAGGCGGCAGCGACGACCGCGTCATCCGCATCATGGATCTGCGACCCGGCAAGCTCGGCGAGCATTACCCCGAGCAGATGGAGAACATGCGGTTCAGCTCCATCGCCTGGCACCCCGGTGGCCGCGGGTTCTGGTACTCGAAGTACCCCTCCATCGACAGCCGCCTCAACCAGACGCTCTACTGGCATGACCTCGAAACCGATCAGTCCGAAGACGTCAAGATTCTCGACTTTCCCGAGACGCCCGAGCTGAGCCTGGCCCCGAGCGTCACGAGCGAAGGCGAGTTCTTCCTCATTTACACCTACACAGGCACCGATCGGCGGGCAGGGATTCAGTACAAGGCTCAGTGCTGCAACCCCGCCTATCCGGGTGGTTTCCGCGAGTTGTTCCCCGCCGGCCAGGCCGAGTACAGCGTGGTCGACGACCCGACCCGCTCGACACCTGAAGGTGACAAAGCTTTCATGGCGACGCTCACCAATCGTGACGCACCGGCAGGTAAGTTCGTCTTCATCGACCCGGCCAACAGCGATCCGGAGCATTGGCAGACTGTCATCGCCGAACCAACAACGCCCGGCACAAAGCTGGAGCAAGTGGTACGTGCAGGAGATCGCTACGTCGCCCTGTACATGCAGGACGCAAAGAGCGTGCTCAAGCATTACAACCTTGAAGGCGGCGACGAGCAGACGATCGAACTGCCGGCCGTCGGTAGCGTCAGCAGCCTTGACGGCGATCCGTGGCACGACACGCTTTACTTCGGCTTCACCGGCTTTACCTACCCCTCGACGCCTTTTGAGTACAACCTGTCGAGCGGTGAGCTGACGAAGCTCGCCAGCAACGCCCCGGCCGGTTTCGATCCCGACGCCTACAAGTCGACACAGGTCTTCTACGAAAGCGCCGACGGCACGAAGGTGCCGATGTTCATCACGCATAAGAAGGGCCTAGAGCTCGACGGCACCAACCCGACCATCCTCTACGGCTACGGCGGCTTCGACGTCAGCCTCACGCCCTTCTTCAGTTCCGTGCGACTGGCGTGGCTCGAACAGGGCGGCGTGTTTGCAGTGGCCAATCTGCGGGGCGGCGGTGAGTACGGGCAGCCGTGGCACGAAGCGGGCATGCTCGACCAGAAACAAAACGTGTTCGACGACTTCATCGCAGCCGGTGAGTTTCTGACAAGTGAGGGCTACACGTCGCCCGAGAAGCTCGCCATTCAAGGCGGCAGCAACGGCGGACTGCTCGTCGCAGCCGTCGTACAGCAACGGCCTGAGCTGTTCGGTGCCGTCCACTCGGCGGTGCCGGTCACGGACATGCTCCGCTACCACACGTTTGGGACCGGCCGGTTCTGGACCGTCGAGTACGGCAACGCCGACGAGGACGCGGCCGCGTTCGAGAACCTCATGACGTACAGCCCGCTGCACACCGTGCCGACGGACAAGCAGCTTCCGCCGATCCTGGTCACGACGGGCGACGGGGACGACCGCGTCGTACCGGCCCACAGCCTCAAGTGGGTCGCAGCCCTGCAACACGAAGCCGAGGGCGGCCCCTTCCTGCTCCGCTACGACGTTGGCACCGGCCACGGTGCCGGCAAACCGCTCGCAATGGCTCTCGACGAACAGGCGGAGCTGTACGCGTTCCTTGTCGAAGCGCTCAAGATGGAGTGGCCGTCGGAGTAAAACGCGACTTCAATTACCTGCGTCGACTGCCGCGACGACGGCTTCCTGCAGGGCCTTTGCCTGCCAGACTTTGCCGCTGGGGATGTCATTGACGAGAACGCTGAAGGCGTACCAGTGGCCGTCCTGGGCGTGGAGGTAGCCGCTCATGGTGCTGACGCCGTTGATGTAGCCGGTTTTGCCCCAGACGCGGCCGTGCAGGCTCGGCTGATCGCGGAAGCGGCGTTCGAGCGTGCCGTCACTGCCGGCGTCGCTGAGGGCGTCGCGGTAAAAGTCGAAGTCGTCCGAGCTGTACTGGTCGGCCAGCGCTGCCGTCATGGCCTTGGCTGTGACGCGGTTGAGGCGACTCATCCCGCTGCCGTCGTCGAACACGATGGAGGAGACATCGACGCCGAGGCCGTCGAGGTAGGCAATGACGGCGTCGCCGCCGGTTTGCCACGAGCCCGGCTGGCCCGTCGCCCGACGACCCAGCAGCTTGATCAACGTCTCAGCATACAGGTTGATGCTGTCTTCGTTCGTCCGCGACATCACGGTGCCGAGCGGCGTTTCGTGCAGGGCAATCAGCTCCCACGCGTCCGTCGTCTCGACCGGCCCGACCACCGTGCCTGCGACCGTTATGCCCGCGTCGGCGAGGGCTTCGGCAAAGACGGCTGCGAAGTAGTCTGTCGGCCCGTCAATTGTGACGCGGAGCGGCCCTTGTACCCGTGCGTTTGTCTCACCACCGAGAATGAGCGTGTTCGTACCGAGCCGCCGAGAGGCAATGACGGCGTTCTTCTTGCCGCTCTTGACGGTGCCGTCGATCGTGACGAACTTCGTCGGCGGATCGAGCTTGACGTCCATGCGGCTACCCGCCCGCTCGAGGTGCACGCCGATCGTGTTGATATTCAGGTTCAGCCCCCCAACCTGGGCTTCGTACCACAGATGCTTCTGATTCGACGGCCAGTTCGGGTGGTCGTACTCACTGTCGAAGATCGTGTCGTCAGCGTGTAGCGCCCGAACCTTTGAAATGCCGCGGTCGGCGAGAATGCCCGCCCATTGCTCGAGGATCGTCCGGACGTCCCAACCGTCGACGCCGTCCAGAAGTTCCGCGTCGCCGAAGGTCGGATCGCCACCACCGACGACCAGCACGTCGGCCTCGCCCTCGTCACCGGTCGGCCGGACGAGCAGCTTCGTCTGGAATCGGTAGTCGCTGCCGAGCTCGGACAGAGCCGCGGCGGTGGTCAGCACCTTCAGGTTGCTCGCCGGGATCATGGCGCGCGTGGCGTTGCGGTCATACACCTCGGCCGGTTGATCCAGCCGCTCGACGTGCACCGCCACCGTCGCACCTTTGGGCGCAAGCGTCATCGCCTTGTCGATCCGCGGCGAACCGGCGGCGAGCGATGGCAGCAATAGCGTCAGCAGCAGAATCAATCGTGTCATGCGTCGCGTCCTTGCGATGGGTGACGAAACAATCACTCGCCCGGCGCGATGCCGTCGGCGGTGACAAGCAACAGCTTGTCGATGATCGAATGGGGCTTGGTCTGGAAGTCTTGGCTGATTTGGGTGCGAATCGACTCGGCCGTGGTTCCGTCGTCTCGGATGCAGAGCAGAATGTTCCGGTTGGGCACCGCGGCCAGGAACGGGCTTCCAAGGTGTTCGCGCAAGCGATCGTGCAGGTTCGGCAACAGCAACCGTGACGCGTCGAACCCGTCGAGCAACTGGAACAGGATCAGGTTCGTATTGCCGTCGCCGTCCTGCGAGGCGTGGGCGTTCATCATCTCACTGCGCTGTGTGAGGTTGTCCATCGCCAGCTTGTCGAGTTCTTCGATGTCGAGGTACCAGCGGTCCAGGGCCGACTCAGGGATGTAGGCGATCGTGTGGTCACCGTCGATGACGTATCCGACGCTCAGGCCGGGCACGAGTTCGCGGACGGCCAGCCCGGTCGTGTCGGTCGCCTGGCCGTTGACGTCAATGCCGCCGACGGCGCCTTCAGTCATGCCACCGGGCAAAAGCATCGGAAGGATGCGATCACGAACTTCGTCCAGACCCGCGTCACGATCAGGCCGCCCCTCGCCGGCGCGGAGCAGCTCGACCGTCCACCGCTCGACTTGGCGTTGCAGGTCTTCGGGGGCAAGTTGGCTGATGCGGTACAGGTTTTCGAGGCTGACGACCTGGCCGTTGACGCGGACGCAGAACGAATGCTTGGCCCGGCCGATCTTGACGAGCGGGAACTTTTCGCGGACGCGGTCAATGACGGTCCGTGTAAACGACTCGCGGGACAAGCCGTCGACGCCACCGTCTTCGCCGGCATCGCGGCCGTCGTCTGGTGGGTCCTTCCTAGCCATGCCAATACCCTACGAGACTCATCGCCTGATGGCCAAACCGCCTCACGCCGCCGCGGCCGGGAAGTCGATCACGCCCAGCAACACGCCGTCGACGAAGCCTTCGTTTCGTGTGTCACCTGCGATATAAACAATTCGGTCGTCTTCTTCGTCGAAGAACGGCACGCCGATCTTGCGATCCTGCGGCATGTTCGTGTGCGTCACCCAGACATCGTCAGCCGCGTCGTAGCTGAAGACACCGCCTGCGACTTCGTTGGCCTTGCTCTGACCACCGACCACCCAGACGTCACCATCGATGACGAGGCTGGTGTTATGGCTGTAATCCTGCGGCGATGGCTGGCCGAGCGTCCAGCTGGCCTGCTCGACGTCGTAGAGCTGCGTGTGGCGCACCGTCGAGTAGCCCAGGCCGTGGTCGTACTCGCCGCCGGTGACGACGAGGAGCGGCCCGCCGAACTCGGCGGCGGTCGGCAGCACCTCGACCCGCGTGTGTACCACGCCGAACGGCAGAGGTGGCATGATCTGCCAGTCGGCTGTCGTGTCGGTCAGGTCGAGCATCCAGTGCTCGTTCTGGGCCAGCACGCCAGTGTCGTCGCTTCCGCCCAGGACGTGCAACGCGTCGCCGACGACGATGGCCGCCGCGCCGGCTCGCTCGGCCGGCAGGTCTGGAAGTTGCGTCCAGGAGCCCGCACCGTCTGTTCCGCCGTCCGGGTCGAAGGTCCAGGCGGTGTCGGTGATGTGGTCGTAGTCAAGCCCGCTTTCGTTGCCGATGGTGCCGGCGATCCAGTGAATGACGCCGCGGGTTTCGTCGACCACCTCTGCCGCGTGCGTGTCGGCAGCCGTTTCGGGGATTTCTGTGCCCGAACGCGTGTCGCCTGTCTCCAGGTTGACGATGTCGACCCGCTTGTAGGTGTCGACGTACCGCTGCTCGAAGCCACCGATGAGAACAAGCTCATCACCCACGACGCCGCCACCACCTTCGGCACGCGGCACCGGTGAGTTCGGCACATCCGCCGCAAGAGCCTCGGCCGTCGTCAGCTGCGTCCAGTCGATCGACTCACCTGCGTCGTACGTCGGAAACGCTTCGACCTCCGCCACGCGCACCCACAAGATGCTGCCGCCCAAAGAGTTCGGAACGACATTTAGCGTGATGCGGCCGTCGGTCCCTGGCTCGACGTAACCTGTCGCCTCCGCGTAGGGCCAGTAGCGTTTGGACTCGCCTTCGATGAAGAGCTCGTCGTTCACCGAAATGACGGTGCGGTTGGCAAAGCCGACGCCCGGGGCAAAATCAGGATCACCGACCACAACCGCAAGCGCGTAGAGCCTGTCGTCGGGAACGTCGATCGACCAGGCGTCGCCGACTTCGACCTGGGCCAGCGTGTCGTAGCGCTCGTCAACAGTCTGCAGCTCACCGGCGGGACCGTTGCCGACGGCGGCCGACTCGGTAAGGCTGTAGAGATCGCGGGTCGAGTCGCGGTCGATCATGTCGCCGTCGGCTTCGAGGTCGCGGTTCCAGCCGTACGACAGGCCGTTGCCCCGCTGACCATAGAGGCGTCCGAAGTCGGCCCTGGTGTTGTCGACACTGCCGAGGCCTGCGGGCTGGAAGTTGATGGTGGCGTTGAATCCACCAGCAACGCTGCGATCGGCGGTGGCGGCCAAAGCGCTTGTTTCTGCAAAGGTCTGAGCCGACAGCAGGCGTCGACACTCGAGCGTTTCAAGTAAGGCAATTCGCTTCGTCACGGGATCACAGTTTAGACAGGTGCCATTGAGTTCCGGCACGTCGCTGACGCAGGAACGTCGCTACGGCGGCTACCGGACGTTGGGACGCGCCTGCTCTGTGGATTGTTCGGGTGAAAGTGCGGGCGCGGAGTCGCGAAAGAATGTCGCGGTTGCACCTTGAGGCCGATTCGCCATATTGGACGTTGCACCAGACATCGGTTGTCGCGGCAGGACGTCGCGGGCCGATGGATAGACCGGTGCCCCGCCGACGGATCGGCGGAAGGCAGGTCACTTTCGCCCTCAGCCACGGAAGGCACTCGGCATGGATTCGCTCCTTATTCGCGGCGGTAAGCCGCTGGTCGGCACCGTCGACATCAGCGGCAGCAAGAACGCGTCGCTCCCGATCCTCGCCGCCTGTCTCATGGCAGAGGGCACCACGACCCTGCACGGCGTCCCGCGGCTCAGCGACATCTCGTCGATGGTCAAGCTGCTCCGCTCGCTCGGCCTCCGCGTCGACCGCCAGCAACCCGCCTCCCTCGCCGGGACTGACGTCGTCGACTTCACCGGCAGGCCCGCCCTCAACGGGCCGCTCGAGATCGAAGTGGAGGACGACACCAAGCTCTCGTGCAGCTACGACCTTGTCAAGACCATGCGCGCCAGTGTCTGCGTGCTGGGCCCGATGCTCGCCCGTCGCGGCAGGGTCGTCTTCAGTGCCCCCGGCGGCTGCGCAATCGGTGATCGCCCGATCGACCTGCACCTACGCGGCCTCGAGAAGCTCGGAGCGACCTTCACCCTCGAGGGTGGGTACATCGTCGGCACCGTTCCGCCGGAAGGTCTCAAGGGCACAACGCTCTATCTCGGCGGCGGGCGCGGGCCCACCGTGCTGGGCACCATCAACGTCATGTGCGCCGCTGCGTTGGCCCGTGGCACGACGACCATTGTCGGCGCCGCCTGTGAGCCGGAAGTCGCAGACTGTGCCAAGCTGCTCAACGCCATGGGCGCGCGCATCACCGGCGGCGGTACGCCGGAGATCAAGATCGAGGGCGTGACGATGCTCACCGGCACGTCGCACACGGTCATCCCCGACCGCATTGAGGCCGGCACGTTCATCCTCGCCGCTGCCATGACGGGTGGTAGGCTCGCCCTCCGCAACGCCCGACGCGACCACCTCATCGCCGTCATCGACGCATACGAGCAGTGCGGCATTCGCATCGTCGACTGCCCCGAGACCGGCCACCTCGTTGCCGACGCGCCGAACGGCCTTTCGCCAATTGAAGTTACGACACAGCCATACCCCGGCTTCCCGACCGACTTGCAGGCCCAGCTCATGGCTGCCATGTGCTTGGCCAATGGAGCAAGCGTCATCACCGAGCGGATTTATCCCGAACGGTTCCTGCACGTTGCCGAGCTCAATCGGCTCGGCTCGAACGTTATCAAGGAAGGCCCTACAGCCCTTATCCGTGGCGTGGGAACACTGCAGGGAGCGACCGTGATGTGCAGCGACCTCCGGGCCAGTGCCGCCCTGCTCTTGGCAGGTTTGGCCGCATCGGAAGAGACGCGGCTGGATCGGGTGTACCACATCGACCGCGGGTACGAAAAGCTCGAGCAGAAGCTGCAGTCGGTCGGTGCAGACATCCGTCGCATCAACGAGGTAGTCGAAACTGCAGTGAGCGAGACAACTGCCGCTGCCGCCTGAGCGAGCGGTCCGCAAGCGCCCCTACTTTTGGTAATGAGCGACACTCCACATCGAGAAGGCGTCCGCCGCGTGACGGTCGGATGCATTGGTGCCGGCAACATCTCGAAGCAGTATCTTTCGCGGAAGGACCTGTTTCCGTCGCTCGATATCGTTGCGGTCGCCGATCTTGACCTCGAACGGGCCAAGGCCGCCGCGACGGAGCACGGCATTTCCAAAGGGTGCAGTGTCGACGAACTGATGGCAGACGACGGCATCGAGATGGTGCTGAATCTCACCATTCCCGCCGCCCACGTCGAGGTGAGCGAGCGGGCACTTGACGCCGGCAAACACTGCTATCTCGAGAAGCCGCTCGGCGTCGATCGTGACGAAGGCAGACGCCTGTTCGACAAGGCCACCTCCACCGGCCTTCGTATTGGCTGTGCACCCGACACCTTTCTGGGCGCCGGCCACCAGACCGCCCGCAAGCTCATTGATGACGGCGTCCTCGGCGAGATCACGGCCGTCACCGCCTTCATGATCTCACGCGGTCACGAACACTGGCACCCGTCGCCCGAGTTCTACTACCAGCCGGGCGGCGGACCGATGTTCGACATGGGCCCCTATTACCTCACCGCCCTGCTGCACATGCTCGGCCCGATGAAGCGCGTCGCTGGCATGACGAGCATCGCCATTCCAGATCGCACCATCACGAGCGAGGCCAAGAACGGCCAGTCGATGCACGTCACGACGCCCGACCACTACACCGGCTCTATCGAGTTTGAAAGCGGCGTCGTCGGATCGATCATCCAGAGCTTTGCGATGCGGAACCCGCCGACGATCCAACCGTTCACCGTCTTCGGCACGAAGGCGACGTTGAACGTGCCGGATCCCAACGGCTTCGACGACCCGTGCTACCTCATGCATGAAGGCGGCGACGACCAGTGGCACGAACAGCCGCACAGCCACGTCACCGGCTACGGCCGCATCATCGGCCTGGCCGATATGGCCTACGCCATCCAAAGCGGCCGCCCCCACCGCTGCTCGCTCGAACAGTCGTTCGCAGTGCTCGACGCGATGCAAGGCTTCGTCGATTCCAGCCAAAGCGGCACGTTCCACACCATGACGCCCGGCTACACCCGGCCCGCCCCGCTGCCGGCCGACAAGCCGTTCGGGCAGCTCGACCTGTAGCCGCTTGGGTTGCCGAAGATCAGTTGCGCAGGCGAAGCGTCACCGTCGCCGGTGCATCGCGGGTGTGCTCGACCACCGCTGACGTGTTGCCAAAGCTGATGACGTAGGTGCCGTGGTGCCCGACTACGGTTGCACTACCGTCGGCGGAGAGGGCGGCGACTTCGTCCGTCTTCCATTCGCCCAGCACGAGGTTTTCCCAAACTTTCAGGCCATGTTTGGGTGTCCAGTCCTCGTCGTAGAGCGGCGCGTTCTTGAGCCAGTGCGGCTTATCCCAGAAGCCCCACAAAATGAACGCCTCGAACTGCGGATGGCTGTAGGCCAGCGTCATGAGGTCGCCCATGTAGTCGCCGTAGGCCTCGTCGTCGCTGACGCGGGCGTCGAACTCGGTGATCGCGAACTTCTTGTCGAACGGCTCGAAGGCGGCGATGGTTTCGATGACCTGCGGGATCGGAATCAGGCTGCCGAAGTGTGACTGGAAACCAATGGCATCGAGCGGCGCTTCGTCGGAAACCAGCTTGCTGATGACGCGGTGGTACTCGAGGGCGTGGCCGTTTTCCTTGAACTTGGAACCGTTAAGGATGCCGAAATCGTTGATGTAGAGCGTCGCTTCGGGCACATAACCGTCCGCCTGCCGGTACCACGTCGCCATCTCGTCCTCGCCCATGACCTGCATGAAGTCGTTGTTGTTCCATGGCTCGTTCATAACGTCCCATGCGTCGACAAAACCAGCCGTGTCGAGCGTGACGTCCCGGATGAACTCGTTGGTCATCCAACGCAGCATGTCCACGTCACCTGACTCGGCGGCGGCTTGGGCCCGGTCGAGCGGGATGCGCGTTTTTCGCCAGCTCGGCCACACAAGGACGTGACCGTGAATGTTAAAACCCGCATCCTTCAGGTCAGCCAGCATCGTCATCGTCTCGTAGCGGTGCTGCAGGTCGTACCAGCGGTGGATCTTCAGACCGTTCTCGGTGCTGGCGGTATTGAACAAACGGAGCGTTTCGCTGCGATACCGATTGCCGTCTACGTTGTCGTCGTCCCAGATTTCGCCTGAGATCGCGCTGCCGAACTCGAAAGCGCTCTTCGTCATCTGGACCGACACCTCGCCATCCGTCACCGGATTACCTTCTGCGTCGATCACCTTGACTTGGATCGGTCCGGTCCGAAGGTCGACAATCCGCTGTCTGGCGTCCGCCCGCCACGGTGCGTCGGGTGAACGACCTTCGTAATCCTGCGTAGTTCGGGGCAAGTCGCTCACCGTCACGCCACGTGTGCCATAGCCGATGAGCTCGATGCCGGCCAATTCAAACGTCTGCTCGCGAAGACCGGCCGCAAAGTTGAGTTCAGCTTCGCCTGCCCCGTAGGTTCGCAGTACCTCAAACGGAACGTCGTACCGCGTCCACTCCGCCGTCGGCGTGGCGCGGTAGACGAAGGACGGATCGAACGGCCGGCCGGCGTGTTGGAAGTAGACGTCGAATTCCGCGGCAGCCGTCTCGTGGGCGCTTTCGATCGTCCGTGCCCAGAAGCGAAGGTGGGCGACATCGCCGCCCTGCGTCGGGGCTATTTGACGTGTCTTGACCTCGACGTGCCACGGCTCGGGCGACGGTGCCGTGTTGACACCGACGGTCACGCGGATGGCCGAATCAACCGGGCCGTCTTTCACGTTCACGATCGCCAGCGACGCCAGATCTTGGACCGGCCCGTAGTTTCCGGCAAAAAAGGCCGCGTTCGAATCCTCGGGCAAGAGCGACATGCCGCTCTCGGGCAACAGATCCCCCGCCGGCCGCGGTCGAGCCGTCGGTACCGCCGCCGCGACGGGTTCCGGTACGACGTCCGCCTCTTCCATCATCGCCGCCGCCTGGCCGTCGCCGACCGACAGGTCATCGATCGTGATCTGCCGACACTGCGCATCGTCACTGTTCCAGCTGTTGAGCGAGATCGTGCCGAAGCTGCTCTGACCGGCCTCGCTGAAGGGCAAATCTGGCTTACCGTCGAACGTCTGAGCGACGCCGTCGAAACTGAGCGTGTAGGTTTCAGTGTCGAAATCGATAACACCTTCGATTGGGATAAATCGGCCGTTGTGATCGTCGAGGTCGACCTGCTTGCCGTCGGCATCGACCATCTTGACGGTGCCGCCGCCGGCTTGGTTCTCCGTCTGCACGACACCGTTGTCGAAGATGCCGATACGGACGGCGTTACCCTTCGTGCCGTCTTCGACGTGCCCGATGCGGATGAACCATGCCCCGTCGAAGTCTTCGCTTGTCGGGGCGGCGTCGGGCCGGAGTTTCAAGGAGAACGGCACCTTGCCCTTGGCCTCGACACCGACAGGCACAAGCCGCATGTTGGCGAAGTTTGGCTGATCGATTGCCGCCGACTGAATTGCCCCGCCGTTGTCGATCAAGATGACGGTGAAGAGGTCACCACTGCCGCGCCACTTTGGTTGACCGTCAGGCTGATTGGCGAGCGAGCGGCCAACGCCGTAGCCGTCGGCCGGATCGAATGAAGCGGTCGCGGCAAAAACAGGCGTGGCGACCATGATGGACGTCACAGCGGATAGGAGGAGGCGATTCATAACGGTGTGGAGGTAGAGCGAAAGCGACGTAAGCGCGTTGGCACCCACGCCGCCCGAGGAGAAAGTCGAGGCTCTATCGGCGGCGACGCAGGCCGACGAGGCCGAGCAGTCCGATCGCTGCGGCGGAAGCCGGCTCGGGAACTACGGTCAGCGTCAACGTCGGTGCCACGGCCGCGGCATCGGTCGATTCTCGGCTGAAGAACGTGAAGACATTGCCATTCTCCTGCTCAGAGTGGATCGCGAAGGTGACGATGCCGTTGGTGTCGCTGTTGATGAAGTCAACGAGTTCGTCGACGCCATCGGCTGTGTCATCGAAACTCGTGTAGAGGTCGATGCCGTCCCGGCGATCTGCGGTGGACGATTGCAGAAGGCCGAGGTCCGTTTCGCCGATCAGCGACCGTCCGTCACCACCTGCTCCAGGCGGCAGGAGCGGGTTGCTGTCGTACGTAAGGCTCATCTCATCGAACCCGTCGAAGCTCTCGTCCGTGATGCCGAAGTAGCCCGTCGCTCGGTCTCCGCGGCCAGACAATTTTAAGACGTCCAGCGTGGCCGACGTCACAGGGAGCGTGACCGACGAGATGTCAAAACTGACGAAGGTGATGCGAGATCGATCTGCTGCGTTGTTGCCCGTCTCGACGACAAGCGTTGCGTCCGAGCCGAAGTTGGTCGTGCCGTTGTCCGAGTCGACGTAAGTGTCTCTAACGGCGGTTAAGACGGCAGCCGAAGCTGTCGAAGCGACAAGCGTCGTCACGGCTAGGGCAAGTGCTGTTTGATTCAAAGTCATTTCTTCCTCCATCAAGATTGGTAAAGCGGTCACGAGCAGCGCGTGCTGCTCTTCGTGATGACCGGCCGCGGCGTTTCCGCCACGACCGATCGCGGGGGCAAGTCAGTGACGGCGCCGCAGGGTCGTCAGCCCGAGAAGACCCATGACGGCCACGGCCGTCGGTTCGGGAACGGGCGTGCCGCTGATCTGTAAGTTGTCCAGCGAGTACCCGAGTGCTCCGGCGTCGTCTGTTCGCAACTGAAGCGTGACCTGACCAAACTGCACCGGGTTGTTGGCCAGCGGAATGTCGGTCGCCTGCGGCACGCCGTCTACGACGAGGTCGTAAGTTCCGTCATTGATGTCGATGACTCCGTCGATGGAGACGAAGCGGGCTCCGGTGTCGTCGAGATTCAACGAATTGCCGTTGATGTTGACGGCATTGCTGTAGCCAGCGCCGCTGAAGTACTGCAGTCGGCTGTTACCGAACAGCTGAAACGACACGATTGGGGCACCGTCCGTTCCGCCGATGTTGATGCGGTGATCGAGGCGGAAGTCGTCGACGGACCCGATCGAGTCAAAGCGAAGGTCGAACCCGAAGCTGTAGATCGTGTCGGCGGTACTTGTGTCGGCAGTACCAAGAAACGCTGCGTCAGGAACGAAACGGTTGTTGGCAAACGCACTGCCGGTGACGCCGGTGTTGTATTGGGCCGCACCAGCACCGGCCCCAAGACTGGCGATGCTGTAGAGGCTGCCGTTACCCGCCCAGTCGGGTCCACCGTCGCCCGGCTGGCCGACGAGGCTGATGCCAAGGTCGTAGCCGTCGACGGTGTCGAAGGTGACAATGTCCGCCTGGGCGGTCGCGGTGACAAGAAGTGCTGCTGAAGTCGCGATAGTGAAACGGTTCATAATTTTCTCCGAGGAAGTGCATTGGCGGCCGCAGATGCCGCTAGCGAGGGAAGCCCCACCCGCCGCGTCGAGACGGCGAGCGGTCGAAGTAGACGAAGTCAGGCCTTTCGACGACGCAGTAGCGACAGGCCGGCCAAACCGAGTAAGGCGGCCGTCGTCGGCTCCGGAACCACGCTGGCGTACCACGCGTCAACAGTCGCCAGCTGCGACGGCGTCAAGCTCGAGCCGAAGTTGGCTCTCAGGATGGCAAAGTCGAGAATGCTGACGACGCCGTCCTCGTTGAAGTCACCGGTCGAGAAATCAACGTTCATGCTGGCACCGAAGTTGGCCCGCAGGATGGCGAAGTCGAGAATCGACACGATGCCGTCGCCGTTGGCATCACCGGCCAGACGATCGAGCAGGGCCTCGATCATGAGGTTGTCGACACTGATCTGGCGATAGTCGGGGCTGCTCGTACTCGTGCCCCACTGAAACGTCACTTGGCCGAACTGACCTGGCGTATTCAGCAGCGGGAACGAACCCTGCACGACGCCGTCGACGACAAGGTCGTACATGCTCGTGACGAAGTTGATCGTGCCACCGACGTCGACGTAGCGGCCATCGAGGTCGTCGAGGAGCAGGTTGAAGCCGTTCTCGTTGACGACGTTGCTGAAGCCATTGCCCGTGACGCCCGTGCCCGGTCCGCTGAAGTACTGGAGTCTTCCGTTATCGAAGATCTGGAAGTCGACGATGGGCGCGCCGTCTGTCCCGCCGATGCGAATGCGGTGGGCCAGTCCGAAGCCGTCGTCGGTGGCCGCCTGCGGGCTGGTGAGGTCGAAGCCGAAGCCGTACCGGTTGCCCGCTGTGTCAGTCGTCGCCGTGCCGAGAAATGCTGCGTCAGGCGTGAAGCGGTTGTTGGCGAAGTCGGGTTGATCGACCGCGGCCGAGAGTGCCGCACCGTTGCCGCCGCCACGACTGGTAATGGTGTAAAGGTTGCCGTTACCTGCCCAGCCCGGGCCGGTCACGAGGCTCGTGCCGAGATTGTAACCGTCGGCCGGATCAAACGTGACGAGTCCGGCAAACGAGCTGCTGCATGCAAGCAGAGTTGTTGCAGTTGCAAGTATCTTAGTGGTCATGATTCTCCTCCAAGGGTGGTGATGAAGCGTCGAACGGACATCAGTCCTGACGCAGGTTCCAGTTCACGGCCGGGAAGTTTGTCGTCAGGCCGATAGGGCTTTGCAGCACGAACGAGTTGTCGGGAAGTTCATCCGACTGGTACTTCTCGACGTGGCCGTCGCCGTGCAGGATGTTGGTCGTGGTCTGCTTGTCGTGACGAGCGTTGACGACAAAGCCGCGGAATTCGTGGCGGAAGATGCCGTCGAAGACAAAGGCCATTTCCGTGGGTCCACGGACCTGTGCAAGCTTGACGACCTCGAACACCTTCTGTTCAGCGGCCGTCGCTCCAGGTTTCCTGAATGGAAAGCGGCCGAACGGGTACGTCTGACGCCAGTCTACATCGGGTCGCCCTTCCGTCCCGTTCACGCCGTACCACGTCGGCACTTGTTCGCCTTCGGTCGACGTGCGGAGCCAGAACTGTGCACCGACCTGATCTTCGTGAGACGTCGGGAACGCACCACCGAGTACCTGCCAGTCGAACTCGAGTCCCTCGGGACAGCGGAAGACGCTTTCGACATCCGTGACGACATTCGCTGCTGACAGTGCGGTGCCCTCGTGGGCTCCCGGGAGTACCCGCTCGGAGACGAGGATGGCCGCCCAGTGGGGTCGATCACTACCGGCTGGAACGTCGTTCGGCTGCATGAACGGGTCGCTGTAGTTGATGTCCGACGGCACGATCGCGCCATTGTTGTCGTTGGCGTAGAAGTTGATACCGACGCCGATCTGGCGCAGATTGCTCTGGCACTTGACCGAGTTGGCCGACGAACGGGCTCGGTTGAGCGTCGGCAGCAGGATGCCGACGAGCAACGCGATGATGCCGATGACCACGAGCAGCTCGACGAGGGTGAAGCCGGTACGACGTGACGGTTGCTAGATGTACGAAACGATTCATGCTGATCCTCCAGGAGTGTTGGGTCGTGCCGAAGGTGGGCGGGTCTTATGAAGCTCAGGTCGGGCCTGCCGGGCCCAGGTCGCCGACGGTGGTGAGCTTGGCGTCTGCGGCGTCGTTGCCCGGGTCGAGACCGTCCATGGCAGCGTCGAGCATCGACAACGCCTTGGCGGCGAAAGCTCCGGGGCCTGGGCCCGCCACGATCAACGGCCGCGACGCCAGGTGGGCCGCCGTCGTCGCGTGGTAGGTCATCATGAGCACGTCGCCCGGAACCTGACGGCCCTGCTCGATGAGTTCACGCATCGCCCCGATGGCCACAACGTCGTTGCTGCAGATCATCGCGTCGGCCGGCTCGTCGGCGGCCAGGGAGCGGGCAGCCATTTGGCGACCCGTCCACACGCCGCGCTCGGGTAGCCCTTCATTGATGTAGTTGCCGTAGTCGGCGAAACTCGACACAGGCCCGGCGTCCGTCGCCAGCTCGTCCAGCGTCCGCAACCGAACGCGGAACCTGTCACCGACCCGCTCGCGACCGACCTGCTCGGCCGCCTGAATCGCACGCCGGTGCTGCGGCAAATGCTCGAGCGGCGTCTTGCTCAGGTCGACCGGCAACAACCAGTCGATCCGTCGGCGACCCTGGTCGATCGCGTGCTCGGCCAATAGGCGGCCGTACGTCTCGGTCGGGGTACGGCAGCAAGGCAGGCCGCTTGCCCGCAGTTCGTCACCGACAATGACCGTCGGCGTGCCGCTGGCGATCAGCGTGCGAAGGCCGTGATCATGCGGGACCTGATCCCAATGCCGGTAGGTACTTTTGAGCAGGATGCCATCGACCCGCTGCTCGAGCAGAGTGCGGAGTGCCTGATCCTCAAGGCGCGGCTCGAACTCACTGAGGATAATTTGTAGCTCGCGGCCCGTTGCGGCCACTCTTCGAAAAGCGTGCTGAACGAACTCGTTGTAGGTCAGCACGACGTCAGGGATCACGAGCCCGATGACCCGCGTACTGGTCGACCGCATCTTCTTGGCATGCGCATTGGCGGTGTAGCCGACGCTGGCGGCATACTCGCGGACCCGGCGGCGCGTCGCCTCGGCAATCGTGCCATCGCCCTTGATGGCGTGTGAGACCGTGCTCACGCCAAGTTGAAGATCGTCTGCGATCTGCTTGAGCCCGGTGCGACCACCTGGCGTCCGGCGCGGATCTGCTGCCCGGTGAGCGGGCAGCTTCGTCGTATCGTTGGCAGCTCGCCGCGGCATGATACGTTTCATAACCTACTGACGCGGTGCTGTCAACGCCTGCCGCGGATTTAATCGCTCCACGTGCGACTGCCTATCGCATCAGCAACGTCCGCCCGCTGCAACAGGAAGCGGGCTGACGCGTATCATCGATCGGCGTGTACGATATTCGGCAATTCAAGCCCGCGCTCTACGCGCTGCTCTCGCTCGGCATGGCCGGGTTCTGCCTGGCGTCTGGATCATTCGGCCTGTTCCTGCTGGCGTTTCTGCTCATCGGCTTCAACGCTCGACTCGTGCGGCGTGGGCGGTTTCGGCCGGTCCCGCGCATCGTGGCCAACCTCGTCACGATCATCGCTGGTGGCTGGACCGTGCTCCGCGTCAGTGACGGCGAGGTGCCGGTCGAGCCGATCGGCTTGTTCCTTGTCGCCCTGCAGCTCGTCAAGCTGTACGAACAGCGCGGCAATCGCGACTACGGCCAGCTCATCGTCCTGTCGCTGCTGACGATGATTGCATCGGCCATGTTGCCCGGCGGCACGTCGCTTGTCTTTGGCATGATGTTCCTGGTCTGGGTGCTGCTTTCGCTTTACACGTGCCTGCTGTTTCACCTGAAGGTCGAGACGGATGCCGCCCGTCGTTATCTGGGTCGCGGCGCGTTCCAGCAGAAACAGAACAAGGGCAGCGAAGACGCCGACGCTGCCAATGGCAGGCTTCGGCAAGATCAACGTCGCCTCGGCAGTTCGCTGCGTCGCCTGACGGTCGTCGTCGCCGCGGCTGGAATTGTCATGGCCGTCGTCGTCTTCCTCGGCTTCCCCCGTGGCGGCGGGCAGGGTTTCTTGCACGATGTAGCTTCGTTTCAAGCGGGAAAGCAGTCGGTGACCGGCTTCAGCGGGTCCGTTGACTTCCAGACCATTGCCCGCATCCAGCAGAACGAATCAGTCGTGGCCCACGTGGTCACATCAGACGACTTCACCGGCTCGCTTTACCTGCGAGGTAACGCTTTGGACCTTTATCAGAGCGATCCGACGCAGCCTGATCGGTGGTCATGGTCACGTTCTGCCGTCCTTGAGGCCGAGTCGTCGACGGTTCAGCTCAACAACCAGCCGATCACGCTTGGCGGTGGCCTACCGATCAACCTGCGGTTGATCGAACAGCAGATCGAACTTCTCCCGACCGGGTCACCCGCGCTATTCACGTTGGCCGGGCCGATCGTGGTCCGTTTTGACGATCCACCGCGAGGATCTGATCTCGTGGTGGGGCCGGACGGCACACTGTCGCTGGGCCGGGCAAGTCTGACCCGGCCGATCACTTACACGGTGCTGAGTTCCGGCCGCATCCCGTTGGACGGGCAGCCGGTCCGAGCGACGCTGACGACGCCGAGCGAGATCGTCGGGCCACTGAATGAAGCGGTCGAGTTCGATTATCCGGCCCATTCCCTGTCGCTTGTTCGCCACACCGTCGAGGGCCTTCGCCTGGCGACGCTCGACCGGATCAATGGCGGAGACGCCGTCCAGAAGCTGCGTCAGATGTCGCCACAGGATCGGCAGATCTGGCTCGACAAGCAGCTGGGCACCCCGCCGGGCCGAACACTCGCCGGCTCGCGGAACTTTTCCGTCGATCCACGAGTGAGCGGGGCGTATGTGCAGCGGCTCGACCTCAACGAACGCGAGCAGCCGCGGCCCGGGCCGTTACCCGCGAGCGATGCAATTATTGACTTTGCACTCGATCCGGACGTTGTCGGAACGGGCGAATCCGGCGAGTCGCTGAGCGCGATACGTGTCCGCAGCGCGGGATCGACCGCCATGGACGGTCGCATTGCGATGAACATGGAGCGGCACCTGCGTCGCCAGTTCTCGTACTCGCTCGATATCACCGCCGACGCCGCTGCGCTACCAACGGACGTGGACCCGCTGGGATGGTTCGTCACCGATGTGCGGCGAGGTCACTGCGAGCTGTTTGCCGGCACGATGGCGACGGCGTTGCAGAGCATCGGCATTCCCGCTCGCGTGGTGGTTGGTTTTCGCAGCGAAGAGTACAACAACCGGATCGGTCGCTGGACCGTCCGCCAGAGTCACGCCCACGCGTGGGTCGAGGCGCTGACGATGAGCGGTTGGCGTCGGTATGACCCGACACCAGCCGGCGGCGATGTCGAGTCGGCGGACGTCGGTTTCTTCAGTGAGGCGGCCAAAGGTCTCAAAGAATTTGGCGAATACCTGCAATATGCCTGGCAGACGAACGTCGTTGCTTACGACCAGGGTGATCAGGAGCAGGTCCGCGACTCGCTGTTTGCCCGAGTCGACCGCGAGCTGGTGAGAACAATGGGCAATCGCGACAAGAGCGAGAGCAGCATTTCGAGGTTAAAGAACTGGTTCCTGGGCAGATTTGAAGCCATTTTGAGTCGTTTCGGCATTGTTGGTGGCATCGCCGGTCTCATAGCAACAGTGGCGGCTGGCCTGCTGTTGCTGCTGACCAACGCAGCGGGCATTGCCATCCTCTACTTTGCCACCGAACGCTTACGTCTTCGCAGACGTGCCAGGCGCATTGGCCTCAGTGACCTTCCGCCCGAAGAACAAAGGCGGCTGGCCAAGCAGCTCGGCTTCTACGACGACCTCGTTCGGCTGCTGGAGCGGGAGGGGTTGCGGCGACAGCCGGCACAGACGCCAAGAGAGTTTGCCGCCGATCTGGCAGCGAGGGTCTCACCGCCGGCCTTTGACGCCATCACCGGATTGACCGACGTCTTCTATCGCATCCGATTCGGCGACGCCCGCGTGAGCCCGCTCCGCAGGCGACTGCTCGGTCGCGTCATCGAACGACTGGAGCAGTCTTTCATCTAAGCTTCGTCAGAACGGATCAGCCAACGGCATCGCCTCACGTCCAAGCTCCCAGGAAACTCCGCAGACTGTCGCGCAGTGCGGCGAGGTCATAGCCACCTTCGACAGTGCCGACAAGCCTGCCGTCGCACAGTTCGTCGGCAGCATCGACGAGCAGCTGTCCGACGACGCCGAAGGTGTCCGTGTCTACTTGCAGATTGGCCAACGGGTCAGCCGCGTGGGCGTCGAACCCGCAGCAGGCGACGATGATCTCCGGTCGATGCTCGCGGAGTCGCGGCAGCACCACGTCACGCAGCGCAGCCAGCATCACGTCACCCGTCGAGCCGGCAGGCAACGGCACGTTGACCGTGGTTGCTTCGCCGGCGCCCCCGCCGGTCTCAGCTGCCGTGCCGGTGCCGGGCCAGAGTGTGGCCGGATCTTCGTGGACGCTGACGCTGAGCACGTCGGGGTCCCGCCAGAAGGCGGCTTGCGTGCCGTTGCCGTGGTGCACGTCAAAGTCGACGACCGCCACGCGCTGCACGCTGTGTACGTGTTGTAGATGTCGGACGACGATGGCAGCGGTGCTGTAGAGGCAGAACCCCATCGCCTTGTCCGGCTCTGCATGATGCCCCGGCGGACGGACCAACGACATGGCCCGCCTGCACCGCTTGGACAGGACCGCGTCGGCGGCCGTCATGCCGCACGCGACGGCAGAACGGGCCAGTTCATCAGAGCCGACGCCGACGTAGGTGTCTGCGTCGTACCAGCCACCCATTTTGGACAAGGCAGCGATTTGGTCGAGGTGCGAACGTCCGTGCACGCGAAGCAGCGTCTTGTCATCGGCCGGCTCGGCTGGTGGTTGCATCGCCAGATGCTCCACCGACGCCTCCGCTTCGAGCATGACGGCATACCGCTCTGGTCGCTCGACGTGCGGCGACCCGTCGGCCGGTCGATGCTCCACGAGTCGGGGGCACGTCACGATCCCCAGCGGAGCTGTAGAGGCATCAGACATTGGCATACATCATGCTCCGCATTGCCAGCCAGTAGGTGTAGAACAGCCAAATCGCCCCCAGCACGATCGCCGAGCTGAGCATAATGAGGTAGTGCCAGATGTATTGGTAGTCGAGCCAGCCGAATTCGAAGGCGACGTGTGCCGCGGCGACGATGAGCAGCACCATGAGGCACACGGGCGTGATGTGCGCGGTGTGGTAGTCGATGCCACGGCGGATGACCGACCTCGACAGCCGCATGCCACGCCAGCGGGTTTCTACCACGCTGAGTTGGACGACGAGCCACCGCATGCCGAAGCTGACGATGGCGATGAACGGCACGCTCATGATGCCGACCCACGTCGCAAATGGTGCCCAGTAGCCTGGCTTGGGACCCACAGCCGGGTCGACCAGGATGTAATGGCCGACGACAGCGGCGCCACCGAGGAGGGCTGCGAGCCAGATGTGTTCGTTGGAGAACGAGGCGGTTTCATGCATGGCCGCCGGGTCCGCGTGGGCCCGCAGGCGTCTGAAGAACCGCTTCGGATGCAGCCAGATCTGGAGCGACGTGGCCCAGAAGCCGTCGTTTCCACGATCAATGCTCGTGAACACGCGGCCGCTGTCGACTGTGCTGAGGCGGACAGGCTGGCCGCACTCGGGGCAGTTGTCGTCGTCGGTCAGACCGGTCAGCCGATAACTGCAGAACTCGCAGACGGGGGCCGATAGATCGGCCTCTGGCGGGCTGGTAGTCACCGCCGCCGGATGTCGAAGCTCATCGGTCGGCGAAGGCATCGTACATGTTGTATACTGCTGGTAGTCGCACGGCACTCCGCGTGACGACGTACACATACCCATGGCCCGTCGACCGCTCATCATCGCCTGTGCTGCCTCCATCGCCCTGTCGGGCGTGCTGGCCGGGTGCGACAACGACGCGACTGACGACGGCATCAACATGAAGCCCCGGCCGCCTCAGGAGACGACGGACGTTGTTGACTCTCCAGGCAGCGAGATCGACATCATCGAGCCACAGCCGGCATACGTCACGATTGTCAGCCCCGACGGCATCGAGACGCAGCACGAGTTCCCGCCGGCGATGCTCTGGCTCGAAGCCGACCCGGATCGGCCTGGTACGGTCAAGGCTCGACTCTTCAGCGACGACCCGGCCGAGGCGACCGAACGCGGCTATCTCGGCAGCAGCTTTTTCTTCGAGATGCGGCTCGACCTACCGCCCGAGTCGGCGGCACTGGTCGAAGAACGCCTAGCAGACGGCGGCGACATCAGCCCCGAAGACGTCGCCGATGCCGAGTGGGTGTATCAGGCCGACGAAACCGAGCAGAGCCCGACGACGAGCCAGATCGCCCTGGCAGTCGGCAACGGCGTGACGCGGAACCTTCGCCCTCGTGAGCTGTTCGTCAATCTTCGCCCGCTGGCTGCCGGGTACGTCGATGTGACGCTCTTGGGCGACTTCGCCGAGGGTGACGCCGCGACCAAGCAGAGCGGCGGGAACAACGACCGCCAGCTGCACGCGATTCACGTGCGGGCGGTGCTGACGGCCAAGACGGTCCAGCAGAATTGAGCCAGCTCAAAAGCGCCGCATCGCACAGTCGGCCGCAACATCGCCCGCGTTCAGACGTACGTTGTGACATGAAGCGAACGATCCTCACCCTCGGCATCGCCGCGGCTGCCGTCGCCTACGCGGGGTCCGTCTACAGCCACGGTGCTACGCCCGCAACACAACCGGCGGTCGACATCGAGCCGTGGTCGAAGGAGAAGGCCGACCGCGTCGCCAAGGAACGGCTCGATGATCTCGGCTACCGCGTCACCCGACAGGATGGAACCGAACGAGCCTTCACCAGTCCGCTTAACGACGAGAAGCGTGACGGCACCTTCACCTGTGCCGTCTGCGATTTGCCGCTGTACGCCAGCGAAACCAAGTTCGACAGCGGCACCGGTTGGCCGAGCTTCTGGCAGCCGATCAAGATCGGGTACGTCATCGAAAAGCCCGACATCTCGATGGGCATGACGCGAACCGAAGTCGAATGCGCCCGCTGCGAGAGTCACCTCGGTCACGTCTTTGACGACGGACCCATGCCGACCGGCAAGCGGCACTGCATCAATGGCGTCGCTCTCACATTCGAACCGGCGGCCTGAAGCACACGACAGCAGCAACGACAAAGCCCGGCCATCACTGGCCGGGCTTCTAGATTGGTGTGAATGTCCATTTCAGATGAGGTTCTCGTCCTCGGCGAAAATGCTCGACGGGACCGAAACGTTCTGCCCGAAGTTGCCACGCAGGATGGCGAAGTCGAGGATGCTCACCGTGCCGTCGTAGTTAAAGTCGCCGCTGGTGAAGCTTGCCCCGCTGCTGCCGAAGTTGCCGCGTAGAACGGCAAAGTCGAGAATCGAGACGGTTCCGTCACGGTTGGCGTCACCGTTGAGGAAGAAGTCGGTGCCGACGAATGCAGCGTTGCCGTTACCGGCGGTGTCGGTGACGGCATCGGCGGCGACGCTGACTTCAAAGACGCCGTTGCCCAGAACGTCGTTGCCGGTCGTCGGGTTGAAGACAAGCTCGTAGGAGCCGTCGCCGTTGTCGATGAGGTCGAAGCTGCTCGCAGGCACGACGGCATTGGTTGTCGTGTTGGTGACGACGATGTCACCGGCCGCCAGGCCCGGCTCGTCGAGCGTCAGCGTGAACGACTGATCACCCGCACCGCTGTCAAAGTTGAAGGCGAACCCACCGACGACGGGTGCCGTGGTGTCAATGACGACGGTCAGCGAACCGGACAGCGGACTCTGCGGCCCATCGAAAGTGGCGGCTGCGGTGGCCGTGTAGACGTACGTGCCGTCGGCGAACGGGCCTTCGGTGTCGGTCACGACCGCCACGTTGTTGACGCCGGCGATTACGCTGCCACCGACCTGCACGCCGTCGCGGAAGAGGCGGACGAACGTCTCGGTCGGTGAGCTGATGGCGAATTCGAGATCGTTGTTGACGCTCGTGACGGCATCGCCGACGGTGCCGGTGTCGTCGACGGCGGCGAGCATCGGCGTGCCGGGCGCGTCGGGAATCACCACGCCGCTACCGAAGTTCAGCGACAGAACGTAGTCACCGCTGCCGACGTAGTCGGCCGCACCCACGCGAAGCCGGTACGTCTGACCCGCGACGAAGCCGCTGTCGATCGTCTCGACCGCACCGACGCCACCCGCATCTGCGACGGCGAGCAGATTGTCGTTGGCGTCATAGAGGCTCAGGATCGCATCGACACCGCCGATGGCGAGGTCAACTTCACCGTTGCCGCTGCTGTCGGCCGGGACGGTGAAGCTGTAGTAGTCGCTGTCACCGCCGTCGCTGAGCGTGGTAAGGCCGGTGCCGTTTAGGGTGGCATTGCCGTTGGCATCGAGAGTGATCGGCGTGACGACGGCGACTGATGGGCCGTCGATCGTCAACTCGACGTTACCGCCGATGCTGTTGCCCTGATCAGCCGTGGCGACGATGACACGTTGACCGGCGGCGAGGTTGATCGAGATCGTCGTATCGCTGCCATTGGCGTAGCCCTGACCGGCCAGCGCTGCACCCGTCGTCGCGTCGTACACCGCAAGCACCGGGAAGATGAAGGACGTGCCCTGCGGCGTCGCGGTAAATGTGTAGACACCCGCTTCGTCACCGGCTACGATGTAGCTGTCAATGTCGCTGCCATTGGCGAGGTTCGGCGTCTGCGTGCCGGGGTACAGGGCGAATTCGTTGTCGTCGATGTCGCCGTCGGCGCCGAGATACGCGGTACCGTCCGCGGCGGCGATAAGCGTCGCGGGCAGGCCGTTGGGGACCGTCACGTTCGAGTCGATCGTGATCGGCGCGTTGTTGATGTCAAAGAAGTAGTTGTTGGCCGCCTTGACCTTCACGCGAGCCGTCGTGCCGTCTGGCGCGTTGGGCACGGTGAAGGTGAACGAGCCGTCATTGGGCGTGTTGTCACCAACAAGCGAGAACGTCTGGCCGTTGTCGAGGCTCAGGAACACGTCGACGTTGACCGCGTCGAAGTTGACGTTGTCCGTGTTGGCGACGTTCCAGGTGACCGTTTGCGGCTGGTTCGGCACCCAGTTCGTGGCGTTGTTCTGCGACGTGATGGCAAAGGCAGAGCCGGTGTCGAACACGCCGATGGCCACTTCATCATCACTGACGCCGCCCAGCCCGTCACGTGCGGTGACACGGAAGCTCAGCAGGTCATTCGTGCGATTCACCTGCGGCAGACGCTCGTCGGCATCAGAGCGATTGGCCAAGATGTCGGCCAGCTCCGGGAACATGCGGGTCGGGTTCGTGCTCGGGTCGCGCGACCGGAACAGCGGGCCGTCACCGTCGTCGACACCAATCGGGTCGGCGTCGCCGAGGTCGTACTGCTCCCAGGTGTAGGTGAGCGTTTGATCATCGCTACCGACGGCTGTCAGCTCGAAGGGCGTGTTGGTTGGGATGAACTTGACGCCGTTAGGCGCGTCGACGGTCGGAGCGACATTGCCCGTGGGCGACGTGTCGGCGGCGTTGCTGGCGGTGAAGGTCTGCAGATAATCGCTGACCTGCTGGATGCTGTGGTTGTGGAAGTAGAGGCCGATCTGGTTGACGAACGAGCCTTGATAGCCGTTGTCGCCGTAGCTCATGATCGTCGAGCCGGGGCCGGGCTCGTACGCGCTGAACGGCGCCCGCTGGTCGGCGTCGAGCGAGGCGATGCGGGTCGTGTTCCACGTATGAGCGGCATTGAACTGGTGGCCGACTTCGTGGAGGAAGACCGGCATGAAGAACGAGCTGAACGCCGGCACGCCAGTCACGCCGCGGCCTTTGTTGAAGTTGTTGCCGACGCGACCCGACACGACACCACCACCGCCGTTGGCGCTAAAGGCGTGTCCCACGTCGTAGTTGGCAAAGCCGTAGACCGAGTCCATCACAGACTGGTTCTGACCCATCATCGCGCTGATGTTGTTGTCCGTGTAGGGGTCCGTGTTGGCGTTGGTGTAAATCGTGCGGAGGTCACTGACGACCTGCAGCTCGACATTGAAATCCCGCCGATAGATGGCGTTGAGCGTGTTGACGCGGCTGACCGCTGTGTTGAACGCGTTCTGCTGTGTGCCACCGGCAGAGCTGGTCCACTCGGCAGTCGTGCCGATGGCGAGCTCGAAGGTGCGACGCGTCTGACCGAATGTGAACGCCTCTGCCGGACCATCAATTGTCGGGGCAGCAGCCTCGACACCGTCCGTCCCCGCCAGGCAGGCGGCGCAGAAGCAACCGGGCGGGTGGCCGCCGTCTTTGCCGTTGGGACCGGCCTGGTGGGCCGAGAAGAAGCTCGCATAGTCGGCCCGACCCGCGAAGGCCTCGACCGGCTCAACCTGCCAATCACCTTGCGTGCCGGCGATGAAGCTGCTGAAACCGCTAGACGTCAGTGTCGCCGTGCCGACCGCGCCAAGGTCGTCCAGGCCGTACAGCCTGAACGAGTCGAACGCCGGCATCTGGATGGCGACCTCGGGGGCGAGCAGCTCGTACCGCTCGACTGCGAAACGAGCCAGGCCGCCGTCCGGTGAAGGCAAGGCCAGCACAGGCAGGCTGCTCAAGACGCCGCCGTTGAAGTCGACGACGTCGTTCGGCGCGTCGGCCAAGGCAGATCGCAGCCTGCTTTCGCTGAGCGATGCGGTCTCGAACGTCACCGCTTCGATCGTCGGCGTGACGTCGCCCACACGGGAGACGGTCGACCAGTAGTCGACGTCGTTCAGCGTCAAGTCGCTCGACGGCGCCGACACATCGATCGACGCGATCTGCAACTCGGCAAGGGCGTCTGAAACACCCTGCACCCGTCGAGTTTCGGCCACGAGCAGGTCGGTCGCGTCGGCGGTAAGGGCGTCGTAAGCCGGACCCATGACGGCGGCCGTCAGGAGGCGGCGAGTCTCCAGCGACTCCAGGGTGGGACGGCGGGTCTTGGGCAGTGACATCAGAGACTTAACGCGTTTCATGCGGTCGGGGTTCGTTCACCGGTTCGTACCAGTTGCGGCATGCCTGAAAGAGCTCCAGCATTATGAACGGAAATCGCCCGGCCGGAAGAGGCGGCCGGGCGGTCGTGCTGTTGAACGAGGTGGTGTTTCGCCGGTCGTGCCGACTGATCGGATGAAGCGGCCGCCGCGTCAACGGCGAGCCAGCACGTCCTGTTGATCATCCTCTGCAAAGATGGATGCCGGCCGCGAGGCGAGCGACTGGCCGAAGTTACTCCGCAGGATCGCGAAGTCCAAGATCGACACCGTCCCGTCGTAGTTGAAGTCAGCCGTGGAGAACCTTGGATTGGTACTGGAGCCGAAGTTGGCCCGCAGGATGGCAAAGTCGAGGATCGACACCGTGCCGTCACGGTTGGCGTCACCGTTGAGGAAGAAGTCGCTGCCGAGGAACGCGCTGTTGCCGTTCCCGGCGGCGTCGCTGAACGTGCCGGTGGCAACGGTCACCTCGTAGACGCCGTTCGGCAGGAAGTCGGCCCCAGCCGTCGGGTCATAAATGAGGTCGTTTTGCCCGCCGGAGATCGGGTCGAGCCGGAAGCCGGTGACGACCTGCCCGGTCGTCGTGTTGGTGACGACGATGTCGGTCACGTCCAGATCGGCTCCAAGTTCATCGAAATCGACGAAGAAGCGCTGATCGATCGGGCCGCTGTCGAAGATGAAGTTGAAGTTCGACTGCGTCGGGCCGACGGTGTCGATGACGACGGTGCTGCCGCCACTGGCGGGTGATTCGGGTCCGCCGGGCGAAGAGATGGCGGTTGCCGTGTAGACGTAGCTGCCGTCGGCGAGCGGTCCGGTCGGATCGGCGACGGTGACGTTGCCAGAGACATCGGTAACCTGGGTCAGGTCGCCGACCGGCAGGCCATCGCGGTAGAGCTGGACAAACTGCCCTTGGGCGGCCATGACGCTGAACGGCAGGTTGTCATTCGTCATCGTGATGCCGTCACTGTTCGAAACGCCGGTGTCAGCGATTGCCTGCAGCATGGGAGCCGACGGCGCGGGCGGAGCGACAGGTACATCAGCGTTGATCGTCAGCGTGTAAGCCGATACGCTGCTGCCGTACTGGAAGGTACCCACGCGAACGCGGTAGACGGCCCCCGGTGTCAGGCCGGTGAAGTTGATCACCTCCTGCCCCGTTGTGCCGAGCTGATCGTCAAAGGCGATGAGATTGTTACTGCTGTCGTACAACGACAGCACGGTGTCACTGGAGATGGTGCTGACGGCAATAGTCCCGCTGCCGTTGCTGTTTGACGGAAGCGTGAAGGCGTAGAAGTCGCTGTCGGCACGGTCGTCTATCGTCGAGTTGAATACGCGATCACCGGCGGCGTCGAGGCTGAGGAAGGTGACCGGTTGGCCCGGGCCCTCCACATCGAGCGTGATGTCGCCGGCCGCGACGTTGCCCTCATCGGCAACGGCAACGATGACACGCTGCCAGACGGTCAGGAAGACGTCGACGCTGTTGGTCGTACCCGTGCCATCGGATGACGTCGCGATGGGCATTCCCGTGTCTGCGTCGTAGACGGCCAGGATCGGGAAGACCGTTCCGCCACCGGCCACGTCGCTGGCGGTGAAGGTGTACGTGCCTTGCTGATCAACGGCAAAGACATAGCTGTCGACGTCGCTCGTCGTCGTCAGGTCCGGCGAAGCCGTGAACGGATCGAGCTCGAAGTCGGCGTCGGCAAAGTCGCCGCCCGGGCCGGCGTAAATTGCCCCGTCATCGGCCAACGTCAACGTCGCCGGTAGCCCGTTCGGCACGACCGGGCCGGTGGCCTCGATTGCAATCGGGGCGTTGTTGATGTCGAAGAAGATGTTGCCCGCGCCCTTGATCTTGACGCGAGCCGTCGAGGTGGTCGGGGCGCTTGCCGGAATGGTGATGCTCGCCGAGCCGTCATTGGGCGTGTCGTTGGCGACCAGCGTGAACGTCTGGCCGTTGTCGTAGCTGAGGAAGATGTCGACGTCGGCCGTGTTGATGCCGTTGGCGGTCGTGCCGGCGACGTTCCAGCTGACGGTTTGTGTCGAGCCGGTGCCCCATGTCGTGCCTGGCGAGTTGGCAGTCGTGACTTCGAACGCGCTGCCGGTGTTGATGACGGCGTGGTTGACCTGGCTGTCCTGCACGCCACCCACGCCGTCACGTGCGGTAACGCGGATGCTCAGCAGGTCGTTGCCGTTGCGGCTGACCTTGGGCAGAATCTCGTCGGCATCCTCGCGACCGGCCAGAATGTCTGCCAGTTCGGGAAACGAGCGAACATTGCTGGTCGTGCCCATGCGTGAACGGAAGAGCGGACCGTTGCCGTCGTCTGGTGCACCCAGGGCTTCGGCGTCGCCGAGGTCGTATTGCTCGAAAGTGAACGTGACCGCATCGCCGTCGATGTCTCCGCCGCTGGCGACGATCTCGAACGGCGTCCGCGCCGGAATCGTCATGCCGACGCCGGCATTGACCGTCGGCGCGTTGTTGCCGGTGTTGGTATTGTTAAAGCCCGAACCGACGCCGCTCGCCGTGTATGTGTTGATCTGGAAGATCGATCGGGCGTGGAAGTAGGGGTCGCTGTTGCTTTGCAGGTTGTCGGCCCCGCAGATGCCGGCGTACGCCTGAATAGTCGAGCCGCTGCCGGGCTCGTAGGCGTTGTTGTTGGAGCGATTTCCGCCCGAACATGAGCCGTTGACGCCGTTGAACGTGTGGCTACCACCGAATTGGTGACCGAACTCGTGGGCGACGTAGTCGATGTCGAACGGGTCACCAATGGGCGAACTGATGCCGGTGACGCCGCGCGCCTTGGCACCGGTCTCGCCGACGACGCCGAGGCTCGCCAGCCCGCCGCTTGCAGTGCTGAAGACGTGCCCGATGTCGTAGTTGGCGTTACCGATCGCGCCGTCAATCACACCCTGGTTCGCGTTGATCTGCTGGAACGTGTCAGAATTGTTGTACGGATCGCTGCCGGCGTTGGTGAAAACGATCTGATCGTTGTTCGGCACCAGCGTGAAGCTGATGTTGAGGTCACGCTCGTACACGCCGTCGACGCGTGCGAGCGTGGTGGCAATGGCCGACAAGGCACTGGCGACGGTGCCGCCGTGAAACTGTGCATACTCGCCCGTTGTCGCGATGGCCGCCCGGTAGTTTCGGCGGATGTTGCTCGTCGACGTTTCTGCCGGGCCTGCCACGATGAACTCATCGTGATGGTGATCGTCCTCGTCGTGGTCGTGGTCGTGGTCAGCTTCCTCGCCCAACACGACGTCGTGCCCGTCACCCTCGCCGGGCACGCGAACGGCGTGCTGGCGGAAGTAGCTGACGTACGTGCCGTCGGCCTGCATGTGCTCGTACGGGTCGACCATGTACGCTCCGCTCGGCGACAGCACCTGAGCGTGGAAGCCCTGCTGCGTGTGGTCAAACTGCGCGATAGCCGCCGGGTCGTCGATGCCCCAGCCGCGGAAAGTCCTGATGTCGGGGTACTTTGCAGCCAGATCGGGTGACAGAATTGTCGTGCTCTGTACGGCAAAACGTTGGAAGCTGCCGTCGGGCGTCGGGACGTACAACGTCGGCAGACTCAACAAATCTGCAGGCCGTGCCCCGCCGGGCGACTCGGCCGGAGCGTCTGCAAGGCTGTCGATGAGCGCCTGACGGTTCAGCCTGACGCCGTTCATCGCAACCGCGTGGATGCGATTGTCCACGCCCCGGCCGAGCGTCGGCTCCGGGTCGGCCTCGTCGACCCAGTACGGCGCTGCATCGACACTCGCGACCACCTGGGCCGTGGCGTCGTTGAGAATGCGACGGACGTCGCTCCCCGTCAGGCCGACCGCCTCAGTCCCGATGTCAGCAGCTAGCAGGCGGCGCGATTCGAGCGCCTCAAGGGTCGACGGACGGGTACGGCTGGGCATCTTCGGTCTCCGGCAGGTTCGCGTGGAAGCCACCATGAACGGCGGCAGTTGCTGCCGAACCTAAACCGAAGCCGCTTTTGCTGCAACGCCGACAGACCTGATTAGGCCCGTTCGACGGCCTGAACCTCACCGAGCAAACGCACGATCGGCAAGATCGGACGAAACCGGATAATATACCGCCAGCACCGCCCGCAGCGACGCAGGCGTCGCCACGATCAAACTGGGCGGGACCGTGAATGAACGAGCCGCAAAGTTCATCGCCCGCCGCAGGCCGTCCGATGTCGTCGCCAGCACAAGGTGCCGCGGTGTCACGTGGTCTGCCGGTAAAGCTTCGAATCGCAAGGGCATCAGGCGGAACTGCCAGGCTTGGCGTGGCCGCAGCATGCCGACACACCGGCTGTCGACGACCTCGTCTGAAATGTCGCGGGGCAACTGACTCGTCGCAAATTGCTCCGCCCATGCCGTGTCCGCCGCCTGCGGGTCGAGGTCAAAAAGTCTCTCGCACAGGTCACCGAGCGGCCTGCCGATGGCCGCCTGCACGTCGAGTGCGTGGGCCAACTGTTCGGCCGTGATGGCCCCTTGCTGGACAAGAAGCTCACCGATCTTCAGCGGCGGCGTAGTGGTGTTGTCAGGGACGGCTAATCGCATCTTCCACCCCACGTATCGGCCGACGCGGCCGAACGCTTGGGGCGGGAACCGCTACTCCATGATCTCAGCAACCTTCACCGCGAATCGTGGCAGAACCTCACCACCTTCAAGCGTGTCGACGATGCCGAGCGTCAGCGGTGGGATGCCGAGGCGGTAGACGACGACGTTCTGGCGACGCTGGTTGACGACCCAGACGAGTCGGGTGCCAAAGGACAGGTACTCGTCCACCTTGGCATCGATTCGCTCACTTGTCTCAGACGGCGAAGTTACCTCCACGGCCAAGTCTGGCGGTCCGTCAAAGTACAGCTCGCTCTGCCCGTCGCTTGGAAGCCTTGCCTTCTGAACGAAAGCCACGTCCGGCAGTCGCACGATGTCCGGTGATCGCGCGAGGATGAAGCCGGTCTCCACCACCACCTCGCCTAGGTCATGATGTTCGGCGTGATCTAGTAGACGCCGGCTCAGACGAACCTGTCGCGACCCGTGCCCAAATCCAGGTGGAGGCATGGAACTTACTTCACCGTCGAGGAGCTCCCGTTTCCCAGCTCCAGGCGGCACAGGCAGAGCCTGAAATTCCTCCGCCGTCAACCAGCCGTTGCGGATCGCGTTCTGGCGAACACTCTCCGGGCCTGCTTCGTGCTGTGGCGGTGCGAGCGTCATGACGCCTCGATTCTACACGCTGAGCGCCGATATCACTCGCCGGTTTCCAGCACCGCCAGGAAGGCTTCCTGGGGAATGTCGACGCTGCCGACGCGTTTCATGCGGGCTTTGCCCTTCTTCTGCTTCTCCAGCAGCTTTCGTTTGCGGCTGACGTCACCGCCGTAGCACTTGGCGGTCACGTTCTTGCCGACGCTCTTGATCGTCTCGCGGGCGATGATTTTGCCACCGATCGCCGCCTGGAGTGGGATTTCGAAGAGGTGCCGGTCGATCTTCGTCTTGAGCTTCGCCAAGATCACCCGGCTGCGCACTTCTGCCGTGCTGCGGTGCAGGATCATCGACAGCGCGTCGACCCGGCTGCCGTTGACGAGCACGTCCACGCGGGCGAGATTCGCAGCCTCGAAGCCGCGCAGCTCGTAATCCATTGTGCCGTACCCCTTCGTGGCACTTTTGAGCTTGTCGTAGAAGTCGTAAATGATCTCGGCCAGCGGCACGTCGTAGGTGATTATCGTCCGCCGCTGATCACCCATGCCGATGTACTCGGTCTTCTTGTACGTGCCGCGACGCTCTTCGCACAGCGTCATGATCGAGCCGACGAACGACTCGGGCACCATCACGTTCATGCGGATAATCGGCTCACGCACTTCTCTGATGTGCGACGGGTCGGGCAACTGGCTGGGCGCGTCGATCCGCTCGACGCTGCCGTCGCTGAGTGCGATCTCGTACGTGACGGTCGGAGCGGTTTGAATGACCTCGATGTCGAACTCCCGCTCGAGACGTTCCTGCACGATCTCCATGTGCAACAGCCCCAGGAAGCCGCATCGAAAGCCGAAGCCCAGTGCATCGCTCGACTCGGGGTTGAACGTAAAGGACGAGTCATTGAGGCTAAGGCGGTCGACCGCGTCGCGTAGGTCTTCGTACTGCGTGCTGCCGCCCGGGTAGAAGTCGCAGAAGACCATCTGCTGGACCTGCTCGTAACCGGGCAACTGGTTGGCCGCCGGGCGGGCGGCATCGGTCAGGGTGTCACCGACGCGGACGTCGTGAATGTCCTTGATGGTGGCCACGACATACCCGACCTCGCCGGGCCCGATGCGATCGACCCGCGTCGCGACCGGCAGGAATTTGCCCAGCTCGGTGATCGGGTAGTCGCGACCCGTACCCATCAGACGCATCTTCTGGCCTTTGACGATCGCCCCGTCGACCATTCGGACGTAGGTGACAACCCCTTTGTAATCGTCGTAGTGAGAATCGAAGATCAGGCCACGCGTCGAAGCATCGCCGGTCGACTTCGGTCCCGGCAGCCGATCGCAGAGGGCCGCCAGCAATTCATCGATGCCGACGCCGGTCTTGGCGCTGACGTAGATGCAGTCTTCTGCCGGGAAGCCCAGGATCTGCTCGACCTCTTCTGCCACCTCGTCGGGACGGGCGCTGGGCAGGTCGATCTTGTTGATGACCGGGATGATCTCCAGATCCTGCTCGACGGCTGCGTAGGCGTTGGCGACGGTTTGTGCCTGCACGCCTTGCGTGGCGTCAACGACGAGAATGGCTCCTTCACAGGCCTGCAGGGCCTTGCGCACCTCGTAGTGGAAGTCGACGTGACCGGGCGTGTCGATGAAGTTGAGCATGAACGGCTCGCCGTTGTGCAGGTGGTTCACCGTGACGGCACTGGCTTTGATGGTGATGCCACGCTCGCGCTCGAGGTCCATCGAGTCGAGCATCTGCCCGCGCATCTCCCGCTCGCTGATGGCGCCCGCCCGCTGGAGCAGGCGGTCGGACAAGGTGCTCTTGCCGTGGTCGATGTGGGCGATGATGGAGAAGTTGCGGATCTGCATTGGCGGCCGAAAGTCGCCGCACAGTAAGCGTCTGCCCCGCCGACGCGGCGTGAGGAGAATTACGACCGACCGATCCGCCCATCGGTGCTACAGCTTCTACTTCAGCAAAAGGTGCTATGCCGCCTGAGCCGCGCGCAGATTGAGCAACAGCGCCTGTGGGTGCCTGTTCAAACAGCGATTTGAGGTTGACGATGTTGCTGTTGCTGCAGAAGCAAGCTGAGCCGATTTATCAGACGCGTCGCAACACGCATTTGTGTTAGCACTTCGCGAGGAAAGTACCTACAACGTCATCGCAACGCGCCGCGGGCGGCGGATTCTGTCGGGTCGCAGACCCGTACGCCGCCACGGTCAGCAGGAGCAAAAGGTCATGGCCTCCCGCTCTTGATTGGCCCGGCCGCGTGCAACCGGCACACGCTTTGCAAAGCGGGTGCCCGACGGAGCCTGACATGCCAGCCTCGGCTGCATGGTGGTTCCCGCGTCAGGCACCCGCTTCGGCAAGGACCGCCGGAAGCCGGATGGAATGTGGGCGACCGTTCGCTTCGGCGGACTCCAGCCCCGGCCGGTAATTGGCCGATTCATGCCTTTTCAGGCATCGCGACCGTTCGTGTCGCCGTCCGACCGACGCACGATTCAGCCTAACAACCCGCGGGGCGCTTGCCCCAATGTCTTCGGAGAACTGATGAACCTACTTGAGAACCTTTCGGCCACCCTGCCGAGCCGCACCGTCGCCCTTCGCCTCGCCGCCGCCGCGGTTGTCGCCACCATCTTCGCCGCGCCGGCCTCGGCCCAGCTGAACGAAGAGCGCCCCCAGACTGACGTCGTCGGCATCGCCGATGAGGCCATGGCCGAGAACGACCAGGTCGAGCCCGATGAGTACAGCGTCGGTGTCGGCGTCACCTTCGCCACCGATTACTTCTTCCGTGGCTACCTACAGGATGACGACGGCCTCCTGAACGGCGGCATCATTGCCCAGCCGTACATCGAGATCGGCTTCCCCGTCTACGCCACCGACGACTACACCTTCGAGGCCACCGTCGGTACGTGGAACAGCTTCAACAGCGAAGTTGAAGGCGTCGGCGCCAGCCCCTCGTCGTGGTACGAGAGCGACCTCTACGCCGGCCTGACCGCCTCGACCGGTAACTTCGAGTTCGGTGCCATCTACACCTGGTACCTCTACCCGTTCGGTGGCGTTCCGGAGATTCAGGAGCTCGGCGCGTACGTCAGCTACGCCATCCCGCTCACCGGTGACGATCCGGACGTCGACGACGAGTTCGTCTTCGACCTCGGCGTCGGTGCCGGTGTCTACTTCGAAACCAAGGACGAGGGTGGCAGTGAAGACGCCTACCTCGAGCTCGGCATCGAAGCCGCCACGGAGCTGGAAATCGAGAGCTTTGACGACCCGATCTCCCTGGCCTTTCCGGTGACGGTCGGCATGAGCCTCGACGACTACTACTTCGACGACCAGGGTGACGACACGTTCCTGGGCTACGTCAGCGTCGCCGCCGCCGCCGGCTTCCCGCTGACGCCCGGTGGCAAGTACGGCTCGTGGACGCTGACGCCGGCCGTCGAGGGTCTGTTCCTCTTCGCCGACAACCTCGAGTCGATCAACGGCGACGACAACGTGCAGCTGATCGGCAGCCTGTCGCTCGACCTGGCCTTCTAAGGCACCTGTTTCTTCCTCCGCCCGTCGGCTAACGCCGGCGTGCGGATTTTGCCAGGTGTCAGCGCCCCCACCACTTGCACGGGCGACGCCGAACCGGTACACCTGGCCGCAGCAACCGATCAAGACGTACGAGCTGCCAGCGCGATTTCGCTCCTTTCGCCTGGCCCGGCCGACCACCACTCGGCCTTGTGACGACCTGAACCTCGCGGTTCTTCTCAACTTCGGACCTTCATCACACCCTCGCTCGCCCGACGACCGTGCCGGCCCATTGGGTCGCTGCATGTCCTGGGACACCCGTCGCGAGTCGGTGGTTTGGACTCTGAGCCTCCGCCCCTTCCCATCCACGCAACGACCATGCAGGACGAGATGCCACGCCCGCTACCGCTATTCCACCGGCCCAGTGCCGGTTCTTCCCGCCGCCCATCGTGGGGCCTGCTGACGCTGGCCCTGGCGGCCGTGGCGACCTTCACCTTCGCCACCACGGCCTCGGCACAGGACGACACGCCCGAATCCTTCGGCGACGACATGGCCGCCCAGGTCGACGAGACCGCCGCTAACGTCGAAATCGCCGTTGACGATGTCGTCGAAGAAGAGGAGGTCGATCCGACCACGATCGACACCGATCTGTCTGCTTCGACCTTCGATGAGCTAGATGTCACGCCCGGCCAGTACCGTGCCAACAACATCTGGGTCCTCATTGCAGCGGCGCTCGTGTTCATCATGCACCTCGGCTTCGGTTGCGTCGAGAGCGGCCTGTGCCGTGCAAAGAACTCCGTCAACATCCTGACGAAGAACCTGTGGATCATCTGCACCGGCATTCTGGCGTACTGGGCCTGGGGCTTCTGTCAGCCACTACCCGGGTGACGCATGGATCATCCCCGGCGTCTTCGCCCTCGGCTCGCCCTTGATGTGTCGGACGGCGTGAGCCTGAGCCCGTCGTACTACGACGGTTCACTACACGGCCTACACCGACTTCATCTTCCAGGCCATGTTCGCCGCCACCGCGGCCACCATCGTCTCTGGTGCCGTCGCCGAGCGGATCAAGCTTGCACCGTTCATGGTGTTTGCCGTTGTCTTCGTCATGTTCGGCTACCCGTTCGTCGGTAGCTGGCACTGGGGCGGTGGCTGGCTGTCGACCCTCGCCGATGGCGACGGCTTCTACGACTTTGCCGGTAGCTCCGTCGTCCACGCCTTCGGTGGCTGGGGCGCATTGGCTGGTGTCATCCTGCTCGGGCCACGTCTCGGCAAGTACGGCCCCAACGGTGAGACCCGCGGTATCCCCGGACACAACATTCCGCTCGTCAACATCGGTGTCTTCCTGCTGTTCCTCGGCTGGTTCGGCTTCAACGGCGGTTCCGTCCTTTCGGCCGCAGAAGACACCTACTCGGCTGCCGATGGTGTCTCGGGTGGTGTCGGCTTCGTCTTCGTCACCACGACCCTCGCCGGCGTTGCCGGTGGCATGATCGCCCTGCTCACCTCCTGGGGTGCGACCGGCAAGCCTGACCTGACGATGGGCCTCAACGGCCTGCTCGCAGGCCTCGTCGGCATTACTGCCGGTGCGGACTCGATCAGCCCCGGCTGGGCGATCGTCGTCGGCGGCATTGCCGGCATCCTCGTCGTCTTCAGCGTCTACGGCTTCGACAAGATCAAGATCGATGATCCGGTCGGTGCCATCAGCGTTCACGGCGTCTGCGGCGTCTGGGGCACCCTGGCCGTCGGTATCTTCGGTGGCAAGGACTTCATGGCCCAGCTCATCGGCACCGTGTCGGTCAGCGTCACCGCCTTCTTGATCGCCTTTGTGATCTTCTTCATCTGCAAGATGCTCGGTGGCATTCGCGTCAGCGAAGCCGAAGAGATCGAAGGCCTCGACCTCGGCGAGCACGGGATGCGGGCGTACCACGACCTCAGCGGCCAAGGCATCGCCACCGCTTCCTGAGTCGGCGGTTCAACCCTTAACAATGCCGGCCGCACCTTCGGGTGCGGCCGGTTCTTTATTGCACTTGTCAAGCCGCCAAACCGCGCCAACGATGCCAACCCCGTCGGCTCCATAGCTCAGCTGGTTAGAGCGAGGGATTCATAAGCCCTAGGTCACTGGTTCGAGTCCAGTTGGAGCCACTTATTTTTGCCGTCGCGCTCACGCGGCGACGGCCGCTTCGGCGCTGGCGCGGCCACGCTTGATCGTCGACTCCAGCTCCGACAACGGCAGTCGGCAAAACAGCTTCGCCAAGGTCGGGTCGAACTGCGTCCCGGCACATTGGGCCACCTCGGCCAGCGCCTTCGCCGCCGGGCGAGCGTGGCGGTAGTTGCGGTCGCTCGTCATCGCGTCGAAGCTGTCTGCCACCGCCAGAATGCGGGCCATCAGCGGAATGTCGGCTCCGGCCAGTTTGTGCGGGTACCCGCGGCCGTCGTACCGCTCGTGGTGATGCAGCACGCCCGGCAGCACGTCGTGCACCTGCGGAATGCCGCTGAGAATGTGGTGCCCCACAACCGGATGCTGGCGGATCTGCGCAAACTCGTCATCCGTCAAGCGGCCGGCCTTGCGAAGGACGCGCGTGTCGACGCCGATCTTGCCGATGTCGTGCAACAGCCCGGCCAAGTAGATGCGGTCGAGCGTCGTCGGAACGAGCCCCGCCGCCTCACCAAGCTGCCTTGCGTAGAGCGCAACCCGCAAGCTGTGGCCGCACGTGTAGGCGTCGTTGGCATCGACGGCACTGACCAGCGACCGCAGCAACCCTTGAAGCATGTTCCCCGCCTCGATCTGCAGCTTCCGATTGCGCCTGGCCATCTGGACAAAGCGCCCGAGCCTGCGGGCCGAGCTCATAATCCGTCGCTCGTCGTCGTTTTCAGCCGCCACCGTGCACGAGCCGATCCGGTTGTCTCCGTCTCGCAGCGTCACGGCCGCGATCAGCATGCCGTCCACGCGGTACAAGTGCCGCAGCTCGCCGGTTGACGCGAATTCGGTCACGAGCGGCCTGTGCATGTCGGGCGTCGGGCCGGCCTCTTCTCGGATGATGGGCTCGCCGCCACCGCTGTAGTGCGCAACGGCCACGTGTCTGCACACGTCCGTCTCGACCAGATCCTTGCACGCTTCGACCACGTCGGCGTCGATCCAGAAGTCGCCTTCCTTGGCTGCGTTGGTACCGGCGTTAAAGTCGAGAGCCGTCAGCGGGAACGACGAACCGCTCGGCGACTTGACGACCTCGGCAACAGGTGCTGCGGGTTGTCGTACAAAGAGACGGAGATTGGGCATCACAAGGTCCTTCTTCGGGTACGAGACCGACGCCGCCAGATGCCCCCAGCGGCCGTCTCGAAATCAGTTTCTGCTAAAACACGCATCGGATCTTGTACGACCTCGCCTTACTCACCGATGCGCTCAGACGACACATTTGCGTGCTGCGACATATGGTCCGACAAAGTGGCACGTGCCGACGCCTCATCGCCAAGGCCTAACAGGCACAACGCATAGAGGTCTGCCGCCAAGGTGTCACCGGCCCGGGCAAGATCGTCCAAATCGTCTGCCGCCCCGCGGAAGTTGCCGTGCTGTACGTTGGCAAAGCCGCGGAGCAGCAGCGCGTTGTCTCGCTCGCCCGTTCCTGCCGTCGCCACGGCACGCGTCGCCGCCATGACTGCTGCGTTGGCGTCGTTCGACGCCAGCAGCGACTTTGTCAGACCCGCCCATGCCGCAAAGCTCTGCCGATCCAGACGCGTCGCCTGCCGGAAGGCCGCCTCGGCCCGTTCGGCGTCACGCTCGCTCAGATAGGCCTCGCCGAGTGCAATGTGCAACGACGGTCGTCCATCGACCTCGTCGAGCAGCCGGCGAAGCGTCCGCGCCGCCGCCGCCCCGTCACCTGCCGCCAATTGCGCCAGTGCCTGCCGCTCGCGGACATCGGTGTCGTCGGGCGCGTAGACGCTGGCCCGGCGGTACATCTCTGCCGCGTCGGCAGGTCGGCCTTGCACGCTGAGCACTTGGCCGAGCGCGTCGAAGACCGACGCTTCTCCCTGGAACCGATGCAGGTTCGCCATCAACGCCGCCTCGGCCTCGGGTGCACGCTCGGCATCAATGAGTGCCTCGGCCAGTCCGACGAGGTAGTTGGGCTCTTGGGGCCACAAGGCGACCGCCGCCCGGTGACGCCGCACCGCTTCGTCGGCCTGCTCCCAGCGGCCGGCAATGGTGCCGGCCAGGTGGTGCATCTCCGCTGCGACCGCGTCGGCCGGTGCAAGCATGCCGCACCGCTGCAGACTGGCCGACGCCCCTTGCAGGTCGTCTTCCTCCAGCGCCACACGGGCACTGAGCAGATGGACCGCTGGCAACGTCTGGTCGACGACCAGCGCAGCGTCGCACGTTTCGCGTGCTTCTGCCAACTGACCGGCTTCGAGCTGATCGGTCGCCAGCTGCGCCAGCGTCGCCGCCCGGGCGGCATTCCAGCGGGCGGTCGCCTCTTCGGTTTGCGTCGGGCCGGACGAGCAGCCGGTCAGCGTGCCGCAGGCGAGCGTGGCAGCGAGAAGGATCGCCCGGGCGGCGTGTTGCGTGTGGTGTGACATGAGGTTCTCTTCCTTGAGCGGGTCGGCGGGTGGTTCTGCGGGCGATGCCTTCTGCGGTCGCGTTTCTGCACATACTGCGGGTTTGTCGCCCGCGGTCAGGTACGGGCGCAAAGCAAACTGCGGGTCTAGGACCCGCAGCTACCTTGCCTGTTGATCTACTCCTTGATCGTTGCCAGCGCGGGCTGCGTGGCCGGGGCCTCGACCTTGATCAGGTCCGGTTCATCGTCGGGCAGCAGGTCACGCGGCTGACGCAGCTTCGGATCGTCCGTCGGCAGCTCGCCTTCGGGCGTCACCTCGGGCGTCTGGCGCAGCTCGGTCACGTCGTCGCGGATCGACCGGCGGACAAAGCTGCGGATGGAGCTGCCGTCGGCCTCGACCACGGTCTCACCGGTCAGCTTCTCACGCAGTTCGATGGCTTCGATGAACGACGGGTCCAGGTGCAGGGCCGCGTTGAGGTGGAAGCGGGCACGCTTGGGATTCGGCTCGTCCTTGGCCAAGGCCTCGACGGCCTTCTGGTAGTTGGCTTGTGCCTGGCGCTCGCGGCCCCAGAACATCATGCCCTTGCGGGTGCCGACGCGAAGCCGCTCTGCACGCAGACGCTCCTGATCGCCGAGCTGGGCGAACTTGTCGTCGTCCTTCACAACGTGCGGCGTCAGCAGGATGATGATCTCTTCTCGCACCGTCGAGTCGCTCTGCCGGCCGAACGCCCGGCCCAGCAGCGGGATGTTGCCCAGCACCGGGACCTGGCTCTTGGCGACGACGCTCGACTCGCGGAACAAACCGCCGATGACGATCGTGTGGCCGTCTTTAACCATGACGTTGCTGGTGACCTGCGTCGTGACCTTGCTGGGCAGGCCTCGCTCGTCGACGCCGCCCGACGAATCCTCGGGGGCAATCTCGAGCCGGATGTAGCCGTCTTTGCTGATGTACGGGCGGAAGACGAGCTTCGTACCGGTTTCGAGGAACTGCACGTCCTGCGTGGCGGTGGTCTCGGTCAGCGTGGTCGTGACGTAGCCGTCCTGACGACCGACGAGCACTTCGCCGCGTTGTTTGTTGAGGGCCAGCACCTTGGGGTTGGCCAGGACGGTCGAGTCGGTGACGCCTTCCAGGGCAGACAGGAAGACGCTGACATCACCGCTGACGAAGCCGAGCTTCATGCCACCGGGGACGGCACCTGCGAAGTTGTTACCGGTACCGCCGCCGTAGGTGTCGCTGCCGAGGGCTTGCGACGAGTCATCGAACCCACCGCTGGCGACCTGGCCACCGGGCAGGAAGTTGACTTGGTTAAAGTCGACGCCGCCGACGAGGTTGAAGTCGACACCCATCTGGTTGTTATTCGTCAGCGTGGAGCTGAGGATGGTCGCTTCGACGAGGACCTGCTGTGGGCGCTGGTCGACCTCTTCGAGCAGGCGGGCGACTTCTTCGAGCCGCTCGGGGAAGTCGCTGACGACGAGCACGTCGTCGGCCGCGTAGCCGTAGCCACCGGCGTCGGTGCGGTTGGACGCAACGCCTTCGTCGGCTTCGTCGCTGAACGAGAAGACGGCCTGCTCGCTCAGGGCCGGCGAGACCATGCGGGCGGCCATCGAGGGCGTGGTGTGGAAGAGGCGGAAGACCCGCGTCTCCATCTTGCGGTCGGCCTCTTCGAGTTCCTGGAGCTCTTCCTGCGTGTAGACGTAAAGGAAGTTGCCGTCCTCGCGGACGCCAAGGTCGTTGCTGGTGAGGATGGCGTCGAGGGCCTGACGGACGGTGACGTCGTAGAGGCTGCACGAGACGACGCCGCCGACGTTCTTGGAGGCAATGATGTTGCGTTCGCTCTGTTCGGCGAGCATGCGGAGCACGTCGACGAGATCGCCGTTGCTCACGCGGATGTCGACGGTGTCGGCCGCTGCGTCGTAGCGGACGGCGGCGTCCTGGCTGGCACTGTCGGGCACAACGGCCGTCGCGGCATCGTCGGCGAACGGGTCGGCGGGCAACGGTGGCAGCTCGACCTCGGCAGGCTGTGTCGCAGGGGCGGCTTCGCTCGGGGGCGTGGCAAAGCCGGGCTCGTCGGCTTCGGCGGCGAAGAGCGCTGCCGTCGGGGACAAACAAGCGGCGGCGACGGCGACGGCGAGTAGCCGCCTGACGCGGCGGCGGTGGGAAGCGAGGTGATTTGGGGTGTGACACGGCATAGCGGAACTTCCTTGTATCGGGCGGTTGACGTAGCCACTGAGGCCACCGTCGGCGGAGCACCGGATTCGTTTCCGGCGAGAAGCCCGGCAAGGCGGGCAGCGAGCAGCCACATGGCATGTCGCACCGCCTGATGTCGAATACGCACCAGTCCCTGCCAATTCCCCAGCTTCACAGAACGTCGCGTCGGTGACGCCGATAACGCGGGCGTCGCATAATCCGCCGCCGCGGCCGCCGCGGCGCACGACGTGGGCGGTCGTAATCGACCCGACCATGCACAACACCTCACGCAGCACGTCTGCGCTACAAGTTCGACGGCGGACGCAACGACCAGCAAGCAACGACGACCCGCCATCGCACTTGATGCACCGAAATTGTTCCACGTGGAACATTCGCCGGGTCGGCTGCGCGTCTAAATCCTTCGCCAGAGCCCGCCGCCAGGGGTGGCGATGTTCCACGTGGAACATTCTGCCCCGCCGCCACCGCCACGACCGCAATTGGCCGCCGCCGCGCAGCGCTCGGCTGCCAACAATAAACCCATGGACCGCCCGCACGTGCTGCTCGACACCGACATCGGCGACGACATTGATGACGCCTTTTGCCTGGCGCTGCTGCTCCGCTCACCGGAAATCGCCGACCTGAGCGTGCTGACTTGCTACGGCGACACGCGTCGGCGGATGCGGTGCGTCAACGCGATGCTCAAGGCCTCCCGCCGCGACGACGTCACCACCAACATCGGCGCTGACCGCACGCTCCTGCTCAAGCCGCGCGGCGACCAGATCGGCCAACGCTACCTCTACGGCGACGACGAGCCCGACATCGACGCAGGCCGCCCGACCACCTTCACCAGCAAAGCCGACGTCGCGTTGTCGATCGGGCCGATGACGAATCTGGCGTTGTCGCTGACACTCGACTTCGAGCCGATTGCCGCCATGCGTCACCTGACGATGGGGGGCGAGTTCCGCAGAGCCGACATGGTCGAGCACAACATCCGCTGCGACGTCGAAGCCGCCCACCACTGCTACGCCAGCGGCATCCCGATGGACGTCATTCCGCTGTCGATCGGGCTCGACACGAAACTGCTGCCGAAAGACGTCGATCGGCTGACGGAGAGCGCGGCGACAGATCCGCTCATCGCCCTGGTGGTGCGGTGGCTGACCGAGTTCCGCCAGCGGGTGCCGAACCACATGAACATGTTCGACCCGATGACAGTCGTGGCGATGCTGCACCCCGAGTTCTTCGAGTGGGAGACCGGCCTTGTCACTGTCGACACGCGCCAGGACGAGCGCTACGGCCGCACGACGCTGGAGCCGGACCCGTCAGGCCCACACCGCGTGGCGATGGCGGTCGATGTCGGTAGGGCCAAAACGTTCCTGCTCGACCGCTTGTGCGGTTGAGGTTCCACGTGGAACTGCGACTACTTCGTCTTGAACACGCCGATGGGTGATGCCGCGACGGCCTGGAAGTTGCTCATCTTGTAGCCCTGAGCCGTGCTGGCCACGAGGACGAGGTCGCCGTGGTCAGCCGAGATGGTCACAAGCATCAAGCCGCGAGACTCTTCGCCGGGGGCAAGTTTCTCCTTCCAGCCAGCGAACATGCTGCTGCCCTCGGGCTCCTGATAGTCCTCGAGCATGAACGAGATGGCGTCCGCGGTCGAGGCGTTGCCTTTGCCATCAGTGAGATAGATGAAGCTGTCTAAGGTGGCGTTGCCGGCATCGATTTCGGCATCGGTGTTGTTGACCACCGACATCTCGATTGTGTAGGCGACGCGGCCCTCGGGCAGCTCCGAGCTTGTTTCCGCTTCTCTAATCCCGTGGAACGTCCAGTTCACAGCGCCACCTTCGATGGTGTCGCCGACGGCCAGTGGGGCAGAGGGCTCGACCTCGATTGAGGGCGCTTCCGCAGCGTCGCCGTTACGCAGGGCGACGCTGGCAGCAATGTCGCCCTCTTGGAGGTCGGAGACCGGGTTGCCGTTGCGGCCAACCAGCACGGCAAGCTCAGCGTCCTGCTCGATCGGAGCGGCAAAGGTCTTCCACCCGCGAATCACGTGTCCGGCTGGCAGCCGATCAACCATGCGTGCGAACGGCAGCCCCTCGAACTTTGCGCCCGCCGCGGCCGACCGCATGCCGTCACCGAACTGCTCACCACCTGCCAGTAGCTTGAGCGGCTTCCGGCCGGCGAGCGCCTCGCTATCGCCGGTGTTGACAAGCACGTACTCAATGGCGACTGCCCGGTCGTCGTCCTTCAACATCATGCCGCCCGTCTCGTCGGCCACCTTGACCCCGAGAATCGCGACCTTGATGCCATCGCCCGCGTCGATCCATTCGCCGAGCCCGACGGATGCACCGGCCGATCCCGTGGCAGCTCCCGGCCCGCCGTCCTGAGCCGTCACCGATTCGTCACCGCAACCGACGAGCAGACATGCGGCGAGGGCGAGCGACGTTGAGACAGCTTTGAGACACATGGCGTTCAACGTACGGGACGCACGCATGAGGACGCAAGGCCGTATCACTCGACCACTTCGCTGCCCGCAATGCCGAAGTCGATGCCTTGGGCCAGCGGCAGGTCGCTGCCGTAGTTGATGGTGTTGGTGGTGCGACGCATGTAAGCCTTCCAGGCGTCGGAGCCCGACTCGCGACCGCCTCCGGTCTCTTTCTCACCGCCGAACGCGCCGCCGATCTCGGCACCGCTCGTGCCGATGTTGACATTGGCGATGCCGCAGTCGCTACCGGTTGGCGACACGAAGCGTTCAGCCTCGCGGATGTCGCCGGTAAAGATGGCGCTGGACAACCCTTGCGGCACGTCGTTGTGCATCAGCAGCGCCTCGCCAAGCGTGCTATAAGGCATGACGTAGAGGATCGGCGCGAACGTCTCCCGCTGGACATAGGCGGCATCGGGCGTGGCTTCGACAATGGCGGGTTCCACGTAGAACCCGCCGTCGGGCGTACCGTCCGTGAATCGACCGCCCCCGATGACGTTGGGCACCTCGCTAAGCGTCGCCTTCATCGCGTCATAGGCGGCTTCGTCAATAAGCGGGCCCATGAGCGTCTTGCCGTCGCGCGGGTCACCGATGTTGAGTTGCCGCATGATCGGCTTGAGGCGGCCGAGGAGTTCGTCCTTGATCGACTCGTGCACGATCAGACGGCGCATCGTCGTGCACCGTTGGCCAGCTGTGCCGAAGGCGCTGAAGGTGATGGCCCTTACGCACAAGTCCAAGTCGGCGGTCGGCGTGACGATCATCGCGTTGTTCCCACCGAGCTCGAGCAGACACCTGCCGAGCCTTGCGGCAACGACTTGATTGACCGCCTTTCCCATGCGGGTGCTGCCGGTAGCACTGACAAGCGGGAACAGCTCGCTGGCTGCCATGGCTTCACCGACGTCTCTGCCACCGACAATGACAGAGCTGACTGCCGGTGGCACTTTCAGGTCAGCCGACTCGGCAATCACGTCCTGCACGATCTTTCCGCACGCAAGGCCGCACAGCGGCGTCTTCTCACTGGGCTTCCACACGACCGGGTCGCCGCAGACGAAGGCGAGCATCGCGTTCCATGCCCAGACGGCGACGGGGAAGTTGAACGCACTGATCACGCCGATTGGGCCGATCGGGTGGTACTGCTCCATCATGCGGTGCTCGAACCGCTCGGTGACGATGGTCTTGCCGTAGAGCATGCGGCTTTGGCCTACTGCAAAGTCGCAGATGTCGATCATCTCCTGCACCTCACCCTCGGCCTCGGCGACGATTTTGCCGGCCTCGAGCGTGACGAGTTGACCGAGCGTCTTTTTGTGCTCGCGGAGCTTGTTGCCGATCCGCCGCACAAACTCTCCGCGTGCCGGGGCAGGCACCGTCCGCCAGACTAGAAAGGCTTCATGAGCTGCCTTGCCCGCTGCATTCATGTCGTCTGGCGTCGCCTGGGGCAGGGTTGCGATCGTGCTGCCATCGATCGGCGTGGTCACGGTGAGCGTCGCACCGGACCCGGATGCCGAACGGTCGCCGATCTGCACCGCCTGCGGTTTCGACAGGCCCAGATCCGACAGCAACTGCGTGGTGGTGGCGTCCATGGCGTTATCGTCGCCACTCCGCGCAAAGGCAACCAAGCAGCAACGCCTTACACTAAAAGCTGCGTCAAGAGCGTCGTGAGCGGCATGTTTCCTGAAGGTCGGATGGCTAGTCCGTCTGCCCCTTACCTATGTTCCGCAGCAACTTCGAACGTCTGCGTCGTAAGGGCGTAGGACGGTTGCGGATCCACCACCTGCTGAACCCAGCCGCCGCGTCCTTTATGCTTTACTTCGCCTACGGCTCCAACCTCAATTACCGAAGTGTCGCCGACTGGGCCAGGCACTACGGGCACAAGCCGCCAGCCTTGCGAGGGGGACGGCCGGCCATCCTCGATAACTACCGGCTTGCGTTCCCGGTCTTCAGCGAATACTGGGGCGGCGGGACGGCTGACATCGTTCCCGAGCCGGGTAAAAGCGTCAGCGGCGCGGTGTTCGAGCTCGGCGAGAGCGACTGGGAGACGCTCGACGCCAAGGTCCGCCGCCACGTCGAAGACGGCGGCACGGAGACCGGCGTCTACAAGAAGATCAACGTCGTCGTCCGCCCGCTCGGTCGCGGCCCGACAATGAAGGCAATGACGTACCAAGGCGTCCAGCAGGAAGCTTTCCACATCCCGCCGACACAGAATTACCTCGACCTGCTGGTGACCGGTGCTTTCGAGCACGGCCTGAGTGCGATGTGGGTCAGCTATCTCAAGACGTTCAGCACGCAGGGCGCCCGCGACCCCAAACCACCGCGTGTGACCGCCGAATAGAGGTCGGCGCGGCCAAGCTTATTTCTTGTTGTCGAGCTTGCCGCGATGCTTGCCGCGGGAGTCTCTACGTTGGCTGCGGGCGGCCCGTTTGTCACCGCCGGTTCTTGCCTTCTTCGACTCGAGCCCACCGGCGACGTCGCCGAACTTGGCCGTCGGCTTGGCCTTGGCGGCGTCGGCTTTCTCCTGGGCCTTGACCTTGCCCGTCCCACCCTTGCCACGGGTCAGGACGCTCAGCACGACCATGTCGAGCTCTCGCTTGGGCACGTCAACGCGAACGATCTGCGTCTTGACGACGTCGCCGATGCGAATGACCGTGCCGTCCTTTTGCCCGCGGATAACGCCCGCCTTGGCATCAACGTCCCACCAGTCGTCGAGCAGGTCCGGATACCGCACAAGGCCCTCGGCCAGATACGTCTCGATCTGGATAAAGAGGCCGAAATTCGTGATGCCAGTGACGACGCCCTTGAACTCCTCACCGACGTGCTCGTCGGCGAGCAATTGCAGCACCTTGACGGCACGCAGCTCGCGCTCTGCCGACTCGCTGCGACGCTCGGTGTAGCTAATGAAACTGCCAATATCTTCGAGTTCCTCTGCCGAAGGCATGTCGCTCATAGCCTTGCCAACGGCTTCCTTCTCGTCGCTCGCCGGTGGACGCAGCGGCCCCTCGTGGGCAAAGTCGGCACGCATGACCTCGAAGTAGCGGTCGAGCAGCCGGTGAATCATCAGGTCGGCGTAACGTCGAATTGGGCTCGTGAAGTGGCTGTAGTGGTCGCTGGCCAGGGCGAAGTGGCCCATCATCTTCGGCGAGTACTTCGCCTGGCTGATGCTGCGCAAGACGGCAAGGTTCACCGCGAACTCCTCGGGCGTGCCCTTGACACTGGCGAGCAACGCCTGGATGGCATGGCGGTCCATCAGTTCCGGAATGTTGTGGCCGGCACTCATCGCAAAGTGCTTGAGCCGTTCCTCACCGTCACCGTCGGGACCGGGGTGGATTCGCCGAATGTGCGGTACACCCATGCCGCTGAACAGCCGCGCCACGGCCTCGTTGGCCTCGACCATGAACATCTCGATGAGCGTGTGCGTGAACGAATCGTCCTCCGGCTCGGCCCCGATGACCTTTCCGGCGTCGTCGAGCTTCAGGTCGACGCTCGGGATGCTCAGGTTGATCTGGCCGTCCGCCTTGCGACGCTTCTGCATTGCGCGGGCCAGCTCGTTCATGTCGCGTAACTGGTCGAGCAGCTTGGGGTCGTAGTCGCTTCTCTTGCGGGTGCCCTCGGGGTGCGTGATCTCTTCCTTGCCGTCGATAAGGTCCTGGGCCTCTTCGTAGCGAAGCCGCTTGAAAGAGTTGATGACAGAGTTGCTGAAGGCGGTTCGCACGGGGCGGCCGTTACGCGGGTCGAGCCAGATGAAGGCGCTCTTGACCAGCCGCGGTTGGGCCTCGACGAGCGAGCAGACGCCGTTGCTGAGCACTTCGGGCAGCATCGGGATGACATGGCCCGGGAAGTAGGTGCTGTTGCCACGTTTGTACGCTTCTTCGTCGAGGATGGAGCCGGTTTTGACGAAGTAGCTTACATCGGCAATGTGAACGCCCAGCTTGTAGAGGCCGTCCTCGGTGCGGCTGAGGCTGATGGCATCGTCGTAGTCCTTGGCGTCGTCAGGGTCGATCGTGCAGATGAGCTCGCCGGTCATGTCGACCCGCTTGGCGATCTCGGCCTCGGGCTTGAACTCGCGTGAGACCTTGGCCGCCTCGTCGACGACCTGGTCGGGGAACTCGCCCGGGAGGCCAAACTGCACGATGGCGCTCTGCAGATCGACGTCTTTATCCGACGGATCGCCCAGCACCTTCGTGATGACACCCTGCGGCGCGACGCGGTCGCCACCGAACTGGGTCAGCTCGACGATGACTTTTTGCCCCGGCTGGACATACTTGCTGCCGGCATCGGGGATGTGGATCGGCTCAGGGCCTTTTTTGCCGTCGGAGAAGACAAACCATTTGCCCTCCATCTTGCCGACGGTGCCGACGATTTGCGTGTTCTGACGCTCGATGACCTCGAGCACGCGGCCCTCGAACATCTTCTTGCCGTCCCGCATACCGGCCGGAATGATCTTGCTCCGCACGACGTCGCCCGTCATGGCCCCGTTGTTCTTGCCCGGCGGGATGAAGAGATCCTCGTGGCTGCCCTGCTCCTGAGGAATGACAAACCCGAACCCTTTTGGGTTGGCGCGGTACGATCCGATGAGTTCGTTGTCACCGACGCGGCTTGCCGGCACGAGGACGCTTCCACCGCTGCCCAGGACGACGTCGCCATCGGCCATGAGATCCTTGAGCGCACCGCGGAACGTGCCGTAGTCAGCGATACCGTCGTCAGGTTCACCCTCAACGGCCGCAATGGCCCGGGCGAGCTGGCGTGGGCGCAAGGGTACATACCCCTCGCCCTTAACCGCTTGAAGGATTTGCTCACGGACCATTTCGTGGCTGTCAACTGCATCGGACGGGCGACTCATGACTTAGTCTTAGGGCCTCGGCAGGCTCGTCGGCGTCGCGGAGGGAACGGACGGTGACAGATTGTGCGGAATCTGGGTATTGTCCTGGTGCATGCCGATGCGTTTAGTTACCGATGAGGCTGAAACGGCGTCGGCCGATTCAATCGACAGCTCAGGGTCTCCGCCGCCGCGGACTGTTCTCGTCGCCGATGACGATGCCGGTGCCAGGCACGCGCTCGGCCAGATCCTTAAGCTCAGCGGTTACCGCGTTGAACTCGCCAACGACGGCAAAATGGCCGTACAGCGGCTTAAGGAGACCCGCATCGACGCCCTCGTGCTCGACTTGCACATGACCGGCTCAGACGGCTTCGTTGCTCTCGAATACATCCAAGAGCATCGCAAGAGCCTGCCACTGGTGCTGCTGACCGGTCTGTCTGCGGCAGAGATCCAGTCGCTCATGCGGGAGTCGAAGGTCGAAGAACTACCGCCTTTGCTCGAGAAGCCTTGCGATCCTGATCAACTTCTCGGCGTCCTCGACCTGATGCTCCGCGGCAATCTGCCGGGCCTCAACAGGGCCTGACCTCTCACGGCAGGAAGGCCGGCCGAATAAACACCACCGCGTCTTCGACGTCGAGGTTCTGCCCGTAGTCGACGGCGAGGGTGACGGTCTGCCCGGGCTTCACATCCGCCGCGACGTCGATGGTGCCGTCCGCGGCAGCGAGCGAAAGCCGCTCAAATGCCACCGTGCCGTCTACAAGCACGCGAACGTCTGCGTTGGCCAACCTTGCCGTCTCGTTTTCGATCCGCACACGCATGACCAGTCGTTCGACGTCTCCGGCAGGGACTTCAAACGCAACGCTACCACGCGGACGCACCACAATCGACCGCGACTGCCCGGATGCGGTCAATCCGCCGACAAGGTGAGGCGGCGAAAAGGCCGACAAATAGGGTTGATGCGTCGCCTCCGTTGGTGCCAGATCAGCCATCCAGGTCACGCCCGCATCGATAGGCTCGGCGGCGAGCAGGGCTGAGGCCGGTTTAGTGTAAGACGTCGTGCCCCGAACGAAGCTCATCTGGTCGCCACTCACCCGCAGCGACTTCACCAGCAGCGTCACCCCGCCAACGAGCCGAACGCGTGCATTGGGCGTTGCATCGGCAGATTGCTGAATCTCCGGCGAACCGACATCGGCCAGACGGAGCGATGTCAACGCGTCTATCGGCACGCGAACCTCGGTTCCGGCATCGCTCTCGAAGACAACGGCATCTTCGACGGCTTCCAGAAAGAAGCCGGTCACACGATCGCCGTTGGATAAAATTGCTTCGTCCGAAGACGGCCGCGGCCCATGTGGCACCTGCCTATCCATCGCCGTTACGGCCACGACTTCATCAAGCGGAACGACCACGACGTCGAGGTACAGCGCGTCCTGGAACCGCAGCGTCTCGCCATTCGAGCCCAGAAGGCGGCCCGACATCGACTCGCCGTTCCGCGTCATGAGCCGGTGCACGATTGCAGCGTCGGCAACAACCGGCTCGCCACCGACGCGTTGCAGCATCACCAGGTCGCTGTTTATCGCGGCAAGGTCGAGTGTGGCCGTCGATGCTTCAGCGTCGAGAACAAGCGTTTCCAATGTGCCGGTGACGACATGGAGACCACCGTCAGCCGAGGTGAATACCTCGAACTCGGTTTGCCCGCTAACCGAAAGCGACGACAGCAGGAGCGTTGTGATCAGCAGGTATTTCAAGAGCCTTGGCCTTTTCCGCTGAAGACAGGCAGATATCGATTGGGAAGCTGCAGGACGATCAGCGACATGGCTGTGCCGTAGGCGTCGCCGTGGTTGCTTTGCCACCGGCCGTTTTCGGATTGGCGGCTGAGCAATTCGGCTCGGACCGCCGGGAACCACGTCGCCCAGTAGTCACCGCCGGCGAGGAACATGGCCTGCGCCGCGTAATACTGCCCGTAGAAGTAGTGTCGATCGCGACCTTGAAGAGTCCGACCCGGCAGGCTCTGCATGAGGTACGCCAACCCGCTGTCGATCGCTTCGCCTTCGCTGATGCCTGCGTAGTAGAGCGTCGCCACACCCGCCGCCGACCGCGGGAACTCGCTGCTTCGACCGCTGCCGAGCATGTAGTTGAAGCCGCCGTCGGGGTTCTGGCACGCCTTGACGTAAGCGACGGCGTCGTCGATGACACGCTTCTCGACCTTGATCCCCGCATCTCGAGCGGCACGTAGGGCCATCACCTGCAGGATCGTCACACTCACATCCGCGTCTACGGGCACCGGCTGATACCGCCAACCGCCTTGCGGGTTCTGACTCTGCTCGATGAGCCGGATTGCCCGCCGCAACGGCTCCTGCACGCGGTCGTCACCGGTCATGCCGTACACCTCGCCGAGCAGAAGCGTGGCAAAGCCGTGGTGGTACATGTTCCCGCCGGAGTTACGACCGACGAGCAGGCCACTGGGTTCTGCGCTGGCGAGCACGTTGTCGACGGCCTTGGCGACGACTTGCCCGTATTCGCCGCGGCCCGGCAGGTGGCCGGCTGACATGAATGCGATCGCGGCCACGCTCGTTACCGCCGTGCCGCCGCGGTTGTCGAACGAGCCGTCTTCCTGCTGCGCCGCAGCGAGCCAAGCAAGGCCTTTGTCGACGGAGGCTGTCAGCTCCGGCGTGATCTCATCGCCGCGAACCGTCGGCTCGTCTTCAGCCGGCTGTGCGAGGACCGCTGGCACCGCCAATGCGGCGAGGCCGACGAACAACAGTGGGGCAAGTCGCTTCATTCGTCTTCCTTTTCGCTCAGTGCCCGGTTGAAAGCCTCGACCAGTTCACGGTAAGACTCCAGCGGCCGATCCGTCTTGGTGTCGAGAATCGCCTGCCGCTCGCGAGGTGTGAGGTTGCCCCACTCGGCCAGCGTTTCTTCGAGTTCGCTCGACAAGTCTGCCTCACCCGCTGCTGGGCCCTCGCCGTTTTGCTCGTCACCCTGGTTGCTTTGGCCGGGTTCAGGTTGGCCTGGCTGCTGACCGGCGGGCTGGCCGGGTTGATTCGGCTGGCCCGCCGGCTGGCCGGGCTGTTGCTGCACGCCACGTGGCGACCCTGGCTGCCCCGGTTGCGGCTGACCGGGCTTACCGGCTGCCGACGAGGAGCTGCTCTGCTGAGCCTGGTTCTGCGACTGCTGAGCCAAAGCGTCGAGCTCGACGACGATGCGTTCCTGCACCGCCTGCGTCACCGGGCCTGCATCGTCCAGCTCGGTCAGTCGCTGCCGGGCGCGGGCGAGATAGTCACCGAGGCGGGTCACGCTCGCATCGCCGACCGGAGCGTCGGCGTCGCCAGCCACTTCACCGGGTGGCGGAGCGACGGCAGCATCGCCCAATAGGTCCTCAAGCAGCTCTCGCTCGTCAAGTTCCTCTTCGACGTCTCGCGGAGCTTCGCCTGCCGCTTCTTCCGGTAGCAACGTGTCGATCGCCGGCTCGGACCTGAACCGTAGTTGGCCTTTGCTGGCCTTCTGGAGCATCGCGTCGAGCACGGCACGAAGCTCGCCCTGCTCTTGCCCCAGCGCAGCCGCGTCGGCATCATCGGCCTTCGTCCGCTCGTTCACACTCGCCTGCAGCTTCGAGAAAAGCTTGATCTCGGCAGCCGGTGGCAAAGGTGGCGACTGTTCGCCGCCACCACCGCCTGCTTCGCCTTCGCCCTCGGGTTGGCTGTTGCGGTCGAACCTTTGCTCGTTCATCTCCAGCTCGAGCGAGTCGATTAGGTCGGTTAGACCTGCGACGACGCTCTGCTGCAACAGTTGCGTGTCTTCAGCGGTGTCGAGGGCGACGAGCCGCTCCTGCACCTTCAGCATCTCGGCATTCACCCGCTCGCCGGCGTAGACGAAGACGGTGCCACCGGCCTCGCCGAGCGCGAGCGTCACGTCTGCTAATTCATCCGCCAGTTCGCCTTGCCGCGGGGCGAGCGTGGCACGGGGCGTCAGTCGCTCGCGTCGGTTGAGTTCACCGGCCGCCGCGGCATCTGCAAGTGTCGTGGTCGGCGTGTTGACGTCGGCCACTTGCTCGTCCCGCAACGAGATGAGGCGTTGGCGGATGGCCTCGCGTTGCTGTTCTTCGATTTCCTGCTGGATCCGCTCCTGCTCCGCGGCCGCGGCTTCGGCGGCTTGGCGAAGCGTCTCCAGCGCCCGCACCTGCGGCGGCTCGTATGCGCCGAGCAGGTCGTCACGACGAATGGCCACCGCCGCCCGCTCCATTTCAAGCGCCGCCCGTGTGAGCAGGTCGGCCGTCGCGCCACCGTCATCTGCCGACTCATCTGCCGTGCGGGCCAGGTCCCGCGCGTTCCGCTCGCTTTGCTCCTGACCGGCGGACAGACGACCGACAGTCGCCTCCACCGCCTGGTCGGCGTTTCGCCCGGCCGCTTCGAGCAGCAGCGTGACCTGCTCTGCCTCGATGCCGCGAATCGAAAGGTTGTCGGCATTGTGCCCGGCTTGCAGTCGGGCCAGCCGCTCGATCTGATCTCGCAGCTCAGCAAGCTCGCGCTGTAGCTGCCGCAACTGCTCACGCTCGGCGTCGCGAAGTTCGTTCAGGATGATCTCCAGGCCAATCTCCGCCTGCTGCCTGGCTTGCTGACCTTGCTGACGCTGGTTGTTCCGCGTCGACTCGGCGGCCTGTCGCTGCTGACCGGGCACGTTCTGTTGACGACCAGCTTGAGCGGCGTCACGCATGGCCTCGGCCGTCGCGTCCTGTTCCTCCTGGTCAGCAGGCTGCTCACCGGCTTGCTCTTCAAGCTGCTCAAGGGCCTCTTCGACGGCATCGGCGAGCCGTTCCTGCTCGGCGGCGAGTTCTTCGGCCTCGGCCTGATCGGCCTCGCTCATCTCACCGGCTTCCTGACCGACGTTGCGACCGGCAAGCTCGGCAGCGCGTTCCCCGACGTCTTTTTGTTGTTCCAGCAACTCGCTGATGTCATCGATCGCCTGACGCAGCGTGCCGATCGCCTCCATCTGCTCCATCACCGCTTCAAGCCGCTCGTCGGCCTCTTGCTGATTCTCAGCGGCCGAGTCGGCCTGACGCGATCGCTCGGTCGCCTCTTCGGCCCGGCGAGCCTGATCGATTTCCGAGGCCGCCCGACGCATCACGCCTTCAGCCGTCTCTTCCAGATCGTCTGCGACGCGCTCGGCGAGGCGTGTCAGATCGTCGCTCTCTGCGTTGTTCTCTTCGAGCTGTTCCTGAAGCTCGGCCGCCTGCTCGGCCAATCGCTTGGCGGCGGCGGCTTCACGCGACTGCCGACGACTCAGCCGCTCAGCCGCCTCACGATCAGCCGCGTCAAGCTCGCTCTTGTCTGCAACCTGTTCCGCCCACGCCTTGGTCTCGCGACGCGTCGCCGCCTGCCGCTTGCGGGTGGAGGCGACATCGTCCTTGATCGACTGCAGCGTGCCGATCGCGCGACGGTTGAGCTCTTGCTGGCTGATGATCGTCAGCCGCAGCCGGCCGCTCGTCACCGCCTCGTGCGTCTGGCCGTTGAGGAGATAGTTGTCGGTCGCCTGAGCGTAAAACTCCAGCACGTCACCGGGCTCCAGCTCGTCGTCCATCGACTGAGCAAGTTGTGAAAGACGCCAGCCGTAGGCGAGACGCGATCGTTCGCCCTGACCGGTGGCAAGGCTTTCACGTGTGACGTCAGCCACGTCGAGGAGCGGGATGTTGGTCATCCAGCCGCCGTCGGTACCGGCCGGGGCGAGCTTCTCCACCACGAGGTCGACGGCCGTCAGGCCGAAGTCATCAGTCGCGGTTACCTGCAACGGCACGACGGCCTCTGCGGTGCGGCTTTCGTTGCGACGCGGTTCGTCAATCTGAACCGTTGGAGCCGTGTCGGGCCTGACGATGGCTTCAAGCGTCGGTGAAGCGTCCGATTCAAAGCCGTCGACGCCGACGGCTGAAACACTAAACCGCAGCGTTTGGTCGGCGGTGAAGGTCGCCGCCAGCAGCCCCGGCTCGACAACCCGCCACGAAAGCGACGGCAAAGCCGCCTCACCCGCGGCGAGCAATGTCGGCGTGGTCGACTGCAACGCCTTACTGAATCGCAGGCTCATCGTCAGCTCGGAACCGACACCAACGGTTGCCGGGCCTTCGAGCAGATCGCTCGTACGACGCGCTGCATCACGGACATACGGCGGTGGAGTAACGTCGAGCGTTGCGGCAAGCAGCTTGGGACGTCGAACGACGGCGACGGGCGTCGGTTGCGTCTGATCGTCACCGGCTTCAACCCAGACGCTCATCGTGCCGGCGTCGCTGCCGTCGGCCAGTCGCGGATCAATAAGCGCAGTGAAGACGCCGTCATCGTCTGCGACCATGAGTGCCTGGCGGACCTGGCCGTTGTCACCGATGCGATACCGAACGACGGGTGTGATCCGCGAGGCGTCGCCCTTGTCGAGCCGCGCGGTGACGGTGAGCGGACGGCCGGCGGCGTGTTTCTCGGGCAGCTGAATCGGAGCGACTGCGTACTTGCGTGGCCATTGATGCGACGGATTCAGCGGGTCGAAGAGTCGACCGGCAACCGTGTTGGCCAGCGGCCCCAGCAGCACGGCCAACAAGACGAGCAGAATGACGCCGGCTGCTGCTGCTGCGAGCGTTTTGGCAGCGGGCTTGCCTTGCAGAACGTCCGACCAACGCACGTCGGCGGCAAGGTCACCCGCCTGCTCGATCGTTTGCCGCTCGTAAGGATCGGCCGGCATCGCGTGGCCGTCACCCAAGAAGCTGACGCTGCTCCGCAGGCGATCTTCAAAGGCTGGAAATCGCTCTTCAACGCGTCCGGCGACATCGCCGAGACCGGTCTTCGTCGTCGCCGGAAGCCAGATTGTGCGATAGGCGAGATAGCTGAGGCCTGCCAGCGTGACGATCAGGCCCAGGAGTCGCGGGACTGCCGGGAGCTGAAGCAGCCAGTCGACGAGCCCGCCGATAAGGATCGCACCGCAGGCAGCAGCGACGACAAGCCCGATGCCATATCCGACGCTGAGAGACATCGCCCGAAAGCGGAGCCGCTCCAGGGCGTCGATGAGCCCGCCCGGCGAGACACGGTCATTCGTCGGCGGCAGGACTGGGCTGGACATAAGGCTTCCGTAGGAACGGCCAGGTGGACACTCATCTTACGGAATGCATCGGCGGCGGTCGGGTTGCGGGGAGAAGTTTCTGCTCCGCCCTATTCATGCTGCCAATCCTTCAAGCTAAGGCCGCAACGACGGCTGCGTCCCGCTTCGAGAGGTCTGGGTGACTCACATCGCTGCCGACGTCAGGCGTCCGCTTGCGACTGCGGGCACAAAGCTGCCAATCCTCACGGCGATCGACGACTTGAACCGACGTCTTGTCACCGTCTTTAATGGAGTGCCAGCCAGCGCCGACGACGTCGGCGAGGTCGACGCCGAAGGGTTCGAGCAGCTTGCGATCGTCTGGGGTCAGCGTGTAGACGACTTCAGCGTCAGTGGCTTTGTTGAGGCCGACGTCCTTCTTGAGCGTGTCGAGCTGGACCAGGGCGCTATCGCGCAGCTTCATGAGCAGCGGCCAGGCGTCGCTCGTTGGTGCCTCCGAAGCTGTCGGCCATTGGACCGCGTGGACACTTGGTAATTTTACACCCTCAAAGCCATCAACGTCGTTCATGAAGCTGCTCCAAGCCTCGTCAGCCGTGAAGACAAGCATCGGGGCAACCATCCGAATCAGCGCGTCAGCGACCAACCATTGCACCGTCTGCGTCCGGCGACGGCTCGGTGCCTCCGGCAGCTCGCAATACAGGCGATCCTTCATCGCGTTGCCGTAGATCTGGCTGACCTGCACCGTGCAGAAGTCTCTGAGAAGCCGGTAGGCGTGATGGAACATGAACGCGTCCATCGCCCCGGTAACGTCTCTGATGAGCTTGTTCAGCTCGTTGAGCATCCAGCCGTCGAGGCTGCTCGCTGGGATCTTCTTGAGGTCGACGAGGTCACCCTCGTCAAGGGCGATGTCTTTGACGTTGCCCAGCAGAAACCGCAGCGTGTTGCGGATCTTTCGATACTCGTCGCCGAACTTGGCGAGGATGTCGGGGCTGGCCCGCACGTCGCCTTGATAGTCGACGCTGCACGTCCACAGCCGCAGCAGGTCGGCCCCGTGCGTCTTGACCTCATCCATCGCGGTGACGTATTCGGGGTCGCTCTTGGAGACCTTCTTGCCGTCGGGTTTGACGATGAAGCCGTGCGTCAGGACCTGCTTGAACGGTGCCTTCGCCTGTCCGCCGAGGCTGGAGAGGAGGCTGAGCTGGAACCAGCCGCGGTGTTGGTCGGAGCCTTCGAGGTACAGGTCCGCCGGCTGGCCAAGCGACTCCCGGGCGTCGAGCACCGCGTGCCACGAGCTGCCCGACTCGAACCAGACGTCGAAAATGTCGCTCTCTTTGCGGAGCTTGTCCTTCGGGAAGTCTGAGCCGGTGTCAAGTTCGCCGAGCAGCTCGGCCGGTGACAGCTTCCACCAGGCGTCGCTGCCGTGCTCGGCAAAGCACTTGCTGACGGCCTTGACGCTCTCAGGCGTGAGCAGGGGCTCGCCCGACGCGTTGTAGAAGACCGGGATCGGCAGGCCCCACGACCGCTGACGACTGATGCACCAGTCAGGGCGACCTTGCAGCATCGCCAGCAGCCGTTGACGGCCCCACGCAGGGTGAAAGGTCGTCGCCTCAGCCGCCTCGATCGCCCGTTCGCGCATCGACTTGCCGTCAAACGGCTCATCGAGGGCAATGAACCACTGCTCCGTCGCCCGGTAGATCGTCGGCGTCTTGCTCCGCCAGTCGTGCGGGTACTTGTGGACGAGATCCTGGTGAGCGAACAACGCTCCGTCGTCGGCGAGTCGCTCGACGATGATCGGATTGGCTTCGAAGACGCCCAGCCCCGCGACGAAGGGCGGTACGGTCGAATCATATTTGCCGGCGGCGTCGACGGGGCAATAGACGTCGAGGCCGTTCTTGCGGCCGGTTTCGTAGTCGTCTTCGCCGTGGCCCGGTGCGGTATGGACGAGGCCGGTGCCGTCGGTCGTCGTGACGTAGTCGGCGGCGACGATCTTGCCGACACGGTCGGGCACGAATGGGTGGCCGTACTCGAGGCCGACCAGCTGCTCGCCGGTGACGGTCGCGATGACTTCGTGCTCGATCGACTTCTCACCAGAGAAAAAGGACTTGGTGCCCTTCCAGTCGTCGGCGTCGGCGTCCGTCGGTGGCGCTCCCTTGCTGCCGCCGGCGGCAAAGACGGCCTCACGCAACGCGCTGGCCACGACCGCCATCCGTGGGTGACTGTCGCCCGTCCGCTCGTACTTGACGACGTCGTACGCGACGCCAGCATTCACCGCGATTGCCAGGTTCGCCGGCAGCGTCCAAGGCGTCGTCGTCCAGATCAGGAAGTTGAGCTTGCCCGGCTCGCGTAGCCCCAGCACGCCTTTAGCAGCGCCTGGATTGAAGGCCGGAAACTCGACGAAAACGCTCGGATCGGTCTTGAGCTGGTACTCGAGCTCCGCGTCGGCGAGCGCGGTCTGATTGGCGATCGACCACTGGACCGGCTTGAGCTTCTTGTAGACAAGTCCCTTGGCGACGAACTGTGCGAAGACCTCCAGCGATGCTGCCTCGTAATCGGGCGTCATCGTCGCATACGGGTGCTCCCAGTCACCGAGGATGCCGAGGCGCTGGAACTGCTCGCTTTGCCGCTTGATGAATTTTTCAGCGTGCTCCTTGCACAGCCGGCGGACCGTCAGCGTCTCCATTTCGCGCAGCTTGGGCCCGAGCTTCTGCTGGATCTGGTGCTCGATCGGCAGGCCGTGACAGTCCCAGCCGGGCACATATGGGGTCTTGTGCCCCTTCATCGTCTGGTAGCGCAGGACGACGTCTTTGAGCACCTTGTTGATGAGGTGACCCAGGTGGATGTCGCCGTTGGCGAACGGGGGCCCGTCGTGCAGCGTGTAGGTCGGGTCGTCAGCGTGGGCGTCTTGGACCTCCTGATAGAGGTCACGCTCCGCCCACGCCTTGAGCCGTTCGGGCTCACGCTGGACGAGCGCGGCCTTCATCGGAAAGTCGGTCTTGGGGAGGTTGAGGGTCTCCTTGTAGCCCTTGGGCTTGTCACTCATACCGCAGCGTATCCGCCTGGCTCGTCTCCCGCGTCCAGACGAATGCTCCGCCAACCGCCGGCCCTGAAACGAAGCCACATGAACAGGCCCAGCAGCACGCCGTAGATCGTCGCCACCGTCCACGGGCCGGCAACGCCAAGCTGCGTCTGCTCGTACGCAATATAACCGCCGATGAGGACGACAAACAGCCAGCACAAGCCCGCCGTCGCGATGGCAGGCACGAGGGTGTCGCCCGCACCACGCAACGCCCCGACGTAAACAATGTACAACGCGTCGAAGAACTGGTAGGCGGCGGCAAACTTCATCAAGAGTGCACCCATCGCAAGAATCTCAGGGTCGTCCGTGAAGACGCCGATGAGCACCTTGCCATAGACGAGGAAAAAGACCCCGCACAGCAGCATGAACGTCGCGGCGACGACGAAACCGAGCCTCGCCCGCTCCACCGCCACGTCCGGCTGACCTCTGCCGATGTTGCGACCGACCAAGGCCGTCACCGCCGCACTGAGTCCGAAGGCGGGCATGAAGCTGGCGGACATGTACCGCATCATGAAGGTGTTGGCTGCCATGCCCGCGGTGCCGAACGCCGCCATGACCCACAGGCCGAACACGCTCCACGCCAGCACGTCGGCCACCATCTGACCACCTGACGGCAGCCCGACCCGCAGCAGCGTCTTGACCCGCCGCCACCTTGGTCGCCAGTCGAGCACGAAGTACGTCTGCCGCACCGTCGGCATGAGGCAGAAGCCCGCCAGTAGTAGAAACTCGACCGTTGAGCCGATATTGGCCGCCCACGCCGCGCCGGCCAAGCCCATTTCGGGCAAACCGAAGTGCCCCCAGATGAGCGCGTAATTCATCAGCACATTCGTCGAGGCACCGACCACCGCCGCCAGCAGGACACGACCGGGCCTGCCAGTCGCCAGCAGGAACTGCCCCGCCGCCGCCGCAGCGAGTCGGACGCTCGTGAACGTCAGGACGATGTTGAGGTACGTCGCCTGGAACTCCGCCAGCGCCTGTTCGTGCCCAAGCAGCGCAAACGTCGACCGCGACAGCAAGGCGAACGGCAACACCAACAACCCGTACGCCACACCCACCCACACCCCTGCCCACAGATGCTGTCCGCACGCCCGATGGTCGCCGCGACCGAAAGCCTGGCTGACGAGCGTATTAACGACCCACATCGTTCCGAATCCCAGGCTGATGAGCGCAAAACCCAGCAGCCCGGCATTGCCGCTGGCCGTCGCCTCGACGTTGCCGAGCTTGCTCAGCATGTACGTGTCGGTGAACTGCGTCGCGTTGTAGCTCGCCATCTGCGCCACCGTCGGCAAGGCCAGCACGAGCAGCTCCCACAACGGCCTCCTGGCACGTATGGCGGGCGTGGCGTAGTCGAGCGGCTGAGACATCAAAAGCGGCGGGCAGACACGGTAGCTGCTCCGCCAGCTCGCTTGAGACCGTTCAGCGCTGCGCCGCGGCGGCCATCTGCATCCGCGGGTCAGCGGCGGAGCGCGAATGTTCCACGTGGAACATCGGCCGACCCCCGTGGCAGCTTGGCAGACCGGTTTTCGACGCAACGGCAATGTTCCACGTGGAACAATCTGCGTCGAAGTCGGCTGCGTTTTGCGTCGGCGGGTCGTCGGCCGTGCGGAGGTGGTCCTACAAAAATTGCGGTCACCCTGACACATTCGGCAGCCGCGGGTCGTCCGCCGCCGTCTCGCGTAACGCGTGCGCCGCGGCGGCCGCCACGGCGCACGCTCGATGACCGCCACACGCCGGTTCGTTCCTAGATTGTGCCCGATGCGACGACGCCTGACCCTTGCCAGCCTCTTGCTCCTCCTCGCCGTCGTCGTCGGGTGCGAGAAGCGGATCCACGACGAGGTGCGGCAGGACGACACGCCTGCATATCCTGCGGCGTGACGTATTGCAGCCTCGCCGTTGTCCTGCTTCTGCCCGCTGCCGTCTCTGCCGACGCGTTGACGGAGGTTTCAGTGGAGATCAACGTCGCCGAACTCGAGGCGACGGTCGATTGGCTCGCCGATGACGAACGCGAAGGTCGCGGCCTGGCCAATCCCGGTCTCGAAGCTGCCGCCGTCTTCCTCGCCGAGCGGTTCGAAGCGATCGGGCTTCAGCAGGTACCGGGCCTCGAGGACTACTCGCACCCGTTCGACCTGCCGATGTCGTTCGGCTACGAGTCCAAGTCCCTCGCCGCCGGTGACGAACCGCTCGCCGGTGACTTCGAGCCCTTCAATTGGGCATCGCCCGGCACCTTCGAGGGTGATCTCGTCTTTGCCGGTTACGGCATCACCCGCGAAGGGCACGACGACTACGCCGACCTCGACGTCGACGGCAAAGTCGTCCTCGTCCTGCGGTACGAGCCGTACGACGTCGACGGCACCGTTCAGGCGACCGGCACGGACCGCATGGGCAACGACGCGACCTTCACCCGCAAGGTCAAGCTCGCCCAAGACAACGGCGCTGTCGGCTTGCTCGTCGTCAATCCGCCGATGCACTCACGCGACGAAGGGCTAAGCAGCTTCGGCATGGGTCGACCGTTTGCAAAGATTCCGGCGTTGCACATCGATAGGGAGCTTGCCAGCGACCTGCTGGATCGTGCCCGCCTGCCCGACCTGGCCTACCTGCAGGGCCGCCTCGACGCCGGTGGCCCTTCGTCACTGGCGAGCGATCTCTTTGTGTCCGGCGGCTTCGAGTCGACGGGCAGCACGTCTGCCGTCCGCAACATCGTCGGTATGGTCGAGGGAAAGACGCCTGACGAGTACGTCGTCGTCGGCGCCCACTATGACCACATCGGTCGCGGCGAGTACGGCAGCCGTTTCGCCGGTGAGGACAACATCCACAACGGTGCCGACGACAACGCCAGCGGCACCGCAACGCTCATCGAAGTCGCCGAAGCTATCGCCAATGGCGAGCAGCCCGAACGCAGTGTCATCTTCATCGGCTTCACGGCCGAAGAGATAGGCCTTGTCGGGAGTCGCGAGTTCGTCACCGAGCCGCCGATCGAGCAGGAGAAGATCGTGGCGATGCTCAACCTCGACATGGTCGGCCGCATCCGTGACGAAAAGGTCTTCGTCGGCGGGGCCCAAACCGCCGACGCCTTCGGCAGCCTCGTCTCCGGTGCCACCACGTCGGCGGACCTGGTCGAAGAGACCATGCCGCTCGGTGGCAACAGTGACCACGCACCCTTCATCAGCGCCGGCATCCCGGCCGTCTTCCTGTTCAGCGGCCTGCACGACGAGTACCACGGGCCTGACGACGACGTCGAGCTCATCAACTTCGACGGCATGACGCGGCTGGCCAGGGCAGCGACCGACATCACCTACGGCATGGCCGCCGCGCCGGCAGACGCGCTGAAGTTCAAGAACCCCAACCGCACCGGCGTCCGGCTCGGAGTCGCCGTCGAACCCGGTGGCGACGGCTTGACCATCGGACAGGTCGTCGACGGCTCACCGGCCGGTGCCGCCGGTGTCGTGACCGGCGACGTCATCACCGCCATCGACGGCCGCGACGTCCCGACCCTCGCCGCCCTTCGCGTTGCTCTCGGCAGGCTCGACTTCGGTGACTCGATCACCCTCACCGTCGACCGTGACGGCGAGCCGGTCGAGCTCGATGTCACGTTCCCCCAGGACGAGTAGCGTCGTCGCACCACTTGCGTGCACATCGCCGCAAGAGCACCGCCCTACGCTGCCGCCCTATGGCACTCGAAGTCGGAATCGTCGGCCTTCCCAATGTCGGCAAAAGCACGCTCTTCAACGCGCTCACCAAGGCTGGTATCCTTGCGGCCAACTACCCGTTCGCCACGATTCTGCCCAATGTCGGCATCGTCCCGGTGCCGGACGAACGGCTCGCGACGCTCAACAAGTACCAGAAGACCGAAAAGGTCATCCCGGCCCAGGTGCAGTTCGTCGACATCGCCGGCCTCGTCAAGGGGGCCAGCAAGGGCGAGGGCAAGGGCAACGCGTTCCTCAGCACGATCCGCCAGGCCGATGCGATCGCGCACGTCGTCCGGTGCTTTGAGGACGATGACATTCAACACGTCGCCGGCCGGGTCGACCCGGTCGATGACGCCGAGACGATCGACCTCGAACTCGCCCTGGCGGACGTCGAAGTCGTCACCAGCGCTTTGCACAAGGTCAGCAAGAAGGCCAAGAGCGGCGACAAAGAGGCCGCACAGCACAAGGCCCTGCTCGAAAAGTGCGAGGGCCCGCTGAACGAAGGCACCGCACTGCGCAAGCTCGAGTGGACCGACGATGAGCGTAAAGCGCTTCGGGGCTTCGGCCTGATCACGCTGAAAAAGGTGCTCTTCGTGGCCAACGTCGACGAGGACGACGTCGACGGCAAAGGCCCGCTCGCGACGAAGCTCCGCGCCTACGCCGAGTCGCAGGGCGCGCCGGTGGTTCCCGTTTGCGCCAAGATCGAAAGTGAACTGTCAGAGCTCGAAGACGCCGAACGCGACGAGATGCTCGGCGACCTGGGCCTGACCGAACCCGCCCTGGCGTCGCTGGCCCGCGAGGCGTACGACATGCTCGGGCTGCAAAGCTACTTCACGACCGGCCCCAAAGAGATCCGCGCCTGGACCGTTCACCGCGGCGCCACCGCTCCACAGGCAGCGGGCGTCATTCACACCGACTTCGAGCGCGGCTTCATCAAGGCCGAGATCTACAGCATCGAAGACCTCGAAGCTCACGGCGACGAAGCCAAGATCAAGTCGGCCGGCAAGATGCGCATCGAAGGCAAGAGCTACATCATGCAGGACGGCGACGTGGTGCACTTCCGGTTCAACGTCTGACGATCGGGCGGCCACTCCGCCAGTTACTGCTCGTCACATCGATCGGCGACGATCGAGCTTATTTCTTAGGACGGTCCGTAGGGTGGGCCGACCGGCAGACAAGGTTGGGCAACCGCCTCGCCTCGATCGTCAGTAGCGGTGAGCCTTGGTTTCGAATGGGCGACAGGAGCACGCGAACGGCCGCAAGTTGTTTGCCGCGGCCGCGGGGTTCGAAGACTGTCTTACACAATCTGGCCCCGCTGGTGGTGCGTTGACGCATCATGGTGTTGTACGTCACTGTGTCGGTGAATGCCGCTTGCGCCAGCCGTCGTCCGGCCACGCTTTGCAGTGACGTTTGAAGGAATGTCACCATGAGCCGCAACATCAACGCCCACCGTGTCCGCCACGCCCTTGTTGCCGCGGGGCGACCGGTTGTGGAGACGCTTGAAAGCCGTCGCCTGCTCGCGTTCGGCGACCTTGATCCGACCTTCGGTACGGGCGGTCGCGTCGAGATCGACCTGCCGGGATTTGCCGAAGACGGCAACTTCGTCTCGGAAGTCGCCTTGCAGTCCGACGGCAAGATTGTCTTCGCCGGGACGGCACAGTCGCTGAGCAACGGCTCGCAGGCCTACGTCGGTCGCCTCGACGCCAACGGGTCGATCGACACCGGCTTCGGCGACGACGGCTTCTGCAGGCTGCCCGCCAACGGCAGCGACTTCTTCTCGGCCGGCCTGACGCTGCTGCCCGACGGTGACATCATCATCGCCGCCGGCACCGGGCAGTTCGTGGGCGACACCGGCGCGACCGTGATCCGCCGACTCAACGGCGACGGCACCCTCGACAACTCGTTCGGCACCGGCGGCGCGTTCACGACGAGCGACTTCAACACGCTGCGTTTCGCCGTCAGCCCGAACGGCCGCATCGTCGCCACCGGCGTCGCCAGCGACGACAGCGGCGACGACTTCGGCGTGCTCGTGCTCAACCAGAACGGCCAACGCGACGCCGGCTTTGCCGACAACGGCGTCGCCACACTCCGCTTCGGCGGAGGCGCGCGATCGGCGGCCGTCGAAATCGACTTCGACGCCCAGGGACGATTTCTCGTCACCGGCGAGTCGGCCGACGACGACTCGGGTGACGCCGTCGTCGCACGGTTCCTGCCCGACGGCACACTCGACACGTCCTTCAGCGGCGATGGCATCTTCACAGCAGACTTCGAACGCAGCGACGCAGCGGTCGACTTCGTCGTCCAACCCGACGGCAGCCTGCTCGTCGGCGTCACCGCAGATCAGTTCAACAGCAACTTCCGCCTGCTGACGATGCGCGTCAGCGCCAGCGGCACCCTGCTCGGCAGCACCGACGGGACGGTCTTCCTCAACGTGCCCGGCGGCGAAGACGTCGGCGCGTTCTTCGGCCCGCTTCTCGTCGGACAGAGCGACGGCAGCGTGTTGACAGCAGGCCAGGTCATCAACGACGACGCGATGGTCACTGAGAGCTTTGTCGGTCGTCTGTCACAATCGGGTGTTCCGGATCCGAGCGTCGGGGCGAACGGACTACTCGACTTCACATCGGAGAACCCGACCCCGGCGACGCAGTCACTGATCCAGCAGCCCAACGGGCAGGTCATCGGCGGCGGGTCGTTGATCGCCGGGCCGACCTCGGCCACAGGGCTGATCTTCCGCCTCGAAGGCAGCGACGCGGCGGCCGGCTCGATCGCCGGTTCGGTGACGCGCGACAGCGGTCCGGCGAGCAACGTCGTCGTCTACGCCGACCTGGATGGAGACGGCACACGCGACAACGGCGAGCCGAGCGATTTTACCGACGTCTTCGGCGTCTACGGCCTGACCGGACTTGACGCCGGCTCTTACGCCGTCCGTGTCGACACCCTCGGCGGAGAGTCGACGATCACGCCTGCGAGCGGATCGCTCACGGTGAATCTCGCTGCCGGTCAGGACGTGGCCGGTCAGAACTTCGTCATCGGCACGGCCACCGGGAACTCTGTTCCGACAATCGCCAGCCTGACCGACTCGCCGGACCCGGCGGTCGCCGACCCGACGGCACTCGTGACGCTGACGGCCAACGGGGTGACCGACACCGACGGCTCGGTAGCGGAAGTCGTCTTCTTCCGTCAGGACGCCGACGGCGACACGGCCATCGGCAACGACGCCGACGGCAGCGACGGGTACTCGGTGACATTCGACGGCTTCGATGTCGTCGGACAGACGCGGACGTACTACGCGATTGCCGTCGATGACGAAGGTGCAGAGAGTGATCCGGTGTTCACGACGAACACCGTCGTTCGACCCACACCTGGCAATCTGGCTCCGACGATCGCGTCGCTGTCCGTCTCGCCGAACCCGGTCACGGCGGGTGACGCTTTGACTGTCACAGCCGGCGGTGTCGAAGACTCTGACGGCAGCGTGTCGGGTGTGACCTTCTTCCGCGATGGCACGGCGATCGGCACCGACAACGACGGCAGCGACGGATACACACTTGCCCTCGACACCACCGGCTTTGCCGCAGGCGATTACGACTACTCGGCCGTCGCGACGGACGACCAGGGGCTGACGAGTGGAGCCCGGTTCGCGACGAGCACCGTGATCGTGGCCCCGCCGCCGCCGCCGACGAACGATGACGTCTCCTTCACGTTCCTCGACGCCGGTGCGGACGTGCGACTCTTCGCCATCGTCGACGGCCAGACGTACAACCGCAGCGAGCTGGCGAGCAACCTGTCGATCGAGGCCGACGGCATCGACGCCGACGCAGAGAGTGTCGCCTTCCGCCTCGAAGGGCCCGGCGGTCTGGTCTACGAGAACACGGAAAACGTCTCGTTCTACACACTGTTCCGCAACGAAGCCATGGCCTACGAAGGCTCGGGCGACGTGCTCGGCACCGCCCTGCCGGCCGGCACCTACACCTTGACGGCGACGAGTTACTCGGCCGACAACGCAGGCGGCAACGTCGACGAGACCGGCAGCGTCACCTTCACCATCGTCGACGATTCGGCCGACCTCGGCATCGCGTCGCTGACGCTGGTCGACGCCGCAGAGGATGTCGACGTGCTGACGTTGACCGACGGCATCGTCGTGACGGACGTGCCGAGTCATGCGTCGATCGTCGCGAACGTCGCCGACACCACAGCCGTCGAGAGCGTGCGGTTCGTGCTGAACGGGCCGGGCGGGTTGTTCGTCGATCGCGTCGAGAACGTCGCCCCGTACGCGCTGCTGGCCAACAACGGCGGCGACTTCTTCGGCGATGTGTTGCCCGCCGGGGCGTACACGCTCAGCGTAACGGCTTATGCCGACGATGACGCAACGGGCCTCGCCGGTGAAAGCCTGCCCATCGCCTTCACCGTGGCGTGATTTGCCGTCGACTCCATCTCAGCGGCTCGGCAACGTCCGTTGCCGAGTCTCTTCTTTGGGTGCGACGCCTCGTCTCTCGGTTGCGATCTCTGATCGCTACCTCAAGCCGCTTCCGGCAGGGCCAACGGCTGCTTCGCCTCCAGGCGGAACGTGTCGAACTCGCTCGACGGCAGCGCGCGGGTCGCGTCGTACTTCGACAGGATCGCCGTCAGGTCCGGGCGTCTGTTGAGTTCTTCAAGATACCGGTCCCGCAGCTCACGGTTCATCGTCAGGAACGCCGGGTCGATCTTCAACGTCGGCCGCTCGGGCTCTGCCGTCACGGGCTCCGTCACGGGCTCCGGTGACGGGGGTGGGGGCGGGGTGATGGCTGAACTGTTGCCGGGCTTCGGGATCCACTTGAACTTGCCGTTGACGAAGATCTGCACCTTCTGCGGCTGGGGCGTCTTGTTGACGACCTTTTTCTTGCGCACCTTCCTGGCGGGTGGCAAGGCCAGCACGCGGTTGCCCGTCTCGTCGACCATCGGCACGTCGACGGCTTTGACCTCGCTCCAGTGCGTCCCCGGCGGAATCGGGAACGCCAGCCGGTCGGCCCGCATCGCCCCGCCGTTCGTCTGGAACGGGTACCAGAACGGTGTCCCGCCCACGCCGTTGTCGCCTTCGTTGATCCGCTTCTGCCACAGAATGTGCACGCGGCTTTTCTTGTCGCTGCCCGCCCGATACGCCAGCGGGAAGAACCCCATCGCCTCCCAGAACCTGTTCGCCGCCAGGTCCTGGGCGCACCAGCAACAGAACAGTTTGCACCCGTACGCCGACCGCTCGAACGCCGCCTGCAACAGCGTCGCCCCGATGGCCCCACGCTGTCGGTCGCTGTCGACGCCCATCTGGTAGACGACGCCCAGCTCGTCGCGTTTGAGATAGCGGTCCTTGTAGACCACGAACCCGACGGGCGTCGGATCGGAACCCCTTCCTGACGGTCGGGGCTCGCGGGGGTCGTGGGGGGTGTGGGGGTCGTGGGGAGTGTGGGTCTCCGACACCAGGATCGCGTCCTGCTCCAGATACCCCTCGTACTGCTTCGTCGGGAAGTACCCCAGCTCCTTGTTGTACCGCTTCTGCAGCCGGTCAAAGAACGGCAGATCGTCCTTCGTCGCCCGGCGGATGGCGACTCCTTCAGGTAAAGGCACGCGTGCAGGTAAGTGATCCATGGTCGTTCTGCTCAAGAGTCATGAGGGTCCAGATCAAGCGGGCGTTCCGACACGATGTGTCGTGCCACCCGGCCGGACAGGCTCCGACCCGTGCCGACCGGTCGCGTCCGCTCACGCGGCAATTTTCATCGACGATTCGCCGTCCTGGACGCTCGTCTCGGCCGCGATGCCGGTGCCGGCGATCCGGACGCTCACGGCCAGCAACCGCACCGCCCCGATCAAGCGCCCCAACCGACACGCCGTGCAGGTCGGGTGCGGCCTTGTTCATCCAGCCATGCCTCAGAACCCGGCAAGGATGTAGTCCGAAACGGCCGCCTGTGTTGCCAACGCACGAGCGTTTGGCCTACGACCGGGTCGCGGTTATCCGCGCGACGGGTGACTATACGTACCTCCAATTCCGCGTCGGCCCGCACGCGCACCGGCCGCGGGAACATCGCCCAACCCCTTTTCTCCGCCCTGACCCAGTCGTCTGGCTTCGCCACCCACCGTCGCGATCTCCCCCGCCCGGGTGGACGCCCAACCCAATAGTCTCGATGATCGATCGGTCCGATTACGACACGCCGTGCCGTGGCACCCGGCTAGTCGTCCTCATCGTTCATCTCCCCCACGATAGCCGTTGGGGCTGGTTCTAACGTTTTGACGATTGGTCGGAAGAATGTATCGAGCCGCTCAAGCCGCACGATTAGCCATTCGATGAGGTCGGGCCACTGATTCTTCATGGAGAATTCAACATTCTCGCGACGCAGCCGGAGCCGACTCTGATTAGCACCCGGATTCAGATTCCATTCTATCTGCCCTTTGAAGTATTGGTTGATGTTGTCTTGGTCCTCAAGGAGGGCCGCGTAGTGCCCTTTTGCGTCGTTGCTCGTCAACATAAGTGAAGCATCTAATCGACCCTGCTGAACATTGGCCACGGCTTCTGAACAGAAGCCGGTTTTTCCGAGCGGAAAGTTGACCCACGTCTGCGGCATTGGTTTCTGCAGTTTAAGTCCACACTTCCGATTCTCCATCTCCTCACGGACTGCTGTCCAGAACTCCATCTGCAAAGATTGCGTCGGTGTCAACTCATCAAGGTCGATCTTGGCCTTGCCAGTCGTCACGGCTTTCGACCAATCATTCGGCTTCGCGACAATATTGAATCTGGGCGCGTATGGCGATGAGCCAATCTGCCACAACTCAATCTCGATCGCAAAGAAGTTCAGGCCAGACTGCGTGACGCTATTCAACCAATCTATAGCAGCACGATGCTCATCAGTGAACTTGGAGGCGATCCAGATGATCGTACGAGTCTCGAGTCCTGCTGCATATGTTAAAATCTGCCCTAGATGGGTGTGGTCGGTCTTCTCGAGTTGATTCTCAATCAGGATCCAGCTGCCGTTCACAGAGTCTTTGCAAAGGATGTCCGCTCTAAAAGGTCCGACGCTGGTCTCGACAGATTCGAGTTCTAAATCCAGACCGACCGCATCACCAAGTTGTGCAAGATTCTCTTCCTGAGCTAGCCACGGTGTGAAGTCTTTAGCTTCAGACTCCCAAGCCAAACGTACGTCGATTCCCTGAAGCTTTGCTAGTGCCGGCTTTATCATGTCAGTGTTAGATGCGTTACCGATACCTGCTTCTGTCAGGGCAGATAAATGAGATAAATTGGTCGGGAGCAGGTTACACCCGGGTCTCACTGCATCCTAGCAGCGCTCCGTCCCGACACCGCTCGGATACCGTCGACCGGTCGCGTCGGCGGTTGTGGCGATCCGTCGGCAACGGGTACGGCCGGTTCGGCGGCGGCAGACGAATCCGGATGCGATCGCCGGGGCGGCGCAACTGGTGGGACGGCGGCTGCGTATGAATCGTTATGCGCCATGCCCTCTCGACACTCTTTGTCCTGTGCCTGCTGGTGTGTACGGGGTGCGGGGGCGGCCGCGTTTCGGAGCAGTTTCGGCCGGATCAGAAACTGACCTCCTGGTCGAACGACAAGTGGGCGACGGTCCTCGACGAAGTGGCGACCGACGACGGCTTTGTCGAATGGGACAAGATCAAGAACAACACCAACGGCGTGCGGGACACGCTCTACGAGTACGTCGGCCAGATCAACGCCGCTTCGCCCGACAATCGGCCGGAACTCTTCCCGACCGACACCGACAAACTCGCCTTCTACGTCAACGCCTACAACGCCTTGTGCATGTACGGCGTCGTGCAGCGCGGCTATCCGGGCAATGTCCTGCGGCCCGGCTTCCTTGATCCCGGTGCCCTCTTCTTCGTCGACCGCTTCTACGTCGGCGGCAAGCGGACCAACCTCGACACGCTCGAGCAGTCGACGCTCGACAAAACCGGTCGTGACCCGCGGCTGCACTTCGGGTTCAACTGCATGAGCTACTCGTGCCCGCCGCTCCGCAACGAGCCGTTCGAGGGCGACAAGCTGGCCCAGCAGCTCCGCGACCAGGGCGAGGTCTACCTGAGCGACTCGCGGGCGGCGGTGCGGCGGAACGATCAGACGGTCGAGCTCAACAGCATCTTTACGAGCTTCTACCGCAAGGACTTCGAACGCGGCGTCGAGGGCGACGGCGACATGAAGCTCATCAACAGCCTGCTGCGGTTCGCCCGCGACGATTCGCCGATCGTGGGGGCGACGGATTGGGACGGCATGGGCTACAAGTGGGAGCTCAACAGCCCGCCGGAGTGAGGCAAACTTGATCGCGTGGGCCGGCGCTGCTACAGGTGGCTCATGGACGCCGCTGCCGTTGTTGCCAACAAGATTATTGCCGAAGCCATCACGTTCGACGACGTGCTGCTGATTCCGCGTCGCAGCGACTTTGTGCCCGGCGACGCTGACGTGAGCACGCGGCTGACGCGGCGGGTGACGCTCAACGTGCCGCTGGTCTCGGCCCCGATGGACACGGTCACCGAGTCGTCGCTCGCCATCGCCCTGGCCCAGGAAGGCGGACTCGGCTTCATTCACAAGAACCTGTCGCCCGAGGACCAGGCACGCGAGGTCGAAAAGGTCAAACGCAGCGAGAACGGCGTCATTCTGGACCCTGTGACGCTGCCGCCGAACGCGACGCTGGCGGAGGCTCGGCGGATCATGCGGGACTTCAATGTCAGCGGCATTCCGATCGTCGACGCCCCGCCACGCCTGCCGGACGACGCGGGCGAGCGTCAACCGGCGCGGCTTGTTGGCATCCTGACGCGTCGCGACCTCAAGTGGCAGGACGACGACGGCCGCCGGGTCAGCGACGTGATGACGAGCAGGAACCTCGTGACGGCTGCCCCGGACACGGCGTTGGCCGACGCCGAGCGGCTGTTGCACAAGTCGAAGGTCGAGAAGCTGCTGCTCGTCGACGCCGAAGGAAGGCTGGCCGGTCTGATCACGATGCGCGACGTCGACAAGCTGCACCGTTCGCCCCACGCCTGCAAGGACGCCCGAGGCCGCCTCCGCGTCGGGGCGGCAGTGGGTGTCGGCCAGCTGGAGCGCGTCGATCAACTCGTCGCAGCCGACGTGGACGTCATCTGCGTCGACACAGCCCACGGGCACAGCGACAACGTGCTCAAGACCGTTCGTGCGGTGAAGGACAAGCACGACATCGACGTCGTGGCAGGCAACGTGGCGACGGAGCAAGGCGCACGCGACCTGATCGACGCAGGCGTCGACGCGGTGAAGGTCGGCATCGGGCCGGGCAGCATTTGCACGACTCGCGTCGTCACGGGTGTGGGCGTGCCTCAGATTTCGGCCATCATGAACGCGGTGAGCGTGGCCGAGGATGAAGGCGTACCGGTCATCGCCGACGGCGGCATCAGGATGTCGGGCGACATCACCAAGGCCATCGCCAGCGGGGCCAGCGTCTGCATGCTCGGCAGCCTGTTTGCGGGCCTCGACGAGTCGCCGGGCGAGCTGATCATCCACGCCGGCCGCCGGTATAAGACCTATCGCGGCATGGGCAGTCTGGGTGCGATGGTCAAGGGCAGTGCCGACCGGTACGGCCAGAAGAGTGAGTCGCCCGGCAGCAAGCTCGTGCCCGAAGGCGTCGAGGGGCGCATCCCTTATCGCGGACCGCTTCGCGACTTCGTCTACCAGCTTGTCGGCGGTCTGCGTGCGGGCATGGGCTACTGCGGCACGCCGACGATCGATGCGTTGCGGCGTGACGCAAGATTCTACCGGATTTCAGCGGCCGGCATGGTCGAGAGTCACCCTCACGACCTGCAGATCACGCAGGAATCCCCGAATTACACGATCGAGAAGTAAGGCGTTGACGCGGCGCGGTGGGTCCCGCCGATGCACGTGGAGTGCCGCCCGCTGAGACGTACCTGGAGCAAAGCCGTAGACCTCTGGCGGCGATGGCCGTCGTGTTGCCGCTGGCCATCTTCTACGAAGTCGGGACGCGACTGTTTCACGTCGATGCGGCAGCACAGACCGAGACGCGGGTGCTGGCGTTCGTTTGGCTTCGTGACCTCATCTCGCCAGGCGCAGCGGCGGCGTGGCTCGTACCGGCCGCGGCGGTCATCGCGTTGGCGGCGTGGCACGTTTTTGCCGGCCACGCCTGGCAGCTACGCCCGACCGTCCCGATCGCCATGAGCATGGAGGCGACCTTGCTGGCGGTGCCGCTCTTGGCAGCGGTGTGGCTCATCGGCGGGATGGGCCTGCTCGCGATGGCAGCGGGTGGCGTCGGTGGCAACCTGGTCCTGGCCGCCGGCGCGGGTGTCTTCGAGGAGTTCGTCTTTCGGCTCTTCGGCTTCGCCGTCGGCCACGCCTTGCTTGCACCAGTGTTCGGCAACAAAGGCTCACTTGCGGCGACGTTGGTCATCACAAGCCTCGCTTTTGCCGGTTACCACCACCTACCGGCGGCGGGAGAACCGTTCGGCCTGAGCGTGTTCGGATTTCGCTCGCTCGCAGGACTGTGGCTCGGCCTGATCTTCCTGACCCGCGGGTTCGGCGTGACGGTCGCATGCCACACGGCGTATAACGGACTAGTCACTTTACTCCCCGTGTCGTTAGTTACGACATCTTGACCACTTGACGAAGATTCGGCTTCGCAGCGGCCGATCGGACCTCTGAGCGGTGTCTCACGGTCGAAAACATGCTTCATGCCGCATAGGATCGACGCCTGCGGGACGCTCAAGGACGAAGCGTCGTACAGCATGGGCAATCGTGTCGCGGCTGAGTCGGGAGCCAACGCCGCGGCCTTTCGGTGGATTAGACCCTTTCCTCATACGCCTTATCATGAGCCAACGCACGAAGCAGCGGAAACAGCAATTCGCCCTCAACCTGCTCCTCTACAGCCGCCCGCTGCATCCAGAGATGTTCCGGCGGCATCTCACGGAGACCGCCGAGCGTCGCAGCTACAAGGCCAGCGTTCACCTCGTCGACGGCGGACACCTTGTCGAGTTCGACGCCGGTGACAGCCATCTCACTGAGGTCCTGTTCAACGCGACGGGCGCGGACGTAAAGCCCCAAGCTGGCCTGATCGAGGAAGTGCCCTGCCGCGGCGAGCGGTTCCACGAGGCCAACACGCACGAGAACATCCGCTACATGATCTCGACGCAGGAGGAGCAGCTTTCGGCCACGCTCTACGAGGCGACGCGGCAGGAGATCGTCGACTATGCCGCCAAGCGGGATCTGATGGTCGTCGACGTACCGGCCAACGAAGACGAAGGTCGCGGCCGATTCATCGGCGCCCTCGACGTCGAACGTCGGGCCAACGAATTGCTTGTTCAGAGCTTCCACTTGTTCGACGACTTCAACATGGTCGTCAAGACGCAGGCCATCATGGAAGTCATCAAGCCGGGCAAGTAGAGCCCGAGCACAGACCCGATACTGACGCCGCGGCCCTACCGGTCGCGGCGTTTCCTTTGACCTACTGCACCACGCTGTGGACGTCACCGTCGGACGTACGCGTTTGCAGCACGTCGCCTGTCGACACATCGTCAGCCGTCCGGACGACATGGCCGTTGGCGTCGAGCGTGATCGAGTATCCACGGGCCAAAACAGCCGTCGGATCAAGGGCGCGGAGCTGTCGCGTCGCCGAGGTCGCAGCCGACGTGGCACGCTGGAGCCGGTGGCCCACCAGGAATCGCAGCCGCAACTGTGCCTGCTCCACCGCCCGCCGGCCCGCCTGCAGGCGGCGCTCGGGCGAGGCAGCGTTGATTCTCCGAGCGAGATCGCTCGTGCGGCCACGGGATGCGTCAAGCGTGAGACGCGACGCTGACCGCAGGTCGGTGATCGAGCTGCCAAGCGGAAGTTTCCGACCCGTCACCATAACGCCGCTCGATCGCGAGAGACGCTGGGCGAGGGAAGCCACACGCTGGCGCTGGAGCTGGAGCTGATGCCGCGGGTCACGGACGAGCAGCCGACTGCGGGCGTCGCGGAGGCGGCGGTCGAGTAGATCAAGACGCCGAGCCAGCGCCGCCCGCAGGTCGGCTGTCGCCTCGTCAAGCGCTTGGCCACCGCGATCGGTGACGTCTGTCGGACGCCGAAACATCTCGTGCCGTCGGACGGACTTCAAGCCTGCCGACGCGTCGGCCGTCAACTGTCGAACCGCCCGGCGGAGCACAACACCGAGCTGACCGACACGATCCCCGGCGACCCGCCAATGGCGAATCACCACCTGTGCCGCCTGCGTCGGCGTGTGGGCGTGGTGGTCAGCGGCAAGGTCGGCGATGTGCTCGTCCGTCTCGTGACCGATGCCCGCGATGATCGGCACGCGGCAGGCGGCGACGGCTCGGGCGACTTCTTCTTCGTTGAACGCCCAGAGGTCCTCTCGCGACCCGCCACCACGGATGAGCAACGCGACATCAACGCCACCCACATCCGCGTGCCTTTCGCTCAACAAGTTGAGTGCTCGCCCGATCGTCCCCGCCGCCGCGTCGCCCTGCACCGGGACGGGCATCAGCATCAACTTCAAGTGGGGCTGACTCGAAAGCACCTTGAGCACGTCCTGATACCCGGCGGCATCGGGGCTCGTCACGATCGCGATGCGACGCGGATAGGGCGGGATCGGCAGCTTCCGCTCAGGGTCGAACAACCCTTCGCTGCCGAGCTTGCTCTTGAGTTTCTGGAAGGCGGCTTCGAGTGCACCTTCGCCGGCCCTGCCGATCGACTCGCACACGAGCGACAACTGCCCACGCTTGTTCCAGAAATCGGCATATCCCTCGACCACGACCTCGTCGCCCTCGGCTGGCTCAAAGTCGAGCGACCGGGCGGCAGTGCCCCACATCTTGGCGTCGACGGCACTGTCGTTGTCCTTAAGTGTGAAGTAACGGTGACCGCTACCGGCGCGCGTCCAGCGGCTGATCTCGCCACGCACGCGAACCGGATTGGGCAGGCGATTCTTCAGAAGCATCTTGATCTGCCGGGCGTAGTCGGAAACGGACCAGACGTCACCGGTGGCAGTGTCAGGTTGCTTTGTCTCGTCCCCCTTCGGCGTCAGTTCGGCACGAAGATCCCAAAAGGTCGGCATGGCAGCAGCTTATGCGGGTGCACAAAGAAGCCCGGCAACCGAGGCTGCCGGGCTCGAGAACGCTTGAGGCGTGGTTGCCTCTACCGGCGTGCCTGCTCGTAATAGCCGGTAAGGGCAAGCAGGTAGTTCTGGTTGACGATCGTCTTGTTCAACCGCTCTGCACTCTGGCGGATGCGGTTGTATTCCTGCAGGCGACGCTGGGCGTCGAGCAATTGGTTGCGGATGATCGTGTTCTGAAGCTCTTCATCCGTGTATTGCGGGATGATGGGCTCGCGTCCCAAGACGACGATGTCGGTATCGACATTGACGCCATTGACGACGCGGCCGCCGAACTCGCGGATCAGGCCCTGAATCTGGATGCCTTCCCGATCGGAGAACTGACCGTCGTTGTTAAAGTCGAACTCGCCGTAGACGTAGAAGCGACGCGGCGTGTCACGGTCGTAGGCGAGGTTGGCAATGAGATCACCCTCGCGGATTGTCTGGCCCGGAGCCGTGCGGATGACGCGGGCTTCGCTGCTGGTCTCACCGATGGTAGCGATTTCGATGGAGGCCTTGCCACGCGGCAGCGCGATGCTGCCGGGATCTTCCATGTCACCTTCGAGCTTCGGCACGCCCGTGGCAGAGTCGTAGACGGCGAACGTCATGCCGGTTGTGACGCCTTGGCGACGACCAAGGTCGATCGTCAGGCGGTTGTCGCTGGGCGAACGCAGCACGTTGCCGTCGGCCTGGGTGGTGAGCGAACCATCGCCAAACCTTGAAACCATGGTTTCAAGCAAAATCCCGAGCTCACGCTCTGCTTGATCGCGAGCATCCGTGACTTCGTCGAGCGCGGCGGCGATCGCTTCGCGGTCCGCACCAGCAGCGGCGAGAGTCGTCGTGATCTGCTCCTCCATCGTCTCCGTCAGATCGATGAAGCTCTGGCTCGTGGCCTCATTCTTGGCGACCTGCTCGCTGAGCTGTTCACGGGCCGTGGCCAGTTGCTGCTCAGTCTGCTGGATCTGGTCCCGCAGCCCTTGCATCTCCTGCTCGCCCGTCCGCTGCTGCTGAGTCTGCTGGTTCTGGAGTCGAGCGACCTCGCCGCGAAGCCGTTCGACTTCCTGCGTCGCGTTGTCGGCAGCACCCTTGAGGGTCGTGGCACTGGTGACGACAACGCCTTCGCCTGCGAGGACGATGCGGTTGACCCGCTCAACGGTGCTGTCGACGGTCCGCTGAGCCTCGAGCGGGCTATCGCTGCCGGCCGACTTCTGGGCCAACTCGCGAGCCTGGTTGATCGCAAAGCTCAGATCGAGCTGGTTGCTGCCGAGTTCGCTCTTCTGGCTCCGCAGGTCGGCGACGGCTGCGCCGCCGATCTCGGTGCGGGTGACAACCTGTGCAAACTGGTCCTGTTCGGCTTTGAGAGCCGTCTCGGCGTCAGTCTTGGCGGAATAGAAGACGATCGACAGCACCATGCACGTGATGCCGAAGACGGTGGCGACGACGGTCCAGGTGATGAGGGCACCCTTGGAACCCGTGTTGGCTGGGGGCATGACGACTCCTCAGAAAGACGCTGAAAGGGGATGCGCGACCTCCATGGCCGGCGGTGGCGTGCGGGCCGGACGGCGTCGCACAGGTGGGACACCGAGTATATCGGCGGCGGTGACTTGTAACAAGCCCCGCCCGTCCGCCCGACGCCGCACCACCTTACCGGACGCCGCTACGGTCAGGCGGCATGGCAGCGAGCAAGCGAAAGTCGTTCTACATCATCGACGGGCACGCCCACATCTACAGGGCCTACTTCGCTCCCTTTCGCGACCTCACCAGCCCCACGGGAGAGCCGACCAAAGCCACCTACGTCTTCACGCAGATGCTCATCCAGCTCGCCGAGAATCGGCGGCCGGATTACCTGCTGATGGTCACCGACACCGGTGACGAGCAGGTGTTCCGCAAGACCATCGACCCCAACTACAAGGCCAACCGAGAGTCGCCACCCGACGACTTCAAGCCGCAGGAACAACGCATCCTGCAGCTTGTCGCCGACGCGGGCATCCCGATCCTCAGTGCAGAAGGCTTCGAAGCCGATGACGTCATCGCGACCATCACGCGTCGCTACGGCGGGCTTTACGACTTCTATATCGTCTCCAAGGACAAAGACCTGCGCCAGCTGCTAGGCGACGGCGTGACGATGTACGACGTCCAGGCCGATACCGAATTCGACGCAGAGGCCATGGTCAAAAAGCTCGGCTACACGCCCGAGCAGGCGGTCGACGTGCAGGCCCTGATGGGCGACAACATCGACAACGTGCCCGGCATTCCCGGCATCGGCGAGAAGACCGCTGCAAAGCTCGTCAACAAGTACGGCACCGCAGAGGCCGTCGTCGAGAATGCCGACAAGCTCACGCCCAAGCAGAGCGAAAACGTCCGCAACCACGGCCTCGACAAGCTGGCGATCGGTAAGCAGCTCGTGACGCTGAAGGACGATCTGCCGTTGGACGGCTTCGATCCGGGCGGCTGCGACTTCACCGGGCTCGACACGCCCGCGCTACGCGACCACCTCGATGAACTCGGCTTCCGCAGCCTCCTGGGCCGTTTGGCCGCGGGTGATGCGACACTCAAAGCCGACGCCGACGTTCCCGATAAGCCGCCGGCGAAATACGCCCCGCTCGTCGGCGGGCTGTTTGATCAGCCCGAGTCGGCCGAGGATGACGACTACCAGTACGTCAACGTCGACACGCCCGACAAGCTCGCCGCCTTTGCCAAGGAGCTGGCCAAGCAGAAAGTCTTTGCCTTCGACACGGAGACCAATGCGATCAACCCGGTCGCATGCGGCCTTGTGGGCATGAGCTTCTCCTGGGCCGACAAGACGGGTCACTACCTGCCGTTGCGTGGGCCGATGGGGGCGACTGTGCTCGACCCGCAGGCCGCCCTCGACGCCGTCCGCGGGCCGCTCGAAGACGCCGCCGTCGGCAAGGTCGGTCACAACCTCAAGTACGACGCGATCGTCATGAAAGGGGCAGGCGTCGACCTCGCCGGCATGAAGGCGGACACGATGTTGATGGCCTTCCTGATCGACTCGGGCCGCAACACGTACAAGATGGACGACCTGGCCCGTGACCTGCTCGGCCACGAGACCATCCCGATCAAGTCGCTCATCGGCACGGGGAAAAAGCAGATCACGATGGACCAGGTGCCGGTCGAGGAGGTCGCCCGATACGCCGCCGAGGACGCCGACGTGACGTGGCGGTTGTACGAGCTGCTACTGCCGAAGCTGGAGAAGTTGCCGCAACTCAAGGCGTTGCACGACGATCTGGAACTGCCGCTCGCGGCGGTGCTGGCGTCGATGGAGCGGGCGGGTATCAAGGTCGACCCGAAGGTGCTCGCCGAGCAGTCTGCCGTGTTGCTCGAGCGGATCGAGAAGCTTCGCGACGACATCGCCGAGCAAGCCGGTGGCGACATCAACCCCGATTCGCCCAAACAACTCCAGGAAGTGCTGTTCGAACGGCTCAAGCTCAAACCGCTCCGCAAGACCAAGACCGGCTACAGCACCGACGCAGCCACGCTGGAAGTGCTGGCCGAACAGCACACGCTGCCGGGCATCATCCTCGAGTATCGCGGCCTGATGAAGCTCCGCGAGACGTATCTCGAGAACCTTGCCAAGGAAATCAACGCCCGCACCGGCCGCATTCACACGTCCTTCAACCAGACCGGCGCCAGCACCGGCCGCCTGTCGTCGAGCGATCCGAACCTGCAGAACATTCCCGTCCGCACCGACGAGGGCCGCCGTATCCGACAAGCCTTTGTCGCCGAGCCGGGCAACGTGCTGCTGACGCTCGACTACTCCCAGATCGAGCTGCGCTTCCTCGCCCACTTCTGCGGCGAAGAACGGCTGCTGGAATCCTTCAAGAACGACGAAGACATCCACCGGGCCGTCGCCAGTGACGTCTACGACACGCCCCTCGCCGACGTGAGCGACGACCAACGCCGCTACGCCAAGACGATCAACTTCGCCATCATCTACGGCGTCAGCGCCTTCGGCCTCGCCCGTCGCGTCGAAGGTCTCAATCAGCGGTCGGCCAAGGAACTCATCGACAACTACAAGGACCAGTACCCCAAGGTCTTCGACTTCTTCGACGAGTGCATCATGGAAGCCAAGGAGAAGGGATACGTCGAGACGATCAAGGGCCGTCGTCGGCCGATCCCGGAAATCGAAAGCCGCATCGCTTCCATGCGCCAGTACGCCGAACGAACCGCCATCAACAGCGTCATCCAAGGCAGCGCCGCCGACCTGATCAAAATCGCGATGCTCGACGTCGCCGCCGCTATGTCACGGGCCAAGTCGCCCGCGACGCTGCTCCTGCAGGTACACGACGAACTCGTCTTCGAGTGCCCGAAGGACGCCGTCGATGCCACGACGGAGCTCGTTCGCAAAAGCATGGTGAACGCAATGGAACTGAAGGTGCCGCTGAAGGTCGACGCCGGCCACGCGGCGAACTGGCGCGAGGCCAAGTAGCGGCATCCGCACCCGAACCGATCGGGCACCTGTCGCCCACCCTCACGCCACCTTCGGCAACGCCTTGAAAGACTCAGGCAAGGCGAAGCTCGGCCGCTCCTTCCGCTCAAGTTGCCGCGTCACGTCGTGCCGCGCCGCAGGCTGCGCGATCAGTGACGGGTCCCGCTCCACCTCCTCCAGGTACCGATCCCGCAGCTCCCGCGACATCGCGACGAACTTGGGGTCCACCGTCATCTTCGGCTTCTTCGCCTTCGTCTTCTTCCGCTTGCCGCGGACGAGCTTTGGCTTGGGCATCTCGTCGACCACCTGCACGTCGTCGGGCACACGCCACATCCCGCTGTTGCCCGCCCCCTGCTCCTTCACGAGCATCTCGACCGTCGCCAACCGCTTGCCCCGTCGATACGGCACGCCGTCCCGGTCCTCGATGCCCCGTGGCCACACGACCCGATCCCGCGACTGGGCCTCCGCCACCGCTTCGTCTTCCGTATCCGTCTCCCAATCCTTCTCCTCCGGCTTCTGGGCGACCTCAATTTCCGGCACGCGCACCGCCTCCACCTCGCTCCAATGCACCCCCGGCGGAATCGGCAACGCGATCCGATCCGCCCGCATCTGCCCGCCCTCCGTCTTGCTCGGATACCACCAGGACGTCACCGTGTCGCCGGGCCGAATCCGCTTCTGCCAGAACAGGTGCACGCGTGGCCCTCCGCCTTCCGCCTTGCCGTACGCCCCCGTCCGGAACGCGATCGCGACAAACCCCATCGCCTCCCAGAACCGGTTCGCCTCCAGATCCTGCGCACACCAGGCCGCATAGAGACGGCACCCGTACGCACTGCGGTCGAACTGCCCCTGCACCAACCGCGCCGCCACGAGCGACCGCCGATACTTCGCCTCGACGTTCACCTGCGTGATCAGCCCGAGCTCGTCCCGCTTCATGTACCGGTCGCTCGCGATCAAATACCCGGCCGGCCGGTCCATTACCGTCGCCACCAGCACCTGCCCCAGCTGCACCTTCCCCTCGAGCGCCTTCATCTGCAGGAACCCCAGCTCCCGCGACTGCTGCTTCTGCAACGCGTCCACCCACGGCAGATCCCTGAGCGTCCCCGGCCGCAGCTCGATCGTGTCGTCGTACTTCCCGACGACCGCCTCCCCCTGCCGCGTCACGATGTCCACCTTGGCCGTCGCCAACGCATCGTCCTCGACGAGTTCCCCCTGCACGACGGCGATCGCGTTCTGCTGCATAGAGACTGCATCGACCACCCGCCTCACCGCCCCTCACGCCCAGCCAGGGCGGCTGGGTCCGCATAAGAGATCCCCCGCGCCGCAAAGGGAAAGGCTTTTGACTCGGAGGGGAAGTCTTTCAGATCGAAGGGGATGTCTTCTGAACCGCTAGGCATGCCTTTCGAATCGAAGGGGAGGCTTTTCGGATCCGAGGGGATGTCTGCCAGGCCGCGGGGGATTCCTTCCGACGCGAACGACCTCCCCTTCGACTCAGCGGGATGCCCCCACAGCTCGAAAGATCGCCCCCCCCCACTCACCCGCGCAGCCACGCCCTGCCAACGCGACGACGGCCTTGCAGTACTGGACGGCTCACGATCCATGCCACCAGCCGTTCCGTTCGGCCACGGCTGCCCCTTGGACGCCTCGCGTCGTCGGCCGAACGACGCCCGTTCATCCGGCGGGTCCGGGAACATCGCACGACCGATGCTGGCAGACGGCTCGGACGTCGCGGAAGGTCCGTTATGCCCCCATGCAGAATGAGTTTTGATGCACGCGGCGTCGCATCGCATGCATGCGCGACTCCATTGCATGCGTGGAATGTCCTTTGTCATGCACGCCGCGTCGCTTTGCGCACGAGATTTTCATTGCATGCACGCAGCGTTGCAATGCACGCACGCAGAATGAAATGCGCTCCGCAAATATCCCGCGGCATCCACGCCGCCCCGCCGCGCATGCACGACAACGGCGACCGAGTGCCACGACACGACGTGTCGTGATGAATCGCCAAGACCGTTCAGGTTGGCCGCTCCCATGCGATGCGGGTGGAACCTTACGGAGACGCTTCCACGCCACCGTGGTGCCTTGGGAGCGGCCCTTGCCTCCTACCGCACCGGAAACAGCTCCCGACCTTTAATCTCTGGCGCATGGTCGCAACTCCCACCCTCGTTAGCTACGAGGTGGGGGCAGACCGCTGCTTGTTAAGGCGCAGCAGGTTCGACAGGACGAGGCGGTCGACCTCAGCGCGGCGGGTCTTCACTTCGTCCGGGGCGTCGTTCGCCGGCAGGCGTCCGGCGCCAGTGTCGTGCCAGACGGCGGACCAGTCGGGGTTCCAATCCCCTTGGGGGTCCACGCTCGCGTAGCAGGCGAGGACGGCGCGGTCAAGGGATTCGTGGGCGAGCTTCAGCCACTCGGGCCGGGCGTTGTAGAGGTTGGTGAGCGTGCGCTTCTTCAGGCGGGCGTCCTTGGCGCTCGCGGCGGCGATGGCCGAGTCGCGGACGAGGGGGCGGACATCGGCGGGGACCGTTGAGAAGTCCTCGCCCAGATCGACCTTCCTGGCGACCTCGGCGACCCACTCCGGCGGATTCAGCCACGCATCCCGCTTGGCCACCAACGCCTCGGCCGCGCCCGCGACGGCTTGCAGCAGGTCGTACCCCCCACCACCGTCCTCCCCCTCGCCGGGCTCGGCCCCGGGCGGCCACGGGAGCGGAAAGGTCTCAAAGCAAGTCGTGGCGTTGTAAGTCGGGTCGTTGCCGAATCCGTGCCACCCGCAGGTCGCGAGGGACCACAGTTCATGAATGGCAGAATGAAGAACGCCGATGAAGTAGTCGTCAGATCGTGCAAACAGAAACAGACGACTGTCTGGCAGCGTCGTCCGCGGAACGAAGACAAACAATCGGTGGGATGCGACGCGTGGTGTGAGAACGACGCGATCAAGATCGGCAGTCGCTTCGCGCATCGCAGGCCTCGGCTCAACATGAAGCCACCAATGCGCCGCGTAAGTCCGACGACGATTCTTGATCCGCGTCGGCTTGATCTCTTTCTCGACGAATCGGAACGCCGCTTCGTGGTCAGCAGCGTCCTCTTTGCTCATTGAGGTGCCAAAGTCGATGATCCACTTACCTCGAAGACGACGGGTCAAGTCGCCTGCGTTCATCCACGGTCGCATCACATCGGAATGCCTTGAAGTTCCCAACGTAGGTTCGCGAGCGATCTGAGCGGCAGCGTCAAAGTCGATGTCAAATGCACCGCCCTTAGTGTCACCCATGAACGCTACACCAGAGTTGTGCTTGAGCTTTACGGCTTGAGTGACATCGACGCTTGACGACAAATCCGCGTTGATTTTGTCGACCTTTACTCCGTCAACCGTGGCATCGTCATCTTTATTTCTACCACTGAACGCGACGATGCTCACTCGAACCGCTGCACCGTTGAGAGTCCAAGGGCGGTCGCTCCAAGCATTGAAAATCGCCGAGTCGTCGGCAATCTGAGCAAGCACCTTCCGGTTGTCCCCGCCTCGGATCGCTTGCGTCGCCAACAGCCCGACGCGCACCTCCGGCTTCTGTTTGACGATCCGCCGGGCCAGTTCAAACCAGTAGACGCACAGGTCGCTCGTGTTCGGCGTGTCGGGGAAGGCCTTGTAGAGCTGGTCGAGGTACGCGTCGCTCAGCCCGTGCCGGCGAAACTGCTTGCTGCCGAGGAACGGCGGATTGCCGACAATGAAGTCCGCCTCCGGCCACGCGGCGGGTTTGCCGTCTTCGGTCAGGATGGCGTCGCGGCAGACGATGGTGTCGAGGGTTTGCAGGACGGGCTTCGTCGGGTGGTCGATGCCGCGGGCGAGCAGCCATTGCAGGTAGCCGATCCACACGCTCACCTGCGCCAGCTCGACGGCGAAGGGATTGATCTCAATGCCGCGGAGCTGACGCGGCGTGACGAGCGGTTTGGGGTCGAGCGTGATCCCGTGCCGCGCGGCCCAGGCGACGACGTCGGCGTCAAGGTCGAGCAGACGGCGCAGGGCGACATAGAGGAAGTTGCCGCTACCGCATGCCGGGTCGAGGATCGTCAGGCTTGCGAGGTGCTCGCGGAACCCGCGAAGCGCGATGACCACTGGGGCACCGACAACTTCACGCGCCTTCTTGTCGTCGATGGCCGCCGCCTGCACGGCGTCGGCGGCAAGGTCGGCTTGCAATCCCTTCCACTTGCGACGCAGCGGTTCCATGATCACCGGGTCGATGACGAGCCGAATGTCATGCTCGCTCGTGTAGTGAGCGCCGATCTGTGCACGCTTGGCGGGGTCGAGCAACCGCTCGAAGAGCGTACCGAAGATACTCGGATCGACTCCGTTCCAGTCTTTGGCGGAGACCTTGAGCAGATCGCGGAGTTCGCCCTGATTCAAGTAGACGGCATCGTGTTGACCTCTGAAGAGGCCGCCGTTGAAGTAGGGAATCGTGTGCTCGCCGTAGTCGCCGCCCGCGGCCATCGTGTCGAAGAGTTGATTCGCCTTCCTGGGAAACGCTTCAGGATCGCGTACGGCCGCCTCGATGGCTCGGCTGAAGAGGCCATTTGGCAGTAGACCCGTATCTTCGGCAAAGAAGCAGAAGACGACCTTCATCAGGAAGTGCGCGGTCGCCATGCCTCCCGCAAGTCCGGTGTCGAGCTTGGCGAAGAGTGAGTCGTCGGCAGGGCCGCTGTGGACGAGACGACCGGCCACGTTGCCGAAGGTCTTGGCCAGTTCGACGGTGACGGCCTCCGTTGTCTTGTCGGGCCGGAAGGTGTCGGGCGATTCGAAGAGACGACGCAGGAGCGTCAGGTGCGACGGGACCTCTTCAAGGAGCAGTTCCCGCGTCTCCTGCGGGTATCCGGTGAAGTGGGTCCGAACGATGATACGGTCGATGTCGCAGACGACGGTCAGCGGCGGGCTGTCGAGGGCGTCTCTGTACTGGACGGCTTGGCGATAGGCGTCGGTCAGGTCTTTGTGCTTGCCCTTGGTCTTGTACTCCCAGATGAAGCAGCCGCGTTTGTAGACATCGACAAAGCCGCCGACGCCTTTGGAGCCTTTGCTGGCGGTGTTGGTAACGAGCGTGTGCTTTTCGAAGGCAAAGTCTTCGCCGGTAGGGTCAGCTTCGGTGGGGGTAGGCAAATCGAGCAGGCGGCACAGGTCAATGAAGTGCTCTTGACTGACGCTTGTTTCCTTGAGTTCAACGCCCCGCCATTTCGAGACAAAGCGGTCGGCGGACGAAACGTCAGGCATGGCGACATTGTGGGCAGGGGCCGCCTGTCCGCAAGCTTGGTGCAACTACACGAAGTGTTCTGGTAGCCCCTCCCAACATCGGAGCAGAACAAGGCGTCAGACCCTCAAAGGCCGGCGGAGGGATCCCAGCGTCCCCGCTCACGCCGCCTCCGGTGGCGGGAGTGGGATGCCGTGGACCGTCAGCAGGACGGCCACGCGTCGGTGGGTGCGGGGGCCGGGTGGCGTCGATGCCGCACTGGGACAGACAACGGAATCGCGAGCCTTCGATCCAAAAAGTCGCCGGGCTCCCGGCAGCAGAGGGACGCGGTCGAGTCGAAGGCGGCGCTGGCCCACGTATCGCTGGAGGCATGGGCCTTCGGTCTTGTCGTGCACTCGGCGGTTAGGCGTGATCGCCGTTGGAGTGCGATGAGACAACCCCACGCCGCCGTCCGCCGCGTCGCCCAGATCCGCGTGCGACCCGATGTTCGGTGCCCGGTGCCTGAGCCAGAGAACGACCTCCTCATTCTTTTTCGCCAACGACAACGGCCGTAGGACGCCAGCGACCATCCCACGGCCGTTCGTCTGAAGCTGACGGCGGCTACTTCGTCTCTTCTTCGCTGGCGAAGATGGAGGCCGCCGGTGCCGGCAGGCTCGCGCCGAAGTTGTTTCGCAGGATCGCGAAGTCGAGAATGCTCACCTGGCCGTCGTAGTTGAAGTCGCCCTGGCTGAACGTGCCGCCCGACGAGCCGAAGTTGCTTCGGAGGATGGCGAAGTCGAGGATCGACACCTGCCGGTCACGATTCGCATCGCCGGCCAGCACGAAGAAGTCGAGCGTGATCGGCTGCCCGCTGGCCGGCACGCCGGCACCGTTGGCGATGTCGCTCGCCTCGACGACGAGCTCGTAGTTGCCGTTCGGAATGTCACCGGACAGGTCCAGCACCGCCTGGTTGCTCGTCGTGTTGAACGACAGGACGCCCGCCGACTGCGGCAGCGTCTCGCCGGTGTCGGTGTTCGTGATCGTGTAATCGCTGCGGGACAGGAAGGCCGAGACGTCCTGGTCGAAGTCGAAGGTGACGGCCAGCCGCTCCTCGAACTCGAAGCTCTGCCCCAGAATCTGCGGCGCCGGCGGCAACGGCCCCGGCACGATCGCCACCGCCACCGTCTGCCCATCCGGCCGCGACACCGCCAGCACGTCACCCGACGGATCCTCGCCGCCCTGGAACGAGTCGAACCCGTTGCTCACGCCGCCGCTGGCCGTGATGACGCCAAAGCTGTCGCCGACGTCCGGGTCGAACCCGCCGACAAGGTCGGGATCAAACCGGCTCGTCGAGTCCGGCGAGTTGAGGTCGAGGCTGCCGTTGACAACGACCCGCCCGAAGTCCGCCGCCGACGCGATCTCGCTGCGAATGACCGGCTGACTCACGCCGCCAAAGGCGACGTCGCCGTCAATGGTGAGCGTGCTGGTGGCCGACAGGTCGAGGATGCCGCGGTTCTCGAAGGGGTTGCTACTGGACTGGTTGATCGTGAGATTCGCCCCTTCGAGCAGGCGAATAGCGCCATTGTTGACCTGAAGTCGTGCAAGATCAGCCGTCGCTGTGCCAGTCAGCACGAGCTCTGACGTGAGTTCCACTAGGTCGGGCGAGAAGGTAAGTGTTCCCGCATCTCCGACAAGGAAGCGGCCACCGCTCAGGAAAGCGCTGTCGCTGTCATCGACGATGAGCGTGCCCTGCACGTCGACCGTCGCCTCAGCTTCAACGACGACATCGCCCTCGTTGGTGATGCTGGCACCGGTGCCGGTTGCGTCGATTCGGAACTCGACTTCCTCGCCGGCTTCGATGGTGCCTTCGTTGATGAAGGTGCCGCCGGGCGTCTCGCCGCTGGCGTTTTGCAGGATGAGGCTCCGGAACGGCAGGCCTGTTTGACCCAGGCCCGTCCCCGCCTCGGCAACAATGCGGCCGCCGGCGGCGTTGGTCAGCGTCACGTCCCGGCTGACGCTGACGGTCGCCGACCGGTTGTTGGTCGCCGATGTGCTCGTCAGCAGGATCGTGCCACTGTTGGTCGAGTCGTCGTCGATCCGCAGGATCGCGCTGCCCGTGCGGTCGCTGGCGGTGACCGCCAGCGTCAGCCCGGCCGGCACCGTGCCGCCAACCAGGATGTTGCTGCTGCCCTCGACCGACAGGACACCGCCGGCCGGGGCCGCACCGAGCGACAGCGCCACGTTGCGGAACAACACGTCGCCTTCGACCATCCCGCCGTCGATCGTCAGGACGTTGCCGCCCGTTTGCACGTCTATCAAGGCCCCGGCGGCCGTCGCGTCGAGCGTGCCGCCATCGTTGGTGACGCTTGCTCCACCCCCGTTGGCGTCGATTCGGAACTCGACTTCCTCGCCGGCTTCGATGGTGCCTTCGTTGATGAAGGTGCCGCCGGGCGTCTCGCCGCTGGCGTTTTGCAGGATGAGGCTCCGGAACGGCAGGCCTGTTTGACCCAGGCCCGTCCCCGCCTCGGCAACGATGCGGCCGCCGGCGGCGTTGGTCAGCGTCACGTCCCGGCTGACGCTGACGGTCGCCGACCGGTTGTTGGTCGCCGATGTGCTCGTCAGCAGGATCGTGCCACTGTTGGTCGAGTCGTCGTCGATCCGCAGGATCGCGCTGCCCGTGCGGTCGCTGGCGGTGACCGCCAGCGTCAGCCCGGCCGGCACCGTGCCGCCAACCAGGATGTTGCTGCTGCCCTCGACCGACAGGACACCGCCGGCCGGGGCCGCACCGAGCGACAGCGCCACGTTGCGGAACAACACGTCGCCTTCGACCATCCCGCCGTCGATCGTCAGGACGTTGCCGCCCGTTTGCACGTCTATCAAGGCCCCGGCGGCCGTCGCGTCGAGCGTGCCGCCATCGTTGGTGACGCTTGCTCCACCCCCGTTGGCGTCGATTCGGAACTCGACTTCCTCGCCGGCTTCGATGGTGCCTTCGTTGATGAAGGTGCCGCCGGGCGTCTCGCCGCTGGCGTTTTGCAGGATGAGGCTCCGGAACGGCAGGCCTGTTTGACCCAGGCCCGTCCCCGCCTCGGCGACGATGCGGCCGCCGGCGGCGTTGGTCAGCGTCACGTCCCGGCTGACGCTGACGGTCGCCGACCGGTTGTTGGTCGCCGATGTGCTCGTCAGCAGGATCGTGCCACTGTTGGTCGAGTCGTCGTCGATCCGCAGGATCGCGCTGCCCGTGCGGTCGCTGGCGGTGACCGCCAGCGTCAGCCCGGCCGGCACCGTGCCGCCAACCAGGATGTTGCTGCTGCCCTCGACCGACAGGACACCGCCGGCCGGGGCCGCACCGAGCGACAGCGCCACGTTGCGGAACAACACGTCGCCTTCGACCATCCCGCCGTCGATCGTCAGGACGTTGCCGCCCGTTTGCACGTCTATCAAGGCCCCGGCGGCCGTCGCGTCGAGCGTGCCGCCATCGTTGGTGACGCTTGCTCCACCCCCATTGGCGTCGATTCGGAACTCGACTTCCTCGCCGGCTTCGATGGTGCCTTCGTTGATGAAGGTGCCGCCGGGCGTCTCGCCGCTGGCGTTTTGCAGGATGAGGCTCCGGAACGGCAGGCCTGTTTGACCCAGGCCCGTCCCCGCCTCGGCAACGATGCGGCCGCCGGCGGCGTTGGTCAGCGTCACGTCCCGGCTGACGCTGACGGTCGCCGACCGGTTGTTGGTCGCCGATGTGCTCGTCAGCAGGATCGTGCCACTGTTGGTCGAGTCGTTAGTAGCGAGCGACAGCAACGGGCTGCCGAAGGCATCTGATCCTCTAATTTCGATCGTTTCTCGATTGTCGAGACTTCCAACACTGCGATTGCTGTTTACGACAACCGTCAGGTCGCCCGGGACGTAGAGGGTGACGTCGTCGGCCGCCGTCGGCACCGTATCGCTCGACCAGTTGAAGGCGTCGCCCCAGGTGGTGCCGTCGCCGCCGCCGTCCCAGGTGAGGGCGGCGAGGAGGCGGCGGGGTTCGCAGGCCTCGGCGAGGGCACGGTGAGCGGCGGGGCGAGGTACTGCGCTGGGTGGAACGGCGGAATGTTTTGTGTGCAGGCATGGCGTCTCCCCTCGGCCGAAGACTTTCTTGGCGGCCGTGGGGGATTGAGGTTGCGGACGACAACGTCCGCGTGATGAAGCCCGTCCCCTCGGCCCGCCCGTCGTGCCTCGGCGGGGGCGGCATCATGACGAGTTGATGCGTCGGTTGCAAGGCTCGTGAGCAGACACACGAGGAGTTCGTTCGTTTCCTCATCCACCACGCCAGACGTCAGCGGCTGCGGCACGAAACGCGTCAGAAGCTGTCCTGCTCGTCGCCCATCCGTTCCGGCAGAACCCGATCGCGTGGCGGCGGACCGGGCCGTCGAACAGTGTGAGCCGGCGGTACTTGCGGAGGCGGAAGTTCTGCCAGCCACAGGCGGAGCAGGTGCGGTCGATCCGTACGGGGGCCATGCGGAGCGGTGCCGATAACGGTGACGGGCCACTTCGAGTCAAGCAACCCGACGGGCATGCCGACACACAGGCTGCCGGCGTGTTCAGGGGCCACATGGTCGCGACGTTGGCATCTACCTCCCACACACGGAGCCACCATGCCGACCAACAATTTCATTCCAAGCACCGACGCGGGCCTGCGGACCTTTGTTACCAGCCCCACCGCATCTCAATTTGCGTCCCGTTGCACTGCGGGCAGTGATGCGCGGGATACGGGCTCGCGTCAGTACGTATGCCGGCCGTGCTCTTGCAAGGGTCCTGATAACAATTGTCTCGTCGTTCGCCTCCAGTCGCCGGCGTCCGACGGCCGACATAGTGACTGCCGGCGTGGTTTGGGGCCAGTGGGTCACGGCGTTGGCGCTTCCCCTTGCACAAGGACGTGCCATGGCACAGAACAGCTTTCTACCCCTCTCCGACGACGGTCTGCGGACCTTTGTCACCAACTTCTCCCGCCTCATGACCTCCAAGCCGAGCTCTTCGGCCTTGTCGACGAGGTCGCCGAGTATGTGATCGCCGTCAACACCTACACCAGCGAGCTGCAGGCGGCCGAAGACCCCGAGACACGCGGGCGCAAGGCCATCTGGCGTAAGAACGAGACCAAGAAGGAAGTGATCCGACTGACCCGCAAATACGCCAAGCAGATCGGCGGACTGGTCGACGTCAGCGACGAGTTGAAACTCGACCTCGGCCTGAACGTGTCGACCGGCGAGCGGCGGAGCATTCCGCGGCCGACGATGGCGCCCTTGGTGAAGGTCAGGCTCGGTGAGGGCCGGCGGATCATCGTCGAGCTGCTGCAGAGCAAGACGCGGCGGGCCAAGCCGGCGGATGTCGCCGGAGCCACCATCTTCACGCACCTCGGGCCGGTCGCTCCCGACAGCATCACGGAATGGCAGCTACGGCGAGCAGGTCACGCGGACGCGGGTCGAGATCCCGTTCCCGCCGAGCACCACGGGCGACACGGCCTGGGTGAGCGCGTTCTGGACGAACGGCAAGGGCGAAAGCGGGCCGAGCAGCACGCCGACCAGCGTGAACCTGCCGGCCGGCGGTGCCCTGCCGCAGGAGATGGAAGATCAGAAGCCGACGCCGATGCGCATGGCGGCGTGAGTGCTCCATCAGGGACAGGAACCAGACGGCGGCGTGGCGCTTCGTGCGTCCGCCGCCGATTGCGTGCGCACGGCTCTATCGTGATCCATGGAGCCGTCGCACAGCGAGACAAGCGAACCGGCGTGGCGGGAGGCGATCCGGGCTGCGGGCGATGACAAGCGGCCGACGCTGCCCGAACCGCCGCCCGTGCGGCTGGAGAGCGTCAATGATGTCACGCTGCCGGTCGCTGCCGACGACGTGCCGAAGCTCGACGCGTTTTACGTGCGCATGCTTCGCATGGAACGGCGGACCGACGGCGGCATCGTCTACGCGGCCGACAACAACGCCATTCGCTTCGAGGTGCTGACTGAGTCTGCCCGAACGCGACTCCGTGCGGCCGACCGGGGTCTTTGTCAAGCACTTCAACGAGCTGGTCACGATGCTGCAGAGCGAGCAGGTCGACTTCGAGGCGATGCGGGGCATTGTGGCAGGCGAAGACGGCGTGCTCTTGAAGGATCCTGCGGGAAATTGGGTGGCCGTCACGGCGTGGCGCGAGTTCTGGTGAAACGCCAACGCCTGCCGCATACGCTGTGGCCGGTTGTTCGCACTTCGCCCCATCATCGGAATCGTCGGCGGCATCGGAGCCGGCAAGAGCCACGTCGCCGGCCTGTTCCGCAAGGCAGGCTGCTGCGTCATCGACTCTGACGAGCTGGTGCGCGTCGCCTACACGCACCCGGCGGTCAAGCGGGCCATCCTCGAGCGGTTCGGCGAGTCGTTCATGAACGATCGCGGCGAGATCGACCGGCCGGCGTTGGCCCGCGTGGTGTTCGATCAGCCGGAGCAGCGTCGTTTTCTGGAAGAGTTGCTGCACCCGGTGGTCAACAAGGCCAGGGTCGAGATGATGGACGCTGCCGCCCGGGACGAGTCGACGGCTGCCTACGTCTGGGACTCGCCGTTGCTGATGGAAACGCGGCTGGACCGGCTGTGTGACCGCGTGGTGTTGGTTGATGCGCCTGAGGGTGACCGCCAGCGTCGCGTGCTCGGACGCGGTTGGGACGCCGGCGAATTGGCACGTCGGGAAAAAGCACAGATAGGCCTAGACAAGAAGCGAGATCGGGCCGACTATGTGATCGTCAACAGCACGGACGAGCCGGCGGATGCCGACGCGGTCAGGGCTGTTCTTGACGACATCACGTCGACGCTCGTCGGGCAAGGTTGCTGCGGCGGCACGAGTGCGGGCGGCACTTGCGGTTGCTCAACGACGACGGGATGCTGTGGCGGCGCGGCTTCAGCCGGCGCGGCCTGACCCACCTTTTCACGCGACGCCTTGCGTGACCCTGCGACATTCGATTGCATGTGTGGCCTGTCGGCATCGCTGCCCACAGCCGCGCCACCCCCGCCAAGCTCTCTTCATCGGCGGTCGGACCGAGGTCGACGACCTCATCAACCCTTATCTAACAGATGGCAAAACGTACTTCCCGGCGGCGGACCAAGACAGACGAGGCGACAGACGCCGAGCAGCAGAACCTGCCGCTGACCGAGGCCGTCGACGCCCCGGCCGCTGATGAAACCCAGCCGGCTGAAGGCACCGTTGCCGCAGTCGCCGCTGCAGAGGATGATGCGCCGGTCAAGCCCAAGCGGAAGAGTCGTCGCCGCGCCAAGAAGTCAGACGCCGTGGCAGAAGAGCCGCTCGTTCACGAAGAAACGCCTGCCCCAGAAGAGCCATCCGAAATCGAAGCCGCCCACGACGAACCGGCAGAGCCTGAGGTAGTTAAAAAGGCCCGCGCGCCACGCCGTGCCAAGACTGCCAAAGCCGCCAAGCCTGTCGAAAGCGTGCATCGAGCGCCCGAGCCTGAGGTCGAGGAAGAACGGGTCGACAAGCCGTACATCCCCAGCGACGAGGAGATCGCCGCCAACACGCCCGAGGGGCTGCGGTTCAAGCCGTTGACCCACGAGGACAAGCTCTACCTCCGCGAACTGCGCGACAAGAGCGACGACGAGTTGCTCGCACTGGCCAAGGAAGAAGGCATCGACGAGGCGCCGAAGCTCAAGCGCCAGGACCTTATCTTCCGCATCCTTCGTGGCAGGGCACGCAAGACCGGCCTGCTCTTCGGCGAGGGCGTTCTCGAAGTGCTGCCCGACGGGTTTGGCTTCCTCCGCAGCCCCGACAACAACTACGTCGCCTCGCCTGACGACATCTACATCAGCCCGAGCCAGGTCCGCCGGTTCGGCCTCAAGCGTGGCCACACCGTCTTCGGCCAGATCCGTCCGCCCAAAGAGTCCGAGCGGTACTTCGCGTTGCTCAAGGTCGACAAGATCATGGGCGAGGACCCGCAGAAGGTGCACCGCGTCCGGAACTTCGAAGACCTGACGCCGCTGCACCCCGAACGGCGGCTGCACCTCGAACATGCCCCTGACGAAGTCTCGATGCGCGTCGTCGACCTCGTCACGCCCATCGGCCTGGGTCAGCGCATGCTCATCGTCGCCCCGCCGCGGACGGGCAAGACGGTACTGCTGCAGAAGATCGCCAACTCGATCAGCATCAACCACCCCGAGGCCGTCCTGATCATCATGCTCATCGACGAGCGGCCCGAGGAAGTGACGGACATGCGTCGCAACACCAAGGGCGAGATCGTCAGCTCGACCTTCGACGAAGGCAGCGCCCGCCACATCCAGGTGGCCGAGACCGTGATGGACAAGGCCCGCCGATACGTCGAGTACGGCAAGGACGTCATCATCCTCCTCGACTCCATCACCCGGCTCGCCCGCGCGTACAACAACGAAACGTCCAGCGGCAAGCTCGGCTCAGGCGGCGTCGACACCGCTGCCCTGCAAAAGCCCAAACGCTTCTTCGGCAGCGCCCGCGCCATCGAGAACGGCGGGTCGCTCACCATCCTCGCCACCGCCCTTGTCGACACGAACTCCAAGGCCGACGACGTTATCTTCGAAGAGTTCAAAGGCACCGGTAACAGCGAATTGCACCTCGACCGTCGCCTCGTCGAAAAGCGCGTCTACCCGGCCATCGACATCAACGCCAGCGGCACCCGCCGCGAGGAACTGCTGCTCGATCCGAAGGAAATGCAGCTCGTCTACCGCTTACGACGTGTGCTTTCGGACATGAACCCGGTCGAGGCGATGGAGCTGCTCAAGGGCCGACTCGAGAAGTCCAAGAGCAACGGCGAGTTCCTGTTGAAGATGAACCTCGACTAAGCGCTGCGCCGCGGCGGCCATTTGGGGTCCGGCTTCGTCGGCGGGAGCGGAATGTTCCACGTGGAACATTCGCCATCCCCCGCCACGCGTCGTGGCGAAGGATTGTCGGTCTCTGAAGGTCCCCCGTTGTTCCACGTGGAACAGGCCGACGCCCGCCGAGTCCGTCGGCGGGTCGTGCGCAGCAACGTAATTCCTACGCACTTTCAGCGTCGAAACGTCTCAAGACTGCCCTCTTTTGCGTGCACCGCCGGACGGAATGCGGTCGCCACACCCATGCGCCGCCGCGGCCGCCGCGGCGGCCTTCTGTCACGCGTCTTCGACCTTCACCACACGCGCGCCCAGCTCCCGCATCGCGGCCCTGACCAGCGGGTCGGCTTCCCAATCCAGCTCCGGCGGTGGTGCGTTCGGCGCCGTCGGCATGGCCACGTCGCCCGTCGGGATGGGCGGCTTCTTGATCCGCGGACGCTTCGTTTCCCGCTCCTGGGCCTCCTCGTCGCCTGCTTCCGGTGCCTCATCGACCTCGAACGCCAAAGGCGGGTCGGCCTCCAGCGACAACACCTCTCGCAACGCCGCCACGATCTGCGGCCGCGTGCCATGACGCTCGAGCATGCCCGGGAACATCGAGTGCTCGTGCGCGTATCGCAACGTCACCGCACCGTCGGCGGCGACCTCCAGTCGAGACTCGGCAACAAGCGACGCATCGCGTGCGCCTCCACGATTCAGTGCAGCCACCAACTGCGACAGAGGCGAGTCGCCTGATGCTGATGGTGGTGTGACCTCTGGCGACGGAGCGGGCGTCAGCGTTACATCGCTCGGTGGTGCCGAGCCGGGAGGCGTCGCGTCCGCTGCGACAGGTTCTCGCCGCGCGGGGTCAGCCGTGCCTGAACCTTCCGGCTCGGCCTTACGGGGAGCGGGTGCTTCTCGCTCTGGAAGTGGGCGGCGAGCAGGCTTTATGTCAGCCGTTTTTTTTTCCGCAGGCTGTCGCGATGCCGCACCACTGGCGGCGGCCATCAGGTCGTCGACGGGCGTGAATTGCCGCGCCAGCGCCAGCCGGACCAGCGTCGCGTCGATGAGGGCTCGGCCTGTCCCGCCCCCGCCGCTGCCGCGAAGCTGGCGGCGAAGCTCTTCGAGGATCACGACTGCCTGCGTCATCCCCGCTTGATCGAAGCGCTCGGCCTGCTCGTCGAGTCGCTCGCCCGTCACGCCCGGCAGGTCGTTGCCCTCGCCGTCGCCGACGACGGAACGCACCAGCAAGACATGGACGTGCTCGACAAGCGAACCGATGAAGGCGTCCGACGCCAAACCACCCGACAACATCGAGTCGGCCTGAGCCAGCACGGCCTTGGCGTCGCCTTCCGCAACCCCGTCGATCAAGTCGGCGATCTGCTCACGCGGCGGCAGGCCCAGCAGCCGTGTCACGTCGCCGATGTCGAGCGTGTCGCTGGCGTCGAGGCCGCCCAGCAAACGGTCGAGCAGGCTCAGGCTGTCACGCATCGAGCCCTGGCCGTTGCGGGCGACAAGGGCCAGCGCGTCATCGCTGGCGGTGCGGCCTTCGCTGGTCACAACCGCCTGCAAATGGCCGACGATGTCATTCGAGGCGATGTTGCGGAAGTCGAACCGCTGGACGCGGCTCAGAATCGTCGGCAGCACCTTCTCGGGCTCCGTCGTCGCCAGGATGAACTTCACATGGCTCGGCGGCTCTTCCATGATCTTCAGCAGCGCGTTGAACGCCGCCTTGGAGAGCATGTGGACCTCGTCGATGATGTAGATCTTGAACCGGCTGCGCATCGGCCGGAAGCGGGCATTTTCGATGAGGTCGCGGACGTTGTCGACGCCCGTGTTGCTGGCGGCGTCGATCTCGATGACATCGACGTCGTCACCCTTGAAGATCGCGTCGGCCGTTTCGCTCGTCGGGTCGGGCGTGGGCGTGGGCGCTTCGGCCGTGGGGTCGTTCAGAGCCAGCGCCAGGATGCGGGCCATCGACGTTTTGCCGACGCCGCGTGTGCCGGAAAACAGGTAGGCGTGGTGGACGCGGCCGGTCTCGAATGGCCTTTTTGAGCGTTGTAGCGACGGCCTCCTGGCCGACGACTTCGTCAAAGGTCCGCGAGCGGTATTTGCGGGCCAGCACCTGGTACGGCGTGGCGGCGTCAGAGGCTTTTGCACCGGCGTCGGCCATGAGCGGGCAGTGTAGCGCGGAGGACGTTGCGCGTGTCGCCACGGCGCGGAGGGCTGACGAAAAGGCCCAGCCACCGGAGTGGCTGGGCCAGGTCAGACTGAGGATGAAGCCGGATCAGCGGCGGCGACGCAGCATGCCGAGGACGCTCAGGCCCAGAACGGCCGCGGTGGCCGGCTCGGGAATGGCGACCGGGGAGATGTACTGATTGCCGTCGCCGACCTTGGTCAGGCCGCCTGTGGCGAGGTCGATGGCGTAGGTGCCTTGGCCGTCCGGACCGCCACCGGTGTAGAGGTAGTCACCGTTGAGCAGTTCGAAGACGCCGCGCTGGCCGAAGTTGTCGGCGTAGGTGGCGACGAGGTTGCCGTCGCTGTCGTACTCGAAGACGCCGGCCGGCGGGCTGAAGCCGGCGACGAGGAAGCCGTCGTCGCTGATCTTGGCGCTGATCTGCTGCGGAAAGTCGGGGCCGCTGTCCGGGTCAGTCGTGTTGGCCGAGACGATGCGGCTGACGAACGTGCCGTCGAGCTCGAAGACGTCGACGCCTTCGCTGTTCAGCGAGCCGCCGTCGATGTCACTGACGAGCAGTCGGCCCATGTACGTCTCGACGTCGAACGGCGAGAAGTTGGGCGGACCAAAGCCGAAACTGCCGGTGATGGAGCGGCTGGTCGGGTCGATCGTGACGATCTGGTCTTCGGGCGCGCCGTTGGCGTTGCCACCGTTGGCAATGTAGACGGTGTTGTTGCTCGGCTCGTAAGCGAGGCCGCGGACGTTATCGAGGCCGGAGTCGATCTTGTCGACGTAGTTGCCACCGAGGTCGAAGATGAAGATGGCATCGGCCAGCTGATCGCTGACGAAGATCTCGTTACCGACCTGAATGGCTTCCTTCGGGGTGCCGAAGTCGTATGTGGCAGCGTCGTTGGCGTCGACGATGAAGTTGGCATTGATGACGCTGCCGTCGACGCTGCTGTACAGGCCGATGGTGTCATTCGATGAGTTCGGAATAAGAAGGTCAGCGCTGGCGACGCCCGCTGATGCGGCGACGGCGGCGGCGAGGACGACAGAGGTACGTCGGATGTGCTGCATAAATTTCTCCCAAAACCGGCCGACACGGCCGGGCATTCGCCGTCACCCTATCGGGTGAGCCGACTCATTTCAATAGAAACTTACGCGGCGCAACGGCACACGTGCGACAGGACGCAGCGGCCGTTAGAGTCGGCGGCGTATGCAGAACGCGCACAAGCCCTGGCAATGGCCGTTGCACTGGCAGATCCTGCTCGGACTGCTCCTGGGTGCCGCAACAGGGTTGGCCGTGGGCTGGTGGGCCATCGGCGAAATTCCTGCCTCGACCGCCCCAGAAGCCAGGGGCACCGTCGGTGGCGATAAGGTCATCGCAACCGCCCTCTACCAGCTCTTCGAGCTCGGTGGCGACCTGTTCCTCAACGGACTCAAGCTCATCATCGTCCCGCTCGTTACCACGAGCATCATCCTGGCCATTGCCAACCTCACCGCCCAGGCCGGCGGTGGCGGGGACTTTGCCCGGCTTGGCACCAAAACGCTCGTCTACTACCTGACGACCAGCCTGATCGCCGTTCTCATCGGCCTGGTGTTGGTCAACGTGATCTCGCCCGGCGTCGTCGGTGGTCAGCCGATCCTGGCCGGTGGTGATTTGTCGGCCTTTGCCGGTGACCGTGCCGCGGTTGATGCCAAGGTGGGTGGCAAAACGGGTGGCGACTTCCTGGACGTCTTCCGTGCGATGGTGCCCGACAACCTCGTCGGTGCTGCCGCCGACGGGCAATTGCTCGGGCTGATCGTCGTCTCGATGCTGGTGGGCTACTTCCTCAGCCGCGTCATCCGCCTGCACCCCGACAGCGGCCGGGCGGTACGAAACGTCATCGACGGCATCTACCACCTGACGCTGATGGTGACCGACGTCGTCCTGCGACTGGCCCCGATCGGCGTCTTCTTTCTCATCGCAGGCACGTTCGCCAAGCAGTTTGCGTCGCTTTACCCAGACGGCCGGTTCGAGCAGTTCCTGACGGGCATCCTCGTCTTCGCGGCGACGGCATTGGCGGCGTTGCTGGTGCACTTTCTGGGCGTGATGCCGCTCGTGCTGGCTTTCGTGGCCCGGGTGAACCCGCTGCGGCACTACAAGGCGATGACGCCGGCACTGCTGACGGCGTTCAGCACAAGCTCGTCGTCGGCGACGCTGCCGCTGACGATGGACTGTGTCGAAAAGCGGGCGGGCGTGAGCAACAGGGTGGCTGGCTTCACGCTGCCGCTGGGGGCGACGGTCAACATGGACGGGACGGCCTTGTATGAATGTGTCGCGGCCGTCTTTATCTGTCAGGCGTTTGGCGTCGACCTGTCGATCACGCAGCAATTCATCATCGTGCTGACGGCGCTTTTGACGAGCGTGGGCGTGGCAGGCGTGCCGTCGGCGAGCCTCGTGGCCATCGCTGTGATTTTGGGCGGTGTGCAGAACGGGCTGGCGTCGCGCGGCATCGAGGTCGACCTCATCGCAGGCATGGCGCTGTTGTTCGTCTTCGACCGCCCGCTCGACATGTGCCGTACGGCCGTCAACATCTTCGGCGACAGCGTCGGTGCGGTGACTATCGCCAGGTCTGAGGGCGAAACGGACGTGCTGCAAGACAAGCCTGTTACGGCACCTTAAGTGCCGGCAGCGACCACTTTGTCCGCAGATCGTTGGCCGCCCGCCAGGTTTCGGAAGGCTCGTGCAGGAACCGGACGAGCGACCGAACCGAGATGCTCAGATGCAACGCCGCCACCGTCGGATCGGCGGCCGATGCGTCGAGCACGTCGAGCACGAACGCTGTCGCCTGCGGATGCATCGGGTTGGCGACGTTCATCCGAAGCACACCGCGGCCGACGTACTCGCCCCACCACGTCGGTGTCGACAGATCCATCAGATCAAGCTCTCGCCTCGTCACGCCGGCAATCTTGTGTCTCAGGCGACGCGTCGCGTGGACCATGTTGACACGCAGCGACCGATCCTCGGCCGCATTGGCGGTCAGGCCGGTCGCCTCGTGCGTGAAGCGAACCGTCGAGGCAGTCTTGTTCCGCTTTTGGCCGCCCGGGCCACCGGCGCTGCGACGTTCGATTCGGCAGCCGCGTAGCAGCGCCTTGTCGTCGAGCATCAACCACGCATCGCGTTCCTCAGCCGTCACGAGGCCGGTGCCTCGACTTCGGGCAGTGTGACGATGAAGCGCGTCCCGCTGCCGACGGCGCTCTCGACCAGGACACTGCCTGCCAGCGCGTTGATGGCATGCTTGACGATGCTCAGGCCGAGCCCCGTCCCGCGGTCGACGCTGCGGGCGTTGGTGCCGGTCCGGGCGGCATCGACCTGGTAGAACCGCTCGAAGATGCGGTCGATGTGGTCGTCCGGTATGCCGACACCCGTGTCTTCGACGATGAGCCGAATCTCGTCGCCATCGCCACCCGTCAGCCGCTGGATCCGCAGCGTCACCTTGCCGTTGGCGGGCGTGTGCTTCACGCCGTTCTCGAGAAGATTCTTCAAGGCCAGCAGCAAGAGCTTTCGATCCGTCACAAAGGCGTCGGCCGAGCCGTCGGGTAGCTCGAGCATGACGTCTCGCCTCGCCGCCAGCGGGCCGACCGTTTGCCGCAGGTCGCGCGACAGCTCGGCCAGCGACGTCATCTCCAGGCTCGGCGTCTGATCAGCGTCCTCGACCTTCGATAGATCGAGCAGATCCTGCAGCATTTCCTCGACCCGCTGCAAATGCCCACCGAGGATCGACAGGCACCGCTGTGCCGCCGGTGTCGGTTTGGACGCCTCATCGAGCAGCTCGATCAGTGTTTCGTAGGCGACCTTGATGGCCGCGACGGGCGTCCGCAGTTCGTGGCTTGCGTTGGCCACGAAGTCGGCCTTCATGCGGAGCGCCTGGTCGAGCGTCGAGATGTCGCGCAACACGACGATGACGCCACCCGCTTCGCTGCGGGTGGCGACCGCTTGGTACGCCATCTGCCGCCCGCCGCTGCTGAGTCGCAACTCCCGGCGGACGGGCAGACGGGGCTTGCCGTTGCGACCGAGGTCACCGATCGCAATTTTGGCGACTTTGTCGAATAGCGCCAGCACCTCCGGCTCGGTAATGGCTGCCTCAACCGTCGCGCCGATGGCCTGCTCCTTCGGCACGCCCAGCAATTCGACGGCCGGCTGGTTGACGAGAATGAGCCGCCGTTGCTTGTCGGCCTGGACGATCGGGTCGGGCAGCGCGTCGACGAGCGCGTTGAGATCGCTGCGTTGGCGTTCGAGGCGGCGGATGGTTTCACTCGTCCGCCGTTCGTAATTGTGTACGTCTCGTGCGATCTGGCGGACGACACGGATCGGCCTTCGGCTGCCGTCACGCCAGACGTCCCGGACGTCAGGCCTGCCACGACCGGCGGCAAGTTGCTCGAGCGCGCCAGCCACCTGCCGCAGCGCCCGCCGCGTGAGCGACAACCGCAGGTACGCGGTGACGAGCCCGATCGCCACGCCGAGGATGAGCCACAAGAGCCACACGCACCGTGAGCTTAGTGGACCCGCTTGCGCTCAAGGTTAGAAACGGCAACGTCCGATAGCGTTTACATCATGCGGTGCCTCAACATGTCCACGCGGAGCATTCTTGTCGCCGCGTGCCTCTGCGCCGCGGCCATGACCGGTGGCTGTGCCGACAGGACGCCGGCCTACGGAACCGAGCGTCAGCTCGCTGCTCCCGTGTTTCAGCCGCAGGTCTGGGCCGTCGCCCCGGCCACGAACTTGTCGGGTGAGAACGGCGTTGACCCGCTGCTGCAGGCAGACGTGCTCTACGGCAAGCTCGCCAGCGTCCGCGGCATCACGGCCGTTCCGGTCAATCGCGTTGCCGAGGCGTACATCGCGCTCGGCATCGGTGGCATCAACGACCCGGCCGACGCGGCTGCGGTCTGCGAGCTGCTCGGCGTCGACGCGCTCGTCGTCCCGAGCATCACGCTGTATAAGCCTTACGACCCGCCGACGATGGGCGCTGCTTTGCAGGTCTTCGCCGCCGACGGTTCGACACTGCGGGCATTTGCCCTTCCCGGTGCCGAGGCCATTCGCGGCTTATCGCGAACGGCAACGGCCGATAGGGCGGGCGAAGCGCTGCCCTCACCTGGCGTGGCCGGTCGCCAAATGTTACAGCAAAGTGGCGTCTTCGACGCACGCGACGGCAGCGTCCGCCGGGCGGCCATGGCTTACGCCTACGGCCGCCACGACCCAGAGGGGCCGACCGGTGGTCGTGACGTCTTCCTGGTGATGGACCGCTATGCCGGCTTCGTCTACCACGCGTTGTTGGCCGACCTGATGGACGCTATCGAGCGCCTACCGGCAAGGCAGCAGCAACCGCGACCTCAAGTGGCGGCAGGCACAGGCCGAAACCTCGGTAGCCTCGGCCGTTGATCACCCCGCGGGGGACAACACCCACTACGGGCACTCGTTGAAAGGACTCACACGATGAACCAGAACCTCCTGTCCACGACCGAGACCACCGACTCCGTCGATCTGATGTCACCCGCCCGCGAACAGCGGTCGCTTTCCCTCGAAAAGAGCGGGCATCACTTCTTCATGACGTACGAGACGGGCGACGAGACGATCGTCCTGCAAGCCATCGCCGAGATGGTCGATGACCCGGCGACGCCTTTCGACTGGTTCGACGCTGCATCGCTGGGCCACCAGCTCGGTCAGCACCTCGCCGGTGAACTGGCAGGCGAACTGTCTCAGGCGGCGTAACGGCGGGCGGACAACACAGCCAATCCTCGTGGCACGGGTCGATCGCACAGTGGGTGCGGGTGACCCGTGCCACGTGCGTTTGCGCCTGGCGCACGCCTTCACCTGCGGGAGATGGTGTGGCACAGCAGGCTTGGAACGTCCGTAAACCATATTTGTCACCAAAGCATTAGGGGACGTAACGCCGAAGTAGCAGGTGTAAGGCCGACGAGACCGGCCGATCGACGCCAGTGTGCCAGGAGGTACAGCGGCAACCCAAAGAGTCTCGCCGCGGGGATGCGGAGCCATCCCGCGTTGTGCCGGAGAACGACTTTCACCTTTGGTGTAAGACACCGGCGGTTACTAACCGATCGCAGAGCCTGCCGCAGAAGCGGCACAAGGACTCGCGAGTATGTCCCCGACGACGAACCCCGCCGACGCCGACGCCATTCACAATTCTCCGTTCCCGCCTGTACGCCCTCCGCGTGCCGCGTCGGCCCCTGTGCCGCCGGTCACCAGCGAGGCCGAACTGCCCGAATCGAGCAAAGCCGCCGAAGGTGACGAATCTGTCGCCCGCCCGCCTTGTGTCGAGGCTTTCCTCGACTACCTCAAGCACGAGCGGCACTTCAGCGACTACACCGTCCGCTCCTACGGAGCCGACCTCGCCCAGCTGACGCAGTTCGCTGCCGGCGAGATCGGCATGAGCTACGGCGGTGACGCTCGGCTCCATGACGAGACGCCGCTCGACCAGCGGCTGACGCATTGCACGCAGACCACGGTCCGCGACTTCCTGGCCTACCTGCATGGCCAGAACTACACCAAAAGCACGACCGCCCGCAAGCTGGCGACGATGCGGAGCTTCTACAAGTTCCTCATCAAACGCGGCAAGTGCGAGGAGTCGCCGATGGTCGGCATCCGCACGCCCAAGCAGGAAAAACGCCTGCCCAAGTGCCTTGACCTCGACGAGGTCCAACGCCTCCTCGACGCCCCCGATGACGGCGACGTCCTCGGTGCCCGCGACAAGGCGATGCTCGAAGTGCTCTACTCCAGCGGCATTCGCGTCAGCGAACTGGTCGAGCTGAGCCTGGCAGACGTCGATCTTGACGAAGGCATCCTGCGCGTTCGAGGTAAGGGCCGCAAGGACCGCCTCACGCCCATCGGCAGCCAGGCAATTCTCGCCGTCCGCCATTACCTGCAGGTTCGAGGGCTCGACCCCGACGACCCGACGGGCGGCGACGAGGGCCTGACCGGCGAAAGCCGCATCTTCCTCAACAAGCACGGCGAAGCCTTGTCGACCCGCAGCGTCCGCCGCAAACTCGACAAATACCTCCAGCAGGTCGGCCTCGACCCGGGCATTTCGCCCCACACGCTGCGGCACAGCTTTGCGACGCACCTGCTCAACAACGGTGCTGACCTGCGCAGCGTTCAGGAGTTGCTGGGCCACCAGAGCCTGTCGACGACGCAGATCTACACGCACCTGACAACCGACCGCATGAAGGAGGCGTACGACAACGCCCACCCACGCAGCGGCATGGCCAACACGGCCGTCGCCCCGCCGCCGCCGGCCCGTACGGCCGACGACGACGGCCACCACCGTCCGACCGCCCGCATCGGACCGGCCGTTCGCAGCACCCCGCTGCGTCACTCGGCCTGATCGAACGGCACCTCCTGAACGTCAAGCGTCCCGTACCGCATGGTCCGGGACGCTTTTCTTCTTTCTAGAGGCACGAACCGGCGACACGTCCTTCGTCATCCCGAGGCCAGCCGTGCTTAGCGACGCGTCGCCCGTTGTGCATCAAGCCATACCCGCCGCCATCGTGGCATCGGTGGATCCTGCGGCATCGCAGACCACATTCCCACCCGCTGACGTCGTGCCTCGGATTCGAGGCCGATCAGAGTCGGGGCGTAGGCATAATCGTGCCGCCTCTCGGCAAAGGCGACCCCTTCGGCGACAAGTCGCTCATTGAGCGTCAGGCCCCCTTGCTCGTGGTAGACGTAGGCCAGCAGGTCGCCCGACTCCTCGCGCTGTGGTACCGGCTCGCTCAGAAGACGGATCGGGCCTTCGTCGGCAAATCGGCGAATGACCGCCTCCGCCCCGTCGACGGCAACAACGCCGGTCAGGCGGATTCGGCAGATCGTCCCCTTGACGTCCAGCAGGATGACCTCGCCCTCGACCGCTTCGACGACGTTAGACGAGCGACCGGGCACCGGCTGTTGCGGACGTATGACGTGGTAGATCGCAAAGCCGCAGACGGCAACGAGAACCAGCGCGACTCTGACCTTGCCCCCGATCCGTTTCACGCGGTCGAAGGTACGGCAGTAAGCGGGCCTTTGCCAGAAGCCGGTCCGTCCTCGTCGCGACCCATCAGTTCGTCCTTGTACCGCCGCCTCATGCTGACGTAACCGAAGAGGGCCACCGTGGCCAGTATGACCGAGGCGGCGAAGACCCATCGCCCACCGGGCGCGCCGTCGAAGCCACTGGTCGAGATGTAGCGGCTGAGCAGGTGATAGATGCCGACGCCGACGAAGGGTGCGAACATGCCACGCAGCCCGGTGAGCATGACGTGCAGGCCCATGTAGCGGCCGACGTTTTCCTTGGTGGCGAAGGCATTTTGCCCGAGCTGCCACGCGAGTTGACCGCCGCCCATCGAGATGCCGACCGCAAAGGTGCCGACGGCGACGATGGCAAGAGAGTTCGTGACTGCACCGACGAGGATCAACACGTGCGACACCAGCGCGGCCACGCCGATCCAAAGTCTGAAGGTCAGCAGGTCGACGCGATCGAAGAGGGGTGCCCACAGCTGTAAAAAGACGACGCCTGTCACCATCGGCACAAATTGCACGACGAGAATTGCCAGCACGTACTGCGTCTTGGGATTCGTCATCTCCGAACTGACGACGTGGATGAGCGACGGGAACATCACCATGAAGCTCGAGCCCAGGATGAACTGCCACCACTGGTACTCGCGGAAGATTCTGTCATCGGCGAGTAGTTCGAAGGCATCGACGATGCGCTGCGTGAGGCGACCGACGGCACTGCCGGCGACGCGGTCGCGCACCGTGACGGAATAATCAAGAACCGGTGCCCCGCCGCTTTCAATGCTCGGGTCGGCCGACGCGCCGGCAGCGACGAGTTTCGCCCGCTTGAGCAAAGCCCCTTCGCCGCGAACGCGAATGCGGCTGAATTGCAGCACGCCGAACAGTGAGACGGCGGCAACCACCGGGTACAGAATCGCGTAAATGCCCGGCCGCGCGTCCAATGCGAACGCTGCCGCCAGGACCATGCCGGCCAGAACGGTGTTGTAGACGCCGTTGATGCGACCGATGATTTGTGCCCGCAGGTTGCGCGGGTAGTTGAGCCGCCACACGGCACTGCGGAGCGTGATAATCCCGCTGGCCAGCACACGAGCCACGATGATGATCGCGGCGAAGGTGACGCCCGCCAAGCCGCTTTCGATTGGGATGAACCACGTCAGGCCGACGAGCGCAGTGACGGCGACGAGCGCGATCTGCAGGCCGTTGATGAAGCGGACTTTGGGCTGGCTTTCGGCCAACTCGCTCCAGAGCAGCGCCAGGATGTTTCCGAACATCGGGGCGGCCGTGATGACGGCGATCAGCAGCGGGCCGGCGTTGAAGTACTTGCTGGCGACCACGCCCGTGAACGTTCCTTCGCCCAACGCCGCGGCCAGTGGGAAGGTGACGGCGCTCTTGAGCTCGTAGGCGTAGTTCCGCCGAACCATGAAGGGCTGGCGGCGCGGGCTGACGGAGGCGAGCGAGTGGCTGAAACGTTGGAGGGACGACACGACGGGCCGCGACCGTAGGACTGACGGCCATACATCCATTGCAAAAGCGCAGCGCGCCGGACCAGCGTCGCGCTAGCGTCGGCCGCTGATGACCGACCAACCCAAAGCCAACCAGAGCCCGTACACCTTCGCCGCCTTGAAGGAGACGGTCAACGACTTTCTGGAGGACGAAGCGCTCACCCAGGCGGCGGCCATCGCGTACTACACCGCCCTGTCGTTCGCCCCGCTGATCGTGCTCGTCACGCTCATCGTCGGTGGTCTCATCGGCGACGACGCCAAGCAACGGGTTGTCGACCAGGTCAGCTCCCTCATGGGACCGGGAGTCGGGGCCACGATTGATCAGGTCATGGACGACGGTGAAGAACAGGCAGAAGGAGTTGAGCAGAGCGGCGAGGCGTCGCCAAACCAGATGGACCAAGTCAAGGGCGGGGGCTTGGGAATGTTTGCCGGGCTACTCGGCATCGGCGCCATCGTCTGGAGTGCCAGCGGCGTCTTTGCCCAGCTACAAGGCGCGCTCAACAAGATTTGGGACGTCGAGCCCGTTCCCGGCGCGGGCATGATGGGCTGGCTGCGAAAGCGGATGCTCAGCATCGGCGTCATCTTTGCCATTCTCTTCCTGCTGCTTGTGACGCTCGCGGTGACCGGCATCATCAGCGCCGTCTTCGGCGATGGCGGTGGAACGATCTGGAAAATCTTCAACTTCGTGATCTCGATCGCGATCTACGTCGCACTGTTCGGCTTGATCTTCAAGTTCCTGCCTGACGTGAACATTCCTTGGAAGGCCGTCTGGTTCGGGGCAGGGGTGACAGCCGTGCTCTTCGCAGTCGGCAAGTTCCTGATCGGCCTCTACCTCGCCAAAGGCGGCGTCGGTAGCGACTACGGCGCTGCAGGCAGCATCGTGGTACTGCTCGTCTGGGTCTACTACTCTGCCGTCATCGTCTTCTTCGGGGCTGAACTGACGCAGGTGTGGGCCAAGTACAGCGGCCTGACGATTCGCCCGGATAAACATGCTCAGCCTGAGAGCCCGAAGGAAAAGCGGGCGGCACATGCCGAGGCGTAATCAGCACACGCCGAGGCGTGATCAGATGTCTCAGCCTTCGTTGCCGCCGAGGTCACGAGTGGCAAAACTCAACCGGGCTGCGAAAAGCAGAAACGCTACGTAAGCCACGAAGTACCCGCCCGCCGCCAAGACATACCACCACATTGCCCCAAGCCGGGCGGCGTTTGGGTCGTCGGACCACGTAGAGCCCGGCAACGCGATCGAGCCGTAGATTGTGTACTCGGTCAGGTCGAAGACCCGCAAAAACGGCAACACGGTGCTGATGACAAAGGTCACGCTCGACGCCACCATGCCCTCGTCGGCGAACGCTTCGGCCAGGTAGGGCGTCAGGTTGCCCGCCAGGTACAGTACCAGCGACGCCGGCAGGCTCACGAACAGCCCGAACCGCGTCGACACCAGCACCGCGATTGCAATCAGCACGCCGACCTGCATCCATGCCAAGGCCAACTGTGGCCAGATGCCGGCCAGGTGCATCGATCGGAGCCCTCGCAGCTCGGCGATGTCGCTCGTCTTGATCGGGCTGGGGTCAAGGGCAAAGTCGACCGGTATCCGCCGCCACGTCAGGAACGCCAGGATCACGCCCAGCAAGACGATAACGAGCCCGCTCGAGGCGAGCAGGCCCAGGAACTTTCCGAAGATGACGGTGCCGCGACCGACGGGCTTGCTCATGAGCGTGAGCATCGTCCGGTCCTCGATCTCGTCGTGCACCGTCCGACTGGCCGCGACGAGGCCGAGCAGCAACGCGACGGCTACCACGATGTCGAGGCCAACCGCCTTGAACATCACGACGTCTTCGCCGAGCGTAAAGAACGGCAACAGCCCGTATACGCCAAGAATGACCGCTCCGGCGACGAGCAGGAGCGGGTAGATCGGCTGCGACACGGCCTCTCGGAACGTGTGCACCGCGATAACGCGTGTGGCAGTCATGTCAGGCGAACATCGAGCGAAGAAGTACGGCAGCGCGAGCGAGCCTCTCGAACGACGCTGCTGATCACTCGCGACGCGAACCCTCAGGCTCCCTCGAGGGCTTCTTTGATGGCCGGAAGGTTGGCACCCTGAATGGTCTGCACCGGCTCGCCACCCTTGAACATGATGAGGGTCGGGATCGAGCTGATGCCGTACTTGCTGGCCAGGGCCTGGTTGGCCTCGACGTCGACCTTGCCGACCTTGACCTTGTCCTTGTATTCCTCGGCAAGCTGATCCACGTGCGGGGCGATCATCTTGCAAGGCGGGCACCACTCGGCCCAGAAGTCGAGGAGCACGGGCTTGTCGCTCTGCATGACTTCCTCGTCAAAGTTGCTCTCAGTGATTTCGGCGGCGTGGTCTGCCATGGTGGTCTTGTCTTGCGGGTTGGAGGTGAGCTAGACGGTAAGGTCGGCCCGGACGTCGGGACAACCCCCGAACACTTTTACGACCATCTAAACACAGCGGTTCGGTTGGAGTGCTCAGAGCGTGCCGGTAGATAGAATTTCGCGAGGACGTGAAAGGCTCGTAGAAGCTCTTCGATACCGAGGCAGAAGCTTGCGACCAGGGAGGTACGCTCTCAAGATCATGCCGACCGATGTCGATACACGACCGCTCGGTGAGGTATGGCAGGACCACGAGTCGGAGCTGCACGCCTTCGCAACGCGGCGACTGGGCGATGCCGACGCGGCAGAGGAGGTGGTGGCCGAGACATTCGCATCGGCGTGCGCCATAGAGCCGCCGGGGCATTGGCGTGGCTGGCTCTTCACCGTGCTGCGACGTCGCATTGTCGACCGGCTCAGGCGATCGACGGTGAGCGATCGGGTCGAAGAAGACGTGGCACGGCTGCTGTCCGAGTCGAGCGGCGTCTTCCGGGACGGCTTCTATGTCGCCCGACCGGCGGCTTGGACGGGACACCCGGCCGAGTCGGCACAGGCCGCAGAGTTCTGGCGCGACTTCGACGCAGCCGTCGATCGCCTGCCCTTGAAGATGCGGCAGGCCTTCGTCCTCCGCGAGCTCGATAACGAGCCGACCGAGGCCGTCTGCATGGCCATTGGCGTGTCGGCAGGTAACTTGTGGACACTCATCCACCGCGCTCGCCTCAAGCTTCGCGAAGAACTCGCCTCCCATTTCACATCGTAACGACAGCACCTTCTCAGCTCACGCACACGACCGTTGGACGCCCTCCGTCACATCCTCCTGATCCTGACCTGCCGCTGTGAGCAGGCGGAGCTAATCCGGCTCAAAGCCGGGTACGGCGAGGCCAGTCGTGCCGAACGCATCGCCGAGCGGCTGCATCGCGCGATCTGCAAGCCGTGCAAGAAAGGTGCTGTTCAAATGAAGCGCATGGACGAGGTGGTCGAGGCGTACCGCGAGCGGCATGACGACAGGTGACGCCCGTCACCTCTGCGAAATTAGCGAAATCTCAAAGTCATGAAAGGAGGAGCCAGATCGTTCGATTACCGGGCGAGGGTGGCGACGACGTTGCCCCGTTTTGAACCACAAAGCCCACGAACATGCCCAAATTGAATAAAAGCCTCATCGCCGCAGCCGCACTGGCGGTCCCTTCCTTCGCCAGCGCCCAGACCGTGCCGGTTCAGGTGACGGTCGAGAACCTCGCCCCGGCCAACGACGTCTCGTTTGCCCCGCTCCGCGTTGTCTTCGGAAACGGCACTTTTGATGCATTCGACATCAATGCCGCACCGGGCGCAGGCATCATCAGCGTCGCTGAGGGTGGCGTTGGTGACGTCTGGTTCGACGAAGCCGCCACCGCCGAGCCCTTCTCCGTTCGCGGCAGCATTGTTAACGGTGGCCCGCTCTTGCCCGGAGCAACAGCGACCGGCGTCTTTGACGTCAATACGGACGTCAACGAGTTCTTCACCTTTGCCAACATGGTGATCCCGAGCAACGACCTCTTCCTCGGCAACGACAGCCCCACGCAGTACCGCCTGTTTGACGACGCCGGTAACCTGCTCATCAGCGAGATCACGCAAACGGCCGCCGAAATTTGGGATGCCAACAGTGAGGTCGCCATTCCGGCCAACGGTGCGTTCGTCGTCGGCGGAACCAACGCCAACCGGGTCGAAGAAGGTGGAACGGTCGCTTTCGACTTCAGCGAGCTCGACGTCTTCGACGGCGTCGACACGCCGGCCGGCTACACGCTCGACACGAATCTGACGGCCTCGACGCCGATCTACCGCATCTCGTTCACCGTCGTGCCCGAGCCGACGACGGCAGCGGTTGCCGGAATGGCGGGCATGATCTTGCTGCGTCGTCGCGGTCGCTGATCACGCTGAACCGTTGGAAGACTGATCAGAGCCAAGCCACGGACGTGGCTTGGCCTGTTGCGTTATCGGGTGAGCCCGAATCGGCGTACCTTGCCCTGCTGCGGCCGGGCGGGTTACAATGGTGATCCCACCGATTCGGTCGCGTGTCCTACGCGGCAAGGCCTGTTAGAGGAGTACGAGCACATGGCAAAGTCGCAAAAGCGCCTCGGCGAGATCCTGGTCGACTTCGGCGTCATCAACGTCAAAGAGGTCGAAAAGGGCCTCGCACACGCCAAGAAGAAGCGTTTCCGCGTCGGTGAAGCCCTCGTCGACCTCAAGCTGTGCACCGACGCCAACGTCTACAAGGCCCTCGCTGCCCAGCAGGGGATGGAGTACGTCGACCTCGACAAGACGAGCGTTCCGCCCGGTGCCATCAACGCGGTGCCGGACGATTTGATGCAAAAGCACCTGATCCTGCCGCTCGGCACGGAGAACGGCAAGCTGCGGATCGCCCTGCACGACCCGCTCGACATGGAGCTCCAGGACGTCCTGCGGTTCCGCCTGGGCAAGGACATCCGCCCGGTGCTGGCCCCGCGTGACCGCATCAAGGCGGTCATCGACGAACTCTTCAGCAAGTCGGCGGCCAACACCATCGACCAGACGATGGACCGCACGGTCGACCGGCTGCGCGAGAGCCTCGACCAGTCGGTCGACCGTTCCGTCGATAAGTCGGTCGACCGCTCCGTCGACCGCTCCGTCGACTTGGCAGGCGTCGGCGAAGAGGTGATGGACGACCCGACGCAGGCGCCCGTCATCAAGCTGGTGCACGCGATCATCGCCGAGGCCGTTCGCGGGCGGGCGAGCGACATTCACATCGAGCCGATGAAGGACCGTGTCCGCGTGCGGTACCGCATCGACGGCGAGAACGTCGAACGTGACAACATTCCGGTCCGCATGCGTGGCCCGATGATCAGCCGCATCAAGATCATGGCCGGTGTCGACATCGCCGAAAAGCGGCTGCCCCAGGACGGCCGCATCAAGATGACCGTCGACGGTCAGCAGATCGACTTCCGCGTCTCGTGCCTGCCGGCCTACCACGGCGAGTCGGTCGTGCTCCGTATTCTTCGTCCCGACAACGTCCGCATCGGCCTGGAGAACATGGGCTTCGAGGAAGAAGACAACGCCACGTTTCAGAAGATCATCCGGCGGCCCAACGGCATCTTCCTCGTCACCGGGCCGACCGGTTCGGGTAAGACCACGACGCTCTACGGTGCCCTCAACGTCCTCAACCGCCCCGACCGCAAGATCATCACGGCCGAAGACCCGGTCGAATACAACTTCCCAGGCATCAACCAGTGTCAGGTCCGTGACAACGTCGGCCTGACATTTAAGGCCGTGCTGCGGTCCATGTTGCGTCAGGCACCGAACGTCATTCTCGTGGGCGAAATTCGCGACCTCGAAGTGGCAGAAATCGCCATCCAGGCGGCACTGACGGGTCACCTCGTGTTCAGCACGCTGCACACGAACGACGCGCCGTCGGCCATCACGCGTCTGATCGACATGGGCGTCAAGCCGTTCCTGGTCGCTTCGTCGATCCAGGCCGTTATGGCCCAGCGGCTGGTGCGAACGCTCTGCGAGAAGTGCAAGCAGCCCGACAGCGATCCGGATTGGAAGTGGTTGCGTCTGGCCGGCTTCAAGAAGGAAGACCTCAAGGATGTGACGCTTTACAAAGCGCGCGGGTGCGAGCACTGCAGCAACACCGGCTTCCGTGGCCGCTTGGCAGTGTTCGAGATGATGCAGATGAACAACGAGCTGCGCACGCTCGCGTTCGATCGTGCCCCAACGAACAAGATTCGCCAGGCAGCGATTCGCAGCGGCATGAAATCGCTTCTGGCTGACGGCCGCATCAAGGTTGTGCGAGGCGTCACAACCGCTGAGGAGATCATCAAGGTCGCCCAGGCCGACGTCGTCGCCAGCGGCGGCATGGAGGACGAGGAAGACGAGTCGGGCGAATCGAATGATTCATCGAACGCAAGCTCGTTCGAGACGCCTGAGCCCGAGGCGGCTGCCGTCTGAGACGCTCGCGTCTAGCGTGAACGGTCGCCGCATCAGCCCGGCAGTGACCGTCGACGGATCGTTCGAAACCGGCTGAGCCCCCACTTCCGCACCAAGACCGCCGATGGCCACTATCCAGATTGACAAGCTGCTCGAGACCGTGATCAAGCGGAAGGCGGCCGACTTGCACCTTGCCGTCGGCAAGCCGCCGACGCTGCGCCTCAGCGGCCGACTTCGCGAGCTGCAGACCAAGACGCTCGAGGGCGAGGACACGGCCTCGCTCATGAAGGCCATCACGCCGGAGCGTATCCAGCAGGAGTTCGAAGAGACCGGCAGCGGTGACTTCGGCTTCGCCTTCGGTGCCGAGGCCCGTTTCCGCGTCGCCATCTTCAAGCAGAAGGGCTACACGTCGCTCGTGCTGCGGCGGATTCCGAACACGATCCTGACGTTCGAGCAGATCGGCCTACCAGACATGGCCCGCCAGATTTGCCGTCGACCACGCGGCATCTTCCTCGTCACCGGTCCGACCGGTTCGGGTAAGACGACGACGCTGGCCTGCATGATCAACTACATCAACGAGCAGTTCGAGCGGCACATCATCACGATGGAAGACCCCATCGAGTACTACCACCCGCACAAGAAATCAATTGTCGTCCAACGCGAGATCGGCGTCGACGTGCCGTCGTTCTCCGAAGCGTTGCGTCGTGCGTTGCGTCAGGACCCGGACGTCATGCTCGTCGGCGAAATGCGTGACCTCGCGACGATCGGCTCGGCCATCACCGCTGCCGAGACGGGTCACCTTGTGTTCGGCACGCTGCACACCAGCGGTGCCGCCTCAACGATCAACCGCATCATTGATGCCTTCCCAACGGACCAGCAGGAGCAGGTTCGCGTGCAGCTGGCCAACAACCTCATCGCCGTGCTGAGTCAGGCACTGATGCCACGCATCGACATCGAAGGTGGCATGCTGGCGGCATATGAGTTCATGTACGTCACGCCCGCCATTCAGAACCTCATCCGCGAGAACAAGTCGTTCCGCATCGACTCCGAAATCCAGACCGGTGCCCGTTACGGCATGCAATTGCTCGACGACAACCTCTGGGCGCACTTCATGGAAGGTGCCATCAGTGCCGAAGACTGCATCGACAAGAGCAAGAACCCGGGTTACATGATGGACCGCATCAACAAGCTCGGCGTCGACGTTGAGGTCGAAGACGAAGCCCTTATCGCCGAAGCCGAAGAGTCGGGCAAAGACAGCGACTCGAAGAACGGTCCCAAGTCGCCCGACGCCAAGGCTGCCGAAGTCGCCCAACGGCGTCAGCGGATGGCCGGTTCGAAGTGAGTTTGAGGTAACGTTGTCTGCCGCATTGGCTTGAGCTTTCGATTTCCCGCACCAACGCCCCATGAGTTCCCCCGCAGCCCCCGCCAAGCCGATCCCGCCCGTCGAGCAATTGAAAGGTCGTCCGCTGGGTCGCGTGCTCAACAAGATGGGCCGCGTCTCCCGTGAGCAGGTCGTCGACGCCCTCAACTTCCAGAAGCGGTCGGGTGGACCGCTCGGCCAGATCATGGTCGACCTCGGCCACATCACGGCCGGTGACCTCAACATCGCCCTTGCCGCCCAGCAGGGGTACGAGCTGATCGACCTCGAAGGCATCGAGATCCCCGACGACGCCATCGCAGCCGTTCCGGCCCAGACGGCCCAGACGCACAAGGTGCTGCCCGTCAAGTACGACGCCGCCAAGAAGCGGCTCATCGTCGCGATGGCCTCGCACGACAACTTTCAGGCCCTCGACGACTTGCGGACCCTCATGGGGTACCAGGTCGACGCCAAGATTGGCGACAAGGACAAGATCGAGGCGCTGATCAAGAAGCACTACGCCCAGGACGCTGAGAGCTTCAGCAGCCTGATGGGTGATTTCGAGAACGACGCGTCGCTGAAGACGCTTGCCAAGAAAGGCGGCGACGCGTCGATCGACCTCGACGACCTCAAAGGTGCCGCCGACAGCAATCCTGTCAAGAAGCTCATCAATCTTGTCCTGCTTCAGGCGATCAAGGACAAGGCCTCCGACGTTCACTTCGAGCCGTTCGAGGACGAGTTCAAGATCCGGTACCGCATCGACGGCGTGCTGTACGAAATGATGCCGCCGCCGTCACACATCGCGCCGGCCATCAGCTCGCGTGTGAAGGTCATGGCCAACCTCGACATCGCCGAGCGGCGGGTGCCGCAGGACGGCCGCATCGAGCTGACCGTCAACAACCAGCCCATCGACCTTCGCGTCAGCGTCCTGCCGACGATGTTCGGTGAAAGCGTCGTGATGCGCGTGCTGGACCGTGGCAACGTCAATCTCGACCTCGACCGCATCGGCCTCAACAAGGCAGACCTCGAGGCCATCCGTGCGCTCATTCACCGGCCCAACGGCATCGTCATCGTCACCGGTCCAACCGGCTCGGGTAAGACGACAACGCTCTACTCGGCCCTACGTGAACTCAATACAACTGAGGCCAAGCTCATTACGGCCGAAGATCCGGTCGAATACGACATCGACGGCATCATCCAGTGCCAGATCAAGCCAGACATCGGCATGACGTTCGGCCGCATTCTCCGCTCCATGCTGCGTCAGGACCCCGATGTCGTGCTCGTCGGTGAAATTCGCGATAAGGAAACGGCGGAAATCAGCGTGCAGGCTGCCCTGACGGGTCACCTTGTCTTCTCGACGCTGCACACCAATGACGCACCGTCGGCCATCGCCCGAATGCTCGACCTCGGCCTCGAGCCGTTCCTCGTGACGGCCGTGCTCGAAGGCGTGGTCGCCCAGCGGCTTGTCCGCAAGATCTGCACGAAGTGCAAGACGGAGTACACGCCACCGCTCGAGCAGCTCATGGAGTTGGAACTCACCGAAGAAACGGCCAAAGGTCACGTCTTCTACTACGGCAAGGGCTGCGACGCGTGTAACAACACCGGCTACAAAGGCCGTATGGGCATTTTTGAGATCATGGGCCTTGATGACGACATGCGTGACATGATCGTCGCCCACGCCAGCACCCAGCAGATTCGCAATCAGGCGCGCAAGCTCGGCATGAAGTCGCTCCGCGAAAGTGGCCTTAACGCCATCTTCGACGGCGAAACCAGCATCGAAGAAGTCGTCCGGGAGACGATCGTTGAAGAAGCCTGACGGACGGACGTTCTGGAACGCTTCAAATCTCACCGCCGCCATGCTGATTGCACTGGCGGCGGTTATTGCGTGTGGAGTGCTCTGGTACGCGACGAGCCGGGGCATGAGCCTCAGCAACGACTCGCTCAAATACGCCCAAGCCGCCCGCTCGATCGCCTCCGGTCACGGCTCTGCCACCGTCTCCGTCATCGACGGCGTCCCGACGTACGAGCCGATCACCTGGTGGCCGGCCGGCTATCCCGCCGTCATCGGCAGCCTCGGCTGGGTCGCAGGCGTTGATCCGCTTGTCGTCAACAAGCCGTTGCACGTCATTCTGTTCACGACACTGATCCTGCTCGCAGCCGGCATGACGTGGCACGCCACACGCCGCGTGCAGATTGACGGCGTCCGCTCGCTCTGGCCAGCGGCAGTTGCGGCATGGCTGCTGCTGTGCAGCCACCGCCTGCTTCAGGTCTATGTCGCCGCCTGGAGCGAGCCCATCTTCATCACACTCGTGCTGCTGACGCTCTGGGCCGTTGCGACGCATGTCGCTCGACCGCGATGGCAGTGGCCGGTGCTGATCGGTTTGGGAGCAGGCTTGGCCTATCTCGTTCGCTACGCGGGTCTGCCGCTTGTCATCGGCTCTGCCGGACTGCTGCTGGTCCTCGGGTCGTGGCACGTCCGCCACTGGAAGCGTCGCCTGATCGATGCCGCCATTGCCGGTGGCGTCGCGAGCATCGCCGTCGTCGGCTGGATGATCCGCAACAACATCGTCGGTGGCCCACCGGGAGGCCGCGACGGCAGCAACGGCCGGACACGGCAAGAGCAACTCGACTACTTCGTCTGGAACACGCAACTGGCCTGGGACGGCATCGTCGACTGGTTCTGGGCCGATCCAATGCGAAGCGACCCACGCCTGCCACGGCTGCTGGCCATGGTCGCAGCCGTCGTGGTCGCCTTCGCCTTCGCATGGTGGAGGTCGCGACACAAGTCGACACGCGCGGAGATCACGACGCCCTCGACTGAGCCGTGGATGCTCTCGACGCTCGTACTCGCCGGCCTCGGCTACTTCGCCTTCATCGGTGTTGCTCAGTCCACTGTCGCCTTCGGCAAGATGGACTACCGCGTCATGAGCCCGCTGAATGCGATCGTGCTCATCATCGCAGCCATCGGCATTGCACGACTCAGCCACCTTGTCCGGCTCCGCGCAAGCAGTCGCGGCATCATGCTGGCAATGTCGTTCGTCCTGGCCACCTGCGTGCTGCTCAACGTCGTCCGCAGCGGCAGGTACGTCGTCAAGCTCGCCAGCGAGCGGCACGAAGACTCCGGCGGCCCCAAGCCTCGGCCGATCGACTCGCCCGTGACGGCCTGGGCGCTCGAGATGCTGCCACCTGGTGCGTGGGTCCTGACGCATGGCGACGCCCGCAAAAGCCTTTCCGGCCGCGGCCCGCTCCTCATTGCCAAGCTGCCCTCTCGCGGCAAACAGCTTGACGATGACGCGGCAGACCGCTTGTCAGTGGGCCTTCGACAAACGGGTGGCGTCGTCATCGTCTACGACGACGAGCGCGACGACTATCTGCCGACGATGTTGGCAGAGCAGCTGAACCTGCAGCCGCTGCCCAGACGCGACGGCGACGATGCCACCGTTCTCGTTCCTGTCGATCCACATCACCCTACCGCATACCGACGGTGATACGACAACCCGTTCATCCGGCTGGACGGATGGATGGGCTGTGGTAGAGTGCTCTCGTGAAGATCGACCGTCACTTCCAGACAGGCCGCCCCGCCGTCAGCTTTGAGTTCTTTCCGCCCAAGACCGACGCGGGGTTCGCAAAGCTCTTCGACACCATCGCCGCCCTCAAGCCGCTCGGGCCGTCCTTCGTCGACGTGACGTACGGCGCTGGTGGCAGCACGCGGGAGAAGACACTCGACCTGTGCCGCCGCATTCGTCGTGAGACTGGGCTTGACGTGATGGCCCACCTGACGTGTGTCGGTCACACGGCTGAAGAAGTCGGGTCGATTCTCGACCAGTTATGGGATGCTGACGTCCACAACGTGCTGGCCTTGCGTGGCGATCCGCCGGCCGGTGGGCAGTGGGAGAAGTGCGACGGCGGTTTCGAGTATGCCGGCGAGATGGTCAGCTATGTCCGCAATCGCCACGACTTCTTCACCGCCGTCGCCGGTTTTCCTGAAGGCCATCCGCAGTGCCTGAACCGCACGCGTGACCTGGAGCATCTCAAGGCCAAGGTTGATGCTGGTGCTGACGCGGTCGTGACGCAACTATTCTTCGACAATGCCGACTTCCTGCGGTTCCGCGACGAGTGCGTGCGGATCGGTATCAACGTGCCGATCATCGCCGGCATCATGCCGATCCAGCGGCTCGACCAGATCAAGCGGTTCGTGACGATGTGCGGTGCCAAGATCCCGCACCCGCTGCTGACGGCGCTGGAGCGGCTCGACGATGCCGCCGCCGTCGAGCAGGCAGGTATCGATTACGCCACCCGGCAGTGCCAGGACCTCGTCTTCCACGGCGTCGACGGCTTGCACTTCTACACGCTCAACAAGAGCAACGCGACCGTTGAGATCTTCAAGAACCTGACGCTCCCGAGTGAAGAGCGGCAGGCGGCCTGAGCAGGCGGTCAAGCTCGTTTGTTCCGAAGACTCTGCCTCCTCATCGCGTCAGCGTGTGAAGTTCGACTGCATCGTCTTCACCAAGGCGTGCCAGGTCAACAGTTGCGACCGTGTACACGCTGGCACGATGCAAGGCACCGGGATTCACCCAACGCAGCGTCCCATGGCGGCGGTCGTGTGCAATGTGACTGTGGCCCGTCAGCAGCAGATCACACTCACCATTGGCTGACGTCGTCAGGCGTTTCAGCTCGCGCAGGTCGTCGCCGTGCTCGATGCGGATGCGACAGCCGCCGAGGTTCAGCGTGGCGCGGTCGCCGAGCGGGTCGAGCCCGAGGTCGCGTGCGTAGGCCACATCGGCCGGTGCTGCTTCATCGTTGTTGCCCCAGACGAAGCGGCAACCGGTGCCGGCCAGCTTGTCGAGCACCGGTCGCGGGTTGCCGCGTGGGCCGTGCTCTCCGATGTCACCGCAGTGCAGGTAAGCCTTGACGCCCTTCTCCCGCAGCACCCGTAGCGCTTCGTGGAGCGGGCCGATGCGGCCGTGGGTGTCAGACAGAACGCCGATGAGCATCAAATTGATCGTGAACGAATAGAAGCCGCCTCGCAACGCAAGGCGGCTTCAACGACGGTTTGCCCGCTGGAATTACTCCTCAAAGTTCGGCAGCTCGGCGGTGATCTTGTCCTGGAGGATCTCCTCGATGACAACCTCCATGTCGGTCATGCCGGGCTTCCGCTCGACGAGTGCTCGACCGCCTCGCATCAGCTCGACGCGGCGCTTTTGGATGAGTGCAGTCAGCCGAAATCGGCCGCCGACCTTGTTGACGATGTCGTCGCTCTTGAGGGCCTCGATCATGGGGACGAGGACTGTAGGCGCGATGCTGTCATTCGTCGCGAGCTGTTGCGATAACCGACACCTCAACGGGTAACGCCGCTACGCTCCGTCGGCATGCCGACGTCTAACCCGCCGCAGAATGCACTTAACGACCACGTCGATCGCGTGCTCATCTCAGGCGAGGACATCATTGCCCGCGTCAAAGAGCTTGCAGCCGCGGTAACAAAGGATCACGCGCCCGACGTGCTGGGCGACGAGGCCGAGGTGACCATTGTTCCCATCCTGACCGGCGCACTGGTCTTCGCCGCCGATCTGATCCGGGCAATTCCACTGCCGATCAAGATCAATCTGCTCGCTGTCAGCAGCTATCCCGGCACGAGCATCCGCAGTCAGGGCGTCGACGTGTTGGGCCGTCAACTCGGGCACGTCGAAGGGCGTCACGTCGTTCTGGTCGATGACATTCTCGACAGTGGGCGCACGCTGGCTGCGGTCGTGCCGATCGTGCGTGACCTTGGCGCGGCAAGCGTGCGGACCTGCGTGCTGCTCAAGAAGCAGTTGCCCGACGCACCCGCCATCGAGGCCGATTACGTCGGTTTTGAAGTGCCCGACGAGTTCGTCGTCGGGTATGGCCTCGACTACGACAGCCTGTACCGCAACCTGCCCGACATCGTCGTGCTCAAGCCGACCGTCTTCGGCGGCAATCCTTCTACGTAAGCTGTCGCGTGCCTGCCCTGCCGGTCCGTGAGACGGCCCAAGATTTCGACCTAGGCGATCTGCCGAACGAACCGTTCGAGGCGTTGTACGTGCATGTGCCGTTCTGCTCGCACAAATGCCACTACTGCGACTTCTACAGCATCACGCGGCAGACCGAAGACCGCATGCGACGGTTTGTCGACCTCGTTCTTGCCGAGGCCGATTGCTGGGTAGACAGCGAGGCTCGATTCACCACCGTCTTCTTCGGCGGTGGAACGCCGAGCCTGCTACCGCCGATCGAGATGGATCGACTGCTGAGCGGCCTGCGGGATCGCCTCGATCTTTCGGGCGTGATCGAATGGACAATCGAAACCAACCCGGGCAGCGCCAGCGACGCCTACTTCGACACGCTCGCGAAGCACAGCATGCATCGCGTGAGCTTCGGCGCCCAGTCTTTCGACGCCGCCGAGCTGAATGCACTGGAACGCGACCACCGCGGCGTCGATGTACCGGCGGCTGTTGAGGCGGCGCGACGGGCGGGCATCCCACGACAAAGTCTTGACCTGATCTATGCGATCCCCGGGCAGACGCTTGCGTCCCTCGACCGCAGCCTCGACGCCGCCCTGTCGCTCGACGTGGAGCACCTGAGTTGCTACGGCCTGACGTACGAGCCCAACACGCCGCTGGCGGTGCGGAGGCGGCTAGGTCGCGTTGTCGCCACACCCGAAGACGACGAGGTGGCGATGTTCAGGCACATACGGGACCGACTCGCAACGGCCGGAATGCCGGCGTACGAGATCAGCAACTTCGCCCGCCCCGGCTGTGAGAGCCGGCACAACCTCGCCTACTGGCACGGCGACAACTACCTGGGCCTGGGTCCGTCGGCAGCCAGTCATCTTGCCGGGACCCGGTGGCGAAACACGCCGCATCTGGGCAAGTGGGAGCGGGCCGTCGAAGTCGCCGGTCATGCAGCGATCGATGTCGAGCGGCTGACAATGCCTGAGCGGGCGGCAGAGCTTGCCTGGCTCAACTTACGGACGACGCGCGGCATCGACGTGGCAGACTTCCAGCGTCGGATCGGATGCTCCCCGTTGGAGGCATTCGGGAGCCGGTTGGGCGATCTGGTGTCACAGGGACTCTTGGAGAGGGACGAAGTGTTCATCTGCCTCTCGAATATGGGACTTATCGTTGCCGACGCAGTCGCATCTGAGCTGATGAGTGCGGGCGAAACCGTTGGCTTGGGCGTGCACGATGACGACTGAGGTGAAGTGCGAGCTTATCCAGCTTTACAGGCTTGCCTCAACTGCCGATGAAACGTAGTTCCCAGTGGTGGCGTGCCATGTTCGGCACGCACCAGAGGAACACGCATCATGCTCGGCCTGCTCAGCACCTTCAAATCGGCTCGACCCGCCTTTGCCCGCTCACGCGGCAGCAATGCTGGACCCATCGCGATTGACCTCGGCAGTGATGCCGTCCGCGCCGCCCAGGTGGTTGGAACACCTAACGGCTCAGCGCTCGTCGCCTGTGGGTCGGCAGAGGTCGCCCCGCATGCCGCCGACGACTTCGACGCGTACATTCGGCAACTTCCCGATCTGCTGCGTGAAGCGACGGCCGGTCCGTTCTCCGGGAAGCAGGTCGTGCTGTCGCTGCCGTCTTCGCGGGTGTACTGGGCGACGCTTCGGCTCCCGAAGCTCGACACCGAGCACCTGAGCGACGCTGTCAAGTTCGAGGCCGCCGACAAGCTTCCGATCGATACGTCGCGGGCGCTACTTCGCCACGAGGTCGCCGGTGAAGTTCACACGAAGGATGGCCCGCGGTTAGAAGTGCTCGTCTCTGCCGCTCGTCGCGGCGATGTAGAGGCGGTGCTGGCGGCTGTGGAGAAGGTCAAGCTCGAGCCGACCGGCCTTCGCGCCGCGCCGCTGGCAATGCGTGCCGGCTTCGAGCGGTTCTACAACCGCGCAAACGATCAAACGACGACCTTTGCGTGTGTCGACCTTGGCCGCCGATCGTCCCGTGTCTTTGTGACGCGTGGCAACGAGATGACGTTTGCCCGGCCGATCGACATCGGCATCGAATCCATCTACGCCGCCATGGCCGAGGCCGAATTGTGCGACCTGCACGAGGTCAAGCGTCGCCGGAGCGTGGTGGCCGATCCGCGACCTGCTGAGCCCAAAGCGCCTGAAGGTGAAGGCTTTGCAATGCTCGGCGCTGCAATGCGTCGGCACGAGGAACGTCCAGAGGCTGACCAAGGCGACGCGACTATCGCCCGCTTTGCAACGCAGTTGGCCGGTGAGCTGACCCGTTGCCGGCAGTATCACGACGCGACGTTTGCGAGCAAGCCGATCGAACGGCTCGTCTTCTTCGGCGGTGGTGCGGCCGACCAGGGCCTGTGTCGCGAAGTAGCCAAACGCGTTGGCGTAGCGGCGCAGGTCGGCGACTTCGCCTGCCGCCTCACCGGAGACAACACGCTGCCTGACGGATGCAACGCGACCGCGTGGTCGCAAGCGCTCGGCCTTGCCGCCGGCGTCCCTGCCCTGCGCTGAACCACGTCGAACCGAAGGACCGACCCGATGCAAGACCAAACCACCGACGGCGGCAGCCTCGCCACGTTCAAGAAGCTTTACGCCAAGCTCGCACGAGCCGGTCGACCGGCAACGGCGACGGACGGCATGGACTTCCTGCCCGAGGGCTATGCCGAGCGACGTGCCAAGCGTCGCGCAGACGTCATCCTTTTGTCGCTGTTCGGCGTCGTCGTCGGTGCGATTGGCGTGACGTGGCACCTCAGCGAGCAGTCACTCGCCGCCGCCGAAGCAGGCTTTGCCGAAGTCGATGCCGAGTACACGCACGCCGCCCGCCGCATCGAGCAGTTCCGCCAGATGCAGACCCGACAAAAGAGCGTCGCCGATCGCTGGGAACTCAGCGCGTCGCTCGTCGAACGCATGCCGAGGAGCAACCTTCTGGCAGAGGTGACCAACACCCTGCCGCACGGCGTGACGCTCAGCAACCTGTCCCTCGACGCCAAGCGACTTGCCCCGCCCGCGCCGCCTAAGCCTGCCCCTGGCACCAAGACCAAGGTGGTCGCTCAGCCGCCCGCGCCACTCGCGTACGACACGACGCTTGGCCTCGAAGGAACGGCCCTCAGCGAGGGTCAAGTCAGCGACTACATCAACGCGCTCAAATCCGGCTCGTACTTCACCAGCGTCGACCTCAAGTGGGTTCGGCGAGAGAAGGAAAGCCGTGACCAGGATCTCGAAGTCCGCCGGTTCCTCATCGCACTGAAGCTCGATGCAGATGTCGAGGCGCGACCGGTTCAACCGACTGCCGTCGCAGGCGGTGACGACATGACAACGCCGCTCGGAGGCCAACCATGAAACTGCAACTACGCGAACTCATTCTGCTCACGCTCATGCTCGCGCTGCTCGGTTGCAGCTGGTGGTTCGGCTTCAAACGCGTTGCCGAACGCAAGGAGCAGTACCGCGCCGACGAGGCCGACAAGCGACGCGAGCTCATCGACCTGCAAATGGCAACGGCCGACATCGATGACCTCGAGCGGCACGTCGACGAGCTTCGCCAGGCCGTCGAGTTCTTCGAGTCGAAACTGCCTCGTGAAGAGAACGTGCAAGGCACCCTTACCGACGTCTGGCAAGCCGCTCAGAAGAACGGCCTGTCGATCAAGGAGTTCAAGCCCGGCAACGTGCGTCGTGACAGCCACTACAGCGAGAAGCCGATTTCGCTACAGCTTTCGGGCGATTTCGAAGGCTTCTACGCCTATCAGCTCGAGCTCGAGCGGATGGACCGCATCACGCGGGTGCCGATGCTGAAGCTCAGTCGCATTGACGATCAGGACGGACAGACGCAGGCAGAGATGACACTCTGCATCTTCTTCGAACCGGCCGGTACGGCGGGCGAGGTCATCTCGGGCTAAGGCCCCTTCTTCGAAAGGACTTGACATGGAAGACCAACAACGAACCACGCAGCTCCCCGACGAGGAGCGAAACTTCTCGGCCGCCCTATCCGGTGGAGGCGAAGACGGATATGTCGTGCCCGAAGAGAAGCAGAAGGTCAGTCGCACGACGCTGGCGTTCTGCGGCATGGCCGTCCTGGCCGCGGGTGGGCTCTACATGATGAAGATGCGGGCCGGTCCCGCCTCGGCCGGCGCTGCGGCGGTCACCGTTGACCCGGCCGTCTCGGCCGCTCGACAGAGCATTCAAAAGTTCCTCGCCGGTGGTGCGTCGGAGGTCAACGAGGTACGTGACCTGCTGGCCGACACCGAGGCGATTCGCGACAAGTTCGGCGAGCTCAGCCGCGACAGTCAGATCCCGCTCGACAAGCTCAAGACCAATCCGTTCTGGCGTGAAGAAGTCGCGGCCGACGTGCTTGAAGAATCAGCCGAAGTCAACGAGGCCTACGCCCGCCGACTCGCAGCCGAAAGAGACCGCCTTCGCAAGGAAGCGGGCCAGCGACTGATCGCCGACGCATCGAAACTTGATGTCGGCAGCGTCCTGCTCGGCAGCCGACCGACGGCACAAGTCGAAGGCGCTTTCGTGCGTGTCGGTGACACCGTCGGCGAGGACATGAAGATCATCGCCATCACCCGCGAAGGCATTCGCGTCAGCCGCGAAGGGCACGAAGCGCTGGCGACGATGAACCGCTGATTGGACCACGCTCAAGGAAGAACGCACCGATGAACACGATCCGCTTCGATCCCACGCCCGAGCCCATGCACGGCGGCCTCTGGTCGCCCGATGAGGACATGGCCCAGCGGCTGACGCTGGAAGACGTCTTGATCCGGCGCGGCAGGATCGCGGCCGAGGCCGTTGAGCAAGCTAGAGCCGTCATCGACAAAACGCCGGGCCAGCCGCTGCAGCGCGTGCTTGTAGAAAATGGCGCGGAAGAGGCGGAGGTCTACGCCGCTCTGGCCGAACTGCACGGCGTGCCGTTCTTGGCCGAGCTTGACGGCGAGCCAGAACGTGTCCGCTCAACAATCGACAAGATCGGCCTCGACTACTGCCGAGAGACCGGCGTCATGCCGATCGTCGACGATCAACAGACGCGGATCGGCGTCTGCGATCCGGCAGACATATTCGTTGTCGATGAAGTAGCGCGTCGACTCGGCGGGCGGACGGTCGATCTTGTCGTCGTGCCACCGTCGCTCGTGGCCAAGGTGTGCGAAGAGCTTGCCGGGGATGGTGGCAACGACCTTGGCAACCTCAACGACATCATCGGTGATGCTGCCGAAGACGACGTGAGCGTCGTCGAAGAGAAGACCGAGGATGCCGACGATCTGGAAAAGGCCGGCAGCGAGTCGCCGGTCATCCGCTTCGTCAACTACCTCATCGCCGACGCGATCAAACAAGGCGCAAGCGACATCCACATCGAGCCCAAGGAGAAGCAGCTCACCGTCCGCTATCGCATCGACGGCATCTTGTTCAGTGCGATGAGCCCGCCCTACGCGATGGCCCCGGCGATTAGCTCGCGTCTGAAGATCATGGCGAACCTCGACATCGCCGAGCGACGCCTTCCCCAGGACGGCCGCATTCGAGCCGTCGTGCAAGGCCGCAAAATCGACCTTCGCATGAGCACGCTGCCAACGGTGGCAGGTGAGAAGATCGTCATCCGAATCCTCGACAATCGCTCGATCAACGTGCCGCTCGAGGCGCTTGGCTTCAGCGACGCGCACTTGTCGACGTGGCGTGACATGATTGATCAGCCGCACGGCATCCTGCTCGTCACAGGCCCGACGGGTTCGGGTAAGACCACCACGCTCTACTCGTCGCTCCGCTGCATGGACGGCGGCAAGCTCAACATCTCGACCGTCGAAGACCCAGTCGAGTACCACCTGCAGGCGGCTAACCAGGTTCAGGTGACGGACAAGATCGGCATGACCTTCTCGGCGGCCCTTCGCAGCCTGCTGCGTCAGGACCCGGACGTCGTCATGCTCGGTGAAATTCGCGACGGCGAAACAGCCCGCATCGCCGTCCAGGCGTCGCTCACGGGTCACCTCGTGCTGTCGACGCTCCACACCAACGACGCACCGGCAAGCATCACCCGACTCATCAACATCGGCGTCGAGCCGTACCTGATCTCGGCGGCGGTCAACGGCATCCTTGCTCAACGGCTTATCCGAAAGATCTGCCCGAACTGCAAGCAAGCGTTCAATCCCAGCGACGAGACCAAGAAGGTCTACGAGCGCAACGGCTTTGACCCGTCTCGCCCGATGTTCCACGGCGGCGGTTGCGACAAGTGCCGTCAAACCGGCTACACCGGCCGGCTCGGCTTATACGAGCTGCTGAAGATGGACGACGCGCTGCGTGATGCGGTGACGACGAATCCGGAAGTCAACGCCCTGCGTCGTATGTGCCGTGAGGCGGGACTGGTCGTGCTTCGTGAGGACGGCTGGCAGAAGGTCGACGCGGGCATGACCACAGTCGATGAGGTGCTGCGTGTGACCGAGGGCGGTTAGTATCTGACGCAGCAAGATCAGCGTTCAGCCGCGGCCTTTGAGTTCGTGGCTGGATTTGCTGCGTCAAGCTGGTTCGTGCAGCGGGTGACGCCGGTCTTAGTTCCTATAACTGGCGACACAGCATCGGCCAGGGTGCCCGGGCGGGGACGGACCGATGAAACGGGCAGTGCCCGGCCTCCGCCGGCCTTGCCTGGGGCATCGTTGCAGGTGTGACGGTCGCCCCGACGGAACTCTTCTGACACCGACCTGCTGACGGCACATGACCACGCTCTCCACGGAACCCACCGCCGCCAGCTCGCCGATCTCGAAAGTCGTCGAACCCGGTGGTGGCTGGCAGTCGCTCGACCTCCGCGAGCTGTGGCATTACCGCGAACTGTTCGCGATCTTCGCCCTCCGAGACATCAAAGTCCGTTACAAGCAAACCGCCCTTGGCGTGCTGTGGGCGCTGATCCAGCCGATCGTCTTCACGGTTATCGGCACCGTCATCTTCGGCGGGGTTGCCGGTGCGGGCACAGATGGCGTTAAGCCGGCATTCCTGTTCTACCTGGTCAGCCAGCTGCCTTGGATGCTGTTCAACACCGGATTTCAAACGAGCTGCATGTCGCTGGTTGCGGCCCAGAACATGCTCAAGAAGGTCTACTTCCCACGCCTGGTCCTGCCGACCTCGGCGGCCATGGTGTCGCTCGTCGACGCGCTCATTCAGTTTACGGTGCTCGTGCTGGTCGTTGCGGCCCTGCCGCTGATTCCGGGCGTCGACAGCTTCGTCCCGCCGATCCAGGCGTTGCTGATTCCGGTCGCCGTGCTGTGGGCGTTCCTGTCGGCCATCGCCATCGGGCTGCCGCTGTCGGCATTGAATGTCGAGTATCGCGACGTGCGGTACGTGATCCCGTTCGTGACGCAGTCGATGATCTTCGCCGCCCCGGTCTTCTGGCCGGCGTCGCAGATCAGCGACACATGGCGGCCTCTGTACGGCCTGTTGCCGGGGGCGGCACCGATCGAGTTCTTCCGCTGGGCAGCTTTGGGCACGCCCGCCCACCCGGCCATGTGGGCCGTCGGTGCGGTGTCCACGGCTGTCTGCCTCATCGGTGGCCTGCTCTACTTCCGCCGCGTCGAAGACACCTTTGCCGACGTCGTCTGATCTGACCGACCGCCGCCTGCCCTGCCCGCTGACTGTTCTGCTCCGAACCCATCGCTCATGCCTGACGACATTGCCATCCGCTGCCAGCACGTTGGCAAACGCTACCGCATCAACGCGCCCGGTAGCGCGTCGTACAAGACCTTCCGCGACGTGCTGGGCAATATCGCCCGAAGCCCCGCTGCATTGGCCAATCGGTTGCGTCCCGCCGGCTCTACCCTGCGCGGCGACGGAGACGATGCCGATCCGACCACGTTCTGGGCACTCAAGGACGTTTCCTTCGAAATCAAACGCGGCGAAGCGGTCGGCATCATCGGCCGCAACGGCGCGGGCAAGAGCACGCTGCTCAAGGTTCTGTCGCAGATCACCAAGCCGACCCGCGGCCGGATCGAGATCAACGGCCGCGTCGGCTCACTCCTAGAAGTCGGTACCGGCTTCCACCCCGAGCTCAGCGGCCGCGAGAACATCTTCCTCAACGGTGCGATCCTCGGCATGACGCGCCAGCAGGTGAAGTCAAAGTTCGATGAAATCGTCGACTTCAGCGAGGTCGAGCGGTTCCTCGACACGCCCGTCAAGCAGTACTCCAGCGGCATGTACACGCGGCTGGCCTTTGCCGTCGCCGCCCACCTGGAGCCCGAAGTGCTCGTGGTCGACGAAGTGCTTGCGGTCGGTGATGCAGCGTTTCAGCGCAAGTGCCTCGGGAAGATGAAGAACGTCGTCGGCGAAGGCCGCACGGTGCTCTTCGTCAGTCACAACATGGGCGCGATTCGCACGCTGTGCACATCGGGCATCGTGCTGGGCGCCGGCGAAGTCGAGTACTCGGGCGACGCCGAATCAGCTATCGATGTCTACTTGCAGATGATGGTCGACAAGAGTCGCACGCGACTTGCCGACCGCACTGATCGGGCCGGCAAAGGTGGCACGAAGATGCTCGACGTCCGCACCCGCGGCCTGGCACGGGGCGACGGCACTGTCGGCATCTCGACGGGTGAACCCTTCGAGATCAGCTTCGACCTTTCGACCTGGTTGCCGGGCCTGAGTTGCCGCTTCACGGTGTATGACGCCCAGGGACAGCCGGTCTTCAACTCCGATTCTGGAACGGCCTCGCCTGCCGACACGGCATCCGAAGGTCGAGAAGGCAACCCGTACACCCTGACGTGGCGGAGCGACCAATGCCTGCTCGTGCCCGGCCACTACCGGCTCAACGCCGCCATCAGTTCGGCCAACGAAGTGCAGGATCACGTCGAAGGTGCGATCGAGTTCGAAGTGCATCCCGGTGCGGTCGAAGGCCGACCCGTTCTGCCCGGATCGGCCTATGGATCGGTCACGCTTCCACACCGCTGGAACTTTGAGCCCACCAAGGCTGACGCGACGCACACGCCCGACGCGGGCGATCAACGGCCCGGTGTTGCCGCCTGAGCATCGACTCGCCGAACCCGCCCAACCCCATGCGCATTCTGATCGAGCAGAGCGGCTACGGCCTGCACAACATGGGCGACTGGGCAATGCTTGCCGTCGCCATCGAGCGGTGTCGCGCGCTGTTCCCTCACGCCAGGCTCGACGTCATGGGAGACACCGAGCCGCTTCGGCGACACTTCGGCGACACCGTTCGTCCGATCCCGACAAGCGGCCGCGACCGGTTGCTAGGCAACAACGCGCTGCTCGGTGGCTTCTCACGTTTTGCCCGCGGCCTTGACCGCCGCACGGCCATGCGGTCGCCGCAGATTGCCGCCAAGCTTGTTCGCGTCAAGCGACGCCTCGCCGGCAAAGAGACGGCCGATCTCGACCTCTTCGTCGATGCACTTTCCAAGGCCGATCTGGTCATCGCCTCGGGCGGCGGTTACCTCACCGACGTGTTCGTCTATATGGCGATGGGTGTGCCGCCGGTGTTGCAATCCGCTCAACTTCGCGGCATCCCGACGGCCATGTTCGGTCAGGGACTAGGCCCGCTCCAGCTGCCCTGGCTCCGCAAGCGCGTCGGCGACATGCTGTGCGGCCTCGATCTGCTGACCCTACGCGAGGGCCTCGACGGCCCCCCACTGGCCCGCGATCTGGGTGTGCCTGACGAGCATGTCATCATCACTGGCGACGACGCCATCAAGACGGCCCACGCGCAGCGTCGTGAGACGCTCGGTGACCGCCTTGGCTTGAACTTGCGCGTCACCGATTACTCGGCCGCCGGTGATGACGATGTCCGCCGCCTCAAAGACGGCATCGGTCGGGTGCTTGACGCGACGGGTGCCGAGCCGACGATCGTGCCGATCTCGCTGCGCGAGGACGAAGACCGTCTCAACACAGCCAGGTTGCTTCCCGATGGCGTATCCGTCGATGCCGCCAGCGCTGCTGCATCGTCTCCAGAGGACATCGTGCAGCTCGCCGGTCGCTGCCGTGTGGTCATTACGGGCAGTTACCACGCCGGCGTCTTTGCATTATCGCAGGGCGTGCCGGTGATCGGGTTGTACAAGTCGCCGTACTACAAGCAGAAGTTCGACGGACTGGCGGTCCAGTTCGGCGAAGCTTGCTCGGTGGTTCCGCTGGCAGACGAGAAGCTGAGCGAAAACCTTTCGGCCGAGGCGTTGCGGCTGTGGTCTGCCGCCGAGGTACTTCGAGGCCCGACGCTTGCGCGGGCCGAGGCGCAGATCGAGCTTGCCGATGAGGCGTGGTCGCGGTTGCACTCGCTCGTGTAGATCGCGTCGCATCAGTCTTCCAGCTTTACCCAGCTTGTGTCCGATAAGCCGCCTGCGGCTTCACCGGACACATCTTGGATACGAAGTAGAAGGGATCATTATGCTCGACGACATTCTAAGAAAAGCTGTTGCCGCCGGGGCGTCTGACATCCACATCAACTGTGGCCAGCCACCCATGTTCCGCGTCACGACCGTGGTCGAAAGAACCGATTTCCCGGTGATGACGCCAGAGTCGTGCGTCGAGCTGTGCAAGCACATGATGGACGACGACCGGTGGTCGAAGTTCCAGCAGCTTCGCGACGCCGACTTTTCGTATGCGGTCGAGGACTGCAGCCGCTTCCGCGTCAACGCCCACTACCAGCGTGGCACGGTCGCTTTGGCCTTCCGCACCGTCAACGACGAGATTCGCCCGCTTGACATGCTCGGTCTCCCTGAGGTCGTCAGCAAGCTCACGCACCTGCCACGCGGCCTCATTCTCGTCACCGGTGGCACGGGCTCTGGAAAAAGCACGACGCTGGCCGGCATGATCGACGCGATCAACAAGCGCGACCAAGGGCACATCATCACGATCGAAGACCCGATCGAGTACACCTTTACCAGCGAGAAGTCAGCCATCGAGCAACGCGAGATCGGCGAAGATTGCCCGACTTTTGCCAGCGGCCTTCGCCACGTGCTGCGTCAAGATCCCGACGTCATTCTGGTCGGTGAAATGCGTGACCTCGAAACAACCAGCGCCGCCATTACCGCCGCAGAGACGGGTCACCTTGTGCTCAGCACGCTGCACACCGTCAACGCGCCGCAGACGATTGAGCGGATCATCGACATCTACCCCTCTGACGAGCAGAACCAGATTCGCTCGATGCTGGCCAACACGCTTCAAGCTGTCGTGAGCCAGACACTCTTCAAGAGGCAAGACGGCCCGGGCATGGTCCCAGGCATCGAGGTCATGCTTTGCACGCCTGCTGTTCGCAACTGCATCCGCGAAAACCGCATCTTCGAGATTCCCAACATCATCTCGACGTCTCGCCAGCTCGGCATGCAGACGCTCGATGACTCGATCATGGAGCTCTACGCCAACGGCCGCATCAGTGCCGAAGACGCGGTGAGCCAGGCGGCGCACCCGGAGAAGGTCGAGCGGGCCCTAGCCGCCTGAGTTGTGTCGTGTTGGTGGGACGTCCGTGACCCTGCAAGGAGGCTAAACGATGCCGCATTTCCAGTACGAAGTTCGAACCAGTGCGGGCACCGTCTCCACTGGAACCCTCGCCGCCGCGTCGCTCCAGGCGGCCTCGCAGCAACTGCGTCAAGGCGGGCAGTACGTGCTCCGCCTCACGCCCGCCGCGTCGGCCAAGGCCAAGAAGTCGCTTGCCGACATCAGTCTGTCCCTCGGGCCGTCATCCAAGGACATACAAGCCTTTACGGCTCAGCTGAGCGTAATGGTCCGGGCCGGCATCAGCCTGCGGGCTGCGCTCGAAGGCATTGCCGACCAGCAGGAGAATCCCAAGTTTCAGAAAATGCTCCGCCAGATTCAGGCGGATGTCGAAAGCGGAAAGCCGTTCAGCCAGGCACTGCAGCGTTATCCAAAGAAGTTTGGCCCGCTCTACGTCAACATGGTGCGGGCGTCGGAACTGTCCGGTGGCTTCAGCAAGATGCTCGACCGCATCGCCGGTTACCTCACGCAGCAGATCGAGACCGTTCAACAGGTCCGCGGTGCGATGATCTATCCAGGCATCATCGGCGGCTTGGCGTGCAGCGTGACAATCTTTCTGCTCACGTTCGTCCTGCCGCGTTTCACGGTGATGTTCGAGGGCAAAGAGGCCGTGTTGCCGCTACCGACGAAGTTCCTGCTGGCGCTGAGCGACTTCATGATCAACCAGTGGTACATCCTGGTCGGCGCTCTTGTCGTCGGAGTCTGGGGCACGATGATCGGCCTCAAGACAGACAAAGGCCGAAGCATTTTCGACCACATCAAGCTCAAGGTGCCGCTGTTCAAGAAGATGTTTCGTGCGCTCTACATCACGCGGTCGCTGCACGCGATGGGCCAGCTCATCAATGCGGGCGTCCCAATGCTCGACACGATCGCCATCACCGCCGAGATCAGTGGCAATGTCCACTTCAAGAAGATGTGGCGGAGCGTGTACGTCAGCGTCAAACAAGGCAAGAAGATCAGTCAGCCGCTCAGCGCTTCGCCGCTGCTGCCGCGGGCGACGGTGCAGATGATCGGTGCCGGCGAAGAATCTGGCCGACTCGGCGAAGTGCTCGACGAGGTCAGCGAGTTCTACAACCGTGAGCTTAAGGCCGTTATCAAGAACTGCACAGCCATGATTGAACCGCTCATGATCGTCGTCATGGGTGGCCTCGTCGGCTTCATCGCGATGTCCATTATCCTGCCGATCTTCAAGATGAGCTCGCTGGTCGATTGAACCAGGTCAAGCCGAAACCTCGACGCCCACAGGTCCTGCCTGTGGGCGTTCTTCTTATGCGGACGAACGTATTCGAGCTTGCCCATCTTGACTGAGCACAGGCTGAATCCGATCTATAGAAGTGATGCCTCTACGACCACGAACATCCCGCCGCGGCTTTACGCTGATCGAGGCAGCGCTGGCGATCGTAATTGTCGGGACCGGCTGCGTTGCCGCCGCCGAGCTGTTCGCCGCTGTGACGCAAAGCAATCGTGAGGCTCGTCGCCTCACCGTCGCCAGCAGCCTGGCCCGCCATCTCGAAGAGGCGATGGCCCACCTGCCTTACAACGACCCGATCACCCGCGACAGCACGTTCGGATTTGAACCGGGCGAGACTCTGCCCACGTTTAACGACCTCGACGACTTCCACAACTTTGATTCAACCGGACTCGCCGGCCCGATCGACGCGTTGAGAATTGCCATACCGGAACTCGACCAGTACGCCCAGCAGGTGACGGTCACGTCCGTCGACGGCCTTTCGTTGTCCGAGCCCGGCACCGGCGCGATGCGCGTGGACGTCGTGGTGCTCTGGCAGCGGACACCCGCATCGCCACAACGAGAAGTCACCCGCACAAGTTGGTACCGCACGCCCTGACGGAGACACCATGAAGACGCAGCCAATCATCCATCGGAAGCGGCGTGGGGCGGCGGCCGTTTTGGCCATGCTCTACCTCGTTCTGCTCAGCGGTCTGGCGACGGCGATGTTCCACGTCGCAACGCTCAACGGACGCGGTGCAGCCATCGTCTCCGACACGCTCCGCGCCCGGTCGTTGGCCGAGTCGGGTTTGCGTTGGCAAGCGGCGCGTCTCGCCGACCCGTCGCTTCGCCCACGAAGCACCAAAGGCCGACTCGACAGCGGTGACGCCGACGACGTCTGGCTCGGCTGGAGCGACGGCGACGGAACGCACGTCGGCATGCGCGACCGCATCGCCGACGACTGGGCGGCCATCGACTTCGTGACCGTCGTCAGCGAGCCCGACTCCGTCTCCATGAGCGGCATGCAACTCAACGGTGGCGAGCTGTCCGTCCGCATCGAACGGCTGCCCGCAGCCGCATACGAGACAACGGCCGGCAGTCGTAACTACCGCCACTTCATCGAAGTCGCCGCGACCGCAACCACCGACGTCGGCACGAGCCGCGAAGTCTCGCGGACCAGCCGTATGCGGTTCAGCCTCGACAAGCGAATCGACTTTGCCGTCGTCGGCAAGACACGCATTCAACTCGGCCGCAACACGCTCGTTGACGGCCCCGTCGCCATGGGCACGGCCAACAAGTTCAGCCCGTACCTCATTCTCAGCGACTTTGCCCACTTCGACTCCTGGCTCGAGGGCCGGCTCGACGATTGGCACGAGTTGCTCGTCGGCGAGAGTGCCGACTGGGGCAACCGCATCAAGACCAACTCACCAGTCGCCGCCGTCGCCGAGGATGCAGGTTTCAGCGACTACGACGGCGACGGCTGGATCGACGAGTTCGATCTATTGCTGGAGCGTTTCGATAGCGACGGCGACCTGTCGATCAGCAAGCTGGAGTTCACCGGCCCCGACGGCCTCTACGAGCCCGACCTTTGGGCGGCTGTCGACGCAGCGGGTGGCCCCATGTTCGACGGCGACACGGCTCGTGTCGGTTGGAACGACGGGTATCTCGACAAGAGCGACCTCTACGCCAAGGTCCGTGGCACCGTCTCCATGCGAGACAGCGCCGAGTCCTGGCAGAACTGGCTCGACAACCGGGGCAAGGGCGAGACGATTCGCGACCTCATGCGTGGCCCGCTCGTCTCCGATTCACCCGACGCAGCCCCCGTGCGATTTGGTGCCCCGCCGGAGGAAATGCTCGACCTCAACCCATTGAATTTTGAGGGAGCGACCGAAGCGTTCGCCGCCCGCAGTGGTGAGAATGCCGGCACGCCAAACCGTCAGATGGCACCAGTCACCAACAGTGACGGCAAGGAGCTGTGGATTAAGCGGACCGGGAGCAACATCGGCTCCACCTTCTGGGCCGACGCCGGCTCGTTTGCCACCTTCGGCAGCATCTACGGCGACTGGGGCGTCGAGCTACAGCCAACCGTTATCGAGAACGCGACGCTCCAACCAAGCGACGCAAAACGCACTGTCACGACGGACGGCGTCGAGTTCGAGAAGGCAGTCGAGCAGACGCCTTACGGCTCAGGCAGCTTCCAGGCGACCTACGAGCGGCCGGTTTTCGAAAATGTGACGCTCCGCAACGTCACGATCCCACGCGGCATGAACGCCGTCTTCAAGAACGTCACCTTCGAAGGCGTCACCTTTGTCGATGTAGAGCGAGACATCGAGCGCAATGGCACCGTCCGCACCAGCAGCGGTGACGGATCCTGGTGGGCCAAGCGGATGAAAAGCGGCTCGTTCAGCAACTCCAAGACGTTGACGACTGACAATTCTCATGCGTTCAACGAGGGCAACAACCTTCGCTTTGACAGCTGCACCTTTAAGGGCCCCATCGCCAACGGCTTTTCGACGGCGTACACGCACTTCAGCAACTCTTGGGAGTTCACCGGCGACACCAAGTTCGAGAATCTCGCCGACGAGACGGCGACCATCATCGCTCCGCAGACGAACATCGAGATGGGCAGCTTCGAGCGGCCCGGTGAAGCGCCCAGCACCATGAAGGGCGTTGTCGTGGCCGGTAACATCGACATCCGCGGCGTCGGTGTGGTGGATGGCTCCATCATCGTCACCGGCGACGGAGCCGGCAACACGACGCTCGGCTACTTCGGCTCGAGCGACTCCAACACGAGCACTGACGCCCTTCCAGAAACCGGTGGCTACGGGCGGCTCAACATCCGCTACAACCCGTACCGCGCCCTGCCGGACGGCATCAACATCCACGTCCTCGTTGAGGCCGTTCCCGACTCGTACCGCGAGGATTAACGCCATGAAGAACTTCAACAAACGTCGTGGTCTCGGGCTTGCCGAACTACTCATCGCCGTCAGCATCAGTGCGGCTGTCCTGACGGCGGTAGCTGTCTCGGCCGATGCGGGTTTCGCGTCGTACCAAGCCAACGCCGCCGCCGGTGACACGTCGCAGCGGGTCCGGCTGACGCTTGATCGCGGGCTGGCGCTGCTGCGATCGACCGACGACATGGACAACGGTGCCGGCACCGCACACGACCCAGGCCCACTCACGCCGTCGGTCCGTGCAGACTTCGCCAGAGGCGAGACCGTCGAAGACGTCGGGTTTGTCGTCTACGAGCCGTACACCCTGGCGGACGGCACCGTCGCCTTCCGCACAATCGCCTGGGAATTTGATGACGACTCAGGCGAGCTTCGACAAACAATCGACGGCGGCCCCGCCTGGGTGGTGCTGCGCAACGTCGTCGACTTCCGCTGTGCATTTCAGCCCATGCGGAGCAGCGGCAACACGCGACGCGGCATCCTGGATCATGACCAGTTGCGACGGGCGACGATGGTCCTGACGGTCGGTGTCTCGGCTGGCCCAGGCGTCAACCCCGAAGCCGCCACCGCGGAAACTTTTACCCTCAGCGGCAGCGCCAGCCCACGCAGGAACGTCGGCGTCTGACCGTTCGTAGAATAAGACGTGAAGTTCTCATACGGCGAATTCGACGGTGAAGAGTTTCCGTCTCAGGACGGCCTGTTCGGCAGCGACCAGCTCATGAACCTCATGATGCGTCATGGCGACGACGCCATGAATGCGCTCCAGCAGATGATGGAGAATCCGGATCAGGCAGACCCGGATATTACTGAGTTCATCGAGAAGATGCTTAAGGAGGGTCAGCTCGAGAAGGACGAGAGCGGTAAGCTGCGTCTGACGCCCAAGGCCGTCACGGGCATGCAGCAAAAGGCCCTGCTCGAGGTCTTCGAGAACATGCAGCAAGGCCGCCGAGACGGTCACCGCAAGACCACCCCCGGCACCGGTGGCGAACGCGTCGACGGCACCAAGCCCTATCAGTTCGGCGACCCCGTCAGCGACCTCGACCTCCACAAGACGCTGCACAACAGCCTCCATCGCCACGGTTTGCCCGACTTCAAAGCCGGCGGCAAGCTCGCGTTCGACGAGCGGGACATGGAGTTGCACCAGCACGAGGGCACCAGCTCGTGTAGCACTGTCGTCTTGCTCGACATGAGCGGCTCGATGATGCGGTATGGCCGCTGGCACAACGCCAAGAAGGTTGCGATGGCGATGGCGGCGATGATCCGGTCCAAGTTCCCGATGGACACGATCGACTTCGTCGGCTTCTACAGCGGGGCCAACCCGATCAGCGAACGCGAGCTGCCGCTGGCCACGCCAAAGCCTGTGACGATCTACGACTACGAGGTGCGACTGCGCGTGCCCATCGACAAGATTGAGCGGGCTCCACAGCACTTTACAAATCTGCACATGGGCCTGCAGATCGCCCGCCGCATCCTCAAGCGGAAGGCCGCCGAGACGAAGCAACTGTTCATCATTACCGATGGTCAGCCCACGGCACACGTCGAGGGCAAGGACGTGTTTCTGCTCTACCCGCCAGACCCTCGCAGCACGGCTGCGACGCTGAAGGAAGCATTACTCGCCCGCAAAGAGGGCTGCCGATTCGCCACATTTGCCCTCGTCGAGGACTACTACGGCATGGACTGGGTTGGCTTCGTCGATCAGCTCACGAAGCTCACCAAGGGCGTGAGCTTCTACACCGCCAGCGGCGAGCTCAGCAACTGCGTGATGGAAAGCTACCTCAGCGGTCGGAAGAAGAAGACGTTTATCGCGTAGCAGTGACCGTCGCCGCGCTGCCGACGAAGACTCAATCCCGCTGCATGGCGTCGACCTTCGCTTGCAGTACCTTGAGCTGCTTCAGCACGTCGGGCAGTCGCCTCATGGCTGCCTGCTCGCGGAGGAACTGCTTCTGCGGCATCGCGTAGAGCGCGCCCATGACCGTGGCGCCGGCCTCGACGTCTCCACCCACGCCGGTGTAGCCGGCAACGCGTGCTCCGTCGCCGACCTTGATGTGGTCTTTGAGACCCGATCCGCCTGCGAGAATGACGCCGTCACCGACCGTTGTGCTCCCGGCAATGCCGACTGCGCCGCAGATGATGCACAGTCGGCCGACTCGCACGTTGTGGCCGATCTGAACAAGATTGTCGATCTTCGTTCCTGCCCCGATACGAGTCTCTGCAAACTTGCCACGATCAATGGCGGTGAGCGAGCCGATCTCGACGTCGTTCTCGATGACGACGCGACCGACGTGAGCGATCTTGCGGTGACTTCGGCCGTCGAAGCGGTAGCCAAAGCCGTCAGTGCCGATGACGGCACTAGCGTGAATGATGACGCGGTCGCCGATCGTGCAGCGTTCTCGAATGACGACGTGCTGAAACAGTTCGCAGTTGTCGCCGAGGACGACGTTGTGGCCGAGGCTGACGCCGCTGTGCAGGGTGGTGCCGTGCCCGAGGACACAGCCGGGCCCGACAGAGACGCCCGCCCCGATGCGGACGTCGCGCCCGATCGACACGTTTTCGGCGACGTCGGCTGTTGCATCAACACCGACAGGCGGCCGCGTCGGTTCGAAGGCGAACAAGTCGAGCGCCCGATCGGTCGCAGCGGCGGCGTCGGTGACGATCAGACGCGGGCGCCCGTTTGTGTCGGCGTCGGCAAGCTCTTCAGCGACCAGCACCGCCGCCGCCTGATTTCGCGACGCAGCGGCGGCAAAGAGCGGCGAGGCCAGGAACGTCAGGTCGCCCGCCTCGGCATCGTCGAGCGTGTTGACGCCGTCAATCTTCACCTCGGCAGCACCGTCAGGGGCGGCGACACCCAAATGGGCGGCGACATCAGCGAGCGTCAACTGGGCGGGGGCGGGGGAGTTCACGGGCGTCTGCATCACGGCCGACTCGTCGGCTCATTTAGGGCTTCATTCACCACCGGCGGCGGCGTCGAGCTTCTCGACGACCTCGCTTGTGATGTCAACATTCGACGCGACGTACAGCGTCGTCTGACCCTGGAATAGGTTCACCAACTCGTTCGGCGCCACGCGACGCAAGCGGGCCCGGTCATCGGGAAGCTCCTGAATGTTCTTACGGATGACAACGGCCAAACCGCGAGCTTCGGCCACTTCGGCGATGGCCTGTTCGGCCAAGTCGAAGAACTTCAGGTTCGCATCGTTCTGACGCAGACCGACCTCTTGCTGAAGCGCTTGTTGTCGATACTCGAGCAATGCCCGCCGCTCGCCGAGCTCGCGCTCTCTCTCCAGGCGTTGCTCGCTGCCATCCGCCAAAAGCTGCAGGTTTTTGACGTCTTCCTGAAACGTTGCCTGGGCTTGTTGCAACTCCTGCCCCGCTGCCTCGCCGGCCGCCTGCAGCTCTGCCTGCAGTGCCTTGACGAACGCAGACTCGCTCTGCAGCTTGCCGAAGTCGATCACGCCTACTCCATCGGCCGGAGCGTTGACGGCATCGTCCTGGGCGGTGGCCGCCGGCTGCTGGAAGGCGAGCATGGAGACGGTGATCGCCAGGGCGGCGGCCGTTGCGACGGTGAGCGGGCGCTTGAGGGCGTGGTGCATAGCGGAGTCTCTTGGGAGGATTTACTGAAGAATGCCGAGCGAGAAGCTGAAGACCTGCTCTTCGTCCTCGGGACGTTTGTTGACGGGCCAGGCGAGGTCGAAGGCGAGCGGCACGTTGCCGACGGCCTCGAGCTTGAGGCGGATGCCGGCACCGGCCGACACGCGGATCGTAGTGAGGCTCGCATCGTCGTCCACGCTGCCGAAGTCGCTGAAGACGACGCCGCGAAGCCCTTCCCCGACGAGCGGGAAGCCGACCGCCGCCGTGCCGGTGACCGAGTAGTCACCGCCAACCGGGTCATCGTCGATGCCGCTTCGCGGGCTGACGCCGCGGAACCGGAAGCCGCGAATCGATCCGATGCCGCCAGCATAGAAACGTTCGAAAAATGGTGCGTCGTTGTAGATCGCCCCACCGTCAGCCCGGAACTCCAGAACGGTTTTGCGTTCGCGATCATCTTCGTAAACGGGCACGAAGACGTTGCCGCTGGCGGTCAGGCGCTGGAAAGTCGGTCCGCCAAGCGGACCAAAGCCCTCGAAGCCGAGGTCGACGCCGTAACCGCGGCTGGTTTCGACACGGCTGTCGACGTCCTGGTACCCGACGCTGAGGCCGACGCTGGTAAGCGTCGTGTGACCGCGGGCGGCGACGATTTCGGGGGCACGGTCGGCAAGCGGCTGGTCAAGGTCAAAGATGCGAACGTCTTCGCCGCGGAGGCTGATGGACGTGCTGAGGTTTCGGCCGATGCGTGGTACGAGCCGGATCGAACCGCCGCCGCGCGTGTCGCGATACTCGCGGCGGCGGGTCGTGCGGTAGTAACCGGTCGCGCCGAAGCCGAGGTTCTGGTCGAAGAAGTACGGCTCGAAAAAGTTGATGCTCGCGTTGGTGCGAACCGTGCCCGGCTCGAGCGAAATCGTCAACCGCTGACCACCGCCTTGAAATGCTTCGCCGAAGATATCGCCCGCCGACTCGGGAAAATCGAAGATGTCGAAGTTGCGTTGGTCGTACTTGATTTGACCGAACACGCCACCGTTGGAGCTGACCGAGCCGCCGAAGCTCAGGAGCGCGGTGCTCTTTTCCTCGACCTCAATGAGCAGGTCGCGGCGGCCGAACTCTTCGTCGGCGAACCCGGCTTGCGGTGCCAGCGGAGAGACACGGACCTGCTGGAAGTAGTCGAGCCCGTATAGCCGCCGCAGGCCGCGTTCGACGGCCTCGCTGTCGTAGACCTGTCCGGGGGCGAGGTCGAACTGGCGGAGCAGCACCTTGTCTTGCGTCTTGTCGTTGCCACGCACGCGGATGCGGCCGACCTCAAAGGGTTTGCCCTCATCGATGGCAAACGTCAGATCAACGATGCCCGGCTCGAGGCGAAAGTCAGTGACCGGCCGAATGCGCAGGTCGTCGGGATCTGACGTGCCACCAGAGCCTGGCGACTGGTAGACGCGGCCGAACGGGACATACGCCTTGACAATTTCGCGTGTAGCCCGACGAATCTTCTCGGCATCGAACGGCTGACCTGGCGCGACATCGACCGCCGCAATGGCCGCACGAAGTGCCGCTTCTTCGACCACATCAAGGCCGGTGAACTCGATGTCGCCCAGCGCGTATCGCGGGCCCTCGTCGACGAGGAACTCGATTTGGACTTCCTTGAGGTCGGGCGACCAGACAATCCGCCGCCCTACACGGGCGTCGAAGTAACCCTTTTCCTGGCGGTAGAACTGCTGGAGCGAGGCGACGTCGGCTTCGAGCTGTCGCTCGTCAAGCGTGCCGTCGCGGCCGAACAGTTTCAGCGGCCAACGGATGCGGGTGCCGATTTGCTTCTTCAGTTCCGTCTCGCCGAAGCTGTCTGCCCCGAGGAAGTCGATGTTGCGGACGTTGACGAGCGGGCCCTCCGTGATGGCAAATGTCGCCACGCCCGTCGCAGGATCGCGGGTGCCGTCGACGCGGACCAGGGCGTAGTTCAGGTCGCGATAACGCCGCTCGATCGCCTCAGCCGCCAGCGACAGGAGCACGTCGTCGCCCCGCTGACCCGCCCGGAAGCCGACCTCATAGGCGATGAAGCGTCGAAGCTTTTCTGCAGGAATGGCGCGGTTGCCGGTGAACGCGATCTGCTCGACCGGGGCGAGTTCGACCACTTCGAAGACGACTTCCACGCCTCCTGCCGTCGGGGCGAAGCGGGCGTCGACGCGCCTGAAGCGACGTAGGTCAAAGATGCGTCGGACGTCGCTCTCGGCTGTTTCGGCGTCGAAGGGTTCGCCCCGTCGCGTGCGGACCGTGTTGAGAATGAGCGTGTCGCCGATGGTCTCGTTTCCGACGACCCGGACGTCGGTCACGGTCTTACCAGCGGCGTCACGAGCGGTGACGAGCCCTTGCCCGGCGGGTTGCGTGGCCGGCTCCTGGGCATCGGTAGATGCGGTCGCGAGCAGGCCCGCGACAACGGCAGCCTGGAGAAGTCGCGAGGTTGTCGTTTGTCGTTGACCTTGAACCCGGCGCACGCGCTACGTCCTTCCGTGATCGTGACGCACCGGCTGGTGCGGGCGACGAGCGTAGCCGTCCTTCGGCACGATACACAACCAGCCCCGCACGCGACTGCTCAGCCACCTGCCGGTGGCGGTGTTGCGGACTTGGGCTTGTTGCGGACAATCTGACTCTTGGGCGTCGCCACCGGCAGGTCGGCCGGTGCGGGCGTGCCATCGGCGGCGGTGTTGCGGTCCTCGTCGAGCGCCTCGAGCTTGAGCTTCAGCAGTCGACCGAGCTTGAACTTGACCGTCGTCCGCTGGGGCACCCAGACAGCTTGCCGCTTCCGCGGGTTTTGGGCCCGGCGGGCTTGGCGAACCTTGGTCTCGAACACGCCGAAGTCGCGGAACTCGAGCCGATTGCCCTTGGCCAACTCATCGACGACTTCATCGAGGAACATCTGGACGACCTTTTTGACCGTCGTCCGCTTCTCGTCGGTCTCGTCGGCGATGCGTTCGATCAGCTCTTTCTTGGTAATGGTGTCCATGGCGTGCGGGTGACGTTGCGAGGGCGGCAGTGGTTGACAGCTAACAAAGGCCGCTGCAAGGGTTTAATCGAGAACGGGTGTGACGGGAACCCGCGATCCGGATGTTGTCTTGTCGCACCGTATCCACCTCGCCGCGCCGCCGCCTGGCATCATCCGGCACGACCTGCGGCCGACGAGGCCATCGTGTGGTAGCTTTGGCACTGCGGCACCGTCGTTGCCCTTGCCTTGCCATGCGGAAGAATGCATTCAGTCTCGTCTCGTGCTGCCTCGTCACCCTCTTGGGCGTCGGTTGTGCCGGCAGCGATAAGCAGGAACAGGCCGTCGCACAGCCCGTCGCTGCCTCGGCCCTGGCCTACGCACCACCGATGGTACAGCGGTTCCCGGCCGACCTCAGCGACGCGCTCGACGCCCGGCTCGCACGAGCGGGTCGCGGCGAGACCGCCCTGCTCGGCTACGACTCGGCCCGTATCTCGACCTACCTGCTCGACATCGACGACCGCCAACGCGTCATCGGTGGCATCGGCGGATGGGGCGGCGGGTTTCGCGGGTTCGGCTTTGGTGGCAGCAGCATCGGCATCGGACGCAGCTACGACGATGTCTCGGTCCGCCAACGTGTCCTGAGCACCTTCGATCGCGTCCGACCGGCTGGTGAACTGAACTAGGCTCCGGGCGTGCCTGTCGACGCCCAGCAGAACCGTCCCGCGCAGCTGCACGCGCCGTGGCGGATGGAGTACATCAAGTCGCTCGAAAAGGATCCTTCACTCACCGACCCGCTGGCCAAGCGGTACGGCGGGTGTTTCTTATGTGCCGCAGGCAACGTTGAAACAGCCGTGACCGACCTCGGCGAGACGCAGGAGCAGGCGCATCAGCGTCGCCTCGTCGTCTGGCAGAGCGACAAGGTCGTCTGCGTCATCAACCGGTTTCCCTATACGAGTGGCCACGTCATGATCGCCCCACGACGGCACGTGGCCGATCTCGACCTGCTCGATCGCGACGAAGCCATAGAGATGCATGAGGCGACGACGAAAGCGATTCGGCTCCTTCGCGACGTCATGAACCCGCAAGGCTTCAACGTCGGCATCAACCTCGGTACCGCCGCCGGCGCGGGCGTGCCGGGGCATCTGCATCGGCACATCGTCCCGAGGTGGTCGGGCGACACGAACTTCATGAGTGTCGTCGGCAACGTCCGCATCGTCCCGGAGATGCCTGAGACGCTCTGGCAGACGCTGAAAGACGAGTTGAACCGGGCGTGAGCGAGGACGTCGACCAGATCGAGCTCAGAGCCGACCCGAGGTCGACGGTCGAGCGGGTCCATTCCACAATCCTCTTGGGCGTACTCGCATTCATCTTTGGCCTCATCACGCTGGCCTCGTACGTCAATGGAGCAGCATGGTACGTTCAGCTGTTGCTGTTGCTCTCGGCTGTCCTATCTGCCGTCGCGGCCGTGGGGTTGTTCTACGACATTGGGCCGTTCCGGGATTGGACGCGAATCCGATTCGGGCGCGAGGGCTACTGGGGCAACTCGCTGCGGGTGAACTTCTGGTCGTCAAAGCTCAAGGCCTATGACGAGAAACCGGCGGTACAAACCCTTTGGGCCGCCTACCGAAGGCGTGTGGAGCTGGCAGTCACGTCGCGAACCGAGACGAATCGGAAGCAAGGCGAAGCGCCGAGCGTGCATCGAAGCCTTTCGCCGAGACTGCACCGCGACATCGAGCGACTGCGGGACCTCGTTGCCGAAGCGAGAGATCCCGAAGCCTTTGCTCGACCTGCGACGCCCACGCACTGCCTTGAGTGCCATTACCTCCTGCACCACCCCGAGACGCCAGCGAGTGCAGGGCTGACGACGTGCCCGGAATGCGGCTGGTCTTGCGGTGAGGGCGGGATCGTCCTATTCGGTCGCCCAGGACCGACGCTGGTGCGGCACTTCTTCACGCGTCGAGCCGGTATGCGGGGCAAGATGGTGCACTTCTTCAATTTTGCCGACCTGAAAGGCGTGACGGTCACTATTGCCGTGTTCATCGTCGTTTTTGGCGGGCTCAGGCCGATTGCACGGTTGTCATCGGCGGCGATCCCGGTGCTCGTCATTGGCTTCTTGGCGATGCTGTTCGTGTGGAAGCTTGTCAGCGGCAGCGAGTCGGAGCGGGAGCGCGAAGATCGGCTGGCAGAAGCCTCGCTCGTTCCGGCCGGACGTGAATGGCTCCTGCTCAATCGCGACGGGATCGCGCAAGGCAACCTTGGTCAAAACGGCATCCGCATCGAATCGTGGAACGCCTTCGACCGAATTCGCATCCAACGCTGGCCGGGCGGCGTGCGGGTGCGGGCCGACTGGCATGGCAGCTGGCGGTGGCCGGGACGCAGGCGACCCGTCGACTTCATCTGCGACCTGAACCAGCCTGGTGAGGAGGTGCGTGATCTGCGTCAGCGGGTTCGATCGCTCAACCGTGTCACGTGGAACCATCCGGCAGACGAAGGCGACGGTCGTAGCGTGCCGGCATGAGCGACGCGGCTGCTCAGGAAGACGTCATTCTGGTAGCCGACGAACCGTCACGACGGCAAAAGCTGATCGGCATGCTGGTCGCGACGTTGAGCCTCGCGTTCAACGTGCTGTGGTTCGTTCTTACCGACAGCACATTCGTCCGCGCGCTCGTGGGTGCATCGAGCGTGTTCCTGTTCCTGACGATTCTGGCCGCTCTCGTGCTGCCGCGCAGAAGGTGGCTCGGGGCGATGCTGCTCGGTGAGAGCAGTTGGTGTCGGCGGAACCTCTACTGGCTAAGGCGGTGGCAAAAGAAGACGCCGCCTTCGACCAAGCGTCGCGACTACGATGACCATCCGTTTCTGCGCTTCGACTCGGTCAGCGGAACCGGACAGCTGAAGCTGATGCACCGCGTTCGCCCGCCGCGGACGCTGGTCGTGCTGGGTCGGCCGCTTTCTGCGACGCCGCCGAACGTGCTGACGGCTGTCCTCTTCCGGCGGGTCATGCGCCCGTTGTACGAAGACATGCGGGCTGGGCGAGACGTGCTGCCGACCGGGGCTGCCAACCCAAGCTTCAGCCGCATCGACACGATCACGCACTGCGGTGACTGCGGTTATGTGCTTCGAGGCGTGCCGGGTCGCGTCTGCCCTGAGTGCGGCTGGGCCTGGGCAAAGGATGACCTGCTGATCTACGGAAGACGTGGCCCGACGGCAGGCGGCAGCAGTCGCGGTGGCGTGCTCAAGTCGCTGCTCCTGGTGTCGGCTGCCAGTCTGGGCGGTGGCCTGCTAGGGGCGACGCTGGTGCTCGCGCCGATGATGGCGGTGCTGTGGGCGTGGCGAAACCTGCCGCCCGGGTACAGCGTTGCGGCTGTCGCGAGCATCGTCATGGCCTTCGCCGGTGGCTTGGTCTGGTTGTTCATGCGGCTGTCACTCGTCGGCGAGGCCGCCCGGGAGAAGGCACAACGGCTCGGCGACGTCGCCACCGCGCCCGCCGGTCAGGGCCGATTGCACATCACGAATAAAGGTATCGGCCAGTCACTGCTGGGCGTGCCTTTGCCCGACGTGGTGCCTTGGGACGAGGTTCAGACGGTCCGTGTCCAACATTGGCCGGGCGGGGTGCGTGTCCGCTGCGACCGACGGGGCAAGCCCTACCGCTGGTGGCGACGCAGGCCTGTCGACTTTCTGTGTGACGTAGAGCAGCCACTTCAGGAGACAAAGAGGTTTCGGAGAAGCGTCAGCGTGCTGCAACGAGCTCACATGCCGCCACGCGAGGCGCAGCACTAGGCTTGCCGTCTAGACTGCCCGCGCATGGCCCAGTCAGGTGCGAACATCATCGACGGCAAGCGGCTGGCCGACGACTCGCGAGCCAGGACTGCCAACCGCGTTGCACGACTGGCTACCAACGGCAAGGCGGTCAAGCTCGCGGCCATCCTCTGCGGTGACCCGGGCGGCGCAGCCGTCTACGCAGAGCGACAGGCTCAGTCCTGCCGTGACGTCGGCATCGAGTACGACCTGCGTCGCCTACCCGTCGACGCGTCGGCCGATCGGATCGCCATTGAGATCGTCCGGCTCAACAACAACCCGGGCGTCACCGGTATCATGCTTCACCTGCCCTTGCCCGGCGGCATCGATCCGACGCCGCTCCAGGGGCTCATTGCCAGCGAGAAAGACGTCGAAGGCGTCGGGCCGGCCAACATCGGACGCGTCGTCTACGGCAGAACGCTCATCGCCCCCTGCACCGCACGGGCGGCCATCGAACTCATCGAGTCGACCGGCCTGCAGCTCGAAGGCGCAGAAGCCTGCGTCGTCGGTGCCAGTGAAATCGCGGGGAAACCCGTTGCCCTGCTGCTGACGCAACGCAAGGCGACCGTGACCGTGTGTCAGAAGGAGACGGTCGACCTGACGAGCCACACGAAGCGGGCCGACGTGCTCGTCGTTGCCGTCGGCAGGCCCAACCTCATCGGGCCCGATCACGTCAAGCCCGGCGCATGCGTCATCGACATCGGCATCAACCGCGTTACAAGCCTCGACGGCAAACGCTCGACGGTCGGCGACGTCGACTTCGACCGCGTTCGCCCGATCGCCGGCTTCATCACTCCCGTGCCCGGCGGCGTCGGGCCGATGACCGTCGCGATGCTGCTGGCCAACACCGTCCGGGCGGCTGAAGTACAGGAGCAGACGGCCGATTGAAGCTGTTTTTTCAATTGAAGCTTTTTTTGGTGCGCCGCGGCGGCCGCCGGGGGTTTGGCGGGCTTGGTTACAGCCGATGTTCCACGTGGAACATCGGCCGACACGTTTTGCCGGTCGCCAGCGGGGTTGGCAGACGCCGGGAAATGTTCCACGTGGAACATTTTGCTCCGCACCTGCGTCGGCGGGTCGTCGCCAGTCAGGCATGATGCGAACGTGGCCGTCGTCGTACCGCGTCGCCAGTGCGATGCGGCGGCGGGTGGGGTCGTCGCCAGAAAGCGGCCGCTGCGCGTGCGCCGCCGCGGCCGCCTTGCAACACTGCTGGCGTGACCGAGACGCCCGCCCCTGCCGTTGGCCCGATGAACGACGGCATCGTGCTGCTGTGGCTCGTCCGCTTGCGGTGGCTGGCGGCGACGGGGCAGCTCGTCACGATCGTCGCCGCCGCACTCGGGCTCGGCATCGCCTACACCTGGGTCCCGCTCGTCGGTGTCATCGCGATCACCCTCGCAACGAACGCAATGCTCACTTGGCGACCCGTGGCCGCCTGGATGAAGCGCCGAGGCACGGCCGCGGCGGCGGGTGTCGTCGTCCTCGACATCGTCCTGCTCACCGTGATGCTCTACGTCACGGGCGGCAGCGACAACCCCTTTGCCATCCTCTACGTCCTGCACGTCGCACTCGCTGCCAGCGTGCTGGGCAACTGGTGGACGTGGGCCATCGTCGGTGTCGTAGCCGCCTGCTACGGCGCGATCGCCTACGAGCACTGGCCCCTCGACCCCGACGGCAACATCACGTCCGGCACACTTGCCTTCGGTCGGGCGGCGGCGCTCTTGCTGGTCGTCGCCCTCATCGCCTACTTCGTCACCCGCGTCGTCGGCGCGCTCGCCGCCCGCGACAAAGAACTGGCCGCCACGCGGGAGCAGGCGCAGGTCAGCGAACGACTCGCCGCGTTGACCACGCTCGCCGCCGGTGCCGCCCACGAACTCGGTACGCCGCTGGCGACCATTGCCGTCGTCGCCAAGGAGATGGAGCTGGCGGCGACGAAGCTCGAAGCGCCCGACGTGGCAGAAGACGCCTCACTCGTCCGCCAACAGGTCGACCGCTGCCGAGACATTCTCGAGCGGCTTCGCGGCGACGTGGCCGGTCGCACGACCGACGAACGTGGCACCGCTCGGCCCGACGAGGCGGCAGAAACGATCCGCAAGCGGCTGGCGCCGGACCGCCGTCACCGGCTGGACCTGAAGCTGCAGGCAACGTTGCCACCGATTGCCGCTGCGGATCGCGCGGTGCATCAGGCGTTGGACTTGCTGGTGAACAACGCATTTGACGCCATCGATGCCGCGTCCGAGTTGCCGGCCGATCGGCGGCGTGTGTCGCTCGACGTCACACGCGGCAAAAAGTTCGTGACCTTCACCGTGGTCGACCGCGGGCCGGGCATGGACGACGCAACGCTCCGCCGGGCGATCGAGCCGTTCTACACAACCAAAGACCCCGGTCGCGGCATGGGGCTGGGGCTGTTCCTCGTCCGCCTCGTCGCCGAACACAACGGCGGCCGATTCGATCTCGACTCCGCCCCCGGCGTCGGCACGACGGCGACCCTCGATCTGCCCCTGGCGTGAGGCGTCAGTCGATGTCGCGATCTAGCCACGGTGCCACGGTTTGAACCGCGGTCTGACGCGGGGCAAACCGTGTCGGCGGCGCGGTTGGCAGGACGAGCGTCCGGACACGGTTTGCCCGCCGAAGACGGCGGTTTTAACCATGACGCACCAGAACTTGACGCTTTGCCTCAGATCAAGCGGCTTTTACAATTGAATGACGACTGCCGTCACTCCAACGGCGGCAGCTTCTGCAGCTTGCGTTGAAGGCTGCGGCGGTGGATGCCGAGTTTGCGGGCGGCTTGGGAGATGTTGTTGCCGCAGTCGGCCAGCACGCGGTGGATGTAGTCCCACTCGACCCGCGCCAGTGACGGCGTCTGCGCCTCGGCGGCCTTGATCCGCGGCATCTCCGGCAGCGGGCGATCCGCGGCTTTGGCCTCGGCGACCTCGAAGGCCGCCAGAATCTGGTCGGCGTCGACCGGCTTCGTCAGATAGTCAGCTGCACCAAGCCGCACCGCCTCGACGGCCGTCGCAATGGTGCCGTAGCCCGTGAGGACGACGATCTGCATGTTGCCGTCGAACTTGTGGAGCGAGCGAACGAGCTCGAGCCCGCCGCGACCGGGCATGCGCAGGTCGATCGTCGCCCAGTCTGGACGATGCTGGCGGGCCTGCTGTTCGCCCTCGTCGGCGTTGGCGGCGGCGATCGGCTCGAGCCCGCGGTTGGCCAGGGCTCGACACAGACGTGTACGGAACATCTCGTCGTCGTCGACCACCAACACCCGGACACGGTCAGACGCGTCGCGGGCATCGGCGGCGGGTGGTGGGGTGGCGCTCACGAACCCATGGTATCGACACCGAGCACGCTTCACCCGCGACAGTCACTCGGCACGCAAGAACAGGTTCACCACACGGTCACCACTGAGGACGCGCACCTCGACCCCCAACTGCGGCGGCGGGGCGGCGATCGCACGCTTGGCCAATTCGGCGTCGGCGATAGGACGACCGGCCACCGAGTAAATGCGATCACCCTCCCGCAGCCCCGCCCGCCAAGCCACGCCTTCGGGATCGACCAGTGTGACGATTGGGGGCCCACCGTCGGGCGCGTCGCTCAGCTCCAGGCCGAACGGGTCGGTTTCCTGAGGCGTCAGGTTGAGCGTGAGTTGCCCGGCCGGTCGCTCGCCGACGACGAGCGGCATGACCACTTCTTCGCCGTCGCGAAAGACGCCCATGGTGATCGTGTCACCCGGCCGGGAAAGGCCCGCTCGGGTGCGGAAGCGGATGAAGTCGTCGACGGGTTCGCCGTCGATGGTGACGATGATGTCGCCGCGCTGCAGGCCGGCCTCGGCAGCGGGTGTGTCGCGGTACACGCGTTCGACGAAGACGCCCTCGTCGGTCGGCAGCTTGAGCAGCTCGGCACCGCCGGGAATCTCCCGGACGGCCCTGCCGGTGATGCCGACGTAGCCGCGAACAACGCGTCCGTCGTCGCGGATGTCTTCGAAGACGCGTCTGGCCTGGTTGCTCGGAATGGCAAAGCCGATGCCCGAGAAGTCGCCCGTGCGGGTGAAGATGGCGGTGTTGATCCCGACGACGCGGCCGGTGATGTCGACGAGCGGCCCGCCCGAGTTGCCCGGGTTGATGGCGGCGTCGACTTGGATGAAGTCCTGGTAGGCCGTCTCGGGTGACGGCGAGAACATGGCGTCGGTTTGCGTGCGATTGAGGGCCGACACGATGCCGGCCGTCATCGAGCCGACGAAGCCGAACGGGCTGCCGAACGCCAGCACCCAATCACCCTTGCGGAGCGCGTTGCTGTCGCCCCACTCGGCAGCGACGAGGCCATCGGCGGGCAGTCGCAGGACGGCCAGATCGCTCTGCGGGTCGGTGCCGACGACGCGGGCCTCGACAATGCTGCCGTCGGGAATGGTGACGAAGACGCTGTCGGGGTTGCGAACGACGTGCTCGTTGGTGACGACGTAGGCGTAGGGGCGACGGGCGTCGTTGTGGACCTCGACGACGACACCGCTGCCGCTGTTGGCTTCGAAGTTCTGGTCGTCGGGCAGGTTGTTGGTTCGCTGCTGCGGCTGTGGGCCGCGTTCCCGGACAACGTCGATCTTGACGACGGCCGGCTCGACGGCACCGTTGACTTCGTTGAACACGCCCTGCAATTCGTCGACGCCGGCAAGCCGCAGACGGGCGGCCTTGACGTCACGCTCACGCTCGGCATCGGCGTAAAGGTCAAAGCCCTTGTTGGCAGCCCAGGCGATGACCAGCACGATCCACATCAAGACCGACCCGATGACGATCGTGCGAACGGCGGCCAGTCGGTCGCTGGGCTGCTGACGCTTCGGTGGTGTGGTGGGCTCTTGTTCCATCAGGCGGGCCGGCGGTCGCTAGTACGTGTGCTCGGGCAAAGGGTACGAGCCGTCACGCACCATCGTCACCCACGACTCGCCCGCCTGTCGCAGCGACGGCTGGCCCAGCTCAGGCACGAACTTGGGCTTGCGAGGCGTCAGGCCGAGCAGATCGTGCAGGACCACGACGTGAGCAAACGGTGATCCACCCGCACCGCAGCCGATGATCGGAATGTTCACAGCCTCGACCGCTCGCGTCGCCGCCAGGGGCGGAACGGCCTCGATGAGCAGCATCGCAGCACCGGCGGCCTCGAACTTGGTCGCGTCGTCGACCAGCGCGTCGGCGGCTTCGTCGGTCCTGGCTTGCACGGCGTACCCGACCGTCTGCACGCTTTGCGGACGAAGGCCGATGTGTGCACAAACGGCAACGCCCGCATCGGCGAGTTCTTCCACGAGCGGGAGCTGTCGTTGCGTGACCTCGAGCTTCACCGCGTCGCAGCCGGTGCGGCGAACCATGTCGCAGACGTTGGCGACCGCCCGGCCACGATCGCCGTGATAGCTGCCGAACGGCATGTCGGCCATGACGAAGCTGTTGTGTGCCCCGCGCCGCACGGCTGCCGTCAATTCGATCAGGAATGACAGGTCAACACCCGTCGTGCGATCGTGACCGAGGATGACGCTGCCTGCGGTGTCACCGACGAGGAGCATCTCGACGCCTGCCTGCTGCAGGTGGACGGCTGTCGTGTAGTCGTAGCAGGTAAGCATCGCGACGCGTCGCCCCTGCTCACTGGCCGCCCGGAGGTCGCGCAGCCGCACCCTCTCGAGCACTGGCGTGGTAAAGGTTTCTGTCGGGGCGACCGTCATGCCAGAGCGTAGAACCGGGCGACCGGTGGCGCTTCGGTCAAAGGACCAGGCCCTGGGCCCAATGCAGAGGAAGCTGTCGCACCGAGTGCGACAGCTTCCTTGACTGTGCGGAGAGCTTCTAATTCAGTTCGTCGTCGAATGCTGACATCGGCCGGCCTTCGTCGGCTTCTCCGTCAGGGTCGTGGAGCTTGACCTCGGGCAGCGGGCCCAGCGGAATCTTGGGCTTGGCCAGGTCGTTGCGACTCAGGATCGCCGGGCCGGGAACAATGCCCAGTCGACGCAGCGCGGCGGCGACTTCGGTGTCTCGCGAGTCGAGGGCGTAGGCCCGACGCAGCACCTCTTCAGCGGCGGCGTCCTGGCGAATGCTTTCGAGGTACAGGCCGTACTGCTTGGCGACGATCTGATCTTCACGATCCAGGCGACGGGCTTCCTGGAAGCTGGCGATGGCCGCGTCGGGGCGGCCTGCTTCGCCGTGCGTGCGGGCGACGAGCAACTTCATCGTCACATCGCCCTTGGCCCGACGATCGAGCTCGTCGGTCATCGTGCCGTCCGTGTCGACGTCGGCCAGCGTGCGGGCGTACTCGTTGATGATGAGCTGGCGGTACTCGGTGTCGGTGCGACCAATCGGCGTCAGCGGCAGGACGTCGAGCGCCGTGCGGAAGCTCCGCAGGGCGGCTGTCTCGTTACCGGCGGCCAAACGAGCCTGACCGAGGTGGACGTGAGCGCGGTAGTCACGCGGGTTGTTCTGAACCTGCCGCTGGAAGACTTCCGAGGCCGTTTCATGATCACCATCGGTCAAGGCGATGCGGGCGCGGGCGCGGTCGCTCTTGGTGAACGTGATCGCGTCGGCACATCCGACCGCGAGTAGCGCGGTCGCGGCCAGGGAGTAGAAAGCGAATGTCGTGTGTGCGGCCATGGCGGCTACCTCCGTGTAGCGGGTGCCCGTGAGGGCGGAATGGTCGGATGAAACGACGGACCTCGTGTCCGCCGTGGCGACGAGCATATCGGACGTCGGTCAACATGCAAGCCGATTGCTGCACCGTTCTTCCACCGAGAGCAGAAGATAGTGGAAGTAAATCCGGCCGATCACGCGAAACTCTCCGTCGGCCGGCGTTAGCAGGTCAGACGAAGACGCGAGCTTCGCCACGACCCGAACTCTGCCAGGAGCACTCTCATGACGCACAAGCAACTCATCAAGCTGCCGACACTCTTTTCAATTGCCGCCGCCTGCGGACTGGCGACGAGCACGTTCGCCCAGACGCCGCAGTCTGCACCGGCCCCGGTTGTCGAGCAGGGGCGGCAGTACATCATCGAGTCGCTGAACTTCGAAGGCGGCTCGCTGGATGAGCTCATCGAGGAACTCGAGACGAAGGACCCCAAGTTCCAGACGTTGCTGATGACGCCTGAGGCGGGGGCGTTAAAGGTTCCGGCGTTGAAGCTGCGTGGCCTTCCGGCCGCCGAAGTCCTTTGGCTGCTCAACGGAGAGACGATCGGCGACGGCGAGGCGAAGCTCATCATCGAAAAGCCTCCGATGGTGAGCGTGCCGATCATCAAGGTTCGGGCGCTGATGCTGAAAGATTGGAACGCGTCGCAGCCGCCGCGACGGGTGTTCGCTCGCGTGGTGCCGGGCCTCCATGACGGCGATTCCGCCGCCAGCCTGGCGAGTCTGCTGGACATGGCCGCCGAGACCATGGGCAGCGACAGCGAACCGCCTTCGGTTAAAATCAATCCTGGTGCAAGGGCGGTTTTCGTCACCGGTGAGGCGGACCAGCTCGGCACCGTGACCGAACTCATTGAAAGCTGGTCAAAAGCACAACCATCCGACCCGTCCGAGGCGCGCAAAAGGATCACGTACCAGATCGAGGCGGCAAAGGACCAGGTCGCTAAGGCGAAGGGCCAGGTCGTGACCGCAGAGGCGTTTCTTGAAGAGCGGAAGGCGGCGCAAGGGCAGGCGCAGGAACAAATGCGGGCGGTTCAGGCGGAGCTCACCGAGACGCTCAAAGCCGTCCGTCAACTCAGCGAACAGATCGAGGTCTTGCGGAAGGAGATGGACACGCTTAAGCGAGAGCGGCAGCAACAGCAGTCGCGCGATTCCAGCCGCGACGTCGGCCCGATCGCCTGAACGGTGGCATCCGCACCCGCCGTGGCCGATCCGACGAACCATCGTGTCGACGACACGCCCCGCCTCACCGCTGCCCTGAGCCGCGGCGAGGCGTGGGCGGTCGACGCGTTCTACCGTCGGAGTTTCGACAGCATGCTCGCCGATGTTCGACAGCACACTGGCCTTGACGAGCAGCGCGCACTCGACGTCGTCCAGGATGCCACGCTCAAGATCGTCCGCAATGGCAAGCCGATGCAGACGGTCGAAGATTGGGACCGGTGGGTGCGACGTGTTGTGCTCAACACGGCCCTTGATCACCTTCGCGGCGATCGACGGCGGACGCGGCATGAAACGCAGCAACGTCATCAAGCCTCGGCTTTTGCACCAAAAGACGAAGGAGCAACGCCCGAGGATATCGAACAGCTGACGGCCGCCCTGGCGACGCTGTCGGCCACAGAGCGGAACCTACTGACGCTCCGCTATGGAGACGGAAAGACTCTGACCGAGGTCGGAAATGCGTCGGGAATGGGTCCCGGAGCCGTCGACGGCCGGCTGCGACGCCTTCTCCGGAGGCTGGCCAACGCGATGGGAGTGAGATGACTATGAACGACACCACCACTTTGTCAGCCGATGGTGCCTTGCGTCGGGACAAAATCCTGAAACTCGCTCAGTCTGCTGCCCGAACGCGGCAGCGGAAGCGAAGGGCCGGCGTTGCACTGCTAAGCGTCTCGGCGGCAGCAGCGACGGCAGCACTAGTGTGGTCGATCATGCCATCGTCTCGAGCGCCTCACCCGATTGCCCAGGCACCGGCTCCGCGTGCGGTCGTCGAGCCGTCACACGTCAACGCTCTACCGCCTGCCCCCGCAACGTTCGAGCATGTGGCAATGATCGATACGCCTCCGACGCTGCGGCATGTTGAAATGATTGAGGGAGAAGACGCGCTGCTGAAGGCGATGGCCGACGCCGGATTGACCGGCGGACTGGCGGAAATCGACGGACAGTTGCAGATCATCTTCCGTTAGCCGGACCATCTTGTGCCACCACCGACTCGCGGCCGCAGGACACGCTGTCATTTTACAACTTTGGCGTGATAGACAACGATTCACTCCCGCGGCTTCATGCTCGTTGAGCTTCTTCTTGGCGGCGGTGATGTCAGGCAGATGCGGGAGAATCTGTTGAAAATCAGCTGTGGGTACCCATTGTCCTAGCGGCCCTGAGACGCCAGCGGCAGGACGAGATCCGAGCGGAACTCGCGAGGAACAGCCAGTAGACACGTTCGCTTCGCATGGCTTGCACCGGCTCTGCCGCGGCAGGTACCTTGGAGGGATGTCTCAAAAGCTCTTTGCCGCGGCGTCTCTCATGGCCGTCGTTATCGCAGCGGCGATGTCGTTCGGTCAGCCGACGACGGCACCGACGGTCGCGCCGGTGACCTTCGACACCTACCGTTTTGTCCTACTTGCCGCGGCCGAAGATGCACCTGCCGCCACGCCTGCCGAGGCGATGGCCATGCAGCGAGCGCACCTTGGCCATCTTCGTGCGATGGCCGAGGCCGGGCACCTCCTCGCTGCCGGTCCCTTCGCCGATCAGTTTGACGATCGCTGGCGTGGCATGTGCCTGTACGACGGCTCGCTCTCGCTCGAGACTGTCACAGAACTGGCCTCTGCCGACCCGTCTGTTCAGGCGGGTCGACTCGAGGTGAAGGTGATGACGTGGATCACGCAGGCTGACGCCTTGGCGTTTCCATCCATCGAGCAGATGAAACGCGACGCCGCTGCCGAATAGAGTTTTCACTCAGTCGCCATCACAATTGGCGGCCATCGTGCCTTCTTCGGCTGCATTGCTCTTGGTGCTTGCGCCGCCCTCGGTCGGGGCCGGTTGCTTGTCGCTCCACTGCGTGTGGAATGTCTCACCGACCGGCTTGTCGAGCCGTTCGTAGGTGTGAGCGCCAAAGAAATCGCGTTGGGCCTGAATGAGGTTGGCCGGCAGCCGGGCGGTGCGGTAGCTGTCGTAGTAGGCCAGGCTGGTCGAGAAGCCCGGCGTCGGCACGCCCTGCTCGGCCGAGAGCTTGACGATGCGACGCCACGCGTCCTGCCGTTCGGCGATCTCGCCGGCGAACTGGTCAGTCATGAGCAGGTTCGCCAAGTCCTCCTGCTTGCCGAACGCGGCGGTGATGTCGTTCAGGAAGGCCGCCCGGATGATGCAACCCGCCCGCCAGATGCCGGCCACTTCCTTGATCCGCAGGCCGAAGTTGTACTCCTTGTCGGCCGCCTGCAGGAGCGTAAAGCCCTGGGCGTACGAGCAGATCTTCGAACAGTATAACGCCGCCCGGACGTCGCTGATGAGCTGCTGCTTGTCGATGCCGGTGCCGGTCGAGGGCTTGGGGCCCTTCAGCACGTCCTCGGCCTTGACGCGTTCGGCCTTGCGGTCGCTGATGCTGCGGGCCATGACGGCCTCGGCGATCGTCGGGATGCTGACGCCAAGATCCATCGCCGCCTGGACCGTCCACGCACCTGTGCCCTTGGCCTTGGCGGCATCACGGATGAGGTCGATCAGATCTTCCTTGTCGCCCGCGGCCTGGCCGTAGGCGAAGATGTCGATGGTGATGTCGATCAGGAACGACTGCAGGTCCTGGCCCTTGTTCCAATCGCGGAAGACGTCGGCCAACTCGGTGTTGGATAGCCCGCCGACCCGCTTGAGCAGGTCGTAGCTCTCGGCGATGAGCTGCATGTCGCCGTACTCGATGCCGTTGTGGACCATCTTGACGAAGTGACCCGCCCCACCGTTACCGAGGTAGGTGACGCAGGGCGCGCCGTCTTCTTCAGCTTTGGCGGAGATCTTCTTGAGGATTTCGTCGACCTCGTCGTAGAGCTTCTCGGTGCCACCGGGCATCATCGACGGGCCCCAGAGTGCACCTTCTTCGCCACCTGACACGCCGCAACCGAAGAAGCCGAAGCCTGCCGCTTCCATGTCCTTGGCCCGACGTTCGGTATCAGTAAAGAGTGAGTTGCCGCCGTCGATGACCATGTCGTCCTTGTCGAGCAAAGGCTTAAGGTCATTGAGCACGTAGTCGACGGGCTTGCCGGCCTTGACCATGACGAGGATGCGACGGGGCTTTTCGAGAGAGTCGACGAACTCCTCGTAGGTCTTGCCCATGACGATGTTCTTGCCGGGATTGTCGGCGACGAACTCCTCGGACTTGCTTGTCGTTCGGTTGTAGACGGCGATCGGGTAGCCGTTGCGCTCGATGTTCAGGGCGATGTTCCGGCCCATCACTTCGAGGCCGACGATGCCGAATTTCTGCGTGCCTTTGGCGGAGTCGCTCATATGCGCACAAACGTAGGCGTTGCACCTGCTTGACACAACGGGCATAGGCGGCCCGGCATGGACGGCACTATAAAGAACGTCCCCGATGGCCACACGCGACTACTACGACGTTCTGGAAGTCCCGCGATCTGCCGATGCCGCGGCGATCAAGAAGGCCCACCGCAAGCTCGCCCGCAAACTGCACCCCGACGTCAACAAGGACGACCCCGACGCCGCCCGAAAGTTTCAGGAAGTCCAGGAGGCCTACGACGTCCTCAGCGACACCGACAAACGCAAGATGTATGACCAGTTCGGGCACGCCGGCGTCGGCGCGGGTGGCCCCGGTGGCATGGGTGGCGGCAGGCCGGGTGCCGGACCGGGCTTTGACCCCTTCGAGGCCTACCGACGCAGCGGTGGTGGTGGCGGGCAAGCACCGGGCGGGTTCGGCGGACGCACCATCGACCCTGAGGACCTCGAAGATCTCAAGAACAGCGGCTTCGGTGACGTCTTCGAAGGCCTCTTCGGCTCGGCAGGTCCGTTCGGCCGACGCGGGCAACGCCCAAGGCCCGGCCCGGGTGACTACGCGACTGGCGCACGCTCTAGGCCGCGGGCGCAGGATCTGAGCATCGAAGTGCCGGTCACCATCGACTTCACCGACGCCGCCTTCGGCACAACCGTGCAGCTCAAGACGCAAGGCGAGCGCGAGAAGGTCGAGGCCAAGATCCCGGCAGGTGTCAAGGACGGCCAGCGTGTCCGCCTGCGTGGCCGTGGCCAGAAAGCTGGCGGCACGACGGGTGATCTCATCTTAATCGTCACCGTCCGCGACCACCCGCGTTTTCGGCGGGATGGGCTCGACGTGCTCTGTGACGCGTCGATCAGCGTCTGGGACGCCCTGCTGGGTGGAAAGGTCGAGGTCCCGACGCTCGACGGCAACATCACGCTGACCGTCCCACCCGGCAGCAGCAGCGGCCGCAAGCTTCGGATCAAGGGCCGAGGCATGCAAAAGGGTGACGAACGTGGCGACCAGTTCGTTGTCCTGAAGGTCGTCATGCCAACCCTGCTCAACGACGAACAAAAGGCAGCCATAGAGCAGCTGCGTGACAGTGTGCCAGTCGAAACAACCGGCACAACCAGCTAGGCGGCCTATGTGAGCGTGCGATGAATATGTCGCGCAACGCGTTTGCCGGTTGCACGAGAGGCCCGAGCCCGACTATGCTGTGGTGACTGTCGTATGAAGCGGCAGCCGGCACTTGGCCGACACTGAATGTAGCTCGATTGGTGATTGCACCGATTATTCTGGGGAAACGGGAGATAATGCACACAAAACTGATCACCACCACCCTGCTTGCCATGGCCGCTGTGCCTGCGATTGCAAGCGGTGCGTTCATCGTCGAAGTGTCCAGCGGCGGCGACACGGCCGTCTACATGGACGGCGACAACGACGGAGTCATCACGGGAGTCGGGTCCGTCGGCAACTTCAACATTGCCAACGTCACAGCCGCTGTGTCGAACAGCCCGGGCGTCGCGAACGAGGCGACCTTGCAGGTCACCAACATCTCGATCACGAACTTCTTTGCCGGCGAGTCGACGCTGACCGTCCGCGTGACGGACACCGACTTCACTGCCCCGAGCGGTGCAGTGCACCTCAGCAGCGACTTCGGTGGCACGCTCAATCGTGGGTCGAACCCGATCCCGACGAGGACGGTGACGTTCCAGAGCTTCATCGACGACTCCAACACTGCGTTCGGTGTCGGCCCGACGCCCGGCCTGCTGACCGCAACGGCCACAGGGTCGGCACCCCAGTCGACGGTGACCGGTAGCGGCGACGTCAACACGACGGTCGTAGGCAGTTATTCGCTCACGAACGTCCTGACGATCACTGTCGGCGGCGGTGCGGCGGCGAATATCTCCGGCAGTGCCACCGCCATCCCGGTCCCCGAGCCGCTGGCCGCCGGTGCGGCCGGCCTGATGGGCCTCGTCGCCCTGCGTCGCAGGCGCTGAACCAACGCCATCTGAATCAGCAAGCGGCACGGCCATCGGCCGTGCCGCTTGCGTTCATTCGCTTGTACTTTCACGAGTTCCATCCGTCTCGCCCCGCTCAGTAGAGTCCGCCGTCGTACCATCCTGTGTCGGCCGACGTATCAAAGCGACGCAACCATGCCCGCCACCAGCAACCCCATCAACCAGACCACCAGCCACCACCCTGCCGCGGCCACTCTGGGCCAGCTGAAGGAGACGGACTATCAGTTCCTTCCCGTAAAGGACGAGCTGCGCAAGAATCTCATCCAGCGGCTTCGCGACGGCAGCGACCTGTTCCCCGGCATCCGCGGGTACCGCGACAGCGTCGTCCCGCAGATCGTTAACGGTCTGCTCGCCAAGCACGACTTGCTGTTCCTGGGCCTTCGCGGCCAGGCCAAGACACGCATCCTCCGCATGCTGCCGGGCCTGCTCGATGAGTGGATTCCCGTCATCGGCGGGCTCGAACTCAACGACGACCCGATCCATCCGGCCACGCAGGTCGGCCGCCGCAAGATCACCGAGCATGGCGATGACACGCCCATCGAGTGGGTCCACCGCCGCGAGCGGTATCAGGAGAAGCTCGCCACACCAGATGTCACCATCGCCGACCTCATCGGCGAAATCGACCTCGTCAAGCACGCAGAGGGCCGCTACCTCAGCGACGAGACGACGATGCACTTCGGCCTGATCCCGCGGGCCAACCGTGGCATCTTTGCCATCAACGAGTTGCCTGACCTCTCGCCACGCATCCAGGTCGGTCTGTTCAATGTGCTCGAAGAGCGCGACGTGCAGATCCGCGGCTATCCGATCCGCCTCGAGCTCGACGTTTTCCTGACGTTCAGCGCCAACCCGGAGGATTACACCAACCGAGGCCGCATCGTCACGCCGCTCAAGGACCGCATCGGCACCGTCATTCGGACGCACTACCCCAGCACCGCCCAGGAAGGCATCGAGATCGCCCGGGAGAATGCGTGGCTCGACCGCAACGAGGGCGTCTCGGGCAGCGGTGTCGGGGTGGTGGTGCCGCCGTTCATGCAGCTCATTATCGAGGAAGTCGTCCGCCTCGCCCGCACCAGTCCGCACGTCAGTCCAGGCGTCGGGTGTATCTGTGCGGACGAGCATCGCCAACCTTGAAGCTGCTGTCAGCAACGCCGAGCGTCGCGGCATTCTCACCGGTGAAGAGCGTGTCGCCGTTCGGCCGTGCGATCTGCAGCACCTTGTCGCCAGCTCCCGCGGCAAGGTCGAGATGACGCTCGCCGAGGACGACGCCAGCGAGGACAAGCTCATCAAGAGTCTCATCGGCGAGGCGATCAAGAACGTCTTTGACACCGTCGCCACGCCCGACGATTTTGACGGCATCAGCGAACAGTTCGAGGGCAACCTCAGCTTTCCGGCCGACGATGAGCTGCCGGCGAAGGAGTTCGTCGACAACATGGGCCTTGTAGACGGCCTGAAAGACGGTGCGCGGACGATCTGCCGGGCACTGCAGATGGACCCCGACGATCCGCAAGTACTCGCCGGGTGCGGAGAGTTGCTCCTCGAAGGGCTGTACGTTCACAACCGCTTGAGCAAGTATGACGGCGACGGCAAGAGCTTCTTCAAGCGGTGAGCGAACCGCGCTCGCGCTGTTGGCGGGCCTGGGCCTGGCAGCATTGCTGTGCGTGGCCGCGTGGCCTGAGGACGCAGGTGGGGCCGTCTCGGCAACGCTTGTCGTGAGTGTGCTGCTGCTTGCGACACAGGCGGCAAGCACCCCGCGATCAGCGGCCGTGCTGTTCGTATTGGTGTGCTGCCTGTTGACAGCAGAGGCGCTGTCGCTGGCTCGGCCCGTTGTCCCGTCGATTCCGGTCCTCATGACCACGTTGCTGGTGAACGCTTTGTCTCCGCTTGTGGTGCGGCTTCATCGCCCGCTTCGTCGCCTGTCGCTGCTTGTTCTTGCGTTGGCTGCCGGTGGGATGGCGACCCACTTCGTGTTCTGACGCCGACTGGTCTTTGCTGACACGCATGTCGTTTCGTGCCGACAGAACCACACCACGGCGGCTGGAGGCGTGTGGGCCGACGCCCCACCGGATGGGTTCGACGCTGCTCTAGCAGGTCGTTGGTCATCCCTCGTTAGAAGGAATGGCAGGCCCCGCGAAAAGCGACGGCTCCCCGCATTCATTCTTGATGGGTCGTAGATAAGTTCGCAAACCGTTATTCGTTAGGCGATTAGGATGACGGGCGGGCGGGCGATCTTACTAAGTTTGCGGCACGTTGCAGCCACACGTCACGAAAAAAGAGCCGACCTTGGCATCAGTGGGGCAGAGTGGTAAGCTCTCCCACGTCAGCCCAGCCAGTGGATCTCGAAGCCGCATCGGCGGCTTTCCACGCAGCGCGGGGATGACCAGCTCGAGGTGACCACGTCAGCGACGAGCCCGACCGAACAACCACCCGCTTTGGAACAGCCGGCACCCGGCCCGTTCTTTATCGGCAACCACGATCTCACCATTGATGAAAAAGGCCGCCTCCTCATTCCTGCCGACGTCCGAAAGGCGCTCGACGAGACACGGGATGGTTCGAGCTTCATTCTCATCACGGGGCCTAACGATCAACTGTGGCTGTATCCGGAACACTACTACCGCCGCAACGTCGCACCCAGCACGACCGACCCGGTGCCCGATCCCGACCAGCTCGACTACATGCTCGTCCTCTTCGGCCAGGCGCTTCGCCTCACGCCGGACAAGGCGGGCCGGGTCGTCTTGTCCGAGTCGAGTGTCGACCGCGAGCGGCTCGGCCGCGACGTTGTTCTGGTCGGTGTCCAGAACCACTTGCAGCTTTGGCCCCGGGCCGAATGGCGAGCTTACCTCGACCTGAAGAACAAGCAACGCCCGCAGCTGGCAGACCGCTACAAGGCCGCCGCCGCGAAGGCAGTTTGAGACAGAACGGGCACGGATCGCCCCACGGAGAGAAGCGGCACTGCCGCACCGGGAGAGACTAAGGACGCGGCACGGATGGCCCGTCTTCCCGACAACCAGACAACGGCAACGACACCAAGGCTGGTGTCACCGCCAGCCCCCGCCGCGAGCGCCCGTCATCGGTCAGCCCAAGGGCTTGATCATGACGCGAGGATGTGCCACTGCCTTCACCGGCAGGCACCTCCGCAGCCAAGGCGATGGGGGCAAGGAACACGACGCAGCTGTGCCACCGTGGCCGCAGCCGTCACCCACTGATCTCCGGCCAGGAGTCACACCAGACACACCCATGCGTCTTTGAACGAGCCGGGCCGACACGGATGTTGGCCACCTCAGGCTCTATCGGCCTCTTCCCACGGACGGGAAGACGCCGCCGCAATTCGCCGTGCCGGGACTTGTTCCAGCCGTCGATTGCGGGCCCATCGATCGTCGCAGCCGCCCCGGCACAGGGCATCTGCGACGGGCGAAGCGGGTTTGGAGCCAGCGGCGACTCCTCCACGGAGGGCGAGTCGGGCAGAGACAAAGACGCGGCAGTTGCCGGTGGCGTCAATCAATTCCGAGGGGACGTCGCCCGCGACACGCGAGGCCGTCCGACCCACAGGGATTGTGCAGCGGCCGCCCCCGGCGAATGCCGGGCAGGACATCGAATTGACAACAGCAGCGGAGCTGCTCTTGCCGATTTGATGTCTTGCCACCCCTTACCGCGCGACGGCAGGCACCCGCAGACGTGCCCGCCAGCCGCGCGGCCCGCGACCGCATCGGCCGCCGGGTAGAACGCACGGGCGAGCAGACGATTCCCGCGTCAGCTCGCAGCGGCGTCACCGGTGCACCCGCCGGCCCGCAACATCGGCCTGATCGCCACGTTGCTTTGCCGGTCGCGACTTCCTCCGCTCGCCCGCTGATCCCGGGCCGGCGGATTTTCCCGGCACGCCGCCTTCAGGTGTGCCGGAACAACTCAACCGCCGACGCCAAGGATGCCGTCGATCCCGCCGGCACGAGCAGGCGGCGGATCTGGCACGGATGCCGGGCGGTTTTTGAACCAAACAAGCACCTCAGACCCTCGGGTCTGAGGTGCTTGTCTTGCCACCAGCAGCAGCAGGTGGAAGTCGAGCACCCGCGTCTGCTCGCTATTGGTCCTTCTTGTCGTTCTCTTTTTTATCGCCGCCGAACAGGCCACCGATGCCCTTCTTGATGCCGTCGCGGGCGGCGTCTTCGGCCTTGTCCCGCACGTTCGCCCCGTCACCGGCGGCACCTTGGAGCACGTCGTCGATCGCCTTGCCCGCTTCGCCGCCGACCTTGTCACCCAAGCCGTCGAGCTGATCGTTAAGTTCTTCCCGCACCTTGTTCGACAGCTCGTCGCCGTACTTGCTCAAGATAGCCGACAAGTCGCCCGACAGCACTGCCCGCACCTCCGGTGGCAAGTCCTCGCTCTCGGCCGCCTTCTTGGCCAGCGCCATCGCCACGTCGGCAACGACACGACCAATCTCAGCACCATTTTGCGCACCTTCAGCCGTGCCGATCTCCCGCAGCGTGATGTCCGGCAACGTCAGGGCGTACTCCTCGTCGAGCCCCTCGATGTTCGGCCGAATGGCGACGCGGGCGTTCGTCACCGTCAGGCGGTCGATGAGCAGCATCGTCGTCTCTGCGTCAGGATCAGTGGCCAGCCGTTCCATGAGCTCCTGCAGGTTGAGCCGTAGCTGCTCCGCCATGCCGCCGACACTGCCGCGTTCGATCGTCAGCGCCGGCGAATTGATGTCGATTTCGCCGATCCGCAGCGGGTCGCCGGTCAGCCCGGTCAGGCCGACGCCCACGCGAACCTGGCCCATCTCGAAGAGGTGCTCTGCCGAGTAACCCTCCGGGTTGGCGATGGTCAAACCGTTGAGCGCGACGCTGCCGCCGAACAGCGACACGTCGGCATCGCTCAGCAGCGTCTGCAGATTGAGCTGCGACGTGCCTTGCGACTCGACGGTTTGCTCCACGATGCCGTCGATCCGCGACAGGACGACGAAGACGGCAACGAACAGCAGGACGACGACAGCCGCGACGATGCCGAGGCCGATCTTGACGGGGCGTTTCATGACGTGAATGGCTTAATGAGGGTTGGGTTGATTCGCCGTCGGGACTGCCGCACGATTCGGCGTGCTGCATCGCGTCCTGGCGTCGTTCCTGATCGTAACCGTTTTGACCGGCCGGCAGGCAGGTGCGAAGCTGGAGGCCGACGATCTGCTAGTGATCGTCAACAAGAACGTCCCGGAGTCGCGCCAGATCGCCGACTTCTATATCAGCACACGCGGCGTGCCGGACGGTCGCGTCGTCGAGCTTGACCTGCCGACCGGCGACGCGATGTCGCGTGAGGCATTTGAACACAGCGTCCGCGGCCCGCTCCGGGCTGCCATTGCCGATCGCGGTCTGACGGCCGACGTGTCTTGCCTCGTCACAACCTTCGGCGTGCCGCTGCGCGTCGACGGCATCAAGCTCACCGCCGACGAGCAGGCCGAACGGCAGATGGTCGAGCAATTAGCAGACGAAGCCGTGACCCGGTTGCGACCGATGGTCGACCGGTTGGCTACCACTGCCGAGGCAGTCGGGCGGCCGGTCCCGCAGTTGCCCGATCTGAGCGGCCCTCTACAGCTCGAGCTCAACCGCCTGGCCGTGGCCGAGCAGCTCATCCAGGCCGGTGCGAACGACTTGACCGAAGGCGAAAAAGCGAGCTTGATTCAGACGCTCGGCTCCATTCGCCAAAGCATGGCTCAGCCGATGCAAGCCGGGGCCGGGCCGCTGACCGAAGCCGAGTCGGCACAGCTTCAAGAGGCCGTGACGCGGCTCGATCTGCCGGAACAACGAGACATATCCCGCACCCTCGGTCGCCAGATGGCGTTCGTGCAGTACGCGGGACTGATCAACGTGCAGCTTCGCCACCTCACGCAGGACAAGTCCGACGGCTCGTTCGACAGTGAACTGGCAACGCTGCCGGATCTGGCACCGGCGGCGGCGTTGTGGTTGCCCAACCCGCTGCAAGGAGGACGCGGCAAAAGCGGCCTCGACGGCAACGCCATCATGGTCGCCCGCCTTGACGGCCCCACCCCACAGCACGTCCGCGACCTCATCGCCAACAGCCTGCTTGTCGAACGCGAGGGCCTCGACGGCAACATCGTCGTCGACTCGCGCGGCCTCCGCATGCCCGGCGCCAACGGCAAGCCCGACGGCTACGCGCCGTTCGACGAACAACTCCGCCGCCTCGCTGCTGCGTTAGAGCAGGCGGCAACGCTGCCCGTTGTGCACGACGACAAGCCCGCCGTCTTTGCCCGCGGCGCGAATGACGAGCCGGCCGTCGAAAACGTCGCCATGTACGTCGGCTGGTACCAGCTCCGCGACTACAACCGCCCATTCGACCTTGCCCGCGGGGCCGTCGCGTACCACGTCGCTTCGTACGAAATGGTCAGTCTGCACAACGCAGGCGAAAAGGGTTGGGCGCGCGGCCTGCTCATGGACGGCGCAGCGGCGACGGTCGGCCCGGTGAGTGAGCCCTTCCTCAACGCGTTCCCACCACCTTGGGCGTTCCTGCCGATCGTGCTCAAAGGCGATGCGACCTTGGCCGAAGCGTACTGGGCCACGGTCCCGCACGTCAGCTGGAAGATGGTGCTCGTCGGCGACCCGCTCTACCGCCCGTTCGCCGCAAAATCGGGCCTGAAGCAGTAAGCCACACGTCGTTATGCGTCAGGCGAGACTTGGTCAGGCTCTGCGACCCGCAGTCGCGCTATCAGAACGCGTGTCCGGCGTCTGCAGCGCCCGTGCATCACCACCATCGTGCCTGCTTCTGAAGGAGAAAACCGCCCTGCCCATTTGCCCGACGCATGGGTGGATGTGACTTTTCGGTGTGTCGGCCGACACATCGGCCAAAGTCTCAACGGCTGCCGGTCGATACATGGCTAGGCCGATCGCCCGCGAGGCGGTGACGCGACCAGCCGTGGCACCTTCGCCGCATTGCCCCCTGTACGAACTCACGCATCATGTCCTGCCAACTGATCTGCCCGAACCTCCGCTGCCGCAAGATTCTCAAGGTGCCCGACGAGGTGCGTGGCAAGGTCGTGCGTTGCCAGTACTGCCAGACGATGCTCCGCGTGCCACCGGCGCGTCGCGAGTCGCTGGCCCCGCCGACAGACGCATTCCGGCCGGCCCTGCGTCAGCCGACTGAAGAGCCGGCCCGCATGGCCAGCTGAGCCTGTCGACCGACTCCTGACTCAATGGCAGCGGTAGCCGTAATAGGCTGCCGCTGCTCATGTGTCAGCTTGCTTCCAGCGACGTTTCTCTGCCGTTCGTGTCGACGATCGGCTTCGACGCCGACCGCATCCACGCCGCCGCCATTTACTGCTCTGACGGCCGATTCGGTGAAGCCTTTGACGACTTCATCTATCGCGGCCTGAAGCTGCCCAAGTACGACCGCGTCGCCCTGCCCGGCGGACCCGCGACACTGGCCGGTTACGCACAGGCCCGCGTCGCCGAACAAGGCGTGCTCGACGAGCTGAAGTTCCTCGTCGATGCCCACAAGCTCGAACGCGTCGTCCTCATCCAGCACGGCGGCTGCGCGTTTTACGGCAACCGTCTGGGCGTTCGGATCGAAAGCGCCGAACAGCTCCAACGGGCCGACCTCGTCCGCGCCGCCTACACCATTCGCCATGCCATCGGCACCGTCGGGATCGACGGCTACTTCGCCCGACCCGACCCTGGTGGCATCACCTTTGATCGTGTCGAGCTGACGTAAAGCTCGTTCCGATGCCCTGCGGCAGGCGATCATGACCCTGTTTTGGGTGAAGCGCTCCTCACTTGGTCGATACACGGGGCGTGCACGTTGCTTATCTCGTCAATCAGTACCCGCAGCCGAGCCAGTCATTTATCCGACGTGAGATTGCCGCCATTGAGGCCGATGGGCACACCGTCAGCCGCTTCACGCTGCGTCGATTCGACGGCAAGCTGGCCGACCCTCGCGACGAGGCCGAGCGAGGCAAGACGACTGCCGTTTTGGGACGCGGCGCTGCCGGCCTTGCGGCTGACGTGAACAAGATCGCCCTGACGCGGCCCGGCAGATTCGCCCGTGCCGCCGCGATGGCGTGGAAGGCGTCCCGCTTCGCCGCCAGTCGTCGGCACGCCTACTCGATCTACCTTGCAGAGGCCTGCTCACTCGTCCGCATGCTCGACAACTGCGGGGCGACGCACGTTCACGCCCACTTCGGCACGAACTCGACCGAAGTTGCTCGCCTTTGCCATCTGCTCGGCGGGCCGCCCTTTAGCTTCACCTGCCACGGCCCCGAAGAGTTCGACAATCCCGTCGGACTCGACCTCGGTGGCAAGGTGCGGCACAGCAAGTTTGCCGTCGCTATCAGCTCGTTCGGCAGAAGCCAGCTCTGGCGGTGGACCGACTTCGGCGACTGGGACAAAGTCGAGGTCGTCCACTGCGGCGTCGACGACAAGTTCCTGAGCGACGACGCCCCGCCACCGATCGATGAGAACAGCCGGTCGTTCACATGCGTCGGCCGACTGGCGGAGCAGAAGGGACAGCTCATGCTGGTCCGGGCGGCAAAGTTGTTACGCGATCGCGGGATCGACTTCCGCGTCGACCTTGTGGGCGAAGGACCATTGCGAGGCCCACTGGAGCAGGAGATTGCTGCCGGCGAGTTGCAGCGACACGTCATCCTGCACGGGCTGGCGGGTGGGGACGAGGTGCGACAACACATGCTCGATTGTCGGGCGACGCTGCTGCCGAGCTTCGCCGAGGGATTGCCGGTCGTGCTGATGGAGTCGCTGGCGCTTGCGCGGCCTTGCGTGGCGACGACGGTGGCAGGCATGCCGGAGCTGGCGACGGCTGACAACAGCCTGCTCGTCCCTCCGGGTGACCCTGAGCGGCTGGCAGGGGCGATGGAGCAGATCCTTGCGACCCCTGTGAAGCGGCTCAGGCAGATGGGCGACGACGGCCGGGCGGCCGTTCGGCAGCGGCACGATGCGACGCTGGAGGCTGCGAAACTGGTGCAGCTCTTCGGGCAATAACGTTGCGCGACGGCTGAGACTGGTTACCGGACGCTGCCCACAGACGCGGCGCGGTTCGGTGGGTGGCGTGGCGGCCTACTGCGCGTCATATTGCCTGCAACCCGCTGCCGATCCTGCCGGAACGCCTCACGCTGCGATCCCGCACATGAGTGGTACACTTCGTGGCCCCCGGTGGGTCTCAGCGGCACAGCCGCGGACCCGAGCCGCCGATATAGAGATACGTAGCTTGACCACCACCCCCTGATCGCCCTCGACGTCATCCTCCTGGTCGTTGCCGCCGTGCTTGCGGTGCCGGTCTTCGTGCTTGCTGCCGAGGTCCTGGCATCGACGATCGCGTTGCGTCGCAACGCTCCAACCGAGCCCGGTGCCAAGCCGGGTGTGGCCGTCATCGTGCCGGCCCACAACGAGGAAGCGCTGTTGCCGGCAACGTTGGCCTCGCTGGCGGCGCAGCTTGATTTTGAGCACGGCGACCGGTTGCTCGTCGTGGCCGACAACTGCAACGACGCCACTGCCGCCGTCGCGAGGCAGGCAGGGGCCCAGTGCCTCGAGCGTCGCAATGATGATTGTCGCGGCAAGGGGTATGCCCTCGACGCTGGCATGAGGGAGCTGGCGGCGACGGGCGACGTGCCGCCGGTCGTCATCTTCAACGATGCCGACGTGACGGCCGAGCCCGGCGCGGTGGCAGCCTTGGCCAGGCAGTGCCTGTCGACGAAACGACCGGCGCAGGGCCGGTATCTCATGTCGCTGCCACCCGATCCGTCGCGGCGGGATCACGTCAGTCGTTTCGCCCTTGTCCTCAAGAACCACGTCAGGCCGCTGGGTCTGTGGCAGGCAGGGTTGCCCTGCCCGCTGCTCGGGAGCGGCATGGCATTCAGCGGCGGGCTCGCCCGCGAGATGCCGCTGGCGACAGGTGACCTTGTCGAGGACATGCGGCTGGGTCTGAACCTGTGCGACCGCGGCGAACACCCGCTCTATTGCCCCGCCGCCCGCTTCAACGGCGAACTGCCTGGCGACGATGACGACGCCGCGACGCAGCGACGTCGTTGGGAACACGGCCACATGGCCGTGCTGTTGGCAACGCCGGGCATGTTGATTCGCGGCATCGCGAAGGGCGACCTGAAGCTCATCGCCGCTGCGCTCGATCACGCGGTGCAGCCGCTAACAGTGCTGTGCGGCGGGCTGACGCTCATCGTGTTGCTGACGAGTCTGCGGGTGCTGCTGCTGGGCGGCGTCGGACCCCTGGCCGCGACGGCGACGGGAATAGCGCTTGGCTGCCTCGTGCTGCTGTCGTTGGCATTGGCGTTGACGTGGCTGGTGCACCTGCGACGCGACGTGCCGCCGTCGGTGCTGCTGGGGCTGCCGTCGTATCTGTTGCGTCGCATCCCGAACCAAGCGGCCTTTGTGTTCAAGCGGCAACGGGATTGGATCCGCACGCCACGCGCCGACGAACGGGACGCCACCAGCACGCCGACCCCTGGCCTGCCGATCGACGCGCCGCGGTAGCGATCCTGCCGGGCCGACGCGGCGTACGGTGGATGTTGTGCCTTCGACGCTGTCCCTGCTGAGCCGACTCTGCGACGTGCCCGTTGCCGTGGTCGACGTCGAGACGACCGGCTCGAGCCCACGCTTCGGCGACCGCGTGACCGAAGTGGGCGTGGCCCGCTATGAGCCCGACGGCAGCCGACGCGATCTGAGCCGTCTTATCGACCCGCATCGGCGGATTCCTGGAAGCATCGTCACGCTCACCGGCATCTCGCAGGACATGGTCGACGGCCAGCCGACCTTCGAAGAACGGCTTGACGAAGTAGTCGACTTCATGGCCGACGCGATCGTCGTCGGGCACAATGTGCGATTCGACCTCGGCTTCCTGTCGGCAGAGTTTCGGCGTGGCGGCACGTCGCTGACGGCCGAGCTTGGTAACCCGCACGTGCTCGACACGGTCAAGATCGCCCGCCGTCGCTTCGGCCGCGGGGGCAACGGCCTGCAGAAGCTGAGCCGGCGATTGGGCGTCATGCCAACCGACGCCCACCGCGCACTCGCCGATGCCGTGACGACGGGTGAAACGCTGAAAAAGCTGCTCGAACCGCAAGGCGGCTTCGGCTGTTCGCTCTTGAACGCAATCCAATCGCAAGGCGGCCCGATGCCGATCGACTCGTCGGTCGACGAGGTCGGGCCTGACTTGCCACCGGAGCTGATCGAAGCCCTCGAATCCCGGCAGATGGTGCGGATGACCTACCTCGACGCCCGCCGCAAAGAGACGTGCCGCGAGATCGAGCCGCTGGAGATTCGTCGCTTCCGCGGAACGGGCACGCTCATCGCCTACTGCCGCATGCGTGACGATCGGCGGACGTTCAAGCTCGATCGCATCGTGCGGATCGAGCGGATCACCGCGTGAGCTTCAACGTCGCGATCCCGTACGGTTTGAGCGGCGACGCGTCGGTAGCTTGGCCGTCGGCTCGGCAGGCGACCGCGTTCGGCACGTCGAGCGTCCCGCCGGTGCCGAGCGTGTCGTGACATCGGAGCAACCACGAAGCCGCATCGACCGGCTTAGCCCAGGCGGCTGTCACACCAGTCGGCCAGGCGACATCGCCCAGACCCGCATCGCACGGTCGACCCCGATATCGGATCGGCGGCGTGTAGAGCGTGTCGGCCAGCGTCGCCGGCTGCTCATCCGCCGGTGCGTCGCAGTTGAACAGCCCGATGGCCGCGTGGATCTCGTGGCGGCACAAGTCCGTGTGCGTCTGCCATGCCGTCCCGCCATAGGCGTCGAGGTCGCGAAGCTGACGCTCGTCGTGCGTGTCGTTGTAAAGCGGCGAACGGAGCAACGTCAGCGACAGCGTCCCGTCCCGGCAGCCACCAGCATACTTGTCTTTCGTCACCAGGAACAGCCCGCGTCGCTGACCGCCATCGAGGGCGATCGACCAACGACTCATCGGATTCTCGTATTGCGCCGCCTCCGCCAACGTGCCGCCGCGCTGCGACCGCAGGCAGCTTCCGAACGGCGCGCCATACCGGGCACTCTCGCCGTCGTAGCCGGTCGCAAAGCTCGCCCGCACAATGCGTTGTGTCTCCTTCCAATCCAGCTCCCAACAGACCTCCACGACCGGGCTCATGGGCGACAACCGGTAGCGGACCGTCACGTCACTTCCGCCGGGGGTTTGGCCAGCGAACGCGATTTCGTCACGGTCGCCATCAACCTGCCTGAGTGCCGTCAACGGCACCGCCGCAGCAAAGCTCGAAGCTTCTGTGTCCCACGCGTCGTGCGCCGGCGGATGATCCGGCGCCACCGTCAACCTGCCGCACTCGCCACGGGTTGCCACTGATTCGCCGTCGATCTCGAGCGACGCGATCGTGCCGTCTTCTGTAAAAGAAACGTCGACCCGCTCGTTGGTCAGCCGCAACCCGGCTTGCCGCGTCGGCTGTGCGTGGAGCGCCTTCAGCTCGCTTACCGCTACGCCCGCCAGGGCCGGCAGCGTCACCAGCTTTCCATCGACCTCCGCCAGTCGCGACATTGGCAGCGGATTGAACACGCAGTCGCTTTGGCCGCTGTCGTCTGTCAGCTCGTGCCTCGCCGCGGCCAGCGCGTCTGCTGCGAGTTGCTCCAGCTCGGGCAGCAACTCCTCGTACGCCTCCTGCACGCTCGTGCCGGTGATGACGTCGTGAAACTGCGTGAAGACGACCCGCTTCCAAGGTTCGATTGGAATCGGCCCACCGCCCTTGGCACAACGCACCGCCTCCCACGCCTGCAGCGCCCGCTCTGCCGCCCGGTACGTCGCCTTCAGACGGCCGTTCGTTGTCAGCGTTGCCTTGTGTCCTTCGACGTACATCTCGCCACGCCACGTCGGCAGCACGTCACGTCGTTTCTGCAAATCCGCGAAAAAGTCGTCGATCCGGCCCCACCTCGTTCGAGGCATCTCGGCGAGGTTCGCCAGTCGCCGCGCCCGCTCGGCCATCGACGGCGTCGGCCCACCGCCGCCGTCACCAAAGCCCGTCGGCAAAAGCATCGCCCCGTGGTCGGCCACCTGCAGATGATCCCGCTGCGCCAAATCCAGATCGCCCGGCCGCGACTCGAGGTTGTAGTGCTGCCGTGCAATGTGCGTCGTCACCGAACTGCCGTCGTTGCCGAGCCAATTGAAGCTCGTGTACGGGAACCGCGTCCAACGACTCCAGTGCAGCTTCGTCGTGAAGAAGCTCGTGATGCCAAACCCCTCCAGAATCGTCGGCAACACGCCGCTGTACCCGAACACGTCCGGCAGCCACACGAAGGTCGGCCGCTTCACCACTCAGGCGCTCGACCTCGTCGCAGCCGATCTCGACGCTCCGCAGCAACGCCTCGCCGCAGGCGATCTCCGTGTCGCTCTCGACGTACATCCCACCGGCCACTTCCCAGCGGCTTGCTTCGATCTGCTCGTCCACTTTGGCCATCACCTCGGGTGACCGCCGAAGCACGGCCTCGTAGCTGGCCGGTTGGCTGTAGCCGAACGTCATCTCCGGGTACTGCTCCAACATCGACAACGCATTGGCAAAGGTGTGGACGGCCTTGGCCTCGCCCGTTCGCTCGGGCCACTTCCAGATCAAATCGATGTGCGCGTGTCCCGTCAACACCGCGTCGGGCGCCCACGACGAGGCTGGCAGCGAGGCGAACAGGTCGCCCGTCACCACGGTTGCCGCTTCGGCACCATCCCGATCCAGCACATCAACTGCCGTAGCGAGCCGACGCAGCACGATCCGCAGCATCGGGTGGCACGACTCGATCGGCGGCCTGAACCCGACCGGGTCGAACAAGTCGCCCGCGCCGTGCGTCCGCTGCTCGTACTTCGGCTCCGTCTGCCGATGCAGGATGCGGCACAGGTCGATCAGCACGTCGAGGTCGTGCCACAATTGCCACGCCGCCTCGTCGCGACGGCACAACGACACGCCGCGAAACACGCTACCGGACTCGCTCAAGCCGTACTTGGCATTCGGCACCCAGATCGCTGCGTTCTGGCAGGTGCTTTCGATGCCGAACGTCGTCTTACCAGCAGGAAGCGGCGCGTGATGATGACCTGCGTCGAAGCCGTAAAAGGGTAACTGCCCGTCATAGATCGTCGCCTCGGCCTGATCGTGCCACCGCAGGTAAAGGTCTGTCGCCGTCGGTTCCGTCAGAGTCAGTCGCCACCACTTTTGCTGCCATTTTCGGCCCCACGTCAGCGGAAGCGTCTGGACATCGATGGCCTCGTACGCGAGCTTGTCGGCCTCGACGGCCGTCCGATGCTCGTGCGTCGCTGCCGCCGCCTGGAGACGAAGATCGGCGGCGACATCGACCCAGATGGCCTGACCGACCCGCCGATGAGCCTCTGCAATCCTTGGGGCGGCGAACTGAAGAAAGGCAAAATCGGAGGGTGCGGTGTCGGCCATAACGGAGGAAACGACCGGCTGGTCGCGTCCTGTATCATGACAATGCGTCGCCTAAACAGCAAGTAAATCAGTGGCCGGCGAAGAAAATCGAATCTTTTGCAGGACTGTGGATCGTCAGTGTTGACACAGCGCCGAATTGTGGTAGCCTTTCGTTTGAACACGCCGCCTGGAGGACCGTCGACTGTTCGGCGGGCCGGGGCGCAACCTGAGGAGGTTCATCATGACTTACGCCGGAACTACGCCTTCCAAAGCGTCCGCCCCCGTTACTCGTCGCGGCTTTACGCTGGTCGAGTTGCTCGTCGTCATCGGCATCATCGCGTTGCTGATCTCGATTCTCCTGCCGACGCTCAACCGCGCCCGCGGATCTGCCTTGCAGGTGACTTGCCAGGCCCGCGGCCGGGAAATCAGCACGGGTTGGCAGATGTACGCCAACGAGTACAACGGCTCGCTCATCGTCGAGAGCATCCCGACCAACCTTGGCCAGCCGAGCTGGCTCCAGTGGGGTGCTTCCACGCAAGGGTCGTGGTCGTACCTGATCCGCCCATACCTCGGCACGGAAATCGAGGACGCGACGAGCACCGATGTCAACGAGTTCCTGATCTGCCCGGCAGTTCCTGACGTCGATCCGTTCAAGCAGACAAATCACGATCACTCCATGTGGGCGTTGAACATGAACCTGCGGGGCACGGACATCTTCAGCTCCTTCCCTGCGTTCCCGACCCAGTACAAGTGGAAGCCGAAGAAGTTCAGCCAGATCCGCAACAGCACCGAAGTCGCCCTGCTCCTCGATGCAGTGTTCGGTGTCAACAACGCGACCGGCGAGATCACCGGACCCGCCCGCACGGTCTGGCCGGAGCACTTCACGCCATCCGACGTCCGCTTCCCCGGCGCGTTGGCCCCGCACTACCAGGCTGGAGAGAAGCTCAATATTGTCTGGGCTGACGGTCACGTCACCGCCATGGAGAAGGATCAGGTTCCCAACAACGACGACGCCTTCGGCTTCACCGCCGACGGCACGCCGGGTGGCACGCCTGACCCCCACAAGACCACCTTCTGGTACGGCAACGTTGGGATGTCGACCTGGCCCTTCTCGAACTGATCCGTTCGCCGCATGCTGTCAAGTTTTAACCGGCCGACCCGCGAGGGTCGGCCGGTTTCTTGTTCTGCTGCGACGCCGACATCTCCCGACCAGCCGCGGCTCTACGAGCCGACAATCTGAGTCTCAGAGTCGGACCTGCGGCTCGTAGAGCCGCGGCTGCTTACGCCTTGTGCTGAAGAAGACTGCCCGTCAAGTGCCCGGTGCCACTGCTTGACCACCTTCTGAGGTGGGCAACCAGTGTCTGCGACGGGCGCATGACTGCGACCCGTCGCAGACACTGGTTGCCCACCTCAGAAGGTGGTCAAGCAGTGGCACCGAAGCTGACAGATTCACCGGACCAGACAGTTCCACCGAGGCAAGCAGGGGCACCGAACAAAGCAGTGGCAGCGATGCCGCCTGCAAGGCTAGCAGACGTCGGGTCCGGCGGACCGCAGCTACGACAGCGTTGTGAGCGAGAAACGCGCAACCCCAGACGTGCTCTACGCCTCGAGATGGTCCTGTAGAGGCAGCGTCGTCTCCGTCTCGACCAGTTTCTCGATCAGCCGGACTCGCAGCCGTTGCAATGCCACGGCAGACTCGCCCGCGGCGGCCGGGGCGAGGTTCGTCAGCTCATCCGGATCGGTCGCCGTGTCGTACAGCTCCTCGAAGGCTTGCCCACCCGTCTCGCGAGGCAGGTGCCAGACGTACCGCCAGCGGCCGTCGAACAAGGCTCTTGGCCCGTGCGTTGATGTGCGGGTCACGCTCGAGGGCGAGCTGCTTGAGGTAGTACGCCGGGGCCGGCCGCGGATTCTGGCGGTGCGGGACCGTCCGATCAAGCAGCGACTTTTCCTGCCCGCCTTGGCAGAAGGCGACGTCGCGGACGGCGTCGACCTTGCCGTTCATCAGGCCGACCAGCGACGTGCCGTGCATGCCGACCGGACCCGTCGACGTCGCAGAGTTCCAGCAACGTCGGCATGACGTCGATCAGCTCGACGAGCGCATCACACTCGACCTTCGGCACGCCGGGGCCCGTCATCGACAAGGGCACTCGCGTCAGACAATCGGCAAAAACCGTGTCCCACTTTTCCGGAAGCCCGTACGTGCCGGCAAAGTCGCCGTGATCGGCCCAATGGACGAAGATGGTGTCATCTGTCAGCCCCAGACGTTCAAGCGTGTCGGTGAGGTCCTTCGCCCGATCGTCGCAGTCCATGCACATCTCGTGGTAGACGGCGACGAGTTCACGCCAATCGGCTTCGGTCATGGCGTCGGTGCCGTAGGCGTTGCGGAGCACCTCGAATGCGGGCGGCTTGTCCGTCCCGGCGTGCAGCGGCGGCAGCTCGATCGTCGCCCGGTCGATACGCCCGTAGTTCGGCGCCGTCACGGCGTAGGGTGGGTGCGGAAACTCGAGGTTTAGCCAGATAAAGAACGGTTTGCTCTTGTCGCGTCGTTCGATCCAATCACACGCCGCCGCGGTGCGGACGTAGTCGCTGGTCTCCTCGAGCCGGCGGTCGTCGCGACCGTAGAGGTAGCTGCCCTCGACGCCGCACGACCACGTCGGCGGATCGAGTCGCACCCCGGCCTTCGGTCGAAGCCAGTGGTCGAACGTCATCGGCATCGTCTCGTCGTCAACGACGTGATTTCGCCCGACGAGGCAGGTTTCGTAGCCGGCGTCCTTGAGTGCGCGGACGCAATTGGGTTCGTTCAGGCGGGCCGGCAGGTCGAGCGTGCGGTGCCCGCCGACGTGCGGGTACTGCCCGGTGAGGACGCTCGTGCGGCTCGGGCGTGCACTTGGGGTGAACACAATGACAGCGCGAGAAGGCAGCGCCGCGGGCGGCGATGCTGTCGAGGTGAGGCGTCGGGTCGAAGACGTTGCCGTGCCGACCGAGCGCCGAGGCCCGCATTTCATCCGTGCACACAAAGACAATGTTCGGCGGCATGACACTCTTGTAGAGCATGGTCGCGAAGAAGTCACGACTGCGTCAATACACTGCCTCGCTGTGTCATCCAATCGCGAGAACCGAAACTGTCAGCTGGACCAATATTGTGCGCAACAGCACGCACCGCGGCCAGAAAAAGCTGTAACGGTACTCCAGAAGGTTGTCCGCGTGAGGCTGGAAATGCGCGACGGCCGACTACCCGCCGACGGAGTGGACGCTCTCTCGCTCGACGAGTTTGGGCGGTAATTCGATGACGCGGCTGCTGTCGCTCTCTCCGTCCATGAGCTTCACGAGGCGCCTCGCCGCCCGCTCGCCGATGGCTTCCATGGGTGAGTCGACGACGCTGATCGACGGCTGCAGCAGGGCAAACGTCGGCAGGTCGGACCCCATTGCCAGCACGCTGATGTCGATGCCGATCTTACGACCGGCAGCGCGAGCGGCACGGTAGCAGCCGAGCGTGATATGCGGGTTGATGCCGATGAGCGCGGTGAGCTGACCGTCGTCGTCTTCGTCGCCGTCGTCGGCTTGATCGTCCCGTTGGTTCGCCCGTTGGTCGTTGCCCAGCAACAGATTGGCCGCCCGCTCGCCGTTGGCCCAAGGCGTGTCGGCGTCGAGATCGGCCTCGCTGAGGGCGACCCGGCGGAGGTCTTCCCACGACAGCTCGGTCGCTTCGAGCGCGGCCTGCATGCCTTCGCGAATTTCGTCGAACGTCGCCGCATCGGCAGTGGTGTCGACGAAGCCGATGCGGCGGTGGCCCTTGTCCAGCAAGTACTTCATGGCCGTGCGGCCCTGCTGGAAGCCGTCAACGACGACGGCATCGGTGGATGAATAGTCCATTGCCTGGACGACCTGGACGACGGGAATGCCACGATCCCGCAGCCGGGCGAGCGGCTCGGCATTCTGTGCAACGCCCGGCGGGTAGATGATGGCACCAGCGACAAGGGCCGGGTCCAGGTATTCCAGCAGGTGCAGCTCTGTCTCGTAATCAGCGTCGGCCGCCTGGATGACGAGGCGCAGGTTCGTGCCGGCCAGTCCCTTACGCACGCCGGCAATGACGCGGACCATCTGCTCGTTCGTGAGCATCGGCAGGACGAGTGCGACGTCACGGACGCTGGAACGTGGCCGACTGACGAAGACGCCCCGCCGCGGGCTGCTTTTGAGGTAGCCTTCGCTGGTGAGGGTGTTGAGTGCCTGCTTGACGATGCCGAGCGAGACGCCCAGGTCGTCGGCGATCTGTCGCATGGACGGAAGCTGCTCCCCGGCGGGTAATCTTCCCTCGCCGATCTCGCGGCGGAGCATGCGTTGGATCTGCCTGACAAGCGGCTCACCGCTGTCAGGCTCAATTTGCAGGAGGTCGGAGTATTTGCCGCTCATGAAGGTGGGCCGGGCGTTCCGGTCCACCACTGTACACGCCAACCTGCCACGCCCGCCAAACAAGCGCTTGCTCAAGGCCGCCGTGCGTGTAACAATACAGGTTGACCGCTTCCGCCGCTCCGCCCAAGACCCACGCTCATGACGCTCCTCCAGAAAGATCGCCCCGCCGGCCTTAGCCGGCTTGCTCCGCAGCCAGCCGCGTCAGCCAAGCGGTCGACGGAGCCGTCTCGCTTCCGCGACCGCGTGATGGCCTGTTGGCTCGGCAAGGCCGTGGGTGGCACACTGGGTATGCCCTTCGAGGGGGTGCCGACGGTGCTGGATCTGACCTATTATGACCCGATTCCGCAGGAGATGCTGCCGAACGACGACCTCGACCTGCAGGTGCTTTGGGCCGCTGTTCTACAAGGTCAGCTTAATCGCGGCGAGACGTTGCGGGTCGACCGCGACGTCATTGCAGACGCGTTCCTGGAGAACGTCGACTTTCCATTCGACGAGTACGGCGTGGCGATCCGCAACCTGAAGCTGGGCCTGCGTCCGCCGCTGTCGGGGAGCTTTGACAACTGGTTCTCCAACGGCATGGGCGCGGCGATCCGCAGCGAGATCTGGGCGTGTCTTGCCGCGGGTGATCCGGAGCTTGCAGCGCTGTATGCCAAGGAAGATGCCGTGCTGGACCACGCCGGCGATGGTGTTGATGCAGAAGTGTTTCTGGCCGCGTTGCAGGCGGATGCCTTTAACCACACGACGGCTGACGACCCGCGACCGATGATCCGAGCAGCGTTGCAACACATCACCCAAGACGGCAGGACGGCACGGGCGATCCAGGACACCATCACGTGGTGGGACGAATCGGGTGACTGGCAACAGGTGCGCAGCCTCGTCATCAAGCACCACGGCAGCGACAACATGACCGACACGACGCAGAACCTCTGCTTCACCATGCTCGGTTGGCTCGAAGGCAACGGCGACTTCGGCCGAACCATCTGCACGGCAGTCAATTGTGGCTGCGACACCGACTGCACCGGAGCGACGGCCGGCGCATTGTTGGGCATCCTCGACCCCGACTGCATCGGGGAAAAATGGCTCAAGCCCATTGGTCGTCAACTTGTCGTCACGCCAGAGGTCAAGCCGCCGACGGGCGTGAAGTACCCGGAAACGCTCGACGACTTTACAGATCAGGTGCTGATGCTTCGGGAGAAGCTCGGCGGCCGTCGACCAAGCCCGGCAGCCGAACCGACCACGGATACAAAACCATTCGGCCTAGAGGCTGAGATTGCTTTTGAAGATTGGCGGACCCGCCCAGGCTATAGGGAGCACTTTGGCCTTCCTGGTGCGCCTGGCATGCCGACGCCATGCCCAACGCTTCCCGCGTCGGCCAAGAGCGTGCGATTCACCGGGACCTCTGGCAGCCTCGCGAGTGACGCCTTTGAGGCGCCCACCTTGTTGATGCGGATGCGTTTTCACATCTCTGCCGACGAAACCGGGCGTCAGCAGTTCATGTTCAACAGCCCGCAGCCGCACCGCGTATGGCTCGACGGCGAGCTCCTGCTCGGCCGGGAAGAGGGCCGCATGGCCCCGAGTTTCCACCGCACGCCGCTGAATCAGTGGGCGATGGTCGACCTCCTCGCCGGCGAGCATGAAGTCGTGGTCGCCCTGTCGCGCCCGACGTCCGGTGATGCGACCTGGGTAATCGGCTTGGGCAACCCGAAGTCGAAGCAGTGGCTGCCGAAGGCCTTCCACAGTAACAACTAGCGTTAGTGTTGACACAGGGCATTGCTGTGTTATTCTTACCTCTGGCCGGCATCCGCCGAGCCTGACTCTTGGAGGACGGCGTGACGTTGTGCCCCGCCACTCTTAATCACGCTCGCTCGCCAGCCGGCAGCGTGCGATTTATCGGGGAGTACCGCAATGCAAATCAAGACCATCGCCGCAGTCATCGCTTCCACCGCCCTCGTGACAGGTGCTAACGCCGCCCTTATCGACTTCTCCCAGAACGGCCAGTTCGGCGCACTCGTAAGCGATAATGGGGCAGGTTCAAATGTCGCTACGGCGAGTGTCGATGGCACCTTCGTTACGCTGACGTCCTCGGGCAGCCGCGGTGGCAACGTTATCAACCCTGATAACAACACCGCCCTGGGCAACAACAACTTCGGCCTCGGTGTCGACTCAGCCGGTGGTGACAACGGCGGCGAGATCGAGAATGACCCGGCGGTCGTCGGGTCAGGTGGAAGCTACACAGAGATGCTTCGATTCGATTTCACTGACGCGATGATGAATCCCATCGACGTCACGCTCAACAGCTTCACGTTGTTCAACGGCGACGATGGCGAAACCCTCACGCTCACCGTGGGCGGCGATACCAGCAGCTTCTCCGCGCTGAACGACACAGTCGCGACGAACTTCAGCGTCGATGGCGGCTCAGTCGTCCTCGGAGTTGGCGAGGGCGAGAGCTATCGCATCCGCACGCTCGACTTTACCGTCAACGCGATTCCAGAGCCGACCTCGATCGCCAGCCTGCTTGGCATGGGCCTGCTCGGCCTGCGTCGCCGCCGTTGAGGTGAACCAGCAGAACATACCAACCGGCCGGTGAACAACCGGCCAAGCGGCTTTCCGCGGCTGCCGTCGATGGGCTGCACTCACTGTCTTGTAGGAGGAATCATGCGTCTGATCACATCTATCGCTACCACAGCGTCATTCGCCGCCGCCGCTTCGGTCCACGGAGCGCTACTCGTCAACTTCAGTTCGTCTGGCAACGGCATGCTTGACGGTTCCGGCCAGACCACAGTTCTGACCGATCCGACATCCATGACCGACTTCACTGTCGGCGTCTCGGCAACGAGTGCCCTGACCTTGCCGGTTCCGCTCGGCCTGCCTGCAACCGTCGCCAGCTCGGGTGGCGGGCTCGGTGTCGACTCCGTCGGGCAAAGCCTCATTGATGGTGGTCAGGATCTCGACAACACGACTACAGCAAGTATGAACAACGGCGTCCTCGAGACGCTGTTGTACGACTTCAACGGTGCTGGTTCGACGCCAGGCGATGTCGATATCGTGCTCGACATCGTCCGTGTCCAGAACGTGAACTCCGACGCCGAGGGCATCGTCATCAGCAACGGAACCGACATGCTGACGCTGTCACGCGCCACCTACGGCGACTTTACGGGTGGCTCGTCCACGCCCACGTTCCAGAACATCGGCTTCACAATCGCTGCCGGTCAGACGCTGAGCATTGTCGCCACCGATGGCGGCTCGGTTCGCGTCCGCGACCTGGGCCTTTCCGTCACACCAGTTCCGGAACCGTCGGCCGTCGCAGGCGTCCTTGGCATCGGGGCGCTCGTGCTGCGCCGCCGCCGCTAGGCCGAACCGCCTCAAGCTCGTACCACCACAAAACATGAAGATCAAAACACTTATAGCGACAGCCGCCGTTCTGATGGCCGCCTTCCTCGCCGCTCCGGCTTCGGCTGTAGATCTGGGAGAAACCACCGTCTGGATGAAGGGCCCGAACCTGCCCGGTTATGGCAAGACACTTAAGGCCGGCGACGACGCGCTCAAGATCGACAGCGACACCATCATCTTTGACTCGACTGTCGTCGACGAGTGGACGATGGCAGTCATGAAGCTGCCTGCCGATATGTTCCCTGAGCTGGAGGCTGGCAAGCGTTACGTCTTCGCCGTCGAGGCTCAAGGCGGTCCCGGCGCGAGCACCATTATCACGGTGCCGGAGGCTGACAACGAGAAGAGTACGGACGATGAGAAGGTTGCCACAGGTGTCTGGCAGAACACCCCGGGCGGCTGGAACAAGATCAAGGCCGAGTTCATCTTTGATCCGGAGGTGAACGACGGCCGAATCCAATTCTTCTACGGCCAAAAGCAGTACGGCGCGCTTTACAAGTATCGCAACTTCGAGGTCAAACTGATCGACTGATCGACCCTTTCCGGGAGCCGACAGCGAAGGCTGACGGCTCTTGTTTCTCTGCCCTTGGAAGGGCGACGCCTGGCCCACGAACGGGCCCTTGCCTGAGGAGGCCTTATGACAGAACTGCTCCCCCGCGTTGCGGCCGCCTTGGTGGTCGCTTGTGCCAGCGCTTGCACGCATGCCCAACCAAGTTCCCAAGTCCAACAAGCTTCCGGCGACTACGACGGCTGGGACGACGTCGTCTGGCAGAACCTTAATGCCGGAGCCGGCGGTGCGATCCAGGACATCACGCTCGACCCGAACCTGCCCGGCAGGCTCTACCTCTCGAGCGACATGGAGGGTCACTATCGCAGCGACGACTACGGCAAAAGCTGGCACTACATCGGCAGCGACGTGGCTAGCAGCTATGTCAACACGGCCGTCGCGCACGCGACGAACCCGGACCGCCTGTTCGTCGGGACCGACGCGTCGCTCGAAGTCAGCGACAATGCCGGCCGTTCTCACCGTCGGATCGATCTGCCCGACTGGAAGATGGACAGCATCGGCGTCATCGGCGTCACGCCGCTCGATGCGAACCTAGTCATCGCGCTACCCGGCGAAGGTCACCGCTGGAGCGACAGCCACGGTTACAAGAAACAGCTCGTCGCCGACGGGTTGTATCCCGGCAACTTCGGCGAGCGTGACTTCTATCTGTCGCGAGACGGCGGCGACAATTGGGAGCGTGTCCGCTACGCCGAGGGCGAAGGTAGACGTGACGGATTCAGCGTCGATGTCCATCCGACCGATGCCGACACCTTCGTGCTGGGGACGGCAACCGGCGTCTTCGTCACACGCGACGGCGGCGAGACCTTCAAGCACATTGCAGCACCGAAAGATGCCGGTGACTGCGTCGGTGCGACCCTCGGCCCGGCGGGTGACTGGCTGTACGCGACCTACACCGTCCCGCACGGATCTAACTCGGCGGCGGTAACGACAGGTCGTGACGGCAGCGTCGGAGGCGAAGGCGTGACGCACATCTTTGCCACGCGGCTTGATGGCTCCGTGTCGTGGACCGACCTCAACCAATCGGGTGGCGGGCTTCCTGACGAGCTCCAGCAGATCGACAAGCTCATCCTCATGAAGCCGACGCTTGATGCCGTCCGCAGCACGACGGATCGGCACGAACTGCTCGCCAGCTTCTGGCGGCCCCAGCAAGGGCTTTGGCGTCTCGTCGTCGACCTCAGCGGCGACACACCGTCGGCAGACTGGCAGCGCGTCATGTGGTACGACTTCGAAGAAGGTGTCGACCGGAGCAACGAGAGCTTCGACCTCGGCTGGGAAAAATGGGGCGTGATGAGCCACAACGTCATCGTCGCCCCCAAAGCGTGGGGTGAAGCGGGCGGTCACGTCTTTGCGACCAGCAGCCAGACGCTGCACGTCACCGACCCGTCGCAGGACCCCCAGGGCAGCGATTGGCAGCCGCGCTACACGCGACTTGTTCGACAAGTTCCGATGAAGAACGCGCCCGGTGGTGGCGACAGCGTCCCCTTCTATCGCACGCGTGGACAGAACAGCGAATTCGTCTTCGATGGTGCCGCGTGGGGCGAGTACGTCATCAATTCGGTAGCTGACAATTGCGTGCACGAGAGCTTCGACGGTGGATTCTCTTGGACGAACGACCTGAAACCGCCGCCCCGCATCTCGTCACGCAGCAATGCGTCAAACGTCCTTCCGCCGCACGGTGCCACGCCGCCGATCGTGCTGGCACACGTTGCTGTTGGCTGGGGCTCCGACGCCGAGACAGGCGAACTCTGGGCAAAGCCGCTGGAAACGATGGGCGTCGAAGACCGGTGGGTCAAGATCGGCGGAAGCGAGGACTACCTCGCCGGTTTGCCTCACCTGCTTTACAACCAGATCGTGGCCGACCCGCACGACCCGAAGGCGGCCTACATCGGCACGTTCGGCCGAGGCGTCTGGCGTGTCGATGACGTGCCGGCGATGATCGAGGCCGTCCGCGCCGGCACGCCGCTGCCCAAGGCAACGCCGATGACGATCTACTTCGACGGCCCGACGCCGACGCACATCCCGAGCGAGGGCAACAGCCTTCGCGTCGACCCGCTCAAGGCGGACGTCGTCTGGTGCCTCGACCACATCGGCCGCCGGATCTGGCGTGGCGAGGCCGATGACGCTGCCAAGGGTAACTGGCGTTGGGACATTGTGGCCGACACGCCCGATGCCGAGTACGACGGACGCCGGCAACTCGCCGTCGTCGCCGCGGGTGACACACGCCTGATCTTCACCGGTGGCACGGGCGACCGTCCGCCACTCGTCGGCAGCAACGACGACGGCAAGACGTTCAAGACGCTCGTGACGTACGACGACGTCGCCTCGCTACGTGACAGGCCGGCATGGCTCGAGGAAGGTCAGCGGCTCGAGTTCCGCGGACTCGACGCGTGGCCGCGTGACGACGGCAGCGTCGACGTCTTCTTCTCGTATCCAAGTACCCACGCCGACGGCCGCCGGGCCGACGGCACGTTCGCCGCGACGGTCGACGCGTCACTGAAGGTCACAAATGTCCGTGACATGACGGCCGACATGCCTTGGCCTTACCCGGTCCGCAGCAAGGTCATCGATCGAGACGGCCCGGGCGATGTGTTCGAGCCCGAGCTCTACATGATGACTCGCGGCAACGGCTTGTGGCGTCGCAGCATTGCCACTGACGGTGAGTAACTTCTTCAATAACGAGCTTGCTATGAAACGCCTACTTCCCGCTCTACTTTCTGCCGCCGCCATGGCAACCCCGACCTTCGCCGCCGACCCGCTCGAAGCGTCGCCAGGTGCATCTCACACCATTTCCCCCACCTTTGTCGGGTTCAACGGGAACTTGACGAGCTACAGCGAGCCGTGGAGCAACGACGATCTTGTTGAAGGCACGAAGGCGCTCAACGCGGGCACCGTCCGCTTCCCGGCCGGTAGCCTCGGAAATATTTGGGACTGGGACCGCGGCTGGGTGTTTGCCGCCGAAGGTCCGGGATCAATCGACTACGACAAGACGATCAAGTGGACGCGGAACGTATCCAAAGGGAGCAACCGCTATTCCCTTGAGAATCTTGCAGAAGGATTTAGAAAGGTCGGGTTCGAGCCGGTCTACATGCTCAACGTGATTCACTACGAGCCGAGCGTCCACGTCGAGCATCTGAAGAAGGCAGAGTCGCTGGGCCTACCGGTGAAACTGCTCGAGCTGGGCAACGAGCTGTATTTTGGTGCCGGTGCCGACAGCTTCGTGACAGACAAATACCCGTCACCGGCGGCGTATGCCGAAGGCGCAAACGATTGGGCGAAGCAGCTTAAAGAGGCCTTTCCCGACGCTCGCGTCGCAGCCGTTGCCAGCAGCGGTGGCCTGCCGCACCACAGCGAAAGGCGACGCTTCTGGAACAAGGAGTCCCTTCACCTGCTCGACCGCAATGTCATCGACGCCATCACCGTGCACACCTACGTCGGCCACGGTCTCGACGGATTCTTCGACACGAACAACTTCGAAAACGGCGGCGTGAGCGAGGGCGGCAACCGGATGGGAACCCCTGACTATCAAAGGGCCATCTATGCCAAGCTCCAGACGCCCCAAGGCGTTGCCGCCGTCCTGGCTCAGCCGTACATCGAGTGGGAACGGCTGATGAAGAAAGCTGATCTGCCCGACGATCTGCCGATCTGGCTGACCGAGTTCAACATCGATGATCGGGTCGGCGTTGTCCGCAACACGTGGGCTCACGGGCTGCTCATTGCCGGAACGATGGACGCCTTCCTCGACAGCGGGCGGGTGGAGTTGGTTCACTTCCACAACATCACCGGTGGCAACCTCTACCCGGCGATGTGGAACGAGAGTGACGGGTTTCAGGAGCAGGTCGTCAACCCCGACCTGTCGCCGACCAAGCGCGGCGAGCTGTCGGCTGCAGGCATGGTCATGTCCATGTTCGGTCAAGCGATGAACGGCCGAGACACCGCCATCCACCTCGAGCTCGACAGCCCGACCATCGCCGCCAGCGACGCGACCTACGACGCCGTCAGCGGATGGGCGTTTGAAGATTCTCAAGGTGAAGTTGTCGACGGCATGCTCTTCCTGAACTTCAGCGACAAGCCGATAACTGTAAAGCTTTCCGGCGACCACTCGGGCATGAAGGTCGACATGCTGCAAGGCGAGCCGGCGACAATGATCGCCCGCATGAGGCACCTGCAGCACGACACCGCCACGCTCGACGGCGACTCGATTGAGCTGCCCGCCTATTCGGTTACCACGGTTACCAAGGATTAGGAGCAACCGATCCTTCTCCTCCGCCACCCCGTCACAGCGTAGCTGTGGCGGGGTTCTTAGTAGGGGCATCAGTCCTTTACCTCGTGAAACGCCGCCTCGTCCTGACGTTCGCCGCGACGGTGGCGGACAAGCTTGTACAATTCGGCGGCCGCGTCATCGAGATCATCGTTGACGACCATGTGGTCGAACGCCCGGCTGCCTTTGGCCATGTGAATCTCGCGTCGGGCAGCGCGAAACCGCTTGTTGATCTGCCTCACGTCATCGCGGCCACGCTCGATCAGACGCTCTTTCAACACCGACTCGTCCGGCGGCAGGATGAACACGAGCAACGCCCGCGGGTAATGAAACCGCACCTGTAACGCGCCCTGCACGTCGATCTCGAGCAGCACGTCACGACCCTCTGCCAAAAGGTCCAAGGCCGGGTGCTTCGGCGTTGCGTAATACTCGTCGTAATTCTGCGCGTACTCGAGGAACTCGCCGGTGTCGAGTCGGTCGAAGAAGTTGTCTTCGTCGACGTGCTCGTACGCCTTTCCACGATCGTCGCCCGGGCGTCGCTCGCGGGTGGTGACTGCCGGGACATAAGCGACGCCGAGTTCGCTGGAGATGAGTTTGCTGAGGGTGCTTTTGCCGACGCCGCTCGGGCCGCAAAGGACGATGAGCTGGCCGGTCATGCAGCGACTGTATAGGTGCCGCTTCCCACCTCCAATACCACGGAACGACTGGCCTTAGATCGTCACCGGAACCTGTGGCAGCTCGTCGCCCGGGAATTCAATCTTCATCAGCACGCGGCGCTCGAACTCGATCTCGTCACGCGTGCGGAAGCCGAGGCGGCGGACGAGGTCTTCTGCCGGGCTCTGGCCGGTGATGCCGTGGTGCAAGCCGCCTGCTGCCAGTGCGACGGGCAGGACACGCCAGAGGCTGCTCTTGGTCAGCGACAGGACGAAGCCACCAAGCGTCAGGCCGCAGGTGGCAACCTGCAGCACGCGGCGCGTGTCCCATTCTTCGTCGAGTTCTGCGATCCGCCGAGAGATGAGCGACGGGTTCTCGCGGAAGTAGGAAAGGTTGGCTTCCGTGCGGCGGGCGTTGCTCGCTGCGGCTTCGTCGACGCTCGTGTAGAGCACTTCCGGCGCACGCTCTCGAAGCAGCAGGAACTGCTCTTTGGCTGCAGCTGTGAGCTTGGCGGCGGCGTCCTGGGCGGCAACGCCGGCCTTGTCGGCGGCCTGACTCGCAACGGCCTGAGCCTTTTCCTTAAGATCTTCCGTCTTGGTCTTCCCGACGCCGGGGGTGCTGGTGCTGCCTGCCTGTGGGTTCTGCGTCTCCATGATGCAACAAGCGTAACCCGCACGATCGCACCGCGGAACGTCCTGAATCACATTTGACGCAGGCACCAGGCAGTGCACGCGTTGTCGGCCCGAATGCATCCGGTTAGTGTCAGCCGCCCATGGCGAGCCTGCCCGAGACTCCAGATCGTTCGCTCGTCACGCAGAAGTTCGCCAAGCTGACCTTCGGGCCGTTCACGGTCTGCGGCTACAGCGTGGCCGGTGAAGAGACGGTCGTCCAGGTGCCTGAGCTCAATATCTGTTTCGACATCGGCCGAGCGCCGCAGTTTTCGCTCAACAGTGACATCCTTTGCATCTCCCACGGTCATATGGACCACGTAGCGGGCTTGGCTTACTACATTAGTCAGCGCCACTTCCAGGGGCTCAAGCCGCCGACCATCCTGGTGCCCTACGAAATTGCCGACGCGGTCGACGACATGCTGCTGTCGTGGCGTCGCATAGAGCGTCAGCAGACGCCATACGACCTCATCGAGATGCGGCCCGGTCAGATGTACCGCGTCCGCAAAGATTTCGGTATCCGGGCCGTTCGCACGCACCACGGCGGCCCGAGCCTCGGCTACGCCGCCCTGCAGATCCGGCACAAGCTCAAAGACGAGTACCGCGACCTCGACGGCGAGGCCATCCGCAAGCTCAAGGAAGCCGGCACCGAGATCCAGTACGTCCGCGAGGTGCCGGTCGTGACCTATCTTGGCGACACCGGTCCGGGCCCGGTCTGGAAGGACCCGGATGTCGTCGAGTCACAGATTCTGCTGACCGAGTGCACGTTTTATGAAGACGACCACCTGCGAACGGCCAAGGCCGGCCGGCACCTGCATGCCGCAGACTTTGCCGGTTATCTGCCACGGCTGAACTGCGAGGCAATCGTCGTTCTGCACGTCAGCCGTCGCACGGGCATCTCGCGGGCCAAGCGGCTGCTGAGCAAGTACTGCGGCGACGATGCCGGGCTGCAACGCGTCCAATTCCTGCTCGACCACGGCCAGGCTCCTGACTCGGGCGAAGAAGCCTGAGCCGGAAGCCTCACGACTGGTCCAAAGGTTCCGCCAGCAACTGCTGAGCGGCTTGCGTCAGTGCTTCGATCGTCGCCTCATCAGCCTCGGCATCGACCCGCAGCCCCGCCGCCCGCATCGCCGCCGACGTGGTCGGGCCGATGCTGACGAGCTTGACGTTCTGCGGGACGGTCGCGAGCTTTGCAAAGTTGGTGGCGGTGCTGCCGCTGGTGAAAGTGATGGCATCGGCGTCGGCTAAGCGGTCCCGGACGTGGGCCGGTAACGTATCGACAGGCTTGGTTTCGTAGACCGCCACATCTTCCACGCGTGCCCCACGCTCTCGCAGCGCATCGATCAGCGACCTACGCCCGATGTCCGCCCGCAAGAGCAGGATCGACCGCCCGGCGACGTCACCGAGCTCATCAGCAAGGGCATCGCCGTCGTACCGATCAGGCGTGAGGTCCGGCTCGATGCAGAGCAGTTCCCGCACCGCCCGTGCCGTAGCGGGGCCAACCGCTCCGACCTTCGAGCCGGCAAAGAGGCGTGCGTCATAGCCGTTGGTGCGCATGATCTCGCGTGTCGCCCGAACCCCATTTCCGCTCGTGAAAAGAATCCAGTCATAGTTGGCCGCCTTAATACGAGCGAGCTCCGTCCGCACGCTGGACCCGTCGGGCGTCTCCTGGATGGCAATGGTCGGTGCTTCAACCACCTCAGCCCCGAGGGCGCTCAACCTGGCCGACAGCTCACTTGCCTGCGTGCGGCTACGGGTCACGACAACCGTCTTACCGAACAGCGGCCTCTTGTCGAACCATTGAAGCTGCTCGCGAAGACGCACGACCTCGCCAACGTAGGTGATGGCCGGACTCGACAGGCCGGCGGCATCGTTGGCGTCGGCGATGGTGTCGAGTGTGGCAACGACGGTCTTCTGCCACGGCGTCGTGCCCCACTGCACGCTCGCGGCGGGCGTAACGCCGCTCATGCCTGCAGCCGTCAGCTTTGCCGCGATGGTCGGCAGGCTCTTGACGCCCATGTAGAAGCACAGCAACGGCAACTTGGCCAGGGCTGACCAGTCCGTTGCTTCACTGCCCGCCTCGTCTCGGGCGGCGGCTTGGGGCGTCTGCTTGCTACGGTCTTTTTCGTGCCCGGTAACAAGCGTGAGTGACGTGTTGAGATCTCGATGCGTCACGGGAATACCCGCGTACGCCGCCGCGGCGACGGCGGCGGTGATGCCTGGTACGACACTGAATGGCACCTGCGCCGCCACGCAAGCCTCTGCCTCTTCTCCGCCGCGACCGAAGACAAACGGGTCACCGCCTTTGAGCCGCACGACGACGTGGCCTGCCTTGGCCTCGCTGACGAGCAGGTCGTTGATCTGTTCCTGCGACATCGAGTGGTGCTCGGCCCGCTTACCTGCAAAGCGGTGTCGAGCCTGTGGTGCGAAGTCCAGCAGAGCCGGATTGGCCAGCGCGTCGTAGACCACCACGTCCGCCGCCGCCAGGGCGTCGCGGCCGTGAATCGTGAGCAAGCCCGGGTCACCAGGCCCGGCACCGACAAGGGTGACGGTGCCGGGCACAAAAGCGGACGCAGCGTGGCGGTTTGACATGGTGATGATCGGACGTGACGCAACGGGCCAGCGGACACACCGGCGTTGCCGATGGTGCGGCGGGCGATGTTATTGACCCGGCCGCAAATCGCTCGGGAAACTTGCATCGCGAGGTAAGGCTGTCGCACTGATACGACGAAAAAGTTGGTACACGCCACGCTGCTGACACCACCGCGACCACGACGGCCGCGACGCAGACAAGGCGACGCTCAAGGAAGAATCATGGTTGCCGCACACCCCTCGCTTCGTCTCGTTTCCCCCGACCTCGACGTTTACGAAGAGCTCGACGCCCCGGAAGTTGCCGGCCGCATCGGCTTTGCCGACGACGTCACCAGCCACAGTGCACCCCGTCTTGCCGGTGCCGATCGCCGCATCTTCCCGCGTCAGGCACTGAGTCTTCGCGTCCGCGGCCGACGGCTTGAAGCTGGTGAAGACGTCCGCAGCGAGCCGTTCCTGAACCTCAACATCGAAGATGTCAGCGTCGGTGGCCTGCGGGCCAAGAGCCAGACACGCCTCAACGTCGGTGAGCGCGTCACGGTCTTCTTCCCGCCCCAAGGCAACGACCGCGGCCGCGGGTGGGATGCCTACGGCCGAGTCATCCGCGTGCTCAATGAGCAGCACCAGCCCGGCTGCGAGATTGCCGTTGAGTTCGACAGCAGCACCACACCTCTGGCGGCGTGACCGTCCGCGTCAGCCTGCGGACGGATCCTTGAACGCCTGACGTGCGAGCATCGCGTACAGGCCGTCGGCGGCAACGAGTTCCTCATGCGTGCCGTCCTCGGCCACTCGGCCGCGGTCGATGACCAAGATGCGATCTGCGTCCCGGACCGTGCTGAGTCGGTGGGCAATGATGAAGCTCGTGCGATTCTGCATCAGTCGCTCCAAGGCTTCCTGCACCAGCCGCTCACTCTCGACATCCAGTGCACTGGTCGCTTCGTCCAAGATCAGAATGTGCGCGTTCTTGAGAATTGCCCGGGCAATGCTGAGCCGCTGGCGTTGTCCGCCGGACAGGTTCACGCCGCGCTCGCCGAGAATGGTGTCGTAGCCGTCGGCTAACTCACGAATAAATTCATCTGCATTGGCGGCCTTGGCGGCGTCGATCACTTCGTCGTAGCTCGACTCCGGGCGGCCGTAGAGCAGGTTGTCATACACTGTGCCGCTGAACAAGAAGCTGTCCTGCTGCACGATGCCGACCGATTCGCGGAGCGGCTTTTTCCGATAATCGCGCACGTCACGGCCGTCGATCCGGATGGCACCTTCGCTGACGTCGTACAGACGTGGCAGCAGGCTGACGAGCGTGGTCTTGCCGCTACCTGACGGGCCGACGAGCGCGACGCGTTGGCCTTGTTTGACGTGGAACGACAGGCCGTCGAGCACCCAACGCCGCCGAACAGGCGGCGGACCCGGAAGACGACCTTCACGCTTGAGCTTGTCCCGGCGACGCTCGAGCTTGATCTGCCTTGCCAATTCCTCGCGTACCAGTCGGCGACGTTCGCTCCTGGCGAGCTCGATCAGAGGCGGCCTGCCACGTGGGTCAGGGTCGACGCTTTTGCCCGTCAGCGGGTCGAGTGCGCCCTTGTCATCTTCACGGCCGAGGCTGGTACGGCTCTCGTCAGAATCGTCGGCGTAGCTGAAACGGACGTTCTCAAACTCAACTTCTCCCCGCTCGGGCGGATGAGGCCACGCGTCTGGTCGCTCGAGAATCTTGGGCGTGATGTCGAAGACGCGGAAAACGCGTTCGATGCTCACCATGCACGTCTGAAAGACAACGTTGATCTCGGCGAATCGCTGGACCGGGAAGTACATCACACCGAGCCATCCGGTGAACATGACTAATTCACCCGCATTTACGGTCCCGTGCTTGTACGACAAGTAACCACCGAGCAGGAAGACAAGAGCCGTGCCGCCGCGGGTGAGGGTTTCACCCAGGGTTTCGGTGACGGAAGCCAGAACCTTCTGCTGGACGACGCGGTCGTAGTGCTCCTCGGTATCGTTTTGGAAGCGAGCGCTCTCGCGTTCCTCGGCGGCGGAGGACTGGACGAGAGCGATGCCCGCGAGCTGTTCCTGCACGTTGCCACTGATCTTGCCGATCGAGCGTTGCACAAGTCGACCGGCGTGGCGGACGCGTGGGCGGAGCTTGTTGATGAGAAAGCCGTACAACGGCAAGATCGCAAGCGCCAACAGCGTCAACGGCGGGCTGATCCACAGCAGCAGGCCGACGCCGATGACGAACGCACCGAGGTCCATGACCACCGCCACCACGCCACCATTAACCAGTTGGGCGGCATTGGAGATGTCGGTGATGACGCGGCTGACGATGCTGCCGGTGCGCTCTTTCGAGTAGAAGTGCAGGCTGAGTCGGTGCAGGTGGCCGAACAGGTCCTGGCGGATGTCGCGGATGATGCGGAAGGCGAGTTGCCCCGTCAGGTAGCTGCGGAAGAACGTCGCGATGCTGTAGAGGACGATCACGAACAGCGTGATGAGCGTCAGGTTGTACAGCCACTCGCCGCGCTCGGCGTCGGTCATGACGCTTTCGCCCTCCGTGACGATGACCTCGTTGACGATGAAGCCGAAGATTGCCGGAAAAGCAAACTGCAGAACTAGCTTCGACACGCCGGACAGGACGGCAAAACACAGCAGCACCGGATACCTCTTGAGGTACGCCAGGAACCGCCGCAGATACTCCGGGACGAAAGGCGGCTTCTGGCCGGCGGATGACGCTCCGTCTTGGTCGCCCGGTGGCACACCACCAGCTGATGCCCCGCCGATTTCGGCACGGGCTGACGGTTGATCATTTGTATCGGCCCGCTTGGTCTGCGTCGGGGCAGTGTCGAAAGGCTGCATGACAGGGTTGGCGACGCAACAAAGGCGACGCGCGCTCCAAGCCTAATGCCTAGCCCAAAAGCTGCAGCATGTCGAACACAAAATCCCACGCCCGCCGCCTGGAGTTCGCAAAGCCGCCGCCGTCCCTAGGTTTTGCTGTGACCAGCGACCTTCAGGAAACTTGTGAGCAAGGTCAAACCGCGCTCATCGAAACGCGATATCTCGACGCCGAACGTCTCTTTCTGGCGGCAGAGTCCCTTGCCGCCGAGCACGAGGACTTCGACACGCTTGGCCGGCTCTACTTCCCGCTCCAGGAAGCCCGTCGACAGAGACGACAGATCTGCGGCGAGGGCACCGTGCGGCTCGACCTGTGGGCGACACAGGAAGAAGACGTCAACGCCGCTGACATTGTCGGGCGGTATCCGCACGGTCAGTTGCTTGTCGCCGGCCGGGCGAGCTTGGCGGCGTCACTAGCCGTGCGACAGCTCGCGGCCGATCAAAACCTGTTCGTCGAAACATACCTCGCCGCCGCCTATCCGCTGACCGAAGACGGCCGCATAGTCGTCGCCGTCGTGCCGACGGCCGACGTGGCGCTGCCGCCCCAAGAGACGGCCCTATCCCTCGGGGTCGGCGGGCTGCTCAAGCGGCTGCCACCGTTCTCGCTCGTGCTGGCCGATGACGAACTACCACGCGGCGAGCGGTCGGGCTCGGCGGCGACTTTCGCCGAAACGATGCATCTCTGGGAACAGCTCCATCTGCCGTTCCTGAACGACGCCAAGCAGACACGCGACCCGATGCGTCGCCTCGAGCAGTACCGCCGCACGATAAACGTCGACTATGCATGCGAGAAGGCCCATCAATGGCTGGCCGACACTGCACTCGAGATAGCCCGCACCTCGGCCCGCTCAGGCAAGCCCGACGGCACCGGCATTGCTAGTCGTAACGCATGAGCCAACGCGACCCGAGCCTCGACTACACGACCGAGCACACTGCCGCCGATCCGTCGAATGTCCGCCGCGAGACCGTCGTCGACAACGACGACAAGGTCCTGCCGACCGATGACAACAACGTCACCATCACGTCGGCCATCGCCACGGTGGTTGCGGTCATCGGGCTCATCTTGTGCTTTGCGCTCGATTGGGATGTGGCCGGGACGGTGGTTGCCCTCACGGCCGTCATTGCTGCCGGCATCGGGCTCGTCATGGCAATCGGCGACGAGCGGGCCGGCAACGTACTGCCGGCGGTGACGACCATCGTCGTGTCTATCTTGTTCCTGGTGTGCCTCTTCGACATGTTTGGCGCTGAAGACGCCGTCCGCGATCTTCAGGACAACCGCATCGGAGTCGTCGACCCTGATACCTCTTCCGAGGCCCTCGATGGTGACGCAGATCTTGGCAATGTGAACGACTGATGACGCTCAATACGCGATGAGCTTGTGACGCAGTGTGGCGGTGTCGTCGAAGCTTGCCAGCACACGGCAAATGCGTTGTCCCGCGTCACCGCCGCCGTAGACGTTGGTGCCGGTGAAGCGTCGAGGATGAGCATTGTTCCACAGGTTGGCTAAGGCGACAGGAACATCCGCCTCGTTGGCGTGAATCACGTTGTCCGACCGTTCCCGGCCGGCCTGGCGTGGGCCGATGTCGAGCACCGGCGTGCCGAAGGTCGCCGCCTCGATGATGCCCGACGACGAATTTCCGGCCAAAAACGCCGCATCCCGCATAAGTCGTAAAAAGGTTGGCCGCGGCAGGTCGCGATGAACTTGGACGCGTTCGTCGTCGGCCGCTTCGTCCCACCGCCGCGTGATGCCACCGGCTCCAAGATCACCGTTGGGCCAGACGACCTCCACACGCGGCACGCCGACATCAAGCACCGCTTCAAGCAACGTGCCCGCGGCTCTGTACTCCGCCGTTTCGTTGTCTCGCGTCGGGTGCAGAACAAGCAAAGCGAACGGCGACGCAATGGCCGCCGGTTCGGCCTCTTCAGCGATCCCGTCGATTCCCGGAGTGCCGCATTGGTGGATGCGCCAACGATCTTCACCGAGCTTCAGCACCCGATCGGCACTGGCGGGCGTGGCCGGAAAGTGGAGGTGAGCGAGCTTTGTGATCGCGTGCCGCATGGCGTCGTCAGCCTGTCCCGCCGCCCGGTCGCCGCCGTGGACGTGCGCAACGATGCGATTCGACAAGTGACCCGCCATGGCTGCGGCAAGGGCTTCGACGCGATCACCGACGAGGAGCACCACATCCGTCGACAAGCGTTCGAGTGCCTCGGCCATGTCGGCTGATGCCCGACCCGTCGCCGCCGCGAGGCTTGTTGGCCTTGTCGCCACCGGCCATGGCACGATCGCGTCGATCTGATCGAGCTGGTCGACCGTGTGCCCGCGGCTCGGGTCAAGGTGAACGCCCGTCGCGATGAGCTGAAGCTCCAACGCCGCCTCCGACCGGATGGCGGCGAGCGTCGTCCGCATCAGCCCGTACTCAGCCCGTGTTCCCGTAACAAAGCAGACGCGACGCATCGTCACAGGCTAGTGGCGCCAGGTGAAACATTGGGTCGCTGCCGGAACTACCGTCGTCTCTATGTCTGACCTCATCACCGGCCGCCGGTATCTCGTGCCGTTCAAGGCGGGCCGGTTGCCACAACGCCAGTGCGACGTTCTAGTAATCGGAGGCGGTGTGGCGGGTCTTCGCAGCGCCATCGCCGCCGCCGAGGCCGGGCGCGACGTTATTCTTCTGGCCAAGGACACGGTCGCCGAGAGCAATACCTGGTACGCCCAAGGCGGCATCGCAGCCGTGCTGTCACCGCTCGATTCAATTGAGTCGCACGTAGACGACACCATTGCAGTCGGTGCCGGGCTATGCAACGAGCACGCCGTCCGTCTCGCCGTCGAAGAAGGGCCGGCCCGCGTGCTGGAGCTGCTGTCGTGGGGTGCGAACTTCGACAAGGACGCCGCCCAGGGCAACCCTCACGACCTCGCCTTCGGCCTCGAAGCCGGCCACTCGGTCGCCCGCATTCTCCACGCATTCGGCGACGCAACCGGCCGCGAACTCTCAAACACGCTCGTTCGGACCGTCCGCGAACGCGAAAACATCAGCGTCGTCGAGCGGGCGTTTGCCATCGACGTGCTCACCGATCCTGAGCGTGACGCTGCTGCGTGCGGCGCAATTGCCATGATCGACGGCCGGCTGACCGTGGTGTGGGCCAGGCGCACCATCTTGGCCACAGGCGGCGCGGGAACGCTGTTCCGAGAGTCGACGAACCCGAAAATCGCCACCGCAGACGGACACGCGATGGCCTACCGGGCAGGGGCTGTCCTTCGGGACGCAGAGATGATGCAGTTCCACCCGACGACGCTGTACGTCGCCGGCTCGGCGAGAGCGCTTGTCACCGAAGCCGTTCGCGGCGAAGGCGGACACCTGATCGATAAGAACGGGTACCGGTTCATGACCGACTACCACACCGACGGCGAGCTTGCGCCGCGCGACGTCGTCAGCCGTGGCATCGTCGAACAAATTCGCAACACCGGCCACACGCACGTCTACCTCGACGTCCGCCACCTCGATGCGGCAAAGTTCCAGAAGCGGTTCCCGACGATCATGCGACTGTGCGGGCAGTTCGAGATCGACCCGGCGAAGGAGCCGATTCCGGTGCATCCGTCGGCCCACTACTACATCGGTGGCGTGGCGACGGGTGACGACGGCATGACCAACATCGACGGCCTCTACGCCGTCGGTGAGTGCAGCAGCACCGGGCTTCATGGGGCTAATCGTCTCGCTAGCAATTCGCTGCTCGAGGGCCTTGCCTACGGCTACCGCGCCGGTGTTCATGCCGCGGCGGCGTGTGCGGACGTGCCCGAAACCTTCCCGCAAAAACTTCGGCACGATCAACCGACCAGCGACCGCACGGAGCTTGACATCGGTGACGTACGGGGCAGCCTCCGCAGCGTCATGTGGCGAAACGCCGGCATCGAGCGGACGGGGGACCGACTGGCCGAAACTCGCGAGATCATCGAGTTTTGGGGCCGATACGTCATGGACAAGACGATCGGCCTCAACGGCAACCCGGAGGCCTCGCAGAACGGATGGGAATTACAGAACATGCTCACCGTCGGCTGGTTGCTCGCCGGTGCGGCTCATGCCCGGACGGAGAGTCGCGGCGTCCACTATCGGCTTGATCACCCTGAGCGCGAAGATGCGCACTGGCGGATGCACCTGCGCTGGAGTCGGCCGATGACGACACCGACGCCCGAGCCCGTCGCCACGTCCGCCTGAACGCACGACGCCCGCGGCTGATGCCGCGGGCGTCGCAGGTAATTCGCAATTCTCCGCTCGGACGGCCGGCTTACAGCAGAAGCTGGAACTGGCCGCGAATCGTCAACTGCGGGTCGTCGTTGCCACCATCGCTCTGGTAGCCGATGCCGCTGTTCGAGCCCGGGTTGCCGACGGGCAGCACACCGGCATCGATGGTCATCTTGACCTTGTGGTCGACCCAGTACTTATTCACGCCACCGACGACCTCGTGGTAAAGATCCTCGCCCGAGGCGTCTTCTTCGTCAAACAGAATGAAGTTGTACTGACCAAAGACTTCCCAGCCGTTCTCCTTGTCAAGCACCTGGCTGACCTTTGCAATCGCGCCAAAGTTGGCGGTGTCGTCGTCGTCGGTGTCGGTGCTTGCGTCTTCGAGCTCAGCCACGCCTGCCAGGAACAGGCCGAGCCCATTTGCCGTCTCGTAGCTGTAATCGATGGTGGCCAGCAGCGTGTAGCCGTAGTCGTCGTCGACTTCGGTCAGGTCGAGGAAGAAGCCACCACCGATGCGGGAGCTGTCGGTTTCTGTGGTAAGTGCGGTGAAGTCTTTAAAGGCTGACTCGTCGCCGGAGAGCGTGACGTCGACACGACCGGCCAGGCCGCCACGGTTGACGCCGACGGCGTCTGCGAAGTCCGTGTTGTCGCTGTTCAGGCCGTCGTTGATCGACAGCAATCCCTTGACCTTGTCACCCTTGTAGATCAGGCCGACGCCTTGGATGAAGTCGGTCTGGCCACCGGCGAGGGTTTCGTTGAGCAACGACCGGTCGGCTGCGAGCTGGCGGGTCGAGCTGACTGCCTCTTCGAAGAAGGTCGGGTCCTTGTACTGGCCGATGCGAATGCCGAGGTTCTCGTTACCGAAGAAGCCACTGGCAGGCGTGTAGTCGATGAAGCCGTTCTCGAGCACGAGGTCGTCATCCGTCACAGCCGCGTTGCGGTTGAAGGCGAATTTGATGTCGTACGTCAGGTCCTTGCTGTAAGCGTTGCCTTTGAAGCCGATCTTCACGCGGCGGAGCTCGAGGCCTTCGTTGATCTCTTCAGCAAAGCCGGTTTCGCCCGCACCGTCAACGCTGTTGAAGTTGGCGACGTAGCGGACCTGCAGCTGAAAATTCGGGTTCAGCGTGAATCGGCCGTCTTCACTGGCGAGCAGAAACTTTCCATTATGGCCGGCGGTGAACGGATCCGGATCGTCAACCTGCATCAGCGCCGGGAGGCTCGAGCTGCTACGGCGGTCGGCGTCGGCGAGAACACGGTCCAGCGCGGCTTCCTTCGTCTCAGCTTGCACGGCCTCGTCGGCCTTCTTGGCTTCGGCCTGGGCGATCAACTTCTTGGCCTGGGCGAGCAGCTCGTCGCTCGTCGGTTCGGCGGCCTGGGTGGTATGCGTGGCGGCAAGGCTGCCGACGACGGCGCCGGCTAGTGCGACGCCCTGCAGGCGACGCGTCGTGTGGGTGCGTTGATTCATGATTGTTTCGTCTCCGCGGCCGAGTCACGAACGGGACGCTCCCGACGCAGCCTCGACTCAGTGGTGATGGGGGCAAACGCCCTGCGTGATGTGTGACGCTGCGTCTCACGCGAGACGCCGGGCGTGACGTACAGGGCTGCCTGTCCACTACGTCGACACGGCCAGTGCTGAAACATCAGCTTTTGTCGGACGTTGTCGACGCTCGGCCGCCTGCTCAGGAGGATCGGGCTGCCCTGCTTCGCTGACACGTCGCAACCTAGAGCAGCACCGCCACCCGCGGATGTGCGGGCGGTTTGGAATGCGTGAGCAGACGATGAAGACAAGCCCGGTGCCGCACCGGCTTTCAGTCAAGCACGACATAGCGGCTACGAACCTGTTGCCTGACGTAGGTGCGCGTGATGTCCAATGCGTCGCCCCCCAACGATGTCGCCGGGCAACCGTCGGCGTTGTGGGCCTTGCCGTGCGTCGCCAGCCATCGTTGGCCCCGGTCGAAGAAGTCGCCAAACTCACCGTCGCTCATCGGCCGGGCAAAATATGTGTCGCGACGCATCGGCAGCAGGCGGCACAGCACCTCGCCCTGCTTGATCTCGACCCGCTCCCGACGCGGATCGAGCTCGAGCACGACGTGCCACGGGTAACTTGCCGGATACCAATCGATTTCCGCCAGCGCCGACATCGCCCGCCAGCCACGCTCGTGCATCGGCGGCGCGTTCGGCGGGTCGCAGAACAGGACCGTCTCGTTGGCGTCGGCTGCCAAGAACAAGAACGTACTGACCTTCATTTGATGTCGCACGACCTCGTACACGTCGTCGCTGATGACGTGCGGCAGCGTCTGGCCACGCTCCCAAGGCCACGCGTACCGCTGCGTCAGCGGCCGACCCGGCGCATCGTCGTCGGGCGTCCAGTCGAAGTCGCTCGACAGCTCCGTGTTCGACTCGACCTGCCAGTCGCCGTCGCCTTGCCGCGTGAACGCGACATCGAAGTTGGCAAAAAGGTCAAAGCCGGCTGCGTTGGCGGCACGAATCGGCGGACACTCCTCGGGCCAGCCGCGTCCTGTCGGTCGCTTGACGTACACATCTTTCGCCGGCTGCGGGACTGCCAGTTCACGCCGAAACGGATAGAAGCGGATCACGCAGCACGCTAGCCGAAGCGGCGTTCCTCAACGCCACCACCCTCTTCGCATGGATCGGTCAGAATGTCTGGCCGAAGGCCGTTGCAGCCTGCCTCAATATCAGTAAGTTCGAGAACGCGCCTTCCACGCGACATCTCGACCCTACCGACCAACGACACGATGACCCCAACCTTTGCTCCCGAAGTCCTTGAAGCCCGCCGCCTCTTGGCTGCTCAGTTTGCCGTCGAACAGGTCGTTTGGCACGGAAGCACCTACGACGCGGTGGCCGGTGAGGCCATCGTGCAATTCGACCTCGCCGCCGGCCCAGGGCGACAGGTTCATTTTGATGCGGCCGATCGTGACCTGGACCTGAATGAGCGTGCGACGCAACTCCAGGTCGTCGAGACTGCTTTGGACGATCACTTTGGTAACGCCGCCGGTGCACCGCAGGTGACGAGTCACCTTGGTGGCGGTGGCGCGGTGCTTGTCGAGGTGCCGCAGAACGCAGGCCGCAACGCGATCAGCGTGGGCGACCTGCTGGCGTCGCTGAAGAACGTACCGGGCGTCTTGTCGGCCGAGCCGAACTTCATCTACAGCACGGCAGCGACGCCGAACGATCCCAGCTACGGCCAGCTTTACGGCCTGAACAACGCCAACGACGCAGACATCGACGCGCCCGAGGCCTGGGACATTTCAACCGGCAGCAGCAGCGTCATCACAGCCGTCATCGACACAGGCGTCGACTACACGCACCCGGACCTGGCGGCCAACATGTGGGTCAACCCGGGCGAAGTCGCCGGTGACGGCATCGACAACGACAACAACGGCTTCGTCGACGACATCTACGGCATCGACACTGTCAACGACGACAGCGACCCCTTCGACGGCGAGAGTCACGGCACCCACGTCGCCGGCACCATCGCCGCCCGCGGTGACAACGGCATCGGCGTCGTCGGTGTGTCGTGGAACAGCCGCATCATGGCGCTCAAGTTCCTCGGCGACGACGGCTTCGGCGACACCGCAGACGCCATCGAGGCGATCAACTACGTCACCATGATGAAACAGCGCGGCGAGAACATCGTCGTCAGCAACAACTCCTGGGGCGGTGGCGGGTTCAATCAGGCGCTGGAAGACGCCATTTTCGCTCATAACAACGCCGGCGTGCTCTTCACCGCGGCCGCCGGTAACGGGTCTGGCTTCTTCGGCACGCCCGTCAACAACGACGCCACGCCTAACTACCCCAGCAGCTACGACCTGCCCGGCATCCTGGCCGTCGCCGGAACCGACAGCAATGACGCTGCGTACGCGTCATCCAACTACGGGCTCACCAGCGTCGACGTTGCCGCTCCCGGTGTCGGAATACTCAGCACGCTTCCGGGTGGCGGGTACGGCACGAAGACCGGAACCAGCATGGCTACGCCTCACGTCAGTGGCGTCGTGGCACTCCTCCACTCCGTCGCACCGGGCCTGTCGATCGAGGCGGTCAAGCAGACGATTCTCGACACCTCCGACCCGGTCAGCGTCTACAGCCCCACGGGTAACAAACCAATTCTTTCGGGCGGTCGTCTCAACGCCAACAACGCGTTGCAACTTGCTGGCGTCCCTGCCGTCTATGGAAGCGCCTTTGATGACGTCAACGGCAACGGGACGCGGGATGCCAATGACGGTGCCCTGGCAGGTGCGATCATCTACCACGATGCTAACGACAACAGTCTGTTTGACACCGGCGAGGCCTCGGCGACCACTGATGCACAAGGCAGCTTCTCCATCGAGAGTGTCGAACCGGGCACTCAGTCGCTTCGCCTGGTGAACACCGAGACGCGACGTCAAACCCTGCCGGGCCCAAGCGGCGTGCTCGCACAAGCCGATCAGGTCGTGCCGGCGTCGGCGGTCGTAACGGTCGGGCCGACCGGCTTTGCCTCCAATGTCGTCTTCGCCTCCTCGACGAGCACCATCCTCACCGGCGTGGCCTTCGACGATGTCGACGGTGACGGCGTGCAAGATGCTGCCGAGCCTGTTCGGCCCGGCGTGTCCGTCTACCTCGACAACGACAACGACGGCCAGCCCGGTCAAGGTGAAGTGTCGCAATCGAGACTCGACAGCAGCCCGATCAACGACAACTCAACCACCACCAGCACCCTCGACTTTGCCGAGGCGTCGGGTGCGGTAACAGACGTCACCGTCGGCCTCAGCCTGACACACACCTTCGTCGGTGACCTGGACATCTTCCTGGTGGCACCCGACGGCGAAGAGGTGCACCTCTTCGCCCGCCGCGGCGGGGGCGGCAACGATCTGACCGACGTCACCTTCAGCGACAGTGCCAGCACCGCAATCGCAGACGGCAGCGCACCCTACACCGGCGCGTTCCGCCCAGACGAGCCGCTCAGCGGCCTAAACGGCTCGCCCATCAACGGCGTGTGGACGCTTCGCGTGACCGACAATGCCGGTGTGGACGAGGGCAACCTCGTGCAGTGGTCGCTCACCCTCGACGGTGGCGGAGACGTCCGCACCACCACCGATACCGACGGCCGCTACGCCTTCGTCGTACCCGCCGACTCGCAGCAGAACATCCGCCAAGTCCTTGAGGGCGACCGCATCGGCACAGGCGACGGTGCCGGACTCGACCTCATCGCGCCCAGTGGTGAGGTAGTAACAATCGACCTCGGCAGCACCGACGGCGTGGTGCCGCCGACGGTCTTGACCAGCCTGTTCGACGTCGACATGGCTGCCGTGCAATTTACCTTTGATCGCGATGCTTCGGCCGGCATGTCGACTGATGATCTGCTTGTCGAGAACCTGACGACAAACGATGTAATCGACGCCGGTGAGTTCGTGATGACCTACGACGCTTCGAGCGACACCGTCACCTTCGCCGCCACGACGCTGCTCGTCGACGGCAATTACCGCTTCACGCTGCAGACCGATGCCATGGCCGCTCCGGCCGTCGTCACAGATTACGTGCTGGCCGGTGACGCCAACCGAGACCGCACCGTCTCGATCCTCGACTTTGCGATCCTGCGGTCCAACTTTGGCAGTGCCGGGACGTTCAGTCAGGGCGACTTCAACTACGATGGAACGGTGAGCATTCTCGACTTCGCCCTGCTCCGCGGCAGCTTCGGCAGCACGCTGGCCGCACCGTCTGCCAGCCTGTTCGCCACCGACGACGATTAAGAGGGTCAAAGCATAAAAATTCACCCGCCCGCGGCCGTTGCCCGCGGGCGGCTTTGCGCTACACTGTTGCCCGCTATTCGGCCCCATCGTCTAGTGGCCTAGGACACCGCCCTTTCACGGCGGCGACACGGGTTCAAATCCCGTTGGGGTCATGCAGTCGGTTCTCTTGCTGCCAAAGCACCACGTCTACCGCAGACCGGTGTTGCCGACACGACGGTGTGGCTTTTAGTACGCTTGGCTCGTGATGAATGGATGGACCTTCCGGTGGCTGAGCGTCTCGTTCTCGGCCGTGATCCTGTCGCTCGCCGCTCGTCCGGCATTGGGCCAAGATGCGGCAACCAGGGAAGGTCTCGTGCAAGGCGTGACGCTGCGCGTATACGAGGTGGCCGATCAGCCGGCAAAGTTGGTCCGGCTCGTTCAGGATCAGACGCCCAACATCGACGAACGGCGGGACGTCATCGACTTCCGCAGCCGTGGCGACTTCAGCAACGTCGACGGCTCCTCGATCTCGACCCTGACCGGCTTCCTCGATGTCAAGGAAGCCGGTCGGTACGACTTCCGCCTGACCATCGACGACGGCGGGCGGCTGACGCTGAACGGTCAGGTCGTCATCGAATGCCTCGAACGGGGTCGATCTGTTCAGACGGGCTCGATCGACTTGCAGCCGGGGCTCGTCCCGCTGCTGGTCGATCACTTCGACTCCGGAGGTCAGCGGCAACTGACGCTCGAATGGAAGGTGCCCGGTGCAGAGAAATGGGCACTTGTGCCCGCTGAGGTGTTGCTGACCGAGGACGACCCGACCCGCGTCACATCGCCGGGCAAGAAGCAGATTCTCCATGACACGCGGCCCGGTGACGGTCGGCCGCTGACGTCGGTTCACCCGGCGTGGGACCTGGCGACGGTCCGGCCCGAGGGGTTCGAGCCGCTCGTCGGCGCGATGGCGTTTCTGCCGGACGGGCGGCTTGTCGTCGGCACGTTCTCGCCCATGCAGCGGACCGAAACGTCGCTGCCGGACATCGACGCAAAGGAATCCGACAAGCTCCACGCGCTGACCGGCGTGACGGGTGATCCGGCCGACGTGACGGTCGAAATCGTCGCTGATGGCCTGTACGAGCCGAGCGGCATGTGCGTCTACAACGGCGACCTTTATGTCACCAGCCGCAAAAGCATCATCAAGCTGACCGACACGGACGGCGACGGCTTTTTCGAGACGCACGATGTTGTCGCAGAAGGCTGGGAAGGTTGGAACTACCACCAGTTCGTCTTCGGCCTGCTCGCCCGGGACGGCAAGCTCTACACGGCGCTGTCGACCACTATGGCACCGCCGGCCTGGGAGGGCATGACGACCAATTCCGGGCCGAGCGGGCCCATGCGCGGCGGCATTCTGGAGATCGACATCGAGACGAACGACGTCCGCGTCATCGCCGGTGGAACCCGCACGCCCAATGGACTCGGCTGGGGGCCGGAAGGTTCGCTGATGTACCTCGACAACCAGGGCTCGTGGATGAGCACGAGTCTCATGGCGGAAGTCGTCAGCGGCCGTTTTCTGGGGCACTACAACGTGACGAGCTTCGTGCCGAAACTGGCGAAGTACTACCCCGAAGGCGGACACGAAAGCGTCTTTGCGGATCGGCCCCGCAGCCCGGCGGCGGTCTATCTGCCGCACAACGAGGTCAGCAACTCACCGACGCAGGTTCAGCTTATCGAAGAAGGACCCTTTGCCGGGCAGATGTACATGGCCGAATTGACGAACGGCGGCATCCGGCGGTTGTTCCTCGAACGCGTCAACGGCCAGTGGCAAGGGGCGATCTTCCGCTTCACGCAAGGCCTCGAAAGCGGCGTCAACCGCCTCGAATGGGGACCCGACGGTTCGCTCTACACCGGCGGCATTGGAGCTAATGGTAACTGGGCGTGGCGAGACACAAAATACGGCCTGCAACGTCTCACGCCTAACGGCACAGACGTCTTCGAGTTCCACTCGATGTCAGCCACGCCCGACGGCTTCGACGTGCGATTCACCAAGCCTGTCGACCCGGATTGGTTGGCCGATGCCACCCATTACCAGCTCAAGCAGTGGCACTACGTCCACACGGCGGCGTACGGCGGGAGGAAGATCGACCAAGTGTCGCTGACCGCATCGACCGCTACGCCGCACGAAGACGGCATGGGTGTTCGCCTCGTCATCGACGGCGTCGAGGCCGGCAACGTCGTCTATCTTCGTACCGATCCGACAGCCACAGACGGGGAGCAGATCTGGTCGACCGAGGCCTGGTACACCCTTAACGAAGTGCCTCTCCAGGTGGCCCCGGCAACGGCAACGCTGGGCGAGATAACGGTCGATCCGGCCACAGGCGTGGGTGTCGGCGTTCTCCCGCCTGCCGAGGCGGTGCCGTTGCTCAGCGCGTCGGCGGACGTCGCCTTCAAGTATGAGGGCGCAGACGGCAAAGCCGCCAATCGCACAGGCGACGACCTGCTTGCCTTGCCCGGCTACGTCGAAGTCGGTGGCGGTAACTTCATCAGCAAGAACAGCTTCGGCAATGCACGCCTGCACATCGAGTTCTACTGCCCGCCCGGTGGCGAAGGTCAACAGGCAGGCAACAGCGGCGTCTACCTGCACGGCCTGTACGAGCTGCAAGTGCTCGGCACGCTTGCCGGCGACGAACAGCTCGCTGATGACGAACTCGGAGCGATCTACAAGCAGAAGGCGGCCGATGTCAACGCGTCGACCGGGCCTGGCACCTGGCAGGCGTACGACATCTGGTTCCAGGCCCCAGAGTTCGACAACGGCAAGAAGACCGCCAACGCTCGCGTCACCGCGTACCTCAACGGCACGCTGATTCACGACGATGTCGAGCTGAAGACGCCCACCGGCAGTCGTGCCGCAACCGGTGAGCCGGTGCAGGTTGGGCCACTCGTGCTCCAGGACCACTCGACGGACGCAGAAGGACCGGTCCGGTATCGCAACATATGGATCGCCCCGCTGCAGCCGACGACCACGTCAGAGGGCCATTGGGTTGATCTGCTCGAGAATGACTCGCTCGACCCGTGGCTCGTCCGCGGCGGCAATGCCACCTTCGAGCTGAACAACGGCACCGTCACCGGCACCAGTGCCCCCAACACGCCCAACACGTTCCTGACGACAAAGAAGACCTACGGCGACTTCGAGCTGCTCCTCGAGGTCAAGCAGCACCCGGGGCTCAACAGCGGCATCCAGATCCGAAGTGACATCCGCGGCGGCATCGACCAGCGGGACGGCCGCCTGTTCGGCTACCAGGTCGAGATGGACCCGAGCAGCCGTGGCTGGTCGGGTGGGCTCTACGACGAAGGACGCCGCGGGTGGCTTTATCCGCTTTCAGACGCACCCTACGCCCGCCGAGCTTACAAGGCCGATGACTGGAACAAGGTCCGCATCGTCGCCCGCGGCCCTGTCATTCGGACGTGGATCAATGGCATCCCAGCAGCCAGCGTCTTTGACGCCGTCGACAACGCCGGCCACATCGCCCTGCAGGTTCACGGTGTGGGTGAACGTGCAGATCCGATGACTGTTGAGTTCCGCAACGTTCGCCTCCGCGAGCTGGATTTGGCCCGCTGAAACGGGCCGGAGACGATTGCACCTGGCGCGATGTGGCAAAATTTGCATATGCGCTTGCAGCAGGAGGGCCAAGGCTGATAAGGTGCCGAGGCTGATACCCGAACCGGGATCGGCCCTTAGCCGCGGCACCGCTTGTGCGGGAGCGGGAGAGACACCGAATTTCATATTCCTCAGGGGAAAGAAGCACGCATGAAGACCACACTACTTGCCGCCGGCGCCATCGTTGCCGCAGCCACCGCAACGGCTCAGGCCGTCGTCATTGATCTCGGCGTCCTGCCGTCGCCGAGCCGCGTTCCGACCACGCTCACCGGTAGCATTGCTCCCAACGAGCTCGTCTATGTCACGTTCACGCTGCCGACGTCGATCGACGCCTCTGAGGGTGACTACCTCGACATCACGTCGAATGGCACCGACTTCGACACCGAAATCGGTCTTTACGCCGGCAGCATCTTTAATGCTGCCTCCACCGTGCTCGTGGGTAACGACGACGACGACGGCATCGGCGTCGACAGCACGCTGAGCTTTGGTGTCGGTTCGGGCATGATGCTCGGCGACAGCTTCAACCTCGGTGGCGACGGCATCGCCGACGGCGAAGACGGCCCCTTCCTCGCCGCTGGCCAGTACACGGCCGTTCTCGGTGAGTTCCAAGTCGTCTTCGGACCCACCGTCGACACCGCTGTCAGCAGCGGCATCGATGTTGGCGGCGATTACGTCCTGAACTTCTTCATCGCCATCCCTGAGCCGACCACCGCCGCTATGGCCGGTCTCGGCGGCCTCGCCATGCTGCGTCGTCGTCGCGCCTGAATCGGCTGAAGCTTCGGCTTCGCACAAATCAACGGGCCGCGCCTTCGGGTGCGGCCTGTTCTCGTTGCGCTTACGCTTGCCCTGTTGACGCAGATCGACCGCTACATTCTCGGCTCGTTCCTCAAGAACTACGTCATTGCCCTCGTGGTTCTCATCGGGCTCTACGTGATGATGGACGCGTTCTTCAACTTTGATGAGCTCGGCCGTGGAGGCGAAGACGCCACCTTCGGTGACTGGATGCGGGGCATCGGCAGCTACTACCTCGCCCAGGCGCTCTTCATCTACGGCCAGCTCGCGGGCGTCATTCCGGTCGTCGCCGCCGCCTTTACGCTCATGCGGATGAGTCGGTTCAACGAGCTCACCGCGCTCCTGGCCGCCGGTGTTCCGTTGCTGCGGGTGGCGGCACCGGTGGTGTTGGCGTCGCTGGCGATCAACCTGATTGTTCAGCCGATCAACCAGGAGTTCGTGATCCCACGTCTGGCCGGCTGGCTGACACTGGAGCGTTGGGAGGCCGCCGCCGGGGAGCGGGAGGCGTACGCAATCGAGCCGACGCAGGCCGGTGATGGTCAGGTCTTTCTTGCAGGCCGATTCATGCCTGCCGTGCCGGGTGAGGATGTCGTGCCGCAGGCAGAATTGGTGACGATCGTTCGGCGAGACGAGCAAGCCCGAACGTTGTCGCTGACGACGGCAGACATCGCGCTCTTCGACGAGGCGGCCGGCGGATGGCAGCTTACCAACGGCCGCCGGGTCGACGACCTCATCGGGGCAGGCGACATGACGGGCGTCCGCCCGCCCGACGCGCAGGTGCTCGACTTCTGGGAAACGGCCCTACGGCCTGTCGATCTGGAGCTCGCCCACGCCGCCGACCTTAGCGTCGGGGCCGGTGGCAGCTACTTCGACCTGCTCAGCACGCGACAGATTCACAATCTGCTGAGCCGCCCGGGTGGTGGCGTGTCGGCCGACCTGCTGCGGGCCAAGCACGCGCGGCTGAGCGGGCACTTCATGAACCTCGTCCTCATCCTGCTGGCGGTGCCTGCGGTCCTGACGCGGCAGCCCGGGGCACTACGCCTGGCGGCGAGGCGGACACTCATCGTCGTCGGCCTGGCCATGGGGGCGACATTCGCGTGCCAGATGGCCGCCCGAGAGCCACCGCCGTTCTTGTCCGACGCGTTGCTGTCGCGTTGGCCGGCGACGATGGCGTGGCTGCCGGTGTTGATCTTCGGCCCACTGGCCGTCGTCCAGTTGGACCGCATGGAAAGTTGACCGTCAACGCCTTGTCGTTATCTTGCAACCCCATGAACATCAACAACGCCGTGATGAAGTCGTACGAGGACAAGAGCTTCCGCGAGATCGCAAGGGCTCCGGTTCACGCCATCCAAGGTGTGAGCGAGGGTGACGCCAAGCACCTCAAAGACGCCTTCGGCGTCGACAGCATCGAAGAGCTGGCCAAGCTCAAGTACGTCAAGATCGCCCAAGCCATCGTCGCCATGGCAGAGGTCGAAGAGGCGAGCTGAAACCTGTTTGCTGTCAGCGCAGGAAGTCGGCGAAGCCTGGCTGCGGGTCGCAGATCCGCAGCCACCTTTGCATCGTCTAGCTCACGCAGCGTCGGTCGACGGTTGTTCGTCGTCGCGTGAAGGGCAGGCGATGCCGAGGTGCGCGTACGCCTTGGCGGTGACACGCCTGCCTTGGCGGGTGCGGGTGAGCAATCCCTGCTGGAGCAGGAACGGCTCGACGACATCTTCGAGCGTGTCACGCTCTTCGCCCAGCGTGGCGGCGATGGCATCGACGCCTGCGGGGCCGCCCTCGTAAACGTTGATGATCGAGAGCAGCATCTGCCGGTCCTGATTGTCGAGGCCGCGGTCATCGATGCCTTCGAGCTCGAGCGACCGCTTCGTCACGTCGATCGTCAGCCTGCCATCGGCCTCGACGGCGGCAAAGTCACGGACCCGCCTCAGCAGCCGATTCGCCACCCGCGGCGTCCCGCGGCTTCGCCCCGCCAGTTCCGACAACGCTTCGGCCTCGGCCTCCACCTTCAGCTTCTCGACGCTCCCGGCCAAGATCTTCTCCAGGTCGGCCTTCGGGTAAAACTCCAGGTGCTCGACCAGTCCGAAGCGCGACCGCATCGGTGCTGTCAGCAACCCGAGTCGCGTCGTCGCACCGATCAGCGTGAACGGCTTGACGTTCATCGTCATCACCCGGGCGTGCGCACCGGCATCGAGCGTGATGTCGACCTTGTAGTCCTCCATCGCGCTGTACAGGTACTCCTCGACCACGCGGCTGAGGCGGTGAATCTCGTCGATGAACAAAACGTCGCGATGCCCGAGATTGGAAACCACGCCCACCAGGTCTGCCGGCTTGGTCAGGGCCGGACCCGTCGTGACGTGAACGCGGGTGCCGATCTCGTTGGCGATGACGTGTGCGAGCGTGGTCTTACCCAACCCCGGCGGACCGTGAAAAAGGCAGTGGTCGACTGGTTCTTCCCGCCCCTCGGCCGCCTGGACGGCGATTTTGAGCTTGCGGAGCAGTTCGGACTGGCCGACATACTGGCCGAACGTCTCGGGCCGAAGGGCGAAATTGACCCGCTTTTCGACGTTGTCCTGCGCTTGAGCGGAAACAAGTCGCTCGCGTGCCATGGCGTCAGCGTAGGGCTTACTCGTCCGTTGGCCCGCCACCGTCGAGGGCATGCAGCAGGGCGTCGAAACTGAGCGGCTTGCCGATGAAGCGATCGACGCCGACGTCATTAAGGCGAGCGAGGGTCGTGACGGAGTGGTCACCGCTGAGTATGACGATGCGTGGTCCGTCGCCGACGGTCTTGCGGATCTTACGGGCCAATTCAATGCCGTCACCGTCGGGCAGATGCACGTCGATGATGACCGCCTCAAACTCCTCACCGTTGGACACAGCAGACAACGCTTGAGACACGTCCTCGGCAGGAGCCGTCGTCCAGCCGTTTCGTCTCAGCAAAAGCGTCATTGCGTCGCGGGTGGACCGCTCGTCCTCGACAAGCAGGATCCGGCCCCGAGTGGGAGCAGACGGGACTAACGGATGGGTCGGGTGCAAATCGGTCACGCGGGTGAAGGCAGCTGGTGAGCGGGACAAAGTGCTGGTCGGGCAAAGAGATCGATGATCCAGAGGCGGCTTCTTGCAGTGCCAGGTGGTGAAGACCTTGCGGCGCAGCAGCAAAGGCTTACGCTGACAAGACGAGGCCGAGACGTGGGGCTATAAGGACCGGTCAGCATCAGTAGCAAAAGCGGGCGCTTTGCCCGAGGATTTCCAAATGCCGCAAGAAGAAACAACCGAATCGTCGGCCGTGTCGGCCGAAGCAGCCGTTACCACCGACCACGCCAGCAATGACAGCCAAGGCGATGAGGAACGTGTCGAAGGCGAAGTAAAGTGGTTCGACGTCAAGAAAGGGTTCGGCTTTATCGGCGGGCCCGAAGGTGAAGACGTCTTCGTTCACTTCTCGGCCATCGGGGGCAACGGCTTTCGCACCCTTAAAGACGGCGAGCCCGTCAGCTACTCCATGAGTCGCGGCGACAAAGGGTTTCACGCGATCGACGTCCGCCGCCTCGACCCGCCGGAACCGTCCGAAAAGAAGCCCCAGCAGGAGTCCGATCGCCCCGCAAAACGGCAGCCACAACAAGGCCCGGCCAAGCAGCACGGCGGCTTCAAGTCCGCCTCTAAACAAGGAGGCCATCGCGACAAGCCCCGCCGCAACGACGGTGGGAACGGCAACTACGCCAACAGCGGTGGCGGCAACGGCTACGGCCGTCGCCCCTCCATCGAAGCACCGCCCGAAGAACACGGCCGTAGCGCACCCACCCGCTCGACCGTCGGCTCCGTCGGTCGGTCGCAGATCGACCACGGCCTGCCGGTCGATGACGACGATGACGGCTACGTCGGTTAAAGCCGGCTCTTGCCTTCTAGCGTCTCGCGTTGTCGCTTCCTTTCCTGAGTCAGCCCGTTCTTGCCGCCGCCTTCGGGTACGGCCTTATTGTCGGTGCGGCCGTCACGCTCGCCGCGGCCGGCATCGGGGCGATCTTCGTCGTTTGCAAATTCGTTCAGCTTGAACGCCGTACCGCCCGGGCAGAACGGCTCGGCGAGCTCGGCATGCTCACGGCCGGCCTCGCCCACGAAATCAAGAACCCGCTCAGCACACTGCAGCTCAACCTGCAGTTGCTCAGCGAGCAGCTCGACGACCGCATGGACCGACTGGCAGTCCCGCGATCGGACGAGCTGGAGGAACGCAAGAAGGTGCTCGGCCGCATGAGGCGGCGGCTTGACGGTGTCACCAAAGAAGCAGGCCGACTCCGCGAAATTCTCGACGGCTTCCTCCGCTACGCCGGCCGCATCGAGCCTGAGCGCAAGCCCACGCCGCTGGCCGAGGTGGCCGAGGATCTCATCGACTTCCTCGAGCCGCAGGCGTCGGCAGCCAGGGTGCGCGTCACCGCCAAGACAATCGGCGACGCCTCAAGTCTGACGGCCAAGGTCGACGAGAATCTGATTCGGCAGGCGCTGTTGAATCTGCTGCTCAACGCGATCCAGTTTACGCCCGAGGGTGGCAGCGTGACGCTGACGGTGCGGCCTGACCGCCTGTCACCGCCCACGCGAGCGGCCGTTCGAATAGACGTCAGCGACACCGGCCCCGGCATCGCTGCCAATGATCTGCCCCGCTTGTTCGACCCGTACTACACCCGTCGCAAAGGCGGCACGGGACTGGGCTTGGCCATCACGCGTCGCATCATCGACGCCCACGACGGCACCGTCACCGCCAACAGTTCGGCAGGTGGTGGAGCGACGTTCACAATTCTGCTGCCACGGCAGTAATCAAAGAACGGCGTCCTTCCCGCGCGAAGGACGCCGTCCTCTTTGAGGATAATGGTAAACCCTTGCTCAGTGAGCACGGCGACGCAGGCCAACCAGCATGAGGCCGGCACCGACGGCCGACATCGCGGCCGGCTCCGGAACGGCGGCAACCGTGCCGTTGACGACAACGTTGTCAAAATCAATGTTCTGGCCAGGGTTCGGGGCGAAGATGTTCACGCGGAACGTAATCGTCGACAGATCCTGATACGCCGCGTCAGTGAGGTCGATGCTGATCGGTGTGAAGTTGGGCCGTGCAGTTACCAGTTCAACCGGGCCGCCTGTGACGCTGGTCGCAAAGCCGTCGACGCTTGTAAAGATGTCGTAGGTCCGGGGCGTTGCACCGCCGCCACGGGCGGCATCGAAGTCGAGGCTCGTCAGATCCAGCTCAAAGCCGGCATCGGCGGCAACGGTGAACTCGAAGTAGACGTTGGCCGGGTCGGACCCTTCCGTGGTGCTGGCGCGGCTGATGATGAAAAACGGCTCGTCGGGGTAGCCCTGGTTCTGCGACGTGCCGACGACGGAGGTGGCTTGGCCGTTGACCGTGGGACTGCCGGTAAAGGACGTAGCGGTCGCGTCGTCATCGATTGTCGTAGCGCCGAGGGTGCTGGCGCTTGGCGTGCCGAAGTCGTAGGCGGCAATGATGTCAGCCGAAGCGGCCGGGGTTAGCGTCGCGGTGGCGAGCGAGAGGGTCAGCAGGATGGTGTTGCGCATGGTTCGTTTCTCCTTTGAACGGCCGACGGATCGGCCACAGATAGATGCCGGTGCGTCGCTCACTGGATCGTGAGCGTGAGCGTCGCACCCTCCTCGGGCAGCGTGAACGTTTCCCGCTGTTGTCCCATTTGGATCGTGTAGTTGCCGCGGTAAGCCCGCAGGGTGGCGGTGCCGTCGTTATCGGTGGTGAGCGTGGCGTCGGTACGCCATTCGTCGAGCAGGTCGAGGAACACCTTGCCGTGCGGCAGCAGATTCCAGTCCTTGTCGTACAGCGCCGCCTGCGGCTGCCAGTGGCGGTTCTCGTAGAAGCCCCACTGCAGCACGCCATCGACGGACCGGTGGCTGAACGCCGCCGTCAGAAAGTCCCGCATGTACGACGCCTGCACGTCACGGTCGCCGATGCTGATGTCGAACTCCGAGACCACGATCGGCAGGCCCAAGTCTGCAAACCGGTCATAGATCGCCAGCAGGTTTTCCGGCTCCGTCAGCGTGCTCGCAAAGTGGCCTTGAAACCCGATACCGTCGATCGGGGCGTCGTTGTCCTGCAGGTAGCGGACCATGTCGTAGAAGTGCTGCTGGTGGTCCGTGTCGGTCTTGTTGCCTGACGACAGGATGCCCCAGTCGTTGAGGAACAGACGGGCATGGGGATCGCCCGCGCGGGCCCGCTTGAAGCACTCGACGAACAGCTCGCGGCCCAGCAGTTTCTCGTAGTCCGTGTTGTTGTACGGCTCGTTGATGACGTCCCAGTCGACGAGCCTGCCGGCGAAGCGGGCGCTGAGCGTGTCGATTCGGTCGTAGATCGCGGCCTGGACTTCCTCAGGCGAAAGATCCTGGAGGAACTTGGGCGTGAAGCGATATGACGGCCACAACAACACGTGGCCGCGGACGGCGATGTCGCGTTCGGCAAGCCATGCGATGGCCTCTTCCGTGTCGTCGAGCCGCGCCGCGTCTTCGTGCCACTTCAGGTCGTTTTCAAAGACAATCGTGTTGAAATGATCAGCTATGACCTTGCGGTACGTGTCTTCCTTCGCACCAGAACTGATGATCGCCCGGGCTGACACGGCGGCACCGAGCTGGAAGTCGAGCCGGTCCATCGTCACCTGAACCTCTTGATCCGCCATTGGCTTACCGGCTGCGTTGATGACGACGATCTTCAGGTCGGCCTTGCGATGAGCTTCGATCCGTTCCAATGCCGCGACTCGCCAGGCGGCATCGTCTTCCATGCCGCGGTAGTACAAGGGCGTTCGTGGCAGCGTCGTGACGTCGGTCCCTGCCGCATAGCGGACGATCCGCAGATCAGCGATATCAACGGTCTGCTGCGAGAACCCAAGATGGAACGTCACCTGTGCAGCGCCGGCGTCGAGGTCGTACTGGGCGACCACCGGCACGTCATATTGCTGCCATTGCCCGCGGGGCGGGCCGAATTGGGCCGAGACCACCTTGCGGTGCGGCTCGAAGTTCTGCTCGAGCGCGACCGAGACCAGCCCCTGCTCGGTCATCGCTTCTGCCGTACGGGCAGAGAAGCTCAGCGCGATGACATCGCCCTGCTTGACGTCGAAATCAATGACCTCGGCCAACGCGATGTCCCACCGCTCCTTTGGTGCGCCGTGGGTCGTCACGCGACGAGCCGTGGTGAATGATTCACCCTCGACAGCGACGGTCTCCACGGTCGCCTCATCGGCGGACAACGTGCCGCTGCGCTGAAGGTTTTCGACGCCGGCGTAGAGCGTTTCGCCCTCAGCGGCAATGGTGGCCGTGCTTCCTGCCGCGAGGGCGGCGAGGCACAAGGTGCTTAAAAAGAACTTCATGTCGACTCCTCCGAACGTGGGTTAGTTGGCCGAGACGTTGACGTTGTTGCGCTTGAGCTGACCCTCGGTCGCGTCTTTGAAGGTGAACGAGCTGGTGTGGCCATCGACGAACAGGACGTTGGTCTTGTCGTCGTCGCCGTGGCGGTAGCGGATGTTGCCCCAGTTCTCAGGCGTATCGGTGTTGAGCGACGCGGGGTTGGCGGCTGAGATATCGAGGTTCGCGTCGGGCCGCAGGTACGTGACGGTCGCGACGTTGTAGTTGTCGGTCAGCCACGTGGTGATCCCGACGGGGTAACCGGGCGAAATGCGACTGGCGTCGAGCCGGTATGCGTGCGGCGAGGCGGCGTAGCGACCCGTACCGCCGCCGTCGGGCTGGATGCTGGCGCAGAAGACGTTGGCCTTCTCCGTCGGCTCCTTGATCTGAGCAAGCTTGTACGGCTTGAGGTACTTCGGACCCGCGGCGCTCTGCTCGGCGTAAGCATCACGCATGTCCAAGTCGGGCATGAGCCGCGGGTGGGCCGAGTATGTAGGGGCGATGACGTCTGTGGCTTCGACCGGTGCGACGGGGCAGCGGAAGAACTCGCGCATGTTGCCGGTCCGCGTGGCTGTTGCGACGGTGGAACCGTCCGAATCGTCGAGCTCTCCGTTGACGAGGAGCGTCCAGTCGGAAGCTGCGTCTGCGTTGTAACCACCGGTGCCCGGCGCTGTGCCGTCCCAGTAACCGAACGGCAACTGACCGCCGTAGGTATTGGCATAGATCGCCAGACCCTGGCCGACGCTCCGCAAATTCGACGCGCACTTGATGCTCGTCGCCGACCCTCTGGCCCGGTTCAGTGTCGGCAGCAGAATGCTGATCAGCAGCGCGATGATGCCAATGACCACCAGGAGCTCGACGAGCGTAAAGGCGCGACGGGATGCAGAGTTGAACAGGGTCATGGTGCCTCCTCAGGCAGAAGTCGGATGTGTAGATCAGTCGAAGCAGCGGGTCCGTCGGCCACAAAGGCAGGTTCAGGTACGGGTGCCGTCGGGCAGGACGCGTATGGCCTTTGGGGGCGGACGACCGGTCGAATTGAGCACTTCGAAGGACGCTTGAAACTCCATTTGCAGCGGCTCTTGGGTCTGACCCGCCAGGTGACGCGCCATCCACGTGCCGGCATCGGCACCGAGTTGCGTCGTGTTCTGAAGGACGGCCGAGTACTTGGGCCACGTCGTCTGCCGCACACGGTCATCATCAAAGCCGATGATCGACAGGTCGGCCGGAATCCTGATCCCCAGCTCGTGGCAGCGGTAGATCGCGCCCAGCGTCGTCGGTGGATCGGTGATGTAGACGCCCGTCGGGGGCTGGGGCAGCGAAAGCAAGCGGTTCATCGCCGCCGCACCCGCGTCGGGTGAGGGTGTCGAGCGGACCACCAGATGTTCGTCGTAGGCAATACCCGCCGCGTCGAGTGCTTCGCGATAGCCCAGCTTGCGGTCTGCATGATCGCTCGTCGGTCGTTCGTGCGTCACGATCGCCAGCCGCTTGTGTCCCATCTCGATCAGATGCTCGACGGCACGCTGGCTTTCTTTGCGGGCGTTGATGCGGACCCAGTTGATCTCGGGGCGATCAAACTTTTCGCCGATGGCAATGAGTTTCACACCCGCGTCGGCTACCTGCTCGACGATCTGCCGCGAATCACCGAAGGCCCGCAGCACCACGCCTCGCACGCCCCTGCGGTGGAAGAACTGACCGAAAGACTCCTGTTTCATCTTGTCCCGGAACATGTCCAGCCAGACGATGCTGAGCTTGTGGTCCCCCAGCGACCGGATGAGCCCGCGGACGAGCATCGCGTCGTACTCGTAGAAGCCGCTGGGCGACGTCTGCATGACCGCGACCGTCATCGACTCAGGTCCGCGGGCAACATTGGGGAGATAGCCTGCTTCGCGTGCCGCTTCCAGAACCCGCTGCCGAGTGCCGTGCTCCACCTCTGGATGGTTGTTGAGCGCCCGACTAACGGTGGCGGGCGAGGTGTTGGTCTTGGCTGCTATCGATCGAATGGATGCCACGATTCCTCCAGATACGTGAAGATGGAAGATACCGCAGCACAGAGAGAATGTCACGAATTGTTCCGAGAATCTACGGGACGTTCCGGAACATGTTCCAGGCCGGAGTGGTGACTCGCTTGCAGCGTCGGCTAATTCGCGTTTTCAGCCCGACTCCCCGACCACGAAGAAAGCCCACGGACGACGCCGTGGGCTCTGCAGACTTTGAAGCTTCCTGATCGGGATGACAGGATTCGAACCTGCGACCTCTGCCTCCCGAAGACAGCGCTCTACCAAGCTGAGCTACATCCCGCAGTCGTTCCGCCTCCGGGGAGTGGCGGGCCGACACGATAGCCATCGTATGGCAGGACGGCAACCGTCCATCAGCGTACCGCGGCGTGGCCGGAGGGCGTGTTACCCGTGGAGGCAAGGCCGGCGGCGGTGCGACGCAGATTCGCCAGCTGGCCGTGCAGATTCATTCCCGGGCAGGCGGTCGGCTTCGTGTCACCGTGCCCGATCACGCGGCCCGGGGGAATGTGATACTGCTGCATGAGGTGAGCCGTCAGGACCGCCAGGCTGTGCATCTGTCTGCGAGTCGGCTGTTCCTGGTCGAAGTTGCCGACGAGGCAAATGCCGACGCCCAGCTCGTTAAAGCGGTTGTCGGCCGTCTTCGCGTGGGCGCCGTGCTTTTGCTTGGTCCAGCGGGGGCCGACTTCGACGGCACCGTCAGGGGTGTCGGTGCCGTTACCGATGACAAAGTGGTACCCCAGCTCGTCCCAACCGTTGCCACGGTGCATGCCGTCGAATCGATTGGCCCCGCCGGTGTGTGTGGCCGAATGGTGGACAACGACGAACTGCCAAGGCCGTGCCTGAACCCGCGGTTGCCAGGATGCCGGCACACGACCGGCCAGCGTCGCCTGCTCCAGCGCGGCCGCCGGTGGCACATACACGGATGCCGGCGCGTCATTGGATCGCACGTAGCGGGTGCCGGCGTCCAGGTCAATCGGGTCACCGACCACATCCGAGCGACCGTCGGCAAAACGAGACGACGTTGCGCAACCGACTGTCAATGCAGCTGTTGCGAGGGTGATGAGGAGCGGGCTGGCGATCCGTCCGAGGACGCCAAGGCGGGCATGAAACATCGAAACCTTCTTCCCATCGCGGGAGCGGGGTCAGCCCGGAGCTTCGACCAAAGGCCGAACGTCAGGCGTTGAGGGCAGCACATCCATGCGCAGCCGGCATGAGAGGGTATCGGTATCGGGTGTGACGCCGCAAGAGGTGTCGCGGGGCGAAATGTTCCGCGACAGGCTGACGCAGTGGACATTGGTCAAGGCTCACGTCATTCGGCAACGGTCCAGCAGTGCGCAGAGGCGCTGCAGATCCTTCGCCTCGATGTGACCGAGTTGCCGACTGTGCAGATCCACCACGAGCGGGTCAAGCACGGCCAGGCGATCGGTTCCAGCATCCGTCAGGTGCAAGAACGACCGCCTGGCGTCATCGGTGCAATCGACCTCGTACACCAAACCTTGCCGGTGCAGGCTGATAATGAGCCGTGTGACATCGGGCATCTGGCTGATGAGCTGTTGTCCGATGACCTGACGCGTCACTCCTTTGGGTGCGTGCCCGGCGATGATGCGTAGCACGTTGTACAGCGTGTGGCTGATGTCGTGGGCCCGGAACAGCCGATCGAACGGCCGCTTGATATGGCTGGCGGTCCTGAGGATGTTTAGAAACGCCTCCTGCTCGCGATGGTCGTACGGACGCTTTCTGCCCAATTCGTTGCCGATGCCACCGGGGCCGCCATCGGGCTGGTCCATGCCGAGCACCGCATCGTCGTCAGGTGTCGGCCGCTGCGGTTCTTCTGACTCGTGGTCGCTGTCGTTGTCGTCTTCCAGACTCAAGTGGCCTCCGCCGTAATGAGTATACGACGTCCGGCCACCCCATGCGAACGGACGCTAAACCCTAGGCAGATCTAACTATGGCGATCAAATCACTTCATAGTCAATCGGCTTCAAGTCAGAGGCGTTCTCAACATGATTGGTCGTCTCGCTCGGACAACTAGTCAAGCCGACCACAAGATCCATCACTGCGGCAAACTCTATTACATCACCGGCCTTGCTCAGCGGCGGCCCGATCGTCATCGCTCCCGGCACTGCCGCCTCTGCCGAGGCGTACGTCACGTTCATAAAGACATTGAACGTCGTCGGGATCTGGTCCGGCGTCACGCCGTAGTCGCTCAGGCTGTCGCGGAGATTGGCAAAGCACGACGGGTGGCTGCCGTCGTCCTGATACAAAAGTCGATACATCTCCGCAGAACAAGGCGTTAGCGTGAAATCATGACGCCCACAGTCGTCGCGACCGATCTTCAGCATCGGGCGGCTGCGGTTGCTGTAAAGCGTGTCGTTCGTCGTGAGGTAGAGCTTGCTGGCGTAGTCGATGCTTCTGCCACCACTGACGTACTCCGCCGTCGCCTTGTCGCCTTCGAGGCCGTAGCAGAGCAGATCCGCCACCTGGCTCCCGAATGGGTCGCAGATGCGAAGCGTCTGACCCCGACGAACAAGGAACGCCCGCCCGCTTGCCGGTGGTATGCGATGCTGAAGATTCAAGAACGGCCCCACTTCATCAGTCGTTGGAACGGGCATCTCGAACCGGCCGGCTTTGGATGCGATGTGAAGGGAGCCGTCCAGTCATCTTCCACCGCCCGGCCGCTGTACTGGCGGGCCTCACTTCCGTCGCCAAAGTCACGGAGCACCGGATTGACCTCGCCCTGAAGCTGCTTGTCCTTTTGCCGAATAACCTGCTTCATGCGGTCCATCTTGCCCTCTTCACGCAGGCGTTCGAATTGCTCGTGCACATTAAAGGCGATGGCCGGGTAGGGAAATCGCCTGGCGATGCGGCTGGCCGACGGGTGCAGGCCGACCAAAAAGAACGCCCTTCCGCCGAAGCTGAATGAAAAGTGATCATCAGCCGGGTCGCTGCTGACGGCCGCGTCCCACGCGTGTAGCTGCGCGTCAGCATCGTGAAGACGTTGAAGTTGCTGCCAAAACAGGTCCTCGAACGTCTGCTCGTCCAGCGCGGCCGGCCCGTCGAACGTCGCCAGGAACGTCGCGAAGTTGCCGTCGACCTGGTCGAACTCCTGGCCGAACTGCCACAGATCCCGGCAAAGTCCTTGCGTCGCATCTTCTGAGCCGAGCGTGTCGTAGACCCCGACGCGATAGGACGCCAGATTCACGGCAGACTTGGCCCCGACGCACGGAAACGCCGGGTCACCGGCGATGCCGCGAAACGCCCCATCGACTGCCGCCGCCCGCAGGCCGACAGCGTTGTCCGCCCCACCGCTGAGTTTGACGAGCTTGCCGCCTTGGCGAACGTAACAACCGCCGAGCGTGCTCGTGAACGGACTCAGCGGTACAAGAGCACGATCCAGCGGTCGAACGGGTGGTTGAACAGCAACAGTCATGGCGGCGGTCGATAAACTCAGTGCGGGCAGGTCAGCGGTGCGAGATGCGGCTGGTCAGGCCGAAGAGGCAGGCGATAGCGGTAGAGCAATCGCGTGGCCACTCGTTGCAAGAAAATGAGGTCGCCAAGAAGTCGCAACAGGCGCGCGCCATACGCCCTGCTGACGCGGCCACTTGGCGCGGGTAGACTGCCCGCCCCGCCACCGACCTCGGACGGCGACGCGGGCCCATAGCTCAATTGGGAGAGCGCTGCTTTTGCAAGGCAGAGGTTTCCGGTTCGATCCCGGATGGGTCCATCAGGTCACTCGGCCGCCACGGCGAAGTTGTTCTGCCAACGCAACGGCCGACACACCTGCCAGCAACAAAAACAGCCACCCCAACGGACGTCGTCGCGGCCTGCCTTCGTGTCGCAGTTGTGACACATCGGCAACCACCGCGCCACCGGCCGCGTCTGCAAGCCCAGCAAGCCGCTCCCTGGCATTGCCGATCACGTCGAATTCGCTCGCATAGCGGTCGGCCGTCGGCTGACGACTCAGCACCTCGTCGCCGTACAGCACCGCCGCAATGGTCGCCTCCCGACGGCCGGCAAGCGTGGCACGCCAATGCGTCAGCGAAACCTGCTCGGCGTCGATCCGCTCGTCGCCGTGCACGAGCACGAACCGGCCCGGGCCGTCGAAGACTTCGACCGTTAGCACGCCCGTATCTGACCAGCGGACGTCGTACTCCCCGGCCGGTTGCGACGCATTGGCGTCGGCGATGCGTTGCAGCGCATCGGTCGGCAGCGATGCCGCGACCGCGACCACGCTGCCGGCACCGACCCGCACCGACGCCGCAGCGGGTTCGTCGCACAGCACCGTCGCCCGCGTCGTCGCCCACGCCTGTCGCCAGCGGGTGACCTCGATCGCGACATCGTCGAGGGTCAACGTCGCGGGTGTGTCGCGTATCGCGCCGGCCGAGGCGTTGCGTGTCAGGCGTCGAGCCGCGTCACGCCACGCCGCCTCGTCGGGTTCAATGGTGAGCGTGCCGCCGGTCTGCTCTACGAGCCTTCGCACCGATGGCGACACCGCGTCGCCCGTGTGGAGCACGTGGACGAGCACCGCCGCGTTGACCGCCCGATCGATCACCTCCTGAGCGACCTCTGCGGCGGCGTCGGTCACCACGAGCACCTGCCTTGGCCCGGCCACCGCATCGACCGCCGCCGCCAAGTTGGTTGGCCCGCCCGTCGCATCAGGCAACGTCGGCAGCTCCGTCGCCTGCGCGTCCCGCGCCAGCCACGTCACGTCGGCCGAGAACATCGCCAAGTCGACGCGTGCGTTCTTCGGCAATGCCTCGGCGGCGGCCAGCGTCGCCCGCCGCACCGCCGGCCACGTGTCACGCATGCTCCCGCTCGCGTCAAGCAAAAACGCCCAACGGCCCGACGGGCCCGGTGGCACGAACGACAACGGCAGCAAAGCTTCCAACGCCGTCGGCGGCAGGTCCGTCGTCGCCAACACCAGGCTTCCGCCGAGATCGGTCACGTATCGCCGGATCGCCTGCGCCGTCTGGCGGTCCAGCTCGCCGGTGGTCAGCACGACCACGTCAGCCGATGCCAGGTCGGGAAACGTTGCTGAAGACAACGTGACGAAGCTGGGCAGCGTGCTGCCGAAGATGACGCGTCGTCCGCCGTCTGGTGGTGGCGGTGGTAGTTGCAGCCGATCGTTCTCCGGCCAGGCGTCATCGCCGCCGACCGCGAGTGGGTCATCGCTTTCGGTGACCTGCATGAGCTCGCGGCCGTTCTCTCGCCACGTCCGCAGGACGCGACGGCCGTCTCGCTCCAGCGACATCGCCGCCGCATCGCCGGGTGCGTCGAGCGCGGGATCAATGAGGAAGCTTGTCGGCAGCACCGTCGTCAGGTCGAGACGACCGTCTGTCAGCACGACGGCCGCGTCGGCGTCGACGTTGATGTCGAGCTTCGTTTGCTCCGCCATCAGGTCGCCACCGTCGTACACCTCGATGCCGGTCCGCATCGCCACCTCGCCAAAGACGAACAGCTCCGGCTCACCGGGAAATGCAGCAAGCACCCGGCTCAGCGTCTGCGGGTCCCGCCAGAAGGCGGTTCGCGTGCTGGGCGACAGATCGACGTAAACCGCGATCCGCGGCGGTGCCGCGTCGAGCCACACCGGTGACGCCGCCGCGATGGCAAAACAACTTGCGACGATGGCGAACCGCCACAGGCGATAGACGAGCAAGCCCAAAGCCACCGCTCCCGCCAGGCTGCCGACCCAAGGCGTCTCGAACACAAGCGGCCATGCTGCCAGCACATCGCACAATAGCGGCTCCCCGCTTCACCCACGGCCGCGGCATGTTGAGTGCCCTCTCCGCTTGACGAGCACCCCGGGCCTCACCCGAGGCCGCCGGTCGGCTACCCTCGCCTCGCGATGGCTGACGGCACGTTTTATATCACGACCCCGATCTACTACACCAACGGCGAGCCGCACATCGGGCACGTCTACACGTCACTGGCGGCAGACAGTGTCGCACGCTTCCACCGGCTCGCAGGCGACGACACGTTCTTCCTCACCGGCACCGACGAGCATGGCCAGAAGATCGCTCGCGAAGCAGAAGCCCGCGGTATCACGCCGCAACAGCTCGTCGACGACATGGCCGGTGCGTTCCAGGCCTATTTCGACGACAAGCTCAACCTCACGAACGACGACTTCATCCGCACGACACAGCCGCGGCACAAGCAGGCGGTTACCCGCGTGCTCGAGCAACTACTCGCCTCCGACGACATCTACCTCGGCAGCTACAGCGGCTGGTACGACGCAGGCGAAGAGGCCTTTGTCAGCGAAACCGACGCCAAGGCCAGCGACTTCAAGAGCCCCGTCAGCGGCCGCGACCTCGAGAAGTACGAAGAGGCCAGCTACTTCTTCCGCCTCTCGAAGTACCTGCCCAAGCTCGTCGAGTACTACGAGCAGAACCCCGGGGCGATCCGCCCGGAGGCTCGGTACAACGAGGTGCTGAGCAAACTGCGGATGGGGCTCAAAGACGAGACGATCGGCGACTTGTCGATCAGCCGAAGCACCTTCGACTGGGGCGTGCCGCTGCCGAACGATCCGAAGCACGTGGCCTACGTGTGGGTCGACGCACTGACGAACTACGCAAGTGCCCTCGGCTTCAAGAGCGACGACGACAGCAAGTACAAGACGTTCTGGCCTTGCGACGTGCACCTGATCGGTAAGGACATTCTGTGGTTCCACACGGTCTACTGGCCTTGCCTGCTGATGGCGCTGGGCGAGCGGCCACCGACGTGCGTCTACGCGCACGGCTGGTGGACGAGCGGCGGTAAGAAGATGAGCAAAACGCTTGGTAACTTCATCGACACGGCCACACTCGACACCGCGGCAGACGAGATCGGCTGGGACGCCATTCGGTTCCACATGCTCCGGGCAGCACCATTCGGCAGCGACCTCGACTGGACCGACGACGGACTCAAGAAGAGCTACGCCGAGCTGGCCAACGTGCTGGGTAACGGGCTCAACCGCGTCATCAAGATGACCGGCAAATACCGCGACGGCCTTGTGCCAGACCGCACGCCCGGGGCGACGCAGCAGGACGATGACGCGCTGGCCGCGAGTCACGCGATCGCCGATGACATGGCAAGGGCGTGGGCAGAGCTTCGTCTTCAGGACGCGGCCACGCTGCCGATCGAGCTGGCGCGAGCGATGAACGTTTACATCGATCAGACCGAGCCGTTCAAGCTCGCCAAGGACGAGCAGCAGGCGGCCCGGCTCGATGCGGTGCTGGCGACGGCGACGACGATGGCCTACCGCGCGCTCGTGGCGCTCTTGCCGATCCTGCCGGAGAAGGCGACGGCGGGACTGACGCAGATGGGTGTCGACGTCGGCGGCAGGACGCTTGACGATTTGATGCAGTCCCCGCCGACGCCCGGCCACCAGCTCGGTGGCGGCGAGCCGCTGTTCCCGCGGCTCGACCCGAAATAAAGCAGCCTGCTTCCTACGCAACATTCGGACCAGACCGGGCCGTTATCCCCAGCGCAGCCGAGGGATGACGACAAGGAACGTGCAACCTGGTTTGAAGCGCAAAGGCGGCCGCGGCGGCGCAATGCGCATCGGCTCGCTGCCGGCACGACACCAAGCGCAGACGTCAGCACTCGATCCGTAAATCCGCCCGTACCCCTTCAGCAGTATGGACGACCCGCCGACGCAGCGGCGGAGGCAAAATGTTCCACGTGGAACATTTGCCGACGTTGCCGACCGTCGCTGAGAGCCCGCGGCGACGGTTGGCGATGTTCCACGTGGAACAATTGAGCCCGCCGACGACCCCGCCACCACCGCCGAGCCCGCTTGGCCGCCGCGGCGCAGCGCGTTGACGTCAATTCAGGCTCAGCCGCAGCACCGCGACGCCGCGGGCCTCAAGGTCGAGGCGGACAAAGGCCTGCCCCTTCTTGTTCTGCTCGATCGTGTAACGCTTGCCGTCCGGGTGCAGCGTGTCGCGCATCTTCCAGCCGGGCGGATTGAGATTGGCATCGACCCCGACGCAGAGACCGACCGCATCACCCAGCGACGGGTTGGCGGCAATGACGATCTCGGTCACGTCGAGCACGCGGGCAAAGGCAAAAGCGCCCTTGTGCTTCGGGATGCCGAACGACTTGCCGTCGCCGCTGATGGGCCTGAGGTACGCCCGGCCATATCGCAGGGTCGGCTCACTGGCCCGCACCTGGCACGCCTTAGCGATGCCTTGGTAGATCGGGTGCGTCTCGTCGAAGAAGCTGGCACCGGTCGTGTCGAACGGCCCCCACTGGCCGCCGAACATGGCTTCGCGGACGTGCGTGTCGCGCTCACTCGACCCGCCGTCAAAGCCCTGCTCGGTGCCGTAGTACAAGCACGGAATGCCCATGCTGCACAGCAGAACGGTGCTGGCCATCACGCCCAGTCGCGGGTCACCGCCAGGCCGCTCGTAGCCGGGTTGCGTCTGGTCGTAGCTGCCTGCCAGCAGGCGGTGCCGGTCGCGGGCACCTTCGTCGTGATTCTCGAGGTAGCTGAGGTAGTACCGGCCGCTTCTGCCGTAGTCGCGGTAGTAGTGGTCGCGTCGCTTGAGCAACCCGCCGTAGTCGGTTGCCGGTCGCTCGCCCAGCAGCACCGGGATGAGCTGACGGTGCAGCTCGAAGTCGATGACGGCGTCGAGGCGCGGGTAGTCACCGGTCTCGTCAGGGTCGCTGGACAGGTCGTGGTCACCGGCGACGATGAGTTCGACGTTCGTGCCGATGTAGCGACGCATTTCTTCGTCGGTGTCGGCCACTTCGCCGACCTGCAGGAAGTTGACCTTGCCGATGGATAGGGCAAACTCCCGGATGGCGTGCACGAAGTCGCTCGCCGCCGGGTGTCGCACATGACGCAGCGCGTCGATGCGAAAGCCGTCGACGTCGGCGACGGCGATCCAGTACTTGTAGCAGGCGACGACGGCCGCCAATGTCTGCGGGTCCTGAAGGTTGATCTTCTTGAGCGACATGAAGTCGCCGTCCTTGGCCTCGGCAGCGGTCGCACTCATCGGGTCCATCGGCCCCTGCCTGACCCACGCCCGCTCCTGCTGAAACTCGACCGGCCAAACCGCATCATCACGCCCGAAATCGCCCGGGTCCTTGTCACCGCCATCGTAGAAGCTCGACATCGTGTAGAGCTTGCCGCCGTCGTACATGACGTCGTGCCCTTCTTCGTAGCTGAAGACGTCGGCCGCGTGGTCGATGACCACATCGAGGATGACGTACATGCCAAGCTCGTGGGCGGCCTTGACCAGATCAGCAAGCTCCGCCGTTGTCCCGAATCGCGGGTCGATGTCCAGAAAGTCCTGAATCGCGTAGCCGTGGTAAGTCTGCTCACCGGCCCGTTGCTTGAGCGGGCAGCTGAGCCAGATGGCCGTTGCTCCGAGCCCGCGGATGTAGTCGAGCCGACGGTGCAGCCCCTTGATGGTGCCGCCCTGGAAGTGCCAGCTCTGATCTTCGTCGCGACCCGTTTTCGTCGTCTCGACGTTGTAGCTTGGGTGATCCTGTCCGTCGTCGAAGCGGTCGAGAACGACTTGGTAGCAGACGAGGTCTCGCCAGTCGTGGGGCGATGCGTGGACCTCGCCTCGCGGGCGGAAGTCGAGGCCGAAGGCAGAGCTCGGGCGGTCGTCGTGGGTCGAAGGAATGGGCGGAGGTTTCACGGCGGAGCAGCCTACGACGCGTCGCTCCTCCAGAAGACTCAAAGTTCCACGTGGAACCTCACGCAGTTACGAGGTTGAGCACGGTCTTGGTGTCGCGCCCGCTGAAGAGCAGCTGGATGACAATGCCGGCCATCGCTTCGAGCTTGCGGGCGTACTTGAGGTCGCCGAGGTCGAGAGGCTCACCGCCGGTGGCTTCGACCAGTTGCTTTGCCACGCTGCGAGCCCGCTCGCCATTCGCACACGTCATCGTCACGAGCTTTCGGCCGTCGAACAGAGGCGGATCCATCGTCCACACATCTGCCTGACAGCAATTGAACGCCTTACACACTTCAGCATCCGGCAGCTTGTCGGCAATGGCTTCGGCGAGGCTCTTGCCGTCGTAGGTGACGACGGTGAAATCTCGGTCGGCGTAGCCGGGTACGGGGTTGTTGATGTCGACCACCACCTTGCCCGCAAACGCCGACGGCCCGCCTGCATCGCCGATGGCGTCGTCCACCTTGTCGTGCGGCGTCGCCAAGACGATCACCTTTCCGAATGCGACCGCGTCCTTCGTATCACCCGACCCGCTCGCCCCGATGACATCCGCCGCAGCCTTGGCCTTACCCGGATTGTGACCGCCGAGGAAGACATCATGTCCCGCCGTCTTGAAGCGTGGGGCAAGGGCCTTGGTCATGGAGCCGTAGCCGATAAAAGCGATGTTCATGCATCGACTTTAGCCGCAGATCGTCGCAGATCATCGGTCAATTGACCCGCAAAGCCCCAATCTTCTTCCTCCACGAGGTCGAGGACCACGTGGATGTGCTCCGGCTTCTTGCCGAGCGTGTCGACGAGCAGGTCCGTGACACCGCTAACGAGCTTGGCCTTCTGCTCACGCGAGACGTTCGACTTGGTGATCTTGATGTTGACGTAGGGCATCAGTCTCACTCTAAGCTTCAAGCGGCAACTTTTGCCTTCGATCGCTTCGGCTTAACCGGCCTCACCGTCGGGGGTGGCTTCGGCGCCAGCTTCGGCGCGAGGTACTCGGCGGTGTGACTGCCTTGAACCTTGGCGACGTCTTCGGGTGTGCCCTGGGCGACAACGGTGCCGCCGCCACTGCCGCCTTCTGGGCCCATGTCGATGAGCCAGTCGGCGCATTTGATGACGTCCAGGTTGTGCTCGATGACGAGCACTGTGTTGCCGTGGTCACAGAGGCGCTGCAGGACGCCAAGGAGCTTGCGGATGTCTTCGAAGTGCAAGCCGGTGGTCGGTTCGTCGAGGACGTAGAACGTGTGGCCGGTGGCATTCTTGCCGAGTTCGCTGGCGAGCTTGACGCGTTGTGCCTCGCCGCCGGAGAGCTGGGTCGAGGGCTGACCGAGCTTGACGTAACCGAGGCCGACGTCGTAGAGCGCTTTGGTCATCCGCCAGACGCCCGGGATGTTGGCAAAGAAGTCCTTGGCCTCTTCGACCGTCATCGCCAGGACATCTGCGACGGTCTTGCCGCGATAGTGGACGGTGAGCGTCTCAGGGTTATACCGCTTGCCGCGACAGGCTTCGCACTCGACGTAGACATCAGGCAGGAAGTGCATCTCGATGAGCTTGGTGCCCTGGCCCTGACACGACTCGCACCGACCGCCTTTGACGTTGAAGCTGAATCGGCCGGGCTTGTAGCCGCGGAGCTTGCTCTCGCGGGTCTGGCTGAAGAGCTTGCGGATCTCGTCGAAGCAGCCGGTATACGTTGCAGCGTTGGAGCGTGGCGTGCGGCCGATCGGGGACTGGTCGATCTCGATAATCTTGTCGATCTTCGAGCAGCCGGCGATGCTCTTGTGCTGACCGGGTTTGGTGCGACTGCCGTAGATCTTCCGCTTCATGGCCGGCAGCAGCGTCTGGTTGACGAGCGTTGACTTTCCGCTGCCCGAGACGCCGGTGACACAGACGAACCCGCCCAGCGGGAACTTGACGCTCACGTCGCTCAGGTTGTTTGCGCCAGCGCCTTTGAGCTCGATGCAGTTTTTCTTGTCGAGCTTGCGACGCTGCTCGGGGGTGTCGATCGTCTCGCGGCCGTTGAGAAACTGGATCGTGAGCGACTTGTTCTGCTTGAGAACGGCCGGCATGTCACCCTGGGCGATGACGTTGCCGCCGTGACTACCGGCACCGGGGCCGATGTCGATGAGGTGATCGGCGGCGCGGATGCAATCTTCGTCGTGCTCGACCATGAGCACGGTGTTGCCGATGTCGCGAAGCTTGAGGAGTGTCTTGATGAGGCGGTCATTGTCGCGTTGGTGCAGGCCGATGGTCGGTTCGTCGAGGACGTAGCAGACGCCGACGAGTTTGGAGCCGACCTGGGTGGCCAGGCGGATGCGTTGCGCTTCACCGCCTGAGAGCGAGCCGGTCTTTCGATTGAGATCGAGATAGCCCAGGCCGACGTCGTGCAGGAAGCCGAGGCGGTTGGTGACCTCGCGACGGATGGGGCCTGCGATAGCTTCGCCTTCGCTCGATAGCGTCAGGTCTCCGAAGAACTTGAGGCCGTCGGTGACGTTCATGGTCGTCACGTCGTGGATGGAGTAGCCGACGAGGTTGCCGTCCTTGCGGCCGTCGCCGGTTTCGATCCGCACGGCCAATGCCTCGGGGCGAAGCCGCTTGCCTTGGCACGTCGGGCAGGCCGTCTCGCTCATGTAGCTGGCCAGGCGGTGCTTGACCCAGTCGCTTTCGGTATCTTCGAACCTGCGCTGCAGGTTCGGCAGCACGCCTTCGAAGTACGTGCCCGTCCCAAGGTCACCTGCCGCGGCGGTGCCTTGCAGGAGCACCGTCAGCACCTTCTTATCGATCTTGCCGACCGGCTTGTAGTAATCAGCCTTGAAGTCGCGACAGAACGTCCGCAGCACACGGCTGTAGTAGATGTTCATCCGCTTGCCGTTCTTCCGCCACGGCTCGATCGCCCCATTTTCAAGCGACAGCTCAGGATCAGCAATGACAAGGTCGCCGTCGAACTCCTGCACCGTGCCGAGGCCGTGACAATCGGGGCACGCACCGTGCGGCGAGTTGAAGCTGAACAGCCGCGGCTCGAGCTCGCTCAGCGACACGTGCGGGTGGACGGGGCAGGCAAACTTCTCGCTGTAAAGCCGGTCCGTCCAGGTGTCCCCGTCGGCAACGGTCACGATCACGCTGCCGTCCGTCAGCCGTAGCGCCGCCTCGATGCTCTCTGCAACGCGGCCGCGAGCGTCGGGCTTGAGCATGATGCGGTCGACGACGGCTTCGACGTCGTGCTTGAACGTCTTCTTCAGCGTCGGCGGGTCGTCGGCTTTGACGTCCATTATGTCGCCGTCGACGCGGGCGCGGACGAAACCCTGCTTCACGATCGCCCCAAAGGTTTCGCGGTGCTCGCCCTTTTGCCCACGGACGAGCGGCGCCAGGATCATCAGCTTTGTCTTCTCCGGCAGCGTCATGACGTCGTCGACGATCTGCGACGCCGACTGCCCGCGGATCACGCGGCCGCACTCCCAGCAGTGCGGCGTCCCGGCACGGGCGAACAGCAACCGCAGGTAGTCATAAATCTCCGTCGTCGTTGCGACCGTTGATCGCGGGTTCGACGAACTGCCACGCTGCTCGATCGCGATTGTCGGTGGCAACCCTTCGATGTCGTCGAGGTCGGGCTTCTGCAGCTGATCGAGGAACTGCCGGGCATAGGCCGACAGCGATTCCATGTACTTCCGCTGGCCCTCGGCATAGACGGTGTCGAACGCGAGCGTGCTCTTGCCGCTACCTGACAGGCCGGTGACGACGGTGAGCTTGTCGCGCGGGATCTCGAGGGAAATGTCCTTGAGATTGTGCTCGCGGGCACCGGTGATCTTGATGAACTTGCCGTCTGCCGCGCCTGCCATGCCGCGAGGATAGTCGGCATCGGTTCGGGTCGGCCGCAGAGTTCATGAACGCAGCAGTCGCTGGGCGACGCGGCGGAGACTGGCGTCGTCGACCGTCGATGCGACGTCACCCAACGGCACCCACTTGGCGGCCAGCGCATCGTCGCCGGCGACCAGGCCCTCGCTCGCCGCGTGGAACAGGAACCGCACGTCAAAGTGCTCGTGCGGCGGCTCGTTCTTCTTCGAGTTGGCCGGGATCGGATGAATGTCGAGGTCGAAAATCTCACGGTCACCCGTCACGCGATGCAGGCCGGTCTCTTCGAGCAGTTCGCGCCGGGCCGCGTGAAGTGGCGACGCGTCGGTGGTGTCGATGTGCCCGCCCGGTTGGAGCCAGCGGTTGAGCTTGGCGTGCCGAATCAGCAGCAGCGACGCCTTGTCGGGCGACAACACGAAGGCACTGGCGGTGAAATGACCGGGGTCAAAGTGCGACCGCTCGAACGCCACCAGCCCGGCATCGTCCAGCAACTGCACCATCCGAGCTGACGCCTCGTCATTGCTGTCGCTGATCTGTCGTCTGAAGCGGTCGAGGTCCAAGCCGGCAGCTTACGAAAGTGACGACGGCCAAGCGATCACATCCGACGCAGAGGGTTCCACTGCTTTTCGAGCTCCAGCACGTCGGCCCGACGCGTTACCTCAGCATCGACGTCGAGGTAGAACCGCACCCGCTCTCGCGTCACCGGGCAGATGAGTACGTCGTCCATGCTCGCTTCACAGAAGGCCATCACGCGTTGCAACCGCGAGACCTCGTGGTCGGCTGCGAAGAGACCGAACATGTCGCCACCAAAGAAAGCGTCGGCACCGTCGTTGCGTTCGATCGGCATGAAAGACGCTACGGGCCGAGCGTGACGACCGTCATCGGCTCGAATGGGAACCGCTCCAGCAGCGCCAACACGTCGCTCCGCGTGACGGCCAGAATCGCGTTGAGCTCGTCGTCTAGTCGGCGGTACCTGCCGTCGTAGACCCAACCGCCGCCGATCGCCCGCATGCGGCCAAGCGGGCTTTCGCCGTGGATCACGCTGCCACCGGCGATCTTGTTCTTGGCCCGTTCGAGTTCCGAGTCGTCCAAATCACTTACCACCCGCTTCAGCTCAGCCAGCGCAATAACCAGCGCCTGTTCGCCCCGCTTAGGGTCGCACGTGAGCGACAAGGCGTAGCTGCCGACGCCATCGCTAGGCCAATGCGAGAAGTCGGCCTCTTCGCAGATGGCGTTATCGACCAGCGCCCAATACAGCCGGCTGCCGTCACCGTCGCCGATGAGGTCGCACAGCACTTTGGCCGTGTAGCGGGCGTTATCCGTGGCGTCTGGCCCGGGACACAACGCCGTTACGTATCGTCGGCTGAGCTTGGGGTCGGTCATGTCGAAGCGACCGCTCGCCTGCTTGACGGGCGGGTGCTCGCGCTCGAAGCCGACCGGCTCCCAATGGCCGTAGTGCCGCTCGGCCAGCTTCACGACCTGATCGAAGTCAAACTGCCCCGTCACGCTCAGCACCGTGTTGCGCGGGCCATAATGCTCACTCAGGTAGGCAGCCATGTCGTCCCGGGCCATCCCCTCGATCGTCGCAGCAGGACCGAGGATGCTCATCTCCAAAGGGTGACCCGCGTAATGCTTTGCCGTCAGCTCCTCGAGCACGCGGTGCCCCGGATCGTCGGCGTACATGGCGATCTCTTCCAGTATTACCTGCTTTTCCGTCTCGAAGTCGGCCTCCCGCAGTGCCGGACGGAACAAGTGACCCATGTGCTCCATCACGTCTGCCGTGTATTCCGGCAGCACCGACGCGTAGTACGCGGTCATCTCCTGCGTTGTGAACGCGTTGTAGTTGGCTCCGAGGTCGTCGAACACGCGGTTCATCTCGGCCGCGTCGCGTTGCTCGCTGCCTTTGAACATCATGTGTTCGAGAAAGTGACTGACGCCGTTGAGCCGCACCGGCTCGTCCCGCGTACCGGTCCGGACGAAGAGACCACACGCAAACGATCGCGCCGTCGGCGTCGGCTCGGCGAGGATCGTCAGGCCGTTGTCGAGCTTGTGTTCGAAGTGGTCAGGCATAATTCTCGAAGGAGCGAAGGAGCCGAAGTTTGCAGAACAAGGAAGCAAGCCGAAGGTTAAGGCGTGTGCAGCGAGTCGATTGACGCCTCACCCGCACCGCCGTCCGATCTCCGCGGGCCTTTGCCTCCTTGGCCCCTTCGCGTTCCACCGTCGTCAGGCACGTCCAGCGGCTTGGGCCCGATCAACACAACCGTGAACGGCCCGGCCGGGTTGGCCGCGAGCCAAGCGTTGACGTCGTCGAGCGTGATCGCATCAATGGCGGCAACGATCTCATCGAGCGAGCGCAGTCGGCGGCGGACCTGCCAGTCGCGGGCCAACGCGCCGGCCCGGGCGGAGGTGCTTTCGCCGCTCGTGACCGTGCCCGCCTTCAGACCGATCTTCGCCCGTCGCAACTCGTCAGCCGTCACACCTTCACGCATTATGACGAGTTCGCGGACAAGCGCGTCGAGCGTCTCCTGGGCCCGCTCGTTGCTCGTGCCCGCGTAGCAGAAGATGCTCGCAAAGTCGTCGTCGTCGCTCGGCCCCGTCTCGACGGCGGCCAAGCTCGCGTAGCTGGCAAATATGCTGTAGCACAACCCCTGCCGTTCGCGGATGCGGTCGAACAGCCGGCCACTCATGCCGCCGCTAAGGCACTCGACGGCCAGGCGTGACAAATAGTAATCTCGCCTCGACTCGGCAGGCGTCGGATAAGCAAGGGCGATGTGCGTCTGCTGGACGTCCTGCTCGATGAACAGGAAGTCACCGGCCGACGGCGTCACATCCACGACCGGCCGCTTCGGGCCTTGCCAGTCACCAAAGAAACGCTCGGCATCGTCCCGCACGTTGTTCTGGTCGATGTCACCCGCGATGGACAGCACCGCCCCGTCGGGTCTGAACCGTGCGACGAAATCGTCTTTGAGCCCTTCCGCCGTGAGCTTCTCGAGGTGATCGAGCTCACCGGCAGGGTTGCGGCTGAATGGACCGGGCCATGCCCACTCGCGGAGCTTGACCATTGCAAGGCCCTGTGGATTGTCGGCAAGGCCTTCGAGCGACTGAAGGGCCAAATCAACGCTCGGGCCGAAGGCGTCTTCGTGCAGATGTGGCCTTCTCACGATGTCGGCGTGGGCTTTCAATCCGTGCATCACGTGCGATGCAAGTCCGCTTGCGCTGAAGCGGGTCGACAAGGTTCCGGTGCCGCTGCTACGCCACAAGCCAAGGCCGTCGAGGTATTCGGTCAGTTGTCGAGCATCGCGGCCGCCTGCACCGCGGAGGACCATCTCCGACAGCACGTTGGCGCTGCCGCACCGCTCGACGGGATCGGTCGCGCCACCGGCCGGGACGTGCAACTCCATCGCCGCCGATCGCATACCCGGCATGTGCTCGGCCAGAACAACGAGGCCGTTGTCGAGCTGATGAACGAGAAAGTCGGCATCGCCTGATGACATGGGCGGTGACCGTAGGAGAGGCAGCGTGCTCAAATGCGAGGCAGCAAGCGTCCCTACAACCGCAGATCGTCGGGCAATGTCGGCATCGCACCGGACCGACTCACGACGTAGGCGGCCAGCTTCGAGGCAAATGCGTGCGTCAGGCCCAGCGGCTGCCCCTTAAGCAAGCCGGCCACCACGCCCGCAGTAAAGCTGTCACCCGCACCGACGGTGCTAACGACATCGGCCTTCTCCGTTCCATGCTGGCTCGTCTCACCTGAACGCCGCCGCAGCGTGCTGCCGTCGCCGCCGCGGGTGATGATGAGCAGGTCCAGATTTTCGAAACGCACGAGCAGCTCCTCAGTGAAGCGCTGCGGATCGCTCGGCAGGTCGAGCGCGCTCGCCACGTCGTCAACTTCTTCGTCACTCAGCTTGAACACCGTCGCGTACGTCAGGCCGTTCGTGATGATCGCCTTGTCCCAGAAGCTTTGCCGCAGATTCACATCGAAGACGCGTAGGCAATCGTCCGGCGTCGCTCTAAGGATGCGGGTGATCGTCTCTCGGCTGACGGTGCCGCGTTGAGCGAGCGTGCCGTAGCAGACAGCACGTGCCGACTTCGCCGCCGTCTCGAGTGCCTCTGTGAAGTTGATGCGGTCCCAGGCGACGCCCTCGTGGATCGTGTAGGTGGGCTTGCCATCGTCAAGCTCAACATCAACGGTGCTGGTCGGCATGCCCGCCGCAGTTTGGACGAATGCTGTGTCGACCCCGCGCGACGAAAGCTCCGCAAGGAGCTCGCGGCCGAGTTTGTCTTCACCGACGGCCGACACTGGTGCCGCGGCAATGCCCTGGGCGTTAACGTGGTAGGCAAAGTTGGCCGGTGCCCCACCCAGCTGTTTGCCGTGCGGCTGCAGATCCCAGAGCACTTCGCCAAGACCGAGGACTAAACGTGCAGGCGATTCGAGCATTTACAAGGGTTGAGCGGCAACCGGCCGGCTTCAAGTAGCGATGACGCCGCAGGCAAACAAGCCTCAGAGCAGGCCCAGCGCCTCGTCCATAACTCGGCTGGTCCTGGCCGCAGAAATGCCTGTGCTCGGACAACTGCCGCGACCCAGCAGTTCGGCGATGATGTCATCCATGAGGTACCGCTGCACATGTCTGTGGTGCGGACAATGAACCGACTCTGGCTCGCCGTCGAGTGGCGTCAGCACAAGCGGCTCGTTCCCGAAACACGACATTGTCAGCGTCGCCTCGGTGCCGTCGATTTGGATCGTGTCTGCACGACGCGAGGCGGCGAAGTTCCACGTCGCACCGCCGATGATGTCGCCCGGCTGGCCGAAGCTCATGGCCACACGGTCGTCACCGGGCTGACCAAATGCCGTGCCTCCGACGTTTGACAGCGGGCCGAGCAGTTCGTCGAAGAGGTCCAACAGGTGACTGGCAAGGTCGAGGAACAGGCCCCCACCGGAGACCTCGGGCGTCGCCCGCCAGCCGTGGTCGCGATCGGGCTGGAACGGCCGGGCAAAGTCGTAACGAATGCCCGTCACGTCGCCGAGTTTGCCGGACTCGATAAGACGCTTGGCCTCGACAAAGCGCGGCAACCGGCGGCGGTAGTAGGCGACGAACAGCGGTAATTTCGCGTCGGCAAACGCAACGTTCATCCGCTGGCACTCGGCAAATGACCGCGCCATCGGCTTCTCGACGTAGCACGGCTTACCCGCCGCCGCGGCCCTGATGGCCAGCTCCATATGACCGTTCGGTGGTGTCGCAACGTAGATTGCATTTACCTTCTCGTCGGCCAGGAGCGCGTCGGCGCTGTCGTACGAGCGGGCGACGTCGTGTCGCTTCGCATAGTCAGCGGCCTTGTCTCCATCACGCCGCATGCAGGCGACGACACGACTCGACCCGTCGTCGCGGTTCATTGCCGAAGGCCCGCCCTTGACTTCCGTCACGTCTCCGCAGCCGAGGATGCCCCAGCGAACCTGGTCGAGTTGCATGCCATGTTCTAGCCGGCCCTACAACCAACCATGAGCGACGACAGCAACGCAGGACCCGCACCGCGGCGCTTCCTCAGCGACCTCTCGCCCGGCGAACGGACAGACGAGGCCTACGTCATCAGCGGTGTGCAGTTGCGCACGAACAAGCGCGGCGACCCATTCCTGTCGATGCAGGTCAGCGACCGAACCCGCAGCGTCCCGGCCAACTGGTGGGATCAGGGCGAGGCCATGTTCCGCCGTTTGCCCAATCCGGGCGTGGTGCGACTCAAGGCGGTCGTCGAAGAGTTCAACGGCCGCCCGCAGCTCAAGGTCGAGAAAATCCTGCAGCTTCGCGACCCGGACAGCGTCGACTACGGCGAACTGCTGGCCAAGACGGACAAGGACGTCGACGCCATGTTCGCCGAGGTGAAGGCGATGCTCGAAGGTTTCAAGTCACCGACGCTGCGGGCGATAGCCGCGGCCTACCTGGCGGACGAGGAGCTCATGAGCAACTTCCGCAAGGCACCGGCAGCGATGGCGATGCACCACGCGTTTCTGGGCGGCCTGCTCGAGCACACCACCAACGCCATGCGCGCCGCCGACACGCTGGCCCGCCTGTACGACGGCCTGAACCGCGAGTTGTGCGTGCTGGGTGTCTTCATCCACGACCTCGCAAAGACCTGGGAACTGTCGTACGAAACCGGCTTCGACTACACGTCGGAGGGACGGCTGATCGGGCACCTCGTCAAAGGCGCGATGTGGGTCGAAGAGAAGGCCCAGCAGGCAAGTGTGGATGTGCCACGCGAGCTGATCGATGTCCTGCAGCACATCGTGCTGAGCCATCACGGCGACCACGAGCTGGGCTTTGGCAGCGCCAAGACGCCTGCCACGCCCGAGGCGATCTTCGTGCACATGGTCGAGAACCTCGACGCCAAGATGACGATGGCCCTCGCCGCCAGCCGCACAGGTGACGCGGCCAACGATCCGTCGCGGTGGACAGCCCACATGAAGTCGCTCAACACGCGGCTGCTCAAGCCCGACGTGGTGGCCGAGGCCGACGCGAACGTACAACCGTCGACGAGCAACAACGGCGACCGGTCTCTGTTCTAACGCTGGTTGAATCGGACGCCGAGCATGCTGGCTTGCCGTCTGTTGCGTTTTCGCTTCATTCTTGTGCAGGCTACTCGCTAGTGGGTACAAGACGATCCATGCGTCATCCGCTTCGCGTCGTGATCGTTGTCCTCGCCCTGGCCGCTGCCGCGACAGGAGTGGCTATTGCGGAGGACGAGCCGGCGACGAAGCCGGCGACGCGGCCGAACGTGCGGGTAACGTTGCCTTACTCGTTGCTCGATGATCTGACGCCCGGACAGGAGCAAGAGATCATCGCGGTGCGGACGGAGATTCTTCGGCAGATGCGGGCGTTGCGTGTTCAGGAGAAGGAGCAGGTGATGGCCGTGCTGACACCTCAGCAGCGGGAGCGGTTACCGGAGCTCGAGCGGGAGCGTCGCCGTGAGGCCGTTGCCGAGAAGAAGCAAGCGGCCCGCGACGCCGATTAACGTCGACCTTGGTCCTTAAGCGACCGCCTCTACGCTTCAAACGTGCCGGCGACGCGACTGCCTCGACTTCCCGAACCTGGACAACGCCCGGGCGGTGGGCGGAACGTCTTGCTGTTCCACAGCGGCGGGCTCGGTGACTTCATCATGACGTGGCCCATCCTGCTGGGGGCGGCCCGGGTACTGGCGCAATCGCGCGTCATTGCCGTTGTCGGAGGCGATCGCGGCAGGCTGGCAGAGAGTGTGCTGCGGATCGAGCATCGCGACGTCGAAGGCGGTTGGCAGACGTTGTTCGGGTCGGCCCCGCTACCCGATCGGCCGCGAAAGCTCCTGGCCGGCGCGAGTCACGTTATCTCGCTCGTGGCAACGGATGCGTGGGCCGATCGCGTGGCCGAGGTAGCTCCGGACGCGGCAAAGGTTCGCCTGACGCCGCCACCTGCGGAACTCGTCGACCGCCATGCGATGGAGCACCTCATCGAGCAGCTGAGCGACCATCCGCCCTTGCAAGCCGGGGCGGCGGGCATCGTCGACTCCATCGCTAAGACCGGTCTTGCGTCCAAGCTCCACGACGCCAGTGGCCCGGCGTTGCTGCACGTCGGCAGCGGCTCGGCTAAGAAGAACTGGCCCCTCTCGAACTGGCTCGAGCTCGCAGGCCGGCTCAAACAGCAAGGGCGTCGCGTGAGATTCGTGCTGGGTGAGGCAGAACTAGAAGCGTTGTCGTCGCAGGATCGTCAGGCGCTCGAAGCAGCCGGCGACGTGCAGGTGCCCAAGGACTTGTCAGAGCTTTGGTTCCTGCTTCGCGGCATCGGCTTGTATGTCGGTCACGACACAGGCCCGACGCACCTGGCGGCCGTGGCGGGACTGCGGACGATCGCGTTGTACGGCCCGCATTCCAAACCAGCCGCGTGGCGGCCTATCGGGCCTCGCGTCGAATTGCTGACAACGCCCGACCTGGATGATCTGGCCGTCGACGAGGTGATGCAGCGCGTCGGCTGAGTGAACTTCAGTCGGTCTCGTGTGAAAGTGGCTGCGGGGCCAACTGATCAACGGTGGTGATGGCCGAGGCGTACTCGTCGGGCGAGATGGCATTGAGCTTCAGCAACGCCACGAGGGCCGCCTTTTGCTCAGCCGTCTTTTTGCTCGGGCCCCACGCACCCTCGAAGCGGTCGTTGTCGATGATGACACACACCTCAAAACAGCGGCTGTGATCAGGCCCCTTCTCATCGAGCAGTTCGTACCGCGGAGCGTCATTGAGCTCACGCTGTACGTGCTGCTGCAACATGGCCTTGAAGTTGTGCCCATGCTCGCCGTGCTCGCTCTGGCGGAGCGCCTCAATGTGCGGTCGCATGGTGCGGGTAACAAAAAGCCTGGCCGACTCGTAGCCACCATCGAGATAAAGAGCAGCGACAACGCTTTCGTATACCCCTGCCGCCAGCGACGCCGGGATCTGTCGGCGGTTCAGAATGCCTTTGCCGACGAGCAGCAAATCGGCCAATCCCGTCGCCCGGGCGATGGCCGCACAGGTGCGGCGACTGACGACAGCCGACTTCATGGTCGTCATGTCGCCTTCGCGGCTCTCTGGGAAGTCGGTGTAGAGCAGGTCACAGACGACAAGCTCGAGGACGGCATCGCCAAGAAATTCGAGCCGCTCGTTACTGGCCATTCGGTCGGCGGCAGCACTGGTGTGTGTCAACGCCTCAAGTAAGAGCGCCGGACGATCGAACACGTGACCAAGCAAAGCTTCGGCTCGAGTTCGCGTTGTGTCCAGTAGCTCGGCCATTATAGAAAAAGGTGCAGTCAATGTAGCGTGCGACTTCCGCAACGGCGGAGTCACCCACCGGTGTGACCCCCGATCAGACAGATGGTTCGCCTGACAGCGTAACTGTAGCAACATTGCAATAATCCGTCGGCCCGGATCGGAGTACGGACATTGAAGCGACCGGTGGACAAAAGCACCAGCCGGTCCTAGGTTCCCCACCCGAACGGGCGATGACGCCCGCCGGTTTCGAAGCAGCTTTACCGCCACGCCATGCATTACCCGCACCGTATCAGCAAGGTCAAGCGTGCCCGGAAGCTCGGCTTCCGCGCCCGCATGAGGACGAAGAATGGTCGCAAGATCATCAACAACAAGCGCCGCCGCGGGCAGAGCGCTCAGGCGGTGTAGCAGGCCGGCGACAATCGAGTGACGCGTTTGGCAGCTTCTATAAGCTGCCATACTTTGCTGCGCGGCAAGAGCGTTTCAAGCAGTCTGTCACGTGCCCACTGCCGCTCCCCGCCTGTGTCACCATGTCGCAGCGTCATCTCTCTGCGGCGGGCGTGACTGGCAGAGCAGGCTGAGTCAGATGACCCTAAGTTGTTGTCGTGTGGGCGGCTAAGCGGCAAACCCTTTCCATATGTTCCGCTGGCATCCAGCAGCAGGCCGTTTCGTCATGCCTGGTCGGCCAAAATATCGGGCTCCTGCCTAACCGGTTTACCGGCGGGCGTGTCACTGCCACGGACGCAGCTTCGGCTTTGTCGCCCACGGGTTAAATGAGCTTGCTCAACTAACCCGCCTTCGGCCGGCGGTCGAAGAGAGATGCGGGCGAAGATGCGTTGGGCACAGGTGATTCGAGAGAATCACGGGTTCGGGAGAACCGCGTGCCTGGGAGATGAGAATGCAGGTCAGGACGGCGGATCGATTTCCGTTCCGCCGCCAAAACCGCCCTCCTCCACTTGCGCCGACATCGTTGTCGGCGACTTCCGCTTCGGGCCACGCCCCTGCGTGACCTGGCGATGTCGGACCAACTGAGCCTCCAGCTACCCGCTGTCGCCTCAACGATCCGATTCAAAAGCGGCTGAAGCAAACGACACCGATGCCCGGATGAAACCGGCACCACCCCGATCACCCTATAGCACCGCCGATGCAATCACCGACGATGCCCTCGAACGGCCGTTTTACCGCCGTTACGAACAAGCACAACAACCGTAAGCTTCGCAGCCTCGTCTCAAAGGCGGCTGTCGAAACATTGGAAGGTCGCAAACTCCTGGCTGGCGTCAGTCTTCAAGGCAGCGTCCTGACGATCGACGCCAACACCTGGGGCGACAACCGCGTCAGCGTGCTTGACGTTGGTCAGGACTACCTGGTCATCTTCAACGGCCAGAACCACTACGTCGACGAAAACCGGATCAGCTCGATCCGTTACAACGGCGGCAGCGGCGTCGACAACTTCGGCGTCTCCGAGCAGATCTACAAAGACGTCGTCGCTTACGGCAACGACGGCAACGACATCTTCCGCACCGGCCAAGGCAACGACAAGGTCTACGGCGGATCAGGTAACGACTCAGCCACCCTCCGCGGTGGCAACGACGGTACCGACAGCGTCGAGTCCCACTCCGGCCGCGACTACACCATCAGCAACAACAATGGTGGTGGCGGCGGCGGCGGCGGTAGCAACAACAACAACGGCACCCAGCGTGCCTACCAGAACGACCCGCACAACCTGCCGGGTGTCGTCCAGTTCGAGCACTTCGACGAAGGCGGGCCCGGCGTCGCGTACAGCGACTCCACCAGCCAGCGCTACGGCTCCAGCGTCCTCAGGCCAAGCGACCAGGTCGATATCGACCTGACGCCGGTCAAAAACGTCGGCTGGGCCAGCAACGGTGAGTGGCTCGAATACACCGTTGACGTCGACTCGTCGGGTACGTTCGGCGTCTACGCCAACGCCTCGACCGGCATCAGCGACGGCAAGATCACGGTCTCCACCGCCGGCGGCCAGTCGGTCAACACGACCCTGCCCAACGACGGCTGGTTCAACTTCCGCAGCCACAAGGTCGGCGACCTTTACCTTCCGGCCGGCGAGCAGACGGTTCGCGTGACCTTCAACCGGTCCGGCAGCGGTGGTGCAGGCCGCTTCGACTACCTGGAGTTCCGTCGGAACGGCTCGAACCCGCCGCCGACCAACCCCCAGCCGCCGACCAACCCCCAGCCGCCGACGAACCCCCAGCCGCCGTCGAATCCCCAGCCGCCTTCGAACCCGCAGCCTCCGTCCAATCCGCAGCCGCCGACGGGGAGCACCCAACCGGTCGCCCGCATCACGTCGACCAGCTCGTCGACCCTGATGGCCGGCAGCAGCTACCACGCCCACGGCCTCGACACCGACCTGCGGGCCGGCAAGGCGACGACGGCCCGCTACGAGTGGGACTTCGGCGACTCGTCGGGCAAGCAGAACAAGGTCATCGGCTTCAACGCCGCCCACCTCTACGAGCAGCCCGGCACCTACACCGTCAAGCTCAAGGTCTACAACGAGGCCGGCGGCAGCAACACGACCACCAAGACCGTCACGGTCACGCCCGACACCCGCACCCGCATCTATGTGGCGTCGTGGGGCAGCGACAGCAACAACGGCCTAACGACCAGCAAGCCCGTTCGCACCCTTGATCGTGCCATGCAACGGCTCGACCAGGTGGGCGACAACGCCGCCATCCTGCTGCAGCGTGGCCAGACCTTCGGCACGAGCACCTCCCTCAAGTTCGCACGCAACAACGTCGTGCTCGGTGCCTACGGCCAAGGCTCCAAGCCGACGATCATGTGGACCAATGATCGCAATCACTGGAACAACAAACAGATCCTGTGGTTCGACTTCGGCCGCACCGGCATGACCATCCGCGACGTGGTCTTTGATTCGCCCCACGACAACGACGGCAACGGCTACGGCGTCCCGTCGGCCATCCAGCCCGGCGGCGACAACGTCACCGTCTACAACACCACCTTCAAGGACGTCGGCGACGCCATCCTCGGAAGTGCCGAGCCACAGGGCGTCCTGCTCCTCGAAAACGACGTTCCGAGCAGCGGTGACCTGCGTCGCTACTTCGCCTGGATGCAGGGCAGCGACTGGACCGTCCTGGGCAACCAAGTCGCCAACTCGACCCGCGAGCACATCATCCGTGTTCACGGTGCAGACCGCATCAACATCGGCCGCAACGACTTGGCCAACATCGACCGTCGCAACAACGGCGACCCGTACGACACGGCCAAGGGCGTGCTCAACATCCAGCGTGGCGAGTACGCTTACGCCTGGGACAACGACATCGACGGTGTCAGCGGCGTCGGCCCGCTCGGCGACGGCGACGGCCTCAACCACACCTGGGCCCGCTTCAAGCACAGCGTCTTCGAGGCCAACAACGTCAAGGGCGGCTACATCATCGAGCACGGCACGGAAGACGCCCATATCCGCTCCAACGTCATCCGCGAAGACAACGGCTCGCCGTTCAAGATCGAGGGCTTCGACGCCAGCTACAACCGCACCGTCAAAGACGTTCACATCGTCAACAACACGGTCATCAACTACGGCGACCGCGGCCACTTCGCCCGGGCCTGGAGCGGCACGCAGAACGTCTCGCTCGCCAACAACCTCTTCGTCGCCCCTGACCTCTACGCCGGTCCGAACGGCACCGCCCTACTGCAGGTCAACGCCGACAACCTCAACGGGTTCTCGACCATCGAGAACAACGTCTGGGCCGACGCCGACTACCTCCAGTGGGCTGACGGCGTCATCTGGGTCGGCACGGGCAGCGGCAACAGCGGGTTCCGCAGCGAGAACGAGTGGCTCAACTACTCGCAGGTCAAGAACGACAAGTTCAGCAACACCAGCCTCAACAGCCAGTACCGTCCCAACGGCGGTGTGGCGACCACGGCCGGCAAGAGCTACAAGGGCGTCTTTACCGACTACTACGGCAATTGGCGTGACGGCAACGGCAGCCGTGCAGCGGGTGCTGTCGAGGCTTGAGCCGACCCCAAAACTACCATCCATCGGCCCGGCAGCTTCAACCTGCCGGGCCTTTTCTTGCGCGACAAGGTCGACCTGAGGCCGTTGCAAGGGTTCGGCAAATCGGTCAAAAGCGTACGGCCGACGCCGCGCCTAGGCTGACCCCCGCCACGCCGCGCCTCGCCGGCAGGGGTGGCCGGGCCGAGGCAAGGGTTGGACGCGAACCGGGTCAGATCCGAGAGGAAGCAGCCCTAAGTGACACCAGCTCTGTGCCCTCGCCCCCCGGCCACCTCTGCCGGCGACTCACGTTCGTGCGTCGATCGATCGCCGAACCCGACATGAAGTAATCGTTTTCACGCTGTCGCTATCGCTGCGTCGCAACGCTGTTACAGTCGCCGCGCCGCCCATGTCTTCCGGGGCGAACCCTTGCTATGCGCCTGCTCATCGTTGCCAACCTCAAGAAGATGCGGGTTCGTCCCGCCGCGGGCGAACTCATCGACTGGATCCGCAAGCACCACGCCAGCGACGTCACCCTCGTCGGCCTCGACCCGGACGGCAACCTCAAGCAGCCGCTCGACCCCAAGGATCTGCCGCAGGTTGATTTGCCTGTCGAGCGGTTCGACCTCAGCACTGTCGAAGCCGACGCCATCCTCGTCCTCGGCGGGGATGGCACGCTGCTCAGCGTCGCCCGACGACTCCAAGGACGCCAGATCCCGGTCATGGGCGTCAATTACGGCCGCTTGGGCTTTCTCTCCGACTTCAGGCCCGATGAACTGCTGGGCCACTTCCCAGAGCTGCTTGCCGGGACGCTCCCGACGAGCAGCCGGCTGATGCTCGACGTGTGTGTCGTCAGCCAGGATCAGGCGGTCGACCTGGACCTGATGAACGACGAGGCCGTTGCATCAGCGGCCCGGTTCCACGTGCTGAGCCTGAACGACGCCGTCGTCAATGCCGGGCCGCCGTTCCATATGATCGAACTCGACCTCGGCACCAACGGCGACTTCGGCGTCAAGGTCCACGGCGACGGCATGATCGTGGCCACACCCAGCGGCTCGACCGCCTACAACGTCAGCGCCGGCGGCCCGATCCTCAACCCGCCGCTCGAGGGATTTTGCCTCACACCCATCGCGCCGCACAGCCTGAGCTTTCGCCCCGTCATCGTCCCCAGCGACAGCCGCGTCATGGTCGTCGCCGCCGAGGTCAACAAGGGCACGACGCTTGTCTGCGACGGCCAGGATTGCACACGGCTCAAGCGCGGCGACCGCGTCGTCATCCGCCGCGCGAATCAAAACCTGACGCTCGTCGAAAACCCGACCAGTCGCCGCTGGGACGCCCTCGCCGGCAAGCTGCACTGGGCCAAGACGCCCAAGTACAACGACGTGTGAGGGAGACCTCCGTCTAATTGCCCGGCGTCCGACTGCGGGTCGCAGACCCGCAGCTACCTGTCGCCTCGAGTCGGTTCGTGCTGTTCGGCTTCGACTGTTGCGCCGCGGCGGCCAATTGAGCCTTGGCGACGTGCCGATCTGCGAAATGTTCCACGTGGAACAATGGCCAAGCCCCGCCGGGCGTTCTGAGCCGGTTTTCATGTCTTCGCCGGTCACAGAATGTTCCACGTGGAACTCCAAAAACGTTCGCCGCTACGGACGCGGGTCGTCGGCTGCGATGTGATGTGCGTCAGCATTCGTGCGTAGTCACTGAAAATTTCACGTGCAGAACGTCCGCCGCCGCGTAGGGGTGCGACGTGCTACGACTGCGCCGCCGCGGCCGCCTTTGCGCTACTTCTCTTCCGACTCGCCACCGTCGACCACTCCGCCCTGCTCCGGCGGGTACAGCTCGGCATCGGTCAGCCCGTGCTCCGTCACCGTCACGTTCGTCGCCAAATCCCGACGCACGCGATGGTCCAGACTCCGCGTCGACGCGTCGGCCAGCTTCTCGCGCAGCTCGCGGATCGGCTCGGTCGGCACCGCGATGTGACACACCGGCTCGCCCGGCTTGACGATCGGCAGCGTCGTCATGCCCAGCACTATGCCCGCCGCCGGTGAGGTGATCACGTTCTGCGAGTCGCCGAACACGCCGACGTTCGTACTGATCGGCTGGCCTTCGTCGACGATGTCGCCCGGGGCCACGTGGAATCGCAGCAACCCACCGGCCTGGGCACGCAGCCACAGCGTCCGACTGACCTTCGCCTGATACGGCGGCTTTCGCGGTTCGTTGTCGGTCATGCCCAGCGTCGCCAGGACGTTGTGCACGCCACGCACGCCGATCTCGAGCACGGTCGGCTCGATCTTGCTCGGCTCACCGGCCTCGAGGATGATCGTCGGCACGCCCGCCTTGACCGCCGCCTTGCGCAGCGAGCCGTCAGGTCCGGTGCCGTTGACGATGAGTTCGCACCCGAACGCCTCTGCCAGCTTGCGACATCCGACGTTGGCCAGATCGGCGCGAACGTTGGGAAAGTTCGTCCGCCCCGACGCCGCCGAGTGCAGGTCGAGGCCGTAGTCGCACTTGGTGATGATCTCGTTGAACAGCACGTGGGCCGCCCGCCGTGCCAGCGAACCGTTGGCCCCGCCGGGGAAGCAGCGATTCAGGTCGCGGCCGTCGGGCATGTAACGGCTTTGCGTTTCGAAGCCGAACAGATCCACGACCGGCACGAGGATCAGCGTGCCCCGCAGCAAGGTCGGGTGCTGGGCGAACATGAGCTCGTGGACAATGCCCGTGCCGTTGATCTCGTCGCCGTGAACCGCTGCGGTGACAAACAACGTCGGCCCCGGTTCCTTGGCCCGCAACACCCGCACCGGCAGGCCGAGCGTGTCGCCCGTGAACGTCTGCGTGATCGGCAGCCGAAGGTCGGCATCCGTTCCACGCGGCACATCATGTCCGGCGATCGTGAGCATTTCAGGCAAGTTCAAGCGTAGGAGCGCGTCGAACTTCAGCTTCTGCACCGTCAGTGCACGTGCGCACAAAGCCTTAAATCCACGGCCCCCTGCCTTGGCTTCAGAATGCTCGCCTCGTCTTGAACACCTCAACAGAATCAAACCTGATGGGAATCAGGAAATCGCTCACATTCTCCTCCTTGATCCCATTACAGTAAAAGGGGTCGCGAGTGCTCTGGGTACAGTAAGAGGGGTCGCGAGCCTTAAAGAGTAGTTGTGACACCAGTTCGGGCGGGGCGACGTGTAGATCGGGCAACGGCATGGGGTCGCTCGTTCCCCCCACGCCATAGCCGTAGTTGAGCGTCCACTCGTCGGGGTCGGTTATCGACGTCAGTCGGGAGTGGTTGGGGCCGCTGGCCATACCGCTGTCAGTGTAACCGACAGAGAGCGTCCACAAGCTGCCGAGGCTCGCCAGCTTGTGGACGCCGCCGGCGTCGTCGGAGCCCGCTGAATCGTTTTCCGAGGTCGGCTTATCCGCCGGTGCGGGCTTGAGCGAGCAGACATGCGCGAGGACCGGCAGAAGATGGCGAAGCGGCAGGCACCACCTGACCTGTTGCTCAACGCTGCCGGTTCCCGCCGCGAAAGATTGATCTTTTCCCTCAGTGGTCGGTTCCGACGCTGAGGCCGAGGTCTTTGGTCGTGACAAGGCTCTTCATCTCGAAGCCGGCCGCTTCGATGTTTTCGCGGGCACCTTCGAGCCGATCGATAACGGCGACGATGCGGGTCACGACCGCACCGGCGTCGGTGAGCACCTTGGCCGCTTCGAGCACCTGACCGCCTGTAGTAAGCACGTCTTCGACGAGCAACACGCGGTCGCCTGCTTCGAGCTCGCCTTCCATCTGGTTGGCGGTGCCGTAATCCTTCTTGGCGTTGCGGATCAGGATGTACGGCTTTTCGCTGGCGAGGGCAGCACTGGCGGCAAGGGGCACGCCGCCGAGTTCGGCACCGGCGATGCGGTCGGCCTCGGTCTCCATCGCCTGGGCGGCCATGAGAATGCCGACCTCCCGCAGGATGTCGGGGCGTGTGGCAAATTTGTATTTGTCGACGTAGTAGCTGCTGGTGCGTCCGCTGCGGAGCGTGAAGGTGCCGTGCAGGACGCTGGTACGCTTGATCGCGTCGATGAGCTGGTCGCGGTTCACGCCGGCAGCATATCCGCGCGTTCGGCAGGAGGCCGAGAACGCTAAGCTGATGACGTGTCCGGCACCGTCAAGCCTCTGAGCTACCGCCGGTCGGACTTCGACCCCGACGACTTCCGCATGAGCGTCGGCGATCATCTCGAAGACCTGCGACGACACCTGATTCTCGCGCTCGTCGGCCTCGTGATCGCCTTCGTCGGGTGCCTCGTCGTGGCCAAGGGATTTTTGCTGCCGTTTATCGCCGGGCCGTTGATCCAGGCGCTTCGCGACGCAGACGTCAGCCCACAGCTGCACTTTACAAGCGTCTCGGACCCGTTCATGGTGTTTTTGCGGGTCAGTATGATCGGCGCGTTTGTGTTGGGCGGCCCGTGGGTCATCTACCAGACGTGGCGGTTCGTCGCCAGCGGGTTGTACCCCAAGGAGCGCAAGGCGATGGTTCGGTACCTGCCGTTGAGCATGCTGCTGTTCGGCGCGGGTGTGATGTTCGTGTGGTACGTGATTCTGCCGTTGACGCTGTCTTTTTTCATCGGGTTCGGCACGACGATCAAGCTGCCGGCCGGGTTCGAGGACTCGACGCCCGTCGCCGTCGATACTGCCGACGTGCAGACGGTGCCGCGGTTGGCCGGTGACCCGGCCGACCCGGTGCCGTTGCAGCTGTGGTTCGACGAGACGACCGACCGGCTCAAGCTTTACGTCGACGGCCAGATCCGCGTCGTCCCGTTCGGCAGCAACAACCTTGCCGCCCCGATGATCACGCTGCCGGACTATGTGAGCCTGGTGTTGGTCCTGCTGATCGTGTTTGGTTTGAGCTTCCAGATGCCGCTGGTAGTCGCCGGCGTCGTGCGGGCCGGGATTGTTCCGGCTCAGACGCTGCGCGACCAGCGCAAGCTCGTCTACTTCGCGCTCGTCATCGCAGCGTGCCTTATCACGCCCGGCGATGTCGTGACGGCCACAATCGGGCTGATCGTGCCGCTCATTCTGCTGTTCGAGGCGGGGGTTTGGCTAGGAGAACGGGGGCAAACGGCTAGCGTAGACCATGAGTAGCCGCGAGATCATTCGCTTGCTCACACAGAATGGCTGGCGTCTACAACGCGTCAACGGCAGCCACCATCAGTTCAAGCATCCGACAAAGCCGGGAACGGTCACCGTGCCGCACCCGAGGAAAGATGTGGTAAAGTCGACGCAACGCTGCATCTTGCGACAAGCAGGTCTGTTATGAAACAGGAAGCCAAATACGTTGTCTATCCGGCTCATGTGGATCGGGACGAAGATCGTCCCGAAGCAGGATACGGCCTGCGCTTTCCGGATCTGCCGGGCTGCTTCTCCGCGGGTGACAGCTATCTGGAACTCTTTGCCATGGGTCGCGAGGCCGTCGAGTTGCACCTGCAGGGCTGCCTCGATGATGACGAGGCCGCCCCACCGCCGACCGCGGTAGAACGGTGGGAAGACGATCCCGACTACGCGGGCGGGACGTGGCTCCTGATCTACGCCGAGCTGCCGACGGAGAAGGGCAAATGGCTTGTCACCGAGGAGCAGCGTGGAGCCCACGAAGCGGATATGCGGGACGAGCCCGAGCCGTCAGTGGCTGCGTGACGCTCACTTCGCATACTCAAACCCGCCCCGGCGATGGCGGCTGTAGCGCGATAGCGCATCCTCGATGATCCCGCTGCACGCCTGGGCCGGCTGGATCTCGTCGACCTCGACGGCTTTGCCTTCCATCGTCTTGTAGTCCTTGAAGAACCGGCCGATCTGCATCAGACGGTGCGGCGGGAGCTCGTCGGCGTCCTTGTAGTGGTTGTACTCCGGGTCGGCCGTCGCGACGGCAATGATCTTGTGGTCACGCTTGCCTTCGTCGAGCATCGTCATCAAACCGATCGGCCGCGAGTGCATCAGCGTCAACGGCACGACCGGCTCCTTGCACAGCACCAGCACGTCGAGCGGGTCGTCGTCCTCGGCCAGCGTTTGCGGGATAAAGCCGTAGTTCGCCGGGTAGTAGACGGCCGAGTAGAGCATGCGGTCGAGGCGGATCAGGCCGCTCATCTTGTCGAGCTCGTACTTGATGCTCGAGCCGCTGGGGATCTCGACCACCGTCTCGAACTCGTCGGGAATGTCGCGGCCGGGGGAGATGTCGTGCCAGGGGTGGATCATGAGAGGGAGCGTAAGGCAGAGACGAAGGAAAGGCCCGCTGTTAAGCCTGCGGGCAACGCCGCTTCAGCGGCTTTGGCTGGTCCGACCCGCGCTGTCACCGACCCCGTCCAAGTGCAACAAGCACCCATTGCGTCCGGGCATCGACACCCGCGTCTTGTGTGTGCACCCGCAGAACCACCCGCTCGGCATTGACCGCCAACGCCCGGCCGATGCGGCGGCGATCGATGGCGTTCACCAGCAGGTAGTCGGCGTCGCGCTGTTGCGACACGGTGAGACCCTGCCGACGCAACGCCTCAGCTGTTGCATCGTCGGGCACCATCACCGACGCGTCCTGCGGCACTGCGGCGGCGACGGCCTGGGCCAGGCCTGTCCGCTCGATCGACGGGGACGGGTCAGGCATCCGCTCGGGCACAATCGTCGCCGCCAGCAATGCCACGACGGCTCCAACAGCAATTGGTCGCATCAACATGCGCAGCTTCGTCGGTGGTGCGTTGCCGACCGTGTGCAAGGCAACGGCGACGGCCGCGGCGACGCATGGCCACAACGGGAACACGCCCGCAGACCACCACGCAGTTGCAGCCCACACGCCCACAAACAATCCGGCCGCAACCGAGCGGACCAGCAACGCCGCCGCACCCATGGCGGCCACCATCAGCAACACGGTCGGCAACGTCACGTTGCCCGGCCATGCCAGCAACGTGTCTCGTGCGAAAATAGCTCGCAGCGTGGGCAAGGCATCGCCGACCGAGCCGCTCTGCCACATCACGACGCCCAGAAAGACGAGCGCAGCCGCGAGCGCGGGTGGCGTGACCCGAAGCGTTCCGATGATCGGGCGACGGGGCGGCCAGGCGAGTGCGACGGCTGCGATAGGGAGCACCAGCGACTCGACGGCAAACCAGGCCGCCCCACCGGCCAACACGCCACCGGCGAGGCCGATCAGCAGTCGCCGCGTTCTGAGCCACAGCAACAAGACGGTCGCCGCCGACGTCGCCAAGAGTGCCACCGGATCCGGCATGGCCGCCACCCCGGCTACGACGGCAAATGCATAGAGGGCCGTCACCAATATTGCGGCAAATGAACCGGCCAGCAGCGACGCCAAAGCAAAGACGACGAGGAGCATGGCCACCGTCGCGGCGGGCCAGAAGTACATGTCAAGGCCAGCCAGACGTGTCGGCAGGTCGATCGGTGCCGTCGTCGGTAACAGGACTGCCGCGGCGAAGGCCGCACCGACAGAGACGGCGAGGGCGACCACAGCAAAGAGCACCACCTTCCACGCCCGCTCACGCGGGCGAAGTCGGGGCAGGCGGCGGAAGCTCTCACGCCGACGAGCTTGACGTTTCACCGCCTGGCGGCGACCGTTGCCGGGTGACAGCGCGTTGGCGACGGCATCATCGGCGTCGTCGTCGCGCTCGGGCTGGTTGCCCCGCGCACTGCCCAGACTCGTCCGCACGCGGCGGCCCGGCCTGCTCGACCACGGCGTGGCGACCTGCCCATCGCCTTCGAGGTCGTAGGGCTCGACGCTGTCGGGTTCGGACGCGGGCCGGGCAGAAGAAGACGTCATGGCTCGGCGATTGGACATGCGTCACCGGCAAGGGTTGCGGCGCAGCGACACGTTAGCATCGGCAACCTGACAACACATCGGCACGCTTCGGGCTTCTCATCATGAACAGGCCCGATAATGCCCGGCCCGCCAAAGCGTCGTGGCCGGGCGAGAGTTGTCGCGTCTCGACCGGCCGAGATCGCCGCTATTGTTCGGCCATGCCTCCATCCGACGCCGCCACCACCGACCAGCCCGCCACGCTCTCGCTCGCAGGCGGCGTCAGCCAGGAGATGAAGGTTTACATCGGCACCGAGGGCGAGCAGGCCATCGACATCACTGCCCTGCGGTCGGCCACGAAGCACATCACCCTCGATCCCGGCTATCGCAATACAGGCTCGTGCACGAGCGACATCACCTTCATCAACCCCGAAGCAGGCGTCCTCCGCTACCGCGGCCACCCGATCGAACAGCTTGCCGAGAGATCCGGGTTTCTCGAGACGGCCTACCTGCTCATCTACGGCAACCTGCCGAATCAGAGCGAGCACGACAGTTTCCTGAAGCTCGTCGGCGAGCACTCGGAGGTTGATGAAGGACTGCTCAAGATTCTCGACGGCTTCCCGCGTGACGCCTCGCCCATGGCCATGCTGTCAGCCTGCCTCAACGGGCTCTGCGGCTACCACCCGGAAGTCATGGAGGTCGATTACACGAACCACTTCGACGCGTCGGCGGCGAAGCTGCTCGGCAAGACGGCCACCCTCGCTGCCGCCATCTACCGCCACCGCGACGGGAACGACGAACACCCCATGCCCGACGCCGGCAAGGACTACACGACGAACTTCCTCGGCATGAGCATCTCGGGCGGCAACGTCGATCCGACGACGGCCAAGGCACTCGACCTGATCTTCCTGCTCCACGCCGACCACGAACAGAATTGCTCGGCCAGCACCTGCCGCATGGTCGGCTCGAGCCATTGCAACCTGTTCGCCAGCTGCGCCGCGGCCGTCTGTGCCCTCTGGGGCCCGCTGCACGGCGGGGCCAACGTGGAGATCATGAACCAGCTTCAAGAGATCCACGACGACGACAGCCTCGATCCCGACAGCTTCATCGCCGGCGTCAAGGAGAAGAAGTACCGCCTCTTCGGGTTCGGTCACCCGGTCTACAAGAACTACGACCCGCGTGCCCGCATTCTCAAGGGCCAGGCCGACGCGGTGCTGAAGGCGATGAACAAGGACAACGACCCGCTACTGAAGATCGCAAAGCGGCTCGAGGAGGTTGCACTAGCCGACGACTACTTCGTCAGCCGGAACCTGTACCCCAACGTCGACTTCTACAGCGGCATCATCATGCGGGCGATGGGCGTGCCGACGGACATGTTCACCGTGCTCTTCGCGCTCGGCCGCATGCCGGGCTGGATCGCACAGTGGAAAGAGACGCGCGATCAGAAGGGCAAGATCTATCGCCCGCGTCAGGTCTACACCGGCCCCGGCGAACGCGAGGTCAAGCCGGTCGAGCAGCGGTAAGACACGGCGACCGACGCCTGCTACGCGAGTGGTCGGCTCGACGCTCCTAAGGTGCTCTTCCGATGTTGACTAAGCTGCTCAAAGCCAAGATTCACCAGGTCACCGTGACCGATACTCAAATCGACTACCCCGGCAGCATCGCTGTCGACCCCGACCTGCTGGAGGCGGCGGGCATTCTGGTCAACGAAGCCGTCGTCGTCGCGGACTGCGACAACGGTAACCGGTTCGAAACGTACGTCATCCCCGGTAAGCGCGGCAGCGGCGTCATCGGCGTCAAAGGCGCGGCCGCGAGGCTGACCGCCGTTGGGCACAAGGTCATTTTGCTGTCGTTCTGCTACTACGACCGCGACGAGCTGCACGACCACGAGTCGAGCGTCGTGCTCGTTGATGACAAGAACGTCAAGACCGAGGTCCTACGCCACGCGACGCGGTAAGGCGGTGAGAACTCGGGGTCGCTGCACGGGCTAACCGTTAAGTCGTCAGGATGACCTTCGTGTACTCGCTCTTGTGGTCAGCGAACATCTCGTAGCCCTTGGGCCCTTCCTCGAGCGGCATCCGGTGGCTGATGATCCACGTCGGATCGATTCGGCCTTCCTCGATGTGCCCCAGCAGTTCGGGCAGCCAGCGGTGGACGTGGGTTTGGCCCATCTTCATGGTCAAGCCCTTGGCGAAGGCGGCACCCATGGGCAGCTTGTCGAGCAGCCCGCCGTAAACGCCGGGAATGCTGACGGTGCCTGCCTTCCGGCAGGACATGATCGCCTGCCGGAGTACGGCCGGACGGTCGGTGGCCATCATGAGGCTCGTCTTGGCGCGGTCGTAGAGGTTACCGATGTCGAAGCCGTGCGCTTCGAGGCCGACCGCGTCGATGCAGGCATCGGGCCCGCGCCCGCCGGTGAGTTCCTGCAGCCGTTCGTACACCTGATTCTCACTGAAATCGACCGTCGTCGCCCCCGCCTCGGCGGCGAGCTTGAGACGGCCCGGTACGTCGTCGATGGCGATGACCTTTTCGGCTCCGAGCAGGAACGCAGACTTGATGGCGAATTGACCGACGGGGCCACAGCCCCAGACCGCCACCGTTTCGCCGCCCTGCAGATCGCAGTTGTAAGCCGCCTGGTAACCGGTCGGGAAAATGTCGGTCAGGAAGACGGCCTGTTCGTCGGTGATGCCGTCTGGGATCTTGAACGGTCCGACATCGGCGAACGGTACCCGCACGGCCTCGGCCTGCCCGCCTGCATAACCGCCGAGGATGTGGCTGTAACCGAACAGGCCAGACGGCTCAGCGCCGTATAGCTCGCGGGCCGTTTCGGGCGTCGTGTTGGAGTTGTCACAGCACGAGAACAGTTCGTTCTGGCAGAAGTAACAGCTGCCGCATGCGATCGTGAACGGGATGACGACGCGATCGCCGACGTTGAGGTCGGGACGGCGTTGCTTGGCCTCGGGGCCGACCTCTTCGACCGTGCCCATGAACTCGTGGCCGAGGATGTCGCCCTTCTCCATGCGGGGGATGTACCCGTCGTAGAGGTGCAAATCACTACCGCAGATGCAGGTCGTCGTCACCTTGATGACGCAGTCCCGCGGGTTGAGGAGTTTGGCGTCGGGAACATCTTCGACGTTGACGGAGCGCTTGCCGCACCAGGTGAGAGCCTTCATAAGTCTTTGGTTTAGGTGGTTATCGAGCGGGACATGGTGGTGCGGAGGGCGCTACTTGCAGTTGCCCCTGGACTGGCCGGCGATCGTCGGCAGCTCGCCCGTTTCGAGCAGCCGCTGCAGATTTCGCAAACCGCGACGGACCATGCGGTCAGGATCCTGGCCGACGAGCCCGAGCAGCGAACGGCCGAACCCGCCGAGCGTCTGGCCGCCGGGTGGCAGGTACTGAACCTCGAGGTGGACCTCGGTCCCGCGTCCGCCGGGTGCATCGCGGAACAACGCGGTACCTGCGTGCTGGACGGCCGTGTCACTCACCGTCCGCCAGGAGATCGTCTTGTCCTTCTCGTCGGCGATGGTTTCTGCCTCGTACTCGAAGCTTGTGCCGGCCGGTCCCTTGGCGTTCCAGTAACTTTTGGTGCCGACGCCGCCGGTTCCTTCGACGCGAACCGACTCGACGTTCTCCATGAAGTGCGGGTGATTCTTGAAGTCGCGGAAGTAGTCGTAGACCTCGCTCCGTGGCTGGTTGATGGTGACGGCCTCGTGAAGGTGCAGGCCACGGTCGTAGAGGGCGGTTGGATCGACGCCGTGATCTTGGTACGCCCTGCCACCGCTGTGCGGTCGGCTTTGGCCGCCGAGGTAGTAGCGGTAGGCAAGGTATCCACCGACACCAGCCAGGGCGAGGCCGACGAGACCGACTGCCGCCTCCTTGCCGTAGCTGTCGTCGTCGTCTTCAACGAGGTAGTAGTCTTGTTCTGGCGGGGCTTCGGGCAGCAGGTAGCGTGGGTCCGTCTCGACGTCGTAGCGTGCCATGCCTTACCACCTGCGAAGGCTGTGCCATCTGCAGGTTCGGACTTGGCGTTGCGGTTGCGTCGATGCGAACACACTACTAACATCTGTCGCGAGCCGCTGCGGTTATTGGACGCGACGCTCATGTTTCGCCGATCCTGCCGAGACGGCCGGCGTATCAGCGACGGCACGAAGCCGACACGACCGAGCACGGAAGCCCTTAAGACGTCGACCCATCATGGCCAAGAAGACTGACAGCCGCGACACGACTGCACCGATCAAGAAGATCAAGACCCATGCGACTGCCGAGTCGATGGCGACGAAGCAGAAGGAGATCGCCGTCAGCGAGTTCTTCGCCAAGAACCGCCACCTGCTCGGCTTCGACAACCCGCGTAAGGCCCTGCTGACGACGATCAAAGAAGCCGTCGACAACTGTCTGGACGCCTGTGAAGAGGCAGGCATTCTGCCCGAGATCCACGTCACGATCGAGGCGCTCAATGGCGGTGCGAAAGCCAAGCGGACGAAGAAGCAGACCGAAGCCGATGAGCTGGCGGCTGAGAACGAAGCTGCCAACACACAGGGCGACATCGTTCCGTCACTCACCAACGCCAGCAAGTTCCGCGTCACCGTGCGTGACAACGGGCCAGGCATCGTCAAGGCTCAGGTGCCCAACGTGTTTGGCCGTCTGCTGTACGGCAGCAAGTTCCACCGCCTGCGCATGAGCCGCGGACAGCAAGGCATCGGCATCAGTGCCGCCGGCATGTACGGCCTGCTCACGACAGGACAGCCGGTTCAGATCACCAGCAAAACGGGCCCACGGGCCAAAGCACACCGGTTTGAGTTGGCCATCGACACTCTAAAGAACCGCCCTGACATTACGGTCGACGACGTGCTCGACGAGTGGGAAGAAGACGGGGAAAACGTTCGCCAAGGCACAAGCGTCAGCATCACCCTCGAAGGCAAGTTCCAACGCGGCCGGGCAAGCGTCGACGAGTACCTCGAGCAGACGGCGATCGCGAATCCACACGCGAAAATCGTCTACACCGCCCCCGACCTCGAGCACCGCGTCTTCCCGCGTGAGGTCGACGAAGTGCCTGACACGCCCGACGAGATCAAGCCGCACCCGTACGGCGTCGAGCTGGGCGTGCTCATGCGGATGCTCAAGGAAACCGACCACAGCAAGCTCGGCGACTTCCTTCAAAAGAGCTTCAGCCGCGTCAGCGACAAGGTGGCCAAAGAAATCACCGACATCGCCGGCAAGGCCAAGGTCGGCACCATCACGATGCAGAGCTATTGCTCGACGCTCGATCACGGCCAAGTCGAGGCGATCCACAGCGCGATCAACGAAACGAAGATCCAGAATCCGCCGACGGATTGCCTCGTGCCGATCGGGCCGCAGCAGATTCTCAAAGGGCTGCTCAAGGAGATCAAAGCCGAGTTCTACACGGCAGAGACGCGCGAACCCACCGTCTACCGCGGCAACCCGTTCCAGATCGAAGTCGGCATCGCGTTCGGCGGCGACATCACCTCCGGCGACGGAGCCAAGGTCATCCGCTTCGCCAACCGCGTTCCGCTGCTTTACCAGCCGGCCGCGTGCAGCATCACAAAGGCGGTCGTGCAGACGAACTGGCGCAACTACGGCATGAGCCAGCCGCGCAACAGCCTGCCCGATGCACCGCTGATCGTCTTCGTCCACATGGCCAGCGTCTGGGTGCCCTTCACGAGCGAGAGCAAGGAAGCCGTCGCCGACTACGACGAGATCCGCAAGGAGATCACGCTGGCGATCAAGGAGTGCGGCCGCAAGCTCAACACGTACATCCGGCGCAAACAACGCGTTGCCCGCGAAGGCCAGCGTCGCGACGTCTTCGCCAAGTACATCGGTGAGGTCGTCGCCGCCTGCGGGCGAATGACGGACATCGACCCGGAGAAGCTGTTCGAAGATTTGCGCAACGTCGCCCAAAGCCGCACCGAGACCGCCGACCGGCAACTCGACGACGAGGGCAACTTCATCAAGCCCGCCAAGAAGGCGGGCAAGCTCGACGGCGACGCCAACGTGGTCGTCATCGACCGCGTCGAGGAGGATGTTGACGAAGGCAGCGACGACGGCAAGCCCGAGGTCACCGAAGCCGTCGAAGTTCAGGAACAACACGCCGCCGCCTGAGGTAGAATCGACGTCATGGCTACCGCCACCCTCGACAATCAAAGGTTCCTGACGCTTGATGGCCTCCGCAGTCAGAGACGTGCCATCTGCGAGATCGCCCGCAGGAACAAGGCCAGGAACATCCGCGTCATCGGTTCGGTAGCTCGCGGCGAGGCAAGTGACAGCAGCGATCTTGATCTGCTGGTGAACCTCGAAGACGACGCGTCATTGCTTGATCTTGTCGGATTTCGACTTGAAACGGAAGATCTTCTCGGCGTTCGCGTGGACGTCGGCCAGGAAGAAGGACTCGAAGCCGATGTGCTGCAAAGCGTGTTGGAGGACGCCGTTGACCTCTAGAACCATCGCTCATCATGCGAACGATCAGCAAACGGCTAACCGACATTCTGAAGGCAATTGCAGCCATTCGGCTCTACCGAGACTCGGATGAACTGCCGCCGCGGGTTCGGGAGGTGTGGCTGATCTACCACATCATGATCATCGGCGAGGCGGCAAGTGGGTTGCCCGACGAAGCACGACAAGCCATGCCCACTATCCCTTGGCGGCAGATCGTCGGGATGCGAAACGAGCTGGCACACGCCTATTTCAAGATCACTATGCAGATCGTCGAACGCGTAGCGGCAGAGCGCATTGAGGAACTTGCCGACGCCATACAGCAGTATCAGGAACAAGAACAAGGCAAGGACGCACCATCATGAGCCCACCCCCCACCGCCACCCGCAAGAAAAAGACCGGCACCACGAGCGACAAGCTCGAACGCATGGCCGTCGATGTCGCCAAGTACGCCAAACGCGGCGAAGACCCCGGCTTCGACATCCCGACGCGGTCGCTCAGCAACGCCGCATTCGACGAGAAAAAGAAGATCATCATGATGGGCGACGCGGCCCAGCGGCGGAACTTCTTCAACCTCGGCCAAGCCAAGAAGTTCATGCAGACCATGCTCGTCGCCAGCGGCTGCAAGGAACTGGCGGATCAAGGCAAAACGACCTCGATCCGTGACATGTTCTATCACTGCAAGCACACCATCAAAGGGACTAAGGAAAACACGTTCGACGTCCAGGACGAGTCCGACCCGATCATCGAGGACCTCGAAGTCACCATCGGCTCGATTCGCGAGGAACTGGGCCTGTTCGCCGAGAACAAGGGGAACATGGTCGGCCCGATGACCATCGTCGACAACGGCGACACGATCGACCTAGGGCGCATGGGCTCCGGCGGCTGGGGCGTGCCCTCCATCGTCGAGCCCAACGTCATCGAGTTCAAGAAGTCGGACGCCAAGTTCGTCCTGCTCATCGAGAAGAGTGCCGTCTGGAACCGCTTCAACCAGGACCGTTTCTGGGAAAAGTACAACTGCGCCATCATCCACGGCGGCGGCCAGCCCCCGCGCGGCGTCCGCCGGATGGTCTACCGCATGCACAAGGAGCTCAAGCTCCCCGTCTACGTCCTGGCCGACAACGACCCGTGGGGCTACTACATCTACAGCGTCCTCAAGCAGGGCTCGATCAACCTCGCCTTCGAGAGCCAACGCATGGCCATCCCGTCGGCCCGCTTCATCGGCATGAGTGCCTTCGACCGCGAAGAGTTCGGCTTCACGAACGTGATCGACCTCAACGACAAGGACATCAACCGGCTCAAGGAAATCGCCGCCTACCCCTGGTTCGCCAACAAAAAGCCGTGGCAAAAAGAGATCGCCGCGATGCTTAAGAGCGGCGTGAAGATGGAACTCGAAACGGCCAGCAGCAAGGACTTCAGCTTCATTACGGAGGAGTACATGCCGGCGAAGCTCAAGAAGAAGCAGTGGCTGGATTGAGCGTGCCGTTCTTGTTAAAACGCCTGCATGGTATCACCATCGCTGACCTTTGAGCTTCTCGCTGCCGATCCTAATGGCAAGACGCGCTCGAGCGACGTCTGCAGCCTGCTCTACTTACTCCGTGGCTACTCCGACTTATGGCGCGAACCTGTGGTTCAAGACAGCGACTGTAGAATCATTGATGGCTCTGCCACGCTCGCAATCATCTCAACTCAAGTCGAAAATGACTCGGTCAATGAGGATGCCGGACGAGCATTCTTCATCTCATTATCCGGAGCATTCGAGGAGATTGAATGGCGACGACTCATGCTTCTCGAGTTTTTGAAGCGGCAAGCGGACTTCGAATTGCTCTACGTCGTGAAGGATGAGGCCTCAGAACATGTGGCATGTCAGCTGTATCCCCATCTGTACCAAATCGAGAACCTCCTTCGAGGCTACTTGATTAAGTTTCTATCCGCTCGTGTAGGTCCAGAATGGTGGGACATCACGGTTCGAAAAGAAGTAGCTGGCAAAGCGAGGGGACGGAAAGGGAACGAAACAGTGTTCGGAGAGTTCCTCAAGAAGACGCAGGACGCCTACCTTGTCGACTTTGGCGAACTTGGAGAAATCGTCCACACGCAGACGTCAGGATTCGTAACGCGTGAAGACATTGTTTCCCGAATCCGCCAGTCAGAAGAAACTGCAGAAGCCCTTCGGCAGATCAAGTCGGAATTGCAGACTAACTATCAGCGTTTCTTTAAAGAGTCTTTCGCAGATGCTGGCTTCGACAAGAAGTGGAAAGAATTTGAGAAGCTAAGGAACAAGATAGCGCACTGTAATCTGTTCACGGCTGACGACTTAGAGCGAGGCGAGCAGCTAGCGGAGGAGATCAAAGCAATCATCCGAGAAGCAGATTCAAAAACCCCTCAGATCAACATCACCCCGCAGGAACGAGAAGCGATCCAGGAATCGCTGATTGGAAACAATGAGGTTTTCGATATCATCCCTGACGAGGTGCTCATCGATCGTCTACGGACTCAGCAAGAGCGAATGCATCGGAAGAACGGCTTTGTTGGCATCTCTTGGTTTGTAAAGAGCTTCCTTGCCAAAGATGGCTTCGACATCCGCCGTTCGTATGAGAGCATAACTCGCCTTGAGGGAGAAGGCATGATCGATGTCTATCAAGTCGACAACCCGGGCAGCGAGCACCCAGTCACGGCAATCCGCCTTGTAGAAGACGACTTGTAGAACAGAAACAAGGCGAGTTCAGATCCCCCCTACGCGGCGACGCGTTCGCGGTCGGCGGCGAGGCGGTGGAGGGCGTCGAGCAGGCCGTGGCGTTCGACGTCCCGCGCGGGATCGGGGCCGGGAGGCCGGGTGCCACTACACGAAGTGTCGTGGGTCGACTCACCGTCTTGCGACGCGTGACGTTCAACCACGACACATTGTGTCGTGCTTCCCCCTACGCCGCGACTTTTTCGCGTTCGGCTTTGAGGCGGTGGAGGTCGGCGAAGATCTGTTGGCTGACCAGATCCGGGGCCGGGAGGCAGAGTTGCGGCTTGGCCATGACGATCGTCTGCAGCCCTGCCGCTTCGGCGGCGCGGGCGGCGGCGAGGGCTTCAATCTTCGCATTCCGCTTGCGGTGCAGCCGACCGTAGTAGCCGGGGTTCCGCTGGCGGAATTGCCGCTGACGATCCTTGTTGCTCGTCGGAGGCGGCCGATGTGGGTTGAATCGGGGCAGTGCAGAATGCATACGCCCGGCATCGGCACGCCGCGCCGGCGACTTGATGCGATTCAGCATAACGAGTGATCCATGCCGCATAACGATGCCTGGCACCCGCATAACGAATGACCGCTCCCGCATAACGGGGCAGCCGGTCCGCGAGGCGTGTCCCCGAGACTTCGTTATGCGGTCTCGCGCACTCGTTATGCGGGACCCCGCATCCGTTATGCGGGATCGAGCATTGGTTATGCCGGCACGGTCACCCGTTATGCGGGCCACATGGATTGTCATGCGACGAGTCATGACCCCTTACAGCACAGAACCGTTGCCCGGCGGCGAATACGCTTCGGCATGGGCAAGTCCGGCGACACCATCACGGCCACGCATCGCGCGTTCATCGCCCAACAGCAGATGTTCTTTGTCGCCACCGCCCCGCTGGCGGCGGACGGGCTCGTCAATCTCTCGCCCAAGGGTCTCGACGGCACGTTCGCCGTGCTCGATGACACCACCGTCGCCTACCTCGACATCGTCGGCAGCGGCATCGAGACCGTCGCCCACCTCCAGGAGAACGGCCGAATCTGCGTCATGTTCTGCGCGTTCGAGGGGAAGCCGAACATCCTTCGCCTGCACGGCACGGGCGACGTCACGCTGCCCGGCGACGCGGAGTACGACGCCCTTCGTCGACGCTTCGCCGACGTCGCGGGCGAGCGGAGCATCATCCGCGTGCGGGTGAAACGCGTCTCCGACACCTGCGGCTTCGGCGTGCCGTTGTACGACTACACAGGCCAGCGCACCGAGCTGACGGACTGGGCCCAGAAGCAGGGGCCGGAGCGGCTGCGCGAGTACAAGGCGAAGAAGAATGCGGCGAGCCTCGACGGGCTGCCGGGATTGGGGGGAACGTGGGGGGGAAAGTGATGCGACACCGAGGGATATCGCGGATTCCGCTTTGGGCATGGCACGATGGGCGTCGCCGATTACAATGCGCAAGGTCGATGCACAGCCGAGACGACAACATCTTCCAACCGCCGCTCATGGCAGACGAACGCGACGAGCCCGCTGAGGGTGATGGCAGCAGTGCGGCCGTCGCCGAGCCACCGGCAAAGCCGAAGAAAGACGCCAAGTCGTCGGGTAAGACCAAGCCCAAGAAAAACCCGCCCGGCATGTTGCCGCCGTGGCGGGTGCTGTTGCACAACGATGATCTCAATACGTTCGAGGACGTGATCGACACCGTTTGCACGCTCACGCCGCTCGACGAGTTTGCGGCATCGCGGGCGGCGTTGGAGGCCCATCGGCGGGGGTTGTCGTTGTTGCTCGTCACGCACAAGGAGCGGGCGGAGCTTTACGTCGAGCAGTTCAAGAGTCGGCTGGTGAAGGTGACGATCGAGCCGGCGGAGTGAGCCGTGTGACCTCGTAGCCGCCGCCGTGTTTACGGCCGAGGCGGCGGACGCGGAGGCCGCCCGGTAGATTCACCACGCGTTCGCCGTCGCGTTGCAGCACGGACAGCAGTCGGTCGACGGCCGCGGGCGACGGTGGCCCGCCGAGCCAACGTCTCGCCGCCTCACGCATGAGCGGGTCCGCCGTATCGACCTCGAGCGGCAGATGCTGCCACGTCGGCGTTGCTGCGTCGAGTTCCCGCTGCGCCCGCTCGCTGGCGACATGAAGTCGGACCAGCGCACGATGCAGGTCATTCGATGACTCCAGTGCCGCATTCCTGCCAAGGGCCAATCGGAGGCGGTTACGGAGCGTGATCGGTTCATCGTTCGTTGCATCGTGGACGTGCTCGACGTCGAACCCGCGGAGCGATAAGCGTCTGACGCCGAGCATCGGTCGGCAGAGTCGCACGTTACTGACGACGGAGAGGCGGCGTAGCCCGCCGATGCCGTGGACGCCACTTCGGGGCGAGCCGCGGAGTAATCGCATGGCGACTGTTTCTGCCAGATCATCGAGATGATGACCGAGGATGACGCCTTGCAGGTCGAAGCGGTGGCAGGCGCTGCCGAACACGCGAAGTCGTTCGCGTCGCCAGGCAGTTTCTGTCGTAGCACCTGGCTCGAGCCGCTCGACAGACGACGCGTCGCCGAGACGCCTGGCCTGCTCGACGACGAATGCGGCATCGTCTCTCGACATCGGACGCGACGCGTGGTCGACGTGCAGCACCACGACCTCGACGCCTGCAAGTTTGCGCACGATCTGCCAGGTGGCCATGCTGTCTGCCCCGCCGCTGACACCGACGCCCCACCGTCCGCCGGACACGTGCCGTGCCGCGATGCGGCGAAGGCGGTCGTTATCGCGCACGACCGGCATGGGCAGACGATAGTTGGGGGCGTGTGCTGCGGCTTGAGGACGATCTAAGCCGGGAGCACGCAGACAGGCTTCTCGACCGTCGCCGCTTCTGCACCCGTTGGCGTCAGCTCGCCGCTCTCTTCGCAGACGTCAAACGTGGCGACGGTGCCGGTATTTTGGTTAGCGACGATCATCCGGCGGCCGTCGAGCGTGAGGGCGAAGTGACGTGGCTGTTCGCCGCCACTCCTGGCGTGGCCGCGTGGCGTGAGCTTGCCGGTCGCTGCGTGACGTGCGAAGACGGCTATCGAGTCGTGCCCGCGGTTGCTGGCGTAGACGGTGCGGCCTTGGGCATCGACCACGACCTCCGCCGTCGTGCTTTGGCCGTCGAAATGGTCGGGCAAGGTCGGCACGTCGCCGATGGGCTCCGCCGTTCCGTCATTCCACGCAAAGGCGTACAGGCGGTTGTCGAGTTCGCCGAGCACATAAAGGTGCTTCGCATCGGGCGTAAAGGCGAGGTGACGCGGCCCGGCACCGGCGGGCAACTTGAAGGTACCGGCTTCTTCGACGGTCTCGCCGGTGCGGTAGACGTAAATGGTGTCGTTGCCCAGGTTGCATGACAGGGCAAAGCGGCCGGTCGGATCAGGTCGGAAGCAGTGGGCGTGGGGTTTCTGTTGGCGACGCTCGTTGGGGCCGCTGCCCTCGTGCTGGTGGAAGAAGCCGCGGTCGCCGATGTGGCCACGGGCGTCGAGATGAAATGCCGCGACGCTGCCGCCGCCGTAGTTGGCGGCGAGTAGCCAGCGCCCGTCGGGCGTCACGGCGACGAAGCACGTCCCACCGCCACCGGTCGGCTTGGGTTCACCGTGGCTGACCAGGTCGCCCGTCGTGTGACCGATGTCGAAAGCCGCGACGCCACCGTCGGGCCCGGCTTCGGTGCAGCAGTACAGCACCGGCAGCGTCGGATGCTTCGCCAGGAACGACGCGTTCTTGATCTCTCCAGCGGCAGTGGGCTCGGCCAGTTCGCCGGCGTCGTCGAGCGTGGCCTTGTAGATCGACGGGCCATAACAGCCGAGATAGACGCGCATGGAAAAGCCTACGTGCCCTGCCGACGCTCGATGTCCTCAAGATCAGGCTCGTGGTCGCCGGCATGACCGGGCTTATCACCTTCCCAGAGCGTCAGCGCGTACACCCCTGCGAAGCCGACTGACGCAGCAACGGCCGCCAGCAGGTAGCCACTCATCGTCGTCTCACGGTCGAACGGCCAGATGGGCAAGATGCTTCCCCACAGCACGCCCAATAGCATCGCCGTCGTCGCCACCTCATGTCGGCGGAGCAGCCATTTGAGTGCGTTGCTGACGAGCACCAGCCCGACGACTGCGCCCAGCGTGTAAGGCAGCAAGATCGGCAGCCATTGGTCGAGCGGTGCCGCGTCGACGGCCGGGTTCACATAGTTGCCGGCCTGCCCGATGCTCCAGATGGTCGGCTCCAGACGGCCCAGCGCGAGCTTGATCGTGCCACCACTGACACCAGGCAGCACCATCGCCGAGTAGGCCGCGGCACCGGCGAAGGCGTCGAGTGGCATGTTCGTGACCGGCCGATAGTCGTCGGTCGGCTCGGGCTTGTCGCCTTTTGGCACAAGCGCCAGCAACGCCATCAAAGCGATGCCGATCACCACGAGCGGCCAGGTCGAGCGGGCCCTCAGGCCGCCGGTTCGCCTCAGAATGCGCCACAGGATCGGCGTTCCGGCCAGCGTCATCCCAAGGAACAGCGCGTAGGCCGTCGCCTGGTAGCGACTGATGGCCGTCGCCACCGGGACACCCAGCAACCCCATCGCCGCGAACTTCGCCCCGAACAACAGGACGATGAACACAACCGCCCGGCGGTGCAGATGCAGTCGCGTCACATCGGCCGCTGCGGCGACGAAACGGTCGTACAGCCCCACGGCCAACACCATCGTCCCACCACTGACACCGGGCACGAGGTTCGCCGTCCCCATGAGCGCCCCGCCGACGATCGTGCGGAGGATCGGCACGGGTGCAGCAGCAGTCGCGGACTCGACATCATCAGGATCCGCCTGCATGGCACACTCTACCGCCGGATCGTGCTTGCCCGTACGGCGGGACTCGTCGAAGAAGAATAATCGAACGCCGCTGAAAGGAACAGCATCGGCCTGCGACGTCACGCTCCAGAGCGGGTCCGATTGCTGAACAGCTATCTCTCCCCTCACCCTCGCGGCGTTTACGGGCGTCGCGGGGGCATGAATAGTCAGGTGACGTGCCGTACGAATCGGGAGATGCAACAACGCCTTCACACGACCAGGACATCCTGGCGACGTGGTGGTCGAAGCACGGGCCAGACCTCATCACGTTCGCCCGCCGACGGCTGCTGAATCCGGACGACGCAGACGACGCGGTACAGGACGCACTCGTCTCGGCGGCAGAGTCGCTGGCCAACGGCGACGAGCCACGCGACGAGCGGGCCGTCCTATTCACACTTGTCCGGCGTCGCGTGGTCGATCGCGTGCGGCGGGACGTGGTCAGGCGGCGTGTGCTCGACGAGTACCGCGACGTCCTGCGCGTGGCCGGACCGTCGGTCCGCGAACAGGTCTACGCGATCGCCCGCCACCGCTGGCACGGTCGGCCGGGTGAGGCGATGGAGCGCGAGGAGTTCTGGGAGCACTTTGCCCGCTGCCTCGACGACATGCCGCCGCTGATGCGGCAGGCAATCGTCTTTCGCGAGATCGACGGGCTGGCCACGGCTGAGGTGTGTGCGTTGCTCGGCGTGACACGGGCGAACCTCTGGACGCTCGTCCACCGCGGCCGCCTGCGGCTTCGCAGTGGCCTTTCAACGGTTTTTATTGGTCGACCTTTGGAAAAGAATCCGACGTAACACTCTGTCCCGCAGCATGAACGAGACTGTGATCCATCCTCCCGATTCAGCGCCAGGTGCCGAAGACGCTCCGGCCCACGGGTCGCTTGGGCGTGTGTTCGGTCACGCGTTGCTCGTGCTGACGCTGCGGTGCGAGCGGGCCGACCTGATCCGCCTGCGGTCACAATACGGCGAGAGCGACTGGTCCGAGCGATTGGCGGAGCGGCTGCACCGTCTCATCTGCCACACCTGCCGCCGAAGCCGAAAGCAGACCGCGGTCGTCGACGCCGGCCTCCGCGGTTTCGGCGAGCGGGAGATGCGTTAGGTCGATTGGCAGGGTCGAGGATGTCGCCAGGACGCGATCTGAGCGGTCGTCAGCCAGAGAGCGATGACGACGCAGGAGAGCCACTTGATGATGTCAGCGTAATAGTAGAGGACAGTGGCACCCCTACCCGCCGGCAGGTTCTGGAACACGACTGCGACAGACTGGGGTTCGAAGTAGAAGAACGCGTACGGCAAATGGTCCTCCGTCCGGTGCTGGAAGTAGACCGCCACGGCTGCGGCGAGTTGAACGACCGCCAGGATCGCGAGCGGAAGCGTGGGCAAGGCCGCCAGAATCATGCCGCGCCGGCGAGCTCGGCCTTTGCCCATCGGTAACGTGCTACGCAACACCTCGAACAGGACGACGCACGCAAGCAGGACCGCCGCTGCAGAAAAGGCAATCAGAAGGCTGCTTGCCCACAGCGTCGAGTTCGGAGCATAATCGAAGTAGCGGGTAGAAACCCACGCCAGCACATGCGTCTCGGGCGGCTGATTCTCGATCGGCAACGTGTGCAACAACGCACTGATGCCAAGCCCGACTAGGGCGACGATCAGCCCAAAAGACGCGATGCCGAGGAAGAGAACGCCGACACAGACCAAGATGCCGACGCGGCGGATCGAATCGATGAAGCCTCGTCTGCGGAACCGCTCCTTGGCGAACAGCAGCGTGATGCCGATGAAGAAGGTAAAGAAGGGATCGAGCCAGTCGGCGTAGAAATTGCTGCCGAGCGTGTTCGTTGTCTTATCGAACGGCAGGATGCTCGGGAGCTGAATCTGATCAGCAACACCCGTCCGTTGCAGGATCGAAAACAGCGGCAGTAACGCCAGCACCCAGCAGCCGAGGAGCATGCGACGCCGCCACCGCGGGTCGCTGTCACGCCACCGCGGCCGTCTCGGGATCATCGCCAGCCGCGCCGACTCTGCGACCGAAAACCCGCACTCCGGGCATACCGCACCTTCGGGCGTCGCTCGCAGGTCATAGCCACACCGGTCGCACGTCAGGTCGAACCCCATTCGATCCAGTTTAACCGCGATCGATGTACCGTGCTTCACCGTCGATAGAGTCGCAATGCCGTATGACCGATGTTTTGCCACCTGACGAGCCCACGCGGCACGACCCTTACGAGGCGCTGCGGGTCAAGCCGTTCCGCAACTACCTCATCGCCGGCACGCTCGTCTCGATCGGCACGGCCGGGCAAGGGCTCGCAATCGCGTGGGAGGTGTACCAGCGGACCGGCCGCGAGATGGACCTGGCGTGGGTCGCGCTCATGCAGGCGATCCCGATGTTGCTGCTCACCCTGCCCGCCGGTGTGCTGGCCGACCGGTACGACCGCCGCAAGATCATGCTGGTCGGCATGCTGGGCACGACGCTCACCAGCATCGGCCTGGGCATCCTGTCCGCCAAAGCAGGATCGATCGGGTGGATGTTCTTTCTACTCCTGATCGACTCGGCCTTTCTTCGCCTGACTTGGCCCGCCCGGGCAGCGCTCTTGCCGATGCTCGTGCCACGGGACACGTTCGAAAACGCGGTGAAATGGCGGACGAGCGTCGGGCAGATCAGCGGCCTGGCCGGGCCGGCTTTGGGTGGATTCGTGATCGCGGTGAGCTTGCCGGCGGCGTACTTCCTGGCCGCACTCTCTACGGCTGCATTCATGGTCGTCATCGCCCTGCTCGACGTACACACAAAGCCCGAGCCCGGCAAAGCCGCCAAAGGTCTCGGCGGTGTCCTCTCAGATCTGGGCGAAGGGCTGTCGTTCGTCTGGCACCGCAAGCTGATCCTGGCGGCCATCTCGCTCGACCTCTTCGCCGTCCTCTTCGGCGGCGCGGTCTACCTGCTTCCGGTGTTTGCCAGCGACATCTTGGGTGTGGGTGCAATGGGTCTGGGCGTACTCAATGCCGCCCCGGCGGCAGGGGCACTGGTTACGGCCCTCGTGCTGACGCACACGCCACCAATGAAGCGGGCCGGCCGCACACTGCTGATCAGCGTCGCCGGCTTCGGTGTGGCGACGATCGTCTTCGGCTTCTCGACGTCGTTTCCGCTGTCGATCGCGATGTTGTTCCTGACCGGCGTCTTCGACAATGTCAGCGTCGTCGTTCGCCAAACATTGGTGCAGCTGGCAACACCCGACGCCATGCGCGGGCGGGTGAGCGCGGTCAGTGCCGTCTTCATCGGCAGCTCGAATCAGCTCGGCGGGTTCGAGAGCGGCCTGGTGGCACAGCTGACGACGCCGATCGTGAGCGTGGTCTCGGGTGGCGTCGGGACGCTGGTCGTGGTGGCAACGTGGAGCGGCCTTTTCCCCGACCTTCGTCGCCTCGGCACCCTCGCAGACGCTGGCCTGGAGCGAGAAGCAGCTTTCGAAGTCGTTCCCGCCAAAGAAGCGGCACGCCCCGCGTGAAGCGAGGCGTGCCGATCAGTTTTAGATGCCGTCCGCAGACGCGGCCGGATCGGGCTTGATTCAGCGACGGCGACGAGCCGCGAGCAGGAGGCCACCGGCCATGATGCCAAGGGCTGACGTCGGTTCCGGAATCGGAGCGGTGTCGAAGATTCGGATGTAGTCGACGTTGAACGTGTTACCAGCCGCGTCCGGTCCACCAATTGGGTCGAGACGGATCGACGTCACCGGAAGAGTTCCGGCATAGCTGCTGATATCTACGGTGACAATGAAATACTCACCGTCGGCGGCGGCCGAATAGAGACCTGCCGTCGGCGCATTGCCGTTAAATCCTGCTGAATTCAGCGCGACAAATAGACCAGCTGACGAGAAGGTGTTGACGGGCGTTACGCCTTCCAGCTCGCGGACGCGGAACTCGATGCGGTCAAACGTCTCACCCATGGCCGGAGTGAGGTTGACGCGTCCGCTGGTGGCAGGATTGATCAGCTGCGGGTCACCACCTCCGCTCACCGTTGTGCCCGTCAGCAGGCCTCCGGCGACGACAAGCGGACCGGTGACGTTGGCTCCGTTGAACCCTTCTGTGTCACCGGGCGTGTCGAACTCGAAGCTCTGTACCAAAGCCGCACCGGCGGCGGTCGAAGCGGCGAGAACGGCGGCAGTCGTGAGTAGTGCGGTTCGAATCATGATCTTCATCCTCCTGAGGGGTCTGCAAAGCGAGCAGCGTCTGGGCGAACCATTCGGCCGCAGTCCTCCTGCATGTTGCAACGGAAGTATATGCCACCGCCCGATCTGCACAAGCAGATTCTCGACCTCAGCACAAATATATGCCCTCGCGGACTAGTCCTACCCCGCCTTTTCAGGCTTGTGCTCGCTAAATCATCACACACATTATTACGTTTGGCAGTGAATACGCCTGACGATCTCGCCAACGTTAGACCCACGGCAGACACGTAGAACCGCGAGGATTGGTGCGGAATAGTCCACGCCGGCACACGGACGGATATCCGCTACCCTTCTTGATCGGTCTCTCAGGGATCATCGCCTGGTCCCTATCGCTCGGCGAGCAGGCTTTGGGGGCAGAGACGCCCTTCACTTGACCAACGTCAGCGGCGCGGCGGCGGCGAAGGGGTCGCCAATCGACGGGTCGGCAAACAGGAAGCTTGTCGCCAAAATATCAATCTCTTTACCAACGATGCGACCCGTGTATCGAAGCCCACCGGTGACCGAAACCTTGCTCTCAGGGGCGTAAAGGTCGCAGTAGAGATCGGCTGTTGCGGCTAGATCGACACGTCCGTCGTTGGCGACCAGCACGCGTAGGTCAGAAGCCCGCTGATTCAGCGAAATGACCGAACCGACGATTGAAGCGTCGCCTGTGACGACGATGGTCGTGGGGCCGCGGACGTTGACGATGGCTCCGGCAAGAACGCGGAAGTCTTCGACCTTGTACACCCCGGCGTTGAGGTTCATAATACCGACCGCGGTGAGATTCCGACCATCGTAAGCGTGCGACGGCAGGCGGTCGTTATCGTTGCGGTCTGCCATCGTTTCCGGGACAACCGGTAGAGCGTAAGGCTCGTGGGGCGTGGCGACGCGCCCCGTCACTCGGGTCAGAAGCCGGACGGCAGGGCGATTGACGTCGCCACCGGCGTTGATGTCGCCGTTGATGTGGGTGACACCAGCGAGGCCGGCGACGTGCAGATCAACGTCACCGTTGCTGTGGATGTCGCCGCCGCGGCGTCCCCGTCCCAGCATTGGAACGCGACCTGTCGGTCCTACAGCTGCGGTTGTGAGCACGCCGCGCGAGCGGAAACGGTCAAGGCCGATGAAGCCGACGGGCGGATCAGCCGCAAGACGATGAGCGACGGCCTCGGCATGCAAGTCGCATGCAATGGTGTTGAACCAAAGCATCGACACATTTTGATCCCGCTCGCCGCACCGGTGCGCGGTAACTCGAACAGCATTTACAACCTTGTCGCTGTCACTCCCAGGCGTGAACATGCGTCGGACGGGGTTCCAGTGACCGACCTCGACATCCTGCGGAACTAGGTCCTGAGCCTGCCCGAGAACTTCATTGCTCATAGCAGTGGCCTTAGCCGTCAGGAATGCCGTTGCTTCGTTCTCATGAAGCGGTGCGTCGGCTTCCAATTCGTTGGCGGCTGCCAAAGCCGCGGCATCGGCAGCGGTCCGCAACTGACCCTTGGCGAGCGTCAGGTGACCGGCTTCAATGGATAGCCCCAGCAGAAGCAAGAAGACCGGGATCATCGCACAAGAAGCCAAAATGACGCTGCCACGTCGGCGGCGACTGCTGCACTTGTCGGGATTCAGGAAGATGGCTGAGAGACTGTCGTACATGATGGGGGTGGTTCGAGAAGCGGTTGGATCAACCCTGATCGACCACCCAGACTTCGGATACCTCCGACGACAGCGAAAGGAACGAACTTCGAAAAGCAAATGGGGACGCATAAAAGGTTTCGGTCCGTCTTTCCTTCTGACGAAAAGGCCGCTATTCATAGCTTTCGGGGCATCAATTATGCAACAGGAAGCGTTGTCATGCCAAGATGCAAGCGAATGTTACTCGGAGGATACATATTCCACATCTTCAATCGGACTCGGCCAGATCAGGCCGCACTAGCCGATGAAGACTGTCGCTCTCACTTTGAGCACCTTCTATCAAAGGCGCAACAGCGGAATCAAAAAGCTGTGTCCGCTGGCGTATCGGGTCGCATCGATCTCGTCGCCTGGTGCATTCTCCCGCACTGTTGGCACCTGATCGTCCGGCCTGAGCGATCTGGAGAGCTTTCTGAACTCGTTCGCTGGGTGACCATGAGGCACGCCAGAGAGAGAAAGCAGATGTCACCCTGCGCCAAATCTGGCGCGGTGTACAGATCTCGTTTTCGCTCTTTTCCAATTCAGCCAACCCGAGAATACTTGAATGCATCTATCCAGATTGTGGAGCGTCTTCCTGTCAACGAAGGCTTGGTGTCAACGGCAGAAGCTTGGCATGCCTCAAGTCGATCCGCCACATCGCCAGCAGCGCTTCAGCCTTCTCCGTATTTAGACACTTATAGACACATAGATCAGCCTTCTCCTGTTGATGCATGCTATTGCCCAGCAGGACCTAAGTCACCGCTTCATCCGTCCCTTTATCAGCAGTTTGACGAGTGCTTTGTTCGGAATCGGCCCTTTGGGTGTCCGTGCTGGACCCGCCGAGCTGCGGAGACGTTGTCGCTTCAGCACACTTTGAACCCGCTCGGACGACCCAGCAAGCAGTCTAAGAAGGGTTGTGAGTCCAAAGCGGCGTGAGCAGTCCTCCACGAACAGCGGCGTTCCTTTGGTACAGCGGCGACCGCGATGCGCAACTGCTTTGGCTTGTCTGTACAGGTCACGTCGATCGACTGAAGCGGACGACGAGGCGGTTGAAGCCTGGAACGCGAGTGTGGCAGTTTTGGCGGTCAACCTGAGCGTCACGGTCTATGACTTCAATTGTGGCAACGTGCGTGCAGAGGCTTAGCAGAAGACAGCGCAGCACCAGGCGTGCTTGAGCGGCACCGAGACAGTGGTGCTTACCGAAGCCGAAAGCCAAGTGCGGGTTGGGCGAGCGGTCGAGTTGCAGGTTTGCCGGGCAGGTGAAGACACGCTCGTCGTAATTTGCTGCGGCGTAGCTTACGGCGACGCGGCCGCCCGGCTCGACAGCCTCGCCGCCAACGGTGCCGCCGCGCGGGCAGCGGCGGGCCAATGCGCTCACAGGGCTGAGGTGACGCACAATTTCCTCGACGGCCATCGACAGACGCGACGTGTCGCGCCGCAGCCATTCGAACCGTTCGGCATCTTCAGCAAGATGAGCAACCGTTGAGACGATGCTGCCGATGACCGTGTCACGCCCGCCGGCAAACGTGACGCTGGCAAAGCCCTCTTTCTCGGCCATCGTCAGTGAGCGGCCATCGATCTCAGCACGGTTGAGGGTACTAAAGAAGTCATGTCTGTCGGTTCCGGCTGCCGCGAAGCGATGACGGATGTACCTCGTCAGGGCAGCCCCCTTGCTCACGCTGTCGCCGTCGTAGAAGACATGGACGCCCCAATTCATCCAGAGCTCTGCCTCATCGTCCCCTACGCCGAGCATTCGGGCTAGCGACTTCGACTGTACCGGCAGGGCAAACTCACGGACGACCTCCACCTCGCCCGCATCGACATGTGCGAGCAGGGACGCGTCGATCATCTCCTGCATGCCACGTTGATACTCCTTGTCGAGCGGGCGGCGGAAGAACGGCTCGACGAGCTTGCGGTAAGCCGTGTGCTGCGGCGGATCGGTCTCGATCGGGAGTTGCCGAACGTCACGCACCTCTGTTTCCGGACGCACCGTGATGTGTTGCGGGTCATCGCTGCTGAAGGTTTGCCACTCTCGCAGCACCCGTTTTACTTCCGCATGATCGAGCACCATTGGTATCGTCGACCCATGATCCACCTCCGCCCGGGCCCGCGAGCGGTCGCGGCGAGCAGCGGCAAACGGGTCCTGGTCGCTCATACGACGCGCATGGTAACGCGCGAATCGTTGGAGTAGGACCTGGCAGTCGATGGCTCGCCATCCGAAGCAAGCCGCTAAGGCATCACTGCCGGCGACCAACGCCACAGGCGAATGCCGCCGTCATCGTGGGCAGTGAGCATTTGGGGCGAGTCATCCGGTGCGGCGGGGTTGAAGCTGATGTACTCCTGCCGCCACATCGCAGACGCAGCCGGAGCGGCTTTGTGGCCATTGGCAAGCAGGTCTGCGACATCAAAAGCAAGCAGTGGCTGCGGGCGCGGCGTCAGCGGAAACGAACCACCCAGGAGTAGCGTCCGCGAATCGGGCGTGAAGACGAGCGTCTCGAAATTGTGCCGGTCGGGATCAGCCGGACTACACCAGACCGCAAGCAGATCGCCGGTGGCAACATTCCAAATGGCCACACCGGCCCCGACTTGTTCATTGGTCACACTGTTGCTGGCGGCGACGTAGCGGCCGTCGGGGCTGACACGCACCGCCTTGAGCGACCCACCGAGGCCGGCTAGCGCCGCTTGCGCGGCGTGAGGGGCGGCAAGGTCGTGCCGGGTGACGACGCCGTTGCGACCGGCGGCGTAAATCGTCTCGTCATAGACGTCGATCTGATTAACATCGGCGTGGCCTGCCGTCTCCGGGTCCCGATCCTGATCGTCGCCCTGCTCGAGGACGCATATCGGTTCGCTGTGCCAGTCGGCCGGGCTGCCGGTGATGTTCCAGAGACGGATCAGGCCGTGCTCGTCCCCCGTGATGAGCAAGGTCTCGCCCCGCTTGGCGTCGGTGTGCACGCGCAGCCCTTCGACGCTCGTTCCGGTCGTCAGCCGCGCGACCTCCTGGCCGGTTACCGCATCAAGCGCGACGACCGCACCGCCGTCGCCACCACCGGAACCGCCAGCGAGCACGTGTTTGCCATCCAGGGTGAAATCGACCGTCTCCATCTCCGCCCCGCCATCGTGCCGCCATCGCTCTTGGCCTGTTTCTGTGTCGAGCAGCCGAACAGACGCGTCGCCCTTCGCAACAGTCGCGATGAGCGAGCCGTCGGGGCTAAAGGCTGCGTTCTCAGCACCTCGCTCATTGTCGATCCATTGACCCAACACACCATCGTCATCGACAAGCACCTCCCAAATCAGGACGGGCTGCCGGTCGACGGGCGTTGCCGCTTGCAAGAGCGCTACCGCGAGGGCGAGCAGGAAGAGCATGAGGCCAACATAACGCAGACAACGTGCTCTGTGCGACTGCATCTGACAACACGCCGACGCCGTTAGATCACGCTGTCGTTCGTGGTGACGCCGACGCCTAGTTGGACAAGCTTTTGCTTGGCTTCTTCGGGATCGACGTAGTCGCTGTGGCACGAGGCCTTGCCGGAGGCGTCGGCGGCTTCGAGCTTGTCCTCAGCCGTCGCGAGCTTCTTCTTGGCCTTGGCGGCGAGCTTGTGGATCTCGTCGGGGGAGAGGTGGCCGCGTTGGGCGAGGATGGCCTGCTGTTCGGGCGTCAGGGCGTCGCTGCGGACCGGAGCACCACGGTCGTAGCCGTCGGCTTTACCACTGAAGAACTCTTGAATTTCCTTGGAGATGCGGACGCTGCACCAGTCGTGGCCGCACATGGCGCAGAAGTCGGTGTCGACATCAAGGTCCTCATCGTGGAAGGCTCGGGCGGTGTCGGGGTCGAAGCTCAGGTCGAAGTGCTTCTGCCAGTTAAGCGCGGCCCGGGCCTTCGTCAGCTCGTCGTCGCGATCGCGAGTACCGGGAATGCCAAGCGCGATGTCCGCAGCATGGGCGGCAATCTTGTAAGCGATGCAGCCTTGCTTGACGTCGTCCTTCTTGGGCAGGCCAAGGTGCTCCTTTGGCGTGACGTAGCAAAGCATCGACGCGCCGTGATAGGCGGCGGCAGTCGCACCGATGCAGCTGGTGATGTGGTCGTAGCCGGGGAAAATGTCCGTCACGAGCGGCCCCAGCACATAAAACGGCGCACCGTGGCAAATAGCCCGCTGGGCTTTCATGTTAAACTCGATCTGGTCGAACGGCACGTGACCCGGACCTTCGACCATGACCTGAATGCCCTTACGCCAAGCCCGCTCCGTGAGCTTGCCAATCTCGGCGAGCTCGAAGAGTTGCAGGTCGTCGGTGGCGTCAGCCAGACCTCCCGGACGGCAGCCGTCGCCGATGGAGAAGGTGACGTCGTACTCGTGCATAACGTCGCAGATCTTCTCCCATGCCGTGTTCATCGGGTTCTGCTTCTTGTGATGAAGCATCCATTTGGCCAGGAGTGAACCGCCGCGGGAGACGAGACCGATGAGGCGCTTCTGGGCGAACTTGAGGTGTTCGCGGAGGACGCCGGCGTGGATGGTGAAGTAGTCGACGCCCTGCTCGGCCTGGTGGCGGACGGTGTCGAGGATCATCGCCTCGTCGAGGTCCTCGATCTTCTTGCCGATGATCATCGAGTAGATCGGAACGGTGCCGATCGGGACGGTGCTGTTGTGAATGAGGGCGAGACGGGTGGCGTCGAGGTCGCCGCCGGTGGAGAGGTCCATCACGGTGTCGCCGCCCCACTTCTCGGCCCATTGGAGCTTCTCGATCTCCTCATCGATGTTGCTGGCCACGGGTGAGGCACCCATGTTGGCATTGACCTTGGTTTTGCTTGCCCGGCCGATGGCCATGGGATCGAGCTTGTGCTCGAGGTGGACGCGGTTGGCCGGAATCACCATGCGGCCGGCGGCGATTTCGTCGCGGACCTGCTCAGCCGTCAGGTGCGGCTCGCGTTCGGCGACGCGCTGCATCTGCTGCGTGATGATGCCGCAGCGGGCGAATTCGAGCTGCGTGATGCAGTCCTGCTCGAAATTGGTCTTGTTCTCACCGGGATTTTTTGTCCAGCCGTCGGGCAGAAAGTCCCAGGCGGTCTTGTCGCTCGGAGCCGGCATGGCGGCAGTGTCAGGGCTGCTGAAGCTGAGCGGGCCGCCGATGTCGGGCCTGTTGGCGAACGAGCCGGGGGTGGTGGCGTTCTTTTCGACACCTGGGTTGCCGCCGATCGGGGGCAGCTGCCATTGACGATCGAGATGCGGGACGACGGCGGGATCGTTCTTCGTGGTCATGACTTGAAATCTTCTTCGTGGTGCCAGTCCATCACGTCGATCTCCGGCGACGGAGCGACGCCGAGCTGGCGGAGCATGTTCAGGGCCTGGGCCCGGTGGTGGGTGCCGTGCACAAGGCAGTGGACGATCGCCGCCCGACGGGTGAAGCGGACGTGCACGGGCTCACGGTCGGCCGGGTGAAACGTCTCCTCCGCCACCTCGTCAAGCGTGCCTTGTTGGCGATAGCGCGAGATGAGACGGGCCAAGGCGTTCACGCTCGCGTCGTTCATCTGCATCAGCTCGACGCGCGTGTAGTGCGCCTCGGCGTGGCGCGGCCACTCGATCTGCTGAACGCGGTTGGTCCACCCCTGCACGCATCGAACGACGTGCAGCATCGTGTGGTGCAGCGAGCCGACGCCCATTGCGAACGTCTTATGCCATTGGTCCTGCGACAATGGCACGCACGCCTCAAGCACACGATGGGTGCTCCAGCGGTGATGATCGAGCAGGATGTCGAGGGTGTCGGTCGTCACGGTTCGCTTCCCTACGCCGGCATGACCCGGTTCAGGTTCGGAGGGTTCGTCTCAGGCCGACACAGGTCGGCCGCCCCTAGCGGGATGGACCTGAGTCTAGGGAAGCCTTCGCGGGTTGCCAGACGCGTGGATTTGGCGTCTAATGACGTTCGCGTTTGCCGACCGGCCCGGCGGCGACACAGGTGCCCGCACCTGCGTCCCCTTCCGCCGAACAGCCACCGGCCGCCGCGTGGGGTCACGGATCCCTCGACGCGGTGTAAGGCGCTTCGTTCTATTAGTTTGCACTCAACCGCCTGATACGGCACGGATGACCGATGCGACGCAACATCTTCGCCTCGGTCGACCCCATACCTGGCGTCGCGGCCCGCCGCTGCGCCGATCTCTACGAACGAAGTGGCCGCCCTTGATCCGGCCGCGACGCACCGCGTCGTCGGCAGTAAGGACGGTTCGCCATGACCCTGTGGATTACCCTGGGCCTTCTGATCGGTTTGCCTCTCGGGGCAGCCGGACTCTTCACCGCCGCCCGACTCTCCGGCCGCCGCCTGACCGAATCGGCCAGGCGACGCGTCGACGAACTTCGCGAAGACGCCTCGCGGCGCGCTGACGACCTTGTCGAACAGGCCCGTCGCAAAAGCAAAAACGACGCCAAGCAGATCGAGCTTGAAGCCAGACAATTGGCCATCAAGCTGCGTGAGGAGGCTGAGGACAAGGTCACGCAGGCCGAGCGAACTCTCGCCGATGCCGAGCAAGCTTCGGTGCGGGCTGAGCGTTCGTCTGCAGCTCGCGAGGCCAAGCTCGAACGGCGGTCCGACGCCATCGATGTCAAAGCCGAGGCGTTGTCAGAGCGGGAGCGAAAGCTCGACGAGCGGGCAGCCTCGCTGGACCAGCTTGAGGCCGAATTGGCAGAACAGTCGCGCGATCTTCAACGAGATCTCAAAGAGACTAAGGCTCAGCTCATCGAGATCAGCGGGCTCAGCGAGACGCAAGCCCGCGAGATGTTCCTCAAGCGGGTCGAGGAGGAATGTCATAGCGAGGCCGGTGACATTGTCCGACGGAGCGTCGAACAGGCGCGCGAAGAGGCCAAACGCGAAGGCCGGAACGTTCTCATCGAGGCTATCCAGCGCTACGCCGCCGAACAGACCGCCGAGCACACGACGACGACCGTCACGCTCGCCGACGATGCGATGAAGGGTCGCGTCATCGGCCGCGAAGGGCGAAACATCCGAACCTTCGAAAAGGCGACAGGCGTCGATGTCATCATCGACGACACGCCCGGCGTCGTCGGGCTCAGCTGCTTCGACCCCGTTCGACGCGAAATCGCACGGCTGTCGCTCGAGAAGCTTATCGCCGATGGCCGCATTCACCCGGGCCGGATCGAAGAAGCCGTTCAGGAGGCGACGGATCAAACGAACGAGCAACTTGAACAACTCGGCGACGAGGCGGCCCACAACGGCCACGCCGTGAACCTGCCCAAGCAGCTCCTGCCGATGCTCGGTCGCCTTCACTTTCGCACGAGTTACGGCCAGAACGTGCTGAAGCACTCGCTGGAAGTCGCTCACCTGTCGCAGGTCATTGCCGACGAACTCGGCCTCGACGGCACGATCGCCCGACGCGCCGGCCTGCTCCACGACATCGGCAAAGCGGCCGACCACGAGACCGAAGGCGGACACGCGGAGATCGGCGGGAATCTGCTCCGCAAGCTCGGCGAAGCCGAAGCGGTCGTCAACGCCGCCGCCGGTCATCACGGCGACGTGCCATCGACAACGCCCTACACGCCGATCATCATGGCCGCCGACGCGATCAGTGCGAGTCGACCCGGTGCCCGCCGCGAATCCCTCGAGCGCTACGTCAAGCGGCTCAAGGAGCTCGAGCAGCTTGCAGCAGAGTTTCGCGGCGTACGACAGGCGTACGCGATTCACGCCGGCCGCGAGATCCGGGTGATCGCAGACGCCAAGGCACTCGACGACGGTGCTGTGGCCAAGCTGGCGCGAGACATTGCGCGGAGCGTCGAGGCGAGCATCAGCTTTCCCGGCGAGATCAAGGTCACGGTGCTGCGTGAGACGCGCAGCGTCGAGTTGGCCCGCTAAGGTGGCGGCAGCGGCCCCGTAGCCCAACGGCAGAGGCAGACGACTTAAAATCGTTCCAGTGCGGGTTCGAATCCCGCCGGGGCCATGAGGCGGTAAGCTGCGACGGTGCCCCGCGTCCTCATTGTCGGCAGCTCAAATCTTGATCTCGTCGCGCGCGTGCCGACCTTGCCGCGGCCGGGTGAAACCGTCGCCGGCGGCACCTTCTTCGACGCACTCGGCGGCAAAGGGGCTAACCAAGCCGTCGCCGCCGTCCGAAATCGACGCAACGCCGAGGTGGCCTTCGTCGCCTGCGTCGGGCGCGACTCGGCCGGCGATCGAATGGTCGCCGCGTTCGACGCCGAAGGACTCGACACGAGCCACATCAAGCGCTGCGACGCGCCGACCGGCACTGCCCTCATCTTTGTCGACGACGACGCTGAAAATTGCATCGCTGTTTGCCCGGGAGCCAACGCACAGCTTGAGCCAGGTGATGCCGTCGTAGACGCCGACATCGTGGTGCTGCAGATGGAGACGCCCGCTGCAACCGTCACGGCCGCCATCGAATCGGCTTCGAGTCGTGGATCGACGGTCCTTCTGAACTACGCCCCCGTCGGCGACGCATCGGTTCCGTTGAGCGACCGAATCACGTATCTCGTCGTCAATGAAACCGAGGCGGCCATGCTACTCGGCGAGCCGTCGGACGCACCGGCCATGGCACGCAGCCTGCAGGAACGTGGGCCCCTCAACGTCGTCATAACCCTCGGCAAGGCCGGTTGCGTCGCGGTCGGGTCGGACGGCCGCACCCACACCTTGCCGGCCCACCGCGTCGAGCCCGTCGACACGACCGCGGCCGGCGATACCTTTTGCGGAGCGTTGGCCGTGCGACTCGCGGAACACGATGATCTGGTGGCAGCGATGACATTCGCCACGGTCGCTGCGGCGTTGGCGACGACGGTGCCCGGTGCACAATCGTCGATCCCGCGTCTGAGCGATGTCGAAGCTTCGGCATGAATGATGAAGAGTCGAGGACCGCGAAACGTCCCCGAGCCGCGGTCCGTCACTTCTGTTGCGGTACGCTTCCAACAACGCAATGGACCACGACGACCACTTACTGACGTCGCACAATCCGGCCACGGGTCAATCGGTCTGGCAAGGACACGCTGCTCAAGCAGACTCGGTTCACGCGGCCGTCGCTCGAGGCAGGCAGGCACAGCACGATTGGGAACAGAGGGGCGTCGAGGCCCGGATCGGAATGCTCCGTCGTTTCGCCGAGCTCGCCGTCGAGCGGGGCGGAGAGCTGACACGGCTCGTTGTGGACGAAGCCGGCAAAATGCCCAGCGACGCCGCCGGCGAGGTGAAGCTGCTCGGCGCCAAAGTCACAGCCTCGCTCGCCGCCTGGGCAGCCAGGCAGGTCGAGCCGTTCGAGGTCGCCCCCGGCACGACCGCCCGCCTTCGGCATCGTCCGATCGGCACACTTGCCGTATTCGGTCCATTCAATTTTCCGCTGCACCTACCCAACGGCCACCTCGTGCCGGCCCTGCTGGCGGGCAACAGCGTCGTCTTCAAACCCAGCGAACACACGCCGGCCTGCGGCGAAGCACTGGCCGCTTTGTTTCACGACGCCGGCGTACCGCAGGACGTGCTGCAGGTCGTTCAAGGCGGGCGAGCGACGGGCCAGGCGCTCGTCGACAGCAACATTGACGGCGTCCTCTTCACCGGCAGCGAACAGGCAGGCGATGCCATCGCCAAATGCTTGCGTTATGACCAAATGCTCGCCCTCGAACTCGGCGGCAACAACCCGATCGTTGTCCACGAACCTGCCGACGTCGATGCGGCGATAGAGCTCGTCATCCAGTCGGCGTTCATCTCGTCCGGCCAGCGCTGCACGTGTGCCCGACGCTTGATCGTTACGGCCGCGACGGCGGGCCGACTTGTCGATCAGCTCGTCGAGGCGGTACGGCAGATCCATGTCGGCAAGCCAACGGATGAGCCAGAGCCGATGGTCGGTCCGCTCATCTCGAAGGCTGCCGCGAGCGCGGTGCTCGCGGCGCAGGAAGCGTTTTTGCAAGCGGGAGCGAAATCGCTGCTCCCGTCAAAATCACTCGACTCCACGGTCGTGACGCCGGGGTTGATCGACACGACGGGGGTTGAGGTCGGAGACGGCGAAGTCTTCGGCCCACTCTTGCAGGTGGTGCGGGTGGCGTCGCTGAGCGATGCCATTGCCGCGGCGAATGCGACGCGCTTCGGTTTGGCCGCCGGGATTGTGACGCGCAGCCGTGACGACTACGAGTACTTTGTCTCACATGTCCGCGCCGGCTGCATCAACTGGAACCGACCGCTCACCGGTGCCAGCGGCAAGCTGCCGTTCGGCGGCGTCGGGCGGAGCGGCAACTATCGACCCGCCGGCGCGACCGCGCTCGACTACTGCACCTACCCCGTCGCCAGCCTGGAGTCTGAAGCGTGACCTACCGCGAATACAACTTCGACGGCATCGTCGGCCCGACCCACAATTTTGCCGGTCTCGGCAGCGGCAACCTTGCGTCGATGGCCTCGAAGGACCATGTCTCTCATCCCAAGGCGGCAGCGCTGGAAGGGTTGGCGAAGATGAAGCAGCTTGCCGAGCTTGGTGTGCCGCAGGCGGTCCTGCCGCCCCAACGTCGGCCGCACCTGGGCTACCTGCGGTCGTGCGGCTACGGGTCGGAGCCTTTCGAGCTATTGAAGAACGCACAGTCGCGTGACCTGGCCATTGCCTCAAGCGCCGCGGCCATGTGGGCCGCCAACGCCGCAACGGTGTCGCCAAGCCCCGACACTGCCGACGGCCGCTGTCACTTCACGATCGCCAACCTCGCCAGCCAGCGTCATCGCGCACTCGAATCGCTCGAGCGTCTGACCGTCTTCGAGCACCTCTTCGGCGATGAGCGGTACTTCAAGGTGCACCCGCCGCTCCCCGCAACCCTGCCGGACGAAGGCGCGGCGAATCACACGCGGCTGTGCAACGCCCATGCGTCGGCGGGACTCGAAATCTTTACCTACGGCCGAACCAGCTACGACGACCTGAGCGGCCGCAGGTTCAAGCCGCGGCAGCTCGAGGCGTCAAGCGTCAAGATTGTCGGGCTACACGCCGCGTCGCAGGCCGCACAGTTCCTGCTCGTCAAGCAAAGCCCGGAGGCAAGCGAGGCGGGAGCATTTCATAACGACGTCATCGCCGTCGGCAACGGGCCGGTACTTCTCATGCACGAAGCGGCGTGGGACGCGATGTGGCCGTGGGACGAAGTGTTTGCCAACCTGTTCCCAGACGCGGTGAGTGGCTTTACGCGAATCACGGTTACAGACGAAGAGCTACCGCTAGCGGATGCTGTGCAATCTTACTTGTTCAACAGCCAGCTCGTGACGCTGCCCGACGACACGATGGCTCTCGTTTACCCCGCCGAATGCGACGTTGTGCCGACCGCCAAGGCGGCCATCGAGCGCATCCTCCGCGAGGACAACCCGATCACGCAGGCCATTCGCGTCGATGTCCGCCAAAGCATGAAGAACGGCGGCGGCCCCGCGTGTCTGCGGCTGCGCGTCGTCCTCAGCGACGACGAACGGGCAGCCGTTCGCGGCAACGTCTTCTGGACGCCGCAGCTCCACGAGACGCTCATCGACTGGGTATCTCGCCACTACCGCGGCTCATTGTTGCCAGCGGAGCTGGCCGACGTGCGGCTGTACGAGGAGTCGGAGGCCGCACTCGACGAGCTGCGGGAGATTCTCGACGTGCCGATGATCTGACAGCGTTGTAAACGTCAGCTCGTCCAACGGCAAATGCTCTGGATCACCATCGGCCACGACGGCTCGACCATGCCGCCGTGGTCGTAGCCGGGCATCTCGATCAGCTCGCAGTCGCGATGGCCGGCGACGAGCATCATGCGGCGCATGTAAGCCGTCTCTTCGTACCGACCCAGCAGTTCAAGCTCACGGTCGCCCGTCATCAGCAACATTGGAGGCGCATCAGCTCGGACGTGGTACAGCGGCGCGAGGTCGTCAACGACCGCCTGCTCGCCAGCGATACCGCGTTCGCGGCGGATCGCGAAGTGCGTGATCATCTGCCCGCTGAGCGAGGCGAGGCCGACGATATCGTCCGGCGTCGCGTCGTGGGCGGTGAGCCATCGGCGGTCGAGCGTGATCATCGCCGCCAGATACGCACCTGCCGAGATGCCTACGAGCACGACGCGCTGCGAGACATTCTTCATCACCCAAGCCGTCGCTGCGGCCGCGTCTTCGACGAACTGCGGCGTCGTCGCCCGTGGCGTCAGGCGGTAATCCGCCGTCGCGACGGCAAAGCCAGCAGCTTTGAGGCATTCGGGCACTTCCCGTTCGCCGCCCTCCATGCCGCCGCCGTGGAAGTGAACGATCGTTGCCGACGCTTCGCCCGGCGGAGCCCACAGGTCCAGCCGACACACCTCGGCTGCATGATCGTTCGGCGGATCGTCACCCCAATACGCGATGTCGCTCTTCATGTCGGCCTCGTTGCGATGATCTGCAAGTGCCCCGCGCGAGCAGCGTGCAACGGGTCGGCCGACAGCAAGAGCTCAGCCTTGAGCAGTCGCCGATATGTCTCCGTTTCGGCCAGCTGTTCGCGCACCTTGCGGATCGGCAGGATCGTCTTTCCCTGCACGCTGCGGACGACGAAGCCGCTGCGTTCGAAGAGCCGCCGCAGGCCGTCAGGCGTGAACGTGTGCAGGTCGAACTGCTCCGACTTCTGGGCCGTTACCCATTGCGTGCGGCCGGTCTTGAGCACGTGCTCCATCGCGTCGAGGTCGCCGCGCTCCAGGTAGCTATCCGCCGCGGCAAGTCGATTGTCGGCGGTTGCAATGACGACACCGCCCGGCGAGCAAAGCCGGAACATCTCGTTAGCCGCGCGTTGCGGGTCGCTGCAGATACTGAGCGGGTCTCCCATCGCCAATGTGAGCGCGTAGCGACTCGTCTCGAGCATCGGCATGTCGATGATGTCGGCCTCGTGCGCGTCGCAACCGGCGAGCTTGGCCGACTCGTCGATCTTGCCGCGCACTTCGCCAACCATGGCCGGTGAATGGTCGACGAAGGTGACGTCGTAGCCGCTCTTGGCGAGCTTCAGGCCCCACTTTCCGGTACCGCAGCCGAGGTCGAGGCAGCGAGCGGCCGCATCGGTCGGAAGGTGCGGCTTGACGCGTTCCCACGTGACTGCGTCGTGGAAGCGCCAGTAGTCGTCGTCGTAGATGTCGTCGTACTTTTTGGCGACACGATTGTGATATCGCCGACTCGCTTTGTCGCCGCGGGTGCGCTTGGACATAATGCATGTCTTACGCTTGTGCATGAAGTATCGCACCCTCGGATCTACGAACTTGCGTGTCAGCGTTGTCGGACTGGGCACCTGGCAGTTCGGCGGAGAATGGGGCAACACGCCGGCCGTCAGCGATGTCGTCGCCATGTTCCGCCGCGGCAAAGAGCTTGGCATCAACCTCATCGACACGGCCGAGTGTTACGGCGACCACCTCAGCGAAAGCCTCATCGGCGACGCCCTTCGCGACCTGAGCGGCCAACGCGACGACTGGATCATCGCCACCAAGTTCGGCCACAAGTTCCACGGCAACTTCGACCGCACGGAGCCGCGAAAGCCGGGCGACGTTCGCGAGCAGACCGAGGCCTCGCTGAAGGCGTTGCGCACCGATTACGTCGATGTGCAGCAATACCACTCGTGGGGCGACGACACGTTCTTCGACGACGACGTGCTGGCTGAGCTGGACAAACTCAAGGATGAAGGAAAGTTCCGCCACATCGCCAACTCCGTCGGCTCCAACGCAAACGTGAAGCAGGTTGCCGCCAGCAAGGACCGCAACGTCGAGGCGATTCAGATCATCTACAACCGGCTCGACACGACGCCTGAACAAGAGGTGTTTGACGTCTGCCGCGAGCAAAACCTGGGTGTGCTGGCGCGTGTGCCTTTGGCCAGCGGTTACTTGTCCGGCAAGTACAAGCCTGGCCACCACTTCGACAAGGAAGAGGTCCGCGGCCGCCACGGGCAGGAGAAGAGCGACGAGCAGCTTCGCTTGGCCGAGCAGATCAAGCATGAAGAGTACGAACAGCAGGTCGACGCTGCAAAGGTCTCGATGGCGACGTGGGCGCTTGCATGGTGCTTGAAGCACCCGGCGGTCACGTGTGTCATTCCGGGCGTCAAGAACGTCGGGCAAGTCGAGTCCAACGCCGCCGCGGCCGACTTGTCGATTGTGCCGGACGATCACCCGCAGGCGGCATAAGGCTCAGGTGAGCCCGGCGATCTTGATCGCGCGAATGGCGAGGAACATCGGGATCTCTTTGCGGGCGATGTTTTCTGCCTTTTGCCGCGGGCCCGGGCCGCTGGTTTTGTGGCTAGGCCATTCTTCGAGTGCGTCGACGAGCAGGCCAGCCTGGCGAAGTGCCTTGACGTAGTGGCCGATCGGGCGATGGAAGGTCCACGTGTAGCCCCGGTCGATGTCGCCGGGGTGTGTCACGATCGGGCTCTTCCGCGGCGACAGGTAGCGGTCGACGCGGCGGTATTGCGTGGCAGACGCATCATCCCAACCCCAATGCGTCTCCTTGGCACCGCGGAACGCCGGGTGATTCGTGACCATGACGAACTGACCGCCGTCGACGAGTGCGTTGGCAACACCTTCAAATACCGGTCGAATCGGATGAATGTTCGCCACCGCCAGGAGGCACGCGGCTGCGTCGAAGCTTGCGTGCTCGAGAAAGCTCAGGTCACGCGCGTCGGCCACGCGGTAGTCTCCCTCACTGCGTTGCCTGGCCCGCTCGACCAGTGCAGGCGCGGCATCAACGCCAAGCGTGCAGGCGCCTAGCTCCGTTAGTCGTCGACACAGCACGCCCTGCCCGCAGGCGACGTCGAGCACGCTTCGGTCGCAAATGGCTTCGCCGCCGAGCAGGCGGACGGTGCCTGGTAGGACCACCTCGCGATGAAACTCGCCGCCGTCGTCGCCGACAAGTTCGTCGTACCAGTCGGCTACGGGCTGCCAGTCGGTTTTGCGGGAAGTTTGGTTCTGTGGACGGCGTGGCACGGGCCAGCGTATCCGCCTTTGCCAACTTACTGATCAGCGTTGGCGACACGGATGAGCAGATCGACGAGCTGCTCAGGCGTAAACGGCTTCTGCAGAAAGTGGAACTCGCCCTTCGGTCGATTCTTCGCACTGGCGACCTCGCCATCGGTGTAGCCGCTCATGTAGATCACCGGCATCTTCGGATGTTGGCTGACGATCCGGGCCGCAAGTTCCGGGCCCTTCATTTCCGGCATGACGACGTCGGTCAGCAGGACATCAAACGATGCACCTGGCAGCAGATCATCTACCAGCGACAGTGCCTCACGCGGCCCCTCGGCGGCAACGGCTTCGAAGCCTGCTGCCGAAATGACACGACGCAGCAAACGTCGCAGCATGGCTTGATCCTCAACCAGCAGCACCCTGCCGCGAGACGCCGGGCGATTACATACGGACGGCATCGAGCTTGCGACGCTCTCATCGATCGGCGTCTTGGCCAGCGGCAACTCGACGCTGAAGGTCGTGCCTTGACCGACCTCACTCTCGACGCTGATGTTGCCGCCGCTCTGCTTGATGATGCCGAAGGCGGTGGACAAACCGAGGCCGGTCCCTTCGTCGACACCTTTGGTCGTGAAGAACGGCTCGAAGATGCGGTCGCGAACCTCGTGTCCCATGCCGCTTCCGGTGTCGGACACGTCGAGCGTCGCCACGCCGTCGCCGGCCTTGGTTTGCAGCGTGAGGTGCCCGGCTCCCGCCATCGCATCGCGTGCGTTAACCACGAGATTCACCACGACCTGCTCAAACAGGTTCGCGTCGAGGTGCACGTTCAGCGGCGAAACCTGCTCGCGAATGAAGTCGATCTCCACCGCCTCGCCCACGTGCGCCTTGAGCAGTGGGAACATCCGTTCGATCAACTTGTTGAGGTCAAGCGTCTTGGGCCTGGCCTGGTGCTGACGGGCAAAGCTCAGCAACTGCTTCGTGAGTGTGAACGCTCCTTCGGCTGCGCGCCTGATCTCCCGAAGCTCCCCCGATTGCGTTGTGTGAGACAGCCGTTCACGTTCAAGCAGGAGCTCGCAGTAGCCGGTGATGACCGTGAGCAGATTGTTGAAATCGTGCGCGACACCACCGGCGAGGCGGCCGACGGCTTCCATCTTCTGGGCGTGCTGCAGCTGCGACTCGAGCTCACGTTGCTTCGTCACGTCGCGGGTCACGGCTACCCACTGGGCTTCGCCGTCGTCATCGGTGCCGGGCACGTGGCGGCATGTTGTTTCGGCCCAGATGAAGTGACCCTCGGCGTGGCGGATGCGGTAGGTGTCTCGTCGAGGCTGCGAAGAGGTTGCCGAAAAGAGCTCTGCAACACGTTCACGGTCGTCGTCGTGCGTGAGGTCGGTCAGCGGGACGTCGCGCAACATCTCGTCGTCTCGGCCGATGAGCCGTCGTGCGCTGGCCGATGCGTAGGCAAAGCGACCGCCGCTGCGGTGACGACTGATGAGATCGGACGTGTTGTCGGCGAGCAACCGGTAGCGGCCTTCACTGTCAGCCAGCTGCTTTTCGGCGGCCCGACGTTCGGTGACGTCGCGCAGCGTGGCCAGCGTCGCACCTTCGCCGAATTCGCGGGCGTCGACGGTCCGCAGCTCGACCCAAATGGGCTTGCCGTCGGGACGGACAAGCTCGAGCTCGGTCGTTTCTCCAGCGAACATGGGAACACCCAGCTCGCTGCCGACGATGTCGGCAACGTCGTTGCGGCCGAACATGGCCGTCGCAGCCTTGTTGGCGAACGAAACCACGCCCTCGCCGTCGACGAGGATCATGCCGTCGGCGCTGCGATCGATCAGCTCGCCAAGTCGCGGCCGAAGGAGGTTGGAAACGTCCGTGTTACCCAACGATTTATGAGAGGTGAGAAGCGTTTATGCGAGCGGCTTTGGTTGAGGTGCGTCTTCTTCAGGCCTGGGATCGACCTCGCGTGCCTGGCCTGCGAGGATACCGCCGAGACCTTCAAATTTGGAGCCAATTCGCATTCCCTCAGCCCCAATCTCAAATCGCCGAATGCTCTGTGCGTGACTGCTGCCACGCATCTTCAGCACCATGATGCCTCGTTCGATCTTGCCGTTGTACTCCACGTAGCGGAGCAGGATGATCGAGTCGGTCAGCGTGCTGATGTGCTGCTCGCTGACGCTGCGGGCACCGACAAGATTTCGGCTGGTACTGGTCGAAAGCGTGGCCACTTCGTGCCGCTTCATCAAGCTGGTCAGGCCGATGAGGAACTCGCGGAAGTAGGCGTCGCTACCGACGCGCTCAAGTGCGGACAGCGAATCGATTGCGACTCGCGTCGGCTTGAACTCGCGGACAAGGTCACTGATCTGCAGCAAGTGCGACTGCAAGTCCTGGGCCTCGGGATACTGACACACGACCTTGAGACGACCCGACTTCTCGAGTTCTTCGAGATTGATGCCGAAGCTCGCCGCGTTGCGGAACAGCTGTTCGCGGCTTTCTTCGAACGCCAGCAACAGCGAGCGTCCCTCGGGCTCTACGTTGCCAACAAAGTGGCTGCAGAGCATCGTCTTACCCGTGCCAGTCGGTCCACTGACGAGGATGACGCTGTCGCGGAAGAATCCACCGCCGCACATCTTGTCGAGCTCTTCACTACCACTGGTCACGCGGTTGTTGCTGCTGTTCTGCGTCAACTGCAAAGACGACAGCGGCGTCGTGACGATGCCGCGTCGTGGATCGATGGTAAATGGCGATTCCCCTTCGCGGTGGTCGCTGCCGCGGAACTTGAGAATCTCCAAGGTCCGACGGCGGCGTTCGCGTGCGAGGTTGTTACGGAGCAGGATCACCGTGTCACTGACGAATTCATCGACCGTTTGCGAGCCGGCACCGCTCTGGTCTCGAGGCCTTTCGACTGTCATGAGCACCGTGAGCCCACGGTCTTTGAGTTGGCGGATCAGTCGGAACAGCTCGTAGCGAAGCTTGCCGGCTGTGCCAAAGCCTTGGCCGTACAGGCCGCTGAGGCTGTCGAGGGCGACGCGATCACAGCCGATGGTCGACACGGCGTGGCAGATACGGTCGAGCAACGCGTCGAGGTCGTAGTCGCCGACCACGACATCCTGATCCGGCACTGGTGAAGCGTTGACGAATGCAAACTTTCCAGCCTTTTCCCAAGCGGCGATGTCCCAGCCGAGGCCGAGCACGTTGCGACGCAAATCGTCGGGTTGCTCTTCGAAGGTGACGAAAACGCCACCGGAGCCGTTTTTGACGGCTTCTGCCAGAAACTGGACGGCAAGAATCGTCTTGCCGCTGCCACTGGTGCCGGCGACGAGGGTTGCCCGGTCCTTCGGAAATCCACCGTGACACAAGGCATCGAGTCCATGCACACCCGTGGCTACCTTCTCGAACGGTGGCAGGACACCGTCAGTCGGCAGGCCGTTGTAGAAGTCAGTGGTTGCTTCCTCGATGGACCCAGCAGTCGCATCACTCTTGCCTGTGCCAGGTTGATTGGGTTCAGTATCTTCGCCGCTCATGCGCTTTCACTTCCTAGGCAGAATGTCCGTGGTCATCCGTGACGGCGAGACCAAGATAGGCCATCACCTGCTGCAGGTTAGACAGATCTCCGACCACCCGCCGCGGCCGCTTGTCGGTTCGGCTGACGAGCATCGGTGTTGCGATGACACGTGCCGCCTCTGCCGCACCGGGATCGGCCCGAACATCAACGATCTCTATATCACATCCACCAGGAATCATGTCGCAGAGCTTGTCCACGTTCGCCCGTGCACGCCGGCTGTTGGCTGAATCACCCGAAATGTAGAGGTAAAACCGCTGGGCGTTCATGGCAGTGCCGAAGGAACCTGGTGCTCGGCCATAGCCGACTACCTCAGCATAAGTAGTTGCCGATGTGACTGCTAGGCACTTTGTCAGGAAAACTCATTAAGCAAGAAGCTGCCTCACCTGCTTGTTCGACTTGCACCGGAACCGATCGATCAACCCGCTGTCGTTCCGATCAAAATCAATCGGTCGCCCAGTGGGCTGACGACACTGCCTTTAGACGGTTCGAGCGTCACCGCAAAGCCCGTCGCGCGTCCCACAGGCAGACGCGGCATGAACGGCACCTCTGCAGTGTTGCCTTCCACATCAAATGTGCCGCCATCAACCCGATTGCCGCCGTCCGCCTCGTCCCTGGTGCCGTCGATGATCCAAAGCTGATATGTCTCTCCAGGCGGTGCCGGCGCTAGATCCTGAAGCGTCAAGATTCCTTGCTGCAAATTGCCGTCAAAAATCGCTTCAGCCTTCGCCTTGGTGTCGGAACCGACCGGCTGTAGAGAAACGGCTTGAGCTGTCCGAGTTGCCTTAAGTTGGTCAAGCGTCGGCGACGAATCGGCATCCGGGCGTGTCACCCAAAGCCCAACCGCCACCAGCGCCGCCGCGGCCGCAGCGAGCCAGCCCGACCAGGTCGCCAAACCGATCCGCATCGTCGGCCGCGCCGATTCCTGCTTGAAGAAGGCGTCCGCATCGCGCTGCAGCGTCCCACGCAACAACGCCGGTAGCGTCTGCGACTCGGCAGCACGCCAGGCCGCGACGACGGATTCGTCAGTCGGCTGCGTCTCGTGCTCGTCGTGGGGGTCCATCATCGCTGATCCTCCATCCGGAGGCGGTACTGCTGGCGGCGGACGCGGATCGCCTCGCGCCGCCTGTCGAGTCGGTCCCGAAGCGACGCCATTGCTCGGGCCGCGTGACTCTTGGCCGTCGAGGCCGGCATGCCAAGTCGGCGGCCGATCTCGGCATAACTGAGCCCGCCGAAAATGCTCAGATTCACCACATGCCGCTGCGGATCACCCAAGCCGGCAAGCGCTTGGCGGGCGGCGTCGGCCTCGTCGTCCAACGGCATGTCGGCCGACGTCGGGCCGTCCAGCGTCGCCGTCACATCGAACGTCACCTTCGGCTTGCGACGCAGGTAATCGGCCAGGCGCCGCCGCGCGATCGTTGCCACGAACGCAGCCTCGCTGCCCAGGCTTGCGTCGAATTGATCGGCCGACCGCCACAGGCTTAGAAACGTCTCCTGCGTCACGTCTTCAGCGTCGGCGTCGCAGGCGCACGTCTGACGCGTCACGGACCAGACGAGCCCGCCGTACCGCTCGATGCACGCAGACACCGCCGCCGCGTCACCCGCGGCAACGCGTGGCAACACCGGCGGCGGATCGATGCAAGGCTCGTCGTTCGCGATCTCCATGTAGAGCGCTAAGATCATTACCTCGCTTCTGCTTCAAGACTTCGGCATCAGCACGTCGCTGAGGACGTGAATCACACCGTTGCTGGCCATGACGTCTGCCGCAGCGACCTTCTTGCCATTGACCATGATTGAGTCGCCGTCACGCACAACGGTCAGCATCTGACCGGCAAGCGTTTCGACTTCGGTCGTGCCCTCTGGGATGTCCTTCGAAAGGATTTTCGACGGAACGACGTGGTACGTCAAAATCGTCTTGAGCGTCGCGCGGCCTTCCTCAGCCAGAAGCGTTTCTGCCGTGCCGTCCGGCAGCTTCGCAAAGGCCTCGTCTGTCGGCGCAAAGACAGTGAACTCACCGCTCGACAAGGCCTCAGCCAAGTCTGCTGCGGCGACGAGCTTGACGAGCGTCTGGAACGACGGACTCTTGCTCGCCTTGGCAACGTCGACGATGGTTGACGTTGCCTCGAGATCGGCTGAAATGTAGCAGGACGCCTGCTGCTTGCTGTAGGTGCAGCCGTCGCCGGCTTGGGCAAGGCTGGCGACGCCGAAGGCGGCGGTGGCGAGGGTGACAAGGCCAGTGGTGGTGAGATTCATTGAGATAGTACCTGCGTGGAAGCTTCCAGCCGCCGCGACGTTGCAGCGGCCGAACAAGGCAAGATCGCAAGCCGACTCGCAACTGGCGCAAGAAAATCTGATTTCTACAAATGCGGCATCGTCTTCCAGAACGGCATGCGTTCGCGCAGGACCGATCTGCGATAGCATGCTGTGATGACACGCTTCAGCCACCATGCCCTTTTGGCCGCCTCCCTACTCTTCGTCGGCTGCGACGACGGTGGAGACGACGATGTCAACGACGCCGCCGCCAGTATTGATGCTGCCGCCGGTGAGTACGCCGAAGCCGCCAGCGAGTATGGCGACGAGGCGGCTGACAAGCTCAAGGAGGCCGAGGGCGATCTCGCCGAAGCCGCCGACCAAATGCGTGCAGCGGCCGACGTTGACCTGTCGACACTGAGTGGTGCTGAGCTTGCCGAGCAGGTTCGCATGCGTTTGGCCGATGCCCGCACCGCCATCGAGGCCGGCAACTTCGACGCCGCCGAGCGGGTGATGGAAGACGTCGCCGCCGTTAAGGCCGAGCTGCCCGAGGCCTTTGCCGCTCCCATCGCAGAGGTGCAGACGTTGCTCGACAAGGCGCAGTCGGCAGAAGAGTCGGCCCAGAAGGTGCGCGACCTCGGCACTGACCTGCCAAGCGGCGAGTGAAGGTCGATGACGCCCCGCCACTCGGACATGCCAAAGCCAAACGGCCCAGACCCGCTACACCCGCACCCGATGCAGGGGTTTGAGCAGGTCACTTACCTCAAGAACGTCGTCGATCACCCGCAGATCGATGTAGGCGATTACACCTACTACGACGACCCGCTTGGCAGCGACAACTTTCTGAAGAACGTCCTGTACCTCTTCGACTTTGTCGGAGACAAGCTCGTCATCGGTAAGTTCTGTGCCATTGCCCGCAACGTTCGCTTCATCATGAACGGCGGCAATCATGCGACTAGAGGCCTGTCGACCTATCCGTTCTTCATCTTCGGCAACGGCTGGGAGGAGAGTCGCCCCGACAGCTTTCCGCACAAAGGCGACACCCGCATCGGTAACGACGTTTGGATCGGGTACGACGTCACCTTCATGCCTGGCGTCACCATCGGCGACGGCGCGGTCCTCGCCGCCGGGGGCGTCGTGACGCGGGACGTGCCGCCCTACGCCGTCGTCGGTGGCAACCCGGCAACGCTCATCCGCAAGCGATTTGACGACGCCACCATCGACCGCCTGCTGGCAATCGCGTGGTGGGATTGGCCGGCCGACAAGATCACGCGCAACCTCGCTGCCATTACCGGTGGCGACGTGTCGCTGCTCGAGACTGCGGTTTAGGCCTCAGGCCTGCGAGTGCAGCCCGACGACGTTGCCGTCAATATCCTGGAAGATGCCGATGTTGCCGTACTGGCCGATCGACATCTTCGTGCGCAGCACCTTGCCACCTGCCGCCTCGACGCGATCGAGTTCCGTCGTCACGTCCTGGCTGTTGAAGTAGACCATCGTCCCGCCGCTCCCTGACGGAACGCCCTCGATCTTCACCAATGCACCACTTGCGCCCGGACCGTCTTGCTCCATCGGGAACGCCATCATCTCACCAGTCGATCCCTCGGGTGCCGGCAGCTTCGATAGCGAATGCCCAAGCACCTGCTCATAAAATGCCTGAGCGGCTGGCATGTCTTGAACATAGATCTCGAACCAGGGAACTGGGTTGTGGGTCATGGGAGGCTCCGCCGACGACATTAACAAGTCAGGCAGTTCATCGAAAGCAGAACCTGCTCGATGTGAGGGCTTCACACTGCGACTGCCCACGTCGGCGCGCCCGGCTATTGGGCGTCGCTGAGGCTGACATGCGGGAGCCGCCGACAGCTCAGTCTTCGCCACCATCCGACTCACGCTCGAAAGGATTCGGCTGAACGAAAGCGTCAGAAGCACCACCCCCGCCACCAAGGCCAATGCGGCAAGCTGCAGCGACTGCAACGTCAGTTCCATGTCTGTGGTCGTCTCCATTCCCAAGCCCATCGAAGTAGTCTGGCTCGCCCTCCGAATGTTTCATGACGACTGGACACGCCTCGTCGACCGCATGCAGATCGGTAAAGATCCCAAAGATAAGGCCTATCTACACTACAAGGGCAAGCCGGTCATCTCGTTGTGGGGTCTGTTTGCCGCCCGCGCCTGGACACCCGACTTCTATGAGCGTGTCATCGACCTGCTCCAGAACGACCCTGTGTACGGCGGCTACACCGTCATCATCGGCTGTGAAAACGACTGGCGCTTTAGCCAAGGCGGAACGTACGACAAGCTCCGCGAAGTCCTTAAGAAAGCCGACGTCGTGTTGCCATGGACCCCCGTTCGCTTCAATACCATCGCCGAAGGCTAAGCCTTCATCCAAGAGAAGCACGTCCCGGTCATGCAGTGGTGCAAAGCCAACGGCCTTGGCTTACTTCCCGTCATCTCACCGGGCTTCTCCCGGCACAACCAGCACGGCGGCAAGCTCGACAGCACGCCTCGCCAGCAGGGCGAATTCTTCTGGTCGCAGATACACCACAACATCGACGCCGGGGCCGACATGATTTACGTGGCCATGTTCGACGAGATCGACGAAGGCACCAACATCTCCAAGTCACCGCCAATCCGCCCGTTGGCCAAAGCCCCTTCCTCACCTACGGCGATCTGCCGCCCGACCACTACCTTTAGCTCGCCGGGCGGGCGGGCGACGTGCTCCGAGGCGAACGCGAAAACTCGCGTCATCAACCCCAACACGACGGCGTCACGGTCGACTCTGATTCCATCCACCGCGTGGACCGCAAGTGGTACGAAGCCAAACTCGCTAATCAGGCAGTCGGCAGCGGGGTGCTTCAGCGCGGCACCGACGCCGTCAACGGCATCCTTATCTACTCGGGCTCGGGCGAGCCCGCCGACAGATTTGCAGCCGCCACGTTAGAACTCGAGGGCAATTGGCTTCCCGTCGATCAACGCAAAATGCGGGTCACGCCGATGGTGTCGAAGAGGTGAACGTCGACCAGCGCAAGAAGATCGGCACCTGGAACAACGTCGGCACTTACACCTTCAACACCGGCCCCGCCGCCTTCGTGAAGCAACTCGCCGATTGCGACGCGGGCAACTACATCACGCTGGTCGTGCGGTTCGTGCCCGCGGACTGACAAAAGCAAACCACCTCTTCTCCTGCGGCGGATCCGCCAAAGTTGCAGCACTTCATGTGGAGAGGCACGATGACCGCCTTCATATGAACGCCAGCGAAGCCAAGCTCCTCGCCTTCCTCGACAATGCCCCGCACTTCATCATCCCTATTTATCAGCGGACTTACTCATGGGAAGCCAAGTAGTGCGAACAGCTTTGGGATGACGTACTGCGGGCCGGTCGCGACGATGATGTCTCAGTTCACTTCGTCGGCTCGATCGATTACATCGAGGAGAGTCTTGCCCAAGTCACGAACAAGTCGCCCCTGCTCGATGACATGTCGCTGGTCCGCGCGACCGAGCGTGTTGAAGAAATCGAATGCTGCCTGCGGCACGGCACCGGGCTAACGATGAGCCGGTCAGACGCCAAGCGAGCCGCCATCAACTTCGACTTCGCCAACCTGCGACGTCAGGTCTACATCACGGCACGCGTCGACGATGCCTCGCTGCGAACGGAGGCCCCAACATGCTACCGCGGCCTCGATGATGCGCTCGCCCTTATGAACGGCTTCGTAGAGGAGGTCGAGCGACTGAGTCCGGTCCCCCAAATCGGTCAGCTTTGAAGTTCGACGTCCGATCAATCGGCACGTGACTTTGTGCGAGACGGCTGCGATGCCGGGGTTGCCTGGCCACGCGTGGAGCTTGCCGAGCCGGGGCGATTGGCACAGTTTCCACGCGAGGGCGTGCTCCCGTCCGCCGGAACCGAAAAGGGCCACATTCATAGTTCCGCAAAATGCTGCATCTGCCAAGGGGCGGCAGTGCATCTGTCGGCTCAACGGGCTGTGGCGCAGTTTGGTTAGTGCGCTTGACTGGGTGTCAAGAGGTCGCAGAATCGAATCCTGTCAGCCCGACCTTTGGCGAGTTCAAGCCCTTCGACGAGCACATCGAAGGGCTCTCTCACTGCGGGAACGAGTCTTACGCCCCGAGGCGAAAGTTCGACCAGAGGAGGTCGAGGATCGTTCGCTTCGTGGCGTAATCGGCCGTAAGCCACCGTTCTCGCAGGCTTAGTGAAAGTTTGAACAGTTTGAGGGCTTGCTTAGCCTTCTCATTATGGCCTCGACCGGCGGCTTCGATTCAGCGTTCGAGGCGGGATTGGCGGACACGCAGCTCTTGATACTTTTTTTTTGAACACTGGCCGCGGTGCGTTCAGAGGTGGTAGAGCTGAGGCATGTAGTCATCGCAGTGGGTGCGACTATTGCTCTTCACGTCTGCTCACTTCTCAGACTCCTCATTTTCGCTAGCTCGCTGCGACACCAACTCGCTGCGGTCTGGGCGGGACGCTCCCGACTTTGCTCTAGACTCGGAGTCAGACGCTCTTTCCGCTGACCGAGTCCGATCAAAACGTTGCATTTCGACAGGATGTTCACACTTTAGCCTGAGCGTAGACGTCTCACTGCGCTCTAAACTCCACTAGACGGTCGGATGAGTCAGAACGAGAGTCAGGACGTTGAGCAAAGTGGCGAGAGAAATGACTCGATCGCGTCGATCTGTTACAACAAGAGCAATGACGTTAGTACGCCACCCGTTGAATCCTGTGCTTTCTGCCGGGATGGTTCCGTTTCCGGCGTCGCTGATCTTCAATGCTGGCGTGTGCAAGTACTCTGGGCGGTACGCGATGGTGTTTCGCAATGATTTTGGGCCCGTCGGCGCCGAGGCTTTTGCTGTACGTGAGGCGTCGGGGCAGCGACAGTTTGATGGAACGAATATTGGTCTCGCGACCAGCAAGGACGGCTTCAACTGGTGTGTTGATGCGCAGCCGTGCATTAATCTTGAGACAGCGCGCAAAATGGTGGCGGATCATCTGTCACCACAGGAAACGCCCGAAGATGTGTTTCGCTTCTACGACCCCCGCTTGACTGTCATCGACGGTCGCGTGTACATGTGCTTCGCCGTCGATACCCGCTACGGATTACGTGGCGGCATCGCGGTAACTGAGGACTTTGGAAATTGGGAGGTGCTGTCGCTCAGTCTTCCGGACAATCGCAACATGGTGCTGTTTCCTGAGACGATCGGCGGGCGGTTCGTTCGACTCGAGAGACCGATGTTGGGTTACTACCTTCGGCGTCGACCGGAGATTTGGCTCAGTCGCTCGATTGACCTTCGCGATTGGGGGCAGCACCGGCTGGTGCTTCCAGCGGACTCGGTTCCGTTTTGTAATGACAAGATCGGGCCGGCTGCGCCGCCGATCCGAACGCGAGCCGGCTGGTTGACCACATTCCACGCCGCCCAGGTAAGGTCCGAGGCGACAAAGCGGGGCTGGGAGGCAAGTTGGAACAAGACTTACGTTGCCGGACTGATGCTTCTCGACCTCGACGACCCGAGTCGCGTCATCGGGATGAGCCAAGAGCCGCTGATGATCCCTAAAGAAAGCTACGAATGCGAGGGCTTTCGCAACGACGTCATATTCCCTGGCGGCATGATTCTTGAGCCCGATGGCGAAGTCAAAGTCTACTATGGAGCCGCCGACACCGTCGAGTGTGTGGCGACAGCTCATGTGGATGACCTGCTGAGGCTGGTCACTTCATGATCGCTCGGCGTTCTTGGACCCAAAGGCGATCGCGTTGAATCGTTGTCTTACCGTAAGGCGACTGAGGCAGCAGAGACGGCTTGAGCCTTAAAAATCGTACATCGTGTGCTGGGCATTCAAGTCGACGCGGCCGAGGGGCTCCGACATCGCAGCTGTCGTCAGAAGGAGGACGCTGTAGCCAGGCAGCTCAACCGCCTCGTCTGGTGCCATGTCTGCGACCTCGGCCCCTTCAGCGGTGATGCTCAGGCGACGAAGGTTAGAGTTGCCGTCCATGATGTCTTCGGCGGTCCGAGAAAGTCGCATTGGACCCGCTGTCTGGTTGACCAGAAAAAGCGTGCGTTCACCGTCCGGCATAGTCACCGGTGCGACCGCCAATCTTCGCTCGAGCTCAAATGGTTCGGCATGATCAACTTCGCCGGTGAGTCTAAAGACTGCCACTTGGCCATAGGCGTAGCGATTTGCCCAAAGGTAGAGCTGGCCCGTCGCTCGCCTGCTACCGCTGTCATCGACGAGGCCATAAGCATTGCCCATCGCGTGCCATACAGCGCCTCCGTCAACGCCCGACTCGGCGAGCTCGAGGACGAGCGATGCTTGGAACGCGGCCCCAATGCTGTTGGCGTGCCGCCGTTCGTAAGGCTGCCAGGTCCACTGGACGTTGAACTCGGTCACGTACGACTCGACGCCTGTCAAGCCACGGTCGTTGAGCTCTTGCAGGACGAGCGTTGCCTCGTCGGCAATCTCGGCGACGCGAGCCATCACTGCCTCGTTCGAGGTGGTGCGTTGACCCGACGCATAGCTGTGCCAGCTTATGAAGTCGATCTGCTCGCCCGCCACATCGAGCAGATCATGGATCCACGTCGGCTTTGGGTAGGTAAAGGCCGGACCGCCGACCTGTAAGCCAGGCGCAATGTCGCGAGCCTCGTCGGCGAGCATTCTCACCAGAGGCCAAAGCTCATCGAGCTTGTCGAGCTTGTCGTAGGTATTGTCCCATTCATTCGTCAGTTCAAGGTGCGTGACCGGCAGGCTCAGATCGTCGATAAGAATCGTTAAGAGGTCTCTGAAGTTTTGCCGACCCGCATCGTATCGATCGGGTGCGAGATACTTGCCGTCTTGCGCTTCGTTCCGAACGCTGGCTGGCCAGTCATATGGAGCGCAGATCATCAGCTTCAGGTTCGGCTTCTCGAGGAACTGGCGGTGTGGCTCGAAGGAGGCCCTCATCGCTTCCTTGTCCCACTGTTCCGCGTCCGCATTCCACCAGCGGCGGGTCATCTCGCCACTGTGAACCCGAACGAGCACAGGATTGAGTGTCGCAAGCCAATCGACATAGTTTTGATCACCGCTGTCGACCGGATGGACAATGCGGAAGAGCGATACTCCCCAAAGCTCTTGCGGCAGATCGTGCTCAACGGTCGACCAGTCCACTGACAACGGGACGATCTGTAGCGGCAGGCCACTGTCGGGCGACGCTGATGGCAAAGTGCCTGCGTCGCCCCGAGTCGCTTCTTTATCGATGCCGGCTTCGCCAGGATTCTGCGGAACGTCGCCTACCTCCTCCTCCTCTGTCTTGACCGTTTTGTAGGCAATGCAGTCGATCGCGACTGGCCCGTCCGCCTTGCCGCGAATGAAAAGCACCTTGGTTCCGAGCTCAGATGTTTCGTAGACACCCAACTTTCGCCACTTCAGTACCTCGGGCTTGTCCCAACTCCAGTCTCGAGCTATTTGTTGACCATCGACAACCGTCTTGAGTTGAACCGGGCCGCCGCGATAGCGTATCCAGAGCGTTACCGGGCCGGCAACCTCGGCGAGTGCATCCGTCTGAAAGACGGGTTCCCATTCTAATTCCGATTGGACGACTTTACCGCCAGAGGCACCTTCGACCTCGACGACGTCGCTGGTGCTCGAGGGCTTGTCGTGTTCGGCTTCGATGAGTTGCTGCGCGTCGTCAGGCAGCGCGACCGCGTCACCTTGCTCTTCCTGCTTGTCGGCCGACTCGGCGTACAGAGCATGAGCGAGAAACGCAACGGTCAGAAGCGATAGAAATGGCGTTGAGAGCTTCTTCATTATGAGACGTTGGTGACCGGTTGATGAAAAGCAATGTGAATGCTTTGTTGTGTTCAGCCTCGCCATACGGTGCTGAACCAGTACCCGCTGTCCCAGGCCCTCTTGAACTCGCTCTCGGTATCGTCGGCGAAGTCCTGAAATTCCCATTCAGGACGATCGGAAGGCTCCTCGGCGCCCGGCACCTTTTCAGCATGCCCGTCGAAGAAATTCAAGTTCGTGTCGCCGTCGTGGCGTGTGAAGGGAAACTGCTCGGTCCAATTCGAAAGGTTCTCGAAGTTGAAGGTTCCGTTGTGCTCCTTACCCAAGCCTTGATCGCCGACTGCACGAACTACCGTGGAATTTTTGATGGAACTGAGTCTGCGATGAGAAAACTCTCGGTCCCACCCGCCGTTGTAGGCGTAGCTGAGGTTGACTACCCGCTCCCGATCTCCGGCAGGCAAAGACCAGTTGAAGTTGTTCCGAACATCAAGCGGCGTGTCGTCCTCGCCACAGAGAAGCACCTCTCCACCGGTCGTGTACCTGCCAAGGACAACGCTCGCGTACCACTTCGGATCTGCACCCGGATCATTGTTCGGATTCTGATCGCCGAACGGCGCTGGCAGCCACAGGCTCTCGTCGTTGGCATACTGCACGAGGGCTGTTCCCATTTGTCTGAGGTTACTGAGGCACGCGACGGCTTTGGCGGACTTGCGGGCGGAACTCAGCGTCGGCAGCAGAATGGAAATGAGCAGCGCGATGATGCCGATGACAACCAAGAGCTCCACTAGCGTGAAGCCTCGTTGACGGCGAGCACGGATGCGATGATCGATAACAGACATGGTTCCTCCTTCGGAACAGGTGGGATAACAGCCCGTGTCGCGGATCCTCCCGCTCCAGGTCATTTGAAACGCAACGCTCTTCGCCGACCGCGCCCGTCGTCACGCCCTTCGAGGCAGCTCCGTCGCACAGAGTTGGCCTGATGAGCGGCACGGCACGCGAGGCACTGACGCCGTCCTGCTTGAACGGCTCAGATCGTACTGCCCGACACGATCGGCTCAACGCGAACGCTGACGCATCGCGAGCATGGCCAGGCCGGCCAGGCCGGCCAGTGCCGAGGTCGGCTCCGGGACCGTTGCAATAGCAACGACGTCAAACTCGCTGAAGACGGTGGCACCATTCGGGCTTGGCGTCGTCGTGCCGTCGAGCAGGGTGTCGTTGACCAGGTATGTGCGGAAGCGAACCGCATCAACGCCGCTGCCCAGCAGTCCGGTGGTGTCCGTGAAGGTCACCTGCGCGCTGGCGTCTCCGCGATCGTTGCCGCGCGGCGCGTAGAGGTTCCGGTCGATCGAGGTGAAGCCACCGTCGCCGACGAAGCTGAAGAAAATTTCAATGTCCTGATTGACGCGTTCATCGGAACCGTTAGTCGTCGAGATGATCGACGAAATGTCGTAGCCGAGTGCATTGACGGACGTGTCGAGGTCGAAGGTCAGCTCGTACATGAGCGTGCCGACGGCCGACTCGCCCGCGTCGTAGCGAGTGTCGACGATGCTGCCGCCGGAATTGCTGTTGCTGCCGTCGGTGATGTTGTCGATCGTGAAGCTCGAGTTGAGGGGGACAAACCCCGGGTCCATCGTTGCGTCAGTCACGGTCGGCAGGACGCCGTCGATAAGATCGTTGTTCAGGACCGGAAAGAACGTCCGCGACGTGTTGTTGAACACTTCGGTCGTTACGACGGCCGCCTGGGTGGCGGAAGAAGCGGCGGCGAGGCCGAGGACGACGGCAATGCAGTTGAGGCGGTTCATTCTCTTCTCCGATGTGAAGTGGCGCGATGTCAAGGCCAGTAGTCGATCTTGATCCCCGCAAAGCTACCACATCTATCGAAGCCGTCGATGGATCGAGCGGACAACCTCATGGACAAAACGCGTCCTTCAGTCGCCCTAGCGATCATTTTCTGACCAACTTGCCGTTTGATCGCCTGACGGGGGGCGGCCCCAGAAGCGGGCGTACGCCCGACTGAAGTAGAGCGGGTCGTCATACCCCACTTGGTCGGCAACATCCTTCACGCTCAGCTCAGCCGTCCGCAGAAGGTAACGCGCCTGCTGCAAACGCCTCCGGGTCAGGAAAGCTTGGGGCGACAATCCGACCTGCGCGCGAAACAGCTTGCGGAAATAGCTCGGGCTCATCGGCGTCTGGCGCGTCATTCGTTCCAGCGCATCTCGCTGCTGGTAGGAGACATCGAGATATCGGACGGCTCTGTTCACGGCGATGTCTCCACGTCGGGGCGACGGTTCGTTTGCCCCTGCCGCCTGCCTGTAGGCGAGCTTGAGCCTCGGAATGACTCGGCTGAAGATTGCCTTGGCTTCCCCTTCGGCAGCCACCATGTCAGCCGGATGGACGCTGCTGAAAAGCCCGCGAAGCCGAGCGATAGCAGCGTCTTCGAGGTCGATTGACGCCACGCGTCCGACCATCGCCTCGTCCATGTTCGGTTCGTCCGGTTGGCATGCGTAGCGAAACCAAGAAGCGTCTACGCCGCGTCCCTCGGGAATCGTCCACTGCCTTAACGCGCCCGCCGGCGCGTGAATCGCGCTTCCCCGACTCAGCAGGTGTTCACGGCCGTTGACCGTGTAAGGAAACATGCCACGCCGCACGAAGAGGAGAAGCGAAAACTTCAGCTTTTCAACCGCTTCCGTATACCCGGGCTCAAAGGTTGCGCGGCGAGCTTCGATCACCGTCAGGCGACAGGCTAGTAACGCTCTGGCGTAGTCGACAGGTCTCAACACGACGTTCAGTTTTGTCCATGTCGATTGCAGTGTCGAGGGCGAGGTGTAATCTTCGCGGCATGAACGATCTCATGGACCTGCTCGGCGCGAGAAGTCCCTTGTGGCTTGGTGGGATTTTGCCGAGCCGCCAGGAGCACCGCGCCTCGCCAAGATCGGTCGGGCATCCTTCCCGCTTCAGGAGATCAACGGATCGGTCGGCCGCATTGAGGATGCCCCTGCCGGCGGCTTCGCTGCCTCGTTCGACAACGGCGCGTACCTCTGCCTGCCCCACGCGAAAACAGGGGCACTCAACATCCACGGCACCGACGCGCAGCTAAGCATGTTCGCGATCGTCCGGATGAATAAAATCGGCCGCGGAGGCACAGTCGGCGGAATGTGGTACGAGGGGACGGGCCCCGGGGACGACTCCGGCACGCGACAGTACGCGTTGCTACTCGACATGAACCTCTATGGCGGCGCTAAACGCGTCACGCCGCACGTCAGCAGCGAGGGCGGCGCGACCCGCAGGAAAGACGGCTCGATCCTGCCTTGGTGCGTCGACTACGCTGCAACGGTTGATGAGTACCCGGCCAATCGCTGGTGCACGATGGCGATGACATACGACGGGATCACGCTGACCGCTTACCTCGACGGCGTCGCCAAGCCCCGGCAAGTCGACCCGAAAGAGGACAATCGTGACGACCGCTACTTCACGCAGGAAGGCCCCGACGGCGGGCACCGCGGAATCAATCCCTTCCATCATGGCCGCGGCATCTTTCGGTATGAACTACAGCAGCACGCCGCTTCCAAGCCGAACGGTCCAAGCGACTTTGTCGTCGGGGCTCGTTGTGTCCGCGGCAGACACGGTGCCGAGCCGCTGGACGGTCACCTGGCAGGGTTAGCCGTGTTCGATCGGGCGTTGACACCGGACGAGATCCGATCGCTTCATGACGCGTGTCGACTGCCGGCTGGCCCTGTAGACGATGCTCGCTGCCTCGAAGCCTGATGGGTCAACTTAACAGTTGGCTGCAGGGTGGCGTCGATGACGACACGAACCGTTCAACGGGCGCCGCATCGCTTCGACATCGACGTGATCGACGCCTCTTCTCTCGACGCCGGTCTCCTGACCGTGCGGACCCGCATGTGGAACGTGCTGTACGCCGTCAACGGTTTGAAGCCCATGCCGCCGTTCGGCGATGTGCGGACGGTCGCCGTCGCCGAACTTTCGTCGTGATGGGGCCAGCCGTGGTGTAGGTCCATTCCGAGGCGGATCACCCGTGTCGGCGATGATTCGCGGCAGCTTCAAAATTCGCCCACCTCAGAAGGCGGCTCAGATCGTGACACCCGGTGTGGCGTCATGACCGCCGCGACAAGGTTCTGACCCCTTACGTCGTCCTAAGGGATCTGCTCCCGAAGATGGTTTGCGTCCGCGTGCTTCAAGTCGGAGGTGGGAGGTGGCAACGGCGCAGAATCCGACACAGATCTCCGCAGACGGCGACCCGTGCCGCCCTTCATGCCGCCTGCTTGAACGTCTGCCCGTCGTTCGCCGGAAGCGTGACGCAAGACCCCCAACCCGACGCCGCCCGCACCGGCGCGGCGCATGGTCCTGAGCGACCGAAAACCGCCGCCTTGGTCCGGGCGCGACCGGTGCGTGTGGCACGCGGTCTTCTTGAAGTGATGAACAGCCCACTCGGTCACGAACACGGCGATGGTGCCGTGGGCGTTCCTGTGTGCCTGTTCCTCACTTCAAAAAAGACTGATGAAGAAGATTCTCTTTATGATTCCCGCTCTGGTCGGTGGCTGTGTAAGCTCCGCCGATTTTCAACCGCCAACCGATCACCCGGCCCATGCGTCGGCGACCGATCCGCGTCCGCCCACGGCGGCCGACCCTTTCGACGTCGCGGCACGGCCAATCGAGACCGAGCCTGAATCGATGCACGACCACGCCGGGAATGATATGGCGGACATCGTTCCTGCTACGCAGGCGGCCAACAGTTCGTATCCGCTGACGACGTGCCCTGTCACCGGTGTCGAGCTTGGCACCATGGGCGAGCCGATCGATGTCGACCTCGACGGCCGCGTCGTGAAGGTCTGCTGTGGCGGGTGCGTCGCGACCGTCCAGGCCGACCCGCAGAAGTATCTGGCGATCCTCGACGACGCCGCGTCGGAAGGAGGCCGTTGATGCGACGTATCCTTTTGACAGCGCTCGCTTCGAGCGGACTGGTGGTTGGTGATTGCGCGACGAGCCAGATTGACGAAAGCTTCAAGCGCGTGCAAACGACGCTCGCCGAACGGGGCGGCTACGCCATTGACCACTCGATCGACCGCGGGCAGCTGCATGACGCTTTGCTCGGCGACGGCACGCTCGACGCCGAGGAAGCCGTGCGACTGGCGCTCGTAAATAACTTGGATTTGCAAGCGGAACTGGACGAACTCGGCATCACCAGCGCAGAGCTGTTGCAGGCGTCGCTGCTGCCCAACCCGGTGCTCGACGCCAGTCTCCGTTTCGTCGAGGCCGGCGGCGGTGAGATCATCGAACTCGGCATCGCCCAGAACATGCTCGATGTGTTGCTTCTCCCAAGACATCGCGGCATTGCGGCCGAAACGCTCGCCGCTGCCGAGGCACGAGCCGCGTCGGCGGTGCTGGACCTTGCGTCCGAAACACGCCGGGCGTATCGGCAGTATCAGGCGCAGCTGGCACGCGTCGAGCTGTACGAGAGTGTGGTCGACGCGACGTACCTCGCGGCCGACATGGCCAGGCGATTGCGCGAGGCGGGCAACATCATCGAGCTCGACGTGTTGCAAGAGCAGGCGCTGTACGAAGAGGCGCGACTGATGCTCGCCGAGGGGCGCGGCGAAGCGATGCGTCGTCGCGATGCGCTGAACGCGTTGCTCGGCGTGTGGGGCGAGACGGCGACGGGCTAAACGGTGCCGGCGCGACTGCCCGATCCGTCGCCGATGGACGCTGATCCGGCAACGCTCGCGGCGACGGTGCTGACGGCGAGTCTGGATCTGGAGGCGCAACGTCGGCAGATCAATGTCGTCGGCAGGCGTGCGGGTATCCGATCGTTCGAGACACTTTTCCCTGATTTGCAAGCAGGCGTCGACGCCGAGCTCGATGCCTACACGACAGCCGCGACGACGGGTAACACGAGCCGCTATCTGCAGGAAGTCATCCTGCCGACCCGCATCCGCGTGACGCAACAAACACAGTTGCAATTCAACGCCATGCAGATCGGCGTCTTCCGCCTGCTCGACGCCAAACGCGATGAAATTGAAGCGGCGGAGCGATACCTCGACACGCTTGAACAGCACTGGCTCGCCCGGATTCGACTCGAAACGCTCATCCTAGGACGTATGCCACAACAGCGGTTCGGCATCGACACCGGCGGCGGCTTTAGTGGCGAAAACAGCGGCCTGAACAACGAAGCTTCCGAAGGAGGACACTGATGAAGAACGATAAGAATCACAACAAGGAGGGCTTGAACCCTTACGTCCGTTTCGGTCTGATGATCGCGACGTCCACCGTCGTCATGTACCGCCTGATGTACCTCAACACCTACGCCTTCGGCCACGTCTACTTCAGCCAGACGCGACTTTGGATGGCCCTCTACATGGGGGCGATCATGGCGATCATCATGCTCACGTTCATGCTGAGCATGCACCCCAACCGCAAGCTGAACATCGGCATCTTTACCGGCAGTGCGGTTGTCTTTGCCCTGTCGCTCTGGCTCGTTCGCAGCCAATCGACCGTCGGCGACGTCTCGTGGATGAAAGCGATGATCCCGCACCACAGCATCGCCATCCTGACCAGCGAACGTGCAAGCCTCAGCGACCCACGGGTGGGCGAACTTGCCGACGAGATCATCGAAGCACAACGGCGGGAAATCGCCGAAATGCAGAAGCTCATCAATGACCTCGAAACCACCAAATAACAATGGAGCCGTCATGAGGAACGAATTCACGTCAATCAATGGCCGCACGTTCCTAGGCAACGCAGCTGCCGTCACCGGGGCCGGTGCACTTGTTACCACAGCCCGCGCTCAACCCGCGACGCGATCGGCAGACGCCCTGCTACCGCGCGATCTTGCCCACAGCCGCAAGTGGCAGGCGACACGCGACCGCGAGTACCCGCCGGGCGAGCCTGACCGTGACTACACGCCCGTCGTCGTGCCTAACGGCCAGACGGTGCCCTTCTCCATCGTCGACGGCGTCAAGGTGTTTCACCTGACAGCCAGCGAGTTCCAGCACGACTTCGCTCCAGGTCTGACAGCAACTTGTTGGGGCTACAACGGCCTTGTCAACGCGACAACGCTCGAAGCTGTCGAGGGCGACACCGTGCGCATCTACGTCCCGAACAACCTGCCCGTCGAGACGACGGTCCACTGGCACGGCTTCATCCTGCCCCACGGCATGGACGGCGTCAGCGGCCTCGAGCAGCCGCCCATTCCTGTCGGAGAAACGTGGGTGTATCAGTGGAAGATCGTCCAGCACGGCACGTTCATGTTCCACTCGCATCATGACACGATGACTCAGGAAGGCATGGGCCTCACAAGCCTGTTCATCGTCCACCCGCGTGATCCGACAGGCAATAACATCCCTGAGATCGAGCGCGACTTCGCGCTGATGCTCCATGAATGGCGTATCGATGCCGGCGCATCGCGGCCGGACACGAACGAAATGAGCGACTTCAACATCCTCACGATCAACGGCAAAGTCATGCCGCACACCGACCCGCTGGTCTGCTCCACCGGCCAACGCGTGCGCATCCGCCTCGGCAATCTGTCGGCCATGGATCACCACCCGATCCACATGCACGGCTTTGAATTCTTCGAAACCGCCGTCGATGGCTACTGCATTCCTGAGGCCCAGCAACTACGCAAGGTGACGGTACTTATGGGCGTCGGCCAGACGCGCGACATCGAGTTTATCACCGACAACCCGGGTGATTGGCCGATTCACTGCCATATGACGCACCACGTGATGAACCAGATGGGCCATGAGTTTCCGAACATGGTCGGAGTCGAGACGCAGGGCTTCGACGCCGCCGCCCGCAAGTTGGTGCCCGGCTACATGACGATGGGCCAGAACGGCATGGGCGACATGGGCTACCCCGGCGGCATGAACATGGCCGTGCCCGACAACAGCATTCCGATGCAAAAGGGTATGGGCAAATACGGCCCCATCTTCCTCGGCGGCATGGCCACGCTCGTCAAAGTCCGCGACGAGTTGGGCAGCTACGCCGACCCCGGCTGGTACGAGCAACCGGCGGGCACGTCCGTGCGAAAAGCGACGAGCACCGAACTACGCCGGGACGGCGTCAGGGCGTAGCCGACGCCGCCTGCCCCGTAACCGCCCCGCCGCTGGCGGGGCCGACGAGTTGGGCATACTTGGCAATGGCACCGGTGTCATAACCCGTGACGCGCGGCGTCCACGTAACACGTCGTCTGGCCAGCTCGTCGTCGTCAACCTCCAGCTCAATCGTGCCGGCTTGGGCGTCAATGGAGATGACGTCGCCGTCGCGGACGAGGGCGATCGGGCCGCCAACCTGGGCCTCGGGACCGGCGTGGCCGATCATCAGGCCGCGGGTCGCCCCGCTGAAGCGGCCGTCGGTGATCATGCAGACGTCGTAGCCGAGGCCCTGGCCGACGATGGCGGCCGTGACGCCGAGCATCTCACGCATGCCTGGCCCGCCCTTGGGTCCTTCGTAGCGGATGATCACCGTGTCGCCGGCGACGATCTTGCCGGCTTGCACCGCGGCCATGCAATCTTCTTCGCAGTCGAAGCACTTGGCCGGGCCGCGGTGCTGAAGTCGCTTGACGCCTGCCGTCTTGATGACGCAGCCGTCGGGCGCGAGGCTGCCGCGGAGCACATGCAGTCCGCCGTGCGGCTCGAACGCCTTCGTCACCGGCACGATGACGTCCTGATCGTCCTTGAGCACGACATCCTTGAGGTTCTCGGCCATCGTGCGGCCGGTGACGGTGATGCAGTCACCGTGGAGCAGGTCGGCGTCGAGGAGCACCTTGAGGATCGCGGGAATACCCCCGGCCTGAAACACTTCGAAAGCGGTGTAGCGGCCGAACGGCTTGAGGTCGGCGATGATCGGTGTGCGACGGCTGATCCGGTCGATGTCGTCGAGCGTCAGCGTCAGCCCGCACTCGGCGGCGAGCGCCGGCAGGTGCAGCGCGACATTCGTCGACCCACCCGTGGCCGCGGCGACGGCGACAGCATTTTCGAACGCCTTCATCGTCATGATGTCGCGCGGCTTGATGTCGTTCTTGAGGAGCTGAAGCACCGTGTCGCCGCACTGGCGGGCGTACTCGTCGCGCGACTCGTCGACCGCCGGCGGACTGCCGCTCATGGGCAAGGCCATGCCGATGGCCTCGGCGACGGTGGCCATGGTGTTGGCCGTGAACTGCCCGCCGCACGAACCGGCACTGGGGCAGGCGGCACACTCGACGCGGCGGAGTTGTTCGTCGTCGATCTTGCCGGCACTGTGCGCGCCGACGGCTTCGTAGACGTCCTGGACGGTGAGTTTTTTTCCGTCGAGTTCGCCGGGCAGGATCGTGCCGCCGTAGAGGAATACAGCCGGCCGATTGAGGCGAGCCATGGCCATGAGCATGCCGGGCAGAGATTTATCGCAGCCGGCGATGCCGATGAAGGCGTCGTAGCCGTGGGCGCGGAACATGAGCTCTGCCGAGTCGGCGATGACCTCGCGGGACACGAGCGAGGCCTTCATGCCCTGGTGCCCCATACCGATGCCGTCGGAGACGCTGATGGTGTGAAACCGACGCGGCGTGCCGCCGGCGACCTTGACGCCGTCCGCCGCCGCGATGGCCTGCCGGTCGAGGGTGGTGTTGCAGGGCGTCGCTTCGTTCCAGGCCGCCCCGACGCCGACCCACGGTTTGTCGAAGTCTTCGTCAGTGAGGCCCATGGCCCGGAAGAACGCCCGGTGCGGCGCACGTTCGGGTCCGTCGGTGACGACACGGGAGTGGGGGCGCGGGAAGGTATTCGAGCTACTGGTGGCCATCGGGCAGGCACAGTAGTTTACCTCCATGAATTATGCGACGTTGAGGGACGGCGAGCTGGCGGTAGACGCGGAAGTGGTCGGACTCGGCTACGCGTCGCGAAAGGACCGACGGGAGAACTTCGCTCCCGCTGCAATTAGTGCGGCTGTGTTCGGCGTTGTCGATGTCATTCTGAATGGGCTGTTGATGATTGGAACAGTCGTCGCCGCAGCCGGAGCTGGTGCGGGCAACATCGGCGGACCGAAGCCAAACCCGAACCGTGATCTTCACGAGATGCTTTATGTCGCTGGCGTCGGTTTGCCGCTGACAGTGATCCTGCTCGACGTGATCCTGATCACTCTTGCGGTACCAGTCGGTTGCGGGTGGCGTCGCTGCATCATGGCCATGCGGATCGTGGCTGTGCTTCGGTTTCTGTTTGCCGTCTTGGCGTGCAGTTGGTCGGTCGTGGGCGCGATGCAGATGAGAGGCGTACCGGCGAACCTCAATGCGATTGTGCTTCCAAGCCTCATGTTGTGCGTCTGCGTCGGCTTTGCAGGCCCGCTCCTGCTTCACAGCCTCTTGCGGCGGTCGCTACCGAGGCGAGTGGGCGATTAACCGCGATGCCGTGTATGACTGGGTGCGTAACCGACACCTTCGCGCTCAACCACGAGACGGTGGCCGGGCTGCGGGTACGGCTTGCTCAGCCGTCCTGCTGCGTCGCAAAATGGTTCGCCCACGCACCGATCTCATCCCGCACGCGGCGGAAGGTGTCGAGGTCGTGACCATCGGGATCGTCGAAGCTGTGGTGGATCGTTCGCCTGGCACCGGGGAAGACGGGGCAGGCGTCCTTCGCCGCGTCGCAGACGGTGATGACGACGTCAAAATCCTGGCCGGCGTAGGCGTCGACGTGATCACTCGTGTAGCCCGACAGGTCGATACCCTTCTCCTTCATGACCTCGACGGCCGTCGGGTGAACGCCCTTCGGGTGCGTGCCGGCGCTGAAGACTTCGGCGTCGGGAAGGGCGGACTGCAGGAAGCCGTGGGCCATCTGGCTGCGACAGCGGTTGCCGGTGCAGAGGACGAGGTAGCGAACTGGCATGTCGAACCCTACCAAGCCCGACATGTGCAAACGGTGAACGCGCGTGTTCGATAGACTTGCTTCATGACGGAGCACAGTCCTCAGCAAGTGACAGAGCGACCCACAGTGGTCAACGGCATCGCGATCGGGGACGCGGCAGTCGGGTTCATGGATCTTGCCGTTCATGTGGCGATTGCTGTTGCCGTCACCGTTATTGTCGCCTTTGCCGGCTCGGGCATGAGGCCGGGCGACAGCGACCTGCCACCACCGACGGACCGCGGCGGCAAACTTCTGGCAGAGGAAGTCGTGGTGCTCGTCGAAGCGATGGGGTCGGACGTACCGCTACCACCGGGTGACGCGGCAGCTCTCCAGAAGGCGCTTGTCAGCTTGACGTCCGACGACCTTCCACTGCCGCCGCCGCCGGGTGGCGAGTGGACCGTCGAGCACGTCAAAGCGTTCCTCATCGACGCTGACGACGCGCAATCGCACGAGCGCCTCTTCTTGTTTGGCTCGATTGCAGCTCCGAACGGCGAGGAAGCGAACACGATTGTTCGCACTTTTTACGCCGACGGGCTGACGCGTGAGACGAAGGTGCTGCCTTCAGGCGCGGCTGTCCGGCTAACGCGCGAACCGCCACCGCCGCAGGCCGACAAGGCGGTGCTGCTCTTCAAGAGCTTGATCGCCTGTGCTGTCTTGACAGCGGCAGCGGCGGTTGGACTCATTGCACTGGCCGTCGCGACGTTTGCCGGCCGACGCCGTGCCGTCAGGCTGCACCGCCAGTGGGCTTGGACGCGAATCGTGCTGGCGCTTCTGCTCGGCGCGGTGGCCTACGCGCTTGTCTTCTACGTTCACCCAAAGTCATCTTCTGTCTTAATCGTGGCCGTCGCCGTCGTGCTCACGGTGGCGTGGCCGATCACGTTGCTGAAACTCACACGTCGGCCGGAACTCGCAGCGTGGGCCAAGCATTCGTAGCGTGTGCCATCATGCGTCACGGCTGGTTCATGCTCACTCTCGTGATCGCCTGCCTGCTCGGCGGGTGCGTGGAGCGTCGCATGGTGCTGCAGTCGAATCCGCCGGGCGCGCTGGTCTACCTCAACGGTGATGAAGTCGCACGGACGCCCGCGACGATCCCGCTGGAGTGGTACGGCCGGTACGACGTCGTGGTCCGCAAGGACGGTTTCGAGACGCTCGACACGTCGCATTGGGTCGTTGCACCGTGGTGGCAGTGGGTGCCTTTGGACCTGGTCACTGAGCTGTTGCCGATTCGGCTGACGCACTCGCCGAAGCTGACATTCGACTTGACACCTGCGAAGGTCGGCGACGCAGGACTGCTCGAACGGGCTCAGGAGCAGCGCGACGAGCACGCGGCAGAAGAGAAGTGAGTCGAACGGTAGCAACCGCTTCGTGACGAACAGGCAATGATCCGGTACCGTCCTTGCCATGATCCTGCAGTCGCTTGCTCAATATTCTTCACAATCTGGCAACAGCGGAGGCGCGGCCGGGGCTGGTGCTGCCCTGTTCGGCGGCGGCTGCATCATCTTCTTCTTCCTGCTGATGATCGTGGGGTTGGCCCTGCAGATCTGGATGATCATCGATGCGGCGACTAATGCTGCACTCGACAGCACGATGAAGCTGGTCTGGATTCTGGTCATTATCTTCGTGCCGCTGGGCTTTGTGATTTACTTCTTCGTGGCCCGCAAGGGCAAAGTCGTTCCGCCGAGCATCCGACGGTACTGAGGCACGAGTGCCTGCCACGTGAACCGCTCGCGAACATCCGCTAACGCCATCGCTGCGCGAGCTTGCGAGGCGACGCGATCATCACGCAACGTCTCCAGCGTCTGCCGCAGTGTCGCCGGCGTGAACAGCAGCCCGGTTTGGCCTTGGCGGATCACGTCGCAGATGCCAGGCACGTCGGCCCCCGCCACCGGCACGCCGGCGGCCATCGCTTCGATCAGCACGAGCCCAAATCCCTCAGCCTCGCTCGGCAGCACGAGCACGTCGGCACTCGCTAACGCCTGGTCTCGCGGCGTCGTGCCGTGCAGGCGAATGCGGTCGCTTGTCGACGCTTCGATCTGTTGTCGTTCCGATCCGTCGCCGAAGATGTCGAGCGTGACGCCCTGCGTGTCTTGCACCGCAGCCATCAACATTGGAACCCGCTTCACCGGGTCGAGCCTGCCGAGGAAGACGACACGCAGCGGCCCGCTTGTCACCGGTCGCGGCGTCGTTGCAATGTCACGCTGATCGATGCCGTTGGCGATGACGTGAAGCTGGCTCATGTCGATCCCGCTGCGATGCGCCGCGGCGGCCGCCACGCTGGAGCTTGGCACGATGATCCCCGCTGCCCGCCTTGCTGCGAATCGTTGGGCGAGCCAATGCCATCGCGGCCGCGGTTGCGTGGTCTGAATCGACTGCCACCAATGCACACCGTCATCCGCTTGCCGCGCCAGCGACGCGACGACGTTTGCATGCACGAGCAGGCTGAGCACGGTGTCGTACCGCTCGTCAAGAACCAGTCGGCGAAGCCGCTTCACGGCAGTGGGCAGTTGCAGCAGTCGCGTGCCGAATGCGGTGACGTCGCCACCGTCGGCTTCGATGGCCGTACCTGTCGGCCCCTGCCGCGCCAAGCATGCGACGCCGACCTCGAACCCGTTACCCGGCAAACGTCGCGCCAGCTCTCGCACCACCGTGGGGGTGCCCCCGACTTCCAGATCGGTCACAAACAGCAACACACGCGGCATTGACACACGGTACGACCCGACAGGCTGCTTCATGTCTCGAAGTCGCACGCCAGGGCGCGGCGGCCAAAGTTCTGGTTGCGGTCTTGTCGTAGGCTTTCGGCGTGAATCCTGATGAGAACCTGCACCTGCTCAGCCCCGCCGGGTTCACTGCCAGCGGTGTGGCCGCCGGGCTCAAGAAGAGCGGCAAGCTCGATGTCGGCCTGCTCGTCTGCACGACCGATCGCCCCGCCGTCGCCGTCGCGGCGTTCAGTCGAAATCGCATCGTCTCGCCCAGCATCACCGTCGGTCGCGACCACCTTGCCGACGGCTTGCTCCGCGCTGTGGTTGTCAACAGCGGCAACGCCAACGCCTGCACCGGAGACCGCGGCGAGCGGGACGCCCGCGACACCTGCCGTCACGTCAGTGAGCTCGTGCGGTGCGACGAGCGCCAGGTGCTGCCAAGTTCGACGGGCATCATCGGTCACCACCTCGACATGCCCAAGCTCCTAACCGGCGTTGCGTTGGCGCACGAGCATCTCGGCACGACGGCCGATCACGCGGCCGCGTTCGGCCGCGCGATCTTGACGACTGACCTCGTCCCCAAACAGGCGGCGACGTTGTTACAACTCGATGACCAAGAAGTCGTCATCGCAGGCGTCTGCAAAGGCAGCGGCATGATCGGCCCGATGCTCGGCGTCGACCATGCCGGCCCGCAGGCGACGATGCTCGCGTACATCACGACTGATGCCGCCATCGACGCAACCCTTCTTCGCCCGATCGTTGCTCGGGCTGCGAATCGCACGTTCAACCGCACCACGATCGATGGGCACGCCAGCACGAACGACACGCTGCTCGTTCTCGCCAGCGGCGCCAGTGACGCGACCGTTGACGATGCCAATGCCGATCAATTTGAAGAGGCGCTGACGCTTGTCTGCGACCGACTGGCGTATCAGATCGCCCAAGACGGTGAGGGGGCGACAAAGGCAGTCACTGTCCGCGTGGCCGGCGCAGCGACCGAGGGTGAAGCAGCTGCGATGGCCATGGCCATTGCCGAGAGTCCGCTGGTCAAGACGGCATTGCACGGCAACGACCCGAATTGGGGCCGCGTCGTCAGCATCGCCGGCAAGGCCGCGGCGCGGGACAGCTTGGCACTCGACCCTGATGCATGTCGCCTGTCGATCTGCGGCACACCCGTCTACGCAGGCGGGTTGCCACTGGCTTTCGATGCCGCTGCGTTGTCGGAGCAGATGAAGGCGCGTGACGTCGAGATCATCTTCGATGCTGCCAGTGGCTCTGCTGCGGCCCACGTTTACACGTGTGACTTGTCACGCGAGTACATCACGATCAACGCCGACTACCACACGTAAGGCGCCGACTACCACACGTAAGGCGAATGCCTCGCTAGCTGCTTGTGTTCAACGTTGCCAGCGTAACGGGCCGGCCGACGCAGCCGACGTCGTGGACGGCAAAGACGCCGCCCGCTGCGGTCGTGATGTAGAGCGTGTCCAAGTTCGTCCCCCCGAAGCAGCAACTCGTCACGTTGTCCGCCGGGAGGTCGATGCGGCGGAGGTGCTCACCGGTGGCCGGGTTGCAGTGGACGACGCACCCACCGCCCCATTGGGCGACGAAGAGCGTGTCGTCGGTCGCTGCGCAGAGTCCGTCGGGATTGCCCGGGAAGTTGTCGATGACTTTGCGTCGATTGGACATGTTGCCTGCGTCGTAGTCGAAGGCGTCGACGCGGCCGGTGGGTGTGTCGATGAACCACATCGTGCGGCGGTCATTCGACCAGTCCAGGCCGTTGCTGATCGTGACCTGCTCGACGACGGCGGTGGCGTCGCGGCCGTCGTAGCGCCACAACGTGCCCTGGCCGTCGCGCGGGTCGCCCATGGCCATCGTGCCGGCAAAGACGGTTCCATCCGGCGCGGCTTTGGCGTCGTTGAAACGGTTGTTCGGCTTGTCGGCTTCTGGGTCGACCAGCAGCGTCGGCACCTGCCCGGGCGTCCAGGCGTGCAGGCCGTCTTCGAGCGCGACGAGCCAGCGCCCGCCCCGTGCCGGCAAGGCGGCACCGACCCGCGAGGGCATGTCCCACGTCTCATGCGCGCCGTCGCCCATGCGATGGATCGCCTTGCCTTCGATGTCGACAAACCAGAACGCACCCTCGTGCCACACCGGACCTTCTGCGAGTTTGCAGCGGTTATCGAGCAGGCGTTCGACGTGCATGCGTGATGGTACACCCGCGCGGGCGTCCGTAGCCTTAGCGACGTGCCGTCACCCCGAGCCAGCTTTGTGATCGGGCGCGCCGGTTCGGGTAAGAGTCGGTTTGTTCTCGATCGGGTCCTCGCATCAACAAAGGCCGCGTCACTGGGGCCGCCGATCTTCGTGCTTGTACCGAAGCAGGCGACCTTCGAGATGGAACGGCACCTGGCTTTGACGGCAGGCGCTGCGACGTTGCGGGTGCGTGTAGTCGACCCCGAAGCACTGGCCGGCTGGATCGTCCGCGACAGTGGCGGCCAGGGCGATGTCACCATTGACCGCGTCGGTCGCGAGCTGCTGATCGGCCACCTACTGCGCACGCTTGATGCTCGTTTGCTTCACTTCCGCGACGCAGCGAATCGGCAAGGAACCACCGCCCGCGTGGACGCGGCGTTGGCTGACCTTGAGCGGGCGGGCGAATCTGCCAAAAACGTGGCCGACCGGCTTACGGGCGACCCGGAAGGCGACCCGGAGCTGCTGGCCAAACTCCACGATTTGGCCCTTATCGCCGACCGGTACGAGACGCTGCTTGGTGACCGGCTCGATGTCAACGCCCGGTTCGGCCACGCCCTTGAGCGCATCCCGCACGCGACCGGCCTTGCCGGTGCGACGTTGTTCGTCGACGGCTTTCGCTCGATCCGTGGCTTCGAGCGGCAGCTCATCGCCAGCATGGCTAGGTACTGCGACCAGACGCTCGTCACCTTTACCGACGACCCGGCATCGCTCAACACGACCGATCGGAACAGCCTCTTCGGCAAGGCGACGATCGAACGGCTTGCACTGCAGCAGGCGCTGCGCAGCGAGGGTGTGACGGTCGGGCAGCCGACGTTGCTCAAGGATCGGCCGCGGTTCGCGACGGCGGACCTGGCGACGATCGAGCGGGATTTCCCGCAACCGCGACCGTCGCGAGCGGTTGGCATAAACGTAAGTGCGGTTCGGCTTCTGGAGGCGACGGACGAGCGGGCCGAGGTCGCCGCCGCGGTGGCACAGATTCAGGACTGGACGCTCGAAGGTGCGCGGCTGCGGGACTGCTGTGTGCTGTTTCGCAAAGCAGAGCCGTACGTCGGGCTGCTCGAACCGCTGTTTGCCGAGGCGGGATTGGCAACGTTTACCGACAGGCGTCGGCCGGCTCGGCATCATGCGGTGGTGCGGCTGCTACGGGCGGCCTTGGCGTGTGCGGCCGACGCGTGGCCGCACCGGCAGGCGATGAATCTGGCCAAGAACCCGCTGGCCGGCCTGACGCAAGCGGAGCGAGATGTGCTCGAAGCCTTTGTCGACGACCGACGCATGCACGGCCGTCGTGCCTGGGAGCAGCCGGGGGATTGGCAGTCGCTTTCGGTTGATACGCCCGAAGATGCGAACATGGCCGACGCGGCCAGACGGCGGCTCGTGTCGATGCTCGAGCCGATCCTCGCCTCCTTCGACGGCAGCGACCGGCCACTTGCACGGCACGCCGAGGCGATGACCGAGACGATCGAGCGGTTTGATCTTGCATCGCAGCTCAAAGAGGACGACGAAGGGAAACAGGCGTTTGCCGGCATCGCAAACGCGATGGCCCAGGCGACGGCCCTCATCGGCGTCGAAGAGATGTCGGGCAAGCGGTTTGCGACGATGCTCGACGCGGCGCTGGACCGGCTGGAATTCGCCGTCCGGCCGCCGACGGTGGACGCGGTGCTGCTGGCCGATGTGACGCGCGCCGTCTTACCGGCAGGTGTGCAGCGGTGCGTGGTGGTAGGCCTCAGTGACGGCATCTTTCCGCCGGGTGACCGCGCGGTCGAGGTCTTGAGCGACGAGGACCGCCGCCGACTCAGGCAACTCGGCATCGACGTCGATGATCCGGCCGACGTCGCCGTCGAAGAGCGACGACACGCGTACCGCGCGATGACACTCGCGTCGTCACGACTCACCTTGACCCGCCCGACAACTGACACTTCAGGTCGGTCGCGGGTCGCATCGCCGTTCTGGACCCGCGTCGCCACGACGCTCGGCGTCACGGCGTCACGGGTCACCTCGCCGACGGTGACGACGCGCGACGCAACCCGCCGCCTGCTGGTGTGGGCGAAAGACGGGGCGAATCCACAGGCACCTGAGACGCACCTGTACAACGCGCTTCGCGACCAGGCAAACGTCATCAAGGCGTGGCGGTCGCTCACCTATGAGAACGACCCGCGGTTGCAGCCGGCGACGCGTGACGCGCTCTTCGCAGGCGAGCTGTCGGCAACCGTCGCGCGGGTTGAGCGATTCGCCCACTGCCCGTTTCGCGGCTTCGCCAAGGACACGCTGGGCCTTGCCGAACCCATGGGTGGTGAAGCAACGCCCCGCGACGTCGGCCTTGCCGCGCACGGCGTGCTCGAGCGACTCGTCTCCAATGCCATCGAGGAAGGCGTCGACGTTTCAACTGCCGGCGGAGCCGAGCAGCTCAAGCAGCGACTTCCAGCCGTCGCACGCGAAGTGGCCAAGGAACTTCGCGGCAACATCTTCGGCGAAAGCGGTCGCGGGCGGTACCTGCTGGCTCGCGTCGAGCAAACGCTTGCCGAGGTGCTGGAGGCACAACGGGCGGCATGGTCTCGCGGCATGACGCGTCCGGCGGCGACAGGCGTCAGCTTTGCCGACCACGACGACGCGGCGCTTAAACCGCTCGCCATCAGCACGCCCAAGGGTCGCGTCGTGCACCTCAGCGGGCACATCGATCGCGTCGACATTGCACCTGGCGTCGGAGCGGCTGCGATCGATTATCGCGGCTCGGCCCAGGCGATCACCCGACGCGTCGAGTACGGCCTGGCCCTGCAGCTCGTGGCAAACCTGCTGGTTCTGACAGATCAGGGCGAAGCACTCGGTGATGGCGGGGGCAACCCCATCGCCGCGTTGGAGGTCGGCGTCGGGCGCGTCTTCCGCACGGTCGACGACCCGGCCGACGAGCCCGCACCGCCCGAAGATGCGTTCTTCCTCAGAGAAAAGCCTCGCGGCCTCATCGCCTACGACGGCCTGCCGTTACTCGACGGCTTCTTTGCCAACGATCGTCCCGACGCAGAGCATCACAACCAAGGCAAAAGCGACGTCTTCTCCGCACAGGTGAAGAAGTCAGGCGAACCCTACAAAGGCGGCGACCTGCTGGCCGAGGGTCGTCTCGACGACGTGCTGAAGGCGATCGCTGACCTTATCGGTAAGCTCGCCGACGGCATCCTCGACGGAGACATCCGACCGAATCCGTACCGGCTCGGCAACGAGACGCCCTGCGGCCGATGCGGGTATCTGGCGGTCTGTCGCTTCGATCCGCCCGACGATCAGTACCGCCGACCTGAGCTGATTCTACCGGAAGCAGAAGCATGAGCGTCGACTGGACGAGCGATCAACGTCGAGCGATCGAGACGACGGGCGTCGAGCTAGCCGTCAGCGCTGCCGCCGGTAGCGGCAAGACGGCAACGCTCGCCGAGCGCTACGTGCACTTGCTGTCGACGGGTTGCAGCGTGGGTGATTTGCTCGTCGTCACGTTCACCAACGCTGCAGCCGATGAGATGCGGGGTCGAATCGCCGGCCGTCTGACGGAGTCCGTCGAGTCGCAGATCGACGAGTCTTTGCGTGACCATCTCGCCCATGAGCTCGAACGACTCAGCGGGGGCTTTATCGGGACGATTGATGGTTTCTGCGGAAACCTGGTACGCCGCAATGATCAGGCGGCCGGGGTGGATCCGGCATTTGCGACACTCGATGCCGAGCAGGCCGCGGTGCTGCGACGGCAAGCGGCGGGTGAGACGATCGACATCGCGCTGGGCGAGGATGAGGCCGTTGCCGAGCTTGCCGATGACTTGTTCGACGGCAACCTGCGTGCGATGGCGCAGACGATCGTGTCGCTGCACGAGACGCTGGCCGCCCTACCCGATCCGGCCGATCGCAAGACGCGGGCGCTGCGTGACGTTGAAGAAGCGGCCGAGTCGGGCGACCTGTTTACGACGACGCTGGGCCGCGCGTTTCTCGAGGCCGTTCGGGAGTCGACACCCGATCTGCCGATGATGGCCCGACGCGTGCGCTGGGCTTGCGACGCGGGACGATCTGAACCGAAGCTGGCGAGGCTGATCGCGTTTGCCGAGGGTTGGTCCGACGTGGCCGATGCCGTCGCGGCCGCACTCGATGCGGGTGACCTTGCCGCCGCGTCGGCGGCGGTCGTCACACCGACCGGCACACTCGCGCTCGGTAAGAAGGGGCCGGAGAAGGAGGCGATCAAGCAAGCCCTCGAGCCGCTGCGCGAGGCCATCACCAAGAGCGACCTCGCTGCGGTGCTGTCGGTCGGTGACGCTTGGCAGAGCGGGCTTGCGTCGACGGTGCAGCCGACGCGAACGCTGCTGGCGTTGCTCGACAGCTTTGCCGACCGGTACGCGGCCGAGAAGCGGCGGCTGCGCTCGCTCGACTTTGCCGATGTCTCGCACCTCGCGCTCGACCTGCTGCGGGATGAGACAGGCAAGGCGACGGCCGTTGCCCGCGAACTCCGACAGCGGTATGCCCACGTGCTCGTTGACGAGTCGCAGGACCTCAACGCGTTGCAGGATGCCTTGTTGTCGCTCATCAGCCGCCCCGCCGATGCGGGCAACGCAAACCTGTTCTCGGTCGGCGATGTCAAGCAGAGCGTCTACGGCTTTCGGCACGCAGAGCCGCGACGGTTTCTTGATCGGCTGCACGCTGCCGACGCAACGGAAGGCCGATTGCGGATCAACCTGCAGTCGAACTTCCGCAGCCGTCCGCCGCTGTTGAGCGCGATCAACGTCGCGATGTCTCGCTTGATGACGAGCGAGCGCGACGTCGGGATTGACTACGCCGACGGCCACGCGCTTCGACCGGGCGGCACGCATGACGCCCCTCCGGCTCAAGGATTCGCCGGATCGCCAATCGATGTGCTGGTACTCGACGGCGCACCGGACGAAGAGGCCGACGACCAGACGCTCGAGCTCGAACAGGTCGAGCGCGAAGCCGTCGCCATTGCGAAGCAGTTGCACGCCTGGCAAGACGAAGGTAGACAGGTCGTAGTTGACGGCGTGGTGGTCGCGCTTGACTGGCGGCACGTCGCGGTGCTCATGCGGTCACCGCGTTTCGGTAGTCGTCGCTTCACGGCCGCCATGCGGCGCAGCGGCGTTCCATGCACCTCAGAGGTCGGTACCGGTTTCTTCTCGACGACCGAGGTGCTTGATGTCGTCAGCGTGCTGCGTCTGCTCGACAACCGCAGACGCGACGTGGAGCTTGCGGCCTACCTGCGGTCGCCGATCGCGGGGCTGACGGACGGGGCCGACGTGCTAGGTCGTTGTCGCGTCGCCGGGCCGGAGGCGCGACATTTCGCCGACGCTGTTGATGCGTATGCGGCAACCGATCCCGCTGTGCAGCAAGCGCTTGGTCAGCTGGACGAGTGGGCGGCGTATGGGCAGTCGCGACCGGTGGCCGACACGGTGTGGCGTGTGCTGACCCACAGCGGCTACCTCGCGTACGTCACGGGGTTACGGGACGGAAGCCAGAGACATGCAAACCTGATTGATCTGCACGAGCGGGCGATCGCCTTTGATGCCGGTCGCCGTGGCGCGGGTGTGGGTGACTTCGTCAGCTACCTCGCGGCGATCGACGAAGCGGGCGAGGTCGGTCAGGCGACGAGTGGCGAGGCGGCAGACAACGTGGTTCGCCTCATGAGCATCCACGCGGCCAAGGGGCTGGAGTTCCCGATTGTGTTCGTCGCCGGGTGTGGCAAAGCGCACAACATGCGGTCGGTGCAGGCAAAGGTGCGGGTCCACGCCGACGTGGCGTTGGCGGTGCCGGCCGTCGACCGTGCTAAACAAGTGCGCTTCGAGTCACCGCAGTCGTTCATTGCCGGCCGGTTGTTGACGAAGGCGGCGCTGGCTGAGGAGCTTCGACTTCTGTACGTGGCCATGACGCGGGCCCGGGAGCACCTCGTGTGCATCGGGCACGCACGGTCGGCGGTGAAACTACTCGAGGTGGCCGAGGCCTACGCGGCGGTCGATCGCCTCGACGGCAGCGACGTGCTCAAGGGGCGATCATTCCTCGAGTGGCTCGTTTGGGCGGCGGCGGGCCGGGCGGAGCACCTGGCCATCCGCGTCGAGGCGGCGGTTGATCATGATGTGATCGTCGACGCGAGCGATCGAGAAGCGGTCCCGCTTAGCGTGAAGCGTCTCGAAGCCGTCGAGGCCGAGGGTGATGTTGATGATGAAACGGCTTCAACGGTTCGTCGGCTCGCAGCGTCGTACAGATTCGTAGAAGCAACGCGCCGCGAGGCGGCGGTCGATCTATCGCCGCGAGTGGCGTCAACGAATGAGCAGATCGTGCTCGACTGGGTGCGGAAGCTGATCGTCGCTGCCGAGACGGGTGAAGCTTTGGATATCGACGACAAGGACCGGGAGGCGGCCGACTGGCTCGCGGCGACGGAGCCGTTGCGGGCGTTGGAGCAGGGAGCGCGGGCATTGGTGGACGTGCCGCTATTGCTGGCGGGCGATGGCGAGACGTGGGACCGGCCGATGGTGCGTGGGCGGGCAGGGTTGCTCATCGAGACAAACGACGTCAAGCGGCCGCTCGTGATGGTCGATGTCGTGTGGGCAGAGCCCTCGGCAACGGTCGGTCGGGCTGCGGCATTGGCCATGGCCTGCGCGGCCGGCACAGGCCGGGCGGTGGAGGCGTGGCTGATTCGCGTTCAGGATCGGCACTGCCAACGCGTCGTACTTGACGCGGCAACCGTCGAAGGCGGATGATGCCGCCACGGAGGGTCGGAGACTGTCAGCGGGCCAAGGAGGCGCCCGCTTATCCCGCGAACGGAACGCAACCCCGTGATCAAGACGGCCACCGCACCAGCCCGACCTGCCACCCCCGTGCCCCCGGCACGGCCGGTGCGTCGCGATCCGCCGCCCATCGTCGCCCCGAACACGCCGCCGCGGCACAGCAGTTCGCCGAAGCAGACAGCCCTGCGGCGAGGACTGGGCTGGCTCGGGCTACGGCTCGGTCTCGTCAATCGGCCGGTCGAGCTCGTCGCGCTGGATCTCGACGGCACGTTGCTCGACAGCAAGAAGCGCATCAGCGGTCCGACGGTCAAGGCGTTGCGACTGCTCGAGCGGCACGGCATTAAGGTCGTGCTCGCCAGCGCCAGGCCGCCGCGGAGCTGCCGGGCAATCTACGAAGGGCTTGGCCTCGACACGTGGCAGATCAATTATAACGGTGCGTTGCTGTGGGATCCCAAGGCAGGCAGGCCCGTGCACCACTGGCCGATGCAGGGGCCGCTCGTGTGGGAGATGGCGAAGCTGGCGCGTGATGTCGTGCCAAACGTGCAGGTCGCCGCCGAGGTGGTCGATCGCTGGTACACCGACCGTCACGACCCTTATCGCACGACGGTGACCGGGCGATTGTTTCGGCCTGACGTGGTCGCGCCGCTGAGCAGTTGGGGCCGCCAGCCGACGACGAAGCTGATGTTCCTGGCCGAGCCGCGGAAAGTGGCACGCGTGCGTGAGGCACTGCGGGCCAAGTTCGGCGATGTGGCCAAGGTCGTGCACGCGGACCCAGACCTCGTGCAGGTCATGAGCTTCGAGGCCGGTAAAGATGTGGCGCTTCGACTCGTATGCGACCGGTATGGCGTCGACCCACGCAACGCGATGGCTGTCGGAGACGCGATCAACGATCTCGACATGCTCAAGAGTGCCGGCACGCCTGTTGCCATGAGCAACGGCTGCGACGAGTGCAAAGCGATTGCAAAATGGGTTGCCCCGAGCAACGACAACGACGGCGTGTACGAAGCGGTGCGCCGCTACGTGCCACGGGTGCGGGCCCTGCTCGACGCGGCGTGAGAGAGGCGGCGTAACGTAACAACTATGAACAAGCCGCTCATCATCGTCGGGTCCGTCGTGGCCCTGCTGGCGGTCGGCTCGGCCATCCGCGGTGCGAGCAAGGGCCCGGCCGACATTGAGTGGCAGACGTCGATCCCGGTCAACATGGCCAAGCCGTCGCTGCTGTATTTCACCGCCGACTGGTGCCCGCCTTGCAAGACGATGAAGGCCAACGCCTGGCCGGACGATCGCGTGGAAGCGGTCATCCGCGAGCAGTACATTCCAGTCTACATCGACATCGATCAACAGCCTGAACTCGCGGCGAAGTACGGCGTCGAGTCGATACCCACAATCATCGTCGTGCAAGATGCCGACGTCGTCGCCCGTGGCGGCTTTGGCGATGCGGACATGCTGTTGCGATTCCTGCAGAGTCACACGCCATCGCAGGAGTAGATCTTGCGTCCAGCAAAAAAGGCCGCGTCCGAGGACGCGGCTTCGTGCTCAATAAGGCCTCAGCCGGCTCACGCCAGCGAGCCGAGCTTCATCTCGTGCAGACCCTTACCGGCGGGCACCATCGGGTAGACGTGCTCCTCGGGGTCGACGAAAATGTCGGCCACCACCGGGCCGTCGTGGCTCAACATCGCGTCGATGGCGGCGGGCACTTCCTTCTTGTCCCGGCACTTGACGCCCTTGACGCCGAAGCTCTCGGCCATCGCGGCAAAGTCCGGGTTCTTCATGCGGGTGTTGCTGTACCGCTTGTCGTAGAACAGGTCCTGCCACTGCTTGACCATGCCCTGGAAGTCGTTGTTCAGGATCATGATCTTGGCCGGGATGTTGTACTCGGCAAGCGTCGCCAGCTCGTAGCACGTCATGAGGTAGCTGGCGTCGCCGTCGATGTCGACGACGACCTTGTCCGGCGCACCGAGCTGTGCACCCAGCGCCGATGGCAGGCCAAAGCCCATCGTGCCGAGCCCGCCTGACGTGATCATCTGCCGTGGGAACCGCCAGCGGTAATGCTGGGCGGCCCACATCTGGTGCTGACCGACGCCCGTCGTGATGATCGCCTCGCCGTTGGTCTGGCGGTGCAGCTCTTCGATCACGTACTGCGGCTTGGCGTGGTCAGTGTCGTCGACGAACGCGAACGGGTGCTTCTGCTTCCAGGTGTTGATCTTGTCGAACCACGTCCCACGCTCGCGGAACTCGAGACGCTCGGCCAGCGCGGCCATCGACGCCTTGGCGTCGCCGATGACGGCACAGTCGACATCCACGTTCTTGCTGATGCTCGACGGATCGATGTCGATGTGGATGATCTTGGCGTTGGGCGCGAAGCTGGCCAGGTTGCCCGTGACGCGGTCGTCGAAACGAGCACCGACGGCAATGAGCACGTCGCTCTCCTGGACGGCGTAGTTGGCGTAGGCGCTGCCGTGCATGCCGAGCATGTGCAGGCTCTTGGGGTCGTGCTCGTCGTACGCGCCCATGCCCAGCAGCGTCGTGGTGCACGGGATGTTGCCCTTGTCGCTGCAGGCTCGAACTTCCTTCCACGCGTTGGCGATGATCGCGCCACCGCCGACGTAGAGCACGGGCCGCTCGGCGTTGTTGATCAGCTCCGCGGCGGTGTTCAGGCTCGACTCGTCACCGCCTGCCGCACCAAAGAACTGCCGGGCCAGAATGTGATTCCGCGGCGTGTCATCGACCTCTTCCTTCAGCACGGCCGTCGTCACGTCCTTGGGCAGGTCGATCAGCACCGGACCCGGCCGACCGCTGGTGGCAATCAGAAACGCCTCGTTGATGACGCGAGGCAGCTCGCGGACGTCCTTGACGAGGTAGTTCCACTTCGTGCAGGGCCGCGTGATGCCGGTGACGTCCGCCTCCTGGAAGGCGTCGTTACCGATGACGGCGGTGGCGACCTGACCGCTGAAGACGATCATCGGGATCGAATCCATTTGTGCCGTCGCCAGCGGCGTGACGGTGTTGGTCGCGCCCGGACCGCTGGTGACGATGGCGACGCCGCACTTGCCGGTGACGCGTGCGTAACCGTCAGCCGCGTGGCCGCTGGCTTGCTCGTGGCGGTTGAGAATGAAGTTGGCCTTCGTGTCGTACAGCGCGTCGAAGACGGGCAGGATCGCCCCGCCCGGGTAGCCGAACATCGTGTCAACGCCGTGCTGATCGACGAGCATGTCGCACAGGATCTGCGCACCGCTACGGCCTTTGAAGACGGGGCTGGGGCCGTTGGTCGATTTCGGCTTGATGGTGTCGGTAGCGGTGGAGGCGGCGTGCATGGCGGGGGCTGGAGGTCGCTGAAAAGTCTTTGTCGGCGATGTGGCAGGCAGGGGTCGAGTGACGGGCGGTGGTCGAGCGGGCGGCCTGCCGGGGGCAGGTCGTCGGTGCGGCCGGCGGGGAGAACACTCCTCGCCGGCTAGCTAACAATAACCAGAACGTCAGACACACCGACCAGAACATCCGACACACCAGCCGTTGCAACAACGGTGGTACGCGGAAGAACAATCGCGAGGCGATGCGTCAAGACCGATAACTCTGTCAGGCCGCGACACCGTTGTCAATAGCTGCATCGAAGTTTCACCCGATCCGCACCATGATGTGCTTTGCGACTCATCAAGCTACAGTCGCTCCGTGCGCGACGAGGCTTACCAAAAGGTACCCGGCTTCATCGCCGCCCCGCTCGAATCAATCGGTGAACTGGCCCGCTCTGCCATCATCTCGACCGGTGGTGTCGGCCTCCTCGTCTACAAGGCCGTCAGCCGCATCGGCTTCGTCTACTTCCTGGGCGGACGCGGTAAGTCGCTGGCCTACCGCAACCTGACCTACCAGATGGTCCGCGTCGGCGTGCGGGCGATTCCGGTCGTCTCGCTCGTCGTCTTTGCCATCGGTGCGATCCTCTCGCTGCAAATCGTTCCGATTCTTCGGCAGTACGGCGCACAGGACGAGGTCGCCCGCATCATCTCGATCGCCATGTTCCGCGAGCTCGGCCCGCTCGTCGGGGCCATCGTGCTGACAGGCTTTGCAGGTGCCAGCATCGCCGCAGAGCTCGGCACCATGGTCGTCGGCGAAGAAATCGAGGCCATGGAGACGCACGCGATCGACCCCACCGGCTTCCTCGTCGTGCCACGCATGATTGCGACGGCCCTGATGACAACGTGTTTGGCCATCATCGCCAACCTCGTTGGCGTCGCGGGCGGCATGGTCGTGGCCGTCACGGTGCAGGATCTGTCGCCAGAGCTGTACCTCTCCCGCACGATCGAGGCGATCGTCGTCCGTGACTTCCTGACCGGCCTGTTCAAGGCCTTCGTCTTCGGCACGATCATCAGCGGCCTGGCCTGCTATCTCGGTCTCGGCGTCCGCGGCGGCGCTCAAGGCGTCGGCGACGCGACCACCCGGACCGTTGTCCTGACCATCGTCGCGATCGCGATCGTCGACCTCGGGTTCACGTGGGTGTTCTACACCATCGGCGTGTGAGCACGGCCGTTACGTGCGACATCGAGCCTCTGGGGCAAACCCTCCTAAACGGCTTTGCCCAGCGCCCGGGCCAGCCCCGCTGCCACGACCGCAGCCGTCTCGACGCGGAGCACCGTCGAGCCCAGCGTCGCAAACCCGCTTCCCGCGGCGTCGAAGGCCTCCAGCTCCACGGGCGACCAACCGCCTTCAGGGCCGACGTAAAGCACCGTGGCCTCGCCAGCCCAACGGGCCGCCGGTCGCTCCGTCGTCAGCACCACGCCCTGCCCTTCGCTCTCGATCGCGGTGGCGAGCTTCACCGGCTGGGCCACGTCCAGCACCGTCGGTGCACGACTCTGCCTTGCGGCCGACTCGGCCAATCGACGCCACCGCTCGATTTTGCCCGCTCCCGGCTCGACGACGCCGCGATCCGTCAGCAACGGCACCAACCGCGTGACGCCGAGTTCGCCGAGCTTCTCCGCCAGCCAGTCGGCCCGCTGGCCCTTGGGCACTGCACAGCAGATGGTCAAGGCGGGCAACGCCGATACCGACGTGGGTGCTTCGGTCAGCTCGATTTGCCAGTGTTGGCCAGTTCGCACGAGCCGCCCCATCGCCGATCGGCCGCTGCCGTCGAAGGCGACGACGTTGTCGCCGTCACCGAGCCGCAGCGCCTTCAGCACGTGCCGTCGCGACGCCTCCGGCAGCGCCACGCGCGTCGCCGCACCGGCGTCCGGCGGCAGCTCGACCAGCACACGCGGCACACTCACCGCTTGCCCTTCGGCAGCGCACGGAACGAGATGACCCACACCCACGGATCGGCGTCCCATGCAAACTCGTTGCTGCCGTAGATCGAGTCCCAAAGCGAGCGGAACCACATCGTCGGCACTTCGTCGAACAGGCCCGGCGGCATGCCCTCTGCCCGCGCGTCCCCGTCCCGCAAGGCCGACAACTTCTCGGCTTTGACACCCGTGACCTTCAGCGTTATTCGAGACGCGTCGGCCGGTAGCAGACGACCGGGCTGCCAGGCCCGCTTTTTCGCCACCGCCGGACCCAGATCGGCCTCGAACACGCGGGTCGAACCTTCCAGCGCCCACGGCTCGCGGACAAACAGCGCGTCACCTGTCGCGGCAAGCGTGCATCGTGCGGGTTCACCATCCGGCCCGATGGGATGGCCCTTTGCCTCGCCCGTCGGCATCGGTCGGATCGGCCGACGCGTCTGCGTCTTGTGCCCGGCGATCAGCGCTCTGACCATGGCGGCATTGAAGTTGATCGGCCGCATCGCCTGCTGCTGCGTCACGGGCGACGGCATCTGCGCGCTGCCGCCCGGGTCGATGCCGCCTGTCGGAGCATGAGCGTTTAGCGACGCAAACGCCTCCCGCACCCGCTGCCGAGCCCGCTGCGTCGCCTCGGATGTCACGTCGTCGCTCACTGCAGGAGAATGTAATGCGTCACGAAGTGGAGACGATCCGTTTCCATGCGCAGCGACGCATGTTTTCTCCGCCTGCTCGTGCGTCATCAGATTTGCGGTCGCAGGACGGCGAACGTGCCGTCGTGGACGGCTGCGACCTTACCGTCGACGGAAAGTTCGGTGCGGAGTTCGATGCGGGCGCGACCATGCCGCCGCAGTGCGACGGCCGACTGGCGCCAGACGTCGTCGCCCGGCCAGGTGCATTCGGCCGCGAAGTCCTGGTCGATCGGCCGGATGTATCGCGTTTGACTCTCGGCGATGACGAGTCGCGGCATGACACCGAGCGATCGTGCCCGCACCCAGATGAGTCCCCAACCGCCGAGCATGCCGACGGCCGCGATGGATCCACCGAACGCCGTCTGCTCGTGGTTGAGGTTCGGTTCGAGCGGCACCTCCAGGCGGACGGTCGCGTCGGACGCCTCTGCCACCCGCACGCCAAGTGCCTTGACCAGTGGCAGATGTTGTGCCAGGTAGTCGGCAAGTGCCACAGCGGGCTCGAAGGCATCGTCACCCGGCATGGAGGTGACGGTAGAACCACAATGCCCGCAAGCGTTCCGCGGCAGAGGCGATTTGATTACGCTTGCCCCATGGCCGCAACCGCCGAGCCGCCGTCGGACGTTCGTCGCGGCGGACACCCGCCCGAAACACCCACCGGTGACGGCGGCGACGGAGACCCGTCGCCCGGTGACCGTGGCAGGTGGGTCACGCTCGCTTCGTTCCTGCACCCGGCAGAGGCGCACATTGCGCGACTCCGCCTCGAAGCGGCGGGTGTGGCGTGTGTGCTGCTCGACGAGATGATGGCGGCCACCAATTGCCTGGCGCTTGCGATCGGGGGCGTGAAGTTGCAAGTGCCTGCCGCCGATGCCGAGCGGGCGGGGATCTTGCTCCGCCGTTTCATGCCCGAGATGGTGCCGCCGTTGGCGTCGTACCGAACGCGGAAGTTGGCGACGATGGCCGCGTGCGTGGCCGAGGCCGTGGGTGGCGTCGTGACGTTGAGCGACTGTGGGGCGTCGTGGTCGCTCCGCGTGGAGGCAGAAGGCGAAGTTGCCGCGGCTCGGGCATTGGCGGATTCGCCGTTCGGTGGCGGGCTCAGCGACATCGGCTTTCACCTGCTCGCGCGGCAGCCGTGCCTGTCGTGCGGCGGCAACCGGTCGCGCACCGACTGGCGCCGCGCATTGGCCCACGGCCCGCGCGGCGACGCGGGTCGACTCCGCGGATGGTTGGCGGCGACGGTGGCCAGACGTCACTGCCGAACCTGCGGGACGCGGTGGTGAACCGGCGGCGAGGAAGCAACCTTGCTGCTTCGACGGCGTATCAACCTATCCTCGATAGGAGACACCATGAAGACAATTCTTGCTGCTGCCGTACTGACCGCCTTCGTCGGCACCACCGCCCTCGTCGCCTTTTCTGACGCAGCAGCGTCGGCGGCGGACGACCCCCTGCTGCCCGCCGGCGAGTGGGCCGAGGACTCGGCCTGGGGTGACGGACTTGTCGAAAAGGCGACGTACGACGCGACCCGTGTCATCTACGGCCGGTCCCGCGAGTACGAGGCAACATTTCTCACCAATCGCGAGACGCACGACCCTGACACCTGGACCAAGTCGCTGAGCGGCACCGGGACGCTCGTCTGGAAGCACAACCAGATCGAAGTCATGCCCACGCCCAATTACGACTACAAGCACGTCACGACCAGTCACTTAACGGCCGACGACCTGACGCTGACCCGGCTCGACGCGACCAGCCAGGAGTGGTGCGGCACGAGCTTCCACCAATTCATAAAGCTCCCCGAGACCCGCGGGCGGACCGGCTGGGACTTCTTCGGCTTCAGCTACATGCCAGAGGCCGGGCGTCAGTCGGCAACGGTCGAGTCCGTTTCGCTTAAGACGTTGCCATTTAACAGCCTGCCGCTAGCCTTGCGCGGCTATGACTTTGAGGCGAAGCAGGACTTCAGATTCCAGATGCTTCCCGAACAACGCAGCAACCGAGCGACCGACCCGCAGCCGGTCGACGCCGTCATTGAGTATGCCGCCGCAACGGACGAAGGACATCAGCTCGACCTCGTTGTCGACGGCAAGCTCTACGGCAGCTTCGTCTTCGCCACCGACCGCAGGCACGTCATGATCAGCTACGACGGCGTCGATGGGCAGACGTACGAGCTGGCCGACCTCGACCGCGTCAACTACTGGACGATCAACGAGTAGCATCGCCGCGAACTGGTAACGGTTTTTCCAAACTCCTTCTCATTTGCGGCACCGTGACTGGTTGTTCGACAACAACTTGTCGCGTCGTATCGTGCGATCATGTCGCGTCACAATCCGTTCGCCGGCGTCCTGCCGGCGGCTTGTACACAGTTCAAGGCTGACGAGTCCGTTGATCATGACGCCACGATGGCACACCTCGACGTCATGATCGACGGGGGCATCCACGCCCTCGTCATGCTCGGCACGGTCGGTGAGAACTACGCCCTTGATGCCGACGAAAAGCTGGCTTTGCTGCGTCGCACGGTCGAGCACGTCAATGGGCGTGTGCCGGTCGTCACGGGCGTTGCAGAGACGACGACGAAGCTCGCAACCGACTTCACCAAAGCGTCTGTAGACCTCGGCATCGACGGTTTCATGGTCATGCCGGCCTTGGTGTACGTCAGTGATGTCCGCGAGAACGTGCACCACTTCAAGGCTGTCGCTCAAGCCGCCGGGGGTAAGGGCGTCATGATCTACAACAACCCGGTGAGCTACCGCGTTGACCTTAAACCGCGCGACTTTGATCACCTGGCTGAGGTCGACAACATCGTCGCGATCAAGGAAAGCAGTAGCGATCCACGCCGGATCACTGATCTGCACAACGCACACGGAAACCGCTTCAGGCTGCTGTGCGGCGTGGACGACCTTATCATGGAAAGCTTCGTGCTCGGCATCGACGGCTGGATCAGCGGCCTCGTCAATGCGTTTCCCAAGGAGAACCGACTGCTTTGGGACCTCATGGGGGCCGGCAAATGGGAAGAGGCGCGGCAGGTGTATCGCTGGTACACGCCCCTTCTGCACCTCGACACGCTGCCCAAGCTCGTGCAGTACATCAAGCTCGCGGCCCAGGAGTGCGGCTACGGCAACGAGCGGTGCCGCGCACCGCGGCTCAACATCGAAGGCGACGAACGTAAAGAAGTGCTCGACATGATCCACCACGCCATCAGCAATCGACCGGAGGTGACCCTTTGAAGCCGGCTCAAATCCTTATTAATGGCGAGTGGCGTGTAGCCGACGCCAGTGGAACCTATCAGGCACGCAATCCGGTGACGAACGAGGCGATCGGCTCGATGTTCCCGGTGAGCACGTGGGCCGACGCCGACGCGGCACTTGAGGCAGCGGCAACCGCGTTCGAGCAGATGGACGGTAGCGATGCGGCAGACGTTGCCGACTTCCTCGAGGCTTACGCCGACCTGATCGATGCCAATGTCGACGACCTGGCAACTGTCGCTGCCGAGGAGACGGCGTTGCCTGCACCGACGCGACTGAAGTCGATCGAGATTCCGCGGACGAGCAACCAGATGCGGCTGTCAGCCAAGGCCGCCCGCGACGGCGGCTGGGCTCTTCCGACGGTTGATGCCGAGGCGGGCGTCGCGTCAATGCACGTGCCCGTTGGGCCGGTCGCGGTGTTCGGGCCGAACAACTTCCCGTTCGCGTACAACCCGATTGCCGGCGGTGACTTTGCGGCCGCCATCGCAGCGGGCAATCCGGTTCTCGCCAAAGCGCACCCGCTGCACCCGGAGACGACGCGACACCTTGCCCTTCTCGCCAAGCAGGCGCTCGAAGGAAGCAAGCTTCCGGCCGCGACCGTGCAGCTGCTCTATGGCCTGTCGAAGGAGGACGGTACCCGCCTCGTCAGCGACACACGGCTCAAGGCCGTCGGTTTCACCGGCAGCAAGGCGGGCGGCCTCGCTCTCAAGACCGCCGCCGACAAAGTCGGCACGCCCATCTACCTCGAGATGAGCAGCGTCAATCCTGTGGTCTTCATGCCGGGCGCGATGGCGAGTCGTGGCGACGCCATTGCCGAGGCGTACGCCAATTCATGCCTGCTGGGCGTCGGGCAGTTCTGCACCAACCCTGGCCTCGTCTTCGCCGTCGCAGGTGACGACGCAGATGCCTTTATCAAGACCGTCGCGACCAAGTTCGAAGAAGCGCCGGTCGGCACCTTGTTCGGCAAGGCACCGGCAGACGGACTCGCTGCGGCCATCGACAAGCTGACCTCATCGGGCGCGACAATTGTCACCGGAGGCAATCGTCTTGGCGACACGCAGATTGCCAACACGCTTCTCCAAACAAACGGCAAGACCTTCCTCGACAACCCCGAGGCGATGCAGACCGAGGCCTTTGGCCCGGCGGGTTTGATCGTGCTCTGCAACGGCGTCGCCGAGCTGGCTGCGTGCCTGAAGCACGTCGAGGGCAACCTGACCGGCAGTATCTATGCCGACGACAGCGACGACTACGACCTCGTCGAACGCATCCTGCGCGGCCGCGTAGGCCGGCTGCTGAACGACAAGATGCCGACCGGCGTCGCGGTCAGCCCGGCCATGGTCCACGGCGGGCCCTTCCCGAGCACCGGTCACGGCGGCTTCACCGCTGTCGGTCCGCCGGCAACGCTTCGACGGTTCAGCCAGCTTCGCTGTTACGACAACGTCAAGGGCGACCGCCTGCCGGCCGTACTTCGCGTTTGAGCCGTCTCGCCTTCAACTCTGCTCAAGTGCCATGACCGACGACCGCGCTTCGCAGCTCTTTGCGTTCCGTGACTTCACCGTTGACGAGCTGCAACGGCGTCGACAGAAGCTCGCCGACAAGCTTGCGGGGCGTGGCAAGGCACTCGTGCCCGGCACCGTCGCACTCGAAGGCTCGCCACTGCCGCGACAGTCCAACGACTTCTACTACCTCGCCGGACTCGACCCGGCGACGGCCTACCTGCTCGTCGATTGCGAACGCGGTGGCGAAACGACGATCTACCTTGGGCCGCGCGATGCCAGGCGCGAGGATGTCGACGGCCCGGAACTGAGCCACGAGGACGACAGCTTCATCCATGACGTGGCCGGTATAGAGCACGTTCGACCGCTCGCGGAATTGCCCGACGATCTGAAGAACGAGCAGCTTCTGCACGTACCGCGTCGCGGGGCAGAGGGGTTGCGAACCTACGTCGACGTGCACACCGCCCGCCGCCGAACCGTCGCGGCAGATCCGTTGATGAGCGGCTACGTCTGGCCCGAGCCTCACCTGCATGCCGTGCTGTCGGCACTGGCGCCGGCGTGCTCGCTGAACGATCTGTCGGTGCCGTTGCACGACGTGCGGCTGACGAAGAGCCCCGCAGAGCTGGATCTGATGCGCGTCGCCGGCAAGCTGTCGGGCGCGGCCGTCGTCGAGGCCATGCGGTCGACGCGGCAAGGCGTCAGTGAGAGTGATCTTGCGGCCGTTGCTGAGTACGTGTTTCGCCGCGGCCACAGCTTCGGTGGCTCGCACAACCCGATCATCGCCAGTGGCTGGACCAACATCTACGCCATGCATTACTGGCGACTCACGGGCAAGCTCAACGCCGGTGACTTCGTCCTGATGGACTACGCCCCCGACTACCGGTACTACACAAGCGACATCGGTCGCATGTGGCCCGTCGACGGCAAGTACGACCGCGTGCAGCGATCGATGTACGGACTGGCTGTGGCTTACCACGTGATCCTGCTGGAAGAAATTCGAGCTGGCCGAACGATTGATGACGTTTACGCAGCAGCGCGACCACGCTTTAAGAGCATCGTCGACGATTGGGACTTCCCCGACGACGAAGCGAAGCAGGCGGGACATGACCTTGTCGACAGCCCGCGGCCGCTGAGCCATCCGGTCGGCATGGCCATTCACGATCCCGGTAATCAGCGCACCGCCAACCGCGAGCTGCAGGTCGGCGACGTTTTCAGCGTCGACCCCGAACTCTTCGACCGCAAGCAGCGTCGCTACGTCCGAAGCGAAGACACCGTCGCCGTCACTAAAGACGGCTGCGAGGTGCTGACGAACTGCCCGCTGACGATCGACGACATCGAAGCGGGCATGGCTAAAGCCCCAGACGGTGGCATGCTGCAGCAGTTTCCAAAGGTTGACGTCTCATGAAGCCGTTCAAGGTCATCGACTCCCACACCGGCGGCGAAGCGACGCGACTCATCATCGACGGCGGCCCGGACCTCGGCACGGGTCCGCTTGCAGAGCGTCAAACACGCTTCTCTCGCGACTTCGACGACTACCGACGTTGCCTGTGCAACGAACCGCGCGGCAGTGACGTCATGGTCGGTGGCTTGCTCGTCGAGCCGCACGACCCGACGTGCGACACGGGCGTCATCTTCTTCAACAACGTCGGCACGCTCGGGATGTGCGGGCACGGGACCATCGGCCTTGTTGAGACCCTCCGCCACCTCGGCCGCCTCTCGCCCGGGCGGCTGCGCGTTGAGACACCGGTCGGCATCGTCGAAGCCACCCTGCATGACGACCTGCGGGCGAGCGTTCGCAATGTGTTGGCCTACCGACATGCCAAGGGCGTCGAGGTCCACGTGCCGAATCTTGGCCGCGTTGTCGGCGACATCGCGTGGGGCGGCAACTGGTTCTTCCTGGTCGCGACGCAACGCGACCTGACGCTGCAGTGTGTCGATGAGCGTGCACGCGAATCCGTAGCAATTATGGCCGCCCTTGAAGCAAGCGGCATCACCGGCAGCGACGGCGGGCGGATCGATCACATCGAATTCGTCGGCGGTGGATCGGGCGACGCCGACGCACGCAACTTCGTCATGTGCCCCGGCGGCGCCTGGGATCGCTCGCCCTGCGGCACAGGCTGCAGCGCCAAGATCGCGTGCCTTGCCGCAGACGGAATGTTGCAGCCCGGCCAGACGTGGCGGACGATGTCACCTGTCGGCAGCGTCTTCGAGGCGAGATACGAACGCGCCGACGGCGGCGTCATCCCGACCATCACAGGCCGCGCTTTCATCACCGGTGAAACCACCGTCGTCGTCGATCCCGACGACGAGCTCGGCAGAGGCTTCTAAGACAGCATCCGCAGCCAAGGTGGCATCTCGGTCGCCATCCGGCACTTGGTCGGCCACCGTCGCCTGTAGGCAACGACGCGAAATGAGGGTGGCCGGCAACGCACCCACGCAGTCATGACGCAGGCGTATCGTCTGAGCCCGATCGGCGTTCGTGTTCCAGAGCACCAGCCAGCAGACTGCATCTATGAATGACGCCCATGACCGCTTCGACGTCTGCATCATCGGCGGTGGTGTGATAGGTGCGTGTTGCGCGCTGGAACTCGCACAGACCGGCCAAAGCGTCGCCATCCTCGACCGCAGCACCTTCGGCGCCGCCTGCAGTCACGGCAACTGCGGCTACGTCTGCCCCAGCCACGCCCTGCCGCTGGCCAGGCCCGGCGCGATTCGGCAGAACGCGCTCAAGTCGCTGTTCCCGTCAAACGCGCTCTACATCAAACCACGCCTCGATCCGACGCTGATCGCGTGGCTATGGCGGTTCATGCGGCGGTGCAATAAGCGCGACATGCTGGCCGCAGCGAGCGCCCTGCACCCGCTGCTCGAAAGCTCGCGCGATCTGTACACGCAGATCATCGAGACGTACGGCATCGACTGCGACTTCGAGCAAGGTGGCCTGCAATACATCTACGAGACCGAGGCCGCCCACGACAGCTTCTCGAAAACGGCGGACCTGTTGCTCGAACGGTACGGCTTGGTCACCGAGCGACTCGACCGCGACGCACTCGTCGCCTCCGAGCCGGCACTCAAACCCGAGGCCATCTCCGGCGCGTGGACGTTCCCGCGCAACGCGCACCTGCGACCCGACAAGCTGATGGTTGCTCTGCGGCGCGTGCTGGAAGCCAAGGGCGTCGTGCTTCTCGAGCGACGCGAATTGAGCGGCATGCGTCATGACGGTGGCGCGTGGACGACCGCAGAAACGACCGAAGGCGACTTACGGGCGGACGCGTTTGTGGTGGCGACCGGTGCCATGACGCCGCTGCTGAAGAAGACGCTCAAGCTCGAGCTGAATCTGCCGATTCAGCCGGGCAAGGGCTACAGCTATACGACGAAGCGGCCGACGTACTGCCCGCGATTGCCGATGATCTTCGAGGAGGATCATGTCGCTGTCACGCCGTGGAAGAGCGGCTACCGCGTCGGTAGCACGATGGAGTTTGCCGGCTATGACACGACGATGAACGAGCGTCGGCTGGCGAACTTGAAGCGTGCCAGCGACAAGTACCTTAAGCCGTCGGCCGAAGCGCCGGTGGCAGAGCGTTGGTTCGGCTGGCGACCAATGACGCCGGACAGCCTGCCGATGATCGGCCGCGTGCCGGGCCTGAAGAACGTGGTCCTGGCCGCCGGTCACAACATGCTCGGCCTCTCGCTCGCCACCGGCACGGGTCGCCTGGTCCGGGAGATCTTGAGCGACGAGCCGACGCACGTGCCAGTCGAGGCGTTTTCGCCGACGCGGTTCTGACGGGCAGCCTCGAACGAATTCAGCCCCCGGTCGAACATTTGGCGGAAAATCAAGCCCGGCAGGATTCACGCGCCTCCAGCCGAGCGAATGTCACACAACAGGCCGACCGTGCATTGGGAGGTTGTGGCAACCGCGTGCGAGACCAACTTCACCGAGCGTGTTGAACGGCACGTGCACCTCGTCCACGCGGCCGCGATGCGGCTGGCACCGGACGCGGCGGACGACCTGACGCAGGCGACCTTTCTCGTTCTGCTTCGGCGCCCGTCGGCAGCGGATCGGGCAGCCTCGCGGCCAGGTGGCTTGTCTGCGTGGCTGCTGGCGACCGTGCGGAACCTGGCGCGAAACCATCAGAAGCGGCAAAGGCGTCGCACGTACCACGAGCATCGGGCCACGATCGATTTCGTCGGCAGCGACCCGGCAGAAGCACTCGCGTGGCAGGAACTCAAAGGTGTTCTCGATGACGCACTGGCGACGCTGCCGGCGGCTCACCGTCGGGTGTTGGTGCTGCGATACTTCGAGCAGATGCCGACGGTCGAGGTAGCGCGGGAACTTGACTGCTCCTCCCCTGCTGCGAGGCAGCGGGTGTCGCGGGCGCTGGAGAGCCTGCGTCGCAAGCTGGCGTCGCGCGGCGTCGAACTGCCCGCCGTGATATTGGCGTCTGCCCTGCTGCGTCACGCCTCGACCGCCGCGTCGCCTGCAACCCTCGCCGCCTGCCGGGCGATGACGCTCGGCAGCGCGTCGTCTCTTCCACTGACCACCGGAGCCTCGATGACCTTGAAACTGACCATGACCCTCGCGTGCGGCGGCCTGATGCTGACGGCCGTCGGCGACGCCGTGCACGGCGAGCCGACGACGCAGCCCGCAACGCAATCGGCGGAGGCGGTCGCGGCAGAGCCGACGCTCCTCGAACGCGCCGCGGCGTTGGATGCCCAAAACCTGCCTGCAGACGGCTTCGTCATCGAGCGGACGCTGTTGCCACAGTCGGGCGATGCCGAGCAGCTCGACCTCGACACGGGCCTTACCTTTGGGCGGAATCGTCTGACCAACGATGCTTTTGATGTGACGGGAGAGGCGACCGACCTCTGGATCAATTGGGAGGCACTGTCGCCGGGCCTTTGGGGATTTGGTCCGGAGTTCAAGCCTGCCGTTGCCGCCGCGTTCGATCTCGAACCGGGTGCCGAGGCGGTGGCCGAGCTTTGGCGGCAACGTGGCTTCGATCTGCAGGGCTTCACGCTGCTGGCCGACCATTTGCCGCAGACGTACCTGTTCCGCACGACGCACGGCGCGGGTGGCGTGTTGCAAATCGTCGAGGCGATCCCGACCGACGTGGGCGAGGGGGACGAGGGACGCGAGGTGATGGGCGTCCGGCTGCGCTATCGCATTCTGACCCGCGGCGAAGGCCAATCGGTCGCAGAAAGAGTCGATCAGAAACAGATGAACGGCACTCCGTGGGCCGATCCCGATCGTCAGGCAATCGCCTCGGCCATGCGGCAGGTATTGATGGTGTTTCGGCAGTACGAAATCGACCACAACGACGAGCTTCCGGCGGATCTTGAGACGATCTACGCCTCCGCCCCATCACTGCGGAAGTTGAAAAACCTGCCGCCGACGATGGTGTATGTCCCGCCGCCACCCTTCGACCCGAAGTCGCCGCGGGCGACCTTCGGGCCGGTCCTCTTCAGCGCCGACATGTCCGAGACCAGCCAGGGCACCCCCGTCTTCGTCGGCTTCGGCGACGGCAGCTTGCGAACGATCAGCGACCCGGCGGAGCTGGCAGAGTACCGGCAGGAGGCAGGATTATCCGCTGCGGACTAAACCCCTCACCCGCCGACCCGCCGCGTGTACACGAACCACTCGATCATCAACATTCCCACGCCTGCGGCGACGAGCCACCACCACCATTCGGCGTAGCCGACGGCCGAATCATCGGGTGACGCGTCCTCCGCCAGGCCGGCTGCCGAGGCGTAGGCGGCGGCTCCGGTCGTCTCGTCGCTGGCAGACAGGTTCCCAGGATCCGTTGCGCCCGGCAGCAGGTTGCTCTCGTTCGCGTCGAGCAGGCTGACGGCAATCTGCTCGAAGCCCGGCACCGGCGGCTGCGTGCGGTACAAACCGACCGTCGGCAGCGGCCCCAGCGTCAGGCCCCCCGTTGAATCGACACGGGCCGTCAGCCGCGAGCCGTTCGGCCCCAGCAACGCCACACCGTCCTCAACGTCCGCCCGCTCCAGGGCTACGGGAGGCACCGCCACGACTTCGCCCGGGCGGAACGACTCGCGTGTCCCGACGTCGCCGCTCTGTGTGAAGTACTCAAAGGCCAGGTAAAAGAAGATCGGAAAGGTCCGGTGCCGTGGCCAGTTGCTTTGAGCCAGATCAAAGGTGAAGACAAGGTTCGTTCGGCGGCCAAGACGCTCCAGGATGGCCATCGGACCGTCGACACCTTCGATGAGCATTTCAGCAGCCGTCGGGACCGGGACCCGACGCCCCTCTGCCGCCCACAAACGGTTGAGGTTGAGCCCTGCCAGCATCGGGTGGTCGCGGTCCCAGTCGAGGACGCCGCTGCCTTCGTAGAAGAGTGCAACGCCGTCGTCACCCGTGATCGCCTCGATTTCCGTTGCCCCCTCCGGTGGAAGCTGCCCGCTGAAGACGAACGTGCCGGCCTCGGGCAACGCCGTCGGCTGATAGTTGTCGAAGATCGTCACGTCGTACGTGGCCGCCCCGTCGTCGCCGCCGTCGGCGAGCAGTGCTTCGTACTCGGCGGGCGAAACGATCTTCGGGTCGTCAAGACGTTGCGTCTCGACGAGCAGCCGAAGCCAGTACGTGCCACGCGTGACCAGCAACACCCGCAACGGCTCGGGCGGCGGAACGACGACGTAGGCCTCGTCATCAGCCTTGAGCGCATCCTCCACGGGACGACCCTGGTCGTCGACGATCTCGACCCGCACCACGCTCGCCACCGGCAGCGACAAACGGACATCAACGCCTTCGCGCGGCGGGTCTTCGGCGAGCTGACGGTCGGCGGCGGCGAGTGCCTCGGCGTTGGTTTCCTCCGCCGCCTCCCGCCACGCCGCGTCCGTCCACCGCTTGGGCGGCAGCGAGACACGCACCGGCCCGCTGGCCGTCGGTTCGAAGTCGCCGAGCGTCCCGTCCTCGTTGATCGCTGCGACGCTGACCCGCAGGTTCGCCTTCTCGTACGTGTCGCCGAAGTTGGCGACGCGGGCGAAGACTTGCGCCTCGTCGGGCCGCTCGTAGTTGCGTTTAACGCTCGCCGCGACGACGGCCAGGTTCTTCGCTGTCGGCGTGCCGAGCCGCTCGTACCGCAGTTCGCCGCGGATCGACAATTCGCCGATGTCAGCCTCGCTCACGCGGCCGTCGCTGAACAGGAAGACCGTCGCCGCCTGCAACTCGTCGGGCCGCAGCCGCACGTCCATGAAGGAAGACGACGCGTTGGCCTGCTTGTAGGCGGCAGCCGGCTTCGTGAGGCGATCGCTCGGCTCGATGCCGTCGATGGCGTCCTTGATCTGGCCGGCCGACTCGGTGAACTTCTGGACCGGGCTGGTGCCGGTGTCGTCGCTGAAGGCAATGACCATCGCCTGGTCGCCGCGACGCATCGTGTCAACGACGCCCTTGGCCCGCTCCTTGGCTTCGTCGAGCCGCGTGCCGCCGTTACCGTCATCGGCGTTCATGCTGGCACTGCGGTCGATGAGCAGGATCGATCGCTCCCCCGCCTGTTGAGCCGCATCACCGACCGGCCGTGCGAGCGCCAGCAACAACGCCAGCAGAACCAGAAGCTGCAACAACAGCAAAAGGTTCCGGCGGATCCACTGGAACGGCGCGTTGACCTGCAGGTCTTCGACGCTGCGCTTCCACAGAAGCGTCGATGACACCGGAGCCGGCGACCGCCTGAGCTTCAGGAAGTAGAGCAACAGAAGCAGGGGCACCGCAATCGCCGCAGCGATAAGAGCGGCTGTCGGGTTGAGCAACTGCGGAAAGCCCATGGGTTCACGTTACCGCAACCGCCGCCGCCGTGCATGTTGCAGGGAATAGCCTGGCCTTGCCTCACTCTCGACCGTGCGTCGAACGCCTGATCAGGCCTGCAACGGTCGGCCGAGTGAATGAGGTTTCAGCTGCGCTCATCCCCGACCACTACGCCGCGAGCTTCACGGGCTGCACGTGGTCGGTCACGGCTGCGGTCGTCCCGCGGAGCGTGGAGTTGGTGGGGGTGGGGGGGGCCATGCCGAAGCGGACGTTGAATCGTCGCCGACCCACCCCAACCGAGCCATCGACCCCGCCACCGGACCGCTTAAGTCGAGGCGTGATTTTGCTCGAAACCGCCCTGACGCAGCGCCAACGCGATGCGGGGTCCGAGAACTCGCACTTTCGAACCTCCGAACGTGAGTTTCCAACCTTCGAAAGAAACGTTCCAACGTGCGAAAAGCTCGTTCGAAGGTTCGACCGTCGCTTTCCAACGTGCGACCGCCGGTTTCAAAGGCTCGAACGGCGTGTTCCAACGTGCGACAACGTTTATCTAAGGCTGGACCGCAAACATTCAACGATCGAAAGCCGTTGTCGAAGGTCCTCCTTCCGTTGTCGATTGAGCACGAATCACGTTCGAACGGCCGAGTCCCTCGGCCTCTCGCCTGGTGTCACGGATTGAGCCGCATTCTGATGCGGACAACCCGTGTCTGTGACGCCCCGACCCCGACACCCCCACCACGTCGCCCGCCACCGATGGTGGGCCGGGGCCCACCCTACTTCACTGCTCGGATCTCGCCGGTTGCGCAGAGATGACGTCCTGATACCAGTCTGCGGGGATTGGGCCACCCTCACGGTACTCTGCGAAGCGGTCGTTGAACACCTTGAGCTGAGCGGCGGCCTTTTCGCAGTCGCCCTCTACTGCGGACTGCTCCACCTCTACCATTGCACCTTGGATGCCTCTATACGCGTCGCTGTCAATATTGACTTGCCACGCCTCACGTGCTGCAGGAAGAACAAGCGTAAGGCCGATGGCCGTCGCAATTATAGAACCGAGGGCGAAAGCTCCGCCAAAAGACAGAAGTAAGTTGGTGCCTTTCATGGTTACCTGCCTTGATTTCAGCCATCAGGTGTCATCCTCGAACACATAAAGTGTCTGAATTTACTCCCCGGAATGCACCCGATCGTCCCCCCACCACCCTGCATCGGGCTGCTGGCCGTCGCGTAACGCTGCTTCGGGATGCGGCCGGCGCGGGCGCCGTGGCCACGCTGCGGATCCGCCGCCGCAGGTCGGCCTTGGCGTGGCCGGTCGGCCGGGCGAGGATCTCGCGCCGCTCCGCGACCGTCCGGCCCTTCGTCTCGACCTTCGCGCGCATCGCGCGGATCGACGGCGGCGAATGTTATCCCCGCGACGCGGACGCCGCGCTCCGGGGTGGCGGGGGTGGTCGACACGCGGGGCAGATTAGCATCGCCGCCGCGTCCGGCGTCTGCCGTCCGCTGTAGGTTGGGCCCCGGCCCACCTCGTCGCTCGCGCCAGATGGTGGGCCGGGGCCCACCCTACTTCACTCATAAACCTCGTCGCCAAGCTTTTGACAACAGATCATCGAAGCCAAGGCCAAAGTACCAGATGAGAGCAAGTACAGTGAGGACGATCAGGCAGAGCACGCGTGATGAGGGGCGACGCAATGTGAGTGCTGGAAGCAAAACGGGAACAAGCAGGTACGCGGCAGCGCAAAGAATGAATGGGACGCGTACCGCCTCACCTTGCATGGGACGCGGCAGGCTACTCACGAGCGACGGGTAAAGGAAAAGCCATATTGGTGTCGCCACAATGGTCACGACCGCGATCAGAAACATACGCCGCGCCGCATCGGAACCAATGACGCCTTCTTCTGAAGCTGAAGCATTTTGGAGCGATGTCATTGCTACTCCCCCGGAATGTACCCGATCGTCCCCTGCATCGGGCTGCTGGCCGTTGCGTAGCGCTTCTTCGGGATGCGGCCGGCGCGGGCGGCGTGGCCTCGCTGCGTTTCAGCCGCCGCAGGTCGGCCTCGGCGTGGCCGTTCGGCCGGGCGAGAACCTCGCGCCGCTCCGCGACCGTCCGGCCCTTCGTCTCGACCTTCGCGACGTCGTGCGGATCGGCGGCGGCGAACGTCATCCCCGCGATGCGGGCGTCGTGCTCCGGGGTGGTGGGGGTGGTGGGGGTGGTCGTCATGCGGGGCAGCGGACCCGCTTCGCCGCCTTCGGCGTCCGCCATCAGTTGTAAGCTGGGCTGAGGCCTATCCCGAACTCACCTCATCCTCCACCGATGGCAATTCGCGTCGGAGCGACAGCAGATCACGGTACTCCCGGATCGGAAAGTCGTGACTCTTCCACATTTGGCGGTAGCCCGCTTCCCCGTGCTCATCCAAGACGTGGCGTAGGCAGTTAATGCACGTGTTCGCGAACTCCCGAAGCGTGCATCTGGCGACCATGACCAGCTCACCCGCTCGCGAACGCGAGAAGGTGTCGGCAAACCGATAGATCTCAACTTGCACATTGCCGCCTTCCCGCGTCACGATGAACCGATGTTCCCCCGGTTCCTGTTCAAAGTTGAACGTCGTCTCGTTCATGCCGCGGAGGGTCCCTCGCGCGGCGCGTGCAAAGTCACCAAGACCATCACTCAGATACGAGACATTCATGTCGATCGAGGCGTCTCCGTCGCTGACGGAAGCAGTCGCCCATCCGGAACCGTTGAGGATGTAGCCAATTTGGAACACCGCTTTCTCCGCACATCACGTTCCAGCCTTTGACGCTGCGACAAAGATGGTCGCGCTCAACACCGCACTCATTCCCCCGGAATGTACCCGATCGTCCCCTGCATCGGGCTGCTGGCCGTCGCGTAGCGCTTCTTCGGGATGCGGCCGGCGCGGGCGCCGTGGTAGCCGGCGAGCAGCGCGTGGCGCATGGCGGTGGCCATCGTGACCGGGTCGGTCGCGTGGGCGATGCCGGTGTTGAGCAGGACGCCGTCGGCGCCGCACTCCATGGCGATCGCGACGTCGCTGGGCGTGCCGACGCCGGCATCGACGATCACGGGGTAGCTCGCGTCGCCCTCCTTGAGCAGTTCGAGGCAGAGGCTGATGTTGAGCGGGTTGAGCACGCCCTGGCCGCTGCCGATCGGGCTGCCGGCGGGCATCACGCTGGCGGCCCCGGCCTCCTTGAGGCGAAGGGCCGCGATCGGGTCGTCGCTCGTGTAGGCCAGGACGGTGAAGCCCTCCTTCACCAGTTCCTTCGTGGCTTCGAGCGTGCCGTGCGGGTCGGGCAGGAGGGTCTTCTTGTCTCCGAGCACCTCGAGTTTGACCCAGCCCGCGCCGGCGTTGCCTTGTTTTTCGAGCAGTTCGCGGCCGAGCAGGCTGACGCGGACGGCGTCGTCGGCGCTGAAGCAGCCGGCGGTGTTGGGCAGGATGGTGTAGCGGCCCGTGTCGAGGTGGTCGAACAGGCTTTTGCCGTCGGCCCCGATGAGGCGTTCGCGACGGACGGCCACCGTGACGACGCGACAGCCCGACGCGTCGAGGGCGTTGGCCATCGTCTGCGGGTCGGCGTATTTGCCGGTCCCGGCGAACAGTCGGTGCTCGAGAGCGTCGAGCGTCACGTCGCCGATCGTCAGCGGCTTGGGGTCAGGCATGCCCGACGGTAGAGACGAAGGCGGCCGAGTTCGCGGACGCTACTGGGTCTGACCGTCGTTCGTCACCTCGTCGACGACTTCTTCGAGATCGTCTGCGCCTTCATCGAACTCGGCGATGAGCTTGTCGACTTCATTCTTGACCGCCGAAAGGTTGGTGTTGGCCGTGCCGCTCGTGCCGGAGACAAGGCTCTGGTGAACCTCACGAGCCTGAGCGTCCAGTTGGTCAGCGAGCGGCACAAGACGTGCGGTGATCTGTCGACTCTGATCGAACAGCGAGTCCGAGCTGTCGCGCAGCGATTCGACGTTTCGCTCGGTCATCTTGCGGGCGGCGACATTGGTTTCACGCTCGATCTTGGCCATCATCTTGCTGACCTCGGCATCGATGTCTGTTTCAACATCATTGATGAGCTCGGCGTAGCCGTTGATGTGGCTGCGAAGCTCGGCCGACGCTTCGTTGTACTGGGCGTAGTAGACCTCGGCCTCCTCGGCCGGCGCGTCCGCCATCGCCTGCAGGGCGGCATAGGTGTCTTGCACCTCGGCCTTCGATTCGGCCTGCTTGCCACGCAATTCACCCAGCGACGACTGAACATCTTTGCGGTCGATCCACTCTTTGGCTTGGGTCGGCGTTAGATCTTCGAGCGTCTCGCAGCCGGTGACGAGCAGAATCGAGCCGCCGACGGAAAGGACGGATGAGAGAGCAATGAGGCGATGAGCGAGATGCATGAGAAGATCGACCGAGAGAGTTCATAGAGGTTCTCGGGGGCTTCACGTACCTGTCGCCCCCGTTGTCGACAAAGCTACCAGCATCAGCCAGCGGCTGCAACAAAGCGACAAGTGTTGATCGATTTACGGTGAAGCATTGTGTGGTCTACCAGTCGGTGACACATCACTTCGTGGACATCGAAGGCATTTGGGTCGAAGACGATGATGCAAAAGAGCGACGCGTGAAGGAGAACGGCGATGGCTGAAGCCCTGATCTTGGCGTTGAGCTTCGCCGCACGTGCATCGGGAGGCTTCTCAGGTCGCTCACCCGCCGCCGACGAAGGTGACGACTTCAATGCGATCACCGTCGACCAGCCGGTCGTCGTATCGGTCGCCGCGGCGGAGGCGTTTGTTGACCTCGACGGCGACCTGCCGCGGCTTGAGGCCGGCCTTTGCCAGTAGCATCGTGACCGACGTGCCGGCCGCGACCTCGCACGGCTCACCGTTGACGGTGAGGTGGATGAGGGCGTTTGAGGTGGAAGTTTGCGGCTGGTCGCTCACGCTCCTACCTTAACCGTGTAGAAGCACGCAGGACGCGTGCTGTTTGAGCAGGCATTTTCCGGAGAACCACCGCGTGCAGCTACTCGACCGCTTGCTCAAAATGTTCAGCATGGACCTGGGCATCGACCTGGGCACCGCCAACACCCTTGTCTGTACCCGCGAGAGCGGCATTGTCCTCAACGAGCCCAGCGTTGTGGCGGTCAACACACGCACCGGCAAGGTCATGAAGACCAGTGACGGCGACGCCGTCGGACGCGTCGCCAAGGAGATGCTCGGCAAAACGCCGGGCGGCATCGAGGCCGTTCGGCCGCTCAAGGACGGCGTGATCAGCGACTTCGAAGTCACTGAAGCGATGTTGCGGTACTTCATTCGCAAGGCCGTCGCGTCGCGTTGGATCAGCCCGCGCGTCGTTGTGGCTATTCCCGGTGGCATCACGCAGGTCGAGAAGCGGGCCGTCAAGCTCGCGGCAGAGCGAGCGGGAGGACGTCGCGTTTATCTCGTCGCAGAGCCGTTTGCGGCGGCCATCGGAGCTGGCCTGCCGGTGAGCGATCCGACAGCGTCGATGATCATCGACATCGGCGGCGGTACCACGGACGTGGCGATCATCTCGCTGGCGGACGTGAGTGTAAGCGAGAGCGTCCGCGTGGCCGGTGACGACTTCGACGACGCCATTGTCGTGCACATGAAGAAGTCGTACAACATGGCGATCGGCCCGACGATGGCCGAGCAGATCAAGATCGAGATCGGCTCTGCTGCCCCGGCGGAAGGACTCGACGAAGAGGCGACGATGGAAGTCCGCGGCCGAGACCTCATCGGCGGCCTGCCGCGGCGGACACGGGTGAACGTGGCCGAGATTCGCGAAGCCCTGCAAGAGCCTGTCGGCCAAATCGTCGAAGCGGTGACGAAAACGCTCGAAGTCTGTCCGGCCGAGCTGTCGGCAGACCTTGTGCAGAACGGTATTACTCTGGCCGGCGGTAGTGCCCTGCTCCGTGGCCTGCCACAGATCATCGAAACGGCAACCGGCCTGGAGACACGCCTGGCCGACGACCCGCTGACGTGCGTGGCCCGCGGAACGGCGATCTTCATCGAGAACCTGGAGATCTTCAAGCAAGCGATGGAGTCGGACGAGGACGACTACTAGGTCACCCGAAGGCTCTAAGCTGAGGCGTGTCCAGGCGGAACCCGACGACAACCTTTGCGGTGCTGCTTGTCGCTGCGGCAGGTCTGGCGCTTGTGCCGGTGCCTGGCGTGGTGCAGACCGTTGTCGCGGCCGTGTTTCTGCCTGTAAGTCATCCGGCCAAGCTTGGTGGTGATGTGGCGGCGGGCTGGTTTGGTGATGACGCGTCGACGGATCCCGAGTCACCCGATGCTCCACGCGAACTTGCGGCCATCGCCCGCGAGAACCAGAGTCTTCGGCAGCAGCTCGAACGGCTGTACGTCCAGCTCGAATCGCTCAAACAGCTCAACGCCGACCGCGCGGCGCTGGGGACGGATTTGCGCGACCGGATGGTTCCAGCCGCTGTCGTCGCTCGCGTGGACGGCGAGGCCGACGTTCTGCAGATCGCAGCGGCCGGTGGCTTAAAAGCGGGTCAGGCGGCAGTCGGCGTGGTCGACGGCCATGTCGCAGCCGTCGGTCGGGTCATAAGCACAGCTGGGCCGATTGGTCGCGTTCGACTGACAACGGACCAACAAATGCGACCTTTCGGGGCGCGGTTTGTCCGATTCGACGAGACGGCTGGCACGCTCTTGTCGCTGCCGACCGAGCCGTTCGTGATCGTCGGAACGGGCGGCGGGCTGAGCATCGCGCGGCACCGGACGGCTGATCTCGAAGCGGCAGGCGTCGTCACCGGCATCGTGGCCGTGTTGGATGACGCCGACTGGCCCGCCCTGCTGGCCGGTATGCGTGTCGGTCGGGTGGCGGCGGTCGAGGCGCTACCGCGCGAGCCGGGATTCAGCCGCGTCGTGCTGTCGACGGTGATCGACGCGGACGCACTACGCGAGGTGATGGTCCTGACCGATGAATCGCTGCGGTAGGACGTCGCTTTATCCTACCAACGCGTGTTTCCGCAGATAGTTCAGGACGAGTGACTCGAAAGGCACTTCAGTGCTGGCGAACAGGTACGTCCCGCCGCGGCGGGTCACGTAGTCCTTCAGACCGGTGCAGTAAGCGTTGAGGTTGGCCTTGTAGCGCTTAATCAGCGGCGGATTGACGCTCACCTCGGCGTGGTCCTTGTCCTCCATGTCGATCAACCGCAAGTCACCCGTAAACGTCGGTTCAATCTCCTGCGGACTCAAGACCTGCAGGGCGAACAGGTCGTACCGCGTGTTGGCGACGTAGCGGAGGCCGTTGTCATAGCCCGCCTTGTCGAAAAAGTCGCTGAGGACGACGCAGACGCCTTTGTTGCGATGGCGGAGGGCGAACTTGCGGCAGGCTTCTGCGAAGTCGCTCGTGCCATCGGGTTTCAGGCCGTCGAGGAACTCGATCATTCGCGGCACGCTGCGGCGGCCACGCAAGCCACCCGTCTCGGCCACCACGCCGTCAGCTATCGCACACAGGTGAACGCGGTTGTAGTTGACGAGCCCGATGTACCCCAATGCCGCGGCGACGCGTTGCATGTACGCCAGCTTGTGCGGGTCGCCGTAGTCGGTGCTTTTGCTGGCATCGACAAGGATGTACAGGGCCAGATCCTCTTCTTCGAGGAAGAGCTTGAGGAACAGCTTTTCGAGTCGTGCGTAAACATTCCAGTCGATAAAGCGAAGGTCATCCCCCGGGACGTAATTGCGGAAGTCGGCGAACTCGACGCTCTGGCCACGCCGCTTGCTGCGACGTTCGCCCTTCATCTTGCCGTTAAGCAACTTACGGCTGACGAGGTCGAGCTTGTCGAGCTTGGCCATGAAGCCGGCGTCGAGCTTCAACGGCAACAACGCGGTCGGCTTCGACGGGCTGGGTGCTTCTGCGACGGCCATGCTCAGGACACTCTACCCGAAGCCGATCGTTTCGCACGGCTACCGACTTGCCTCCTGCTCGGCGGCGTCTTTCTGCAGGGCGTCGAGCGTGTACTCGCTCCGCCAGCCGGTCGCGGCGCGGAAGCGGTCGCTGCTGTACGGTGCCTTCCCGGCCGGCCAGTCGCTCGGGAGGTGCGGGAACTTGGGCTGTTCTTCGCGAAGCCGCTGGGCGATCGGCTTGACGCCCTCTGCCGTCGTCACGTCGTCCGAAGCGACGTTGAACGCGCGGAACTCTCCCGTCTGGCCGTCACCCGTGGCCCAGGGCGGGGCGTCACCGGGCCATGTCACCGCCAGCTCCAAAGCCGATGCTGCATCGGTATCACTGATCCAGGCCTCGAACTCGTAGACGCCGACAGGCGGCTCCTGCAGTCTCTTCGTAACCCACCGCAACATGCCGGGGTGGATGACGCCCGGCAACCGGATGGCCACGCCGAATGGGCCTCCCGTGCGATCCGACAAGGCGGCCAGGAATAGCTCCGCCGCCACCTTCTGCACGCCATAGGCGTTGCTCGGACGCGTCGGCTCGTCCTCATCCAGCGGAAGCTTAATCGGCGGTAGCGGCTCAGGCCGGAACCGGCCTCCAAAGCCATGTAATCCGAATTGGCCGTATACCTGCACGCTGCTCGAATAGACGATTCGTCGAATGCCGAGGTCGTAGGCCGTGGCGAGCAAGGTGCCGGTCGATGCTGCGTTCGTGCCGTACACGTTGACCTCGCCGCCGTGCCCGACGTGCGGGAGCTCACCGAGGTGGATGATGGCCTCGGTGCCGAACGCTTCGAGGCGTGGTTCAAGAACATCTCGGCGAGCCAGGTCCGTGTGCAGATACTGGCCTGGGGCGTCTTTGGGCGGACGCCGCTTATCGAGGTTCAGCACGTCGTGCCCGGCGGCGGTCAGTCGCTGAACGACCGGCCTGCCCACATTCCCGCTGCCACCAGTCACGACAATGTTCATCGGCCCCAGCGTAGCGCGACGATGTCACGCGTCTCACGCTCAGGCAAAGCGACGTCCGATAGCTCGAAGGTGCGCCCATCCGCTTCCATAGCCGCTCGATCTGCCCTGTCGGCAAACCTTCATGCGCTCGGACTACCAGACGCCCCGTCACCGGCCGACGTGACGTGGACCTACGGCCGCGACGGCAGTCTGACCGGGCGTCGCGACGGCTTGTGGCTCGGTGGCACGTCGATGCCCCGACTCGTCGGCCTGTCGATGATGAGCGACGTCACCGCCGATGCCAACGGTGCAGGCAGCTCGATTGCGCTCGTCGCGCCCAACACGCTGGGCCACGTCGTCGCGCTCCTCGGCAAGCTGCCCGCGGGCGGCAGTTTGAGCGTGGTATGGCCGGACGATGACGCGATGCTGCGCGCCTTGTCGTGCGGCGACGTGTCAGAAGACATCGTCGCCGGTCGCCTGTTGTGCTTCAGCGGATTATCAGGGATCGTCTCGACTGCCCACGGGCGGCCGGGGTGGGCGGTGCCGACGACGCTGCACTTGGCAGCCGACACCGAGGCGGTGCAGGGCCCGAGCGTCAAGGCGTTGCTTCAGGAGACGAAGGCAGCACTCGAAGAAGCGTCAACCTACCGCCAAGCGGCGGTACAGGCCGCAGGGTGCTCCACTAGGGCTGTTGATGGCAAGACGCTCGTCGTTGCTGCGTCGGGCGGGGCATTGTGGGCCGACGCCGGTGAACGGTTGGCGGCTTGCCTCGGCGGCAAACGGCTCGACCCGTACGACCCGAAGACAGCCTCGACGCTGTTCCTCACTGACGCCGCCGCCGCGGCGTCGAGCGTGGTGCTTTGTGACGTCACCCGCAATGACATCGGCGACTGGATGCCGGCTACGCCGATCATTTCCTGGATCAGCCGCGACCGTGCTCCTGTGCCATCGCGTGCCACCGGTGACGGTTTGGTGCTCGCCGACGCGGCCTGGGTGCCCGCCTGGGTCGCGGCAGGTTGGTCACCCGACCGCGTGACCGTCGCCGGGTGGCCGCACCTGACAGAAGCGTCCGGCGACTCGGGCGTGTTGCTGGCTTGGGAAGCACGCGAGCCGACGCCGCCGGAGTCGGTCAAGCAGTACAGCAGTCTTGGCACGATCTGGGCCTGCATTTCCGCCGAGCTTGCCGACGAGCCTTTTGCCGTGACAGCCGCTGGTGGTGCGGCGGGCTACCTGACGAAGCGTCTGTCAGCGGCCAACATCGCGCTGGTCGACGTCGATGCGGCGATGTGGATCGAGCGCCTCGTCACGCCGGCCTTCGCTCGCGGCATTGCTTTGGCCGCCAGGTGGTGCAAGGGCGTGACGGTGGTCACGTCAGCTACATTGAATGAGCTCAAAGCCTTGGCAGAACGTCACGCAGCCGTCATCGATCCGACGCCGAACGGCCTTGCGGCCATCTCGTCACTCGGATTGCCGATCATCGCGGCAAGGCGATGCGACGCAGCGACGTTCTCCAGCAGAATTGCAGCCGCGGACGGTGAAATGTCGCACAGCGGCGATCTGAAATTGGCCGTGCAGTCGCTTCTACCGGGCTGCGGCGAACTCATTGCCCGAGCGGCCTAACCGCCACCGGCCGGTGCCAGATTGGCCCCGTCCGGGTGCGTTGTCGCCGCGTTAGGCGGGTTGTCGTGCGGCACCTCGAAATCGACTGAAGGATCGGCGTAATCGTGCGGGTCGTCGGGCAGCCCCTCGATGAACGAGCTGATCGAATCGAGCGTGATGTCTTCGTGGAGGACATCGTTGACGAGTGCGACCGGTGCCGTGCCGCAGGAGCCAAGACACTCCAGGGCGACGAGCGTGAATCGGCCGTCGTCGGTCGTCTCCCCGACGTCGAGCAGCTCCATCTTCTCCATCAGGCCTTCGATGATGTCGTTGGCCCCGGTGATCTCACAGGCAAGACTGCGGCAGATAGCGACAAGGTACTTGCCCTTGGGTCGCAGCCAGTACTCTTCGTAGAACGTGGCCGTGTCGAAAACCTCAGCAGGTGCGACCTCCAGGAACTCGCCGATTTCTTGCAGCGCTTTGGGGTCGATGTGGCCGTATTCGTGCTGCACGAGGTGCAACGCGGGCAGCAGACACGCCCGCTTGGTCGGGTAGCGCGGGAAGTGGACGTCGCGCAGGTGCGACTTGAGCTTTTCGGTCAGAAGCGGCTCGCCCGCCTCGACCCGCGTACGACGTGTATCTTCGGCAATCCAGGCCATGGGTGAGGCAGTGTAGCGGCCTGAGCCCACTCGGGCACCACCGACCCGCCAGCTGAGCTGTGCTTAAAGTTCAACGTGCACAAGACGGTCGTCCTCAACGTCGTGGGTCTGACGCCGTCGCTCATCGGCGACAGCACGCCGCGGCTCAAGGCGTTCTACGACGCCGGACACTTGGCGACGATTCGATCGGCGACGCCGGCCGTGACGTGCACGGCTCAGGCGAATTACCTCACCGGCATGTCGCCACGCGAGCACGGCATCGTCGGCAATGGTTGGTACTTCCGCGACACGCAGGAGATTCGCCTGTGGCAGCAGGCCGACGGTTTGGTGCAGTCGCCACGCATTTGGGAGGAGGGCAAACGACGGGATCAGGCGTTCACGTGTGCAAATCTGTTCTGGTGGTACGCGATGTATTGCAGGGCCAACTACACCGTGACGCCGCGACCGATGTACCCGGCCGACGGGCGGAAGGTGCCGGACGTCTGGGCCCACCCGCCTGACCTTCGGGACTCGCTGCAGGCCGAGCTGGGGCGATTCCCACTGTTCAAGTTCTGGGGACCCGCTGCCGACATCGCCTGCTCCCGTTGGATCGCCGATGCCGCCATTCGTCTCGACGAGCAGCACGATCCGACGCTGACGCTCGTGTATCTGCCGCACCTCGATTACGCGCTGCAGAAACAAGGGCCCGGTTTGACACCGTTTCTGAACAAAGAGCTTGCCGAGATTGACACCGTTGTCGGACGGTTGCTGGACCACTACGAAGCACGCGGGACCAGCGTCATCATCCTCAGCGAGTACGGCGTTGCGGCGGTCGACACGCCGGTCCACCTGAATCGCGTCCTGCGTGACGGCGGCTTCCTGTCGGTGCGGAGCGAGTTGGGCACGGAGCGACTCGACGCTGGTGCGTCGCGGGCCTTTGCAGTCGCAGATCACCAGGTTGCTCACGTGTACGTGCGCGACCCGGCAGACCTGTCAGACGTGCACAAGCGACTCCAAGCAACGCCCGGCGTCGGTCGCGTCCTTGCCGGTCGTGACCGGGGCGACTTGGACCACCCGCGCAGCGGCGAGCTCGTCTGCCTCGCTGAGCCTGGCTGCTGGTTTACGTACTACTTCTGGCACGACGACACGCTCGCCCCCGACTACGCCCGGACCGTCGACATCCACCGAAAACCGGGATACGACCCGGTCGAGCTGTTCCTTGCCCCCGGCCGCCTCACCAAGCCTCGCCTTCTGGCAAAGCTGGCCGCAAGAAAGGCTGGCATTCGCAACCTGCTCGACGTCATCCCGCTCGATGCCACCCTCGTCCGCGGCAGCCACGGCCTGGCTGACGTCCAAGTCGATGAAGGGCCGCTGCTCATGACCAAGCTCGGGCCGACAGCAGATCGACTCGACAGCACGCAGGTCCACGAAGTGATCCTGCAACACGTGTTTGGCTCAGATGGCAAAGCTACTTGAGTGACTTTGCTCCCAAGAGCCGCTCATCCGACCTTCTTCAGCTTCGGATCGAGGGCATCACGCAGGCTTTCGCCGATGAGGATGTAAGCGAACACGGTCAGGAAGATCGCAAGCCCCGGGAAGGCTGCGATCCACCAGTTAAAGCCGCTGCCGCCACTGCGGGCCTGGTTCAGGAGCGCACCCCACGAAGGGTCGACGGCCTCAAGGCCGAGGCCGAGAAAGCTAAGCGTGCTTTCGAGCAGGATGGCCGATGCGATGCCGAAGGAGGCGTTGACCAGGACCGGCGCGATGCCATTGGGCAGCATGTGGCGAAACAGCAGGCTCCAAGTCGGCAGGCCCGCCGCACGGGCTGCCTGAACGAATTCCTGGTTGCGAAGCCGCAGGAATTCGGCCCTGATGAACCGCGCGTCGCCGGTCCAGCTCATCACGCCGATCGTCGCCATCATGAGCCAGATGTTCTTGCCGTAGAACGTCATGACGATGAGCAGAATGATCAGCACCGGGATGGCTTGGACGATTTCCACGAATCGCATTGCCAGCAGATCCACGGTGCCGCCCGCGTAGCCCATGACGGCGCCAACGGCGATGCCGATGATCGTCGAGATGCCGGTCGCGACAAAGCCGATCGCTAATGCGACCCGCGTCGCGTGAATCATGCGGCTTGCCATGTCTTCGCCGTTGATGGTCGTGCCGAGCCAGTGCTTGCTCTGCAGGTTTTTGGCATTCTCGTTAGGCAGCCAGAACGGCGCTGCGGTGCGAGCCCGGCCCAAGTCTCGCAGCGTGTCATTTGGGCTGTAAGGCACCGGTGCAAGAATCACAGACTCGTACTCGCCCACTGCGCGGTAGTGAGAATACTGCTCGACACGCGGCGGGTCGGCGATGACCATGCCGACGAAGAAAGATGCAGCCACCACGCCCAGCGCGATGCCGAGCGTCGCGAGCGGTCGAAGATTGCCCCAACGTCTCGCGAAGAAAAAGAGGCCGATCAGGCCCAGCAACGTCAACGGCAGCGCGATGTCGACAAACGTCAACCCGGCCCATGCCGGCGAGGTCCAACCGTCGGCGGTTCTGGCCAACAGCGGTCGCGTGTTGGCCAAAAATGGAGCAAAAATCGCCACGAGCAGCAGCATGACGACCCAGATCAGTCCGATCCGGGCCGTCGGCCGCTTTGAGGCGTCGATCATGGCGACGATCCACAACGAACGCCCGCCCTGTTCGCGACGCGCAGCATCCTCTACTGCGGCGTAGGCCGGGTCGGGCGTCTGGGGCTGGCGAGCTTCGGTAGCGTCGAGCGTCATCGGCAGTTAGTCGTAAGTCACCCGAGGGTCAGCCGCGGCATAGGCCAGGTCGGCGATGAGGTAGCTGGCGATTGTCAGCAGGAGCGTGACGAGCGACAGACTCAGGAACAACTCGCGATCACGCCGAAGCAGCGACTCGATCGCCAGGTCGCCCATGCCGCCGATGGTAAAGATGCGCTCGACGACGACGCTGCCCACGATGATGGCCGGCAGCAACGCCGCCAGAAAAGTGATGATCGGCCCGAGCGCATTGCGGAACGCGTGTCGCCACAGAACGACGCGGGCCGACAGGCCTTTGGCACGGGCAGTGCGGACGTAGTCGCTGCCGAGCACTTCCAGGAGGCTGGTGCGGCTGAGCTTGCTCAGGTAGGCAAACTGCGTATAGCTCAGGCAAATGACAGGCAACACCAGGTGCCAGGCGGTGTCGAGCAGGTAACCCACGCGAAACGCTCCGTCGGGCCCGGTACTCGGCAGGAACGGCTGGCTTTCGCCCGCTAGCGACACCAGCTCGCCCGGCGGGAAGAGGCCGAAATACTGCTGAGCGTTGGCCAGAAAGCCGATCAGCATCACGCCGATCCAAATGACGGGCAGGCTGTAAAGCGCCAGCAGGACGAACCCGCTGAGAAGGTCCTGCCAGCCGCCTCGATGCTTGGCCGACCAGACGCCCGTGACGATGCTCACCCCTATCGCCAGCGGCAGTGAAATCGCGTTGAGCAGCAGCGTGATCGGCAACCGCTCGGCAATGAGATCGATCGACGGCCTCTGGAACACAAAGCTGTACCCAAGGTCTGGCACCTTGATCGGCAGCTTGTCAAAGCGAAAGTCGCCCGCCTCCGGTGTAAACGACTTGCCTGCCTCGTCGGCGGCGGCTTGCAGCTTGTCCCGCTGCTCCTCGTACGGCATCGACGGGTTCTCCGCCAGCAGTTCGGCTCGCAGTGGAGCTTCAAATTCCCGACGCTTCTCACGTACGGCCACGACATCCGGGTCGTTGTACCGGTGCATGTGCAGGCCGATCGGCGAGGCGTTGTTGAGCCACCGGAGGTACTGCAGGATGAACGGATCGTTCAGGCCGAACCGCTCGTTGATGTAGGCCTCTTTCGCCGCCCGGGCTTCAGGCCGCATGTTTCCGCCTGCGTCGGCGACTGTGTCGGTAATCGCACCCGGCGCGTAGAAAAGCAGCGTGAATACGAGCAACGTCGCGCCGAGAATCGTCGGCACGAACAGGAGCAGGCGGCGAATGACGTACGTCAACATCGGCGAGTGGATCGAGAGGTCGCCGAATCAGCGGGTCATCTGCTGGCCGTCGTTGACGAACCAAGGCAACACGCCGCCATTGAGGTACTCGTAGTTCAGACCCAGCGGGCTCGTCTCGACGTTACCCACGCGGTCGTTGAACAGCCGAAGGGCCTTGCGATTCAGGAGGAACGTGTACGGCTGTTCCTCGTGCAGAATCCGGTGTGCTTCATGCCACTTGGGCATCCGTTCGGCCGGGTCGACCGTCGTCCGCGCGTCGTCAATGACGGCATCGAGGCGTGGCGAGCGGTAGCCGGTGCGGTTGTCGCCTTTGGGTTTGGCCTGCTCGCTGTGGAAGATCTGGTACGGGTCGCTTTCGACGCTGCCCGACCAGCCGAGCGTGGCCGCCTCGAAGTCGCTGTTCCTCAGTCGCTCGACAAGCACGGGCCAGTCGGTCCGCTCCGGAACAAGCAGCACGCCACCCTCGGCCATGTCGTCACGCAGGCTCAGGACGATCTGCTCTGTCAGGTCACTGCCGCCTGGGTACATGAGCTTGAAGCTGAAGTCGTTGCCTCGGCCGTCGTCAAGGATGCCGTCGTTGTTCGTGTCGGTCCAACCGGCCTCGGCCAGAAGCTCCTTGGCGGCTTCGACGTCACGCGGCCACGGCTCGATGGAGGGGTTTTCCTGCGGCGAGCCGACGGCGAATGGACCCGATGCCACCTGGCCATACCCGCGGTAAAGCTCCTCGGCCAGACGTTCCCGGTCGGTCAGCATCGTCAGGGCCCGGCGGACCCGAGCGTCGGCGAACCTGGTCTCCGTCTCGTTGCCGGCGTCGTCGCGGTACAGCTGATTCCAGCCAATGTACGTGTACCCGCCAAAAGGCGACAGATAGTCAAAGGCCTGGCTGTTGGCCATGATCTCGCTGTCGCTCTTGAGCTTGTCGAAAACCTCTGGTGTAGCTCCCAGGCGGTCGAGCTCGCCGTTGCGGAACATGACTTCCTCGACCGCTTCCTCGCTGATCTGCTTGAAGTTGATCGTCGCAAGCGTGGCCGGCGGACCCCAGTAACGCGGGTTGCGGACCAGCGTCACGTCGTCGGCAGGCGTCCAGTCGGTCGGGTTCGGCAGCATGTACTGCCCGCTGCCCATCAGAAGGCCGATCGACTCGTTGTACTGCGTGGGCGTGTACTTCGAATAGAAGTGCTCCGGCATGATCCCGTAACCGGCGGCCGTTTCAAAGTTCAGGAAGTATGGTTCGGTGAACGTGAACCTGACCTGCCGATCATCGAGTGCCTCGACGGTCGACAGCGTCGTCATGTACGAGCGAGCCCGCTCGGCTTGAACCTCGGGGTTGCGGATCCAGTCGAACGTGAAGACGACGTCATCCGCCGTCAGCGGCTCGCCGTCGCTGAAACGCAGGCCGTCGCGCAGCGTGAACGTCATCGTCAGGCCGTCTTCGCTGATCTCCCACGACTCGGCCAGCTTCGGTTCGAACTCCAGCGTTTGCGGGTTTCGCTGGGCCAGGCTTTCGAGCACGAGGTACTCGACCCACGTCTGGTAGACGTCGCTCGAGACAAGCGGCGTGAGGCGGCCGATCTTCGTGCCAAAGTTGTCAAGAAACGTCCCCTCGCGGCTGAATCCCGGCTGTGCTTCGGCCTCGTTGATGAGGGAAAACGTCTCACCGAAGCTGGCGCTGGATGCAACGGCATCAGACGGGTTCTGCCCCGCGTTCGACACGGCAAAGCTGCCGCTGTTGATCTTGTCGGTCAGCCGACTGACGTCGCCGGCGAGGCGATTGTTCTGGTCTTGAATGTCTTGAACGACGTCCCACTGACGGTCGGTTTGCACCATCAGCAGGCCCATCAGGACAAGCGCGATGCCGATGAGCGCGAAGAGGAAGAAGTCTTTGAGGCCGAAGCGGTTTTCCATGACGTCTTGGTTGGTTTCGCGGGCTTTGGCTTCACAGCTTCGCCCCTTCTCGCTTCGGGTCGAACAGGTCGCGGAGGCCGTCGCCTAGGAAGTTAAGGCTTAGCAGCGTGATCGCAAGTGCGGCGCACGGGAAGACCAGTTGCCACCAGTAGCTGCGGAACACGTTAAACGCCGGCTCGAGCCCGTCGGCGGCAAGGCTGCCCCAGCTCGGGAGCGGCGGAACCACGCCGATGCCAAGAAAACTCAGGAAACTCTCCTGCAAAATCGCCTGCGGCACCGTCAGCGTCGCGTAGACCATGATCGGCCCCACCAGGTTCGGCAGCAAATGCCGACGGAAGATGCCAAACCGACTCACGCCACCCGCCTGGGCGGCTTCGACGAAGGGCATCTCCCGCAGACTCAGCACCTGTCCGCGCACCACGCGGGCCATTGTCAGCCAGCTCACCAGCCCGATCGCCAGGAACATCACCGCCAGCGATGCCGCACTGGCCGGGCTGCGGAACAGGCCGCTCCAGTCGAACAGAGTTTCCAGCGGCGACTGCAACGCAACCTTGAACAGGATGACGAGCAAGATGTACGGCAATCCGTACATCACGTCGACAAACCGCATGAGCGCCTGGTCTACGCGCCCACCCGCGTAGCCGGCGACAAGGCCGACACTGACGCCGAGAATGACGCTGATGAGGGCTGCACAGAGTCCGACGGTGAGCGAGACAACACCACCCAGCAAGACGCGGGAGAGCATCGAGCGCGCCTGCAGGTCCCACCCGAACAGCCCGGCAAGGCCACCTGTGGCGGGCGCGGCATTGGAGTTTGGGCCACTGGCGGCGTCGTAGAAGAACGTGCCGGTACTCGAGAAGATCGTCCACGGCATCGAGCCGACGCACAGCAGAACGATCAGCAGCAGCACGCCACCCCCGAGCGTGATCCGCGGCATCGCAAGCGCCTGCCGCCACCAGGTCTGCGGCGGCGTCATGAGCCGCTGAGCCGGGGCCTCGTATTCGGCCACCGCATCCATTGTCGTGCTGGGACTGCTCAAGAGCCACCTCCGGCAACACTGATGCGTGGATCGATCACGCCGTACAGCACGTCGACCAACAGATTCAGCGTCAATAGAAGAATGCTGTAGACGAGCACGGTGCCGAGAATCATGGGTTGATCCCGGAACTGCACGCTCTGGATGAAGTAGGGCCCCAGACCCGGCAGGTGGAAGATGGTTTCGACGACGAAGCTGCCGACGAGCACATTCGCCGCCGCCGGGCCCAGGAAGCTCAGAACCGGCAAGAACGCATTACGCAGGCAGTGCTTGAAGATGACGTTCCGCTTGGCAAGGCCTTTAGCGCGGGCCGTTCGGACGTAGTCGCTGCCGAGCACGTCGATCATGCTCACGCGTGTCAGCCGCGTGATGTAGGCCATCGGCAGCAGCGACAATGCCGCCGCCGGTAGGATCATGTGGTTCAGGTAGTCGAGTGTTGCTGCGATGATCGGCACCGCCGAGCCATACGCCTCGAGGTTCTCGTACCCTCGCCCTTCTGTCCCCGGCCACCCGCCCAGCGGCAGGAAGCCGGTCGTCTCGTTGTAGGCGAAGGCACCGAGCAAACCGGTCGCGACGACAAAGCTCGGCACACTCACCCCGATGAGGGCGATGCCGAGCGAAATGTAGTCCAGCACGCCGTTGCGTCGAACGGCAGCCAACGTGCCGATGGCGACACCCGCGAAGGTGGCCAGGACAATCGCAAGTGCACCGATGGCCAGACTCACCGGCAGCCGATCGGCCAAGATGTCGACAACGTCGTACCCGCGACTGCTCAGGCTGGGCCCAAGGTCACCCTTGAGGGCGTTGGTGCCGTAGTGCGTCAGGAAATTGAGGAACGTGTCGGTGTGGTACCGCTCCTGGAGGGCCTCGACCTTTTCCTGAGAGATCTTCTCACTCGAGGCGGCAAACGGATCACCCGGCGCGACCCAGACGAGGGCAACCGTCGCCACATAGATGATCGCCAGGATCAGCGGGACCTGCGCGATGCGTGTAGCGAGATAGCGAAGCAACGTCGGGAGCGGTTACGGAGGGACGAGAGGTGCTGACCGTATGGAGCAAACAAGCCGCGGTCCCACGGACCGCTGGTCTGACGAGGCAACTCGTGCGACGGATGCGGGGTTCCGGCGAGGGTTTTCCGCTGCGCGTCGTCAACTCCGGGAAGACGCACGCGTGGATTTTTTACGACCATCAGGCCGGCGGTCCGTGGAACCGCGGCTCCGGGTTGTTCAACTACTTGGAAGCGCCCGGGCCGGTCGAGCGAGGCGTTTCGACGTTCTTGAGCATCACGAACATCCGCGGGTTCAGCGGGATGCCTTCGACGTACGGGGCCTTGATGAACGTGTTTGTGTAGTGGAACAGCGGAATGATCGGCACCTCTCGCACCAGGATCGACTCGGCCTCACTCAGCAGGTCGAGACGCTTCTGGGCGTCGCCTTCCTTCTTGGCGCGGGCGAGCAGGTCGGCGTACTCGGCGTTGATCCAGACCGCGTCGTTGTTGCCGCTGGTGGGCAGGTACTTATCGGTGAAGGTGCTGACATCCATGTAGTCGCCGTACCAGCTGCCGCGTGCGATGTCGAAGTCACCGGCCACGAGGTAGACGGTGCCGTCCGGGCGGGTGACGGTCGAGGGGCTGTAGCGATCCTTGAACTGGGCCATCTCGACGCCGTCGAGGTCGAATTCGACGCCCAGCTTTTCACGCCATTGGCGGTTGAGGTTCTGGGCGATATCTGCGTGGTTGCCGGTCTCGGTGTTGTGCAGCAACTTGAGCCTTGGGAAGCCCTTGCCGTCCGGATAGCCGGCATCGGCGAGCAGCTGGCGGGCCTTTTCAACGTCGTAGGCGATGCCGGTGGTCGGGTGCTTGTAGCCCTTGAAGTACTCCTGGTTCTTCGGCACGTACACGTCCGTCGGCATCTGGTCCATCTTCGTGATGGTGTTGACGATCTCCTGCTTGTCGATGGCGGCGGTCAGGGCCTGACGCACACGCACGTCGGCCAGCGGGTTGTCGCTGCCGTCGCTGCGCTTCTCGGAGGTGTTGAACGACCAGAAGTACGTGCCAAACGCAGGTCCGACTTCCAGATCGGGTCGGCCGGCAGCGTTCATGTCAGAGGCAAACTGTCCTGGAACATCGGTGATCCAGTCGATCGTCCCCTTCTCGTACCGCTGAAACGCTAAATCGTGGTTCGGCAGGTCGAGCGAGCGGATCGTGTTGCTCTTGACGTTCTTTGCGTCCCAGTAGTGCTCGCTGGCGACGAGCGTCTGGCCCTGCTTGAGGTCCCAGCGGTCGAGGCGGTACGCGCCGTTACCCACCAGGTTGCCTGCCTGCGTGAACGACGGGTCGTACGTGATCGCACCGTTGTCGGCGACCTCTTCGAAGGCCTTCATCGAGCCCTCATGCATCGGCCAGTACGTCACGAACCCGAGCAGATCGGGGAAGTAAGGCACCGGATAATCGAGATCCACCACCAGCGTGAGCTCGTCGACGACTTCAATGCCGACCGCGCTCCAGGCGTCACCCTCAGCGGCTTCTGGGTTCTCGCCGTACGCCTCGCTGTACGCCTTGGCACCGGTGATGTACTCGTTGACGAGGTAGCTGTAATCGCCCGGTTCACGCATATTGCGACGCCATGAGAAGACGAAATCGTTCGCCGTCACCGGGTCGCCGTTGGACCATTTGGCGTTGGGCTTGAGCTTGATCGTCCACTGCGTGTAATTGTCGTTGTGCGTGACCTCTTCGCCTGTGCCCAGGATCGACTCGAGGGTGTTGGGGTCGAGCGTGTAGACGCCTTCGAAGAGCGCTTGGCCGACGCGAATGTCCTGCATCCACGACATCTGGTTCGGATCGAGCTGCGTGACCTCGCCGCGGTTGGCAAAGACGAACTCGGCCTCTGCGTCGGGCGAGGCGACCTTGCCGGCCCCACCACCGTTGGCATCGGACTCGTAGTCGTTCCCGCAACCGGCCGTGGCCAGAGAGGCGGCGAGGACGAGCATCCACTTCGAGAACGTCCGGCGATTTGTGCTTGTCGGGCTTGGCATGCGTGGCAGGGGCGTGAGGCTGTGAAGAAACAAAGCGATCCACCCGAAGGTGGATCGAACACGGTACGCCAGCCGGGCCGGCTCGTCAGATGAACCCGTCGCACTCGGAGTTACTCCGAAGCAGCAGGCAAATCGGGATATGCCTCGCTCAACGACGCCATAAAGGATTCCATCCGCTCGCGGATCGTCTCAGCCGTCGCACTGCGAGGCAGTTCCGAAACTCGCTGGCCCTCTTCGGCAACCGTCGGCTTGTTCTCGAACGACGTGCCAGCAAGCGAAGCGGTCGCCTGTGCGGTGACTGTCAGCAGGTTACGTAATTCGTCTCGAGCTTGCGAAAGTGGCTCACGGTCTTCGCTCTCGGCCTCTGATGTGGCCCCGGCAGCGACGGCCGCCGCTTCGCCGCTGGCCTTGGCCAGGTCACGCAACACCACGCGGATCCGCGTCTGCTGGGCAGCGTCGAGCGACGGATAAACGGCTCCGCTGGCCAGAAGCTGCGTCGCCGGTCGCTCGGCCAGCGGCACGGGCGGCGTCTGCGGCAGCGGGCTGACCTCCACGTCCTTGGGTGGGCCATAAGCGCCAAGCCGCGTCTCGATCAGGCTGAGCGTCGCATCGATCACCTGCGCCCGGCCTGAACTGGGCACAACAAAGTCTGCATTTCCCTGGACAAAGCCGCCGCCACCGACGTCGCGGAGCACGATGTACGCCTCGTGGGCAATGTACCCCTGCGTCGGGTGCTGCTCGACGGACTTGACGATGGCCTCGACGAGCGGTTCACGACCAACCATGGCCTGACGCACGCTGGTGGCGATGAGCGGTTGCGACGCGCGGATGCCCCACAAGGCCACCGCCGGGTGCTCGTCGGCGATAATGCTCTCGACCGGCTTGATGAGGCGCGCGTTGGACGTCTGACGGGCGACCGACTCCATCGCCACGGCTGCGGCCAGGCGGGCGGGCAGGTCTGCCTTCGTGTCGCCAGCCTCGAACAACGGCGACAAGGCGTCGGCAGCGGCGCGGGTGTATTGATCGCGGTAGGTCGGACTCGTGTCACCACCGGCGGCGGCGGCGATGGCTCGCCCGGCGCTGGCGGCGGCAGCGTGGTCCTCGCCACGCAGCTTGCCGACCTGCGTCGTAAAGAAACCATCCAACTGCTGACGTATCCCCGACGCGTCACTGCTGTTGCGGACGTTGGTCGGGACGTCGTTGACCGGCGCAGGGGCATCCTGACCGTGGGCGACGGAGGCGAAGAGTGCGACGGCAGCGGCGGCCGAGGCAAGCTTGACGTTAAGAAGGGTCGACGGGTCGCGGGGCATGACGCGGCGAACGGTAGCGGGGGCAATCACCCGTAAGACGACGCTTACCGGTAACTGGCAGGAACGTCGGCCCGCCGCCGCTCGGGTGCGGCACAGCGAGATGAGCCGACGCGGGCGGGACAGCGACCCTACCGGCCCATGCGACGTGAATCAACCATCGCCCACACCACATCGGCGACCGATAGTGCTGTACCCGCGACGCGTTCTGCCACATTGCAACGGCCGCCGAGTCTGTAAAGCGCGTCTGCGGCCAAATACGCGCAGCGCGCATCGATCAGCTTGAACCCTTGTAGCTGCGCCAGATTCGCCCTCGCTTCTGAAAATCGCGGCCTGTTGCGCCGATTTGGCCAAATCGGCGCAACGCATTCGGCCGGTCATGCCGCACCGAACTAGCGACCGACCACCACGGTACGACCTGCGAGACATCGCCCAACCCACCGACGCCGGTCACCCGATGCTCGATGGTTCCCTCGCCGCCGCCAAACGGATCGACAAGGCCGCCCGCGAGCTGCTCGACGATGACGCGGTCCGCTACCGCCGCCTTTGGTCGTACTACAGCAACCCGCACCGGGCCTTCACCCCGACCGACGGCTCGGCCCGCTCTTACAGGCAAGCCCAGGAATGGGGCATGCCGCCCCGCATCACCGGCTTCACCGCCGGCCGCGAACCGTTCGGTGGCGTGCCGACAACGATGAGTCGCAAGGAGGTCGTCGTCGAGAACGACATCGGCTGGAGGATCGACACCAACGTCGACTTCCTCTTCGGCCGCCCGTTCACGCTCGAATCAATCGCACCCGATCCCAAGCGAGCCAAGGTCATCGGTGACCTGCTCCGCTCCATGATCGCCAGCAACGGCGGACTCGGCTTCCTTCAGACCTTCGCACTCGTCGGCAGCATCTACGGCTCAGCCGACGTGCTCGTGAAGGTCGTGCCCGAGTCTGAAATCCAAGCCTGCGACGTCGCCCCGTTTGGTGGTGGCATCGGTGACGGCGATGCAGAAACCACCGCCCTGGCCAATCGCGTTCGGCTCGAACTCGTCGAGCCCGCTCGGTCACTGCCAATCCTTCACCCCGACGACGGCAGCCGGGCCTGCGCGTACTTGCAGGCCTACAGCGTGCCGCTCGATGTCGATGAACCGACATCGCCCCATCGCGACTGGCTCGTCCGCTTCTTCCCGAAGTCGACGACGAAGAACCCTCGAGAAGCACTCATCGTCGAAGCCGTCGGCCCGCGCGGCTGGCAGGTTTACCGCGACGGCCGCCTGGTGGACGAAGGAACCAACCCGCTAGGCCGCCTGCCGCTGGCGCACGTGCAAAACGTTGCCCGACCGTTCGCCTGGTCCGGAGCGGGTGACGTCGAGCCGCTCATCCCGCTGCAGGATGAACTCAACACACGACTCAGTGACCGCGCCGGCCGCATCGCCCTGCAGGCCAGCCGCATGTACCTCGGTGTCGGCATCGACAACTTCCTCGACCAGAAGATCGCACCGGGCCAGATGTGGCAGGCCGACAACCCCGACGCCCGCGTCTTCGAGTTTGGTGGTAGCGCAACCAATCCCGGTGAAAACGACGCCATCCGTGAAGCACGCGAAGCGCTCGACAAGGCAAGCGGCGTCAACCCGGCCGCCAGTGGCGCGATCCGCGGCCGCATCGGCAATCTCACCAGCGCCTCGGCACTGCGCCTGACCTTCCAGTCGCTGCTGGCCCGTACCGACCGCAAGCGGGCCAACTACGGCAACGGCATCGCCAACATCTGTCAGCTCGCACTCGCCTCTCTCGACGCGCTGGGCCTGTTCGCCACGACGCCGCAGGAACGTCGCGTCCGCATCACCTGGCCCGACCCGATTCCCGCCGACGATGCCGATCGGCTTGAGCAGGCACGGCTCAAACGCGACATCGGTGTCTCGCAGGACGTCATCCTCCGCGAGCTCGGCTACGGCGGCGAAGCTGCCGCGACAGACGAAGCACCGCAGTTCGCAGCAAGTCCCGATTAGTTCCTCCCAGAGCCACCGGTTCGCCTTGGCCGCTCCGTCTCCTTTGCCGTTTTCATTCTCCCTCCGCTCCCGCCGACGACGGCCGGGGCGGGCGCGTGGAAGGCGTTCCTCGACGCGTCGCGAGCCGCACTTGTTGGCCCGGCGCAACTCACTTCCCCCTGCCGCCACGCGTTCGCCCCGGCCGCCCTCGGTCCTCTCCAACGTCACATCCATGCAAGACCAACCCACACCTCCCGAACCCGTCGAGCCGGGCACACCCGCACACCAGCCCGTAGGCGAAGACCTCGGCCCGCCTCCCACGAAGCGGCCACCGGCGGACGAGCCGATCGATCCGGAGCGTCGCCGCTTCTCGACGCTTGCCGAGGCGCTGAGCCGTCCGCGACCCGCCGCCGGCCTGCTCCGCGAGTACCTCAGCCTCCGCGCCCGTTTCGCCCGCGGCGGCTGATCCGCAGCCCTTGTCGTCATTCTTTCCTCGCTTCTCAACCCTCACAAGGAACCCATGCCTTTTACTGGAAAAGCCACTTATTCTGCCGGTGCCGAGCTGCCCGAGCACGTCGAAGACGTTGCCGATCTCGTCGCCATCGCCGCCGCCACGGAGACGCCGTTGCTCGACCTGCTGGGTGATCCCGGCCGCCCGGCCCGCGGCGTTGTTCACGAATGGCTCGAAGATGCGCCGCTTCCGGATCGATCCGTCGTCACCGTCTTCGACGCGGGCGTCTGGATCACCATCGAAGCGGCAGACCTTGTCCGCATCAACGACCTCGTCCGGGTCGGTGACTCGGCCGAGGTCATGCGGGTCGAAGAGCTCGCTGGTGCCAGTGAGTTTCGCGTGACCCGCGGTTACGGCGGCACGCCCGTCGGTGCAGACCCGGCCGTCGGTGATGCCCTTATCGTCATCGCAGCCCCGCAGCTCGAAGGCGCAGACGCTGCGGCGGCCCGATTCACCAACCGGACGCGTCGCTCCAACACGACGCAGATCTTTGCCGCCAGCGTCGAGGTCAGTGGCAGCGAGCTGGCCGTCCGACAAGCCGGCGTGGCCGACGAACTCGAGTACCAGAAGGCGATGCGTCTGCGCGAGCTGCTTCGTGAACTCGAGACGAGCCTGTTGCTCGGTGCCGCCGACGCCAACCCGCCGAGCGGCAATCCGGCGGGTGACGCCTACACGCCGCGGACGATGCGCGGCATCATCGCCAGCGTCGCCACGCACCGCTTCGTCCCCAACACCGACGGTTTTCCGGCCGATGCGACGCTGACCGAAGAGCAGCTCAACCTTGCACTCCGCACCATCTGGCAAGGCGGCGGGACGACCGTCGACACCATCGTCGTCGGCGGCAGGCAGAAGCGGGCCATCAACCAGTTCACCGACGCCGGTCGGCGGTTCGCCAGCTCTGCCGAGACGTTCCGCGACGGCATCGGCGTCTACGAAAGCGACTTCGGTGTCTGCCGCGTCGTCCTCAGCCGGGCAATGCCAAGCGGCTCGGTGCTGTTGCTCGACAGCAGCCGGGCGAGCGTGCTGCCGTTGGCCGGTCGCAGCTTCGGCTACAAGCCGCTGGCCCGCACCGGCGACCGCGAGGCCGGTCAGGTCATTGGTGAGTACACGATGGAGCTCCGCAACGAGAACTGCCACGGCCTCATCACCGGACTGAGCTAAGGCGATCGACATCATGTCGGGAGCGCGAGCCCCGACCGTGAGGGAGCGGGTTTCGGAACGTGCATTGGCACCGACCGGAACCCCTTCCTGACGGTCGGGGCTCGCTTCGTGCTGTTGCTACGGTCGAGCATGAGCGAACAAAAGAGCTGGCAGGCCCGCATCGCCGAGGCGACCGACGCCCTTGGGCAGGACTTCGTCGAGAGCGTCAGCTACGACTGGCGGCTGTACAAGCAGGACGTCGCCGGCAGCCTCGCCCACGCCGCGATGCTCGCCAAGGTCGGCCTCATCACCGAGGACGACCGCGCCGCCATCGAGCGCGGCCTCCGCGAGATCGAGGCCGAGATCGACGAGGCCGGCCCGGACTGGGCGGGCTTCGACAAGCAGTACGAGGACATCCACATGTGCGTGGAGAAGGCCCTGATCGACAAGGTCGGCGAGCCGGGCCGCAAGCTGCACACGGGGCGCAGCCGGAACGATCAGGTGGCGACGGACCTGGTGCATGTGGCTACAAGACGCAGCTCGCTTGAGCTTTGGAACGCTTTGCAACCTGCTCAACGTGCTTTGTGCGTCTCGCGGATCGCAGTCAGCAGACGTCGTGATGCCGTCGTACACGCACCTTCAACGAGCACAGCCAATCTCGGCGGCTGCAGAGGCTCTGGCGTGGACAGAGATGATCGCATCCGATCGAATACCGCTATCGGCTACGCGCAGGACACGTCATCGACACGATCTGCGACTCCCTCGGAAGTGGTGCGATCGCCGGTTCATCGCTACCGCTTGATCCTGCAATGACGCGGCTCGACGCTTCGTCGCTGGCAAGTTATCGCTTCGAAGCCTCACCTCGAAGCAGCATTGAACGCACCGCCTCTCGCGACGCCGCCCTCGACTTCGTCTACGCCTGCGCGATGACCGCGATGCACCTCTCCCGCTGGGCCGAGCAGTGGATCATCTACTGCTCCGCCGAGTTCGGCTTCATCAAGACCGCGCGACAAGTACACCACCGGCAGCTCGATGATGCCGCAGAAGCGCAACCCGGACATGCTCGAGCTCATCCGCGGCCGCTGCGGCAACGTCTACGGCAACCTCGTCGCCCTGCTGACCATCTGCAAGGGGTTGCCCATCGGCTACAACCGCGACCTGCAGGAAGACAAACGGCACGTCTTCGCCGCCTACGACACCGTCAGCTCCTGCCTCACGATGGCCGCGGCGATCGTGAACAACACCGAGTTCGTCAAGGACAAGTGCGAGGCCGCGTGCGAGGGCGGGTTCATGGACGCCACCAGCCTCGCCGAGTACCTCGTCGTCAAGGGCGTGCCGTTCCGCACCGCCCACCAGGTCGTCGGCGGCCTCGTCGCCAAGTGCGAGAAGGAGGGCAAGACGACGGCTCGCAAGACCTGACGCTCGACGAGTTCCAGGCGGCGAGCGACAAGATCGAAGGCGACGTGTTCGAGTGTCTCGGCGCGAGGAACGTCGTCGCCCGCTACCAATCGGCCGGCGCCGCCGGTGGCGAGCCGCTGAAGAAGCAGCTCGCCGAGTGGAAAGAGCGGCTCGGGCTGTGACTGCCGCAGCCGCGATGTGGCTGCTGTCGGCGTTGTTCCTGCTCCGCGTCGTCGGGCAGATCGTGGTCGTCGTCGCGACTCCGCAATGGTTGCCGGCGATGGACGAGTGGCAGTCGGGACTGCTGCCGTATCCTGTGCTGCTGACGGCACAGGTGCTGATCCTGGGAGCGATGGCCAAGCTCGACGTGGCCGCGTCGTTTGGTCGGTGGCCATTCGATCGGCGTCGGGTTCGATTAGCGACGGCGACAGCCGCCTTCGCAATCGTCTACGCCGGCGGAATGATCGTCCGCTATGGCATCTCGGGTCATCTGCACCCGGACCGCCGATGGCTGCCACCGGGAATGATCCCGATCGTCTTCCACCTCGTACTCGCGTCATATCTGGCCATCGTTGCGACACGCCTGTGGCAGGCCAGCCGGTGAAGATTCTGGTGAAGAACAAGACACATTCGACGCGCTAACGGCTTGGGCTGTGAAGCATGCCGGGCTATAGGGCGCACGAAAGAGCCCGCGGGACGATCGTCCCGCGGGCTTTGCGTTGAGCTGAGGCTTGGGGCGAAGCAGCGTCAGATCACTGTGGACGGACTGAGGACAAGGCGATCGCTTCCGAGCCCAGGAGGGCACCGGTGAGCTACTTGGCGATCTCTCTGGCCCGAGCTTCGACATCGGAATCCGTGTCGACGGCGTTGTCCATCTTGCCTTCGCCGTCGTTCGACTGACAGCCGGTGAGGATGATCGCCAGGGTGAAAAGGCAACAGACGGAGAGGAGCTTGCGGGCGAAGGACTTGTTCATATCTAAAGTTGTAGACGATTTTCACCGACGGAGGAATCCAGTAAATCCACCAACCGTCGCAGCCGTCGCACTTGGTAAGAAGTTGACGACGATGTTCTTCAGGCCGCCCGCCTGGTCCTTGGCCCAGCCGCTGGCGGTGTCGGCGTTCTGGCGCATCGCGTCGAAGTCGATGTCGAATACCTCGAAGTAGCTCAGACACACGATGCCACCGACGACGACAGCTGTCACGGCGGCCATGGTCTTCAGGAAAGCTCGAAAGAAGACACCGACGATCAGGCCGACGGCGAAGCTGACGCCCAGCCGTGCCAGCCACCCGCCGAGGCGACCGTGCCAGGGCAGCTTCCAGTCGCTTTGCCCCTCCGTCACGCCGGCCTCATCCGCCGCTTCGGCCAGGCCGTCGCTCGTGTCGTCGATAAAGCCCCGGCTGTTTGGCGGCAGGTCGGCGTTGGGTCGCGTGTCGTCACCGCTCATGAACGCGGGCGGCGTCGCGTTGCTTTCGCTGATAAAGGTCGCGTGCGTCCACATCAAACCGCCGATCGAGGCGACGACGATGAAGAGGCTCAGCAGCTTTTTCTTCCAAGGCGACAGCCCCACAAACTCCGCCGCCACGCGGGCCGCGGGTCGTGTCTTCTGCGGCTGGGCCTTGGGTGCGTCGTCAGGCATGCCCGCATGGTAACGCAGCCGCGTCGAGGCGTCAGTCGACGGGTTCGTGCACCTTCAGCACGAGTGCACTGTTCTTGCTGCCGAACGCGATGCAGTTGCAGAGCAGCGTCCGCACGTCGACGCATCGCGCTTCGCCCGGGACGTAATCGAGGTCACACGCCGGGTCGGGGGTGTCGAGGTTAAGCGTCGGGTGAACCACACCACGCCGTGCCGACAGCACAGCCGCCGCCACGCCCGCGCTGCCGCCGGCGCCCTGCGGGTGGCCGATCAGGCTCTTTGTCGCGCTCATCGGCACGTCGCCCGCCCTGCCGCCCAACAGCTTGTGCAATGCCGCCGTTTCGAGGCGATCGTTCATTTCCGTTCCCGTGCCGTGCAGATTCACCGCGTCGACGTCGGCTGCCGTTACGCCGGCATCGGCCAGGGCGTCGCTCATCGCTCGGACGCACTCGGTCACGTCCGGGTCGATCCGCACGCGGTGGTACGCGTCGCTCGTGCTGCCATACCCGGCCACTTGTGCCAACGGCGTGACGCCCTTTCGCCAACCCTCGCGTTCGACGACGAACATCCAACTGCCTTCGCCCAACACAAGACCATCCCGATCTGTATCGAAAGGCCGACACGACTGACGTCGCGTCATCCCAACGAAGCGTGCTGATGACGCCCATACGTTCGAAGCCACGCAGGATCCCGGGCGCGATCGGCGCATCCGCCCCGCCGCACACGACGGCGTCACATCGGCCCGCACGAATGAGCATGAGTGCGTAGCCCAGCGCGTCGGTCGAGCTGGCGCATCCGGTGGAGACAACATGACTGGGCCCGCGAAGACCCATGGCAATGGACAGCTCACCGGCGAGGTTGCCGTGCGTGCCACCGGTGATGGCGAACGGGCTGCCACCGTGCCGGCCGGTGAAAAAGCCTTTGTACTGCTCTTCGACGAAGGCGAGTCCGCCACCGCCTGTGCCGAGAACGAGCCCGACGCGTCGGCTGACGGATTCGTCAGAGACATCAAGCCCGGCCTGTTGTTGCGCCTCGGTCGCTGCCGCCAACGCCAGCGGCACGACCCGCGGCAAACGCTTCAATTCCGCCGCAGGCAGCACGCTCTCGGGATCGAACTGCTCCGGCGAGATCTGCCCGACGCTGCTCGTCCGCAGCCCTTCATACGCCTCGCCTGTCGGTCGCTTGAGTCCGCTGGTACCGCCGACGCACGCGTCGCCGAACGCTTCACGACCAACGCCGTTGGGCGAAACGCAGCCGATACCGGTGATGAGGGCCCGCGGGAACAACGGCCCATGCTACGACCCGGCGCGGAATAGGCTGGATCGTGAGCAAAACACTGAAAGGCAGAACCGCCCTTGTCACCGGTGCGTCGGCCGGTATCGGCCGATCAACCGCCCTGCTGCTGGCCGAGACCGGAGCACGCGTGGTCGTCAGCGCCCGACGCAAGCAACGGCTCGACGAACTCGTCGACGAGATCAAAAGCGTCGGCGGCGACGCGACCGCCATCGCCGCCGACGCGGGCGAGACAGCCGACATCGATCGGCTGTGGAAGGAGACGCGTGTCGCACTGGACGGCCCGCCGGACATCGTCATCATCAACGCCGGCCGCGGGTTGCAAGGCGGTATCCTCTCGAGCGACGAATCGGCCTGGCAAAGCATGGTGCAGGTCAACGTGCTGGGCGCGATGCACCTCATGCGCATCGCCGCCGACGCCTTGAAAGACGGCACAGGACCACGCGACATCGTCGTCCTTGGCAGCGTCGTCGGCACAAACGTCTCGCCCTTCAGCGGCGCGTACGGCAGCACGAAGTTCGCCGTCGAAGCCGCTGCCGAAGCGCTTCGCCGCGAAGTCGGCAAGAGCGGCGTCCGCGTGACGACCATCAAGCCCGGCATCGTCAAAACCGAGTTCCAGGACGTCGCCGGCTACGACCACGAGACCTTCGGCAAAGTCGTCGAGAAGTACGGCGCCATGCTCGAGCCCGAAGACGTGGCCCGGGCGATCAAATTCACGGTCGATCAGCCGCCGAACGTGCACGTGAATCAACTCACGCTCCGGCCGGTCGGGCAGGATTATCCGTAGATTTTGCGTCGGTGCCACAAAGGTAGACGAACGGTGCCACAGAGGTGGACGAACGGTGCGACAGAGGTGGACGAACGGTGCCACGGTTTGAGCCGCCGTCTGCGGCGGGCAAACCGTGTCGGTGACGCCCGATCCCCGACACGGTTTGCCCGCATCAGAATGCGGCTCAAACCGTGGCACCAGGCACCAGACCGTTGGAGTAGCTCGACCTACTCGTCGGATGCCACATCTGGTGCCACTGATTGGGTCGCATTCTGATGCGGCTCAACCAGTGTCCGGAACCCGTGTTGTCCAAACACCATCACCGACACGGTTTGCCCGCATCAGAATGCGGCTCAAACCGTGGCACCAGGCGGTACAGCGGGATCGCCATGAGACTCCTGCTCGGAACCGCTCACCGGTCCAGCTCCGCGGCGATGACGTTGATGCTGCCGAGCACCGCCACCACGTCGCTGATCGTGTGGCCTTCGATCAGCTTCGCGAAGGTCTGGTAGTTGAAGAAGATCGGGCCGCGGGTGCGGACACGCCACGGGACGTTCGTGCCGTCGCTGACGATGTAGTAACCGAGCTCGCCGTTGGCGCTTTCGATGCGGCCGTAGGCCTCGCCGCGCGGGGCCTCGAAGCCGCGGTTGGTCATGATCATCTCGAAGTGCTGGATGAGACCCTCGATGCTCGAGTAGACCTGGTCCTTCGGCGGCAGCGTCTCCTTGCCCTCGGGGCTAACGTTCACCGGCCCTTCGGGGATCTTGTCGATGAGCTGGCGGATGATGCTGGCCGACTGCTTCATCTCTTCGCAACGGACCAGGAACCGCGCATAGGCGTCGCCGGTCTCCATCACCGGGACCGTGAACTCGGGGGCCTCGGCCCCCATTCCGTCCCAGTTGTTCTTGAAGCAGAGGTACGGCTCTTCCTTGCGGAGGTCACGCTTGATGCCGCTGGCCCGGGCCATCGGGCCGGTGACACCCCATGCGGTGGCGTCTTCGGGGCTGAGCACGCCGATGCCCTTGGTCCGCTCGACGAAGATGCGGTTGCGGTTGAGCAGCTTCTCCATGTCAGCGATCGCCTCGGGCAGCGAGTCGTTGATGAAGTTCTTGACCATGCGGACGAACGTGTGCTCGTCGGGCAGATCCTGGTTGAGACCACCGACGCGGGTCCAGCCGGTGTGGTACCGCTGACCCGTCATGAACTCGACGATGTCGTAGATGTGCTCGCGCTGGTTGAAGCCGTACAGGAAGCTCGTGAACGCACCGAGGTCCAGCCCCACCGCACCGACGCACAGCAAGTGACTCTGAATTCGCCCCAGTTCGCCGGCGATGGTGCGCAGTGCCGTGCATCGGGGCGTGAGCTGGACACCCATCAGCCGCTCTGCCGCATCGTGCCAAGCCAGCTCGTTGTAGATCGGAGCCGAGTAGTCCATCCGGTCGACGATGGTGACATACTGGTTGTAGTTGAGATGCTCGCCAAGCTTCTCGAAGCCGCTGTGCAGGTAGCCGATGTGCGGCGTGCACTTGACGACGCGCTCGCCGTCGAGCTCGAGGACGAGTCGAAGCGTGGTGTGCGTTGCCGGGTGCTGCGGGCCAAAGTTGAGCGTCCAGCGGTTGGAGCCGACATCCCCTTCGGTGTCGCCGTCGGAGACAAGGAGCTGGGCCGGGGCTTCTTCTAAGGTGTAAGGCATGACGGGTAGTTCAGCTTCGTATGGACGCGCTTCGATTGATGCGGAAGGCGTTGACGCCCCGCTGCTGTCGAAAGTGTAGACGCCTGACCCCCACCCTGCACCGTTCAGAAGTGACGAGTCAGATCCGAACATTAACCTAACTAAAACCGCCCATCTGTTGTAGCCTTGATCGTCACCTTGCGCTCAACGACGAGACCTTGGGCCATGCTCATCGGTACCCCGGACGTTTCAGGCGATACGGACCTGCGACCTGTTCCGCTGCGCTGTCGAGGCACACCCACGTTCCCGCCGCCGAACATTGAGATGTTCCACGTGGAACATTAATGTCCTGGCATGGCGTCGAAGAACACGGACAAGTCAGACTCTGCTCCCGCGGGCAACCGCAAGTCACGCCTGGGCCGCGGTCTCAGCAGCCTGATGCAGCTGGACGACGAGGCCGCCCCGCCGTCGAAGCCGGTCCTGCGCAGCACCCCGCCTGCAGCGGAAGCAGTCAAGGAAGCCGAGCCGGACTACCGAACGGGTGTCCTTCGGCAGCTCAAGCCCGCGGACATTGTTCCCAACCCGCACCAGCCCCGCCGCGTCTTCGGACCTGTCGCCCTGGCTGAACTCGCTGCATCACTCAAAGTCAACGGCGTGATTCAACCGCTCTTTGTCCGCCCGCTCGACGACGGCAAGTACGAGCTCATCGCAGGCGAGCGAAGGCTACGGGCAGCCAAGCTCGCCGAACTCGAGACGGTGCCCTGCCTCGTTCGCCACGTGGAACGCGCCGCCCAGGCGGAGATGGCGCTTGTCGAGAACATTCACCGCGAGGATCTCAACCCGATCGACCGGGCTGAAGCCTATCGAGATTTGCAGCGACAGCTCGGCATGACGCAGGCTCAACTGGCTGGGCGACTCGGGGAAGAACGCACCAGCGTCGCCAACTACCTGCGTTTGCTCGATCTGCCGGGTGAGGTCGTTGAGCTGGCACGGGACGGCAAACTGCCGCTCGGGCATGCCAAGGTGCTGGCCGGTGTCGACGACCGTGATCTGCAGCTCAAGCTCGCCAAGCTGGCGGTGGCCGAGAACCTGTCGGTCCGCCAGCTCGAGAAGATGACGGCATCGAAGCCCGGATCAGCCGGCCAGTCGGAGGCGCAGGTCCGTGCGACCTATCTGAACCGTTTGGCAGAGACGCTGACAAAGGCCGTCGGCACGCCTTGCACGGTCGCCGCAGCCGGTAAGGGCGGTTACAAGCTGACGCTGACACTCAAGAACGCCGAGCAGTTCGACCAGCTCATGGAGCGGCTGAAGGTGCAAACCGAGTCGTAGCAGCGGGGCAATGTTCCACGTGGAACATGGCTCAGTCGACACGCGAACGTTTGTGGGCGATCTGCCCAGCCCGCCTGGGCGAGGCCAACGAACAGCGGCCACATCATGAAGTGGTGCCGACGGGCGAATGTTCCACGTGGAACATTCGCCCGTCTGTTTGCGTCTGCCGGACACTCACGGATGCTCCGCACGTGGCTCGCCGGTCGGTAGGGCGGGCACTGGTATTTTGGTTCGGAGCCAACTCGGGTCAAATTGTTCCACGTGGAACAATTGCCGCCGCGGCCACTTTCGCGCCTGGGCGGAAACTCCCACGGCCGACGACCCCAGTCGCAGTAGGTACCCGAAAGCAGGACTGTCTCCTGTAGCAAACGTGTGCATTCGCCTGTAGTATGGACGACCCGCCACCGCACTCGGCGACGTGTCACGACCCCAGAATGTTCCACGTGGAACATTTCGGCGACTAAAAACCTGCTTCGCTGTCAATGGCGGGGGCTCGACAATGTTCCACGTGGAACATTGTCCCGGCCCCTAAGGACCGATCAGCCACGGCGGCCACATTCGCGCAGCGCGTTCGGCAGGGCAAAGACTATCGGACCTTGCCCGTACGGGTTCTGTTCATTCCTGAGCAGCGGTTGCAGTGACCCCACGGCTGGGCAGGGCGATAGAGTCGCCCATGACCGCAGAGGCCACGCCGACCGATCCGATGCTCGTCCCCGTCCGCCGAGCGCTGCTCAGTGTCAGCGACAAGACCGGCGTCGTCGACTTCGCCCGCGTGCTCGTCGAGGAGTTCCACGTGGAACTTCTCAGCACCGGCGGCACCGCCAAGACGCTCCGTGACGCCGGCCTGCCCGTGATCGACGTCAGTGACGTCACCGGCTTCCCCGAGATGATGGACGGCCGCGTCAAGACGCTGCACCCCAAGATCCACGGCGCGTTGCTCGGCCGTCTGCCGGAAGACGAAGCCGTCATGCAAAAACACGGCATCGGGCCGATCGACCTCGTCTGCGTGAACCTCTACCCGTTCGAGGAAACGGTCGCCAAGCCCGGTTGTCACATATGAGGAGGCAATCGAAAACATCGACATCGGCGGCCCCAGCATGATCCGCTCGGCAGCGAAGAACCATCGGCGCGTGATCGTCGTGGTTGAACCGAAGCAATACGATGAGGTGCTTGATCAGCTTCGCGATCAGATGGGTTCTAGCAGCTTCGACTTGAGGAGAAAGCTTGCTTCGAAAGCATTCTGGCACACGAGTAGTTACGACTCGATCATCAACGATTACCTTCGGGATCAGCTCGAGCCAGAACCAAATTTATCCCCGGCCGAGCGGCTCATAACGACGCTTGAAGGCTCGGTCCATCCGCTTCGCTACGGAGAGAATCCACATCAAAGGGCGGCGATGTTCCAAAGAAGTCGTGAGGGCGAAGCGAGTGTGGCACACGCGTCACAGCACCACGGCAAGGACCTCGGGTACATCAACCTGCTCGATGCAGACGCGGCTCTAAGCGTCGTGAAGGAGTGGGCAGGGCATGGAAGTCGAAGTGCCTGCTGCATCGTCAAGCATGCCTCCCCGTGCGGTGTTGGCATCGGCATGTCGACGCAGGAAGCCTTCAACTCGGCTTACGCGTCCGACCCCTTGGCCGCCTTTGGCGGGGTCTTGGCGGTGAATCATCCAGTCGATGCGCCAGCCGCGGAATCGATGGCCGACGGGCAGAAGTTTCTCGAAGTCGTCGTCGCACCACGATTTGATGAAGCAGCACTAGCCATCCTTAAGGAGCGGTGGAAGAACGTGCGTTTGCTCGAGGTCGGCCCGATGCTCGCTCATGGTGGGCACCGAGTCTCGAGATCGGAGCATCACGTCGTCGGTGGATCTCTCGTCCAGGAACGCGACCTCGTCGGCGTCGTCGAGGACGAGTGGAAGGTCGTCAGCGACCGCCAACCGACCGACGCCGAGCGGGAGGCGATGAAGTTCAATTGGCTGGCCTGCAAGCACGTCAAGAGCAACGCAGTCGTCATCGGCGGATCGCGTGGCACCTATGGCATCGGCGGCGGGCAGGTCGATCGCGTCGCGGCGGCGGAGCAGGCGGTGAAGAAGGCCAGTGAGAGGGCCAAGGGTGCCGTCGCGGCGAGCGATGCGTTCTTCCCGTTCCCTGATGGGCCTGAGGCGTTGCTCGACGCGGGCGTGACGGCCATCGTCCAACCGGGCGGCAGCCGAAACGACCAGCTGACGATCGACCTTGTCAATCAACGCGGGGCGGCCATGATCTTCACCGGCCGACGGCACTTCAGGCACTAAGCGAGCTCCAGCAACACAGAAGCGGCGGGCACCCCTCCGGTGCCCGCCGCTTCGCGATGTTCCACGTGGAACAACGTCCGAGAACTACTCCACCGTCGCGATGGCTGTGTCATCGCGGTTGCCATACTCGTGCCAGCTGGCGTCGTAGACGGCCACGTTCTCGTAGCCGAGCTCGCGGAGGGCCAGGTAGGGCAACGACACGCGGGTGCTCGTCTGGCAGTACAGCACGATCGGCCGATTGGCGGCTTTGGCCTCCGGCAGACCGTGCCGGGCGAAGATCGCCTCCAGCTCCGCTCGCGGCTTGATCTGCTTGTTCTCGTCCAGCAGCTCGGCATAGTCAGCGTGGATCGCCTGCGGGATGTGGCCGCCGCGGACGTTGTCACGCTTGTCGATACCCGCATACTCGTTCAGCGAACGGGTGTCGTAGAAGACGGCCGTTCCCTTGCCAGCGTGGGCGACGACATCGTCCAGGTTCCACAGAAAGTCAGCTCGCGGCATCGCGATGTAGGTAGTGGGCTCCAGCACCACCGGCTTTGTATCGAGTTCGAAACCAGCCTGCTGCCACTGATCGACACCGACGCCGTCGAGGAAGTAAATCCGCTCCTGCCCAAGCCAGTCGAGCAGCATCGCCGCGACGGTGCCGTCACCCTTGCCGGCGTGGTTGCCGTAGAGGATAACCGTGTGCTCCCGGCTGATCCCGGCCTCGCCGAAGAGCTGCTCGTATCGGGCGATGTCACCCTGGTTGTCACCGTCGCGGAAGATGTACTGGCTGTCCCCCGAGCCAGGCTTTGCCTTACCGGTTCGCAACGTCGACGCTGGCAGACTCACTGCACCGGGCAGGTGCCCGGCCGCGTAGGCGTCGGCCGACCGAACATCAATCAGAACAGCCTCCGTCGCCGCCCGAAGGATTGTCAACTCGTCAGCCGAGATGAACGTCTCGAAGCCGTCTCGGTCGACAGCCGAAACAAATGCAGCGGCGTTAGAACGATCCTCCGCCGACGCCTCACCACAGCCCACAAGTGCAAGCGGGAGCGTCAGCAGACCGATGACAACGAGAGGCCGAAGCAGATTCATGGATATTCCTAGCGGCGAACGGGGGATGCTAGGAACAGAGGCCTGCCACCGTCAAGCGAGGCGGTGCGGGAACACCGTGGGACGACGCAGACACCATGGCTGCATTCAGTGTGTCCACCGCGATCACGAGATATTGATTGCCAAATTAGACGACGCCAGGGCCATCTTCGCGGGCCTGATCCTGTGTGCTCGGACCGATGAGCAGCGTGATCTGTCGGCTGGGCGACATGCCGACCACGCGGACGGTGTATTCGTCGCGTAGCCCCATGGTCGTTGCATCACCGGCACGTGGCCAGCGACCGAGCTTCGCCGTCACGAACCCGCCGAGCGTGTCGACGTCTTCAGGCGGTTCCCAGTCACCGACCGGCAGGTGATCTCGCAACTCGTGCAGCGGGAACTGGCCACCGACCCGGAACATCTCGCCCTCGGCGATGAAGCCGTGTCGGCCGCCGGTTCGCTCTTCTTCGACATCGAACTCGTCCTCGATGTCGCCGACAATCTGTTCGACGACGTCTTCGAGCGTGACGATGCCCACCGTGCCGCCGTACTCGTCGACGACGACGGCCAGGTGCGTCCGCGCCTGCTGCATCTGCCGAAGCGTCGGCGAGACGCCGAGGAGTTCGGGCACGAACAAGACGTCGCGCCGCACCTCGCTCAGATTGATCTCACCGGGCCCGATGACGTGCGGCCGACTGCCCGGAAAGTCAGGTCCCCCTGCAATGACAATGGCTTCGGAAGCTGTCGTCTTGGCGTCGGCAAAGGCCAATCGACCCGTTTCCAGGTGCAGCTTGGCAAACAGGTCCTTCATGTGGACGAGGCCGATGACGTGATCCAGATCGCCGCGACACAGGGGCAGCCGCGTGTACTCGCTCGTCTGCACCTTCCGTAGCACCTCACTCATCGGAGCGTCGGCCTCCAGGAAGTCGACCTCGACGCGCGGCGTCATGATCTGCCGCACCTTCAGGTCGCCGAAGTCGAAAGCGCCTCGCAGCAGCGCCGCGTCACCGGCCTCGATCGTGCCTGCGTCGGCGGCTTGGCGGAAGAGCGTCCGCAGCTCTTCGCCCGTGTGCGGCACCATCCCGTGACTGGCTTCGTCGAGCGGCACACCAACCCACTTGAGCAACAGGTTGCTCGCGGAATTGAGCGACCAGATCGCCGGATAAAAGACAGCCGTGAACGCCGCCAGCGGCGGGGCAAGGATCGGCAGCATCCGATCCGGGTAAAAGATCGCCAGGTTCTTCGGGGCAACCTCACCCACGACCACGTGCATGGCGGTCATGATGATCAGCGCCATGACCTGCGACGCCAGCACCGTATCGATGAAGCCGTCAAGCCTCAGAAAGTTCAAGACCGGCTCGAGCAGCGGGGCGACAGCAGGCTCGACGACGTAACCCAGGCCCAGCGACGCGATCGTGATGCCGAGCTGGCACGTCGACAGATACAGGTCGAGCTTGTGCTTGACCATGAGCGCGATCCGCGACGGAATCGAGTCGGCCGCCTGTTGTTCGAGTCGACTCGCGCGGGCACCGACAGCCGCGAACTCTGCCGCAACGAAGAAGCCGTTCAACGCGAGCAGAAACACCGCCAGCAGCGCCCGCCACGTCATGCCCCAACCGGTGACGTCGTCCACATGCCCGCCGACCGCAAGCGGGGCGTGCAGCAGAGTGTCGATCAAGGCTGGGAACGAGAACACAGACGAGGTGGTGTACCGGCAACAAGCTCAGGCGGCAAAAGCAGGCCTGCCGACGCTACGGCCGCTGATGATCCTACTGCAGACGCCTGAGCAGGTCCGTCAGGTTTCGGCGGCTGACATCATCCAACGGTGGCTGCCACGCCAACGCAGCCTCAGCTGCGGCGCGGGCCTCCGGCAGCCGCTTCAACGTCGACAGCTTGTCGGCAGCACGACGAACCGATGCCCCGATGTCGCTCGACAGCTTCGGACGCCTGCCCAGCAATTCGACAGCCACCTCCGACGTCGACGCCAAGTTGCCCGCGAGTAGAAAGTTGACAATCGTTCCTTCAAGTCGGGCAACCGTCAGCGGCGTCGGTGGCAGATCCCTCACCGCAGCGGGTGCAACTGACCGTTCCTGAATCTGCAGCTCGAGCGACAATGCCTCCCCGAAGAGCGACGCGGCACGGGCGGGTTCATCAAGCGGGCCACTCAGCAGGTCAGCCGCCTCATGAAGCCGATAGCCCAGCAGCTTGGGCGCGTCTGCCTTCCGGGCACGACTGATAAGCTCTTCGAGCACCACGAGCTTCAACTGCGGGTCCCGCAACCGGTCCGGCCACTTCGCCAACTCGACATCGTCGGCCGTCGGTAGCAACTCAACGAACGCCTCTCTGGCCGCTTCAAGCACCGGCGGGGCGGGCGGCTCTGCACCAGGTCGCGGGTCGAACAACGCCTGAAGCGACGGGAACCGTGGCAACCCGGCCGTCGCCGCGACCGCACGGACTGCCGCTGCACGCACCGTCGCATCCGGGTGCTCCAGGAACGACGATGCCACATCGGCTGTCTGCGCGTCGGCCACAGAGGCCAAGCCGTCTAAAGCGGTACCGACGGGAACAGAAGGCCCTTGGGTACCCAGTTCGGCGAGACGCGTGGTCCAGAAGCGGCCGAGTGTCGGATCGGGCAACTGCGACAGGGCGGCCAGCAGGGCGATGCGGTCGCCGTCGCTTGGAGCGTCGGCGGCAAGGTTGCGAAGCGTGTTGGACACGGCGGTGACCGTGGCCGGGGAATTGGCGGCAACGGCGACCCGCGCCGCCTCTTCCGCCGCCGCCTGACGAATCTGCGGCACGGCATCGTCCCGCGCGACGTCGAGGAACAGCCCGACGGCCGACGCATCGACCAGCCGCGCTACTGCCTCCAGCACGACCAGACGCGTTTGCGGATCTGACTCGCGGGGCAACCGTTCAAGTGCCAGTCGAGCGCCATCACGATCACCGACATCACGAATGATGCGGGCAGCAAGCTGCCGAACCCGCGGATCGGCGTCAGCTACAGCGGCACGGACCAAGGCGACCGAACGATCACCGGGCAGCTCGCCCAAACCGACGTTCTCCAGCACCAGCCGGGCGGCGGCGAGGCGGACGGCCACGTCACGATCACCAAGGTAGACCGTGAGCATCTGCCGCCGCTTGTCTTGGGCGGCGTCGCCGTATCGAGTACGCACGAGCCGCTCGACGGCCGCTTCGGCGGCGATCAGTCGATTCTGCAGGATTGCCGAACGATCGACCGCCTGCTCGCTCAGCAACGCCTGCAGCACGACCAGATCACCGGCCAACGCGTCGGCCGTCCAACGCCGCCAGCCTTCAACGTCGACCGCGGCAACGGGCGCGCCGGTAAGTTCCGCCAGCGATGCACCGGCTGCAAGTCGGGCCTCGAGCAGATGAGCGTCGCCCAGCATCGTCGCCAACGCCTGCACGGCTGCGACGTCCGGAATGCGGCCCAGCGCCTCGGCGGCGGTCCGCTGGATCGGGACAGCGTTTCCAGCCGCAGAGGCATCGACGAGCACCGCGATCGCCTGCGGCGTGCCGATCGACGCCAACGCCGAAGCAGCGTGCTGGCGGATCTGATCGGCATTTGCCGCACGTAATTGCTGACCCAGCAACGGCACCCATGCCGCGGCCGGTGCATCGACGCGGCTGAGCGCGTCGGCAAGCTGATTGAGCACCACCCGACGTCTGGCCTCAGGTAAATTGGCGACAAGCTCCGCCGCCCGCGTCGCTTGGCCACCTCGTAGGGAAGCGAACTGTCGGACGATGAGTGTGAGATCGCTGGGTGAAACACTTTCGGCGAGCCGACCGGCGAGCACATCAACATCCGACGCAACAATTTCGGCCCCCGTGACCGACGGAACGGCTTCAGGTGTCGCTGGGGCCGTTTGCGCGCGTGCAAGCGTGGCCGCGACCGTTGTCGGAACGGCCAGGGCCGCTACGAAGATCGTTGCCCGACTCAACACGTAGATGGTTCTGGTTCCCGTTCGCGACCTGCAGACCGACCGTGGCATCGACCCCGGCCGGTGTTCATCCTAGAGCAGCCACCGGATCGCAGGCGGTAGAACGAACGTTATAGAAGAAACCGACGCCGCTCTGCGAAGCGGCGTTGCGGCAACCCCAATCATCGGCTAAGGTTACCGCTGTCCGCAGGCCCGACGCAAGAATGCGTCGCGCCCGTGGCCGACCAGGTGGCCCCGCCGAGGCCGCCTTTCGCCAAGGTCGCTCATCGTAAAGAAGGTTCCGCATGGACAGCGAGTTCTGGCAAGACGCCGAAGGCCGGGTGGAGCGGGCGCGACTGTTGTTGCGCCGGCGTCGTCCGCTGGAGGCTCTTGAAGAATTGCGTGCTGCCGCCGAGCTGGAACCTGGTAATCCACGGCATCATTACGAGCTCGGGCGTTGTCTGTCGCGTCTGGGCCGACTCGAAGAAGCCGCCACCGCGCTTGGCCGTGCGTCGGAGGCCGACCCTAAAGAAGCCGCCTACGCCTTTGCCCATGGTGAAGCCCTCATTGCCCTAAGGCAGTGGCGTGACGCGTTAGCGGCATTTGAGCGTGTTTCGGCCGTCTGTCCTGACGATGCCGACGCCCTGGTCCGCCGACTCGAAGTGCATGCCGAGCTAGGCGATCACGACCGGGCCGAGCAGATGTTCTACCTGGCGGTGCAGGCTCGCGAAGAGTGTGCCGCTGCGTTTTACCACGTGGCCCGAAGTCTTGCCGCCCGCGAGGCCTATGAGCGGGCCGAGTGGTGCTGGCGTCACGCGCACGAACTTGCGACGCCGACGGGGCAGGTCGCCCTCGCCACCGAATCGCTGCTGCGGTTGGCTGAGCTGCACGCGCTTCGTGGCGTTGCCGGTGACATTGCCGAGGCCAAGCGGCTTTACCTCCGCGTCCTCGGTCGCGACCCGACGCACCGCGACGCCCTTATGGGGCTGGGCGAACTACTGCTCGAACAGCGTCAGTACGAAGCCGCCGGTGACCGCATCAAGCGGGCCGTGCGACTCGAGCCCGACGATCCGCGTGGCCACTTTTTGGCCGGTCGTCGGTTCCTGGCGATCGGGCGATTCGATGAGGCGAGCGTTGCTCTGCGGCGGACGGTGCAGCTCGACAACAGCTTTCCGCGTGGGCATCTGATGCTCGCGCGACTCGCACACCGGCTCGACGATGCCGTGGGCGTCCGTCGGCACTGCCGGGCGGAGATGATGCGCCGGCCCGAGTGTGTCGACACCCTTCGCGAACTTGGCGGCCTGCTGCTCGATGTCGGTGACGTCGATCGCGCCGTCGCGTGTTTCAAGCGACTCGTCGCCGTCGCCCCGGCCGACTCGGCTGCCTGGCAAAATCTCGGCGTCGCCGAGTGCTGGCGTGGGCAACACCTCGCCGGCGTTACGGCCAGTCGTCGCTCGCTCAAGCTCGACCCGTCGAACATTCTCGCCGCCAACAATCTCGGTCTGGCGTTGCTGGAGCTACGTGAACTCGACGCCGCCGCCGTGGTGATTGCCGATGCTTGTCAGATTGAGCCGGGCAATCGCATGACGCGACGGCTCCGCGTTCGTCTCGCCGCCGCCCGGTTCGCCCGTCGCGGCCGTGGGTTGCTTCAGCGGTTGCTTCGTCGTCACGACGACGAGTGAGCCCTGTCCATCGTCAGAGACCTGATGCGTAACGACAGCGCCCTGCGGCTCGTCGAGCGGCGGATTGGTGCCTCTGCTTTCGAACACTGCACGCTTACAGCTTTGGGTTCTCTTCCCGCTTGCCGAAGAGCGCGCTGCCGACACGGAGCACGGTGGCACCTTCGAGAATTCCGGCCTCCAGGTCGTCGCTCATGCCCATCGACAGGTGCCGCAGGTCGTCGCCTGCAACGCCAGCCTTCTGCATTTCCTCGAAGATCTCTCGACAGCGGGCAAAGGTCTGCCGCGCTTCGTCTTCCGTCGCGTCGTGCTTGGCCATCGTCATGAGACCCATGAGTCGCAGGCCACGCATGTCGGCGATCTGCTCGCCAAGGTGCCGAGCGGCACCGACGGCCACGCCACTCTTTTGATCTTCCTGACTGCAGTTGACCTGCATGAGCACCGGCAACCGGGCGTCCTCGCCCAGCAGCTTGGGCACTTGTGTCTCCAGTTCCTCTGCCAGTCGCAGCGAATCGAGCGTCTGCAGCATCGTCAGGTGCGGCAACACGGCCTTAACCTTGTTCCGCTGCAGATGACCCACAAGGTGCCATCGAACTTCCGGAGCAACGTCAGCGGCACCGCTTTGGCGAAGTCGGTTGTGGTACTCGCCCACGTTGGCCGCCCGTTGCTGCAGGTTCTGGGCGTAGTTCTCGGCCAAGTCGGCCACGCCGAGCCGCACAATGGCCCGTGCCTGCTCCGGCGCAGCGTACTTCGTCACAGCCACCATCGTCACCGCCGACGGTCTGCGGCCGGCTCGATCACACGCATCAGCAATGCGGCGCGGACCTGCTCGAGCTTCTCTGCCACACCCGCAAGCGCGTCGGTCGGCTGGTCATCATCGGGCAGGTCCGTCTGCATCGTCTGTGTCACGTCGGCAGTATAAGCAGAGCATTGTCAATATCCGAAGCGACGCCAAGGTTCCCGACGAAGCCCCTTAAGCTTCGGCGTGTGGTTCGACGACAAGCGAGCGGTGCCTGACTGGAGCGAGGCCGAGCAAGCGCTGTCCCAACTCAGCCCTGTGCTCCGCCGCGTCATTCGCGATGTCGGCCCGTGCCAGCTCGCTCCGCTGCCAAAGCCTTTCGACGCGCTCGTGCTGAGCATCTTTTCCCAGCAGTTGTCGGTGAAAGGAGCACAAACGTTGTACGGCAGATTTGTTGGTCGTATGACGGCCAAGACAACGACGCCGCGAAAGGTCATTGCCGCTCTCGATCCAGACGCGCCGACCTGCTGGGACGACGAGACGATTCAATCGTGCGGCGTCAGTCGGCAGAAGCGTCGCTACCTAGTCGACCTGTCACGGCACGTCATGGACAAGCGACTCGTGCTGGCGGACCTGCCGCAGATGGACGATGCCGCCGTAACCGCGAAGCTGACCGCCGTGCAAGGCATCGGCGTCTGGACGGCACAGATGTATCTCATGTTCGTCCTGCTGCGCCCCGATGTTTGGCCAATCGGCGACCTCGGGATGCGGGAAGGTGTCCGCCGCGCCTTCGATCTAAACGAACGGCCGAGCGAGAAGGACCTCATCGGCTACGCCGACGACTGGCGACCCTGGCGAAGCGTGGCCACTTGGTATCTCTGGAAGGCTAAAGGCGACGAATGAGCGTGCGGCTGGAAGTTGAACTGGCACTGTCGCTGTTCTTCGTCCCGCACGCAACGGACCGGAGTCGAGGGATGACGTTCATCCGTTAGGCAGCGTATTCGATCTCCGCCTTGCCCTCCGCCACGGCTTCGGCTTCGCGCAACTCGGCGGCTGTCGGCTTGCGGAGCGGGAAGTGCGCAGGCGGATCACCCGTTGTCGGCCACTGGTGACGCAGGTCCAGGATCGCCTGCTCCTTGCCGCGGCTTTCAACTTCGAGCCAGGGCACGTCTGCAAATGCCTTCGGCATCATGCGGGCAAACTCTGCGTGATACCGATCCCGAAAGGCCGTCTCGCCGTTGCTGACGTGGCACACCTGCCACGACGGCTTCGGCCACGTCTCGCGAGCAGCGAGCGTCATCTCGGTCACGCTCGGATCATCGTAGCTGTCGAGTTTGTCCTTGATGACGTGGTGGTGACAGTCGAAGAGCGTCGGGCAGCCGGTCCGACGGCTGATCTCGAGGATCTCGGCGGCCGAGTAGCTGTACTCGTCGTTCTCGAAGGTCAGCCGCTGGCGGATGTTGTCGTCGAGCCGGTCGATGGCGCGCACAAGCACGTCAGCCCGGCCAGCCTTTCCGCCGTGAATGTTCATGAGGTTCCACGTCGAGGCCTCCAGGCCGAACAGATCGAACCACAGGGCGTGCTTCTGCAGAATCTTGACACTCGTTGCCCGCGTTTGCCGACTCTCGGAATTGAGCACGACGAACTGATCGGGGTGCAGGATGAGACGAATCCCGAGCTTGCGAGCCCGCCTGCCGACGCTGGCAAGGGTGGCCGGCATCGACTGCAGCACGTCGCGGCCGAGCGGTTCGTCGCTGAAAGGAAAGAGCGCGCTGGTCGCGCGGTAGAGCCGGATGTGTCTGCGTGCGCAGTAATCGAGCGCCCGCAGCAGGCGGTGCGTGTTGTCCCAGTAAAGCCCGAGCAACAACAACCGCCGATGCCGCGGCGGCGTCTTGAGGTAGATCGCTCGCGTCAGGCTGCGGTACTTGATCTGCTCGTCACTGCTGAGGCAGACCAATCCCAGCGTCGGTAACCCTTGTCCATCCTTTGGAAAGTCATCTCCGTGCACTCCCACAAGCTAAGCACGACGGCCGATCAGAGGAACGCGAAGAAGCAAAGAGACGAAGGGCCGCGAAGTTCAGAAGAAAAGTGGAGCAATCCACCTTCGCTTCTGTCTTCGCGGCCCTTCGCTCTATCGTTCCTTCGCGTTCCTCCGGCCGGGGCCGAAGGGACGAAGGTCAGTACTTGACGCTGCAGCCGTACGGCTTGGTCTCGCTGGGGGTGGGCGTTTCGCCGGCCATGAGAGCCTCGACAGCCATCATGACGTAGTTGTCAGCCTTGGCGACATCGCTGGCGTCGGTGCTGCGCATCGAGTCGATGGCACCGGCGTAAGCGAGAATGCCTTCCTTGTCGATGACGTACATGTGCGGGGTCGTCTTGGCCTCGTACATCTTGCCGAACGTGCCGTCGGAGTCATCGAGCAGCGGGCGGTCGATCTTCCACTCGGCTGAGATGGCCTTGTTTTCTTCGACGCTCGAGAAGTTCGATGAGTCGATGGCCAGCCAAACGACGCCCATTTCCTTGGCCTTGGCGGCCATGTCGTTCATGTCACCGTTCTTGTAGAACTTGACGACGTAAGGGCACTGGTCGTTGAACTGCTCGAGCACGACGATCTTGCCGGCGTAGTCGCTCAGGTTGACGGCTTTGCCTTCCTGGTCCATCAGCTTGAAGTCAGGTGCCTTCTGGCCGACGGCGGCCTTCATGTCGGCGGCGATTTCCGTCGTCTTGCCGCTCATGCACGACGAACAGCCTTCGCCGGCCATGGCGGGCGAAGCGAGGAAACCGGCAGTCAATGCGATCGAGGCGATGAGGGTGTTGCGAATCATGGGATGCTCCTTCAGGGGTGATGTGCCGGCCGATCATTCGGTAGCGCGTGAACTGGATACTTTAGGTCACTCGGCTGCACCTGCGGCACCTGCCGGCGTGATCGTCACGAGCAGGCCGCGGCGGTTGCCGTCGCTATCGGTGTAGCCGATGACCGCCGGAAAGGTCGGCACGTCACCGCCACCGAGTTTGCGAGTCTTAAGCGGTAGCGTGTAGATGTCAGACGACTGCGTCACGGCTCCGGGCGTCGCTTCGACGTCGCCCGGTGGCATCGGGAACAGCCCGACATTCGTCACGCCGCGCAGCGTCACCTGCAGATCGCCCGTGTCGTCCTTGCGTTGCACCGGAATCGGCACGCTCGCCTTGGCGGCTTCGATGGCGTCGACGACGTTCTGCTTGATCTCGGTCGAGCCGCCGAGCGTGACATCCGCGGTCGCAACGGCAGACTCGGGGATGCAGACTTTGTCGTCGCAGATGAGGTAGTCGACAGCCATGGTGAGCCCGCCGCCTCGACTCATGAGATTCTTCGGAACCGTGAGCGTCGCCGGGAAGATGATCGTGTCGCCGTACCCGTACCCGACGAGGCCACCGGATTCGAAGCTGATGGGCGTTGGAAAGTTCGGCTCAATGGCTTCGAAGCCTTTGGGCAGGTTCCAACTGAACGTCGGCGGCTGACCGGCGTCCCCGGGATTCTGCCAGTAGATGTGCCAGCCGGGCTGCATCGTGAACTTGATGCCGACGGCAATGGTGTCCCCCGGCCGCACGACATCGGCGGCGACGAGCAGCTCGACCGAGGCCTTGGGCTCGTCACCGGCAAATGGGTTCGCCGACGCCGGAAGCACCGCAAGCAAAAGAATGACAGCAATGAGACTGCGCATGAGCGTCGTCATGCTCAGAACCCTACTGCCCAAAGGTTGCGGCGCGAGCGCAAGAACTGTCAACGCTGGCCCAAGGACGGAGCGTGTGACGCTGCAGATCTGCGTGTTCATTTCATGATAAATCTCACGCTCCGACGTCCGACGTCGCGGTTCAGGCTTGGCCGATGTTCGGTCGGCGGGTAGAGTTTCGGCACCATCGACCTCGATCAACGGGGGCGAAGGAAGGAGACCTTTCAACCGTGCGCCGACTACCGACTCTCAACGATCTCGCCGTCGACCACGGCACCACCTCGGCGGCACTTGCCCTTTCGTCCGGTGGCCTTGCCGCCAGCGTGCTTGTGCTCAATCGCAACTATCAAGCCGTCCGCATCGTCAACGTGCGACGCGCCTTCGGCCTGCTGTGCAAGGAGCTGGCCGAGGTCATCCACATCGAGACTCACAAGGACGGCACGGTCAGCCAGTGGCAGAACCTCGACTTCGAGTCGTGGACAGAGCTCAGCGAGCTGCACGCCAAGTTCGAGCCCGACGGCTTCGACTGGATCCGAACGGTGCGGTTCCCGATCGCCGTCCCGCGGATCATTCGGCTGCTGGGCTACGACCGGTTGCCGCGGCAGGAGGTGAAGTTCAACCGCCGAAACATCTTCGCCCGTGACGCCAACCGGTGCCAGTACTGCGGCAAGAAGTTCGGCACGAGCGAGCTGTCGCTCGACCACGTCTTGCCGCGGAGTCAGCAGGGGCCGACGACGTGGGAGAACATTGTGACGTGCTGCATCGCCTGCAACGTCAAGAAGGGCGGCCGCACGCCCGAGCAGGCGCATATGAAGCTACTGAGCCGGCCCGTTAAGCCCAAGCGGTCGCCGACCGTCAACGTGCGGCTGGGCGACGCCCGATACGCGTCGTGGAAGCAGTTCCTCGACGAGGCGTACTGGACGGTCGAGCTGAAGTAGCAGCGGCTAACTGTCGGACTGCTTCAGATAGTGAGCCAGCAGCATCGGCCGACTTGTGACGGCGTGCGACTTGTAGATCCGTCGCACGCGGCCATGAACGGCCGCTTCCGTCATATCGAGTTGCTCGGCGATCGCCGGCTCTGACAGCCCCTTGAGCAGCAGGTCGAGCACGCGGCGGTGGCTGGCCCGTACTTGCGGTGTCGGTCGCAGTGTGACGGCCTGAATGACGTGAAGCCCGATCGTTGCCGTCGCGGCCGCGACGGTGGCGGCGTCGTCTCCACTTGCACCGACCACACAAGCTGCGTCGCCAGCCCAGCAGACGACGCTTGCGGTCGCTTCATCTGAGTGAAGGCGGATGCCGCTGCCCGACGCATCAGGTTGCGTGTCGAGTGCGAATGATGCCTGGCCCGATCCGACGGTAATGGGGCGCCCCGGCGAGCGGATCCAGCGGCCTCGCAGGTTCCTGCGAAGCCACCGGACCTCCACCCGCCGCCCCTGGCCCTCCCGACCCCCCGTACCCCTCGTACCCCCCAGCACCACCCGGCGCAGCCCGTCCTCGAGCCGCGCAACCCGCGTCGCCCGACTTGCCGCAGCCACGTCTAGGGCCAATTTGGCCCATGCGACGCATACCGAGGCACGAGGAGGAAGTTGTGAGACATCCGTGTCCACGGCAGCACCATGGGCCGCTGAGGCGGGAATGTCCGCCACCCCAACATGGCCCCCCTGAGCAGGGGGCCGAGGGGATGGCGACCGGCTGGTCGTGTATTCGGACGTGCGTGGCGATTGACGCTTGTGCGGCGGGGGCGGTACGCTCCCTGACCCACCCCCGCCCGATGCCGCCCTCGCGACCGGCCCGGCGGAACCGGCGTGCCTTGTGTTCGCCACCTCCGCCTCCCACCTCAGGCCCACCCCGGGCCACGCCGGTCCCTGCGAGATAGGCCACTCGGATCACCCGCGACACCGCTCCTCAAGAGGAGGCCGCCGCTTGCGCCCGGACCTGACCGCCACCGTGACCGACCTTCCTTCGTTTACCGTTTCGACCTCGATGCGATCCAAGCACCGCGCCGCTTCACCCGAGCGGGCTCGCCTCCTGCGACGCCTGACCCGCGACCTGCCCGCAGCAGTCGTCGCCGTCGCCGGGCTTGCCCTCGTCGGTTGTGCTTCGCCGCAACCGGTCGACACCACGCCCCAGGGCTCGCGACTCATCGAGCCCAACAGCTTCCAAGTCGCTTGGCGGGTCAACCTCGACACGAGCCGGCACGGCGACATCGACCAAGTCTTCCTGCGGGACGACTCCGTCTTCGTCTACACCGACAAGAAGGTCGTCCAGCGCGTCAGCGCCGGTGGCGGCCGGACACAGTTCATCACGCCCGTCGTTCGTCCCAACGACGTGCTTTACCCGCCGGTCATCGTGCCGGCCAAGGGCAGGGCGGGCGCGCTTGAGCGCGTCCTGGTCTTCCCGACGGCCAGCGGCTTCGTCAACCTTAACGACGACGGCCGCGAGGTCAGCAAGACGACGCTGGCCCGCGGCCTGACGACGGCCGCCGTACCGACTGAAGACGGCAACGTCATCATCGGCTCGGCCGACGATTACGGCGGCCGGTTGCTCAAGGTCGACCCGCTCCGCCCGTACGGCGCGATCCTCGAACGTGTGCAGATCGGGGCCATCGCCTCGCGGCCGGCAAGCTTTGCGGGTCGCGTCTTCGTTGCCGACCTCGAAGGTCGCACGTACGGCCTGACGGCATCGCTCCGCCAAGCGTGGACGAACACCTACTTCGAGAGCGAGCCCGGCCGTGGCATCAACGCCAACATCGAGGTCGATACGTTCGGCGTTTACGTCGCAGGTACCGACGGCACGCTCAACGTCCTGAGCCGTGACCGCGGCAAGCTGCAATGGCGCTACTTCGCCGGTCGGCCGCTCTATCAGGCGGCCGTCCCGACCGACGAGTGGGTCTACCAGGCCGTCTCAGGTACCGGCGTCGTCGCCTTGCCGAAGCTCGACGGCAGTCGCAACAGCCGACAGGCCGCGTGGACCGCCGAGGACGCCTACGCATTCCTGAGCCACGACGACAGCCGCGTCTACCTGCTCCAGAACGACGGCCGCATCGCCGCTCACGACAAGAAGTCTGGTAAGAAACTCTTCGTAAGCGAGCGGAGCGACTTCCAGCGGTTCGCCCGCAACACGAAGGGCCCACGCATCTTCGCCGCGACCCTCAGCGGCGAAGTCGTCGCCATCGACCCGGTCCTCGGCCGCGGCCAGGTCGGCGAAGTGGCCATGCTGCTGCCTTAGTCGATGCAACAACGTCTTGAGATGACGAGCCGAAGGCAGACGCCTTCGGCTCGTTTCGTTCGTGCAAGACCTACCGTGTCCGACGTGGCCAATGTCGACGAGTCGCTCCCCGGCAAGGGTTTCTTCGGCTGGCTAGGCCGCCAGGTCGGCCACGTTCGCGCCGCTGTAAAGCACGACCCGATGACCGTCGCCAAGGCCTCCGAGATCAAAGAGCACCGCGACCCTGGACACCCCGGCGTCGTCTTCCGTCGGACCACAACAGACGAAGTCCGCCGCGAGGAGAAGCGGTTGGACCGCTAGCGACAACCATCTTCATGCGCTATGATCTCATCGCGCCGTGCATGTAACTTCACTATCAAGTTCGCAGGGCTCAAAGACCTTTACGGGAGTAGGCATCTACTCGCCGGTCGTCGTGCAACGCCTCACCGGTGTGGCGGCTACCAAGGTGCGATTATGGTACGGAGCTTGGGGCGAGCGTGAAGGACTCACAAGTCAACTGCCAGCAATTGACGGAAGAATTGCGCTCGGCTTCCTGGACCTGATCGAGGTACGCGTCATCGACGCCATACGCCAGCAAGGTGTCGGATGGCCGACAATTCGCAGGGTGAGGCAACACGCATCCGACATCCTGCGAACGCCTCACCCTTTTGCTAATCGCAGGCTCCGCACAGACGGCCGCACCATCTTTGCAGACGTGGCTGATGAAACAGGCGAGGCGACCTTAGTCGATCTTGCACGTAGGCAGTACGCTATCAAGGAAGTGCTGGGCCCTGTTCTCAAGGACGTCGAGTTTGACTTGGAGAACGAGGCCGCTCGTTGGTGGCCGTCGGGCAAACGTGCCGGCATCCTTATTGATCCCGCTTTGAGCTTTGGACAGCCGATCATGGCGAGCAGCCGCGTGCCGACGGTGACGCTCACAAACGCGCTGAAGGTCGAGAAGAGCATCGAGGCAGTTGCCGCGATCTACCAAGTCAGTGTGGCATCGGTCAGGGCGGCAGTCGGTTTCGAGGCAGGCGGCAGAATGGCTGCTTGAGTCGCTCACAAAGGTCGATGCATTTTCTTGTAGATCACAACCTGCCGCCCAATTGGGGAGCGGGATTGACCGCATTGAGCCGACACGAGGGCCACGTAGTCGCTGCCCTTCGGGACCTGTTTCCAGCTGATACACCAGATCAAGATTGGCTGCGTGATCTTGCGACGCGTGAAGGGCGATGGGCTGTACTTTCAGGTGACGTTCGCATCTCCCGGTCACCACACGAGAAGGCTGCTTGGCTGGAGGGAGACTTGCCGGTCTTCTTCCTCGATTCGAAGTGGCAGAAGCTGCGGTACTGGGACAAGACAACCCTGCTGATCAGGTACTGGCCCCTGATCATGGAGTTCGCGACCAACACACGTGGTGCCGCAGGATACTTCGTCCCCGGACGATGGCGCAACGGGCTTGAGCAGTTGCGGATTCAATTCGGACGCGGGCCCGCCTCACACGCCGCTGTGCTGCGTCACCGTTCGCCGGGTCTGGTTGGCCATGCGATTGACAGCTGCGATGTACGCGCGGGCCGAGGCGTCGAGGATGTCGGTCGACAAACCGCGGCCGGTGGCGCGGGTGCCGTCGTCTGCCGACAGTTCGACATTGACCTCGCCCTGGGCGTCCTTGCCACCGGTGACGGCACGAATGCGGTAGTCGACCAGCTTGAACTCGCGGCCGACGATGCGCATGACGGTCGAGTAGATCGCGTCGACCGGCCCGTCGCCCGTGGCCGCATCGCACACCGACTCACCTTCCGGGTTCTTCAGCGTCACCGTGGCGGTCGGCGTCACCGTGTCGCTGCCGGCGACGACCTGCAGGCCGGCCAGCTCCCACTTACCGACAGCGTCGCCCGCCTCCAGCAGGTCGTCGATGATGGCCTCGATGTCCTCGTCGAAGACCTCTTTCTTCTTGTCGGCGAGCTTTTTGAACCGGTCGAAACTGCTCTCGATCATCGTGTCGTCGAGTTTGTAGCCCAGCGCCAGCACGCGGTCTCGGAAGGCAGCCCGGCCGCTGTGCTTGCCGAGGACCAGTTGATTGCTCGCCACGCCGACGTCGGCGGGGTTCATGATTTCGTACGTCTCGCGGTGCTTGAGCACGCCGTCCTGGTGAATGCCGGCCTCGTGGGCGAACGCATTTTGCCCGACAATTGCCTTGTTCCGCTGGACGGCCAGACCCGTGAACGTGCTGACCATGCGGCTGGCGGGGTAGAGCTTTTTGGCGTCGATGTTGGTGTCGATGCCGAAGTGGTCTCGGCGGGTCCGCAGGGCCATCACGATTTCTTCGAGGCTCGCGTTGCCCGCCCGCTCACCGATACCGTTGACGGTGACTTCCGCCTGCCTCGCACCGGCCTCGACGGCAGCGAGCGTGTTGGCGACGGCCATGCCCAAATCGTTGTGGCAGTGCGTGCTGAGATAGACGCCTTTTTCCCTGATGCTCGGCACGTCTTCGAGCACGCGGCGGAACACCTCGGCGTACTCGTGCGGGTAGCTGTAGCCGACCGTGTCGGGCAGGTTGATCGTCTTCGCACCGGCTTCGACGGCGGCGGCGGTGATGTCGCGGATGAACTCGTACTCCGTGCGGCTCGCATCTTCGGGCGAAAACTCGACATCGTCGCAGTAGCTCAAGGCGTGCTTGATGCTCTTGACCGCCAGTTCGAGAATGTCTTCCTTGCCCTTCTTGAGCTTGTGCTCGCGGTGAATCTTGCTCGTGGCACAAAAGACGTGAATGCGTGGTTTGGCGGCGTCCTTGACGGCTTCGCCCGCGCGGTCGATGTCGAGCGGCACACACCGGGCCAGGCCGCAGATGGTCGCGTCAGTCACTTCGCCGGCGATCGCTTTGACGCTTTCGAAGTCGCCGGGTGAGGAGACGGGAAAGCCGGCCTCGATGACGTCGACGCCCATGGCCGCGAGGTGGCGGGCGATCTCGACCTTCTCGGCGCGGGTGAGGGTGGCGCCGGGCGATTGCTCGCCGTCGCGCAGGGTGGTGTCGAAGATGCGGAGGGTGTCGGTCATGGCAGGGCGAAGAAGGTATACGCAGAACGCCCCGCGGCGTGGGCCGCGGGGCGTCGTGTTCGGGTTGCCGTCATCGCGGCCGCTACCGAGTCACGCCACCGCGGCCAAGGCCGAGGAGGAGCAGATCGGTAAGCAGAAGGCGGGACGGCATGATCGAGTGGCAAAGGCTACACGCTCCAAGCCGACGCGGCAACACCTGCGTCTGTTCGGCGTCGGGTCCGCCGGAGAAGCGCAAGGGTTGCGAATGCTACCGAAGTTGCCACGCCCGGTTCCGGGACGAGCGTCGGCAGTTCAACGAGGAACGCCCGGCGCTCGAACTGGTTGATTCGTCCCGTGCCGATGAGCCAGCGGCCATCCGGCGAGATGGCGTCGGCCGATTGCAGGTCGAGCCAACCGGACAGGTCGACGCCGTTGCTCGTCAGCAGGTCGTACAGCAGCACGGGCCCTGTCTGCTCGGACCAGACGAAGGCCTTGAAACCCTCGCTGCCGTTGATGCTGCCGTGACCGACGACGACAGACCCGTCACCACTCACCGCTTCTGCGAAGCCGCTCACGCCGAGCGGTTCGGCCAATTCGTTGCCAACCTGGCGAAACGCCTGCCTCCCAAGAAAACCGTCGAACCCGGCAGCACCGACGACCGTCGAGCCGTCCCCACTGATGCCGCTCGCGTTGCCCGACAGGAAACCACCGTCGGCTGCCGGCAAGGGCGTGAACACGTTGGCTGCGTCGACACGGACGGGAAACGGCCGCCTGTCGACATCGAACGCTTCTGCCAAGATTGTGGAGCCGTCGTCGCTGATGCCGATCGCTCGCGTGGCGTTGCCCGGCGGATATCGACCGATCACGGACAGTCCGTTCTCGAAGTCCCACCGCGTCAGGGCGAAGTTGTTACCAATCTCGGCGTGACCGACGCCGGCTCTGCCGTCAGCGGAGATGGCGATGAATTCGTCTTCTTCGCCTTGCCGCTCCAGCAGCCGCGGCACGCCGGGCAGCTGCCAAAGCAAGGGCTTGGAGCGTCTGCCCGGATCGAAGGTGCCGACGAGCGTCGCCCCGTCACCACTGATGGCGTTGAGGCGATAATCCTCTCCGAAAAGCTGCGTCGGCATGGCATTGAGACCGACGCCGCGTCGCCAGAAGAACGGGTCGCCGTCACTGGTCCCGATCACGACCTCGCCGTCATCGCTGAGGTCGATGGCGGCGCTGCCGAAGTCCCCCGGCAGTACGCCGAGCGACTCGATGCCGACCGCACTGGCGGCCGTTGCAGCCCACGCGGTCAAAACCACACAACTGATCAGACGACGTGCCCATGTCCCGTCATGCATCGATCGGACACTACTTGAACGGCGGCGTTTGCGTCAACGCGTCAGCGTAGCGGACCGCTTAGAACATCTCTTCCATCAGAAAGTACCCGGCGTCGCTCATCCCGAGCTTCTTGTACGTCGCGATGGCCGTCTCGTTGTCACGCTCGACGTACAGCCGCAGGCCGCGGGCGCCGGCGGCCCGGGCGGCGTTGCGGGCTTCGGCGTGAAGCGCGCGGAACACCCCGCGGCCGCGATGGGCGGATTTCACGTAGACGCTCTGAATCCACCACAAATCGCCGTTCCGCCAATCGCTCCACTCGAGCGTGATCATCAGACAGCCGACAATCTCGCCGTTGATATCGGCCACGAAGTAGCGGCCTTTGCGCTCGTCGGCAACAGCGGCGGCGACGCCGGCAAGCACCGTCGGCGCGTCGAGATCGTGCGACTCGGTTTCGCTGGCGAGCCGAATGTTGAAGTTGGCGAGCGTCTCGACGTCACCGGCCGCGGCAGAACGGACGGTCACACTCATTTCGTCGGCTCCCACCAGGCGGCGTCGAGGCAAGCCCAGATGTGCATGATGATCGCCACGCCCGGCAAGCAAGCGAAGGTCAAGATCCACACCAGCACGTCCACAACGAAGAAAAAGATTGCCGGCCCGATGCGACCCTGGGCGAGCTGCCCGAGCCCGGGAATGAACGCGCTGGCGATGGCGGCGACGACGTTGGCCGTCGACCCCTGGCCGGGCGGTGGTGGCGGATCGAAGAGGCCGTCGTTGCGAGACACGCCCCTGTTGTATGCCATCGGCCGTCGCCGCACTACCGTCCTGCGCCGTGGTGATGCGATCTAAGCCTCAGACTTACGAACGTCGCCTCGACGTCCGCGCGCTGATGGTCGTCGCCGATCTGTTCGGCCGCGGGTACCAGCAGCGTCAGCTCGTCGGCCGGTGCGAGATTCCGGCGACCGGGCCGGCCATCATCGCCGCGAACCACACGAGCGGCCTCGACCCGCTGGCCATTCAGTCGACGTGTCCGCGGCCCATCACGTGGGTCATGACCAGCGAGTTTTACGACCTGCCGTCACTGAAGTGGTTCCTCGAGCACGTGGAGATGATCCGCATCGACCGCGAGGCCCACGACACCAAAGCCTGGCGGCAGGCGCTGCGCGTGCTGGGCGACGGCCGCGTGGTCGGCGTCTTTCCCGAAGGTCGCATCGAGACCGAGCGGTCGCTGATGCCGTTCGGCGTCGGCGTGGCGACGATGGCGTTGCGCGGCAAAGCCGACATCCACCCGGTCTTCATCGACGGCCGCCAACGCCGCACGCCGATGCTCGAGGCCTACCTCACGCCACAAACGCCCATGATCGCCTGGGGCAAGCCGATTTCCGTCACCGCAGGCAACAAGCGTCGTCGGCCGCAGGAACTGACCGATGAGCTCGCAGCCTCCATCCGCTCGTTGCAGGAGACGCACACCGCCAGACGCATGAAGGGCAGGAGCCTTCTGGGCAACGCCACTTAAGTCGCTTTGCCGGTGAATGCGGCTCCTCAGACCCATCGGCACTACGCTGCCGACGTGATTCGTCGCTTGAGTGTCGTCCTCTGCTTCTTTGCCTTGACGCTCACCGCGTCCGCCCAGCAGCAGACGGCCCCGCCGGACGGCTTGCGTCGCAACGTGCCGCAGTCGTTCGTCATCGAAAAGGTGCGCCTCATCCCAAGGCCGGGCGAAGTGGTCGAGAACGCCACCGTCGTCGTGCGTGACGGCCGCGTCATCAGCATCGGTGGCGACATCCCGGCCGGTGCGACGCGGGTCGATCTGCAAGGCCGCACGATGTACGCCGGCTTCATCGACGCCTACAGCGAGGCCGATGTGCCCGCCGTCGACGAGACCAACGGCTACTGGAACAAGTACGTCACGCCCCAGCGATCCGCCGCCGACGCGATCTCGTCGGCCACCGCCGCCCGGCCCAGCGGCTTCGTCGCCCGCGTCATCGCGCCCGACACCGGCATCATCCGCGGAACAATCGCTCTCGCCAGCACGGCCGACACGCCTCGCGTCCTCGCCAGCGACCTCGGCATGGCCATGCGACACACGGCCGAGCGCGCGCCATGGGGCACGCCGGCGCCGTACCCGCGGAGCCCGATGGGCGCGGTCGCACTCGCCCGGCAGGCGATGTACGACGCCCAGTGGTATCGCGATGCGAACGACGCGGTCGAGGCCGACCCGACGCTGCCGGCCGTCGAGCACAATGACGCCCTGGCGGCCCTGGTGCCGGTCGCGGACGGCGAGATGATCGCATGGATCGTGTGCGACGACGAGCGGTTCGTCCTGCGGGCTCGGCAGTACGCCGACGAGTTCGAGTTGGACGCCGTTGCCGTCGCCAGTGGTGATGAATATCGCCGGGCGGATCTGGTCGCCGAGGCCGATCTGCCGCTCGTCGTACCGGTCAACTTTCCCGCACCGCCCGACGTGACGAGTCCGGCCAAGGCGTCGGCCACGTCGCTGCGGGATCTGATGGACTGGGACCTGTCGCCCAGCAACGTCGCCTACCTGCACGAACGCGAGGCGGCCGTCGCCTTTACGACGCGAGGGCTGGACGACGTGGCAGAGTTCCTGCCGAACGTCCGCCGGGCGATCGCTCGCGGTTTGCCCGCCGACGCGGCGTTGGCGATGCTGACAACCAAGGCGGCCGACCTGCTCGATCAGGGCGACCATCTCGGCGTTGTCGAGGCGGGCAAACTCGCCAGCTTCGTCATTGCCGACGGCGACCTTTTCGACCCGGCGGGTGAGGCGAAGATCGTCGAAGTCTGGGTCGAGGGCGAGCGCTACGAGATCGAAGCCAGGCAGCCCGACGGCCTGGCAGGCGTGTGGGAGACGGTCGGCCTGAAGCTGACCCTCGCAGACGGCGACGCGTGGAAAGCCAGCTTTGCCGCCGGCGACGCTTCGGCCGATGCGAAGAACCTCGAACAGGTCGGCGACGGCGTGAGTTTCACCGTCGACGCCAAACCGCTCGGCCAGGACGGCGTCGCCAGCGTCTCGCTCACGCTCGCCGGCGGCACGCTGCGTGGCGTCGCGTCGATGCCCGACGGCACCCGCAAGTCGCTCGCCTTCGACCGCACCGGCGACGCCGCGGCCGCGACGCAGCCGGTCAAGCCCGAAGGAAACACACCTACCGCCGGCCCCGACGAAGCCGCCATCCGCGGTGGCGTCGCACCGCCCACGGAGCTCGACGTCCCGACCGAAGACGACCAGCGCCCCGGCACCGCGGCGATCGTCGACGAGAATGAGACTCCGAAAGATTCCGAAGCGAGCCCCGACCGTGAGGGAGGGGTTTCTGAGACTCCCGCGACCACCCAACCGTCCACGCAACCCGCAGACCCCTCCCTCACGGTCGGGGCTCGCTTGGACAAGTCGCCGCTCTTCGAGGTCAACTACCCGCTCGGGGCGTATGGAATGTCTGCCTCGGAGCTACCAAGACCGCGCTACTCGCGCATCACCGGCGCGACCGTCTGGTCGTTAGGAGAAGCAGGCGTCGTGACAAACGCGATGATAGAGCTAGCCGACGGCAAGATCGGCGTTGTCGCTGATGAGCAGAAGCGGTCGGAGTGGCATTACCTCGCCGCCGATCCCGTCGATGGCAAGCGAATCGAATCGGTCGATGCCACAGGTCGCCACATCACCCCCGGCCTCATCGACGCCCATACCCACATCGCCACCGACGGCGGCATCAACGAAGGCACGCAGGCCGTCACCTGCGAGGTCCGCATCGGCGACTTCATCGATCCAGACGACATCGACATCTACCGCCAACTCGCCGGCGGCACCACCGCGGCCAACATCCTGCACGGATCGGCCAACCCCATCGGCGGGCAAAACCAGGTCGTCAAGTTCCGTTGGGGCGTCGGCCCCGAGGAGCTGAAAATGGCCCAAGCCCCGAAGGGCGTCAAGTTCGCCCTCGGCGAAAACGTCAAGCAAAGCAACTGGGGCGAACAGTTTGCCACCCGTTACCCGCAGACCCGCATGGGCGTTCAGGAAGTCTTCGCCGACAGCTTCCGGGCGGCACAGGACTACCGCGCCGCCCGACAGAAGTTCGCCGACGAAGGCGGCATGCCCGTCCGACGCGACCTCGAGCTCGACGCGCTTGTCGAGATGCTCGACGGCGACCGCCTCATCCACTGCCACAGCTACCGCCAGGACGAAATTCTGGCGACGATGCGCACGCTCGAGGGGTTCGGCATCAAGATCGCCACCTTCCAGCACATTCTCGAAGGCTACAAGGTCGCCAAAGAGATGGCCGCCCACGGCGTCGGGGGAAGCACGTTCAGCGACTGGTGGGGCTACAAGTTCGAGGTCATGGACGCCATCCCCTACGCGGCCGGCATCATGCACGAAGCCGGCGTCGTCGTCAGCCTCAACAGCGACGACGCCGAGCTCGCCCGACGACTCAACACCGAAGCGGCCAAGGTCGTCAAGTACAGCGGCGTCAGCGAGGAAGAGGCCCTCAAGATGGTCACGCTCAACCCGGCCAAACAGCTCGGCATCGACGAGTTTGTCGGCAGCCTCGAACCCGGTAAGGCCGCCGACTTCGTCGTCTGGAGCGGCCACCCGCTCAGCTCGACCAGCGTGGTCGAGCAGACCTGGGTCGACGGCGTGAAGGTCTACGACCGCGAAGAACACGCGGCCATGACCAGGAAGAACGCCGAGATGAAGGCGGCCCTCATCCAGAAGGTGCTCGGCAGCGGCGAAACGCCCGCCGAGCCGGGCTCCACCACACGTCCCAGCGACCTGTGGCCACGCCACGACGAAGCCTGCCACGCCTTTGACCACTGACCTGCTTTCGGATCAGAGTCGGAGCTTGCGAGAACACAACCGACACACCCCGACACCCCCGGCTCCCTGACGGCGCGGCATCGACCCCATGCCGAACCACCAGAACCCTGACCACGATCATCATGCTGCGACTTTCGCTGTGCATCCTCCTGCTTCCCGCTGCGGCGACCGTTGCGCATGACAACGTGCCAGGCCCGGTGGAAAACGTCGCCATTGTCGGCGGCACCGTCCACACCGTCAGCGGCGAGACGATCGACAAGGGCATCGTCATCACTGCAGACGGCGTCATCACCGATGTGCTCGGCGATGTCGAGCTCTACACGCTGCCCGAAGGCACCCTCGTCATCGACGCCAGCGGCAAGCACGTCTACCCGGGCCTGATCGACGCCTCGGCCGAAGTCGGCCTCGTCGAAGTCAATGCCGTCCGCGCCTCACGCGATCTCGACGAGGCCGGCAACGTCTCGCCGGAAGCCAAGGCACAACTGGCTTTCAACCCGGATTCCGAACACGTAGCGACCACACGCGCCAACGGCGTGCTGCTCGTCCACAGTCACCCCGAGGGCGGCATTGTCAGCGGCACCGGGGCCGTCATGCGGCTCGAAGGCTGGACGTACGAGGACATGACGCTGGCATCGACGGGCCTGGTCCTCAACTGGCCGGGCCTGCTGCCCAACACGGCGTGGTGGAACGACGAAACGCCTGAAGAACAGGCCAAAGAGCGGGATGAGAACCTCGCCAGGATCGAGACGATCTTCGACCAGGCCAGGCAGTACCGCCGGGCCAAGGCGGCCGACGACACGATTGCCTACGACGCGTCGATGGAGGCGATGATGCCGGCCCTGGCGGGCGAGGCCAAAGTGTTCGTCAACGCCGACGAGGCGTCGCAGATCGAGTCGGCGGTGGCGTTCGGTGTCCGCCGCGGACTCGACCTCGTGATCATCGGCGGCCGCGACGCGGCGTTGGTGAGCGACCTGCTGATCGAGCACGACGTGCCGGTGATCATCGACGGGATCCAGCGGCTGCCTGACCGCCGCGACGACGACGTGGCCGCCGTTTATGCGTTGCCGGCAGCACTCAAGCAAGCGGGCGTGACCTTTGCCATCAGTGCCGACCGCGGGGCGGCGTTTACGCGGAACCTGCCGTACCACGCCGCTTCGGCCGTCGGCTACGGCCTTAGCGCCGAAGACGCCGTCGCTTCGCTGACGCTCTGGCCGGCAAAGATTCTTGGCGTCGCCGACAAAGTCGGCAGTCTTGGCCAAGGCAAAGAAGCGACGCTTTTCATTGCCGACGGCGACATCCTGGAGGTGACGAGCCATGTAACCGACGCCTGGGTCAACGGCCGCCGGGTCGACCTGTCGAGCCACCACACGCGGCTGCGTGATAAGTACCGCGCCCGCCTGGCGGAGTGAGCGGTGCGTGTCGCACCGCGTGCGAACGTCGCAGCACAAGCGGACTTGTTTTGACCATCGCCAGCATGGAGCGGCGTCGTTACAACGCTGCCCATGGCTGAATCCTTTTCGCTCGTCGAGCCCCTTCACTCGAACTACCAACCGGCCGGTGGGAAGCTTCGCGTCCTCGTCACCGGCGGGGCGGGCAACATCGGCAGCTACTTTGCCGAGCACGCCGGAGACCGGTACGACCTGACGCTGCTCTGCCACGAACGCGACGACACGTCCAAGGTCGGAACACTCGGCAAGGTCATCGTCAGCGACGTCACGAGGCTCGAAGACTGCATCAAGGCGTGCCAGGACATCGACGTGGTTCTGCACCTGGCAGCCGACCCCTCGCCGAGTGCGACGTGGGACTCGCTGCTGCCGGTCAACATCGTCGGGACGTACAACATGTTCGCCGCCGCCAAGAGCACGGGCGTACGGCGTGTCGTGTATGCGTCTTCGATCCACGCCGTCGGCGGCTACGTCAGCGATCGGCAGGTCGCCCCGAATGACCCGGTCAATCCGGGCGACCTGTACGGCGTGACGAAGTGCTTTGGCGAAGCGATGGGCCGCTACATGGCCGAGCAGGAAGGCGTGCAGTGCATCGCGATTCGCATCGGCGCGTTTCAGCCGACGCACAAGTTCGACGACGCCCACGAGGTCGAGCAGGCGGTGCACCTGATCGACTCGTTCGTGAGCAAGCGGGACTTGAACCAGTTGTTGCAGAAGGCCGTCGAGGCCGAGCACCTGAAGTTTGCAGTGGTCCACGGCTTGAGCGACAACCGGTTCAAGAAGATGAGCATCGACACGGCCCGTGAGCTGCTGGGGTACGAGCCGCAGGACGACTTGACGGAGATGAACGAGGAGTTGGCCAAGCTGCACCTGCACGACGAAGTCCTGGACCACGCGCTGTCGGGCGGCCAGAAGTCGGGGCTGCGCGAGACGATCTGAGCGTCGAGTGGCGCTGCGCATCGGCGGCCGCCTGGGCGGACGATGTCGGACATCGGGCCGCCGACGTACCGCCACCTCAAAACGTCGCAGTGACGATCAGGAAGGGTTACCGCAGACATCGTTTTCTCCCCGACGGCGGACGACCCGCCGACGTGATTTGCGACCCGCAAATGTTCCACGTGGAACATTCGCCGACTCGGCAGAGGGCGAAAACGCCGCCCAGAGCCCGCCGCGGGGGTTGGCGATGTTCCACGTGGAACATTCACCCCCGCCACCGCCCGCCGCGACCCCATTCGGCCGCCGCGGCGCAGCGCTCAAGGCTTGCCGAAGTGCGGCAGCGGACGAGGAATCTCGGCAAGATGGCCACGCGCGTGCAGCTCGGTGGCGATCGTTTCGACGTTCGCGTTGAGGTAGTCGATGAGCACGCCGTCTTCGACGTCGTGCTTGTACCCGCTGAGCTCGTCGAGAATGGCCTCGTCGGCTGGCCTTCCCTGAACCAGCGTGCGGTACAGAGCGATCATGCCCCCGGTTCGCTCGCTGCCGGCGTAGCAGTGGACGAGGACCGTCTTGCCTTCGCGACGGGCGTCGATGACGTAGCCAAGGGCAGTGACGTACTCCATCGGGTCACCCGTGCCGTCGCCCTTGAGGCTGACATGAACCCGCTCGATTCCGGCCGAAGCTGCCGCAGCCTTTTCGGCCATGTTGTCCGCGTTCGTCGACTTGTCCTCGCTCAAACTGACGATGAGATCCGGCTCCACGTATGCCAATGCTGGCCCGACCATGAAGCGGCTGAACTGCCCGCTACGCCACAAGCCCGGCTCGACGAGGCCGAGATTCTTCATTTCGACGCGATCTTCGAGCCCTTTTTCGTAGAGCGTCACGGCCAGACCGGCGGCGACGAGAAGAGACAGCGCGGGCTTGACGAAGCCGATGCCCTTCTGAGTCTGCGTGTCGGGAGTCGCAGTCGTCGCATCCTGGCGGAGCATGGCGGCCAACCCTACGACGCCTCATCCGCCGTGGCTTAGGTCGGTCGCTCAGTCAACCAAAAGCGTTCTGAACTCGTACCAACCATTACCTAACGGTTTGAGCGTCGGCCCGCCGCGATTACCACCTGGGTCGTGGCCGGCGGTTGGACGGTAGACGATGCCCTCGTAAAACCAGGACCAAAAGAACCCCCCGGCGTCACGTTGACGGGTGATGAACCAGACACCACCACTCGGATCGAGCTCAACCCACTCGACAGGTACTCCATCGATAACGAGCGGCTTGTATGAACCACTGTCGGACTTCCTGAAGTCATCCGCGGACGTGTTCCACGTGGAACTGGCAGAGGCCAATGACGCGATACCCGGCACAGCAGGCGGACCCGGGCTGATCACTCCGCGACTTAAACCCAATCCGAGCAACCCCAGAATTGGCGGAAGGGCGATGAGCGTGACGATGCGTCGTCGCTCAGCCTGCCACAGGTCCCAAGTCCTTCTCGCGTACCAGAACCCGCGACTCCAACACACAGCCGCCGCGAGAAATAATGGCGCTCCGAGGAATAACAGGTAAATAGAGCCGAGAACGCCCATCCGGCCCGGCACATTTCGGTGCCAGCCGGCCCACCAAGCCAGCACAAGCAGTGGCAGGCACAGCCAAAGGGCGACCTTTAGCAAGACCCCACCCGCGGGTCCGACTGGTGTGGTCGTATCGCTGGCCGAGCGATATTGAAGCGTCGGCAAAGGGCCTTCCATCTCGACGAAGAGCTTACAACGCCGCCAGGCGTTGCTGGCGGTCGAGCTCGGCCAGGGCGTTTGACAGGTCGTCGAGGTCGCCGTTCATGACCTTTTCGAGTGGGAAGTTCTTCGAACCTGCGTCGTCGTCACCGCCGCCACCCAGGCGGTGGTCGGTGCACCGGTTCTGCGGGAAGTTGTAGGTGCGGATCCGCTGGCTCCTGTCGCCGCTGCCCATCATGGCCTTTCGGCTGGCCGACTGTTCGGCGAGCTGAGCGCCACGTTCCCGCTCGTACAAAGCCGCCCGCAACAAAGCCCAGGCGCGTTCCTTGTTCTGCGTTTGCGACTTCTGCTCGGTGATCTTGAACTGCAGGCCGCTGGGCTTGTGGGTGATCCGCCAGCCGGTTTCGACCTTGTTGACGTTTTGCCCACCCGGCCCGCCACCGCGGCAGCCTTGCTCTTCGATGTCCTTGGCCTCGATCGTCACCTCCACGTCGTCCAGCTCCGGCAGCACCGCGACGGTGGCAGCGCTCGTGTGGACGCGGCCTTGCGTCTCGGTTTCGGGCACGCGTTGCACCCGATGGCCGCCGCCTTCGTAGCGGAGCTTCTTGTACGCCTCGTCGCTCTGGACGCCGACGACGACTTCCTTGAAGCCGCCCCTCTCGCTTTCGCTGAAGTCGTCGGCGCTGAACTTCCAGCCCTTGATTTCGGCGTATTTGCGGTACATTTCGAAGAGGTCTCGTGCAAACAGCGCCGCCTCCTCGCCACCCGTCCCGGCACGAATTTCAAGGAAGAATCGACTCACCGGCACCTCGTCTGCCTCCACGAATGCTTCCTTGGCCCGCTCAAGCAGCTCGTCGAGCCGAGCCTCGACCCGCGGCAGATCACTTGCGGCCATTTCTGCCATCTCGGGATCGCTGGCCATCTCCTGCAGATCGGTCAGCTCACCGGCGGCAGAGGCGTAGCTGCTGTAGGTCTCAGTGGAGGCGGCGAGCTGGCCCGACTCACGGCTGACGCTGATGAGCCGTTGCGTGTCGCTCAGCACGTCCGGATCGTTCATCAGCGACTGGAGCTCGGCGTGTCGCTGAGCCACGCCAGCGAGCTTTTGAAGCAACGGTTGCCAGCCCGAGTGCCTCTCGGGCACGTCGAAGGGCAAGCTGATCGTTTGGGTCGACTCGTCGGCAACGGGCATCGGACCGGCACCGTAGGGTTGCCGCGTGGCCAACGAACACGCCATCATCCTCGGCACCGGTCAGATGGCCGTCATGTGCGCGCGCCTGCTCGACGACAACGGCCACCGCGTCACCCTTGTCGGCAGGCCAGACACCATCGCAACGCTCCGCCAGACGCGTGTGAGCAAGCAGCTGCCTGACATTCCGCTGTCCGACCGCTGGATGCTGAGCGACGACATCGGCGTCGTCGGCCAAATGAACGACGCAATCGTGGTGTACGCGGTCCCGACGCAGACGCTGCGCCAAGTGGCTGCGTCGCTGGACGGCTGTGCTTTGCCGGGCGTGGTCTGTTGCAAAGGCGTCGAGTGTGACACGGGCAGGCGACCGACGGAGATTCTCAAAGAAGCAGGCGGCGGGAGCGGGCCTCTGGCGGTCCTGAGCGGCCCCAACATCGCGAAGGAAGTCGTCGACCGTCAGCCGACGGGCACCGTCGTCGCCTGCGAGTGGGACGACCACGCCAATCGTGTCCGAGACCTGTTCGCCACCGACTACTTCCGCGTCTACACCACGCCCGACACCCTCGGCGTCGAGCTGGCGGGGGCCATAAAAAACGTAATCGCCATTGCGGCTGGTGTGGTCGACGGGCTGCAGCTCGGCACCAACGCCAAGGCGAGTCTCGTGACCCGCGGGCTCGTCGAGATGAGCCGACTGGGCAGGCACTGCGGCGCAAGGCCCGAGACGTTCAGCGGCCTGGCGGGCATGGGCGATCTCATGACGACGTGCTTTAGCCCCGACGGCCGCAACCGACGGCTTGGCGAGCTCATCGGGCGCGGCAGGACGCTCGAGGCGGCGTTGAAGGAGGTCGGGGCAACGTGTGAGGGCGTCAGCACCACGCGGGCGTTGCTGGGACTGGCCGAGACGTCAAAGGTGGAGATGCCGATCGCTAAGGCGGTGGCGGCGGTGCTGTTCGAAGGTGTGGACATGCGACGGGCTCTGACTGAGCTCATGAGCCGTGAACCCAAATGTGAAGTGGTGGCCGGTGGTTGAGGGTTCTTGATATGACATGGCCTTGAGGTCGCGAGCGTCGTAGACTTGCCGAGATGAGTTTGACGACGCGGCCGGAGGAGTTGGACGAAGATGCACAGGTCGAGGACGTGGTCGAGGCAGAGATGCCTGAGGCCGCCAATGCGGTGCCGGGCGTTGATGCGCGGCTTGAGCCGCTCAGCGAGATGTCACCGGAGCGTCGCCAGCGGGTCGAGCAGGCGATCGAGTTCGCCAAGGCCGGTGCAACGTTGTGTGCCGACCTGAAGTGTCGCGACGTCCGTGTGCTGAATGTCGCCGGCCTGTCACCGGTCTGCGACGTACTCGTCTTGGCCACCGGCAGCAGCCCGCGACAGATGCGGACCATCGGCGTTCAGGTCGAAGAACTCGGTGAAGAGCACGGCCTGTCGTCAATCATCGGCTTCAAGCGGAGCGAGGCCAACGACGCCTGGATCGCACTCGACCTGGTCGACGTCGTCGTGCACGTGTTCGACGAAGAGTCCCGAAGCTTTTACGACCTTGACGGCCTCTGGAGCGACGCCGAGGAGATCAAGTGGCACGGCGACGCCTCAGAGTAAGGCGACGCCAACCCGCTCGGCGGCTTGGCGGAGGTTGTTGTCGAACATGAGCAGTGGCAAGCCGCGGTCGGTCGCTAGCCGCAGGTACTCGGCGTCGTAGCTCGAAAGCTGGTGCTGGCGGGCGACCTCAAGAACCTCAGCCGTGAGGTAGTGCGACTGGTCGACGCACTCGACACTCAGGAGCTGCTCCAAATTCAGCAACTGCTAAGCCGTTCCAGGATCAGTCTCCGCTGGCGATGGAGCTTCAGCAAGACGTTTGCAACTTCTAGCCGGTACATCTGCGGAGACAACGGCCTCCCATTCCGCTTGTTCTTCATCAGCGTGTCGAAGTGAACGCCAGCACGCTCTTGAGGGCAAGCGCCACGAGACCGGCAGCCAATCACATCACCGACGGTCCTGATGCTGCAGCCCGAATGGCAAGTCAGGCGTCCTCGGGAAGCCGCGGACGGCCCGGTCGTGACTCTGCCACACCAGCTCGACAGCCTTGATGACGTCGGCGTCGGTGCGGTCGTCACGGGTCTCTTCGATGGCGAGCAGACCGCTCAGCCGCAGCACTTCTCGCAAGTGCGCAAAGCTCAGGCCGTTCGACTTTTTGGCCGCCTGCTGTCGCGTCTCTTCAGACGCGTCCTGGAGATTCTTGTCGAAGAACTCCCGACGCAAGGTCTCGTCCGGGTTCGGCAGTTCGATTACGACGTCGAATCGGCCGGGCCGGTTGTTCACGGCAGGGTCCAGCTTTTCCGGATAGTTCGTCGTCGCCAGGAGCAGCAGACCCTGAGCCGTCTCCCGTTCGATGCCGTCGATGAGGTTCAGGAATTGACTGACCTCAACCTGTTCAAGCAGCCAATTCAGGTCCTCGATGACCAGGACCGCCGGTGCCTGACGTTGCCAACGGTCAATGATCGCGCGGAACGCGCCTGCGTTGATATTTCGATCAGGCCGCAGCAACAGGAAGGGCACCTTCGGCAGCTTTCCGCCGATCATGCGGATTAGGCTCGTCTTGCCGTTACCGGGCGGGCCGTGCAGCAGCACACCGCGGCGATAAGGCACGTCCAGCTTCTTGTAAAGCCGCTTCACCTTCGGCGAGAAGAAGCCCAGCAGATCGCGATCGACCTGCTTCTGCAACTCGTCTGCAATGATGAGCTCTTTGCCTGCATTGCGACGCCGCTTGACGCGTGGCCCGTCGTGTGAGGCTGAACCTCTGACGACCTGCCAAACCGATTGATTGCCTCCGTGCCGGAGCTGCTTGACGCTGTCTCGCAGAGATTCATAGGCCTCGCCCGACTCGCAGGCAGCCAGCCAGAGCGTGTCGGGCGCATTGAACTCCGGATCGATCCAGTACCACCGGGCAAGCGCCACGCCGCGACCACGCACGATCAGGAAGCCGGGCGGGAACATCGCCCCGGGCAGGACGGCGTCGGTGTCGCTGTTGCGGATCTCGACAATCTCCGCTTCACCCTCGCCGTTGGACAGAGGCGGGGCGACGTGCCAGCCGGGTCGCTCGCCTTGGCCTTCGACAAGGTCATCAAGGTACTGCTCGACGTCGTACAACTCGTCGTCGCCGCTGTGGAAGATGATCCAGTCACCGCAGCCTTGCGACGCAAGCCACGCCCGAAAATCAGAGGCCGCCTTTTCGGTCAGGCCGACGTTGGGCGGGAGCAGCGGCGCGGCCGTGACCTGCGCGGTGAGCAGCGACTCGTCGATGAGTGGCTCGCTGCTGCTGGCGATCTCGGCCGGGCGGTGTTTCTTCGTCTGGCTGCCCATGTCGTGCCTCGTCGCTCCAAGCCCGCCGGCACCTCGTTCACCGCGGCGGAACGGGCACGGTAGGCGCGAGCTCAAGTGCGTCACCGGTTCATGCCGATGGTGAGTAAGTCCGGCATTACGCGTCTCCCGCACAACGAGACGACCGGGCCGCTCCGTTCTCCCGCTCGCCGACGCTTCGCAAGAAGCACTCGCACACGCCGCCCCGACCGGGCGGTCGGAGGTCGCATCATGTCCACGTCCCGGACCATCTTGAGCACGTCGATGCTCCTGCTCGCCATCAGCCCCGTCGCAGCCGAGCCCACCAATGACGCCGCGGCGTTGGCCAAGGCGCTTGTCCGCGAACCGACGCCTCTGCAGGCGACGCAAGCCTCCCTCGTTAATGCCGCCGACACTTCGGGCGTCTTGCTCGCGCCCGGTCGGCAACGGGCGATGACGGTCCTGCGCGGCCTCGCCGATTCGGCCGGTGTCGACCTTTCGATCACCGTCGGTGGTGAATGCGACGTCACCGCCGTCGACGGCACCTTCTGGCAGGCGATGATGAGCCTCTGCCGTAACAACAACTGGGACGTCGCCCTCGACGCAGGTGGCCATCGCAACCTCGGCATGACGGTCGTGCAGGCTGATCCAAGCCGTCGCCAACTCTCCGGCATTGCCAGCGAGACCGGGCCCGGCCTCGTGCTTCTGCGGTCGGTCGTGCGGACGGCGAAAATCGACCTCACCACTGTCTCGGGCGGAGACTTGGCGGAGCAGGCGGCTGACGAACAGGTGACGTACGCGTTCGACGTGCTGCTCGAGCCGCGTTTCCAGATCGGGCCGCGTGAGTTTGCGATCGTGTGGACGCGTGCCACCGACGGTGACGGCCGATCGCTGTTGCCTGTCGGTGTGCCTTCGTCGCCCGCCGTCGACTCGCAAGCCGTCGTCGACGCCGCCGGTGATCTCGATGGTGCCGCTCCTCCGCGTCAGCCGATCCACGTCGCCGCCGCAACCTGGTCGGCAGGTCGAATGCGGAGCGAGCTCGCCTTGTCGCCACCGCAGACCCAGCCCTCAGCCGCAGGCATCACGCTTGTCGGCAGCGTCGAAGGGCTCGTCGGGGCCAACCTGATCACTGCATTGCAGCCCGAAGGCGCGCCTGGTCTCTGGCTTGTCGCCGGTGAACCGCTCGATGTGCGACTGGTGTCAGGCGCTCCTGACAATGGTCGTGCCACGTTCCACCTTCAGGTGCGCGGCGGGCGTCCCGTTGATGACGACGTACGACGGCTGATCACCGATAGCCTCGACGGTGCCCGCGTGACCGTCGGTGGCGTGCCGGTGCGGCGTGGTGCGACGCGTCGACGTGACGACAGCGGCTTCGGACTCGACATCGTCTTCGTGGCCGGTGCCGGCACGGTCGGTGAGGCGGTCGCCAGCTGCGAGGTGCCAAGCCACGCGTTGTGGCTCAGCCTGCCGTTCCGCTTTGACGGCGTGCCAATGCCTTAGCGCCGACCGAGCTCGACGGCCGCCTGCAGGTCGATTTTCCCTTCGTACAGCGCCCGGCCGATGATCACGCCGCTGACGTTCGAGGCGACGAGCGGCGGCAGATCATCGATCGACCCGACGCCGCCGCTAGCGAGCACTGGAATCGTCGACACATCAGCAAGCTCGGCCGTGCCGATCGCATCCGTTCCGCCCAACATGCCGTCACGAGCCACGTCGGTGTAGAGAAGTGCCGCGATCGGCAGGTCGCGTGCCCGCCTCGCCAGTTCGATGGCTGTGACATCCGAGGTCTCCTGCCAGCCACCGACCGCGACGCGGCCGTCCTTGGCGTCGATGGCGAGCGTGATGCGATTTGCCATGGCGTCGTCGGCGAGCAACGTCTCTAGCCACGGCCAGTCACTCACAGCCCGCGTGCCGACAACCACCCGGTTGCAGCCGGCGTCGAGCAGTCGCTTCACATCGTCCACGTTCCGAATGCCACCGCCGGCCTGCACGCTCAGTCGTGGCTCTGCTTGAACAATGTCGCCGATAAGATTCGCCTGGCACACGCGGCCTTCTTTGGCCCCGTCGAGGTCGACCACGTGCAGCCACGTCGCACCGGCATCGGCATACGAGTGGGCGACTCGGCCCGGCTCGACGTCGTACGTCGTTTGCCGGGCAAAGTCGCCCTGGGCCAGCCGCACGACCTTGCCTCCTCGCAGGTCGATGCTGGGGTATATTTCTAGTTGCCCGCAGTAGTCGCTCATGAAGCGACCGTAGCGGCGGGTCTTTACCCGAAGACGCGGCGGTGAACCTTGATGAACTCTGCCGCCAGCGCAGTTCGGCTCGGGTGCGTCGGGTAAAGCGTCGCCTCAAGTCGCGTCGGCTGATTGGCTCGCGAATCGACCTCGACGCTGTCGACAGGATTAGCGTGCCCCGCATGCATCGAGGTAGAGGTCATGCGTCGCCTGTCGGTGCGACCGGCAGGCGAGAGGGGCGGAAGCGGAAGATAGGTCGGGATGTTCATGGGGTAAGTCAGCTGGCGTCGGAAGGGCCACCGGCGTTGGCAGGTTCACGGGTGGCTACCAAGAGATACAATTCGGCCCTCCAGCGAGGCAAACGGCCGATCCACCGTCGCGCGCTGGACGTACTTGTGAAGCCGGCAGACGGACCTTGCCGGACGCCTCAGCCAGCCATGGAAGCGATGCCCGATCCTGCCACCGTCGACCAGCCAGCCGCCACCTCGTTCCCGCCGGACGAGTCACGCGAGGACCGGCTTAAGCGTCTCAACGAAAAGGCCAAGCGGCTGACGAAGGACCCAGGCGTCTACCTGATGAAGGATCATCGCGGCCGCGTGATTTACGTCGGCAAATCGGCTTCCATGCGCGACCGCGTATCAAGCTACTTCCAACCCGCGACCAAGCTCGAAGCCAAGAAGGCTGGCCTGCTCGATGAAGTCGTCGACTTCGACACGCTCGGTGCCGAAAGCGAGGTCGAGGCGCTGCTCGTCGAGAACCGGCTCATCAAAGACATTCGTCCGAAGTTCAACACGCTGTTGATGGACGACAAGACGTTTCCGTACCTCGTCATTACGATGGGCGACGACTTCCCGGGCGTCTACGTGACACGCGAGCCGGCTCAGTACAAGAAAGCCAAGGTGCTCGGCCCGTTCACGAGTGTGTGGGCGCTGAAGGAGGCCATCAGCCTGCTGCAGAAGGCGTTCAAGTTCCGCACCTGCGAGCTTGACATCAAGGCCGGCGATGATCGGCGGCGCTACTTCCGGCCTTGCCTGCTGCACGCGATCAAGCAGTGCACAGCGCCCTGTGCAGACCGCATCAGCCAGGACGACTACCGCTCTGACACACGGCGGCTGCTTCGCTTCCTCGACGGCGACCGCGTCAAGCTGCTCGAAGACCTCAACAAACGGATGGCCAAGGCCAGTGCGGAGATGCGATTCGAAGACGCCGCCAAGGTTCGCGACGAGATCAAGGCGATGAAGGCGCTGGGCAAGCGGGCCGGTAAAGGCACGCAGGAGTTCTGGCAGCCCGAGGTCTACAACACCAGCTTCGTCACCGACCCGGCCAAGGCGGTCAGCGATCTGCAGGTCGCCCTCAACATGGACGCCGCCCCACGCGTGGTCGAGTGCTTCGACATCGCCCACCTCCAAGGCGGTGAGATGGTCGGCAGCAAAGTCTGCTTCATCGACGGCCAACCTTTCAAGGACGGCTACCGCCGCTACAAAATTCGCCACGGCCAGGGGAACAACGACTTTCTGAGCATGCAGGAAGTCATCAGCCGCCGGTACCGTGAAGCCGCCAACGGCAGCGAGTTGTACCCGGACCTCATTGTGATCGACGGCGGTGTGGGGCAACTCAGCAGCGTGATGACCGCGTTCGCTGACGCCGAGCTCAAGCCGCCGATGGTCGTGAGCCTGAGCAAACAGGAAGAGCTCGTTCACCTGCCGGGCGTGTCCGAGCCGCTCAAGCTGCCACGCAATCACTTGGGGCTGAAAATGCTTCAGTACGCCCGCGACGAGGCCCACCGGTTCGCCCAGCACTACCACCACATTTTGCGTCGCAAAGCTCAGCTGGAGACCGAGGTCAAGCAGGGCCGCCGCCCGCCGCGTAAGAAGAAGGTGACCCTGCAGCAAGTCGACCCCATCGCCAAGGTGTCGGCCGACCTCGACCACCTGCAGCAAAAGCTTGGCAAGGCAACGGGTGGCAGCTACGACTAGCCGCTGCGATGGTTCCGAGAACCAGCGACGATCCAACAGGTATGAGATAGCTGGGCATCTTGAATAAGACGCCCACCTGTGAGCACAAGGCGATCATGGTGCTCAACTCGTCAAGCCGGCAGTCCATAAGTATGCGGTTCAAGATTTTCCACGACTCTACTGTCACTCATCGTCGTCCTCGTCATCGAGTGCGTCGGCGATCCCGCCGGAATTGATAGCCGCGGACACCACGGCTTCCTCCACATCCAAAGCCGCTCTTCGCTTGGCTTCGAGCCGTTTCTGCCGTCGACTCCCGTCACCGGCGAGGGTGATGCTGCCGGTACCGAGCAGGCGTTCGACATCGCCGACCAGATCGTTGTCGGCACGGACGCGCAGGTCTCTGCCGAACCGGAGCGTCAGCACCTTGCTCTCACCGCCGCACACGTGGTTGCTACTGAAGCGGGCGTAGACGTCGCACCCGCCACGATGTTGCTCGAACAACGGCTTGAGCGCGGCGATGTTCTCCGGCGTGTGGACGAGCGGGTCGAGGTCGAGACGGATGGCCGTCGTCAGCTTCGCTGTCGCCTCCTCGATCGGCACGACGTCCCTGAGAATCAGGCTCGGCGTCTCACGCTTGCAGTCGACGACGCCGCGGACGAACAGAATGGAATCGGCTTTGAGCAGCTTCGGGAAACGATCCTCGATCTCCTCGAAAGTATCGGCGAATGCCATCGCCTCGATCTTGCCGTCAAAGTCCTCGAGCTCGATGATCGCCCACTTACGGCCCGCGCTGCGGCCGGTCTTGCCAACGCGGCTGCGGACACTGGAGATCATGCAGCCGATCATCACTTCGCTGCCTTCACTCAACTCCATCGCCTCCTTCGTGCTGGCCGTCGTGTATCGATCAATCGCCGACTGGTGCTCACCGAGCGGGTGATCGGTCAGGTAGAACCCCAGGAGTTCCTTCTCGAACTGCAGCAACTCCGACGGGGCAAACTCCTTGACCTTTGGCAGCGTCACGTCCGTTGCCCCGCCGGCCGTCGGGGCGGGTGTACCGAACAACGCCGCCTGACCGTCGCGTTTGTCGGCCTGTGCTTGCTGGCCCATTTCGAACGCGCGGTCGAGTGCGTGAACGAGCGGCGCACGCTTCTCGTGAATGCTGCCGAATGCGCCGCAGCGGACGAGCGCGTCGAGCGTCGACTTCGTGACGGCCCGGCTGTCAACGCGCTCGCAGAAGTCGTACAGGTTCTCGAATCGGCCGCCCGACTCACGCTCTTCGATGATCGTGTTGACCGCTTTTTCACCCACGCCGCGGACGGCGGTCATGCCGAAGCGGATCGTCGGATCGACATTCTGTTTATAGACCGGCGTGAAGTCGCAACCGCTCAGGTTTACGTCCGGGGGCAACACCTGCACGCCGCGACCACCTTCGGGCCGGCTGACTTTGCCACATTCGTCGATGTACTCGACGACCTTTTCCGTGTTGCCGCTTTCGAACGTGAGCAACGCCGCCATGTACTCGACAGGGTGGTACGTCTTCATGTACGCCGTCTGGTAGGCGACGATGGCGTAGCGGGTCGAGTGGCTCTTGTTAAAGCCGTAACCGCCGAACTTGAGAATGAGGGCGAAGACTTCCTTGGCCACATCTTCGCTGAGGCCGCGCTCCTTGGCCCCTTCGATAAACTGCGGCTTGAATTTGGCGATCACGCTCTCTTTCTTCTTGCTGATTGCTTTGATCAGCCCATACGCGGCCCGCAGCGGAATGCCGCCGAGCCGGTTGAAGATCCGCATGACCTGCTCCTGGTAAACCATGATGCCGTAGGTCTCGCTCAGGATCTCATCCATGTCCGGGTGGACGGTCGGCACCTTCTCGCGGCCGTGCTTTCGGGCGCAGTAGTCGGGGATGAGCTCCATCGGCCCAGGCCGATACAGGGCATTTGCGGCGATGAGATCTTCGAGCCGGTCGGGTTTCATCTTCAGCAGCAAATCCTGCATGCCACCCGACTCGAACTGGAAGATGCCCCGCGTCTCGCCGCGGCGGAACAGGTCAAGCACCGTCTGGTCGTCCAGCGGAACGGCCTCGATGTCAAGGTCGATGCCCTTGGTTTCCTTGACAAGATCGATCGACCGCTGCAACACGCTCAGCGTGCGAAGCCCCAGGAAGTCCATCTTGAGCAGGCCGCACTTTTCGACGGTCGGCCCTTCATACTGCGTGAGCGTGTTACCGTCTTTATCCTGATAAAGCGGCACAAGCTCTTCAAGAGGCTGCTCGGCGATGACGAGCGCCGCCGCATGACAGCCTGCGTTTCGGCACAAGCCTTCCAGCCGCTTGGCGATGTCGATCACCTTGGCGACCTGAGCATCAGTTTCGTACTTCTCGCGGAGTTCGCCGACCCGCTTGAGCGCTTCGTCGAGCTTGATGCCAGGCGGCACGGTCGGGATGAGCTTGGTCACCTTGTCGACCTCGCTCAACGGCAGGTTCAGCACGCGTCCGACATCGCGCACCGCTGCCTTGGCGGCCAGGGTGCCGAACGTGATGATCTGTGCGACGTGTCCATACTTCTCGCGGACGTATTCGATGACCTTTCCGCGCCCGTTCATGCAGATATCGATGTCGATATCCGGCATTTCAGCGCGGTCCGGGTCCATGAACCGCTCGAAGAGCAGGTCATACGTCACCGGGTCGACGTTGCACAGGCCCAGCAGGTAGCCGACCATCGTGCCGACACCGCTGCCGCGGGCACCAACAGGAATGCCTTGCTCGCGGGCATAATTGCAGAAGTCCCAGACAATGAGGAAGTACGAGCAAAAGCCTTTGCCCGCGATGACGCCGATCTCTTTTTCAAGCCGCTCACGCACTTCCTGTGAGACCTCAGTCTTGCCGTATCGCCACTCAAGGCCTTCTTCGCAAAGCTGGCGCATGTAAGCCTCGTCCTGGCCCATCGCCTTGTGCTCCGGCTTGATGTCGAAGTCGCTCGGCACCTTGTAGACCGGGGCGTACTGCTTGCCGAAGTCGAGCTCGACGTTGCACAGGTCGGCAATGCGTTTCGTGTTCGCGTACGCATCGCCGAAGCGGCCGATGCTCTGTTGCATCTCGGCGGGGGTCTTGAGGTACAGCTCCGTCGGATAGATCAGCCGCCCTTCGTCGTCAGCCATCTTGCCGGTGCTGATGCAGCACAGGCAGTTGTGGGCGAAGTGGTCGTCCTTCTCGAGGAAGTGGACGTCGTTGGTCCCGACGACGCCGACACCCAATTTGCCCGCCAGGTCCATCAGCTCCGGGTTCACCTGGTCCTGCTCGGGCAATCCGTTGCCTTGGACTTCGATGAAGAATTTGTCGCGATCAAAGATGCCGGCGTACATCTCGGCACACTCCCGCGCCTTCTGCGGGTTGTGCTTGAGGTAGGCGTTGGCCACTTCGCCGCCGAGGCAGGCGCTTGTGGCGATAAGGCCGCCCTTGAATTCGCGGAGCAACTCCTTGTCGATCCGCGGCTTGTAGTAAAAGCCCTCTTTGTACGAAAGCGACGACAACTTGAGCAGATTGCGATACCCCTCGAGATTCTCTGCCAGCAGCAGCAGGTGATACGCGCTCTCGCCCGGCTTCGTCGTGCGATCGTCGCGACGCGTCGGCGAGACGTAGGCCTCCAGGCCCAGGATCGGCTTGACGCCTGCATCGACACACGTCTGGTAGTGCTCGATCAGCCCGAACAGCGCGCCGTGATCCGTGATGGCAATGGCGTCCATGCCATGGTCCTTCGTCCGCTTGACAAGGTCCTTGATGCGGCAGGCACCGTCCAGCATCGAGTAGTGCGTGTGGACGTGCAGGTGAACGAAGGGATCGGCAGGAGCAACGTCAGCAGGCATGGCCGCAGTCTACGAACATCGGCCGTACCCGCGGCATTGAGTCGGCATGCCGACAAACCTTCCACAGCCCGTCAAGAGCGACCCGGCTTACCGTTGCCTCATGCCCGCCAGCCAGGACAACAAGACCCTTGCCAGCATGTTCGCCACGATGGCCCGCGTCCTGGATCTCAAGGGTGGCGGCTTCCGGGCGATCAGCTTCAACAAGGTCAGTCGCCTGCTCGACGAGATGCCGCAAGACGTGCGTGCCCTCCACGACGAGGGCGGCATCAAGGCAGTCGAGGCCGTCAAGGGCATCGGCAAATCGAGCGGGGCAATCATCGGCGACTTCCTGGCCGATGGTCGGAGCGTCGACTACGACGAGTTGCTCGCCAGCGTGCCGGCCGGGCTGCTCGACATGCTCGAAATTTCGGGCATGGGTCCCAAAACCGTACAGGCCGTCTGGCAAGAGAAGGGCGTCACCAGCATCGACGAATTGTCGAAAGCCATCGCCGACGGTTCACTCGCAGGCATCAAGGGCCTCGGTGCCAAGAAGCTCGACCAGATCAAGGGCGGCATTGAGCTGCTTGCCCGTGGCAACGAACGACGCGGCATCGGGTCGGCGGCCAAAATCGTTGCCTCCATGATCGAACGCCTTGGGGCCATCGACGGCGTCAGTCGTGTCGAACCGGCAGGCAGCTTCAGGCGCGGCAAAGAGACCGTCGGCGACCTCGACTTTCTCATCGTCACGGATCAACCGGCAAGAATCCTCACCGCCTTCAGCGAGTTCGCCGAGGTCGACCGCGTGCTTGTCAAAGGCGACGCCAAATGCAGCATCCTTACCAAGGACGGCCTGCAGTGTGACGCACGGGTCGTGCCCGACGCACACTTCGGGGCGGCCCTCATGTACTTCACGGGCAGCAAAGAGCACAACACGCACCTTCGTCGCCTGGCCCTCGACCGCGGTTACACGCTCAACGACTGGGGCGTCTTTGCCAAGGACGCTTGGGAGAAACAACAAGAGACCCGCAAAACCGGCGGCGTTCCGACGATCAAGCCTGAAGCGGCCGCGACGGAAGAAGCAATCTACAAGTGGTTCAACCTGCCGTGGATTGCGCCGGAACTGCGCGAAGACCGCGGGGAGATTGAAGCCGCCGTCACCGGCGGATTGCCGACGCTGATCGAGGCCAGCGACTTGAAGGGCGATCTCCACACGCACACGCACGCCAGCGACGGCACCGCCAGCATCATCGAGATGGCAGAAGCCGCCAAAGCGCTGGGCTACACGTTTCTCGCCATCACCGATCACAGCAAGTCACAGATCCAGGCCAACGGCCTCGACGCCGATCGGCTGCTCAAGCACGTGGCCGCAATTCGCAAGGCCAACGACGAGATCAAGGGCATCGAGCTTCTGGCCGGCAGCGAGTGCGACATCCTCAGCGACGGCCGCCTCGACTACGAAGACGCGGTGCTGGCTGAGTTAGATTGGGTCGTCGCCAGCCCGCATGTCGCGTTAAAGCAGGACACGAAGAAGGCGACCGATCGCATCCTTCGGGCGATCGACAGCCCCTATGTCAACGCCATCGGCCACCCGACGGGCCGACTCATCAACAAACGCGACGGCCTGCCCCTCGACATGGCCAAGGTCATCGCCCGTGCCAAGGAAACCGGCACAGCTCTCGAAATCAACGCTGCCTACCCGCGTCTGGATCTCAACGACCTGCACGCCAAGATGGCCCTCGACGCGGGCGTCATGCTGACGATCAACACCGACGCCCACACGACAAAGGGGTTGTCTGCCAACCGCCTAGGCCTCGCCGTGGCCCGGCGTGCCTGGGTGACGAAGGCCGACGTGCTCAACTGCCGGACGCTTGTGTTCATTAAAAGGTGGGTTGCCGCGAAGCGGCCGTAGTTCGTGGGGATGTCAGGCGGTGTTGGGCGTCTGGATGATCTGGATGATCTCAGGCGCGACATAAACGCGATCGCGGCCGCGTCCGGTGATCTCCGTCAGTACGCCGGCATCCTCGAGCGTCTTGACGTGCCGCGCCGCAGTACCGAACTTCACGTTAAGTCGTTCAGCAACAAGGCTGATGGTGGTTGCCTGCTCAACGAAAAGTTCGTCGACGAGCTGAAGTAGAGCTACCGATCGTCCCGGCTGCCGGAACCGCTCGTGGTACGACGCCTGCAAATCGCGAATGGCTTCCACGCGAGCGACGGCGTCATCTGCGGCGGCGGCAACGCTGCGGGCGAAGAACTTGATCCATGCAGACCACTTGTTCCGCGTGCTGACCTCTAGCAGCCGGCGATAGTACTCTGGCCGCTCCCGCTCCATGTGAAGGCTCGGGTTCAGCATCGGTTGAGGCAGCAAGCCGTCGACGCACATGAGCAACAGAATCAGCGCTCGCCCCGTCCGACCATTGCCGTCGGCGAACGGGTGAATCGTCTCGAACTGATAGTGAATCATCGCATGGCGGACGAGCGGCGGAAGGTCTGAAGTGGTGCGGATGAAGCCGCACAGATCCTCCATCAACTCCTCGACCGCGTGTGCCGGAGCCGGCACGAGCTTCGCCTCAGCGATGTCTTGACTGCTGCCGATGAAGGCTTGGCGGTCTCGATATCGGCCCGGCCTTTTCGCGTCGTTCCGAGCTCCATGTAGGAGCACGGCGTGCACATCGCGAATCAGCGAGCCGGTGACGGGGCGGCCCCGTTCTTTGGTCGCCTCAAGGAAGAACGTGATTGCCTGCTCGTTGTTCAACACCTCGGCGATCGCATCCTGATTCTCGTGACGTACCGCAGCAGCCCCCGCCACCTTGACTGCGGCCAGACTCGCATAGTTGGTCACAATGTTCTCGATCTCGCTCGACAATTGAGCTTCTCGCCTCACAAATGCGCGGGTTATTAGTTCTGGGTTTGGCAGCGTCTGCGAAACGCCAGTCACCCGGCCCAGGCCTCGCTCGGCTTCGCTCAACAGCGACACGAGTTCCAGATCGAGACGCAGCGGCCCCGGCAGCGCCGACGGCACAAACGTCAAGTCGCCGTCCAGATTGCTGACGAATTCGCCCGGCGAATCCTCAGCGAATTCTTCACGTCTCACCTGCGGCCGGTCCTCTCGCTATTCATGTGCATGGGAATAGCCTACCTCCTTATTCACATTCTGGCTATTCCACAAGAATAGCGATCTACGTGCTAAAGATTCTCCCGCCCCACGAACCATTGGTCAGTACTACATCCCGTAGCTGTTAGACAGTCACGATTTACCACCTGTAGTGGCAACTACCCCTTGTTCGGGAACAGCTTCAGGACGAGCGGGGCAAGTGATTCGCGCAGCTCGTCGTTCTTCGCCGCGAATGCCAGATTCGTCTTGAGCCAGTCGACCGGGTTGCCAATGTCATGGCGGGTCGCGTCTAGGACGACGCCGTGGACCGGCTCCTGGCGGATGAGTTCCTGCAGGGAGTCCGTCAACTGAATCTCATCGCCTCGGCCGCGTGGAGTGTCGTGGAGGAGCTTGAAGATCGTCGGGCTCAGCACGTAACGGGCGGCGACGGCGAGGTCGCTGGGGGCGTCGCTTGCGGACGGCTTTTCGACGAGGCGGTCGAGCTTCATCACGGTGTCGCTCGTCATCGTGCCGCCGGCGATGCCGTAGCGGCTAACGAGGTCCCTGGGCACCCGCTCAAGGCCGATGACGCTGCCGCCGAGCTGTTTTTGTGCGTCGACGAGCTGCTTGGCCGGATTGCCACCGGAGAAGATCGTGTCGCCAAGCATGCACAGAAACGGCCGATCACCAACATGGCGCTCTGCCTGCAGGACGGCGTGGCCGAGGCCGAGTTGCTCGCGTTGGCGGACGCTGAACACTTGAAGCCGGGCCAGCAGATCATTCACCGTCTCCAGCCACGACTCGCGGCCCTTGTCCTTGAGCCGACGCTCCAGCTCGGCATGCGTGTCGAAGTGGTCCTCGATCGCCTTCTTGTCGCTAGAGACGACCAGCAGAAGATCACCCACGCCCGCGTCGGCGGCCTCTTCGGCGACGTACTCAATCGTCGGCCGACTCAGAATCGGCAGCATTTCTTTGGGCACGCTCTTGGCTGCGGGCAGCATGCGAGTGCCAAAGCCGGCAGCAGGAATGACAGCAGTTCGGATCACGCCCCGATCATGGCCGATCGACCCCGGCCAAGCAAAGCCAGGCGGCTCAGTCGAACGCGATGAACTCGGCCGACATCTTTTTGCCCTTTGCCGAAGGCTGCGTCGTCCCGGCCGCCATGTCGACAATCATGGCGTCGGCCCCGCGATTCCTTGCCTCGACAACAAGCTCCGCCAAGGCCAATTGCTCGTCACCGCCGACAGCCTCTGTCGCCTCCATGGTGCCGAGGCTCAGGTACGGCCGCTCAACCTCTTCTGCCGCGTAATAGACCGTCACACGATCTTCCAGCTCGTCGAAACTCTGGCCCTCCGTGCTTGCGCAGCCGACGACGAGAAGCAGCGTGACGACGAGCAGGCGGTGGAGCACAGCCGATGCTAAGCGTCAGTCGCCAAAGATGACGGGCCGGAAGCAGGTGCAGCGAATCTCAGCCAGCGCATCGACGAGGCGACTGTACTGGTCACCGTCGAGGTAAACACCCACAATCGCGCCGCCGCTCCCGGCAAACTTGGCCGATGCCCCGACGCTGCGGGCCACTTGCACCATCTTGTCGTTCTCCGGGGCGACCTTCATGATCGTTTTGCGGACTTCGTAGTTCTCGTTCGTCACCTCGTGAAGCGTCTTCATGTCGAAGTCGAGGATCGCCCGGCGACCGGCGTCGGTGAGTTGGGCCAGCCGCTCCATCGCATCGTGCACGTCTTTCGCTCCACTCTCCCAGTCTTTCCGCAGATTGCGGTGCGTGACGCCGCTGACCTCTGCCCGCTCCGGGTCGAAGGCGACGTACACCTGAGGCGTCTTTTGAGGCGTGAGCTGCTCGTACCGCCCGCCGCCCGTCCGCTCGACGAGCTCCCGGTCAAAGTCCATGTAGACGAGCCCCTCATACGTCTGGACGACGCGATCCTGCAGCCCGGCAGCGATGCCCAGCTCGACCGTCTCGACGCTCAGCGCCAGCGTCGGGAGCTCTTGGTTGCTGATCTCGACGTCGTAGAACTTCATGAGCGCCCGCATCGTCGCGACGACGATGCCGCTCGACCCGCTGAGGCCGACAAGGCGCGGAATGTCGGTGTCGAACGCTATGGTGAAGTTGCCGCGGCCCGTGATGTCCTTGTCAGCCTCGCGGCAGTAGTCGTGAAACCGCTTGATGGTCGCCTTGATCAGCCGCATCGCGCCGTAGTAGCCCATGAGCTTGGCGTCGCGCAGGAAGCTGTCGACCGTTTCGTATCGGCACAAATCACCACTGCCTGGGACGATCTCGAACGTGGGCGAATCCCACAGACGCACCGTCACCTTGTAGTCGCGGATGGCGAGCGAGATGGTTTTGCCAAAGTAACCGTCGGAGGGGTTACCGACTAGGCCGGCACGGGCATAAGCGTGGGTCGTGATGATCATCTCGCGACAAGCTTACGACAGCATTGGCTTCGTCAAGAGCCGCGTCAGACCGCTGTTCGGTGCCCTGAAATTCGAAACCAACTACTTCAGACGCTACGTGGCTTTGCCGCGACGGCCGCCTCGACCTCCTGAATCGTCTTGGAGAGCGACGCGTGATCGACTGACCGCGCTGCTGAAAGCCAGCGGCGATACCACGAGTCCAGCTCTGCGAAGTCGGCCATCCGCTTCTTGTCGCCGCGGTCGGCTTTGGCGTGCCACTTGTTGGCGATGACGCGGATCGAGTCGTACGCGCCCAGGCCCAGCATCGCCTTCGTCTCGGCGTCGACGCTTGCATCGTCGGCGGCGAGTTCGAAGGCGTGCAAGGCGTGAAGCAGAATGCTGATGCCGCGGTTGACGCTGGCCATCAGTCGTCGTCTCCGGTGAGTCCGCCTACGACGGCAGAGACGAGGAGCCCTGCACCGGCCAACACCGCCGCCGCCGCGACGGGATGCATGCGGGCCTGCGTGTAGGCGCTGAACGGCATGGCGAGATGGCCCTCCGTCGACCGCTGGCGACCTGCGCCATACTTGGTGCTGCCGCTGGGCGTGGTCAGGCCGCGACGCTCGACCGAGCCGATCGGCTGATCGTCGTTCCGCTGGGCCGCCGGCATGAGGGCGGCCATGACGGAGTCGACCAGTCCCGGCAGCACCTTGTTCAGCATCGTCGTCGGTTTGAGCGCGCCGCCGACCGTGAGATCGCGCGTCGGTGTCGCAGCCGCGTGCAGGATCGCCCGGGCGACGACCTCCGGCCGATACGCCGGTGGCGGTAGCGTCGCCTCGACGCCCATGTAGTTCGGTGCGTGCTCGGCGTAGGGCGTATCAATCGCCGCTGGCATGATGCACGTCACGCTCACCGGCAGGTCGTCGGCGAGCACTTCCATCCGCAGCGAGTCGGTCAGACCCTTCACCGCGTGCTTGGAGCTGCTGTAGATCCCTTGGATCGGCGTCGCCTGATAGGACAAAACGCTGCCGATGTTGATGAGGGTGCCGTCGTACTTCTGGTCCTCACGGCTGACGAAGTGACGTACCGCCGCCTGACTGCCGTGCAGCACGCCCATGACGTTCGTCTCGTACAGCTTCTTGGCATCATCTGCCGGTGTGTCGAGGATTTTGCCGTACATGCCGACGCCCGCGTCGTTGATCCACGTGTCGATGCGGCCAAATCGGGTGACGGCCGCCTCGGCGAGGCGTTTGACGTCGTCCTCGATTGACACATCGCACGTGACGGCGAGGGCCTCGCCGCCGTTGTTGTTGATTTCGTCGGCAAGGTCACGCAGCGCCTCCTCGCTGCGGGCGGCAAGTACGAGCTTGGCCCCACGCTCCGCAGCCATGCGGGCCGTGGTCAGGCCGATGCCGCTGCTGGCACCGGTAAGCACAATGACTTGATCTTCGAGAGGTCTGAGGTGGAGTCCCATATCAAGGCAGTTTGCAAAGGCGATGCCGCGCTGACCGGTACCATGGAGCGATGCGCCCTGACACCCATTCCAAAAAGCCCGTCGCCCGCAACGTCCTGGGCGGACCCCTAGGTCTCTGCGGCACCAACCCGGTGACCGGCTTCTACCGTGACGGCTGCTGCAACACGGGACCCAATGACATCGGCAGTCACACCGTCTGCGCCGTGGTGACAGCAGAGTTTCTGGCCTTTACAGCCGTTCAGGGCAACGACTTGTCGACGCCGCGACCCGAGTACGATTTTGCGGGGCTGAAGCCGGGCGACCGGTGGTGCCTGTGCAGCGGCCGATGGCTTGAGGCGGCCGAGGCGGGCGTTGCGCCGCCGATCGTGCTGGAGGCGACGCATGAGAAGTCGCTACAAGTCGTGTCGCTCGAGGTGCTGAAGCAGCACACAGCCGACGATTGAGCGTGGTTGGTGATGGCGTGCAGGTTTGTCCGATAACAAGGATGTGCTGCAGACCGTTTACCGCCTTCTCGCCGCCGATGCCGCCGCGGTGGCCGATGCCGTGCTGGTCGAGGCTGCCAAACTCGGCGACGACGAGGAAGCCCGCGCTGCGGTCGCCGCTGTGCTGAAACGTGGGAAACCCGACGGTTTACATGGCCTGATCACCGAGTTCTCGACGCTTACGGCGGCGGCACAGCTGGCGGTGGTCGCCGAGGCCGACCGCTTCATCAATGCAGGCACGAGAGTCGCCCGAGGCAAGGACGAAGCGGCACGACTATCGGCAGCGGCGTTCGCGGCCCGCTGCGAAGGCTCGGCGGGCGTGACCGTGCTGGCGTCGCTGCTTCGCTGCAGGGACACCACCACCGCCGAAGCTGCGACCGCTGCCGTGCTGTCGCTCGCCAACGAGCAGGCGGCCGACTGTGAAACCACCCGAGATGCCTTAGAAAACGCTGTTGCCGACGCCTTGGACGATCCGCGAAGTGCGGTCAGCGGTGGACGCGTGGCCGAGTCGAACCTGGCCGACGCGGCGGTGCAACTCATCGCCGCCGGTGCCAAACGCCGGCCGCTGATTGAGCTGTTGCGACGTCGTGGCGGGATGTGTGCGGCACGATTGTCCTCGCCGCGCACCGCAATCGAGGCTGCCGCGTCCTTGGCAGCGGGTGTTAAGGCCAAGCAGGTCCTGGCAGACGCTTTGGGCGGAGCGACCGGCCAAGGCTTCGTCGGTTTCACCGAGCAGGCACAACAATTGACCGAGCCCAAGTTCGCCGCTGCCGTGGCGACGCTGCGGGAAGGACCTTGGTGGTCGCCTCAGCGGTTGCGTGACGAGCTGTCGCGGCACGGGTTCGGAAGGGCTGACGCACCCGCTGAGGCACCCTTTGACCTCGCAAAAGTCGGGTTTTGGTGCGCCGCCGGCAGCGTTTTCGATGCAGAATTAGCAGAGCTGCTGACGATTGTCGACGACGCCGCCAGTGACGATACAACACGGCTGCGCACCCTTCGCTACGCCGCCTCGGCGACGGCCGCCCGCGACGCGGCACTCCCGGTGAGCTGGCTCGCAAAACTCGCCGGCGCAAGTGAGCAACATTTGGCCCGGTCGGCGGCAAAACGATTGAATCGGCAGGTCGAGCGGCTCGAGCCCGGCCCGCACCGCCAAGCCGCCGAGCGCGCACTGCTCGCCGCCTGCGCCCAATCACCGGCCGTCCGCCGCACCTGCGGCAAGACGCTGACACGCTGCTTCACCGAGGTCTGGCATCGGGCGGTCAGCGAAAAGCGTCGCGAAGCGCCGCGGGCGGTGCTGGCCCTGTTGAAGCTGCTGCCCGATCCGGCCGACGCCGTCGAACGGCTCGCCCTCGCCACGCCACCGGCGCACCGTTTGGCCACGCTTCAGCTCGCCGAGTCGGCAGGGCTGGTTGCCAGCTTTGCCCCCCTCGTCATGGCCGCCTGCTGCGATGATGATGCCAAGTCTCGCGCTCGCGGCGTCACGTTGCTGGCGACCGTCGTCCGCCGCGCCACCGACAGCGGGCCGATGCGACAGCTTCGTGTATTGCTCGACGACCCCGACGCCCGCGTCCGCGCCAACGCGGTCGAAGCCTTGCAGGCAGCCGGTTTACCTCAGGAATCGGACGATTTCCGTCGCCTGCTCCAAGCCCGCGAGCGCTTAGGCCGCAATCGCGAGCGGGCCAACGCCATTGTTGCCAGTGACGTGCTGGGCGTGGCCGACGCCAATCAACCGTTGTTCGACATGCTCCGAGACCAGCGGGCCGACCATCGTCTCAGCGGCGTGTGGGCGGTCGGTGAAACGCGTCGCTGGAACCTGCTCGACGAGGTCGCCCGGATCGCCCGCAGCGACAGCGACGCCGGCGTCCGTCGCCTCGCCGCCGGGACCGTCCGACGCGTGGCCGACGACATGCGCAAGGCTCGCAGCAGCGCGGTCGCCCAAGGTGCCGCCATGGTCGGTGTGCCGATGGTCGCCACGGTCGACAGCGATCGACTGCAAGCCCTCACCAGCGGCTTCGGCGGCAGCAAGGCAGAGTCGACCGCCGATGCCGGACCGGTTCTGGCAGGGCTGGTTTTGCTCGTCAGCGGTGGACTCGTCTTCGGGCTCCTGGGGAACAAGATTCGCCGCCGCGTAGGGCAATTCCGCGTGTCTCACGCCGGCCTCGACCGGCGAACCTGTCGCGCGATCGGCCTGCCCCGTGACGCAGCCAGGCGACTGGCTCGGCAGGCACTTCGCGTCGGGGCCACGTCGGCCTCGACGCTCCTGGCGTGCCCGAGTCTGCTGCGTCGCCTCCGCGAGTCTGCGTCAGGTCGCGACCGCCTGGTCATCGACCTTGCGCTGATGCGACTTGCCTACTGATCGGCAAGTTCACGCCCCACTGATCGGCAAGTTCACGCTCCGAACGCGGCTGCGTGGAGCAACTCGACGGGATGGACGATCTTCACCGGACGCTGCTGGTTCGTCGCCGTGGCGGCCAGGTGCATCGTGCAGCCGATGTTGCCACTGACGAGCACGTCGGCCTCCAGCGGCTCGAAGTTGGCCAGCTTCCGCTCGGCAAGCTGCGTCGCCATCTCCGGCTGTGTCAGGTTGTACGTCCCGGCAGCACCACAGCACACGTCTGACTCCGGCAGAGCAACCAGTTCCAGACCCGGCACACGCGACAGCATCTCCCGCGGCGGACTCGTCACGCGCTGAGCGTGGGCAAGGTGGCACGCGTCGTGGTACGCCGCACGCAGCGGCACGTCGTACTCGAAGGCGTTGTCACCCTGACCGACGCCAAGCTCCTGAAGCACCTCCGTCACGTCGCGGACCAGCTCGCTGAAGCGTTTGGCCCGCTTGGCGTAGCGAGAATCGCCCGCCAGCAGTTCGCCGTAGCCGCGGAGCATCGCGCCGTCACCGGCGGTGCAGGTCGTGATGTAGGTCGGCTCGGGCCCGCGGTCCGGCAGGTACGTGTCGATGTTACTCCGCGCCAGGTTGCGGGCCTGATCACCCTCACCGGCGTGCTGATGAATCGCGCCGCAGCAGACCTGGTCCGGCGGGCTGATGACGTCTGCGCCGGCGTAACAAAGCAGCTCTGCCGCCTTTTGGTGCACGTCGGGAGCCATCACGCCCGCCACGCATCCTTCGAAGAATGCGACGACCGTCTGCACGGTGCCCGCATCGTCGGCTCGACCCGGGTCGAGCATCGTGACGACCATGTCCATGCCACCGGCACGGCTGTGCGCCGGCAGCGGCTTGGGCCAGATGGCAGCTCCGTCGTCGCTCGGTAGCAGTTGGTCCATCCGCTTGAGCGTCGGCCCCAGCAAGCTGGTCAGTCCGAGCTTGCGGGCGATCTTGCGGAGACCGACGCGATCGCTCAGCCGTGCCACAGCCAGGCTCGCCCGCAGGCGATTGGGTCGTGCGAGCAGGCCAAGGAAGACGGCCCGCTGCACACGGCTCAGCGGCTTCTCAGGCTTGCCACCGTCGACGCGATCGTGGGCGAGCTTGTTGCGGGCCTCATCGAAGAGCGTGTGGTACGAGACGCCGCTGGGGCAGGCCGTCTCGCACGCCCGGCAACCCAGGCAGCGATCGAGATGTTCCGTTGCGGCATCGGTCGCCGGCACCTCACCCGTGTCGAGGCCGAGCATGATGCGGATGCGGCCGCGTGGGCTGTCGGCCTCGCTGGCGGTTTCGAGATACGTCGGGCAAGCCGGCAGACACAACCCACACTGCACGCACGCGTCACCGGCCACGCGGGCGGCGGGTGACAGCTTAATTGCCGCTTGCCCGGCTTCGGCTGGCTCGGCAGCGGGCTCGAACGACGTCTCGGTGGTCGGCTGTGCGTCACCCCGTTCCGAATCGGCAAACTCACGAACGTCAGGAGCAAGGGTCACATCATCACCATCGGCGGGTCGGGGTGATGGCATCAGACCCCTAGTGCGTTATCGGCCCCGATGCGGTTCTATAGGTGACAAGACGCTCCCTTGGAGCGCGTGTTTCACCGGACACCGGCCGGTAGGGGCGGGAGCGAGCCCGTGGGGTCGAGCGTCGACTTGAGCCGGCGGAGGAAGGCGGCGGTGGCGTCGGGGATGCCGTCGCAAAGGTCACCGTCGTCGCGGTAGCGGGTGGCGTGGCCGCCACGTCGGGTGGCTGCCCGACGTGCGACGTCCCACGCCACCGCCGCAAGCCAGGCCACGCCGTGTACCGGATCGATCGCCCAATCCGTCAGGCCGTCGGCCCGCAGGTCGGCGGCAAAGGGGGCGACCTCGGCCGGGGACACCACCGCCCGCGTCGGTCGATGCGTCGCCAGACGCCGCTCTTCAACGTCATCTGCCAACGGACGCTCGGCGGCACCCTCGCCCACGTGCGGCTGCAACCGCTCGATCTCCGACGACGACCCGTGCCAACCGGCCCGAAGCCCGCCACCGGTCACCAAAAGCCATGCAGGCGGAACAGGGCTCGTCAGCAGTTCGTTGACGACGGTCGGCAGGGATTGACCCTCTGGCACGTCGATCCACCGCGCCAGCGCCCGCTCGGGACGCCTGGCGGTGCGGACGCTGACGCTGACGATGCGGCCGAAGCAGCCGTGCCCGCCGACGAACAGCTTGGCCAGGTCATATCCGGCGACGTTCTTGATCGGAAGCCCACCGACGGTGACGAGTGTGTCAGTGGAGTCGGCGTATTGAAGGCCGGTGATGCGGTCACGCCAACCGCCCTGGCTCAGGCGAAGCGGCCCGCTCGTGTCGGCGTCGATGGCCTGCCGAAGCGTCATGGAGGCGTCGCCGTCGATGGGCAGCCATTGAGGCACCGGCGACAGCTCGGCCAGCCTGGCATCGATCTCGCCCAGCGTCGCCTCTCCCGAGGCGACGACGGCCATGTCGCTGGCGTGGGTGATGATCTGACGCGGCGCGACAAGGGGCGGCACAGGATCGCGCGGTGGCGTGGGCTCGGCGGACGTCTGCACGGCCCATCGTTCGCCCGCACGGGTGAAGCGTCGACTCCACCCGCTATTCGCGTCACGGGCGCGGCAAGCTATGGTCACTTCATCGTGTTGTTGTCGCTGGCTGACCCCAAGATCCGCCGTCGCGTGCCCAACGCGATCACCGTCGCACGGCTTGTGGTCGCGGCGATCTTCTTTGCGATGCTGCGGTTCTACGAGCACGGCACGACGTCCATGAGCTGGTGGCTTTTTACCGCCGGCTGGGTCTACGGCCTGGCGGCGGCGACGGATTGGCTCGACGGCTACCTCGCCCGCAAGTGGGACGTCACCAGCCCGTTCGGTCGCGTCGTCGACCCATTTTGCGACAAAATGCTCGTGCTCGGCACGTTTATCTTCCTCGCGTCGCCCACCTTTATCGACAAAGCGACGGGTGAGCACCTGACGGGCGTTGGGCCGATCGTGGTAGTTTTGCTACTGGGTCGCGAGCTGCTGGTGACGACGATTCGCTCGATGGGCGAGGCGGCAGGGGTGGCCAGCGGGGCCAAATGGGCGGGCAAGTTCAAGATGGTGTTCCAGTCGATCGCGATTCCGGTCGTGCTCGTCTACGTCTTTGGTCGCGGCTGGCTTGAGCGAGGCGACGGGCTGGAGATCTTCCTACGGGTGCTGCGCCACATCGCGATCTGGGGCACGGTGGCGGTGACGCTTTGGAGCGCGTGGGATTATCTGCCGAGGCAGAAACGCGTAATGAGAGATGAGTAGCGAGAGATGAGGTCAAAGCCGGAGGGCGTTAAGCTGGTCCGGCTCCGGCTCTCGCTACTCATTCCTCGTTGCTCGTCTCTGACGACCCATGACCGCTATCGCCACCTTACTTGTCGTGCTGACCATCAGCTTGCTGACGGTGCGGGTGGCCACGGTGATGCTTATTCTGACGGGCCTGAGCCTGCCGCTGGCGCGGTTTCAGGCCCGAAGTGCTTTTACGGGTTGCGGTTACACCACTGGCGAGAGCGAGCAGATCGTGGGCCACCCGGTACGGCGTCGGATCATCTCGACGCTGATGCTGCTGGGTAACGCCGGCATCGTCACGACGGTCGGTGCGCTGATGGCAGGCCTGCTGGCCGGGGGCGGCGTCGAGCAGGTGCTCGAGCCCATCGTCGACGCTGAAACGGGCGTGCGTGAGTACAAGCTCGTCGCTCAGGCGGTCGGGTTTCCGCTCTGGACCCGAATGGCGTTCCTCGTCACCGGCGTGGCGGCCCTTTGGGCGGTGGCGAGCAGTCGCGTCGTCGAGCGGATCATCAACCGCTGGACCTTTAAGCTTCTTAAGAAGTACACGAAGATCGAAGTCCGCGACTATGCCAACCTCATGCACCTCAGCGGCGACTACGGCGTAAGCGAGCTGCGCGTCGGAGAGGGCGACTGGCTGGCAGAGAAGCAACTGTCCAAGCTGCGACTGACGAGCGAAGGGGTCATCGTGCTCGGCATCAATCGGCGCGACGGCACGTACATCGGTGCCCCTGACGCTGCCACGACGGCCAACGTGGGTGACGTGATCATCCTGTACGGCAGGGCCGACCGCCTGGCGGAGCTTGACGGACGAAAAGACGACGCCGAAGGGCAGCTCAAACATGTCGAGGCGGTCGCCGATCAGCGTGCTAAGTCGGCGGGTGAGCGGGCGGGAGAGGCCATTAATGCGGGCCAGCGGCAGGCGATGGAGAAGACGAAGGCAGACGCAGAGCGGCAGCGCGAGGCCATTCGCGAGACGGCTGAAGAGCTTGCGGGCACAACTTGAGCTCAAGTCGTGTTATGGGACGAAGGGCCAGCGACCGATAACAGACGTGGGCACTCCGCCCGCGTCTCTCGATGATCTACGGAACCTATCTCAACGCGACCGGCATCAGCCAGGCCCGGGCCAAGCAAGACGTTATTGCCAACAATTTGGCGAACGCCGACACGGTCGGCTTCCGCCGGTTGCTCACGCTCGAAAAAGAGCGGGCCCCGCAGGCCCAGATGCCTGACAACCTCCGCGGCACGACCGGCGGCAACATCTTGCTGCCGACGCAACTCGACTCGACCGCTGGTGGCCTAGATGAGACAAGCAACCCGCTCGATCTGGCCATCGTCGGTGATGGCTTTCTCACGGTCGAGCGTCAAACGCCCGGCGGTGCAGAGATGGCACTGACGCGGGACGGCCGACTTCAGCTCGACGCCGACGGCACGCTGACCCTTGCCGGTCGCAGCGACGTCCGCGTGCTCGACGACGCAGGCCTGCCCATCGCACTTCCGGCCGGCACGACCTCGTCCGACCTTGCGATCAACGAGCACGGCATGCTGACGACACAGGCCGGTCAGCCCATCGCACGCCTCGGTATCAGCCTGCCTGCCGACGCGTCGGCGATGACTGTTGTCGGTCAAGGCCTCTTTGACCCGGCCGGCGAAGTCGACCCGCTCGATGACGCGCTTCGCAACGTCCGCGGCGGCTTTGTCGAGCTCAGCAACGTCGACCCGACGAGCGAGCTGACGCAGATGATGGCAATCAGCCGTCAGCTCGAAGCCAATGCCAACATGATCCGCTTTCAGGACTCGAGCCTCGGCCGTCTGATCGACGCCGCCGCCGTTGCCTGATCCTGCCTCTTCGCCTCTTCCCAAAGAACCATGGCCATTACCGCCCTCAACAGCGCCTCCACCGGCCTGCGTGCTCTGTCGACTCGCATCGACGTCATCGCCAACAACCTCGCCAACGCAGAGACGACCAGCTTCAAGCGGCAGCGTGTGAACTTCGAGGACTTGATGTACCTCACGAAGCGTCACCCCGGCACCCTCAACGCCAACGGTGACGCCTCACCGGCCGGTGTGCAGGTCGGCCTGGGCGTCAAGATCAGCAACACGCAGCTCGACCTCTCGCAAGGCACGCTCGACCCGACCAGCGGCAAACTCGACCTCGCCATCGAGGGTCAGGGCTTCTTCAAAGTGACCGTCGCCGACGGCATCGGTGACGGCGTCGCCTACACGCGGAACGGTGACTTTTTCCGGAACAACGAGGGTGACATCATCCTCGGGCTCGGTGCCGGTTACCGCCTCGACCCGCCGATCAACATTCCGGTCGAAGTGCCGACGGAAACGATCGAGATCAGCGAAGACGGCACGATCAGCGGCATCACGCCCGGTGCCGTCGAGGCCCAGGCATTCGGCCGTATCGAGGTCTCGAACTTCAGCAACCCGCAGGGCCTTCGCCTGCTCGGTGGCAGCCTCTTTGTCGAGACCGCCGCCAGCGGTGGCGGCATCGCGGCATTGCCCGGCGAAGACGGGGCCGGCCTGATCCGTCAGGGCTTCCTCGAAGGCTCCAACGTCGACCCGGTCAAGGAGCTCGTGACACTCATCAAGACGCAGCGCAATTTCGAGCTCAACAGCCAGTCCATCCAGGCCGCCGACGACGCGCTGCAGACCATCGGCAACCTCCGCCGCTAAATCGAACAGCTCGGCCTCACCGCAGAAAGACTCCAGATGCTCAGCAAAACGCTCATTCCCCTGGCCCTATGCCTCACGGCCGCCTTTGCGGGCGCTGCCGATCCGGTCCGCCTTACGCTGCGCGAATCGGCGGGCGTTTCAGGCGTCGTCACCGTGCGTGACGTGGCCCGCGTCGAGGGTGATGTCGATGCGAGCATCCTGTCACGCGTCGTACGCGTCGACGACGGCGGCGTTGATCTGCAGGACGTCATCCGCGTTCTCGGCGACGCCGGCATCCGTGGCGATCAACTTCTTGTCAACGGCCCGGCCCGCTGCGTCATCACACGCATCGCCCCAGAAACAGGCGAAAACGCTATCGTCTCGGACGAGTGGGGCGATCTTGTCTCATCGTCTAACGCTCACGCCTCGCCCACCGGCGTCATCGCCAGCGAGTCGACGAAGCAGCTCATGCTTGAGCAGATCGCCGAGGCGCTGGCCCTGCCGATCGACACAATCAAGGTGCGGTCGCGGGACGATCTTCCGGCCGGAGTAACGAAGGCGACCGCTACACAGCCGCCCACGCTGGGCAGCTCGACGTGGCGTCTGACGCTTGCCGACGGCTCGACGAAGAGCGTCCGTATCGAAGCGACGGCCACCGTCATTCGTGCCCGCGTCGCCCGCCCGATCGGTCGCGGATCGGTCATTCGTCCAGAAGATCTCGAGAAATCAGCCGCCGTGGTCGACACGGTCGACGACATCGGCCTGTCCCTCGCCGCCGCCGTCGGGCAACGCGCCGCCCGCACGCTCACCGTCGGTGACGCCCTCGTCGGTCGCGACCTGGCCGCCCCCATGCTCGTCAAGCGCGGCCAACTCGTCACCGTCACGCTCAACCGCGGCGGCGTCATCGTCCGCACCCTCGCCAAGGCCTCCGGCGACGCCACCTTCGGCCAAGTCGTCAAGTGCCGCGCCGAAGCCACAGGCGAAGATCTCTCCGTCGTCGTCACCGGCCCGCAGGCTGGTTCCGTCGCTTCTTAAGGAACAACTCTATGACTTTCCACAAGACACGCCCGACGGCCAAGCCGCTTCACTGGCTTTGCAACCCCGGAACCATGCGTCTGCAAACAGCAATCCTGCTCCTGGCAACGACCCCTGTCTTCGCCCAGCAACGAGACGAGACGACCCAACCGGCCTCCGATCCCGCACCCATCGAGACGGCTGAAGAGATCGCTCGCCGCATGTTTGCCGACGGCTCGTCCCTGCTTCAAGCTCAGCTCAACGCTCGGCCGCAGCTCCGAGGTGAAGCACCACTGGCCGTCGGGCCGGGCGTAAGCTTCTGGGCCGTCCCGCCACCCGAGCCGACGCTCGTCCGCCAGCACGATCTGCTGACGATCATCGTCCGCGAAGAAAGCTCCAGCCGCAGCGCGGGCAGCGGTGAGTACGAAAAGGAATACAGCCTCGCCGCTGAACTGCGGGAATACGTCGACCTCGACATCGGCAACCTGCGCGTTGTCCCCAAGCGGGGTGGCCAAGCCATCGATTTCGAGGCAGAACGCCAGTTTTCCGGTGACGGCAAGAGCGACCGCCGCGACAGCTTCGTCACCCGCATCACCGCAGAAGTCCTCGACGTCAAACCCAACGGCACGCTCGTCATTCAGGCCCGCAAGCGAATCACGACTGACGACGATGAAGCCCTCATCGTCCTGACCGGCACCTGCCGCACGGCAGACGTCACGGCCGGCAACACGGTCCTGTCGACGCAGCTGCACGACCTGCACCTGCAAAAGCACACCAGTGGCCCGGTCCGCGACGCGTCAAGACGCGGCTTCCTGCCGCGGATCATCGACCGCGTCAACCCGTTCTGATGCCTGAGAAACAGGGGACGAGACACGAGGAACGAGAGCCACTTTTCGGAGCACCATGATTCGCCTGACCACACTGCTACTGCTTGCCTTCGCCGCCACCGCCTCTGCCTCTCGCGTGGCCGACGTGTCGCGGCTCGATGCCCAACGCACCGAACGCCTGACCGGCATCGGTCTGGTCATGGGTCTCGACGGCACCGGTGACGGTGGCGACTTCCAGCCTGCCATCCGCAGCCTCGCTCAAATGCTCGGTCACTTCGGCAACACCACCGACGTGCTCGAGCTCAGCGACGCCGACAACGTTGCCATCGTCGCCCTCACGGTGGTCGTGCCACGCAACGGCGTCAGGGCCGGTGACCCGCTCGACGTCCACGTCACGAGCATCGGCTCAGCCAAGAGCCTGAAGGGCGGCCGCCTGTTCGTCACGCCGCTGACCGGCCCGCTGCCGGGCGGCGGGGGCGTCTTTGCCCTGGCCGAAGGGGCCATTGTCCTTGAAGATGATGAGATTCCGACCGTCGCCCGCATCGAGCGTGGCTGCGTGATGGAACGCGACCTGCCCAAGCAGTTCGTCCGTGACGGCCGCTTCACGATCGTCCTCGACGACGGCCACGCCGGCTGGACGACGGCCAGTCACATCGCCAAGGTCATCAACGACTCCGAAAGCCTGGACGGCCGCGAGCTGGCGGTGGCCATCGACCCCAAGAACGTCGTCGTCTCGATTCCGCAGAGCGACGTGGCCCGGCCCGATTCGTTCATCAGCCGCGTCCAGCGGTTGCCCGTGCCGATGCTCGCCGACGAGGCACGCGTCCGCATCAACGAGCGGCTCGGCACCATCGTGCTCACGGGTGACGTCGAAATCAGCCCCGTCGTCATCTCCATGCACGGCCTGACCATCACGACCGTTGCCCAACCGTCGGGTGGCGTGACCGGCCCGGGCGACCCGTTCGCCAACGGCGGCACGGGCGTCATGACCGAGGGCAACTTTGTCCCGCTAGCCGTCGGTGAAGGCGTGACGAACGAGCGCAGCCGCGCTCGGCTCGCCGACCTGGTCGCCGCCCTCGACCGCTTGCAGGTCCCTGCCGAGGACCGCATCTCGATCCTCAAGGAACTGCACCGCACGGGCAAATTGCACGCACGTCTCATCATCGACTGAGCAAGCAGACTCACCGCTGACTGAGCAAGCGGATTGCCCCACAAACGACCGATAAGCAAGGACAGCCATGAACACTTTCATCAGCACGATCCAGCCGACGCAGTCCAAGGCCGAGCAGCTTCGCCCCGTCGTCCGCCAGTGGGTGGGCCAGTCGTTCTTCGGCCCGATGCTCAAGGAGGCGCGCAATACGTCGCTGGCCTCTGAAGACTCGCCTTTCAGTGGTGGCCGCGGGGGCAACGCATTCGGGTCGCTCATGGACGGTCACCTGTCTGAGGCCGCCGGTCGCGGTACGGGTGGCCAGCTTGCCGACGCCATCGTCCGGCAGCTCGCCGGTGGCGACGTCTAGCCAGCGCTTTCCATCCGAGTTTTGCAGCTGTCGTACCCGCTCGCTTTACCTGCTGAATGCAAACCATCACCCGCCAGACCCCCAAGCCGCAAGTCCCTGCGATCGAGCAGTTGCTCGCGACGCTGACGAAGCTATCGGCCGCCCAGTGCGACCTGCGGGACGCGCTGAGCGAGCAGGTCGAGGCGATGAAACGGCTCGACGTCAAGGCGATGGCGAGCATCGGGCATCGGCAGGAGTCAGCCCACCGGCGACTGCTGAAGCTCGAAGGCGACCGCCGTCGGCACGGCGCGACGGCCGCGGGGCAGCTCGGGCTCGCGCCCGACACGCCGCTCGTCGAGGTGGTGAGCGGTTACCCGGACCACGCCGAGCAGTTGCTGCAGGTGCGTGACGAGCTCCGCGCCCACACCATCGCCGCCGCCGATCTGGGCCGGCACTGTGCCCGCATTGCCGGTGGCGTGCTGGGCCACGTCAACGGTGCGTTGCGACTCGTCACCAAGTCCTGCCTCTACGGCCGCGAGGGCGGCTTCGAACTTCCGCCCGTCTCGCATCGCATCCGCGCGATCGGCTAACGAAACCCCTGAATCATGTCACTTTCCGGCACCCTACAAGTCGGCCGTACCGCCCTTACCGTCAACCAGGCGGCGATCCAGACGCATGGCAACAACATTGCCGGCGTCAACGATCCCAACTACAGCCGCCAGGTCGTGCGCACCAGCGCCGCCAACGGTCGCGCGCTCGGTGACGGCATCATCATCGGGACCGGCGTCACACTCGACGGCGTCGAGCGACAGGTCGACGACGCCCTCATCCGCCGACTGAACAGCGCAACCAGCGAACGCTCGGCGGCCGACGAGAAGCTTAACTGGCTCACCCAGGCCGAGAGCGTTTTCAACGAACTCAGCGATGCCGACCTGTCGACTGGTCTGACCGACTTCTTCAATTCCTGGGGAGCCCTTGCCGACAATCCGGCCGACGCTTCGCTCCGCCGCAACGTGCTGAGCGAAGGCCAGCGGTTGGCCGGAGGGTTCAACGACCTGCACGGCCGGCTTTCGCGACTCAGTGTTGACGCAGGCGAACGCATCGGCGGGTACGCGACCGAGGGTGACCGCATCGCCAAAGAGATTGCCGACCTGAACGTGCAGATCGCCCAGGGCGAAGGCGCGACCGGCGGAACGGCCAACGCCCTGCGCGATCGCCGCGACGGGCTCATCGGTGACCTGTCGCAGATCGTCCGCGTTCACAGCATCGAGCAGCCCGACGGCACGATGAACGTCTATGCCGGCAGCGAACCGCTCGTGCTGGCAGGAACGGCTCGCGGCCTGGAGCTGGAGCAGCGTATCGACGCGTCCGGACGGCCGACGTTTCAAGCCGTTTTCGGCGATGGTGGTGGGCCGATCCCGGCGCGCGGCGGCAAGCTCAGTGGTGCCATTGAAGCTCGGACGACCATCAACGACACGCTCGACCGCATCGACGCCTTGGCAGATACGATGAAGTTCGAGCTCAACAGCCTGCACGCAGGCGGGCAGCCGATCCGCGGGTACGACAGTGTCACAGCCGATGCAACCGTCGACGACACAAGCGTGCCACTCGACAATCCGCTGACAAAACTTGATTATCCGCCGCAGAACGGCTCGTTCGTGGTTCACCTGCGCGACCGGGCCAGCGGCAGCGTGACGAGCACGATCATTGACATCAACCTCGACGGCACCGCAGCGGGCACGTCGCTGGACGACGTGGCCACGCAGCTCGACACCATCAACGGCGTCAGCGCGAGCATCTCGACCGGTGGCAAATTGACCATCTCGGCTGACTCGTCGGCCCAGGAGCTGACGTTTGGCGACGACTCGGCCAAGCTGTTACCGACGCTCGGCATCGGCGGCTTCTTTACCGGTCGCGGCGCGACCGACATGGCTGTGCGGCAAGACCTGCTGAGCGAGCCCAACCGTCTCGCCGCCAGCAACGACAACACGCCCGGCGGTAACGGCCTGGCTTTGGCGGTCGCAGGACTGGCCGACAAATCGCTCGGCGCCCTCGGCGGCGCGACGATCAACACGGCGTACGAAGCGACCGTCTTCGAAGTCGCGTCGGGCGTGCGATCGGCTCAGAACGACGCAGATGCCAGCGGCGCAATCGCCGACACGCTCGTCGCCCAGCGGCAGGCATTGAGCGGCGTGAGCCTTGATGAAGAGGCCGTCGCGCTGCTGCAGTACCAGCGCAGCTACCAAGGTGCCGCCCGCCTGATCGCAGCCGTTGATGAGATGATGCAGACCCTGCTGCAGCTCGTCTGAAACTCGACAACGTAAGGAAGACTTGATGAACATCACCCCCACAGCACGCGTCGGCGAGCTCCAACGCAGCGTCGGCAGCGCCAACCAGATCGGCCGCACACAGGTGGCCCTGGCCCAGGCCAGCGAGCGACTGTCGACCGGTAAGCAGGTCATTCGCCCGAGCGACGCTCCCGGCGACGCAGGTGCGTCGCTGCAGATCCGGCGGAACCTCGAGCTCGACGTCGGCTACGACCGCAGCCTCGCCCACGCCGACCGCATGTTGTCGCGAACCGACAACGCGCTGGGTGAACTGACGGAACTCATTCGTGAGGCCCGGCAGATCGGCCTGGCCAACACGGGTGACCAAGCGACACAGGACGAGCGCGACGGCGCGGCCACCGTGCTGCGCACGCTCGAACGGCAGATGCTCGCCATTGCCAACACGGTCGAGGGCGGCATCGCACTGTTCGGCGGTGACAACGGCACCACGGAGCCATTCACCGCAGCAGCGGGGGGCATTCGATTCAACGGCGGGGACGACGCGCCGGCCGGTCGCATCGACGGCACCGGCCGAGGCATCGACTTCCTGGCTAAGCCCAGCGACGTCTTCGGTGGCAACTCGCGGCGCGTCGGGACGGCCGATTTGGATCCCGTCGTTACAGCCGCCACGCGTCTGAGCGAGCTGGCCGGCGCGCGGGGTCAAGGCGTCGAGCGGGGCAGCATCCGCATCACCAATGCCGGCGCGACGGCGATTGTCGACCTGTCGGATGCCGACACGGTGGGCGACATCATGAGTCGCATCGACGCCAGCGGTATCGGCGTGACGACGAGCCTCTCCGCTACGCCCGGCAACATCACCATCAACGGCGGAAGCGTCACCGTCGGCGAATTGGGCCAGGCAACCGCCGCAGACCTGGGCCTCGTGCAGACCACGCCCTCGGCCACCGTCGCCGGTGCAGGGCTCGACCGCACCATCACACCTCAAACGCCGCTGGCAGACCTCAACGGCGGTGCCGGCACGCCGACTGGAACCTTCACGATCAACAACGGAGCGACCGCTACCACGATCGACACAAGCGGCCTCACGACGGTCGAAGACTTACTCAATGTCGTCAACGCCAGCGGCGTCGGGGTCGATGCCACCATCAGCGACGACGGAACGCGCCTTCTGCTTCGCAATGCCGTGCAAGGCACAGCGATGACCGTCAGCGACACGAGCGGCACCGCGGCTGAGCAACTCGGCTGGCTCACGTTCACTGAGCAGGACGCGCTTTCGGAGTTCAATGGTGGTCGCGGCGTTCGACTCGACGGCAACGGAGCCGACCTGCGGTTCGTTGACCCGGCGAATGTGTCGTTCGAGGTCGATTTAAGCGGGGCCGCAGCAGCGGTCGACGTGATCGCCGCCATCAACACTGCAGCAGCAGCAGCCGGTGCGTCGACCGTGGCAAGCTTCGATCCTGCCGCACCCGGTTTTGTGCTGACAAACGTCACCACCGCCAGCACCGTGGGCGACTCGCAAGCGCTCGTCGACCTAGGCCTCGACAACGCCGCTGCTGCCAACACCATCACCGGTCGCGACGTCAACGCGGTCGCCATCGATGGGCCGTTCAGCCACCTCCGCTCGCTCATCAGCGGGCTGACCTTGGGCAACTTCGCCGAAGCCCAGCAGGCGCTGGAACGCCTCGAGGCGAGCGAACAGCAAGCCATCAGTACCCGCGGCGAGGTCGGCGGGCGTCTGCAGGAAGTTGAACAACGTCGCACCCGCCTGGCAGATGGCGAGGTCGTGCAGCTCGAGCTGCTCAGTCGCATCGAAGACATCGACTACGCCCAGGCTGTCACGGAGTATCAGTCGCTGCAGACAAGCCTTCAGGCCCAGCTCCAGGCAACGAGTCGGCTGCTAGGACAGTCGTTGTTCGACTACCTGCGGTAGCACGAAGTGATAAAAGGAGCTCGATCGGCCTCAACAGCACTGAAAAGGGGCGAATGATCGGACTTCTGTTGATGCTTGTCAGCCACAGATGCCGATAACAACGGTAGAGCCGACGCCGCACAATGCGGCCACGGACCCACCCATCAACGCGTCCCTCGACGGATCGACGGACGCACAAGCAAGGACGCATTCGCACCCCACGGACGCCATGCAAGAGACCAACACCACCGCCGGCGACGCCGCCAATAGCGACGCGCAGAACCTTCAGATCGAAACGACCCGTTTCGGCCCGATCGACATTGCCGCCGACCGCGTGATCCATTTCGCCTCCGGGCTGCTTGGCTTTCCGACGGCCAAACGCTTTGCTCTGATCCAGACCGACGCCGAGAGCACCATTGGCGAAGCCGGCGTCGCCGGTGAAGAAGCCGCCGACTGCTTCTTCTGGCTTCAGAGTGCTGACGATCCTCGTCTGGCCTTTGTCGTCTGTGATCCCAGCGGCTTCCTCCCCGAGTTCGCCGACTACGGCCCCGACTCGATTCCGCTTCGCAGCGAGTGTCGCCAGGAGCTTGGCTTTGCCGAGACCGGGTCGATTCCCGAGGCGGCCCAGGTGCTGGTCATCTGCAACCGCGTCGGTGACTGGCTGACGGGCAATCTGCTGGGCCCGCTCGTCATCAACGGCGAGACCTTTGCCGCCAAGCAGATCGTCCTGACAGAGCGTCGCTGGGGAACGCGTCAGCCGCTGCTGCGACTGGCTGCAACGGCCGGTCACGCGACGGCAGGGCGGATCGAGCCGGCGTCGACGAACGAGCAACCGCTCCGCAAAACGGCGTAAGCGTTACAAAGATTCTTTGGTCGGGACGAGAATCCCGGCCAAACTCCGAACCTGGATCGACGCAGAGGCGTTTAGATCTTAGCTTCGTGGGGAAAATGTCGGGCCGCTCGGGCGGCAGGCGGTGGATCGGCTTGGGCAAGGGGCCCCGGCAGCCGCCAAAAAAGGCAAGGACGCCAGGTCGCAGACGCCGCAAAAGGCACTGCGACTTACATCACGCCCGGCAGCACGGACGCAGCCGGCACACACGGAAGGTCGCCCAACATGTTGGTTCTCTCCCGACAGCGCAACGAAACCATCATGATCGGTGATGAGGTCGAAGTGACCATCATCGACATACGCGGTGACAAAGTCAGGCTCGGCATCAACGCGCCGCGCGAAGTCACCGTCCACCGCAAAGAGGTCTACGAGGCGATCAAGCGTGAAAACCAGGCCGCCGCCCAGGTGCAGCCGGGTGAAGTGGTCCGCTCACCCCAGGCCGCCGAGACGCAACAGGGCAACCGCCCGACGGTGCGTGTCGTGACACCAGGCCGTGCAGGCCCGGGAAATCGCAACCCTAAGCCGCGTCCGCGTGCGGCGGCGTCACCTGTGCCGCCTGACAATGACACGGTCGGTGGACCACCCGCGCCACCGCCGCCCCACGCCGACGAGTAGGTCCAACCTATAGAAGCAACAGGGCAGCTTTACGTGCCCCTGATCCTGCCCCGATAACGCCCGCCGCGGTCTGTCCATTCTCGGACGACCGCGGCGGGCGTGTTTTTGTTCAGCATGGCCTGCTGCCGGTCCGATGAGTTGGGCAGGACAAGTCATGCAAGGCCGCGTTGGCCACGCCTGACTATGAACCCCGCAGTCGGCAACTGACTGCAAGCAGCCCCACTCAAGGCTGCGTCGAAGGGTCACCCTCGCATGATGCGACGGTGACCACCGACAAGACATCACCCCGAAGCAGCCGTGTCGCAGCGGCCACTTCACCAGCGGGTGCATCTTGTCGGTCTCGACGCGTCGGGGCTGTGCAACGGAGCGGGTCGTTCGGCAACGTCGCCGGCGACTCGAGGTCGCACCGCTTTGCCTCAAGGCAGGGCGTCGACCACCACGGATAGGACCACGGAAGGACCCACACGCCATGTCGCGTATCAACACCAACGTCAACTCGCTCGTCGCCCAGCGCGTCCTCGCGAAGAACAACTCGATGCTCAACAAGTCGCTCGAGCGGCTGAGCACTGGCCTCAAGATCAACAGCGGTGCCGACAACCCGGCCGGCCTGATCGCCAGCGAGAACCTGCGGGCCGAGAAGACCGGCATCACCGCCGCCCTCAGCAACGCTGAGCGGGCCGGCAACATGATCGCCACGGCCGAGGGTGGCCTGGCGGAAGTCAGCAACCTGCTCAACGAGCTGCAGGGCCTCGTCACCGAGACCGCCAACTCCGGCGGCCTCAGCGACGAAGAGCTCGAGGCCAACCAGCTTCAGGTCGACGCCATCCTCAGCACGGTCAACCGTCTGTCGGGCAGCGTCAACTTCCAGGGCCAGAAGCTGCTCGACGGTGGCTACGGCTACCAGACGAGCGGTGCCAACCTCTCGGCCGTCAGCAACCTCAGCATCAACAGTGCTCGCCTCGCCGACGGTGCAGCCCAGAGCGTCACTGTCGCCGTGACCGCCAGCGCCGAGGTCGGCAAGGTCGCTTACACGTCGGCCGCCGCCCACGCCAGCAACTTCACCATTGAAATCGGTGGTGAGAAGGGCACCGAGCAGCTGTCGTTCCTCAGCAGCACCGACAACGCCGGCATCGCCGCCGCTGTTAACGCTCTGACGAACGTCACCGGTGTCGAGGCCACCGTCAGCGGTGCCGTGCTCAACCTCACGAGCACCGCGTACGGCTCGGGCGAGTTCGTCAGCGTCAAGACCATCTCCGGCACCAGCGGCATCGCCGATGGCAAGGACTCGGGTGTTGATGCGGCTGTCACCGTCAACGGTGCCGCCGCCAGCGTCGACGGCCTCAGCGTGTCGTTCCGTTCGGCCAACCTCGACGTCGAGTTCGACCTCAGCGACGACGCGTCGGTCAACGTTGCCGGTGCCAGCAAGCAGTTCGACATCACCGACGGTGGTGCGACCTTCAGCCTCGGCTCCAAGGCGACCGAGAGCGACAAGGCTTCGATCGGCATCAACAGCGTCTCCACCGGCAGCCTCGGCCTCGACGGTCAGTTCCTCTCGAGCCTCGCCTCCGGTGGTGCAAACTCACTCACCAGCGGTAACTTCACGAAGGCCCAGGAGTCGCTCGACGCCGCCGTCAAGCAGGTCTCCCAGGCTCGCGGCCGCCTCGGCAGCTTCCAGAAGTTCGTCATCGGTTCGACCGTGAACCAGCTCGGTGTTGCATTCGAGAACGCTTCGGCGGCCGAGAGTGCGATCCGCGACGCCGACTTCGCCGTCGAAACCGCCGCTCTGACCCGTGGCCAGATTCTGGCCCAGGCCTCGACGACGGTTCTGTCGCAGGCCAACCAGCAGCCCCAGCGGGTTCTCTCGCTGCTCGGCTAAAGCTGACGCTTGAAGCTGTATCCCCTTTCGTCGCTCCGAAGCCTCACAACTTCGGGGCGACTTCCGTTGCGCACCCTGCCGTAGGCTGCGGCCGTGACATACGCGTGGACCGACTGGCTGGCCGCCTTGGCCGCGGCGATCGCGAGCGGCGTCGTCTCGCCCCTCATCGTCCAACGCAAATGGGCCTTCCTCGGCGAAGCCATCGGCCACAGCGGCTTCGGTGGCGCGGGTGTTATTTGGCTTCTGGCCAGCCTGCTGCCTGGGCTGACCTTCTTGAGAACCAGCCAGGCCACCGCAGCGGGCGTCGTGCTGGCGGCACTGGCCGTTGCGCTGGGCATCGGCCTTGCCACCGGTAACGAAGCCGTCGACGACCGCGACCGCGCCAAGCAACCAGGCTTCGACGTCTTCGTCGGCCTGTTCCTCGTCGGCACGCTCGCGCTCGGTCTGCTCGCTCAAACTGCCTACGAAGCTCAATTCAACGCTGCGCCCGTCCGAGGCAACGCCTTGCTCTTTGGCGGGCTTTCGATTGGAGCCAACGGCGTGATCGAAGCCGTCGCCGCGGGTCTCCTGGCGACATCTGTGGTCGTCGGCCTCATCTGCTGGCGGCGTGACGTGTTGGCCTGGTGCATCGATCCCACGTCGGCCCGTTTGCAAGGCATCAACACGACTGTCACGCGACTGGGTCTGCTCGTCGCCGTCGCCGCAGCGGCAGCATTGGCGTCAAGACTCGTCGGCGTCATTCTGGTGACGGCGTTGCTCGTCATCCCAGGTGCGACCGGCGTTCGCATCGCGCACAGCTCGGCGGTGTGTTGCTCACGAGCCTGCTCGTCGCCGCGACGGCTGTCGCGGTCGGTCTCAGCGTCGGACGTACGTTGCCACCCGGACCTGTAGTCGTCGTGGTGCTGCTCCTGGCCTATGCGATGGCTGCGATAGTGGCTCGAGCCCGAGCGTAAGAGCGGCCCGAGCCCGAGCGTAACAGCGGCCCGACCATCCCCTGGTCGGGCCACCCAATCAACGGTCGCGCGTCGCTTGATCAGTCGTCGTCATCTTCGTCGTCGAACTCATCGAAGTCGTCTTCGTCGTCCTCATCATCGTCGTCGAACTCGTCTTCCTCTTCTTCGTCGTCCAAGGCCTCGTCATCTTCGTCTTCGTCTTCGTCGTCCTCGTCTTCATCATCAAAGTCAGGATCAAACGACGCCTCCACCTCCAGGGAGTCGAGCGGCGACTCGGTCTCGAGGAACAACACGCCACCGACCAAAACGCCCGGAACCATCGTCGTCAGGATGTCGCACGGCAGCACGAAGTCGACCGGACGCTCTGCCAGCTCGGCGGGGGCGGCATCATGCATCGGCTTGAGTTCCGTCAGGTTCATCGGCTCGGTCATGAAATCGGTCACGGCTATCTCCAAGGGCGAGGAACGCGGCGAGCGGTCACCGGCAGCGGTAACCCGTGCGCGCGGATTAGAACGGCCCGGCCGAGACCGGTCAAGCCGTGAATCCGTCGTGGAGAAGGTTCTCAGCCCTCCGCGCGACGACGCCGACCCGTTCCACGCACCGGCGGGGCAGCGAGCGGGTCATCCGGCCACGAGTGCTTCGGATACCTGGCCCGTAAATCTTTACGGACCTGCGGATACGTGTTGGCCCAGAAACTGGCCAAATCGTCCGTCGTCTGCTGCGGCCTCATGTTCGGCGCCAGCAGGTGCAACATGACCGCTACCCGACCACCCGCCAGGCGCGGCGTGGCCTTCAAGCCGAACAGCTCTTGCAGCCTGACCGACAGGCTTGGCACCGGCTCTGACCAGTCGAGCCTGATACGGCTGCCGGTCGGCACCTCGACATGCGTCGGTGCGTGCTCGTCGAGCAACCGCCGCCAGCCGCTCGACCACAACCAGCCGTCGATGCTCGCCCGAATCGCCTCTGCCACGCCCGCCAGCGTCGGCTTGGTTGATGCCTCACAAGCATCTGCCACGAGAGCCATCGGGCCCGGCGCATCGCCATCAGGCATGAGGTGGCCGGGCAGGTTCGCCCGAAGAAACGCGACGCGCCCGGCCAGATCGTCACCCGTTGCCTTGGCCAACACAGCCTCGGCTTGTGGCAGGAGCGCTTCTTTCATTGCTGCAGCCGCAACATCGCGGGGCACGGGCGCGCCGCGTTGTTCGTCCATGACAAGGTCGCCGTACCGCTTGCGACGAATGCCCACGACGCGATCGCCGGTCCATTCTGCCGTGACTTCGCTCGTCGCATCGAGCCAATCTTCTTCGACCTCGGCAACGAGTCGCACGTCGGCCTGCTGAGCCTTGGCAAATCCGCCGCGGCGGGCGTCGAGGGCCAGGAACCAGTCGCCGCGCACCGCCGACGGGTCGGCGAGGCGAATGCCGCCACCGTCGACCATTGTCGCACTGTCGGCCGACCGCCGACGGCACACACGGTCGGCAAAAGCGAGCAGTAACAGACTCTCGATCGATTCGACGTCGGCTGCGGGCGTGCGTGGCCTCAGCCTCGACAACGACTCGATCACCCGTCGCGCCCCTCGGTCGACGGTGGCGTCGAGCTTGCGTCCTTCATACGCCACCAGAAGATCGTGGACTGTCGCCGTCCGCCTGCCCGGCACGTCGGCCCCTTCGCCCAGCAACGCTGCCAGCGTAATGGCATCGCGCCGCAGGTGGTCCGGCGCCAGCGCGATCAGCGTCGCCGCCCGCGCCGGAAGGGGCAAGCGCTGCACCTCGCGTCCCAGCGGCAAGATCCTGCCGTTGTCGGCGAGTTTCAGCCACGCCAGCAGCTTCGTCGCCGCCGCGAGTCGCGCGTCGTCGGGTCGCTCGAACCAGGCAAAGGTCTGCGGGTCACCGCCCCAAGCCAGCACGCTCAGCGACGCGCGGGAGACGTCGCTTCGCCGCACCTCCGGCTCGTCGTAGGCGCGCAGCGTCTTGTGCGTCATAGCCGACCAGAGCCGAATGCACGCACCCGCCGCCACGCGTCCCGCCCGTCCGGCACGTTGCTCTGCAGACGCACGGCTGATGCGGACCGTGTCGAGCGTGTCGACGCCGCGCTGCGCATCGTGGCCGGCCCGCCGCACCAAGCCGCTGTCGATCACAACCTTCACCCGCGGCAGCGTGATCGATGTCTCGGCAATGTTGGTCGCGCAAATCACCCGCGGCCGATCGGCGTCACCGCGAACGGCCTCGTCCTGCTCGCCCTTGGTCAGCGATCCGTGCAACGGCAGCACGTCATATCCCGCGCGCCCGCACATCGGCCCGATCTCGTCCAGTGTCGCCTCGATCTCACGCACACCGGGTAAAAAAACGAGCACATCGCCCGTCGCCGACTCCAGCCGATCCCGCAGCACCCGCGCCACTCGCACCTCGATCGGCCGCGTCGGATCGTCTCCGGCGTAGGTGACGTCGACCGGATACGCCCGCCCCAGCACGCTGAACGTCGCCGCGCCGTCGCCCAAGAAGCGAGCCAATTGCCCCGCGTCGAGCGTCGCGCTCATGACAACAATCCTCAGGTCGTCTCGCAGCGCCCGCGCCTCAGCCAGCATCGCCAGACACAGATCGGCATCGAGGCTGCGCTCGTGAAATTCGTCCAGCACGACACAGCTCACGCCTTCGAGGGCCGGGTCATCGACGATCCGTCGGGCCAGCACACCTTCTGTGACGACGCGCAGTGGCGTGTCGTCCTGGAGCACACGCTCGAATCGAACCTGATAACCGACCTCGCGACCGAGCTGCCAGTCGTTCTCGCGTGCGATGCGGTCAGCCGCCAGCCGAGCCGCCACCCGCCGCGGCTGGAGCATGACGAGGTTACCGGTATCGAGCAGCCCCGCCCGCAACACGGCCGGTGGCAGCCGCGTCGTCTTACCGGCGCCGGGCTCAGCCACCAACACCACATCCCGCCCGTCCGCCAACGCTTCCGTCACCGCCGGCAAGTGCTCATCGATCGGCAGGGGAACCACGTCAGAAGGTAGTGCCGCCTCAGTGGTAGTGGTGATGCCCGTAGGCCTCGCGTTCAAAGCGGTTGTCGTAGTAGTAGTGCCCGCCGCGCCACCACGCGATGACGGTGGCGATCCCGTAGGCCGGCAGGAACAGCGGACCCCACCGTTCGACCTGCCGCACGTGGACCCGTTCGTGCTCCCGCGACCGGTCGTGCGCGCGGACGTCGACCGCCAAGACGACGTGGCCCAGCGTCATCGCGACGGCATTGACGCCTTGCAGCAACCACGTTGCAGCGCCGCCTTCGACTTCGACGACGCCGCTGTGGTGCCGCACGCGCCCGCCAGTGACGAGGGTCATGACGGCGACCATGAGTCCGATGGCTGTCGTCGGGGCCGCCCAGAGGTAGCGGGCAAGAACAAGCACATCGACATCCTACGATTCCAGCACGCCATCCGCCCCGAGCCAAGGTCCCCCGGACCGCAGCTCGGGGTTGTTGCTTTGGTAACTGACCGGAACCGTGGAGAAGCTGACAACTCGCAGATTGTCAGGATTTTCCGTTTGGCGCGCCAGCGCGTGTGTGGGAGCCGTGGAACAGGTGGCGCGCCACTGTCGCGCCGGCTGTGGCTTGTCCCCGGTCGGCGACGGCGCGACGCTACAGAGAGGCCCTCGAACGATGCCCATGGCGCGCCATCGACCGCGGCGCGCCAGGTGGCGCGCCTCGTCACGACAGCGAATCCACTGCCACAAAGAGCCACTTAAAGCCACTCAAGTCATAAGAGCTGCACGCCTTACAGCGTGTATCCGCCGGGCCGTCCACACAGCGCGCCAGCACCATCATCGGGGTAAGACGGTTCTTAAGGGTTCCAGAGAAGCCGCCCTCAGATCCCAACGCCGAGCCATGCACCGTCGCCAGGTTATTGGCCCCGGTCGACCGGCGGGTCGGTCGGCACGGGCGGAGAACTTCCCGTATAGTGGCTCGACGCACCTGCCTGCGGACACCATCGGCTGTGGGCCGACCCGCACTGAACCACGACACCAACGTTTCTTAGAATCTGCCATGAAGGTCATCTGCAATCGCGGCGCGCTCGTCGAAGCTCTCGGAGTCGTCGGCCAAGCCGTGCCCGCCCGCTCGCCCAAACCCGTTCTCTCTTGCGTCAAGCTTGTCGCCAAAGACGACACGCTCGTGCTGGCGGCGACGGATATGGAAATTGCCGTCCGCTACACCGATGCCCAGGTGCAGGTCGAGCAGGAGGGCGAGGCCCTGCTGCCCGCCGACAAGCTGCGTGACATCGTCCGCGAGAGCGTCGACGACACGCTGTCGATCGAGCTCAAGGGCGAGCAAGCCATCATCAAGGGTGGAGACTCTCGTTTCACCGTCTACACGCAGGCCGTCGCCGACTTCCCACCGGTGGCCGCCTTCGAGGGTGAGGCCGATGTCGAAGTGCCGGGTGCGATGCTCAAGGGTCTCATAGGCCGCACGATCTTCGCCGCGGCGCGCGAAGGCACCCGATATGCCTTCAACGGCGTGCTCACCACAGTGCGCGACGGCCGACTCATGATGGTCTCCACCGACGGGCGTCGACTCGCCCAAGCTGTCGGCGATGCGACCGTCCACATGACGATCGAAGATCCCAAGAAGGCACCCCGCGCCATCATCCCAACTAAAGCCCTCGGCCTCGTTGAGAAGCTCGTCGGGGATCCCGAGGAACTCGTCAAGATCCAACTGCGGCCGAACCAGGTCATCGTCTCTACCGCCAGCGCGACGCTGACGACGAACCTTGTCGAAGGCCAATTCCCGCCGTTCGATGATGTTATCCCTAAGGACAACGACAAGGCCATGACGGCTGCGTGTGGCGACTTCATGAGTGCGGTCCGCCGGGCGAGCTTGTTAACGACCGAAGAGTCCAAGGGTGTTCGCCTGCACTTCAGCGCCGACGGCTTGAAGCTCACCAGCCGCAGCCCAGAGGCCGGCGACGCGGAAGTCAACTTCGCCTGCAAGTACGAAGGCGAGCCGCTGGAAATCGGCTTCAACCCGCAGTACCTCGTCGAGGGCCTCAAGGCGGTTCATTCTGACGAGATTCGCCTCGAGCTCAGCGGCACGAACCGTCCGGGCTTGCTTAAAGGCGGTGACGACTTCCAGTACGTCGTGATGCCTGTGAACCTGCAGTAGAGCCTTCGCGTCATGTCGAGCGACCAAGACGAAAGCCTCCTTCGCCGACTCGACGCCGCCAAGCGTCGCAGTCACACGGTCGGCTCAGCCTTGGGCGAGTCGGTGGCGGCGCTGTTCCACGGCCAAGTCGAGAAGCGGCAGACCCAGGTCGGCCGGGCCGCAGAGGCGTGGGCCAACACGGTGCCCGAGTCGCTTCAGGCGCGGACGTGCGTCGAGTCGCTGGTGCGTGGCCGATTGACCATTGTGGTCGACAGCGCGCCGCATCTGTTCCAGCTGCGACAGCTCATGCTGGCGGGGTTGGAGGCTCAGGTGCTGGCCGCGTGTCGCGGGTGCGGCGTGCGGAAGCTGGCGCTCAAACGCGGCCGCTGGTACGACGACGACGGCCGCGAGTGCTTCTAACTCGTTCAGTGTCCCCGAGCCGTGCAGGCGCATCGTCACCGCGCTCGAGCCGCTTCGGCGGCTTCGAGGTCGAGCGACGCCCGTGCCGCCTGCTGGACCCACGCGGCGTCTGCGGCGTCTGCCAGATCCTTCACGACCCGCTCGGCCCGCCTGCGGTCGGCACGATTCGGCGCGGTGAACCGCATCGGCCCCAGCCGCAGCACAGCCGTCGTGCGCCACATCGGATCTGCCGTCTCCTCGCGTGCGATGGCGGCAACGTCACCGGCGTGTGTCCGGGCTCGCGTATCCGTCTCCAGCGTGGTGTCGGGGGCAAAGACGACGGTCACGGGCGTGACCTCGTCGCGAATGAACTTCGACAAAGCACCCGCAGCGGCGGCATACTTTTTCGCTTCGGCTTCGTCGCCTGTGACCCGTGCAATGGCCGTCAGTCCGGACAATGCATCGCCCATGAGCGTGTAGCCGACCTGAAACTCGCGGAAAACCAGCCGTTCCTGAGCGAGCGTCAGGCCCAGCGTCAGCGACGCCTCGTGCAGACGGCGTGCCCGCTCCAGGTCCTCTTCACCGCCGCCCGCTCGGACGGCACGGCCTGCCAACGCGGACGCCTGCGCATTGGCGGCCTTGCCGACGACTTGAATCGCTTCCATCTCCGGCAACGTCCGCTCGTGATTAATGAGTTGCAGCGGCGACTGCGCAAAGATGTTCGCGTTGCCTCTGCGATTGGCCGTGATGAGCTGATCCACGAGGCGAAGGTCATCGGCCACATCCTGACCGGAGCGACGGTCGACGAACGTGGTGAGTTCTCGCCGCACCTCCGAATCACGCAGAAGCGTATCAATGAGCCGCCGGTACGCGTCGCCGTCACCGGTCGTCGCGACCGCTGTGACTTCGGGCGGAAGCTCGAAAGCGTCCCAGCGTGTCGAATCATTACCAATGGCAGTCGGTGCAGTAGCGCCGCCTTCTGCGACGATACGGAAGACGAGCACGAGCACGATGATGCCGATGATGCTGGCACTGATCCAGCCGTTTCGGTTACCAAGAGCTTCAGTCGGGATCGGCATGATCGCACCCTAGTTCCCGTCGCTATGCTGACGCGCGCATTGCTCTGATGCACGAGCCGCAGGTCACGTGAGTAGGCTCAACCCTTGCCGGATCCGACCGAACAACCTGCCTCAGCACCCGCGGAACTCGAGGTTGGTTGGGTGCTGGTCGGTGACTACTCGGCAGAGGCGGCGCGTGTGGCACGGCTGGGCCGGGCGGCGTTTCTTCGACAGGTTCGCTCGCAGTTTCCGCAGTTCAGCTGGCACGCACCGCTGATTGAAGTGCCTGCCGTTACGGGTGAGGCGACGCCCGAACCCGTGACGCTGCTCGATGCGGCGCTGGTCGAACGCGAGGGCAGACGGCTCGACTTTGCTTTTGCAATCTGGGCAGGTGAGATGAGTGGCTACGAGAGGCCGCACCCGATGGGCGCACCGTCGGCCATCATCGGGTGTGCCGCTGCGGCCATCGGCAGACTCCTGCCCGAGTCTTGGGACGACGAATCCGAAGACCGCCGCACCCTACTTGCCCAGAGCGGCGACCATGTGCGTGCGCTTGTCTGTCACCTGCTGGGCCACCTCGTCGGCCTCGGCCATGTCGACGACGCCACCGACTTCCTGCACGCTCCGCACGATGTCGGCGACCTCGCACGTATGACAGCGTTCGGCCCGGTCACGGTCGAGCGGTTGCAACGGGAATTGGCCGACGTGGCCGACCCGCGACTGGAGGAAAGGCCGGACAGGAATCCGCCGCGAGGTCTGAGCCGCTACGCCTCGTATGTCGCGCGGTCGCGGTTTGCCGTCAATGCAGCGTGGGACAATCGCGACGATGTCTGGCTGTTGCTGAAGCGAGCCAAGCCGTGGTTTCTGCCGTTGCGCCTCGGGCGTCTGGTCACTGCAGCGGCGAGCACGCTGGTGATCTTGCTCATGACGGCAGAGGCGTGGGAGGCGGGCATGAGCCAGACACCGCTTCGGCTGGTCGTCCTCAGCGTCGCGTCGCTTGTCGTTGCCACGGCCTACCTCGTGAACAAACAGCGGTTGCTCGTCGCCCGCCCGCGTCGCGGTAAGCCGGCCCGGCACAGCGAGCAACGCTCCGTCGGCAACGTGGCGGTCGTACTGGCGGTGTTGATCGGCATGACCGTGACATACGCAGCGTTGTTCGTCAGCGCGCTCATCGCGGCGTGGGTGTGCTACCCGACGCCGCTCGTCGAGAACTGGGCCGCCAGCGTCGAAGCACCGACCGGTGTCGACAAGTACCTGCGCCTCGCCGCGGGCGTCGCAGCATTGGGGCTCGGCATCGGCGCGCTCGGTGCAAGCTTCGAACCACGCGGCTACGTCCGGCACGTCGCTTACGTCGACGAAGAGGTCTGAGGCGGTAACACCTCAAACGCGTGCTTGCCGCGAGTTGCGATCGGGCTCGGCTTGAGCAGTCGCAGCGCGACGCCCGACACGACAAATGAAAGGCCGACCAGGAACAGCAGCACTTTGTGCTCGTTCCCGGCAAACGGGCCGCCAGCACCGCAGGCAAGGAGGAACGTTTCCATCCCGTCAGCGTACCAGGTCGGAGCGGTGTATTACAGAGTGTTTTGCGTCGTGCGGGTAGTTGTTGTTGGTCCCCGAGCCGCGGTCCCACGGACCACGGCTCGAGGGGTCACTTGACGGAACACAGGCCCGTAAGATGACAACACATGCCCCGCCTCTCCGTCAACGTCAACAAGCTGGCCCTGCTCCGAAACAGCCGAGACGGCAAAGGGCCCGATGTCGTTCGGCTAAGTCGCCTCGCGCTCGAAGCAGGCGCGCACGGCATCACCGTCCATCCGCGACCTGATCAGCGACACATACGTCGTGACGATGTCCAGCCACTGGCCGACCTTGTGGCCGGGTACGACGGTCGCGAGTTCAACATCGAGGGCAATCCGTTCGAAGGTGACTGGCTTGACCTTGTGCTGAAGGTTCGGCCGCACCAAGCGACGCTCGTGCCTGACGATCCAAATCAATCGACGAGCGACCACGGCTTTGTCGCCGACGATGTCGAACGGCTCAAACCGGTTGTGGCGAAGCTCAAGGATGTCGGCTGTCGCGTCAGCGTGTTTGTCGACCCGGTGCCCGGCGACGCGTCTGCCATGGCAGCGTGTGGGACCGACCGAATCGAGCTGTACACCGAGTCGTACGCGAACGATTCAACGACATTACCGAGGTTTTCCGGGACGGCAGAGGCTGCAATGGATGTGGAGATCGGCGTCAACGCCGGCCACGACCTCAATCTGGCGAACTTGCCCGCATTCGTCGCCGCGATGCCATCGCTGGCGGAGGTGAGCATTGGTCACGCGCTGGTGAGCGACGCCATCGAACACGGTTGGGCCGACACTGTTGGTCAGTATCTCGCTGTCCTTGGCCATGGATCGTCGACGAAAGACGAACGGCCTTTTTGGACTCGCGCTTCTGCCCAGCGTGCTTCTATTCAGCACGACGAACAGCAACACGGCTACTCGAATCTCGTCAACCGCCAGGACCGGTGAAGCCGGCGATCAAGGCCGCTCGATGACACGTGAGCGTGGCGGCAGTGCGTCTTCTTCAGGGTTCAGCAGCATGACGCCGAGAGCGCCGCCGTACAGCATCAGGCCAAAGAGCAGCAAGATAGCTGCAACGCGGTAGGCGTTGGTTTTGCGATCGCGGTAGCGAAGGCTGGTGACGAGCCAGGCGGCAGTGGACTCGCCGCCCTGCATGGTGAGCCAGCGGAGGTGCAGCACGCCCCACACGGCCGTTGCCGCCGCCAGGAGGATCAGCGACAACCCGCTGACAATGAGCCACTGTGCGAGCAGGCTTGTTCCGGCGACGAGTCTGCCACTGAAGCCGACGGTGCTGATGACAACACCGGCGACGGCCAGCAGGACCTGCACGCGATTGTGCAGCACGCCGAACTGCCGTTCGAGCATCGCCATAATCGCCGGAAAGTCGCTGTCATACCGCTCCAGGATGCGTTTGGCCTCAGCATCGCGGCGAAGGTGCGCAGTCGAGGGTGACGGCAACAAGTCTGACGTGGCGTCGGGCACACAGGAACCTACGCCTGCGACGACAGGGCGTGCCACCTGCTGCTGATCGGCACGCTACAGCTCCAGCGCCCGTCCTTCGCGGGCCGAGTCGTAGATGCGCCGCATGACGTGGACATCGCGGCGGCCTTCTTCGCCGGGCGTTAGGTTCGGCTTGTTCTCCTTCAGGCTCGTGGCGAAGTGGTCGAGCATCGTGGCAAACTGGTTGCGCTCGTCGATGTCGTCGACCGATCCGCGGCTGCGGCCGGCACGCTCGAAGAGTTGAATCCCACCGTAAGCGGTCGCCGGCTCAAGCTCGAACCAGCCGTTGCTACCGATCACGCGATAGGTGTTGCCACCCGACAGGTCGTAGCCGGTCGTCGAACTGGCCGTTACGCCCGACGGAAAGTCGAAGTGCCACGAGCACCGCGTCTCAAGTCCTTTGGCCCTGGCCGGTGCGTCAGCAGGAACGGTGAAGCGTGCCAGCACGCGGAAGGGTTCTTCGCCGGTGATGTACCGGGCGGCGTTGACCATGTAGATGCCTAAATCCATCAATGGCCCGCCGCGACCGGCCAGTTCGTAGTCGCTCCGCCATGTGTCGTCGAAGCCGCCGCGGTTGTAGGCGATGGTGCCCTCGAAGTGACGGAGCGGTCCGACCTTCTCCTCGCGGGCCATCTCGATCGCACGCTGATTGTGCGGCTCGAAGTGGACGCGATACCCGATCATGAGTTGCTTACCCGCGTCCTGGCCTGCCTGGATCATGCGATCGCACTCGCCGACGTCGGTGGCCATCGGCTTCTCGCAAAGCACGTGCATCCCGGCATCGAAACCAGCCAGCGTGTGCTGCATGTGCAGACCGGTCGGCGTGATGACATAGAGCACGTCCACGCCCGCGCGATTGCTCAGCTTGCCGATGTCGTCGTAGGTCACGACGTTCTCAGCAGGCACGCCGTACTGCTCGGCGATGCGTTGACCTTTGCCCTCAGGGTCGCCCGTCACCAGCGCCGTCACACGACAATGTGTCGTCCTGGCGATGTTGGGCAGAATCTGGTTCGTCGCGTAGCTGCCGAGGCCGGCGATGGCGAATCCGATCTTCTGATCCTCCGGCACGGGTTCATCAGCAATGACACCCGCGGCAAGCACGAACGGCGAAGCGGCGGCGGCGGTGAGGAGTTGGCGTCGGCTCAACACATGCGTCATGCCGACAACACTAACCGCGATGACCCTCCGCGCGAACGTCGACCTGCTCGACCAAAACATCCGGAAGCGCGTCAAGAAATTGCCGCCCGTACCGACGGCTCAGGATGCGGCCATCGAGCAGCACCACGATGCCGCGATCACTCCGCGAGCGGATCAGCCGACCAAAGCCCTGCTTGAGCTTGATGACGGCCTCGGGCACCGAGTAATCGGTGAACCCATTGCCACCGGTCGCCACCACACGCTCGACCCTGGCTTGCTGGACCGGATCGTCCGGGACGGCGAAGGGCAGCTTGTGGATAATGACGTTCCGCAGCGTCTCGCCGCGCACGTCGACGCCCTGCCAGAACGAGCTTGTGCCGAACAGAACGGCGTTCTTCTCGGTTCTGAAGCGGGAAAGCAGCGTCCGCCGCGGTGCCTGCTGGCCTTGGACCAGTAGTGGATAACCTAGGTGTTCCAGGTCTGCTGCCAGACGATTCGCCGCGTCGATGAGCGCTTTGTAGCTGGTGAACAAAACAAACGCGCCGCCGTCGGTGTGCTTGACCCAGTGCAGAATTCGCTCTGCCGCCTGCTCGGCGAACCGTTGGTCCGACGGCTCGGGAAGCCCCGTCTCAACGTACAGCTTGGCTTGCTCCCTGTAGTCGAAAGGCGACCCGAACCGCTTTGCCGCAACGTCGTCGCCCAGCCCAAGTCTGCGTCGCACGTGGTCGAAACCCGCGTCGACCGTTTTCCCCTCGCTGGCCTGTGCCGTTGTCGCCAAGGTGGCGCTCGTGAGGACACAGCCGGGTGTCTTGCTCCACAGGGCGAGCTTCAAGCCTTCCCCGACGTCGACCGGGCTGGCGTGCAGACTCGCACGCCGCGGGGTGCGGCCGGTCGCGTCCACCCAATACACCGCGTCAGGCATCGTCTGCCCGACGACGGCTGCGATGCCACCCGCCAGCACGCGCACCTTTTCGCTTTGGGCTGTCGTCTCCATCTTGCGTTCGAGCTGCGTCTCGTCTTCATCGTCGAAGCTGCCGGCGACATCTTTGAGTCGCTTGGCGATCTCCTCGAGTCGCGGCGACAGGTCGTCCTGCACGAAGCCGGGTTGCCGAACGCGACCGTTACCGCCGCCGTGCCGATCGCGCCAGGAGAGCGTCCGCTCGAAGAACGCCTCTGCCGCCGCCTGGGCATCAACGACGAGGCCGAGCAGTTCGTCGACTTTGCCACCGCCGACGTTGGTCAGTCCGGTGAGGAAGCCTTTGGTGCGTTTGACGTCGAAGAGGTGCTTCAGGGCAAAGAAGACGCCGCCCTCGGTGACGCGGAGTCCGAAGTGTTGTGCGGCTGCGTCTTCGAGCGTGTGGGCTTCGTCGAAGACGACATGGTCGTACTTGGGCAGGTATTGCACACCCGCCAGCCGCAGTGCCAGGTCGCTGAAGAAAAGCGCGTGGTTGACGACGAGCAGGTTGGCCGTCTGCATCCGCCGCTTGGCCGCCTGCCAGTGACACGCCTTAAAGTACTTGCACCGCTTGCCCATGCAGTTGCCGGCCTCGGCCTTGGCGGCGTCCCAGACGCGCATGTCAGGGAGCACCGGCAGGCTCCCGACATCCCCGCTCGTTGTTTCACTGGCCCACTCCTGCAGATCAGTCAGGCTGCGACGCTGGGCTTCGGTATCGAAGAGGTGCGACTGCCTGCGCGACGCGGCGTCGAGTCGCCGCAGGCACAGGTAGTTGCCGCGACCTTTGACCAGCACCGCTGAAAACTCGTCGTCGTAAGCCGCCCGGAGCAGCGGCACGTCCTTCTCGATGATCTGTTCCTGCAGCGCGATGGTGTGCGTCGAGACGACGACGCGCTTCTTCCGCTTCGCCGCCGCGTCTATGGCCGGTAACAGGTAAGCGAAGGACTTGCCCACGCCGGTTCCGGCCTCGGCCACCAGGTGCTTACCGGTGAGGAACGCTTGTTCGACCGCTGCTGCCAGATCGATCTGCTGCTGGCGTGCCTCGAACGACTCACCGAGACGCCGCGCGACACTGCCGCCAGGCGCAAGCCGCGCCGCAAGATCAGGCGTCTGTTCATCGGCGGCGGTGTCTGACACGAGTTCGCGAGATGTTACCCGTTGATCTTCGCCCGGCGAAGACGCAGCGCGTTGCCCAAGACGCTGACATCGCTCAACGCCATCGCACCGGCGGCGATGGCGGGGTTGAGCAAACCCAGTGCAGCAATCGGAATCGCGATGGCGTTGTAAGCAAAAGCGAAGAACAGATTCTGGCGGATGACCTTCATCGTCGCGCCGCTGAGGTTCAGCGCTGCGGCAACGTCGCTGAGACGGTCGCCGACCAGCACGACATGGCCGGCTTCTTTGGCAGCGTCGGTGCCGCCACCGATGGCGATACCGACATCGGCGGCAGCCAGTGCCGGGGCGTCGTTGACGCCGTCTCCCACCATCGCCACGCGGTGGCCGCCCGTCTTGAGATCGGCAACGACTTCCTGCTTGCCGCCGGGTCGAACGTCAGCGTGGACATCGTCTCGATCGATACCGATGAGCGCCGCCACCGCAACGGCCGCCTCGTGCCGATCGCCCGTGAGCATCGCCACCCGAATCCCGCGGCTCTTGAGCAAGGCAACGATGTCTGCGGCGTCGGGTTTGGGCTCATCGGAAAGAAGAATGCGGCCAAGCTTTTCGCCGGCTTCGCCGATGGTCACTGCCGTTGCCGCCTGCAGCGCCGTGTCGTCCGTCCCGGGCGAGGGCTCGACTTCCGGCACCTCGTCGCCCTGGAGCAGTTCGGCGTGCCCGACCGTGAGCTTGCGACCGTCGACCGTTGCCTCGACACCGAGTCCAGGATGGTTCTTGAAGTCGGTTGCGTCGAGCAGGTCGAGTCCGCGTGAACGGGCATGGGCGACGATCGCTTGAGCCAGCGGGTGCTCGCTACCCCGTTCGGCCGAGGCGGCCAGGCGGAGCAGGTCATCGCCGGTCATGTCGCCCCTCGGCTCGACGGCAACGACCTGCGGCCGACCGGTGGTGAGCGTGCCGGTTTTGTCAAAGACGACCGTGTCGACCTTTTCCGCTGATTGAATGGCGTCGACGTCTCGGAGCAGGATGCCGCGTCGTGCGCCGACGCCGGTGCCGACCATGAGTGCTGCCGGGACGGCAAGGCCCAGCGCGCACGGGCAGGCGATGATGAGCACGCTGCACGTCGCGCGAGCGGCGTTGCCCCAGACAGTGGCGGCAGGTGCGTCACCGGCAAAGCCGATGATCAGCCACGCCGCCGCAGTCACCAACGCGATGGCGAGCACCGTCGGGACGAATATTGCTGAAATCTTGTCTGCCAGCTTTTGCACCGGCGGGCGACTTGCCTGTGCCGTTTCCACCATACGGACGATGCCCGCCAGCGTCGTGTTGCTGCCGGCGGCGGTGACGCGGACGACGAGCGAGCCCTCCTTGTTGACGCTGCCACCGACAACGCTGTCACCTTGTTTTTTGGCAACAGGAAGCGGCTCACCTGTAAGCATCGACTCGTCAACGCCACCCGTGCCCGACTCGACGGTGCCGTCTGCCGGGAGCTTCATCGCCGGCTTCACGAGAATTCGATCACCGACGCGGAGGCTGCTGGCGGGAACCTCTTCGGGGTCGGGCTGCTTGACGGTGAGTGAAAGCCGTTTGCCCTTGCCACCAGAGTTCGACACTTCTGCATCACGTCGTGGCAATCGCAACGCCGTCGGTGGAGCGAGGTCGAGCAGGGTGCGAATCGCGTCGCCCGTCTTGTCACGAGCGCGGGCTTCGAGCCAGTGGCCCAGCGAGATGAGCGTGAACAATGCCGCCGATTCGGCAAAGTAGAGCGCGGGTAAAGGCCAGCCTGCAAGGAGATGGCCGAATAGGGCGACGGTGGAGTACGCGAATGCCGTCCCACCGCCCAGGGCGATGAGCGTGTCCATGTTGGTCTGCCCGAGCTTGGCCGCCCGCCAGGCGCTGGCGAAGAACGCTCGACCGGCGACGAGCAGGACGATCACACCCGCCGCCACGCCGACCCAGGTGTGCCAGGTGAGTCCTTCGTGTCCACCACCGATCATGCCGATCCAATGAAGCGTCTCGGCCGGGACCCAGCAGATCAGGCCGATGATGGCGCGTCGCTTCCACGCGTCGGCATCGAGGCGGCTCTGGTTTTGCCGCTCCTTGGAAGCGCCCGCTCGGTCGGCCAGCGACTCTCCGGCGGCCACGACCTTGGCAGGAAAGCCGACGCCGCTGATGGCACGTGCGACTGCGTCGGCCTCGGCCTCGTCATCGAGCCGAACGCTGGCTCGACCGCCCGCGAGGTCAATCGTGATGTCACGCACGCCCTCGATGTTCCTGGCGGCCCTATTGACGTTGGCGACGCAGCTCGCACAGTGCATGTTCTCTACGAGCAGATCGGCCATGCACAGTCATACGCCCCGGCAAGCCCTTACGCTCAGTAGATGCGACGACCACCGCCACGAGGGCCATCGCGGTGGGTGCTGACCGGCCTGCTGGACGTGCAGGTGTTTCCGTTCGCCGGCGTGGTCGTGACGATCTCGATGGTCGCAACGCGGAGCAGTGAGGCCAAAAGGAAACGGCAAAGCCGCTGAAAAGACTTTGCCGTCGTGTCTCGCTACGCCTCAGGCCTTAACCGTTGTCTTCGAAGTACTTTGCATTCTTCTCGATGAACTCGGCCCACTCGGCAGGCAGATCTTCCTGAGGAAAAATGGCCTGGACCGGGCACTCGTCGACGCACAGTCCGCAGTCGATGCAGACGTCGGGGTCGATGTAGAGCTGCTCGGCGCCCTCGTAGTTGTCGGCTTCCGTCAGCGGGTGGATGCAGTCGACGGGACAAACCTCGACGCAACTCGTGTCCTTGGTACCGATGCAGGGCTGGGCGATGACGTGGGCCATGTCGAAACAGTCTTAGGCGCGGGGCGGTGTGACGGAAGGCGGGAAATAATGAAGCTCGACCGGCAGGAGGCTACTTCACCAGCGAGACCTTGCCATACTCCTTGATGCTGGTCGAGTAGCCGCCGACGTTGTTGCTCCACTCGTACATGTCCATGACGCCGAAGAAGAGACGCGTCGCTCCTTCTGGGATGACGAATTCCTGAGTGACACCGTTGTCGTTGAGTCCGTCGCCGATGAAGAAGGGCTGAGCAATCTTTGGCGAGAGCTTGGTGAAGTTTCGGCTGCTCTTTGTGGAGAAGTCGAGGCCGTCAGGCTCCTCACCGACGATCGGGCCGTTGGGTCCCAGGAAGATGCCGATGATCGAGTTGGCCGGGGCGATGAGGTCGCTCTTGCCGTTTTCGCTCCCATACGTGCCTTCGGCGTCGTCATTGTGGAACCCGTTCCAGCCACTGTCGGGCTTGCCGTCGCCGTCCCGATCGATGTATTGCTGGTCCTTGTCGCGGACTTTGCCGGTGGCAAAGCGGTTGTTCCAGATGCTGTTCTTCAGTCCGTCAGCGTTGGAGTAAGCGCTCTTGCTCGAGCTAAACCCCGAACCGCCTGAGATACTGTCGAAAGCGAGGGATGCGATGGAGCTACTGGGAATGCTGTAGCCGAACGGCGAGCCGCTGCTGCCGACGACGCCTGCGTAGTCGGGGTTGCCGTGTGGGTTCAACTGATTGGCCACCGTTCCGTACGGGCTGCCGGCGAGCCAGGGGTTGGCCGTCGCGGGCACCGTGATCTCTTCGATCACCTTGTTGACGCGTGCGACGGCCGAGGCCTCGACGGTCATTTGCTCGATGCCGATCATCCTCCCAAACAGCGTCTCAACGCCTCGGCCGGCATCTGCATCGAGAGTGACGGTGTATCGAATGGCATCGATCGACTCGTCGTCATCGTCTTTGACGGTAAAGGTTCGGCTGAACGAGTCCCACGTCCCGAACTCGATCGTCTCGTCGGCCGCTGTGATGCCGTGGCCGAAGATCGCGTTGTCCGACGCAGCGGAAGCAACGTTGCTTCTAGCGATGGCGACGCTGCTTTTGAGTCCGTTGGCTCCATGCCTTGCCACGCTGTCGACCGCCGTTTGCAGTTCAGATCGTGCGGAGGCGACCATGCCGACATCAACCGAGATGGCCGACAGGGCAAGCATGAGCATGATGATGAACAACGACATCATCAGCACGGACCCCCGCCTTGGGCGAGGAGGAGACACTGCATTCGGCTGAAGGAACTGGCGCATGCTGTGACATGCCATTCAAGCAGACGCCTGTCGGAGACCGTATCGCTATCGGACGCACAGAAAGGATCGGCCTGACGCATCGATTTCAGCCGTTGGCTTCGGCCGACGATGCGGTAGAGTACTGTAAGACAGCAAACGCCGTACCGAGGCGTGCCCGATTCAGCTTGATGTGGCTGTAACATGGCGGGCATCGACCCGGCAGGCGGCAGGCAGACTCGATTTAGCGCGACTCAGGATCAAGCCCACCATGCAGCTCACGCAATCCACCGGCCTTCGTATGGAGCAGCGCCAGCTGCTGACGCCGAGGATGATTCAGTCGATGGAGATCCTCCAGATGCCTTTGACGGCTTTGGAGGAGCGAATTGAGCAGGAACTCGAGCGCAACCCCGTTCTTGAAGTTCACGAAGAGCGAGCCAATCGCGAAGACCTTCCGGACGTCAACGAAGGCACTCGAGAAGAGAATAGTGCCCTCGACCTCGGCAACGACTCCGAAGCGACCGCTGACGATTTTGCCCGTCTCGATCGGATCAGCGATTACCTCGAGAACGAGGAATACAGCCCCAGCTATGACCGGGCAGGCGGACGCGACGCCCACGGGCCAAGCATCGGCAGCTATGCCGGTGAGCGCGATGCCAAGCTCGACGCGATGAACAACACGGCCGCCCGTGGGGCGAGCCTCGACGAGCACCTGCTCGAGCAGTGGACCCTCACCGACTTTTGTGCCGACTCACCCGAGGGTGACAAAGCCATCTGCAAGGCCGGTCGCATCCTTATCGGCTACCTCGACGACCGCGGCTACCTGCCGCAACCGCCTGAGGACGTTCGACAAGACGCCCTGGACCGCGGCAGGAGCGTCGACGTGCCGAGCGTCGAGGCTTTCGACAGGGCCCATCACCTGATTCGTCGCCACCTCGAGCCGGCCGGTGTCGGGGCGCGTGATTTGGCTGATTGTCTTCTGCTTCAGCTCGATGCGCTGGAACGTGACGAGGAGCTGGCCGAGGGGCATGACTTCGAGCTCGAGCGGTGCCTCGTGACGAAGCACCTCAAGGACCTCGAGCAGAACCGGTATCCGCAGATCAGCCGCAAGACAGGCCGCAGCATCGACGAGCTCAAGGCGGCCGTGGCGCGGCTTGGTCGCCTTCACCCGCACCCAGGCAAGCTCGTCGCTCCCGACGAAGCACCGCCCATCACGCCCGACGCGACGATCCGCTTCAACGAGGACACGAAGGAGTACGACGTCGCCATGGCCCGCGACCCGGCGCCGGATCTGCAAATCCGGGCGCTCTACCGCAAGCTGCTCCGCCAGACGCGAGCCTCCAACGCCGTCAATGGAACCAACGGCCACAGTGACGATTTCGACGATGACGGCGTTATCGACTCATCCCCGGACGGCCAGGGTGCCGCCAACGGTCACGACGTCAACGGCACCGATGGCGCCTTCCGCTCCAAGGGCGAACGTAAGGAAATTCGGGAGTTTCTCGGGAACAACGTCCGCAACGCACGCTGGCTCATCGAGTCGATCGAGCAACGTCGCGGCACGATCGAGCGGGTCATTCGCAAGGTCGTCGAGCACCAGAAGGACTTTTTCGAGAAGGGCCCTGAAGCCCTCAAGCCGCTGCCGATGATCGGCGTGGCCGAGGAACTGGGGATCCACGTCGCCACCGTCAGCCGGGCTGTGAGCGAGAAGTGGATCGACACGCCACGTGGCCTGTTCCCGCTGCGTCGCTTCTTCTCGGGCGGTACGACGACCGAAGACGGTCAGGACATGAGCTGGGACGCGGTCAAGGAGAAGCTTCGCGGCATCATCGAGCGGGAAGACAAGGCCAACCCGCTTAACGACGACGAGATTGTCGAAAAGCTCGCCGATCAGGGCATCGAGCTGGCCCGTCGTACGGTGGCCAAGTACCGTAAACTGCTGGCGATCCCGACAGCCAGGCAGCGGCGGGAGTTCTAACATGGCCAGTTGAAGTGCACGGCCTCGCGTGGCGATACATTCACTGTGCCAAATGCACCCGATGAGCCTGTCGCTGCGCCGGCTCCTGACATGAAGCCAAGCCGCCGGCTGATGGTCTACGCCTGGTTGGCGATCCTGATCGTCGGTCACAGCGTCGCGATCATCGACAAGTCGGAGCTGTGGCCGTTCAGCCCGTACCGGCTTTACAGCAGGCTCTACAGAAGTGACCCGCATCACGTCATGATGCTTTACGGCGTCTCGGCCGACGGGTCTGAGACGCGACTGTCCGCAGCTCACTTCCAGCCCATCGACCGCGGTCGCCTGCATCGCGTGCTCAACCGCACGCTGCACGGCTCGACCACGCAAGACGAGTTTCACGATCGCCTGATCGCCTGGGCAGCACTTTACGAAGGCAAAAGGCAGCAGCTCGGCCACGACGGGCCACAGCTCGTCGGGATGCGGTTGTACGTCGAGCGACACTTCTTCCGGGCAGATGTCGCCAATCGCTACACGCCCGACGAGCGGGAGCTCAAGGGCCAGGTCTTCCTTGGCGGCCACGAGCCGACGCTGGTTCCATTTGACGTGCTGCGGCGTGGCAAAGGCTGGTACGCGGGCCGATGGATCGGCCGCTTCGAGGAAGAGCCGTCGGTGAGCGATCAAGCCGTTGCAGGTGTTGACGGCAAGGAGCTGGATTGAACGCTTTTTCCAAGAAATCTGATGCTTCGGCCCACAGGCAGCCGGCCCCGGCCGCATGGCCAAGTCGCTACTTCTTTACGCCCGAATCGCCGCAACCGCTGGCGATCTGCCGGATCATCGTGTGCGGCTGGTTGTTCGTCTACTACGGCCTACTGACTGACTTCCGCGGCTGGAACCTCATTGCTACGACGCACTACGACCGCGTCGGTCTCTTCGGCCTGCTCGGTCACAACGCGACGCTGAGCGATACTGCCGTCGGCGTGCTGCAGTCCGTGTTCGCACTGTCGCTGCTCGGTGGCATGTTCGGCCTCATGACCCGTGCCAGCCTCATCACGGCGGCGGTGCTGGCGTTCTACTTCCTCGGGCTACGCACCGCCTTTGGCAAGGTCAGCCACAGCGAGCCGATCGTCATCTTCATGCTGGTCACGCTGGCCATGTCCCACTGCAACGCCGCCTTCAGCCTCGACAGGCGGTTCGGCTGGTTCGGGGCACGCAAGCTGAGCCAACTGTCAGGCGAGTATCGCTGGCCGATCCGCGTTGTTTGGATCTTGATGACGATCGTGTTCTCATTCGCTGGCTGGCAGAAAGTGCGATTGGCCGGGCTCAGTTGGGTGTCGCCCGAGTCGTTTACGCCGATGATGCTCGGGCACTTCTACGACAACGATCCGCTCGTCGACTGGGGCATTCAGCTTGCCTACTTCAAGCCGTTCGTCTGGATGGCCGGCATCATGACGCTGGTGGGCGAGTGCCTGTTCCCGCTCGTGCTCGTCAGCCGAAAGGCACGACTGTTTTTCGTGCCGCTCATGTTTGGCATGCAGGCCAACATCGCTTTGCTGTTCGGCGTCTACTTCTGGCCGTTCCTACCGGCCTACGCCTTCTTCGTCCCGTGGGCCTGGTTGATCGCGTGCTACCGCGCCAAGCGTATCCTTGCGGTCGAGGCCGTACCCGCATGACTGACAATGCTGACATCCCACGGCCGCTCATGCTGTACGACGGCGAGTGCGGATTGTGTGACAAGTCGATGCGTTTCGTCTTGAACCACGACAAACAGGGGCAATTCCACTTCATGCCGCTGCAAAGCGATGGCGGCCGGCAGATTCTCGAGGCCAACGGCTACGCTGCCGACTACCGCGACTCCATTCTGCTCGTCGATCGCGACGGCACCGTCTCGAGCCACTCGACCGCGGCACTGCGAATCGCCAGCCGACTCGACGGCCTCTACAAGGTGCTCGGCTGGTTCCGCATCATCCCGCGACCGATCCGCGACCTCGGTTACCGAATGGTCGCCGCCATCCGCTACAAGACCTTTGGCAAGGTCGACACCAACGCCGCCTGCACGCTCCTGCCGGCTGAGCAACGCAAGCGGATTCACCTGTAGTCACAGGTTTGACGCTGACACGGCTTTGTCGCACGTGCCATGCTCGTCAAACTGGGTCAGGTTATCAATCGTCGTTTCGGCAATGTTCGTCAACGCTTCTTCGGTAAAAAACGCTTGGTGCCCGGTGATGAGCACGTTGGGAAACGTCAGCAGTCGGGCAAAAACGTCGTCGCCCATCATCGCGCCGCTGCGGTCTTCGAAGAAGAGACCGTCTTCTTCTTCGTAGACGTCGAGCCCGAGCGAGCCGAGGTGCCCGCGCTTCAGCGCAGCGATGGCAGCCTTCGTATCGATGAGGCCGCCGCGCGAGGTGTTGATGAGCATGACACCCGACTTCATGCGGCCAAGCGCCCGCTCGTCGATGAGGTGATGTGTCTGCTCGACAAGCGGCAGGTGGAGCGTGACGACATCACTCGCCGCGAGCACGTCGTCGAGATCGCGATAGGTCACGCCTGCTGCGACAAGCTCGTCGCTCGGCGTGGTGTCGAAGGCGAGAACTTTCATGCCGAAGCCCAGCAGAATCCGACACGCCGCCGCCCCGATCTGACCGGTGCCGATGACACCCGCCGTCTTGCCCTTCATCTCGAATCCGAGCAGACCTGCCAGGGCAAAGTTGTTTTCGCGGACCCGGTTGTACGCGCGGGGCAGGTGCCGGTTGAGCGCCATCATGAGCGCTACTGCATGCTCGGCCACACCGGCCGGTGCGTACGACGGAACGCGTGCGACCCTGATGTCGTGCTGCTGCGCCGCGTCGAGGTCGACGTTGTTGAAGCCCGCGCATCGCAACGCGACGAACCGCACGCCCACCTCCGCCAACGCAGCCAGCGTGTCGGCACCGAGGTCGTCGTTCACGAACGCGCAGACAGCCTTGCGACCTTTGGCCAGCACGGCCGTCTCTGCCGAGAGACGCGGCTCGTGAAACGACAACACGTGCGGCGACCCTGCGGCATCGTTGGCCCCGTCCAGGAACCGACGGTCGTAAGACTTTGCACTGAAAACGCTGACCTTCATGCCCGCAGGCTACACGCCTCGTCGTGTTCTACGTGGAACATTCGCTCAGCCGTCCACGTCTGCCCGCAGCTCCCAGCCGACGCCCAGGTCGTCGAACAACTGACCCAGCAACTCGCGAAACTTCGAGGCAGGCACATCGTTTGGCAGTGACACGCGGAACTCGGCATCGAACGGATCACCCGGCTCGTTGCTGGTGCCGATGTGGCTGATGTTGACGCGCAGTACCCGCATGAGATTGCCCGCGTGGCGAAGCGTCTGCGAGACGTCTGCCGCGTCTGCCGCGGTGCCGGCTGAGAGGTACAACGCGTAGCTGGCCTCGGAAGACGTGTCGTCCCCGAGATCGGCCTCCATCCGCACCATCGAGCCTGTCCGCTCGCTCAGGATCGTCAGCTCCCTGTCTGCCTGCTCCAGCGATGACTCGGCACCCGACACGCGAAGCGTCATCGCAAAGTGCCCGCCGATGGACACCGTGCGAACCGCTTCGATGCGAAGCCGTCGGTCAGCGGCAAAGGCGGCCACTTCGTCGAGCACGCCCGGATGGTCACGCCCCGAGGCGATGAGGACTCTTGTCGAATGCGGATCGTCGTCACCTGGCACAACCGGCCAGCCTACCGGTAGCCGACGGTCCGGGGCAAGTTGCGATCCCGCCGCTGGTGACTCACAGGTCCAGCTCGGGCACGTCCGGCATGGCCGAGGCGGCGTCGTCGAGCGCCTGCGTCACACTCGCCGGCAGCTGACTCGGCATCGATGCCTTCACATCGGTCACAAACCCGGAAAAGTCGCTATTGGTGAACGCGTCCGGCAGCGACGCCGCCTCTTTGATCTGCTGGCGAAGGTTGATGGTCGTCGTCTGGCCCACCGCCGTCGACTCGACGAGCGGCACACCCGGCAACATCATCTCGCCGTCGAACGTCATCGTCACCCGGGCCAGATCGCCCTCAGGCAGCTTGCTCACGACCTTGCGCAGATCTGACCAGCCGACGGGGATCTTGAACATGACCGTCTCCTTCGCCCCCGGCGCGATGACTGCGCCGAACTGTGCCGTCGTGTCGGCTACCTCAACGCCTTCGACCGAGAACGTGTACTTCACGTCGCCCACATCGAACGGGACGACCATCCGGTTCTCGATCTGCACCTTCACGTCCAGGTCGAAACCCTCTGCGTCGGCGTCGGTCGGTGAGACGTCGAGCACCTTCGACGTCGGGGGTTTCGTACCCGGCATCGGGCTGCTCTTGCAGCCGACGATCGCGAACAGACACATCAACATCGGCAGGGCAAGGCGCATGCGGCCGGCATACCACGCGACACGGCCGAGCCGCAAGGCAACTAATCTGTTGCGCCGCGGCGGCCAAATGGGTTTGGCGGCGGGGCAGATGTTCCACGTGGAACATTCTGCGGGTCCGCCGACGTCGATCGGGCGTCGTGGCGAAGGGTTGGAAGCTCGGCCGTTGTTCCACGTGGAACAATTTGACCCGTTTTCGAGCAGCCCACTCCCGCACTTTGCGTTGGCGGTTCGTCCGTGGTGCAGCACGGAGCAGGCAAAACGTGCAAGCCTCGCCGTCGGCGGGTCGTTCGCCGCCGTGCGCCGCGGTGTCGTTTACCCGGTGCGCCGCCGCGGCCGCGACGGCGGCGAGTTAAGAAACCTTCGACCGGTTCGTCCCTCTCATGAAGTACCCTCACCACGATCGCCATGCTCAAACGCCTCGCCCTTTCCGCCCTGCTGATGACCTCTGCCTACGCCGCCGCCGATGAGGTCGCCCTCACCGTCTACTCCACCGCCGACCCGGCCTCGATGGACCTGGGCCAGCTCGAACAGCAACGCCTTCAAAATCCGTACTACTACCGCCAGAACTTCCCCGGTTACGGCGTCGTCCGCGTCACCCGCTCGCTCGACCTCGACCAGGGCCGCAGCGTCCAACGCTTCACCGGCGTCGCAGCAGGTATCGACCCCTCGACCGTTCGCGTCGAAAGCCTCGGCGACCCCATCACCGTCGTCGAGCAGAGCTACGAGTACGACCTCCTCGACGCAGGCAAGCTCCTCGAAAAGTTCGTCGGCCAGATCCCTCAATCGCACCGACGGCGAGCCGGTCGAATTGCTCAGCGTCAGCGGAGGCAGCCTCGTCTATCGCGAGCCCGACGGCGTCGTCCGCATTCAGCCCAGCGGCAACTTCGCCGGCTTTGTCAGCAACATCGAGTTCCCCGACACGCAAGGGCTCATCCTCGAGCCGACGCTCGTCTGGGACCTCATGACCGATACCGCCGGCGAGCGGCCGGTGCGGCTGACGTATCAGACGACCGGCCTCACCTGGCGGGCCGACTACAGCGTCATCATCAACTCTGACGACACCGCCGTCGATGTCGGCAGTTGGGTCACCGTCGTCAACCAGAGTGGCGTGACGTTCGACAACGCCAAGCTCAAGCTCGTGGCAGGCGACGTGCAACGCGTCACGCCGCAGCAGAACGACTACAGACCTGCGGATGACGCGAATGGAGAATCGGCCGTGCAGGATGCTGAGGGCTTCGAGGAGAAAAGCTTCTTCGAGTACCACCTCTACACGCTGGGCCGCCCGACGAGCCTGCCGGACAACTCCACCAAGCAGATCGAACTCTTCGACGCCGCCGAAGCCGTGCCGGCTGAGAAGGTCTTCGTCTACTACGGCCTGGGTGACCAGTTCCGCGGCTTCCGCTACGGCTCCGACGCCTACACCGATCGCAATCTCGGCAACCAGTCGAACAACAAGGTCGACGTCTACCTGACCTTCAAGAACGCCGAGGACGACGGCCTGGGCGTCCCGCTGCCGGCCGGTAAGCTGCGGGTCTACAAGCAGGACGACGCCGACAACACGCTCGAATTCGTCGGCGAAGACGTGATCGACCACACCGCCCGCGAAGAGACCGTGCTCGTCAAGCTCGGCAGCGCGTTCGACGTCGTCGGCGAGCGGAAGCAAACCGACTACCAGCTCGACGAACGCGGCCGCACCATCACCGAGTCGTTCGAGATCAAGCTCCGCAACCGCAAGGAAGACCAGGCGGTCAAGGTGCTCGTCAAGGAGAACCTGTTCCGCTGGGCCACCTGGGAGATCGTCGACCACAGCGACGACTTTGAGAAGATTGACGCCCGCACGGTCCATTTCCCGGTCACGGTCGCCCCCGACGAAGAGAAGGTCGTGACCTACACCGTCAAGTACACGTGGTGACGGCAACGACGTCACGGACGTCGCAGAAATTCCATTTGCACACGCCCGATGTTGAATCGTAGCTTGGATGTGGCCCATCCATCGACGGAGACGGCCTGACCCGCACGGACGCACGCCAATGCCACGCAACTTTTTCAACGCCATTCTCCGCCCGCGACTCGCCGCCCTCGCCCTGGGTTGCTGCGCAGCGGCCTTCCTCGTGCCGACGGCGGCGGGGCAGGACGCTTATCGGCCGTACGAAGGTCGTCGGACTAACTCGATCACGCCGACGACACAGTCGGTGCACAACCCGGCCGATGCGATTCTGGATCGTCTGCTCGACCGTCCACCGACGGCCGACGATGCTGCACCGCAAAGCCGTCCGGCAACGCAGACCCAGCCGCAACCTGAGGCGCGTCGGCCTGATGTGGCTCCGGACGTCGGTGCCCGTCGACTGCTGCGGGAAGGCACCTTCGTCATCGACCGCGTCGGCTCCGTGCGGCGGACCGATGACGGCGCATTGCTGTTCACCTTCGCCTCCGACGGTGTCGGCCCGGCCGCGGCAGGTGACCCGCCCATGACCCTCGTGCCCAACCTGAACCTCATGGCCATCGAGTCGGCCATCCGCAGCGGCACCGACCGCCGCTTCCGCGTCACCGGACGCGTCACCGAATACCGCGGCACCAACCACCTCATCCTCGAGAAGGTCATCGTCCTCAACTAAAGGGTCGACCTGGCTAAAGGGTCGACCTGGCCTGGTGCTGCTGAAGAGTCCATTGGCGTGGATCGGGTCGCTGTCGCACTTGCTGCGACAGTGACCCGTTTGGTTCGTGCCGTTCAATGTCAGCCCGTTACCCGCACCGGTCTCGCCATCACAAAGTGCGGCCCGATGTCTTCGATGTCGAAGCGGTCACTGACAATGCCAAAGCCGTGGAAGGTGTAGAACCCTGTCGCGACCTCTCGGGCGTTGCACCAGAGCCTCGCACCGCCGCGTTGTTGGACCGCCGCAATGCCCGCCCGGAGCACCATCGACCCGACGCCGCCGCCTTGAGCCGACGGATCGACCGCCATCCCCCGCAGCCGCCAGTCATCGGCAAGCGCGTCACTCGGCATGGCCTCTTCGTAGAAGCTGGCAATCCCGATCAGCCGCGTGCCAACGAACGCGCCGAGATGAACTGCGGCCTCGTCACCCGGAAACCGCATGGCCTCCACATCCAGCGTCGGCCGCAACACCCGCTGCCGCAGGTCATGCGTCCGGCTCGCCTCGATCGATCGAATCGTGCAGTTCATGGCAAATTTCCTCGAGCCGCGGTCCCACGGACCGCCGGTCTGACGGTAAACGCAGCACCCGACCTGCGTCTTGCCGGCAGGCTTGCCCGATCGCGTCGAACAACCTGCCTTTCCGGTCGAACAACCTGCCTTTCCGGTCGAACAACCTGCCTTTCCGCAGGACACGACGCTGGTGCTGTCAACGTCGTCAGACCAGCGGTCCGTGGGACCGCGGCTCTCGGGTTCCTGCACAAGACAAACGTTCGCTCCGAACAAGCGCCGGTGACTGCAGGCTTACTCCGTCGGCGGATGCTCGCGGAGGTCTTTGAGCGCGACGTTCAACGCCAGCACGCTGTAGGCGGTCGTCATCGTCGGGTCGTTCTCACGCCACTTGGCGTTGCCGACCCACGAGCCGTCGGCCTGCTGCCGCTCACCGAGTGCGTCGATCAGCGCTAGTCGCCAATCGACCTGGCCGTCACGCGTCTCCAGCGTCGGCTCGTCGTAGGCGTCGAGTGCCCGCGCGAGCACGAGGTAGTAGTAGAAAAGGCCCCATTCCGCACGGTCGTCGCCCATTGCGGCCATGCCGGGGTTGGCCTCGAGCGTCCAGTTGTCACCCGCCCAGGCGACGGCCGCTTGGACGCGCGGGTCGTCGCGATCGAGGCCGGCGTAGATCATGCTCTTGAGCCCGGCATACGTCATCGAGCCGTAGCTGCGCAAGCGCCGATCACCGTCGGGCGTGACGAACTCACCGGCAAAGCTTTCACCCGTGCGGTCGGCGTCGGGGGAGTAGACGAACCCGCCGTCGTCGCCGGCCCACGATTGGCCGTTGCTTTCGCTGCGGTTCTGCAGACGGGTGACGAACAGGCGCGCCCGTTCGAACGCCGGGTCGTCCTTGTCGACGCCTGCTTCGTGCAGGGCTTCGAGGGCCATGGCCGCGTTGGAGAGGTCGGGCCGCCCGTCACCGCGAGACCTGCCGCCGTAGCCCCATCCGCCGTAGAAGGCGTCGTCTTCGCCACCGACGGTCGCCGAGGCATCTTCACCGGCAAAGTCGGCACGCGTCTCGGGCGTCCACTGCAGTTTGCGCAGGTAGCCGACGGCATTGTTGATGGAGTCGCTGTACCGGTCGTCACCCGCCTCGGCCCGGGCGGCGGCGAGCGAGCTGACGCTGATGGCTGTGTTGTAGTTCGCCAGCAAGTCATCATAAATCCCGCCACCTTCGACCTGCTGGGCGATGAGGGCGTCGTACCCGCGGCGGACCAGGTCGTCGTCGGGGCCGTAGCTGTCGCTGTCGACGAACGCCCGAAGCACGAGCGCCGTCACGGCAGGCGGCACCTGCTCGACAGGCTGCCACGTGCCGTCGGCCTGCTGCTGGTCGGCCAGAAAGGCAAGGCCTTCCTCGACCGCCTGTTGGGCCTTGTCGACCGCCGGCGACGCCGCCGCGACAGCACAGAAGGCAAGGGAACTCAAGCCGCAAAGAAGGTGTCGGACCATGTCGTCACCTTACGCGCCAGAGCCTCGATTGATGCACGCTCAAAGCTTGCGATCCAGCAACCGATATCCGACCGCCTCGGCGACGTGCATCTCGCTGATCTCATCGACATCGTCCACGTCGGCGATCGTGCGGGCGACGCGGCGGACCTTGTCGTATGCCCGGGCCGACAAGCCCAGCTCTTCCATCGCCTGCTTGAGAATCAGCAAAGCACCGCCGGCCAGCGACGCGTGTTCGTTGAGCTGTTTGCCCTTCATGCGGGCGTTGGTCATCGACGCGTCGCCGAACCGGGCGAGCTGTCGTCGCCGGGCCTGCAGGACGGTCTTGCGCATGTCGGCCGAGTTGGTGCCGTCGGCCTTACGGCTCAATTCGTCGTACCCGACCTTGGGCACCTCGACGTGCAGATCGATGCGGTCGAGCAGTGGGCCGCTGAGGCGGGCGAGGTATTTGTTTTCCTTACCTTCTGGGCCGTCGTCGCCGCGGTGCGTCGGGTTCATGGCCGCCACCAGCATGAAGTCTGCCGGAAAGCGGACGGTGCTGTGGACACGGCTGACGGTGATCTCGCCGCCTTCGAGCGGTTCGCGCAGCATGTCCAGAACGTTTCGGCCGAACTCAGGAAGTTCGTCGAGAAACAGGATGCCGTGGTGGGCCATGGAGCACTCGCCCGGACGCGGCACGCTGCCACCGCCGACGAGGGCCTGGGCGGTCGCCGAGTGGTGCGGCGTGCGGAACGGCCTGCGATCGAGCAGGCTCACGTTCGGCGGCAGCTTGCCGAGGGCGCTGTAGATCTGCGTCGTCTCCAGCGCTTCCTGCCGACTCAAAGGCGGCAGGATCTGGCCCATGCGACGCGCGAGCATCGTCTTGCCCGTGCCTGGTGGCCCGATCATGGCGAGGTTGTGCCTCCCGGCCGCGGCGACCATCACCGCACGCTTCACCGCCTCCTGACCTCGCACGTCGGCAAAGTCGCTGTCGTCCGGCACGTCGCTCTCGGCATACTCGTCGCCGTCGGCCAGCACGTACGGCTCGACGGCTTCGTCGTCGTCGTTCAGGAACGCGACGACCTGGCTCAGCGTGCCGACGGGAATGACCGCGACGTCGTCGACGACGGCGGCTTCGCGTGCGTTGTCGGCCGGGACGATGACGCCGGTCATGCCGAGTTGTCTGGCGAGCATGGCCATGCTCAGGCAGCCGCGGATCGATTTGACGCGGCCGTCGAGGGCGAGTTCGCCTGCGATGAGGTAACGGCGGTGCTTGTCGCCGTCGATCGAGCCGACGCACTTGAGCAGGCCGACGCTGATGGCCAGGTCGAGGGCGGCCGCCTCCTTCTTCAGGTCGGCCGGTGCGAGGTTGATGAGTACGCGTCCGATCGGCGTCGGGTGGCCGCTGTTCTGAATGGCCCGCCGCGTCCGCTCGACACTTTCCCGCGTCGCCGCCTGGGCGAGACCGACGAGCGTCGTCACATGCTCCCCGCGGCCGGTCGCGTCGACTTCGGCATCACACTCGACGGCTTCGATGCCTTTGAGAACAAACGTTTTGACCCGAGCTAATGCCACGCGGCGGCAAGGTAGCGACCTGACTGGCCGAATGCGAACGAAGTGCTAACGCGTGTCAACCATGCCGGGTGGAGATTTGTCATGCTCCGGCTTTCCGAAGAAGTACTGATGATGTAGTCTGACACGTATGGTGGTGAAGCAATTTAAGAAGGCGTTACCGCCTGCGGTGCGTAGCAGTGTCAAGCGGTGGAGCAATGCCCGTCGGATCCGGCACGCGGCCACCGCCTTGGAGCGAGCGGGTGATGAGCCGCGCTGGCTCACTCCTGAGATGATGAAACCACTGATGGCGGAGTACCCGCCGCTCGGTGACCCGGCCGTATTCACGCAGGACGTCGAGCAGAAGCCGGACATCGAGCGGGCTCGTGAAGTCGCGGCGGCGTTGGGGCACTGCAACGCCATCCTCGGAATTGGAGACGGCCCCGCAGCGGTCGGCTGGGGGCTCAAGGAGCTCGACGCTTTGCGCGAGGTGACGACGATCGACCTGCTCGACGCGCCGCTTGCCGGGGCGACGCAAGCCGGCGTGCGAGGTTTTCAAGGGGACGCCTGCACGATGCCGTTCGACGACAACACGTTCGACGCGGCCTACTCGCTCAACTCGCTGGAGCACGTCCACACGCCCCGGGCTTTGCTCGATGAGGCCTGGCGGGTCGTTCGGCCGGGCGGTCGCATCTACATCTCTTTCGCTCCCATTTATGATGCGCCGCTGGGACTTCACGCCTTCTTCGAGATCGGCGTGCCGTTCTGCCAGCACCTGTGGCAGCCGGATGACATTCGGGCGATCGTCAGCGACCCGAATCTGTGGCACCTGAACAACTGGTCCCTTGAGCAGTATCGAGACCTGTGGGAGCAGGTCCGCCCACGCTTGTCACCGATCAAGTACAGCGAAGAGGCCGACTACCGCGGCATTGAAGTGATCAGTCGCTTCCCGAGCTGCTTTGCCAAGCGCAGCCGAAGCGTCGAAGACTTCTTCGTTTCCAAGTTCGTCATCACGTTCCAGGTCGTCAAGGACTCAGCCGGCTAGCGGTTTCCACGCCCAGGCGAAGTCGGCCCGTTGAACGGCGGCGTCGAGGGCAATGGGTTCGAAGGTGTCGGTGGCGAGCTTGACTTCGAAACCGGCCTCGAGCAGCGCGTCGACGACCGGACGCACCTGGCCGCAGCCGGGGTGCAGTTCCATGGCGAGGGCATTCACGCGGGCGAGCCAACCTGTGTCGTCGAAGAGGGCAAACTCACTGCCTTCGATGTCCATCTTGATCAAGTCGAACCGCGGCAGGTCGTGACGCTCCAGCAAACTCTCAATCGTGATCGGCGGCTGGTCGGTCATGTTCGGCGGCGGGCTGCCGACATAACCGGTCTCGATGATGAGGTCGTCAAAGCCGTTGGCGGTGGCGTTGAGACGTATTGCGTCGGCAAGATCGTCCTGCAGTTCGACCGCGATCGCCCGGCCGCCGTTGGCTTTGGCGACGGCGGCATTGAGCATCGAGAACGTGCCGCGGTTCGCACCCAGATCGAGCAGGTACTTCGCATCGACTCAGCGCATCGGCGATGCCGTGGCGGACGTAGCAGTTCCGCAGGAACAACTCGCGCACCATGCTGAACGACGTCGAGCCTTCGTCGCGGATCAGCGAGTCGACAGCAGGGGCGTCGATGAGGAAGCGGTGCCCGGCGAAGCGGACGCTCGTCGGTCGGTGACCCATGCGGCGGTCGACGGGCACAAGGTTGCCGCGGCCGAGCACGGCCGGCAGTGACACGGCACCGGCGGCGAGGAGGCGGGCGTACCCGCCGACGCCCAGTACGCCGACGGCCGACGGGCTGAAGTTCAGGGCAAGCTTGCGGAGCTGGCGGATCACGTTCAGAGCCTACCGCGGTGCCGCTGGCTTGTTCGTCTCGACCACAATGGCCAGCACCGCGTCGCGTGGGATGTAGACGACGGTCTCGTCTTCAAGCCGCACGACGACCCAGTCACCGATCGGCCGGGCGAGACTGCCTGCGACGCCGAAGTCGTCACGGTTGCGGCCGAACGGCTTGATACCGACGGGGCCGGCACCGGTGAGGCCGAGCAGATCGCGGCGGAGCTGGACCGTCACGACCGTGTCGACCGGCAGGCCCCGCGTCGCGGTCGCCTCGACGACGACCGGGCCGCTGTCGCCGAGCGGGTCGCCAGGCTGCAGGCCCTCGGACTCGCTCTTGGAAAAGTCGGCGACACACCCGAAGCAAAGCAGCGGGAGCAACACGAGGACGACAAGGCGGCTCATGCCGCAAGCCTACGACGGCGAAGCAACAGCAGGCCGGCCACGGCAGGCAGTGCCACGGTCGGCTCCGGCACCACGCTGGCGTACCACGCGTCCATCGTCGCCGCCTCGATCGCGCTGACGGCACCAAAGTTGGCCCGCAAGATGGCGAAGTCGAGGATGCTGATCGTGCCGTCGTCGTTGAAGTCGCCGTCCTGAAAGCGGACGCCGTCGCTGCGGCCGAAGTTGGCCCGCAGGATCGCGAAGTCGAGGATGCTCACCGTCAGGTCGAAGTTGGCATCGCCCGGCAGCTTGTTGAAGGTCAGCCGTCGGATGTTGCCGTCGAAGGTGGCTGCGTACAGCTCGCCGTCGGCGTCTTCACCGAAGCTGGCCAGCAGGCCTTGCGGCGGGAAGTCGGGGTAGACGAGGTCGGTGATGTCCTGGAAATCGAGGTCGAGATCTTCGAGGTTGTCGAAGTCGCCGATTTGGTTGAGGCCGCCCGTGCCGGTGAGGTCGAGGGCGAGGATGCGTCCGCTGACGAAGTCACCGAAGATGTACTTGCCCTGGAAGTTGGGACCCAGGTCATCACCGCGGTAGACGTATCCGCCGGTGACGCTTCGGCCGAGGATGGGGCGGTCACCGGTGCCGGGCGTGCCGAGGCCGGCCGACTCTTCGGAGTGGGCGTAGTCGAAGATGGGGTCGGCGTTGTCGGCGGGTTTTGGTCCACCGACGCCGCCTGTAGGCGTGGCGATGTAGCCTTCGCGGTTACGCCAGCCGAAGTTGTAACCGAGCTGACCGGCGGGCATGAGGTTGACCTCTTCGCGGCGGTTCTGCCCGACGTCGCCGATGTAGAAGTCGCCGGTGTCGCGGTCGAAGCTGGCGCGGAATCCGTTCCGCAGGCCGTAGGCGGCGATGGTCGGATCGCGGCTGGCGTCACCGACGAAGGGGTTATCGCTGGGCACGCTGAAGGTGCGGTTGAAATCGGTGCCGCTGACGTCGACGCGGAGCAGGGCGCCGAGTCGGTTGCTGGCGTCCTGGCCGTTCCCGATGCCGGATGTGTGGCCCGGCTCGTTGTCGTCACCACCGCCGCCGTCACCGATGGAGACGTAGAGGTTCTGACCGTCGGTGGGCGAGAAGCCGATCCAACCACCGTTGTGATTGGCCTGCGGTTGCGCGACCTGCAGAACGACCTGGCTCGTTGTGTTGGCGACGAGCGGGTTGGCAGCAGATCGCTGGTGGCGGGCGACGACACTCGTGCCGCCGTTGTTGGTGTAGCTGACGTAGAAGTCGCCGCTCGTGTCGTAGTCGGGCGCGAAGGCAAGACCCAGTAGGCCGCGTTCGCTGTTGGTGCTGACCGAGCCGCTGATGTCGAGGAACGTGCCGAGCGATTGGCCGGTGGCGGCATCGACGGTCTTGATGCGGCCGCCCTTTTCGACGACGTACAGCACCGACGCGTCGGTCGGGGTCGAGGCGATGAACAGCGGCTGGGCAAATCCACCGGCGACCACCTCACTGCCCAGCTGGGCAGAGGCAGGAACACTGCAAGCGGCAACGGCAACAGCAACGGCGGCGATGGAGTTGTGCATGTGGTGAGCTCCCGAACAGGTAGAGCAACACCGTAGAGTCACCCGCTTGATCTGAGAACCCGCCTGTTTTGAGAACCCGCACGTTGTCGCTCGGCGCTGTCGCAGTCCGACCTCATGCCGCAGTGACCTGACTCGCATTGGCCTCGGCGGCGAATGTGACGGCCTCGTCGGCTTTGACCTTCAGCTGCTCGATGAGATCACCCGTCTCGGCGAAACGGTCCGTGCGACACAGCACCTCGATCTCGGTCGCCGTCGCCAGCAGATCAGCGGCGGAGACGATGCCGGCTGAGCCCTTGATCGAGTGGGCTGCATTGCCGGTCGCTTCGCCGTCACCGGCCTCGGCCGCGGCCACGACGGCAGCAACGTACTTGGGTGTCTGCGTCACGAAGTTCGCAAGCGCCTGTGCCAGGAAGCCGGCGTCGTTCAGGCAACGCTCCAGCGTTTCGACAAGGTTCAGCGGATCAACGCTTACCGGCTTTGCGGTCACCTGCGGCTCGTCGGCGGCGTCGGTCGCGTCGACCTGCTTCACCGTCTGAGCCACGATGCGGCTCAGCTCCGACGGCTCGACCGGCTTGGTGATGTAGTCGTCCATGCCGGCGTCGAGACAACGCTCGCGGTCACCCTTGATCGCATTGGCGGTGAGGGCGACGATCGGGCCGGTGAAGCCGTTCCTGCGGATCTGACGCGTCGCGTCGAAGCCGTCGAGCTCGGGCATCTGGCAGTCCATCAGCACCAGGTCGAACGGCGTCCCGGCGGCGTCGGCTTCGATGACCGCGTCAACGGCAATGCGACCGTTCTCGGCGAATGTCACCTCAAGGCCCATCCGCTTGAGCAACTCACCGGCGTACATCTGGTTCGTCGGGTGGTCCTCTGCCAGGAGAACACGACCGATGATGGCCGGACCTGCCGCGGCGACATGGTCGATGGCGGCGGTGATGTTCGTGCCACAGACAAGGTCGCTGATCGCGTTGAGCAGTTCCGACGGGCTCGGGGGCTTGCGAATGCTGCGACGGTCGGGCGTGTCCGGGAAGTCGTCCCAGCGCCGCCGACCGGCAGGAGCAAGAGCGACTTGTCGGCGAATTTGTCGGCGGCATTGGCCAGCCGGTTTGCCGACTCGGGGGCGGCGACGGGCACGTCGATGATGAGCAGATCGAACGCCTCGTCGTCGGCAGCCTGCGTCGCGTGGCGAACGTCGCTGACGGTCACCTCGATCTCCCACGCCTCGAGCATGTTTTGCAGAACGTTCCGCTCTGCAAAGTTGTCTCCGATGAGCCACGCCCGCATGCCACGAATCATCGAGGGCGGAATGACGTCTGCCGGGGTGGCGTCGTCGCTGGGAGGCAGCGGGATTTCGAACCAGAAGGTCGAGCCGTCACCGAGCTGGCTCTCGACGCCGATGCTGCCGCCCATGGCTTCGACGATGCTCTTGCAGATCGACAGGCCAAGGCCCGTGCCGCCGTAGTTGCGCGTGGTGGAGCAGTCGGCCTGACTGAAGGCCTTGAAGAGTCGAGCGACGCCTTCGTCAGAGATGCCGGGACCGGTGTCGGTGATGTCGAATCGGACCGCGTCACCCGCACCGGCCGAAACGGCCAGCCGGACGTGTCCGTTGTCGGTGAATTTGACCGCGTTGCCGACGAGGTTGACGAGCACCTGCCGCAACCGCGTGTCGTCGGCGACCACGGTCTTGCGGCCGAGGTTATCGTCGAACTGGTAGACAAGCTCGAGCCCGGACTCGTGTGCACGGCCGGCGAGCATGGCGACGGTGTCGTCGACGCATTGGCGGAGCGGGAACGGGCGAGGATCGAGCTCGAGTTTACCGGCCTCGATCTTCGACAGGTCCAGCACGTCGTTGATGAGCGCCAACAACGACCGACCGCTGGCGTGGCAGGCGTCGACGAAGCGGGCCTGCCGGGCGTTGAGCTCGGTATTGCGGAGCAGCTCGGTCATCCCGATGACGCCGTTGAGCGGCGTGCGGAGTTCGTGGCTCATTGACGCCAGGAAGTCGCTCTTAGCGCGACTGGCGGCCTCGGCTTCTTCCATGGCCGCTTCGGCGTCTTGTTGTGCCTGCTCTGCAAGCGTCTGGGCGGCTTCGGCCCGCTCCTTGGCCTGCATCATCTCGAACTGCGCCGTCTTCTGAATCGTGATGTCGGTCTCGACCGAGACGTAGCCGGTCAGCTTGCCTTCGTCGCTGTGCAGCGGTTCGGCCTCAATATGAATCCAGCGGGACGAGCGGTCTTTATTGTATGTCAGCAGCTCGCAGATGAAGCGTTCGCCCTTTTCGATGTGGCGGTGGATCTTGGCATAAAGCTCGTGGTCCGACGCCGGGCCGCTGAAGATGTCGGTCGGAAACTGTCCGACCAGCTCCTGGCTCGAGTAGCCCGACTGCCGGCACAAGGCAGCGTTGACCCAGTCGATCCTGCCTTGCGGGTCGGTGATAATGACTGCGTTGTTGGTCTTGTCTGCGACGAGCGAGAGTCGCTTGAGCCGGACGGCAGCGAGCGAGACGCCGAGCTCACCGAGATTGAGCACGAACCGCCACGTGAAGAACGCCAGCACCGCCAGGAAGATTGCCAGCAAGCGGTAGGCGGGCCAGAAGAAGATCACCGTCGCCATGCCGTAGCCGCAGACGGCGCACCACAGGAAGATGTAGGCCAAATCCATCATCTTGCCGTTGCGGTCGGCCGGCGCTTCGGCGAGGTACGACCGCCTCCAGAAGAAGAAGATCTTCAGGTAGCCCGTGATGATGATGAGATTGAGGGCGATCAACCCGATGATCCACGGCCAGTCGGGCGTACCGGCCTCGGTGCTGAGGCAGTGGATGCGCGACATGTAGTTGCCGTCGTTCGTGAAGAACGACAAGCCGCCACCTGCGCCACCACTAGAACCCGAAGGTACGCCCATGGCCAACGGGGCTGTCGAGCCGGCCGGGCCGCACCAGTTTCCTGACAAGGCAGAGGTCTCAACGGCGCGAGTCCACAGACTGGCCGAGGCCAAGGGCACCAGGGCCGCCACGATCAGGAGTGTGATCAACAAAGTGGAGCGACGTGACACTTGCACGACATCGATCCATATGACATGCGCCTTTAGCTCGGACTCGCATGCGTGTATGGAACCCGCCGCCTGACCCGCACAAGCGGCTTTTCCTGCAGCCACCGGCAATTTGCGTTAGGGTGTCCCGCCTCATGCAGCCGCTCGATTACTTTGTCATTGCTGGCTACTTGTTGGCTCTAGTCATTATCGGCGCCATGCTGGCCCGGCGGGCCGGTCGCAGTGGCGATGACTACTTCCTTGCCGGGCGCAAGACGCCCTGGTGGGCGCTGGGAGCAAGCGGCATGTCGAGCAACCTCGACGTCGCCGGGACGATGACCATTATCGCGCTCATCTACAGCTACGGACTGCAGGGCTTTTTCATCGAAATGCGCGGCGGCGTTGTGCTGCCGATCGCGGTGTGGCTCGCCTTCATGGGCAAGTGGCACCGCCGAAGCCTGGTCACGACGACGGCCCAGTGGATGGAGCTTCGCTTCGGCAGCGGGCGGCCGGGACGACTCGCCCGCTACACCGCGGCAGCGACGTATCTCGTGATCACGATGCTCATGGTCACCTTCTTCCTGACGGCCGCGGCCAGGTTCACCACGCAGTTCGTCGAAGATGTCTCACCGACAACGGCGGCCGTCGTGCTCGCGTTCATCGCTCTGGCCTACACGATGGCGAGCGGCCTGTACGGCGTCATCTGGACCGACGTGTTCCAGGCGTTTCTCATCGGCGTGGCGGCCATTTACGTCAGCGTCGCCGCCTTCAACGTGGTGCCCGAGATCACGCCCGACATGTGGCCCGGTGCGGCGACGAACACCGCCTGGCCGCAACTAAGTTTGGAGGGAAGCGACTGGGGCAGTTTGTTCTGGCTGGCGCTGCTCTTCTTTGCCGCCAAAGGGGTGCTCGAAGGCCTCGGCGGGTCGGGCGGTAGCGCGTACATGGCCCAACGCTACTACGCGGCGTCGAGCGATCAAGACACTGTGAAGCTCTCGATGTTGTGGGCCGTGCTCTTTACCTTTCGCTGGCCGATGGTCATCGGCTTTGCGGTCCTGGCTATCCACAACGGCATCGGCCAGGACGACCCCGAGAACATCCTGAGCGGCCTCTTGCTCAGCGACGATCTCTTTCCTGCCGGTATCCGCGGCCTGGCTGTTGCAGCGTTGCTGGCGGCGAGCATGAGCACCTTCGACTCGACCATCAATGCCGGGGCGAGCTATGTGGTCAAGGACCTGTGGAACCCGCTGACCGGGCGGACGGGCGGCAAAACGGAGGTCTACGTCGGCTACGCCGCCAGCGCGTTGATTGTCATGATCGGGCTTGCCATCACGTTGTCGCTCCTGGCCCGAGGGACGGGCGTGGTCGACATCTGGATCGGTATCGTCGTCGCGTTCTTCCCGGGCTTCCTCGTGCCGTTCGCGTTGCGGTGGTTCTGGTCGCGGTTCAACGGCTACGGCTTCGCCGCCGGCGTGGCGGGCGGGTTCGTCACGTCGCTGCTGATCTGGCTCAACAACCTCAACGGCTGGCTGGTCGTCGACCCATCCGTCAAAGACGTCAGCGAGATCGCGGTGCTGCTGCTGGTCAGCGGTGCGACCAGCGTTGCGGTGACACTGGCAACGTCGCCCGTGCCTGCCGAGACACTGCGATCGTTTTACGATCAGATCAAGCCCTGGGGCTTGTGGCCGCGGGATTGGCAAAGCGCAGGCGATCGGCGTGAAGCCAGGGCCGACGTGCTGCGGTTGGCGGTGGCGTTGGTCTGGCAGGTAACGATGTTCCTGCTGCCGATGCTCGTGGTGCTCCACCAGTGGACGCAGCTCGCCGGCGTCGGTGTCATCTGGCTGATCGCGTCGGGCTACCTGTGGCTGGACCTGAAACGAACGAAACAGACCGCCTGATCAACAGGTGCCGGAGAACGCAAAGACGCAAAGTCGCAAAGACGGACGCAAAGGCAAAACGAAAGCCCAGAGGCAGAAGCCAACGTCTCATCGCGTCTTTGCGTCAGTCTTTGCGACTTCGAGCTTTTGCGTCCTCTGCTTCGCCACCTGCTTCTCAGACCAGTCGCCCGTGGGGAGCGTCAATGGTCGCCTGGCCACGGATCATGGGGTCGACTTCGGTCAGGAAGTCGTGCGGGAATCCCAGCTCCAGCGTCGTCGCTTCGTCGAGCTGCTTGAGGTCGCTCTGGCTCAAGTCGACGCTGACAGCCTCGATGTTGTCGTCGAGGTGACTGGTCTTGCGGGCTCCGATGATGGGTGACGTCACGCCCGGCTGATGCAGCAGCCACGCCAACGCGACGCGGCTGGGCGAAACGCCCTTGGCCTCGGCCACGGCAACAACTGCCCGCGCGGCTTTGTCGGCGGCGTCGTTGCGGTACTTGCCGCCCATCCGGTCCTTGTTCTTGTCCAGCCGCGAGCCTTCATCCTTGCCGCCGTCGAGGAACTTGCCGGTGAGCACGCCCTGACCCAGCGGCGACCACGGTGTCACGCCCAGCCCGAAATCTCTTGCCATCGGAATCAGGTCTCGCTCCGTCGTCCGCTCGACGAGCGAGTATTCCACCTGCAATGCCACAAACGGCGTCCAGCCGCGAAGCAACGCAAGCGTGTTGGCCTCGGCGACTTTCCACGCCGGGTAATCGCTGACACCGACGTACAGGATTTTGCCTTGCTTGACGAGATCGTCCAGCGCCCGCATCGTCTCTTCGACGGGCGTTCTGCCGTCGAAGGCGTGGACCCAGTAGAGGTCGATGTAGTCGGTGCCGAGCCGCTTGAGCGAGTCTTCGACAGCGTTGCGCATGTGTTTGCGCGCGTTGCCGCCCGCGTTGGGATCGGGCCGCGTTTTGAGCTTGTACGCGTCGCCGAGCGCCCCGGCGTTGAAGGTGAACTTGGTAGCGATGACGAGCCGATCGCGGCCGACTTCTTTGGCGAACTTGCCGACGTATTGCTCGCTTGTGCCGTTGGTGTAGAGGTCGGCGGTGTCGATGAAGTTGCCGCCCTTGTCGATGTAGTCGTTGAAGATCGCGCGGGAATCTTCTTCATTGGCCCCGGTCTGCCAGTCTTCGCCGAACGTCATCGTGCCGAGGCACAACGGGCTGACGCGAAGGCCCGAACGGCCGAGAAGGCGATAGTGATCGAGCTGTGTGGTGGGCATGATCGCGACTATATTCGGCCGTCGTCGACACACGGAAGGTGCGGAATCAACCCGCCACGGCTCCTCAGACGAACGCCTTCCAAATCATCCGTGCCGCCGCCAATGCCGCGGCGACGTAGATGACAATCGTGAAAGGCTTCTCGGGGATTCGACGGTGCATCCACAAGCCCAGCACCGACCCGATCGGAATGCCCGCAACCGCCCACAGACTCTGGAGCAGCGTGGCCGGATTGATCAGGCCGAGGCCAAAGTACGTCGGCAATTTCAGCATGTTGACCAGGAAGAACAGCCACGCGGCCGTCGCCACGAGGCGGGCCTTGTCGAGCTTGATTTCGAGGAAGTAAATCGCCGCGACGGGCCCGGCAGAGTGGGCGAGCGTGCTGGCGACGCCGACGGCCGATCCGACGCCGAGGCCGTTACGCGTCGTCGGTCGCACGCGCGGCAGGTGGCGACCCGTCAACCGCCACGCCTGCACCGCCACCATGAGCAGGCAGATGCCGCCTACGAGCAGGTTGAGGGCGAACGTCAGCTTGTCGGCCGTGCCCAGCAGGTAGAGCACGATCGTGCCGACGATGATGCCCAAGACGCTGCCGCCGAGCACGGGGCGAAGTGTCGGCCAGTCGACGTTCCTGCGGTGCATGACACTGGCGACGATGTCGCCGACGATGAGCATCGGCAGCAGCACGCCGATCGCCTGATCGGGCGGCAACACGTTGGCCACCAGCGGCACGGCCAGGATGCCGATCCCGCCGCCGAAGCCGCTCTTGGCCATGCCCTGAATGACTGCCGCCAGCAACAGGGCCGTGACGTACCACCACGGTTCAACGCCAGGCGGCACGATGATGAACGACGGCAGCGTCAAGGCGAGCACGGTAGCGCAGCCTCCAGCGCCTCAGGCACGTGATCGCACCACGTGGCGGGGCCGGTCAGGCCGTCTCCTTCGGGTCTTCGTTATCGACGTCGCCTTCGATCCAGAGTTCCTTCGACGCCGTCATGATGGCAGCGACAAGCGGGGCGGCGATGATGACGCCGATGATGCCCAGCAGCAGGCCCATCACGAGCTGCGCCACGATCAACAACGCCGGTGGCAGGTCGACGGCTTTCTGCTGGATGATCGGCGTTAAGACGTAACTCTCCAGGACCTGGATCAACAGGTACAACACGGCGACCGCGCCGGCCAGCGGAACACCGGCAGCAACGAAGGTCGCGTCGTCGCTCGTGGCCGTCAGTGCCAGCAGAATCGGCGGTAAGACGCTCAGGATCGGCCCAAAGTTGGGGACGAAGCACAGCACGAACGCGATCACCGCACAAATGAACGGCAGGGGCACGCCCAATGCCCATAAGCCAAGCCCGCTGGCTACACCGACGACGGCCATCGACAGCAGACGCGCGTAAAGCCAGCGCTCCAGCGTCTCGCCGACTTCGATCAGCGCATCATCGGCAGACTCGCGATGCTGCTTTGGCAGCAGCCACAAGACGCCGCGGCGGTAGAGCGCCGGGTCGATCGCGAGGTACAGCCCGGTGAAGGCGAGGAAGACGCCGTAGATTAACACCGACGAGCCAAGGCCCATCGTCGACATCGCCTGGCCGGTGATGGCCTGGCGGGTGGCGTCGCCCGATAGGGCCTCGGCCGGTGAGCGTTCGAGGCCGAACTGTCCGATCGCCCACTGGCCCCACGTCCGCTGGCCGAGCCATTGCCGGGACTGCTCGAGAATCTGTGGTCCACGATCGACCAACTCGTCGCCTTCGCTGATGAGTGACGGCAAGGCGATCGCGGCAAAGCCGGCGACCAGTGCCACCAGGATGAGGCAAAAGAGCGCCAGCCCGCGTGTGCCGTTTCCCCCGACGACTTTCGTCAGCAGCTTGCCACCGGTGTACAGGAACACGCCCACCAGCGCTGCGGTGAATGTGATACCGATGGCCCATTTGAGGTGCCATGTGAGAAACACCATTGCCGCGACGAAGGCAGCCGTCAGGATGATGGCCGTCGACGAGCGGCCAGAGGTCATCGTTTTCAGGGGTGATGGAGCTTCTAGCACGTGTCTAAGGTCGGGCCGACGCCTGCCACGGGCAACGGTGAAACTGCAGGCGTGACATGCCGTTTCGCCGACAGTCGGCGGACAAACGAAACTTTGCCACGTCCAGCCATGACCACGCGACGTGCCGCCAAGCAGCCGAACATCGTCTTCGTCCTGATCGACGACTTGGGCTGTTGCGACCTTGGGTGCTACGGCAGCTCGTTCTACGAGACGCCGAACCTCGACAAGCTGGCGGCTGGCGGCCTCAGATTCACCGATGCCTACGCAGCCTCGCCCGTCTGCTCACCGACGCGGGCGTCGCTCATGACCGGCAAAGTGCCTGCACGCGTCGGCATCACGCAGTGGATCGGCGGCCGCGATTACGGTGCACTCTGCGACGTTCCATACTTCTACCACCTGCCAAAAACGGAAGTCAGCGTCGCCGAAGCTTTGCGCCGCGGCGGGTACCAGACGTGGCACGTCGGCAAATGGCACCTCGGCGACCAAACACACTGGCCAGAGCGACACGGCTTCGACATCAACATCGCCGGCTGCGGGTGGGGCAGGCCCAAGCAAGGCTACTTCAACCCGTGGGGCATCCCAACCTTGAGCGACGCGTCGTACGCCGACGGCACGTACCTGACCGACGCCTTGACCGACGAAGCGATCCGACTGATCGAGGGTCGCGAAGAGAACAAGCCCTTTTTCCTGAACCTGTGGCACTACGCGGTTCATACGCCGATCCGGGCACCGGCCGAACTCGTGTCAAAGTACCAGGCCAAGGCCAAGGCGATGGGGCTTGATCAGGAATCAGCGACTATCGAAGGTGAGCTGTTCTCCAGTGCCAGCAAGCAGGGCCAACGTCTGATGCGGCGGACGGTCCAGAGCGATCCGACGTACGCGGCCATGATCGAGAACCTTGATGCGAACATCGGCCGGCTGCTCGACAAGCTCGAAGCCGAGAACCTGACGGAGCAGACGCTGATCGTCTTCCTCAGCGACAACGGCGGCCTGGCGACGTCGGAGGGTTCGCCGACCTGCAACGCCCCGATGAGCGAGGGCAAAGGCTGGACCAGAGAAGGGGGCGTGCGGGTTTGTCAGATCGCCAGTTGGCCCGGTCGCATCAAGCCCGGCGAGTGCGACGTGCCGAGCTACACATGCGACTGGTACCCCACTGCCCTTGCCGCGGCCGGTCTTGAGCCGATGCCCGAGCAGCACGCCGACGGAATCGACCTGTTGCCGCTCCTGAGCGACGGCATCGTGCCCGACCGCCAAGCGATCTGCTTCCACTACCCGCACTACAGCAACCAGGGCGACACCCCCAGCGGCTCGATACGGGCAGGCGACTGGAAACTCATCGAGCACTTCGATGGCGGCACCGGCAGTGTCTCGTTGTTCAACCTGCGTGACGACGTCAGCGAAACACGTGACCTGGCTGACGAAGAACCCGAAACGACTCAGCGGCTGCGTTCGCTTCTGCACACTCATCGCAAGGAGACCGGAGCGCTCATCCCGCGTCGCAACCACCGCTGGCCCGAGCAGCAAGCGGCAGCGTCAGGCGTGGACGCTCCCGACGTCTGAGTTGAGCCGAGGTCGGTTTGACATCGACAGAGCGATTCAATCTTCGTCTTCGAAGTCTTCGTCGTCCTCAAAATCTTCGTCATCCTCATCGTCGTCTTCCGTCGGCAGCTCATCGAGCAGATCGCGTAACTCGCTCAATGCCAGATGCACCTCGCCATCGGCGGGGCCATGGACCTGGCGGCTGGCGGCACCGGAATCGATGGCGGCGATGGCGGCATCGCGGATGCTGGTGAAGATCACGCCGTGCGTCACCTGCAAGGCCGCCAGTGCTACCAGAATCACCGGCCCGTCGTCCTCATCGGAGAGGGCATGGCCGAAGCGGGCGACGGTCTCCTGCGTCGCCGCCACCGCCGTGCCGCCGAAGCCGATCATCTCTTCGAACGTCGACTTCACCTCGGCGGCAATGTCGCTGGTGTACAGCACGTCAAATCGATCGTCCCGCTGCGTGTCATTCACGGCGTCAGGTTAGGAAGGCCTCTTCAGTCGGCCAGAGCGATCGCACTTGCCGCGGCCACCGTGTTCGTGTGGGTCAGCGACAGGTTCCACCCGACGATTCCGCGGCCCGACGCGATGTCGCCGGCCACGCCACCGAGCGACACCGTCGGCTCACCCGTCGACAGCCGGACGACGTCGATGTCGGTCCAGGCGATCCCGTGCCGCCTGCCGGTGCCGAGCGCTTTGAGCACCGCTTCCTTGGCGGCGAAACGGGCGGCGAAGTGCTCAGCCACCCGCTTGCTGCTCCGCCGGCAGTAAGCGGCTTCTTCGGGCGTGAAGCATCGCTGGACGAACCGATCGCCGTGCCGTTCGAGCAACGCAGCGATCTTGTCGACATCGACCAAGTCGATCCCGTGGCCGACGATCCTCATGGTGTCGGCCCCTTGGGTTCCTGCTGCGTCAGGCAATGGATAGCGCCGAGCCCCCAGATGACTTCACGACAATCGACGCCGACGACTTGACGTTGAGGTAGCAACGTCTGCAGCTTTTTCAGGCAGATCGCGTCATTATCGTGGCCGTACGTCGGGACGAGCAACGCGCCGTTGACGAAGTAGAAGTTGACGTACGTCGCTGGCACCCGCTCGCCCTCGATCTCGACACGCCCCGGCATCGGCAGCTCGACCACATCGAACGGCCGCCCGTCGGCGTCGGTGAGTTCGCGGCACTGCTCGGCGGCGCTTCGCGTCACGTCGTAATTGTCGTCACCCGCATCGTCCTCGACGCCGACGACAATGGTCCGCTCATTGACGAAGCGTGCCAGGTCGTCGACGTGGCCGTCCGTGTCGTCACCGGCGATGCCGCCTGAGAGCCAACAGACTTTCTCTTGGCCGTAGTAGTCAAGCACGTGGCCTTCGATGTCGAGCTTGTGCAGGTTGCCGTTGCGGTTCGGGTTAAGCAGGCAGTCGCGGGTAGTCAGGACGACGCCGTTGCCGTTGAAGTCGACGGCTCCGCCTTCCATGACGATCGGCCCGTCGAAGACGCGCAGATCGAGCAGTTCGCCGACGCGGGTCGGGACGGCGTCGTCGTCGTCCCACGGCGGGTACTTGCCGCCCCAGGCGTTGAACTTCCAGTCGACGACGGCCTTCTGGCGATGGTTGACGACGAACGCAGGCCCGTGGTCGCGGCACCACGGCTCGTTGGTAGCGACGTGCCGAAACGACACGCGATTGATGAGGTCGCCCAGCGTCGGTAGCAGTCGGCTGCGAACGGTGTCTGCCCAGTCGGCGTCGGGGACATTCAGGTTCACGGGCTCGAATCGGGCGATCGCCGCAATGATGCCTGCCAGATTCGGCAGCACGTGCTCGTAGCGATCCGGGAAACTGATGCCCTCAGGACGCGGCCAACTCATCCAGGTGGCGGCGTGCGGTGCCCACTCAGGCGGAAACGACAAGCCAAGTTCTCGCGGCGTCGGCTGCACGGTTGAGCGTAGACGTGAGCCGGCTCAGTGCGTCGGGCGATAGACGACGGCGACCAGCGTGTCGTCCTCCGGCGGGGCGTTGCGGAAGGCGGCCACGCGATTGAGCATCGCGCCGGGCCACAGGTGCGGCTCGCCACCGTCGCGTCGGGCGTCGGCGGCGTAGTCGCAGACGCCTGCAATGGTCACCATGTCGCCGTCGGTGTTGCGGGCCTCGGCAGCGCCGTCGGTGTAGAGCATGAGCACCTCGCCGGGGTCGAGGTCGTGCTCGACGAGCGGAGCGACGAAGGCTTCTGGCGGGACGACGCCGAGCATCATGGCCTCGCTGCCGAGCCGCTTGACGTCGTCGTCGGAGCAAAGGAACGCGTCCGGGTGCCCGGCACCGCAGATGCTCAGCGGCCGCTTGGCGTGCGGGTCGACACGAACAGCAAAGCCGGTGACGAATGCCGAGTGCCTCGCAAGCGTGAGGTGGATGTACCGGTTCAGCATCGACATGAGCCGGTCGGGCCGCAGGTCCGGGTGCTCGGCGAAGAGACGCTCGAGTTCGCCGGACAGTCGGTTGACGGCAAGGGCCGCCGCAATGCCGTGACCGGCCACGTCGAGCACGACGACGCTGACCGGCTGGTCGGGATGTTCGGGGTCGAACTGCCGCGGGTGGACGAAGATGAGATCGCCACCGATCTCGCGGGCCGGCTCGTAGGCGTACGCGACGCGGACCGGCCCCTGCTTGCGCGGCGGCGGTAGCACACTGTCGTGGACGCGTCTCGCACCGGCCAGGTCGTTTTCGATCTGGCGGAACTGGTCGCTGACGAACGACAACCGATACCGCTGCCGAAACGCACTGTGCCGCCACCAGCACCAGCCGAGTCCCGGAAGCGGTGACAGCGGCAGAAAGATGATGCCGAGAATGAGGAAAGGCAACGACGCGTTGCCCGTGAACAGGTCCAACACCAGAATCAACAACGCCGCCAGCAGCAACCACTGCGCCGGTCGCCACGCCTCCTTAACCTTCCACGGCAGGAACAAGCATGCGAAGAAATGCGTGACAAAGATCGACCACCACACGGCCACTAACGCCACCAACGACACGACCCAAAGTGGTGGCCCGGTAGCGGCGGTACTGGCAAGCTTCTTGCCGATGGTTTCGCCCACTTCCTCGGCCTCGGTAGGGGCTTCGACGCTTCCCCTCGGCACAGGGAGACGTGGCGCAGATTCGACCACAGCCGCAACGGCGTCGCCTGCCGTCGTGGCCTCGTCCTCGCGCACCTCGACCACCCGCTGGCTGTCGAGCTCGAAGTAGAACACCGGCTTGGGTTGCGTCGTCGGATCGCGGCCTTCTGCCTTGGCCTGCTTGGCCAACTGGCCGGCTTTGTACCCTTCCTGCAGGCCGATGACGCCCGCGACACGACTGGCCACCAGCGAAGTCAGACCCAGGCCGACGACAAGCCAGAAGGCGATGGCGTACAGCCGTCTCTCGTTGCGAACCTGTCGTTTGGCGTACCAGAACGCCCAGATGGTGGCAGCAAGCTGGACGAGGAGCGTGACGAAGGAAATGAGCTGCGCCCGCCACTCGGCTCCGCCTTTGGAACTGACAAGGCCGACGATGTTGATCGGTGAGAACAGCAGTGACAGAACCGTCAACGTGCCGGTGAACCACAGGAACCGGCGACGCAGCATTTTCGCACGTTCGTTCTCCATCGCCCACTCGTACCGCCCGGGCACGACGGCTGCCTCGTAGTTGAGCGTGGTCGGAGCTTGCGGCATGGGCGGTGACACCTTAAGCCATCGCAGCGGCAGAACCAGCATGAGCAGAGGTTGAGTCGAAAGAGCGATTGGCGAGGGGCATCGGGCGATACCTCCTCAGCGGCGACCTGTTGGCGGCGGTCCTACAACCGTTCGTGCCGGGTTCAATTGACACCTCCACGTCTGCCGTCCAAGCCGCAACGACGGACGAAGTTGCAGTCACCCTTGCCGCTGAGGCAACAGGGCGTTCAGCCGACGAGGTGCAGCGTCTGATCCGCGACGAGGTCCGCTCGCCCGGCCGTACGGTGGCGGCGGAGATTGAGCGGCGACACATCACGCCATACGAGTGGTCGGACGAACTGCTGGCCTTCTACGGGGACAGCGACGCGTTCATCTTCGAGCTCATCGTCTGGAACCGACAGCCGTTCAAACGCTCCATGCGGCAGTGGTCGCAGGCCTTCCTTACGCGAGAGTCAAAGCGGCTCGGGCGGCCGCTCCGCGTCCTGTGTCACGGCGACGGGCTCGGCGTCGACGCGCTGGCCCTGGCCCTCGACGGGCACGACGTCAGCTACTTCGAATTCCCGGGGTCCAGTCGTCGCTACGCCCAGGCTTTGTTTGCCCGCTTCGGCGTGTCGGTCACGCTCATCGAAGGCGAACACGACGGCGACGGCTTCGATGCCGTGACGTGCTTCGACGTGCTCGAGCACGTCCCGAGTCCGCGGCAACATGTGGCTTCGCTCGTCAAACGACTCGTCGATCCGGGCGGCGTACTGCTGACGCACGCGCCGTTCTACCTCATCGCGCCGCCCTACCCGACGCACCTGCGAAGCAATCGCCGCTACGCCGGCCGCACGTCGCTCTACGAACGTGAGGGCCTGACGCTGATCGACGGCAACACGCTTTGGAACCCGCTGGCTTTGCGTCTGCACGACAACGTCGGCCGATGCTCAGCGTTCAAGCTCGCCAAGCTCAAGACCGTCGGCCTCGGCCTGAGCGCTGGTCGCGTCACGTCGGCACCGTTTGTGCCGATCCAGAAGCTCATGCGGGCAAAGCATGTCAGCGCGAGCGGGTAAGCGTCAGGCTTTGACGACGCTCCCGCGCCACGTCACGCTTCCGCCGAAACAGGCCCGGACGCCGTTCGCCAGCAGGATCAGGATCGCCACGATGGATAGCGGGTGCAGCAACACCGATCGCGCAGTTGCGGCCAACGCCAGTCCGGCCGAACGGCAGGCGAAGACGGCCCACGTTGCCGTTGCCGCTACATGAACAAGGGCGGTGACCGTCCACCAACCGCCGACAAGCAACAGCGGCCAGGCGACCAGCTGCGTGGCTAAGACCAGCATCGCGACGACGATCGGCATCGGGCGGTGCCTGGCCGTTCCGGCGAAGTTGCGGGCCCAGCCGTTGAAGAGCTGCTGCCACGTCGCGTGCATCCGTGTGGCCGTCAGGTGTGCGCCGGCGAAGAGCCGCACGCGCCGCTCGTGCGACTTTATGAGGCGAAACAGCGCCACGTCTTCGCAGGTCTGATCCTTGACCGCCGCGTGCCCGCCGGCTTGTGCGAGGGCGGCCGGTCGGATGAGCAGGAACTGCCCGTTGGCCACGGCCGACGTGGGACGGCCGTCGTTGTTGGTGTCGCTGGCCCTGAACGTTGTCATCCACACCGTCGCCACAAGCGGTGCAATGGCCTGTTCGAGCAGTGTCGGGACGACCAACTGCGTCATGAGCGAGACGGCGTCGTACTCCCGCGCCACCGCCACCGCGACGGCTTGACGGATGGCATCGGGTTTGAGGTGCACGTCGCTGTCGACGAACAAGTGCCAGTCGACCTCGCCGCCGTGTCGCGTGACGGCCTGGTGCAGGGCGTGTGGCTTACCGAGCCAACCGGCTGGCACGTCGTCGACGTGCAGCACGATCATTCGGTCGTCCTGCAGCGTGTCCAGCACGTCGCGGGTCCCGTCGGTGCTGCGGTCGTCAACGACGACCAGATCGAGGTGCGACGGCAAATAATTCTGCTGCAGCACGGACGCGACGCAGTTCGCGACGCCCTTGACTTCGTCGCGAACCGGCACGAATACCCGCACGCGCGGCGGCGGGTCGGGAAGCGGTGGCACCTGCAACGGATTCGACAACCGCGTCATCCGCCGCCTGCCCAGCATGGTCAGCAGCACAATCGCCCACGCTGCGGCCGGGCCCAGCGACGCGTACACGATGAGCGCGACCGACGGCACGCAAGGTTCTAGGTCGGCTCACTCACGCCGCCCGTACGACTGCGGGTGACGCGGCTTGCGGCTGCGACTCGGCCTGATCGAGCGCGTCGGCCAACGGGCCACCGAGAATCGAATCGTCGGCGTCGGTCGGTATGCGACTGATCAAGCCGGCGACGGCACTGGTGAGGCGATGATCTTCTGCCGACAAACCCGCGGCCACGAGCTCGTTCGTGTCGTAGCGGGCCCATGCCAGATCCGTGTCGGCGGCATCAACGGACTCGGCGGCTCCGTCGATAATCTGTCTCAAATGCAAGAGCAAGGCGCTGACCCGCGCCTGAGTCCGTTGAGGGGCGTCCAAGTCGGCGTCGGCGATCCGTTGTCGCAGGTCGCCGCTGGTCGTCGGGTCGGCACGATCGTCGCGGGCAAGGAAGTGGAAGAACGTCCGCCGCCTGCCGCCGACTTCTTTGGCCAGGACGTACGCAGACATCTGGTCGGCATCGAAACCGCCACCCGTCCTCACGTCACCGAGGACGACGTGGAGCATCGACTGGGCCTCTGCGACGAGCTGCACGTGGTCGCCGGACGGATCGGTCGAGTCGCCGGTGAGCGTCGCAAGGTCGACGGGTCCGACAAGGTCTGCCGCCTCGGCGAGTGCTTCATAAGCGGCCGCCACCCGTTGCATGGCCGCTTCGCTTCGTGTCCTGCATTTGGAGACGTTGCACATCCATAAGTAACAGTCGGGCAGGTCGCGACCCATGTTGAGGATGAGCTCGTCACCGGGCCGAACGGCTTCACGATCGAGCGACTCCCGCTGCGTTTGCCACCGCGCCGCCGCCGCTTTGAGACGACATCGTTTGGCGACCAGGTCGGCGTCGAAAAATTCATTGAATGACCGCGACGCCCGCTGATGATCCGCCGTCGCACTCGGCGGTTGCTCCTCATCGGCGGACCCGCTGAGGCCCAGCAGGCGCACCAGCGCCCCGCGGAAGGCGTCGTCGCTGCCGGCCCGTTCCCGGACGGCCGCAACCACACCGTTGAGCACGACGGACACGTCATCACCCCCGCCCGTCCCCTTGTGTCCTCCGTACCTCCGCTTCAACCCGTCCGACACCGTCGATACGTCGTCATCCGGCATTGTCCGATCATAACGACAACGACGGTCATGTCGGGCAAGTTTCAACAGGTTTGTCGTCAGGCGACATTCACGCTGCGCTGGCCACTTTGGCCGCGGCCTTCTTCGCCAGCATGCACTTTGCCTCACCAACCAGGAAGAAACTGCCCGTGATGCACAGCATGTCGTCGCTGGTGATGCTCCGGCGTGCGTGCCGCAATGCCTCCTGAAGCGACTCGGCCGTCTGGCTCATGCGGCCGTGGGCGTCGTGATAACGCCGCTGCAGGTCGGCAGGATCAGCGCTGCGAGGCGAATCGACGCGGCAAAAGACCACCTTGTCCGCCCCGGCGGCGAGCTTCTCGAGCATCGCGTCGACATCCTTGTCCACGCAGCAGCCGAAGACGACGACGCTCGTGTCATACGTGAAGTGCTGCCCGATCCCGCGAAATAGTGCCTCGACACCTGCCGCGTTGTGGGCCGCGTCGGCGACGACGATCGGGTCCGTCCGCAGTACGTCCATGCGCCCCTCGAATGACAGGCCGTCGAGTCCCTTGGCACACGACGCTTCGGTGATGGTGTCAAAGCCGTGCTTCTTGAGTTCGTCGACCGCGGTCAATGCAAGGCCGCAATTGAGCGCCTGGTGCTCGCCCAGCAGCGGGACGGCCAGGTGGTCAAAGCAGAGTCGCTCGGTCTCGAAGCCGATGCGGTTGTTGCGGCCGAGCATGCGGCTGGCCTCGAACCGCCAGGTGAACTCGACGTCTTCGCCAAGGACGCGCAGCTCGCAGCCGACGCGCTTGGCCTCGGCCTTGACGACGCCAAGCGTGTCCTCGTCTGCCTGCAGGCAGGTGATGGCCGTCGCCTTTTTCTTGAAAATGCCCGCCTTCTCGCGGGCAATGTGCGACAGCGTCGGGCCAAGCTGCTGCGTGTGGTCGAGGCTGAGCGGCGTGACGACGGCCACAATCGGCTGCACCACGTTCGTCGAGTCGAGCCTGCCACCCAACCCCACCTCGACAACCATCACGTCGAGGGCTTGACCCGCGAAGTAAACAAAAGCGGCCGCGGTAAGGGCGTCGAAGTAGGTCGGCGTTGCCTTGACGCTCGACTGCCGGGCGACACGACTCATGACCTCGGCAAAGTCGTCGGTCGAGATCATCTCGCCCTGCGGCAGGGCGGCGGCGTCCTGATCAGGCGTCAGCACCCGAATCCGCTCCCGCACGTCGACAAGGTGTGGCGACGTGTAAAGCCCCACGCGGAGCCCGCTGGCCCGCAACATGGCAGCGGTCATGGCACACGTACTACCCTTACCCTTGGTGCCGGCAATGTGGACGCAAGGCACCTTGAGCTGCGGATCGCCCAGCTTTTTGCACAAGGTCGTCATGCGACCCAAATCAAGATGTTCGGGCGGTGTTTTGCCGACGACGCGACGCGTCTCCAGATTGCCGAGAGAGTCGAGAAAGGCGTTAGCTTGCTCGTAGGTGAGTTGTTTGGCTGTGCTGCTCGCCATGGTCGGCACGGTAGGGAGGGTCACATCGATGTGGACAATCCCATCGGGCTGGGCAAGTGAAGTCCCGAGCGAACCCGCAAGCCGTTGGCATCGCATAACCTGCTCGCCCCTGTCATGTCCAGCACCACCGCCCCGTCCACGCAGACGATCGAGTCTGTCGCCTTTGTCAGCCTCGGCTGCGCCAAGAACCTTGTCGATTCTGAGCGGATGCTGGGCCTGCTAGCTGCCGACGGAATTGCGGTCACGCCCGACCACGACGAGGCCGACGCCATCGTGATCAACACGTGCGGCTTCTTAGAGGCCAGCAAGACCGAGTCGATGGCTGAAATCAACGCAGCCATCGATCTCAAGACGACGGGCAAGGTCAAACGTGTCGTCGTCGCCGGCTGCCTGGTTCAACGGCACAAGACGAAGCTGCTGGCCGACGCGCCGGGCATCGATCGGCTCGTGGGCGTCTTCGACCGGGACCACATCGTCAAGGCCGTCCGCGGCGAAGCGGGGCGAAACGGTGACCATTTTCTGGGGCGTTATCACGCGACGACGCGCGATGACACCGCGCCTGCCGTTGCCGGCAACGACGACGACTCACACGCGGCCCGGTTGCTCCGCAAGCAGACCGAGGGCAAGCGGGGCATGCGGCTGCCGACGTTTGAGGACGACCGTGCCCGCCTGCGACTGACGCCGAGGCACTTTGCGTATCTGCGCATGAGCGAAGGGTGCAACCAGGGCTGCGGCTTTTGCACGATTCCCAGCATCCGTGGGCCGATGCGGAGCAAGCCGATCGACAACATCCTGCTCGAAGGAGCAGAGCTCGCCAGCGACGGGGCCGTCGAGCTGTTGCTCATCGGCCAGGACACGACCAGCTACGGCACCGACATCGGCTACGGGCCGGGCCTGGCGGGTTTGCTCAAGACGCTCGACCGCGAGCTCGAAGCCGACGTGTCGTGGGTGCGGCTTATGTATGCGTATCCGTCGTGCTTCACCGACGAGATGATCGACGCGATGGCGAGCTGTCGGCGGGTCGTTCCGTACGTCGACATGCCGTTGCAGCACATCAACAGCGACGTGTTGGCCCGCATGAAGCGCAAGGTCGACCGAGAGCTGACGACGACGCTCGTCGACAAGCTCCACGACCGCGTGCCGGGCCTGGCGCTGCGGACGACCTTCATCACCGGCACGCCTGGCGAAACCGAGGCCGAACACCAGGAGCTTGTCGACTGGATCGCCGAAGGCCACTTCGAGCACGTGGGCGTCTTCGAGTACTCGCCCGAGCCCGGCACGCCGATGGGCAAGATGGCCGGTCAGATCGACCAGGAGATCAAAACGCGTCGCTACGGCGAGCTCATGGAAGCCCAGCAGCGGGTCGTCTTCGCTCGAAACGAAACCCGCATCGGCGAGACGGTCGAGGTGCTCATCGACGCCCATCAGGGCGAGGCCGACGACGGCACCCTCGTCTACGCCGGCCGCACGACCAGGCAGGCCCCGGACATCGACAGCGTCACCTACGTCGCCAGCCGTGACGAGCTGCACTCGGGCCAACTCGTCGACGTGACTATCACCGACTTTCAGCACTACGACTTGGTCGGCGAGCCCAAGCGATCGACAGCCCGTAAGCTGCCCGTGCTGGCCGCGTCATGAGAAGGTTGGGCTGAGTCAGGTGACCACATCGAGGTCCGAATCAATGGGTTTTTACGGGCGCAACCCCTGCAAGGCCGCGTAGTTCAACGCGACGGGCACTCGATGCCGATGTGATGGGTGGCCCGTGCTTCTGCGGGTCGCCTTTGCACCGCTTGACCATGAACACGCCCCTGTCGTCGCTGATCGAACTCGTTGAGCAAGTCAACCGTGGCGGGGATGTCGCGGCAGAGCGGCTCGACGTCTATCAGCAGTCGAACAACAGCGCAGAACGCTTTCTGGCCCACCACGCCGGCGCGACCCTTGGGCTGCGGCAGTGCCATGCCCACCTCAGGGACGCGCTGGAGAGCATCGACTTTGCCGACCGCAAGGTCCTCGAGCAGTTTGTCGGGCTCAGCGCGTTCGTCGGCCGCGAAGACGACGCCACCGGGCCGACCGTTGCGTTCGGGCGTAGCGCGATCCGCCGCGGTGAGATCGGTCTCGGCGTCGAGGCGGCGACGAGTGCTGCCGCCCAGGACCTGGGTCGCGGCGGACAGTGGTCGCAGCAGCGGAACAATCTAAGCGACCTGGCCGACCTCATCGCCGAAGCCGCGGCCAACGAGTCGTGGGCCGGTGGTGGCGAGTGGGCCAACGATCGGCCGCACGTGGGTTATTTGACGAGCGCCCTGGGCGACGACGAGCCTGCCGCCCGCGCAGCCGCCTCCTTTGCCGCACACGTCGACAGCAAGAAGTTCAAGCTCGCCGCCTACGCCACCGAGGCCTACGTCCGGCACGACAAGCAGCAATGGGCCGGCTGGCCCGCCTCGCTCACCCGTCAGGCCACCGACAGCGGAACCGCTCAATCGGCTCACGCCTGGATCAACAACGGCCGCGGGGCCGTCCCTTCGCAGCGACGCGGCACCAGCACCCTGACCCGGCTCCGCGACAGCGGCGTGAGCACGTGGATCGCACCGACCGACGGTGACATCATCACCGCCGCCCGCGCGCTCGCCGACCGCATCGTCGAAGATCAGACGGACGTGCTCATCGTTGACGCAGAGGCCGTCGACCCGGTGGCGGCGCTTGTGGTTTCGTGGCGTGTCGCACAGCGTGTGCTGTGGGTCACGCGCCGCACCGCGCACTACGGCAGCGGCGTCGATGCCGTCTGCTACCTCGACGCCACCGCCGCCGACAACGACGCCAGCTACTGGTCCGACCGCGACGTGCCCACGGTGACGTTGCTGGAGGGTGTTGATCTGAAACAAACCGTCGGCGAGACGCCTGCACGGTCGAGCTATGGCCTGCCCGAGTCGGCAGTCATTTGCTGCACGGCCGCCAATGACGTCGATGCCGCCATTTCACCGGCGATGCGTCGCTCGGTCATCGAGCTGCTCCGCAAGCAACCGCAGGCAGTCTACCTCGTCATTGGTGGCGGGGACACGTCGCAGCTTCGCAAAGCGTTCGAGTCGGCGGGTGTCGGCAAGCGGGTCGGATATGCCGGGCCGCGTCGCGATCTGGCCGGTTTCCTGGCCATGGCCGACGTGTATCTCGTGCCGTTCGAGGCCGACGCGTCGGCGGCGCCTGAGGTGCTGACGGCCATGGGTGCGGGTCTGCCGGTCGTGGCCACGGGTGACGGCGGGGCAGGCGACCTCACCGGCAGCGAGGGGCTTTGCGAAGATCCGGCCGCATGGCTGGAGCAGACGGCCAAGCTTGTCCGCGAAGGGGCGAGCCGTCGGGAGCTGGGCGGCAAGATGCGCAAGCGGGTCGAGAAGCAGTTCAGCTTCGCCGCCACCGCCCGGGAGATCGAAGGTCTGGTGATCCGTCTGCTCGGCCAAGAGGGCGACGAAGCGCTCGACACACCCGTGACGCTGGACATGGAGCAGCCGACGAAGCCGCGTCGGTCGGAGCTGCGTGACGCAGCGTGACGCTGCGTGGAAACGTTGCCGCAAGGACGGCATTTTCACATTGGTGCGGGTCGTGCTACCGTCTGTCTTCCCCGCGCCCCTATTGCCCAAGCCGCGTACGCCCTATGAAGCTGCAACTCGTCTCCATTGAAAAGGACGGCCTGGTCAAGGTCGCCACCGCCGGAAACATCACCGCCGCCGACATTGATCCCGCCGGGAACAACCCGCTGCAGGGCACGATCGGTCAGAACTGGATGCAGTCGCGGGTGATGCTCGACATGGGCGAAACGCAGTACATCGACTCCAGCGCCGTCGGCTGGCTTATCGGCACGAGTAAGCAGATCAAGGACGCCAGCGGCGCGTTTGTCGTCTACAACGTCCAGCCGGCCGTTCGGCAGGTGCTGGACTTGCTCAAAGTCGGCCGCGTTGTGCCGATCGTTCAAGACGAATCCGCCGCCAAGCAGGTCGCCGCCGGCGACGCCTCGGCCGCCTGAGACACCACCGCCGCCAAGCCCCTTGATCGGCCCGCGGCACCCGCGGGTCGGCCCGCCAATCACCGGGTGGGGCGCACCTTCAACCGCCACACCGCATGTCCGACTCCAACCCTGCCGTCCCCGGTACCGCCTCCGAGATCCACCAGACCGACGTCACCGGCGTGACGGCCGAGGAGGCCGTCGATCGCCTCGTCGCCCGGGCGGTGGCCATGGGTGCCAGTGACCTGTTCCTCAACGCAGACGAGCACCACATCGTCGCTGAGGTCCGTCACCTGGGCATGATTCGGCAGATTTCGACCCTCACCCGCGAGCAGGGCAAGCGGGCCGTCGCCTACGTCCGCAACAACAGCGGCATGGGCATGGGTGACCTGCGTCACCCCGACGAAGGTCGCTGGATCTGGACGCCCGAAGCTCTCGACGCCGACGGCACCGAAGACAGCGCCGCAGAGCTCAACAACAGCGTCGACCTGCGGGTCAGCGTCATCCCGACGCTCTACGGCGAGGATGCCGCCTTCCGCCTGCTCGTCCGCTCTGCCACGCTGGCCGACACGAGCAAGCTGGGCATGTTCGACAAACAGCTGGCCAAGTACCGCCAAATGGTCGCCAACCCGGGCGGGCTCATCCTGATCACCGGGCCCACCGGCAGCGGTAAGACGGCCACGCTCTACGCGACACTGATGGCCCTCAACGACGGCACCCGCAAGATCAACACGATCGAGGATCCCGTCGAATACGCCGTCGAAGGCCTGCGGCAGAGTCAGACGAACGCAGACATTAAGCTCGGCTTTGCCGACCTGCTGCGGGCGGTGCTTCGGCAGAACCCGGACGTCATCATGGTCGGCGAAATCCGCGACCCCGAAACGGCCCTCACCGCGGCACGCGCTGCCAACAGCGGCATCCTCGTGCTCGCCACGCTTCACGCGCCAGGCACTGCCAGTGCGGTCCAGTCGATGCGGGCACTGGGCATCCCCGACCACTTCCTGGCCAACAGCCTGCGCGGCGTTGTGGCCCAAAGGCTCGTCCGCACGCTCGATCCGGCCACCCGTCGCGAGATGGACCTCGGTACCGAGGCCTTTGAAGAGATCAGCGACATGCTCAAGCCCGGCGAAGGCACGAAGCTCTACGCACCGGTTCCGGCCGAAAGCAACCACATGAGCGGCTACGTCGGCCAGACCGGCGTCTTCGAAGTCATGGAGATCAGCCGTGCGATCCGCGCCCTCATCGCCAGCAGCGCTCCGGCCTCGGCCGTTCGCGAACAGGCGATCAAGGACGGCATGCTCGAGTTCCGAAAGGCTGCCCTCCTCAAGGTCGCCCGCGGCGAGACGAGCACCGAAGAAGTCTTCCGCACCATCCCAGGCGAAGAACTGCTGATGGACGACTGAGCGTCACCGTCGGAACTGCGCGACGTAGAGCAACGCCGCGATCGACTTGCCGTCGACGATGTCGCCGCGCTCGATCATGGCCAGGGCTTCGTCGATCGGCACAACGTGCGGTTCGATCACCTCGCCCAGCTCCAGCGACGTGCCGACGTGCGTCAGGCCGGTCGCGAGGTAGGCGTGCATCTGCTCGTCCCACAGGCCCGGCGACGTCCAGAACGTCGTCAGGTGCTCGACCGTCGCCGCCTCAAAGCCGGCTTCTTCGATCAGCTCCCGTTTGGCACAGTCGGCTGGTGGTTCGGGCGGTTCGAGGGTGCCGGCCGGTAGTTCCCAAAGCGTACCGTCCGCCGCCTCGCGACGGTTGCGGATGAGCACGACGTCGTCCTGATTGTTCACCGCCACGACGCAGACCGCCCCGACGTGTCGCCCGACTTCGCGAACAAACCGGCGGCCGTCTTCTTCGAAGGTGAGTTCTTCGATGTCGATCCGCCTGCCGCGGTGCACGATCTTTCGCTCGATCAGCTTGAGGCTCATGGTCGACGCTACGGAACGAGGTACTGGCCTTCGTGCTCGGGATCCGGCTGCCGCGTGGCGCCGAGGTAGTCGTGCTTGACGAGCGCCTCGACAACCTGCGCCGCAACACTGCCCGCGGCGATGCCACCGCTGCCGCCGTATTCGACAAAGACGGCAAACGCGACCTTCGGCTCGTCGGCCGGTGCGTAGCCGATGAACCACGCGTGCGTCACTTCGATCCGCTCGTCGTCCTCACTGTTCGTCCGGCGATACCACGGCGCCAGCGGGTTGGGGTTGTCGCGGGCGGACACGTCATCGAGGCGGCGATACTTCACGCGGCCGTCGTCGCTGACGATGGCGTGGCCGTCGGCGTCGCGGTCGGTGATGGTGAGCAACGCCGCCTGAGCCGAGCCGGTTTTGCCTGCGATCTCCAGCGGCAGTCGGTCGTTGATCGAGTGACCGCTGCCACCTTGCGAGTTGATGACCGCCTTCATGCCGCGGTGCATGAGGTCGAGGGCCTCTTTGTCGAGGCCGAGGTCTTCGGGCTCATTAAGCTCGTCGGCCACGAGGGTGGGCCTGCGACGGATGCCGTCGCGTGCCAGCGTCGCCGCCACGTCTGCCATCTGAAGCGGCGTCGCTTCGACGCTGCCCTGGCCGATCGAGCCGAACCAGTTGTTGCGCACCGGTGCCATCGCGTCACCCGGCACCGCCTTCACCGGTCGGTCGGCCGGTACGAGCCCTTCACGTTCGGGCAGGCCGATTCCCGTCGATTCACCAAGCCCGAACGTGCCGAGCCAGCGTGACAGCGCCTTTGTTCCGCCGCGATGGCCGAGCGTCTCGAAGTAGACGTTGCACGACCGCTGCAGCGCGTCGGCGAACGTCATCTGCCCACGCGCCGGATCAATCGGATTCAGCCCCGGCGTCGGGTGTGGGTCACGCGACGGGCTCTGGTGCCCTTGCATCTCCGGCAGATCGCCGAACATCTTGGCGGTCCAGCATCGGCCGGTCTGCGTGTACTTCGTCATCACGCCGCCCACCTCGACGATGAGATAACCCGTGCACTCGATCGTGTCGTGGGCGTGGATCAGCCCGTCCGTGATCGCCCCCAGGCCGACGAGCGGCTTGACCGTACTGCCCGGGACGGCGGCGAAGGTTGTCGCCCGATTGATCCCCGGCCGCCGCATCTCGTCGGCGTAGAGGTCTTCGGCAATCCTGGCGTACTCGTTGGGGTCGTAGTCGGGCACGCTCACCATCGACAGCACGCCACCCGTCGCGACGTCAATGACAACGGCCGATCCGAGCATCGGCCCCGTCTCCATCCGCAAGGCAGTCGCTTCGCCGCGATACCGTTCTGCCCAGCGGAAATCGACGTGTTCGAACGCTTCGCGGATGTCCTGCGACAGCTCCAGGTCAATCGTGCTCGTCACGTCCTGGCCGGGTTGCGGCTGGTCGGTGATGCGTCGCTCGTCGTGCTGAAGGTCGCGGACGATGCGGCCGCGGGTGGCCCTCAGGCGTCGCTCGGCCAAAGCTTCGATGCCGCCTTGCCCGGCAAGGTCGCCCGGCAGATAGCGACGCAGCTCCTCGGCCAACTGCGGGTCGTCGGCGACCTGCTGCAGGTTGACTTCACCGACGTGCCCGAGCACGTGGGCGACCGCATTCGCCTCCGGGTACTGCCTGGTACGACTGGCCCGCAGCTTCAACGCCTCGCCCAGCGTTGCCGGCAAGTCGCTCTTGAGCTTCACGAGCTCGTTGTACTGGTCGTTCGTCAGGTCACGAAGCACCACGTGCGCCTGCGTCTCGTCTGCGATGGGCTCCTCAAAGTCGCTCATCTCCGGCGGAGCGTCGCCCTCGCCGAGCAACCAGCGACGCCACCACGGCGACAGTTCATCTTCGGCGTGCTCGTCGATCGACCGCTGGTACCGACGTAGCACAACGTCTCGCCTTCGGGCGTCGACGCGGGCCATCGTCGTCCGGCGACGGGCGGCCATTTCGTTGGACGATACCTCTCCAATTCTGGCGACCTCCTGCCAGAAATCTGTCAGTCGCTCCTCGGCGATCGGCACGTTGGCCTCTACCCGCCGAACCTGCTCGGCCGTGTCGGCCGTGTAGTAGCCGTCGCTCTGCCGAGCCAGGTCACGGGCCAGCCGCTTGAGGTAGCCCTCGTCAGGCGGATCGCTCACGAACCAGTACGCGACGGCTGCGTCGTTGCAAGGCACGTCTTCGGCCAGCACACGACCTTTGCGATCCAGCAACCGACCACGGGCGGCCTCCGTCAGCGTCGACTTGACGAGCGCCTCCTCTGCTACCTGGCGCCAGTCATCAGCCTGGACGAGCTGAATCTGCGCCGACCGGGCCAGCAGGGCGAAGCTCGCGAGAATGAGCAGGGCCAGCACGACCCGGGAACGACGCTCGAACATGAGGATTGCCTTCCGTGGCAGGGGTGCCGGACGATCCGTCGTCCGCTGCGTGGTACGCAGCGAAGCGTAACAAAGTTTCTTCGACATCGTCGTGGGCCGAGCCACTTCAGTGGCTTCGTCCGAAACGGGAAGCGATCGGCAGGTCAAGCCAATCTGAATGCCTCACATTCTCCGCTCCGACAACACGAGCCGTCCCCGCAGCTTCCACAACGGCCACGCCAGCGCCAGCGTCGTGATAGCGGTCATGAAGCCGGTCAGGCTCGCGCCGCCGAGCGTTTGCGTGCCACCGGCAATGCTCAGCACGAGCCAGGCGGCAAAGCTGGCCACAACAGCACCGGCCGCAGCGACACCCACGAACCCCACGAACACGCGCGGCGACGCCCGTGAGATGAGCAGCCCGGCCAACCCGTATCCGACCGCCCGCGGCCCGATGGGCCCGCTCGTGGCCAGGTCGTGCAGCAGGCCGATCACCAGGGCCGCCGTCGGGGCCGTCTGCTTGGGCAGCATCGCCGAAATGCCAGCCGCGGCGGTGTAGACCAGGTCGAACTTGCCATACCCACCACCGGCCGTTCGGAGCGTGAGCAGACCGTCGAGCCCGAGCTGCAGGCCCAGGGCGAGGTAAGCAAGAAGGACATGCGGCAACAGTCGCATCGGCACCGACAACGTAGCGGCGTTATGCTTCTTGCGGTGGAATATGAGCCGACAACCCTCGCATATGCACCGCCAGTCCCGTCGTGGCGACGGCACTGGGGGAAGTTGGCCGTCGCCGCTCTCGTGGTGACTGCCGCAGCGTCGTCCATCATCGTCTGGCCGCGGGTTGAACGCCGGATAGAGCTCATCAACGCCGAGCGGACGCTGCTTCAAGGGCCGCTTCTGATGAACGCACAGGGGCTTCAATGGCACCTTGAGGTCGATCTGCAGGACGACATAGTCGGCGACTACATGTACGGCGGAGTCTCATCCCTCGACATCACGAGAGTGCAGGCCGCGGCCGGCGTCACAGCCGGTCAGGGGCAGCTCGTATATGCCGGGCCGATGCGGGCGGGCGTGACGGGTGATCAGCGAATCGTCCTTGTAAGCGGACTGCCATCAAGAGGAGCAGGCCTTCGATTCATCTGGACGGTCATCGAACCCGGCGGACTTGCCTCGAGCCCAGCGGTGACACGTTCGGGAGTCACCACGATGGCAGAGCTACCTGTCAGTGGGACCGTCAAGCTCGATTTCCTCAATGCCGAGTTGGACGAAACGACGCCATCAGTCGCGTATCTGGTGGCGACGCTCGAAGAAGTGGCGACGTCGTCATCGGCTGCGACACGACCTGCAATACAGAAGCTGATCCTGCCGCTCACACTGCGAAAGGACGACAGCCTTCACATCGGACGGCCTGAGATGTTGCCACCAGAGGAAGCGCGGCTCAGAGACTTTTGACCTCGATCACTAGAAGTACCGCCCCCACAGCGGCTCGAGTCGTTCGACTTCGCTCGGGTCCACCAGCGACTTGTCGCTCCAGATCGCCTGCTTGAGCGCGTTGCGGGCCGGGCAGGACATCAGCTCGCCATCACGCGTCGCCGCCAGTTGAATCGCTCCCCGAAGCACGGTCATCGCGTTGGCCGACGCCGCTTTGAGGTGGCCCATGATCTCACTGGCGAGGCTCGTCTCGTCCGTATCCTGCGGCCGATCGTGCCAGCAGTCGTAGTCGGTTGCCAGGCACACCGTCGCGTAAGGCAGCTCCGCCTCGCGGGCGAGCTTGGCCTCGGGCATGAGTGTCATGCCGATCACGCTGCCGCCCCACAAACGGTGCATGTGGCTCTCGGCCTTCGTGCTGAACGCAGGCCCTTCCATGCAGACATAGGTGCCACGCGGGTGCAGCGTGATGTCGCTTTCCCTCGCGGCGGCGTCTTTGAGCAGCGACCGCAGGATCGGGCAGAACGGCTCGGCCAGCTCCACGTGCACCGCCGCCTGCTCGTAAAACGTCGAGGGTCGCTTGATCGTCTTGTCGATGATCGAGTCGGGCAGCACCAGGTGCCGAGGCTCGATCTCGCTGCGCAGACTGCCCACGGCACCACTGGCGATCACGTGCGTCGCGCCGAGCTGCTTGAGTGCGAAGACATTGGCCCGGTACGGCACGGCTGTTGGGTTGTGGACGTGCCCGATACCGTGCCTGCGGAGCAGCAGCACCTGGACGCCGTCGAAGGTCGTCTCGAGGATCGGTGCCGACGGCTTACCAAAAGGCGTGTCGATGTCGTACAGGGTCGCGTCGCGGTCGGCGAGCAGGTCGGCCATGCCGCTACCGCCGATGATGGCGATCTTCAGGTCATCGTTCACGCGCCACCGTAGCCGAGACGGCCGTACCATGAACCATGCGGCTTGCCACCTTGTTGCTGACGCTTCTTGCTTTGCTTCTATGCGGGTGCGGCGAGTCTGATACGCCCGCGGCCACGAGCGTCAGTGTCACGCACGCGTCTCCGGAGGTCGCCGAAGCGGTGAGCGTCCTCGTCGCCGGCACCGGGATTCCCGTCAAGCACGCGCCGGCAGGCGATGTCGTCGACTTGAACGTCCGTGTCGACAAGTTGAGTCCTGACGGCTGGAGCGACATCGGCAGCTTTGCCGCAGATGCCGTCGAACCCGCTGCCGAGCAATTGATGGAGGCATTCCCGCAGCACGCCGACCGCATCTCGTCGAACCGCGACGCCTACGTCGAGAAGCTCGTGAGTCTCGACGGCTACGCGAGGCGAGCTGTGCAACTCGTGCCGGCCGAGAACCGCAAGATCGAGTCGACGCACAACCAGCTGCAGGCGTTTGCCGACGCGTACGGGTACGATTTTGTGCTGGCCCCGTCGGCGACTAACCTGGACAAAGACCTTCTTTTCGACAAAGAGCTGCCGGTCGGCAGCTTCGAGACGACGTACCTCGGCAAGATGGATCAGACCATCACAGCCGTCGCGACGCACCTCGGTGCGGCCGGCCTCGACACGCACGGCAGCACGGGCCAACTGACCTACGGCCACGACCACGCCCACTAGCGGAACAGCATCGCACCGGCCGCGATGGCCATCACTGTCGCGGCGCAGACGCTTAGCTCTGCTGCGATAGCGAGTACGGAGTGGCGGGCGGACGGTGTCGAAACGGCTCGAGAAGACAGCATTGCCAGAGGCATCGTCACACGAGTAGCCTGGTCGATAAGAGAGTCGCCACCGCGAGCATTATCGGCAGGTACAACCCGGTTTCGCCTCGCGCCGCCGGGGCGACCGCGGGTTAGAGTGAGCCGACTTGAGCGACCGCACCCAGACGTCGAAGGACCGACGCCCGCCCCGCCAAACGGCCGGTCGGGTCGTCGCACCCACGCTGCAAGTGTCAGCCTCACGCCTGCGTCACAACCTGGCGGCGTTGCGTGAGGCGGCCGGTTGCGGCGTCTGTGCCGTCGTTAAAGCCGACGCTTACGGGCACGGCATGGCCTCTGTCGTCGACGCGCTCTTTGCCGGTGACGATCCACAAAACGTGCCGCACGCGCTGGCCGTGGCGACGCTTGAAGAAGCGCTGGCTGTGCCGGGTCACGATGTGCCGGTGATGTGCCTGCGGCCTGTTGAGCTGGTGTGGTCACCGGGCAATGCCAAGCTGCTCGACGACGCCATCACGGCCGGCATCTGGCTCAGCGTCAATACGGCCGAAGCCGCTGGAGACATCGCCCGCCGGGCAGAGCGACTTGGCAAACGGGCCGACGTGCAGGTGATGCTCGACACCGGTATGTGCCGCGAAGGCTGCGACGTCAAGCACTTTGCCTCGACCGTCGCCGCCTGTCTCGACAAGCCGGCCCTGCGTCTGTCGGGCGTCGGTACGCACCTGACCGATGGCGAGCTGGCCGACGAGCCGTTCAGCGACGACCAGACGTGGCTGTTCCACGCCGCCCTCGAGCAGCTCGGCCGCCCGTTGCCGCCGCGCGTGCTGCGTCACGTCGCCAACAGTGGCGGCACGCTCACCGGGCATGGCACGGCCGATCACGACGGCTTTGACCTCGTCCGCTGCGGCCTTGCTCTGCACGGCATCGACCCGGCCGCAAAGGCCGACGCCCGCCTGCTGCCGACCGCCCGCTGGGTCACGCCGATCCACAGCATTCGTGAGGTTCCTGCCGGCGCGACCGTCGGTTACGGCCGATCGTGGCGTGCGGAGAAGGCGACGCGGATCGGGCTGCTGCCGGTCGGATACGCCGACGGTTACCGCCGCTCGCTGTCCGATGCGGGCCACGTCCGCGTGCTCGACGATACGCAAGACGCTTCGCCCGCTTTGTGCCCGGTCGTGGGTCGCGTGAGCATGGACTACGTGACGATCGACCTGACGCCTGCGCCGTGGGCCAAGGCCGGCATGACGGCGGTGCTGCTCGAAGACGACGCCTCCAGCACGATTGGTGCCGAGGCGATCGCCCGGCAGTGCGGGACGATTCCGTACGAAATTTTGTGCGGCATCGGCCGTCGCGTGCACCGCACCATGGTCGCCTGAGCGTCAGACGGCGTGGCGGTGACGGACGATCTCGCCGCGGGCGATGTACAAGATGTCCTCGGCCACATTCGTGCAGTGATCACCGATACGTTCGAGATTCTTGGCCGTCATGATGAAGGCCAATTGCCGCTCGCGGCGGTCGCTTTCGCCGCGAAGTTCTGCCGAGGCTTCCTGCAACACCTGGGCGTACAACGCGTCGGCCCGGCCGTCACTGCGGATAACGTCCTCGGCCGCTTCAGGATCGCAGAAGTTGTACGCACGCACCGTCTTTCGACACATCGCGTCGGCCGCGGCGGCGAGGTCACTCAATGCCGTCGGTACGCTGTAAGGCGTTCCCATGCGGTCGGCGTCGGCGAGAATCGCCTTGACCTGGTTGGCAGCATTACCCGCACAGTCTGCAATCCGCTCGAGCTCGCCGTTGGCCTTGAGTGTCATGAGTGCCGTGCGGAACTCACCGGCGAGCGGGCGATAGAGACTCAGCAAATCGATCGCAGACTTCTCGATCAGTAGCTCGGCCTCGTCAATCTCATCGTCGACGGCGACGACCTTTGCCGCCAGCTTCACGTCACCACGGCTGATCGCCTGGGCGGCGTCGGAAACACTTTGCTGCACTTTTCCGGCCATTCTCGCCGAATCGAGGCGGAGCCGGTCGAACATGTCCTTCATCGTTGCGCTCATCGCGGGTGGGGTGGCCGGTGAATCGGCAAAGGCCGGGGCGGCCACGCTCGGACCGGCCAAGGGGTGAGCGTAGGCCGTGCCTCAGCCGCGTGTCGTCATCCGACCGCCGAAATACACGCAATCTTCACAGTAATTTGCCACCGTCGAGCAGCCCAAGCGCCATCACCGCCGCCGCATCACCGGCACCACGCTTGCGTAGCGGCTCGACCACATCCGCCAGATCACGCCTTTGCTTCCGAAGCGCCGCAGGGTCGTCGAGCAGCTTTTGCGCTTGGGCCACGAGCGGCTCGGGCTTGCCGTTCCACGGGATCAGCTCGTGCACCACGTGCTCTCGTCGCGGGTGGAGCAGGTTGACCAGCGAGAACGTATCGGTCTTGATGAGCACCCGGCCGATCGTCTCCCACAGCACGCGGTTGGCGCGATAGACCACGACCATCGGCACGTGATACGCCGCCGTCTGCAGCGTCGCCGTGCCGCTCAACGTCAAGGCCAGATCGCAGTCGGCGATGACTTCATCGAACGCGTCGAGCCGCACGTCGATGTAGTCGGGTGCCGCGTCGCGAACAAGCTGCTCGGTCGCGGGGACAACGGGGCTGACGAAGGTCGAGCCGGGGTACAATGAGCGCAACGTCTCAGCCGCGGCGAGCAGGCCGGGCAGGTGCGACTTTGTCACGTTTTGCCGACTGCCCGCGTTGAGAGCGATGTGAGGCGGCCGGTCAGGAAACCGCACGCCGTCCGTCAGTGGCGTGCCGACGTGGTCGAAGAGCGGGTGCCCGACGAACGTCGCATTCACGCCGCGATCACGCAGCCATTGCTCCTCGAACGGCAGGATGCAGGCGACCGCTTTGGTCAGCTCGGCCAGCTTTTTGACACGGCCCTCGCGACTGGCCCACACCTGCGGCGAGATGTAGTACATGCCGCTCGCCCCGAACTCGCGGGCGAGCTTCAGGACGTGCTTGTTCATCGTCCACGAGTCGCACCCGATCACCAGCCGCGGCGCACCGTCACGCTGCCAACGGCGGCGCAGGTCTTTGAGCATCTTGAGCACCTCACCGGCCCGTAGAAAGCTGGTCAGGCCGAACCGCGCTTTGCTGACCGTGTCGTGCCACACGTCGGCCCCACCGGCGGCGAGCTTGGGCCCGCCGATGCCGGCGATCTGCAACGAAGGTCGCTGCGCCAACAGACTGCGCGTCAGGCCACCGGCGTGCATGTCGCCACTGGCCTCGGCACAACTGATGAAAACGTCGGGACGAGCCATGCCGCAGTATTGTCAACGTGCAAGCAGCGACCGGCCTTTACCGCAAACCACCCAGCTCGCGCTCGTCGGCCTCGCCGCGGACGAATCGGCTGACAACCGGGTCGGTGCTCGATCGGATCTCGTCGACCGTCCCGTCAAAGGCCATTTTGCCTTCGTGCAGCATGACCACGCGGTCGGCAACCTTGAAGGCGTTGGCCATGTCGTGCGTGACGACGATGCTCGTCACGCCCAGCTCGCGGTTGAGCTTGAGAATGACCTCGCTGATGACGTCGCTGCGGATGGGGTCCAGGCCGGTCGTCGGCTCGTCGTAGAGGATGACCTTGGGCTCCATGACGATGGCCCGGGCCAGGGCGACGCGCTTGCGTTGGCCGCCCGACACCTGGCCGGGCATCTTGTTGCCCACCTCGGGCAGGCCGACCATGTTGAGCATCCGCTGGGCCTTGGCTCGGGCTTCTTCCTTGCCGAGCTTGGTGTGCTCGGTCAGCGGAAAGATGACGTTCTGCAGGTTGGTCAGCGAGTCGAAGAGTGCGCCCTGCTGGAACAGGAATCCCATCTGCGGACGGATCTGCATGAGCTCGCGTTTGCCGAGCGTGTCGATGCGCGTGTTCTCGAACCAGACCTCTCCTTTGTCGGGCTGAAGGAGGCCGACGATGTGCTTGAGCATGACGCTCTTACCGCTCCCGCTGGCGCCGAGGACGACGAGCGTTTTGCCCGGATCGACCTCCAGGTCGACACCGTCGAGGACGACGAGCGGGCCGAACCGCTTGTGGAGATTCTTGAGACGGATCAAGCTCATTCGGCTTAAAACAAGCTCTCTGACGGCCCGTAGAGGCCTTCATAGAAGTCGCGGAGCAGCTTGGCGAAGAAGAAGTTGAGAATGATGATGACGACGAAGCTCTGGACGAAGCCTTCGGTGCAGGCCTTACCCACGCCGCTGGCACCGCTGCCGCAGGTAAAGCCTTTGTAGCAACTGACAAGGCCTATGGCCCCGCCGAAGAAGACGCTCTTGATGAGGCCTTCAACAATGTTCCAGGTGTCGATTCCCGCGGACGTGTTCTGCCAGTACGGCTCGGCACTGATGCCCAGCAACTGCGTCGCCACAAACGAGCCACCGAGAATCCCCAACAGATCGCTATAAATCGTCAGCATCGGCGTCAGCAGCAGGCACGCCAGGAACCGCGGCACGACGAGGTAGCGGATCGGGTCGGAGCCCATAACCCGCAGGGCGTCGAGCTGTTCGGTCACGTTCATCGTGCCAAGCTCTGCGGTCAGGGCACCACCGACGCGACCGGCAAGCATCATGGCCGCCAAGACGGGGCCGATCTGTTTGACGACGGTGAGACCGATGACGCTGCCGATGCGTTCTTCCTGACCAATGGCGACGAACTGGGCGTAGCTCTCGATGGCCATGACCATGCCGATGAACGCGCCGGTCACGCCGACGACGGGCACGCTTTTGACGCCCACTTCGTACATCTGTTCGAGCAGGCCGCGGATGGTCTGGCGTCTGGGGAGGCGGCCGAAGCTGTAGGCGATGGCGTTGCCGGCGAAAGCGCAGAAGTCCCCGAAGTCGGCCAGGACAGCGGTCGGGCGGGCGAGAATGGAACGAGCAGTCGCGTCGGCCATGCGGGTCGCCGCGACTGTAGCGGTGGCATCGACGGCAGGATGATCCCGGCCGCTTTGTTCCGCCCAATTCACGACCGTCCAACACGCAGCGGATTCAACTTGTACAGATGACCCCTGAGCTGCGTTCCATGGGACTCCGGCTCAGGGGCACTTCAAGCCGATGCTTTGCGGCGGGCGACGCGGGGGCGGCCTAGTGCGTCGGTTTCGGTCTGCACCTTGCTTGCTCGCGACGGATCGGTGATGTGGGCCAGGACCTGGCTCAGATCGATCGGAGCGTCGCTTTCGTCGCCATTGAGGGCGCGAAGGTCCTCGACCTTTTCGAGCGCGTGGGCGACACGTTGGCGGGCGAGGGAGACGTAGTCGTCGTTGAGTTCGAGGCCGACATAGCGGCGGCCGAGCAGGGCGGCACTGAGGCAGGTGGTCCCGCTGCCGTTGAACGGATCGAGCACGACGTCGCCCGGGTTGCTGGCGGCTTTGATGATGCGATCGAGGACGGCGATGGGCATCTGACAGCCGTGCCAGCCTTCGCGTTCCTTGAACGTGCCGCAGACGCGGCTTTCGTTCCAGACGTCGTCACCCGGCTCGAAGAGTTCGCCCTGGGCTTCCTGTGGCCGCAGGTACCACGTGTCGTCGGGCAGTTTTCCCTTTTTGCTGGCCCGCGGGTCGTTGTAGATGGTCTGCCGGGCGCTTTTGACACGGATGTCGTCGCGGTTGAAGGTGAACTTCTTGGCGTCCTTGGTGAAGTACAGAATGTGCGTGTGGCTGCGGGCGAACTTGTGCTTGGGCTGCTGGCCGAAGGTGTAGTGCCAGACGATCCAGTTCCGCATGTTGAAGCCGAGCTTCTTGGCCTCGACGCACAGCTCTGCGACGTAATCGTCACCGATGGCCAGGAAGAAACTGCCCGTGTCGCTCAGCGCCCGGTGGGCGGCCTTCATCCACTCGCTGCACCATTTGACGTACTGCTCGGCCGGCTTGAGGTCTTCGTAGCCGTCGTAGAGATAGCCGATGTTGAAGGGCGGATCGGCAAACACGAGATCGACCCAACCCTCGGGGCCCTTGTTCAGCAGGTCGATGCAATCGCCCTGGATGATTTGGTTCGTGTTCGGCACGCCACCCGCATCGTAAAGGCGTGGAGCGATCCGGCCCACCACGTCCGCTTTTTGCGACGCCTTGGCCGATTGGCTGGCTTTCTTCACCGCAGCAAGGCCTTTGCTGTGCGTCTTGCGCCGGTCGGCGTAGTCGCGAACGCTCTTCTTGGTCTTGGTCTTCTCGACGGCTGCGGGCATATTCGCTTCATCGGCTTGTCGGTCCCATAACCTGCACTGCCACGCATGGACGACCGCGCCCTTCGCATCCTCGACGCCAATGTGAACCGCTTGCGCGAAGCGCTTCGCACGATGGAGGATTACGCCCGCTTTGCCGCCGGTGACCGCGGGCTGGCTGCCGACCTGAAGGGGCTCCGCCACGACGTGTCAGGCGCGACGGCCGACCTGGCCGAGGCGGCGGTGCCGTTTCGCGACACGCCACGCGACGTCGGGACCAGTCTTTCGACGCCTCAGGAGCAGTCCCGCAGCACCCTCGGCAGCGTTGCCGTCGCGGCGGGTAAGCGGGCGGGTGAAGCGATGCGGGTCGTCGAGGAAGTGACGAAACTGCTTGATCCTGCCGTGTCGGGCATCGTCAAGCAGCTCCGTTATCGCTTGTACGACTGCGAGAAGTCGCTGACGCTGATCAGCCGTCCGCGGGACCGGTTTGCGGGCGTGGGTGTGTATGTACTCATCACGGAGGCGGTGTGCTACGACGACTGGTTCTCGGTGGCCGACGCTGCCATCACCGGCGGGGCCGACTGTCTGCAATTGCGCGAAAAGGACCTTGATGCAGGCGAGTTGCTGCACCGGGCCCGGCGGCTCAGCGAGCTGTGTCGCGACCGAGGCGTCTTGTTCGTCGTGAACGATCGACCGGACGTGGCAGTCCTCAGCGGGGCGGACGGCGTGCACGTCGGCCAGAACGATCTGCCGGCAAAAGAAGCCAGGACAATGGTCGGCCCCGACCGCATCGTCGGCCTCAGCACGCACAACGTCGACCAGCTCCACCGCGCTTGGCAAAGCGGCGTCGACTATGTGGGCGTCGGCCCTGTCTTTGCCAGCTCGACCAAGCCGCGAGCGATCGACCCGGGACTCGACTACGCCCGTCAGGCGGCAACGCTGAGCCCGGGGCCGACTGTTGCGATCGCCGGCATCACGCCCGACAATGTGTCCGACGTGTGGGCTACGGGTGTGACCGCCGTTGCTGTCACGTCGGCGGTGACCGGTGCCAAAGACCCAGCGCATGTTGTGGAAAAGTTGCGTCGACCGGCCGTTGAGGCGACAGTCGAGGCATGAGTGACGCCTCCGAAGTCAAGGCACCCAAGTTGTGGATGGTTCGCGCCGGGGGCGATGGGTGGTACCTGTCGCACTTTCTCGATGACTATGTCGTCTCGTGCAGCTGGTCCTTTCCGGAACCGGTCGACAACTACGCCACGGTGAAGGACCTACAGCAGGCCATGGTCGCACATGACGACACGCAGAAGCACGCCCAGACCAGCAAACAGCTGTACCAGTTTGCTAAAGAGATGCAGCCTGGCGACGGTGTGGTGACGTTCGACCCGACGAAAAAGGTCTACCACCTCGGCATGATCACCGGCGGCTACCGCTATCGCGCCGCGTGGCTCCCCGAGTCAAGCGACCGCCTGCCGCACACGCGGATGGCCATCTGGGAGCACGTCATCGACAAGGATGATCTGACGGACGAGACCGCCAAAGCCCTGATGCGGCCGATGACGATCTTCGCCGTCCGCCCCGACGCGGCCGCCGAGTTGCGAAGCAAGATCTGATCTGGCCTTAGTTCACCTTCCGCAGACGGATCGGCCCCTTGGCGGTCGACGGATCCACGACTCGTCCGCCCTGCGTGATGACAATTCGGCCTGCCGCGACGAGTCGGCGTGCCGCTTGGCGGGCCGGTTCCATCAGCGGTTGCCAGTCGTCGGGTGCAACCTTGCGTGCCGCCTCACTCGGGCAAATCGTCGCTGCTGCCTGACGCTGATCGAGCAGGTCGAGAATCGCTTGTTCGAGCAATGCATCAACTGCCGCCGAGCCTTTGGAAGCTCGGCGGCAGGCGTCGGAGCAGAACTTCACGCCGTCCCAGTCACGGGCCCATTTCTTACGCCACGTGATCTCGCGGCCGCACTTGACGCACGGCTTGGGCGGCGGAACGGCAGACTTGGTCACGTCAGGCTTTCTTCAAGGCGTCCGGCTTGTGGGCCGCCTCGTTACCTGTCTTGTCCGACTCGACGACATACTTGGGGTTGTCCTTCGACGCCTTGACCTTGTTGTCCTTGATCTTGATGTCGTCGGTGATGCGCTTCTTCACCTCGCCCTTGGTCTCGCCCTGGGAGGTGTTCCACTTGACCTTGTCGCCTTTGCTGAGGTTGCTGTCTTTGGACATGCCAAGGCAGTTGCAACGGGCGCGCCAGAGGAACTTTCAGTTTCCCAGCACCGTCAGCTGTAGCCGCCGGCTCACGTCGCGGCCGTCGGCCTCGCCGGTAATTTGCGGGACGCTCACGTCGTCCAGGCCCGGGGCGGCACCGATCCACGTCTTGTCGTCCAGCGTCGCCACTTTGCGCGTCGGCGGGTCGGCCAGCGGAACCAGGTCCGGGGCGTCATCGCCGTCCCACCGCTGCAGCACGTTGTAATACTGGTCCCGCTGCGCCGGCACCCAACCCGCATCACGGATCAATCGGCACAGCTCCCGCACGCCCAGGTCGTACGTCGTGCCGGCGGCGCTGACGACGTTCTCCTCCATCATCGCGCCGCCCATGTCGTTGGCACCGAAGAACAACGCAAGCTGACCGACCTTCGGGCCCATCGTCACCCAACTGCTCTGCAGGTTCTCGATGTTGTCGAAGTACAGCCGGGCCAGGCCCAGCATGCGCAGGTACTCCGTCGCACCGGCACTGCGGACGACGCGACCCTTGGCCACGTCCGGGTGCTCGTGGGCGTCGAAGTCGCCGTGAACCAGCGGGTCGTACTCCTTGGCCCGGCCCAGCGGCACGTTTTCCCGCTGGAACGGCCAGTGAATGAACGCACCGTACCGGCCAGGAGTGTCGCTCCACGTCTGAGGCCTCGGTGACTTCTCGAAGACGCCCGGCATGTGCGCCTTGGCCGCCAGTTCGGCCGCTTCGAGGTCACCTTCGCCGGCCAGGGCGATCGCGTAGTCCTGCATGAGCCGCAACCGGTTCATGTGCTCGACGCGGTCCTGAACCGTTTCGATGTGGCCGATCATCATCGTGCAACTGCTGCCCAGGCCTTCTTCGTGGGCGACCCGCATGACCCGAAGCCAGTCGTCGGCACTGGCCTTGATGTGCCCGATTTTCCCGCGGACGGCCTCGGGAAAAATTTCCCCACCGCCCCCGGGAATCGTCATCAGGCCGGCCCCGACGAACCGCTTGATCACCTCGCGAACGTCCATGCCCCAGAACCGCTCGAACTCGATGAACTCCGGCGGGCTGAAGGCGTGGATGTGGATCGTCGGGTACTCGCGACGGATGAACTCCAGCAGGTCCGTGTAGTAAGTGATCGGCAGCCGATCGTTCATGCCGCCCTGCATGAGGATTTGCGTCCCACCGATGGCGATGAGCTCTTCGATCTTGCGGCCGATGGTCGCGTGATCGAGGACGTAGCTGTCGCTGTCCTCGTGATCCCGCCGAAAACCGCAGAACGTGCACTTGCTCGTGCAGACGTTGGTGTAGTTGATGTTGCGATCGACGACGTAGGTGCGATAGTCAGCCGGGTGCCGCCTGAGGGCAACGCTGTTGGCCCAGTCGCCCAGGTCCGTCAGGTCGGCGTGGCGGTGCAACTGGAGCGCCTGCACGTCCGAAAGGCGTGCCTTACCGGCCAGGACGGCGTCGATGTCAAAGCTGGGAAATTCGCTCATGCTGTTTCAGACTATGCTGAAAGAACGGGTTTGGTTGTGATTTCACGGGTGTTGAACGCTGCTGACAACCTCCCGCGGTTGGCGAGGGGCAAGCGGGCTCAATCGCCTCACGGCTTGGCCATCGATGACGCCAACTTGGCGAGCAGATCGGAGACGTCCTTCTGGACGTGATCCGGCGCAGTGACAACGAGCTTGGTTGTCAGCGGCGAAATTTCAATCAGTCCGCCGAGGCTGTCGCCCAGAGCATGAGGTATGACGGACTCACGCACAACGGCTGCGATTTCATCAGCGGGGGAGAGTTGATCGCCACCCAAACCGCCGCCACCGCCACCGCCACCAAAGCCACCGCCACCGTAACCACCTCCACCGCCTTGAGCGCCGCCATTGCCGTTCTGCTGTGTCGGCTTCGCCGCCTCCAACGACTTCACCAGGCCGTCGATGTCGTACACCACCGAAGCCTGAGGCAGCGTCGGGTCGTCGATTGTCGTCACACGAATGCGATCGCCCTCTGACAACACCTGAACCCATGCGTCTTCAACAGCTTCCGGCATCACTCGCGTTAGAACGTCCAGCACCGGCGTGTCGACATCACAGTGCACGCGGATTTCGCTCGTCTCGCTGACGCCGACCATCTTGAGCTCCTCCCAGTTGACGTCAACAGCTGCATCGGGAATGGCGTCTATGATCGTAACAAGCTCACCGAGCGTCATGTCATCGTGCACCGGAGCAGGAAACACGACCGCTTCGACCGGCTCGGGTCGACGTTCGGCCGGGCGAGTCGGCCGGGCAGCGAGCAACTTCAGGAAGTCGTTGACCATCCGCTGCGTCGACTTTGGCGCGGTGACAGCGAGTCGGTCGTTGAAAACGCTGATCACGCCGTTTGTTCCGCCAAAGATCCGCCACCCGTATTTGTCGACGTGAGTTCTGACGTCCCTAGCCACGTCGTCGGCGGATTCGAAGTCGCCACCGACGAGGTGCCGGACGTCGTACACCTCTCGCGTCTGACGATCCTTGACGGCTGCGGCCGGTCCCGTACCGGATTGCGCCAGGACGGCAGTGGCGATGAACAGGCTGACGACGATCGCGAGGCGTATCGGCATCGCCGCAGCGTACCGAATTCGAAGCAAACGTGCCGCTTCAGCCGTCGGCCGATGCGCGATGGCCGACTGACTTACAGCCGCCGCGTGTCGTCGCGGTGTCGCACGGTTCCGCCGACGACCATGGCGGCGGCGATGATGAGCAGGTTCTTGAAGATGTACTGCCCCTCCAGCGTCGGGGCCCACACGTCCTTCTGCCACGTCGCCGACGGCACGAGCACGAGCGGCATGAACGTGCCGACCATCTGCATCGCCAGCAAGAGAATCGCAACACGGATCGTCGGCCTCCACAAGAAGCAGACGCCGATGAGCACTTCCCACCAGCCGATCGCGTGCAACATGAAGCCGGTCGTGACGAACGGCACCCAATCGATCGTCGCCCGCAGCAACCCTTCTGCCGGGCTGACGCCCAGCGGTTTGAGGATGCCGAACGCGATAAAGATGAACGCCAATGCCCACCGCAGCAGACGAATGCCGTAGCGGTCGAGCAGGCCACTGATGGCCGCATCGAGTGGATCGAACCAACGGAACCAGGTCGAGATCAAGCGGTTCGCGACGGAGGTCTTCGAGTGGTTCATGATGTCCCTTCTGGACGCGAGAACTATACGTGTCTATAGCTTTTCGCAGGAGCGGGAAGTGTGTGACAGATAGTCCTTGCACAGGTGTGTCACGCATGCTTCACCATTGAAAAAGCGAGGCCGCCGAAGCGGCCCCGCCCTTGAGGTCGAGGATGAAGTTTAAACCAGCGACAGAACTTGCTCCTCGTCGATGAAGTCATCGGAGAACAGGCTGCGGGTGGCGTCTGGGGTGGCAAACTGGCGGACGAGGTTGAAGCCGCCGTTGCCTGTGGCCGTGGCGGCGGCGGTGCCGAGTTCGTCATAGATCGCCTGGATCTCGGTAGCGGTCAGGACGCGGTTGTTCCAGACCTGCACGTCATCGATGCGGCCGTCGAGGCCGTCGCCGCTGCTCGTGCCGTTGTAGAGGCCAAGTCCGTTGCGTCCGCCGATGCCGGCCGGGTCGCTGTGAGCGGGAATGGACGCAAGGTTCGTCGCCCGCTGGGCGTAGCTGGTCGAGCCGTCGACGTAGAGCGTGAGCCTGCCGGCGTCGCTGCCGTCGTAGGTCACGACCGCCAGGTGCCAGGTATTGAGGCTCGTGCCGAGACCGGTGGGCGCGGTTCGGCCGAAGCGTGCACCACCTGCCGAGACGGTCGCCCGTAGCACGCCGCTGGAGATACGCAGGTCGATGCCGTCGTCACCGCCGCCCTCTTCGTAGAGGATCTGCGTGTTGTTGAGGGCGTCGAGGCGGTACCAGACGGCCAGCGTGTAGGAGGTGAAACTGTCTTCGAGGTCGCTGTCGTCGACGGCGACGAACTCGCTGCCGCCGTCGAGGACGAGCGACTGCGAGCCGGTGGCGGCGACGCCGGAGTACGAGAGCGTCCCGACGGCCGACCCGTCGGCCGAGCCTTCGGAGTCGTCGAGGTCTCCATCGAACCGCCAGCGGTGGTCGGGTGCCGGCACGTTGCGAACGGTGCCGCCGAGGAACGACAGCGAGTCGAGGTGCACCTGGTCGCCGAGGCTTGTCATCCGCAGCACACCGCTACCGGCCGGCAGTGTTGCGGTGAGGTTGGCGATGTTGAAGTTGTTCCAGCCGCCGGTGCTGGGCAGGTTGCTGAAGGTGCCGACGACGTTGCCGTTGAACTCCAGGAGCACATCGCTGGTGGTCGCTTCCTTGGCGGCGTAGCTGAGGCTGATGTCGAACGCGCCGCCGTCGCTGTCGACGGTGTATTCGGTCCATTCGCCCGGTTTGGTCTGGCCGATGACAAATCCGTTGCTGGCCTTGGATCGGGAGACGACGTCGACATCAACGCCACTGCGATACCCACCGGGACCGTTGCCGACGCTGGTGTCGTTCCAGGCGACGTCCTGTCCGCCCTGATCGAAGTCCTCTGCCTCGATGACGCTGCCGTTGCTGATGGAGCGGGGCGTTCCGCCGAACGGCTGCTGCCCGTTACCCCCACCGCCACCACCACCGTTGCCCAGCAGTGCTGCGACGGGTGCGACCCAGAGTCCGCTGCCGCTGGTGTCGGTTGCGATGTAGGGCACGCCGTTGACGTCGATCACACCGGCTCGTCGCATCCGCGGGTCGGGGTGGGTGTCGCCGTCGACCGTTGTGACGTCGACCACGTTAACGGTCGGGGAGCCGGCGGTGCCGCTGATGTCGGCCCGGTTCATCGTCAGGCCTTTGCGGTGCGCCGCCAGATCGGTGCCGTAGAAGAGGCTGTCGTTGTACCCGACAAGACCGGTGATCGTGCGGCCGAAGTCGTAGCCGAGTACGAGTTCGAACGCGGGATTGGTATTGGTGGCATCGAGCGTGACGATTTCGGTGAAGTTGTCACCGGCATCGGCGGAGAGGAACAGGCTTGCGCTGGTCACGCTGCCGCCCGACGTGCTGGCCTTGGAGTAGGCGACGTACGTCTGACTGCCGTCGGCCCAGGCGGTGATGTCGTCGAGCTGCGAGTCGATGTTGGTGCTCGACCAGACGCCGTTGGAGCGTTCGTAGACGTAGAGGTTGCCGGGCCCGCCGGTCTGGTTGCCGCCCTCGTTGTCTTTTCCGTAGACGAAGAGGCGGTTCGGGTCGTTGGGGTCGATCTCGATCCGCGAGCCTTGTCGATCGAACTCGCCGGCGGCCATCGGTAAGCGCTGGAACTGCATCGAGCTGTTGGGATTCAGCAGCTGACGCACGTCGGCGAAGTAGAAAATGCCGCCCGGTGCGTACGGGAGATTGTTGTTGGTGTTGGCGTTGCTGGCTTCGCTGATGATGTAGAAGCCCAGCCCGTCAGCCGCCGGAGTGATGTCGCGGATGACGTTGCGTTCGTTGAGCCCGCGTCCTGTGCTGACGCCATCGATCCAGGTGTCGGCGTAGGTCAGCGTGTTGAGCTCCATCGCGTGGAGCCGGAAGTTGTACGCGTTGGAGCCGAAGCCGCCACCGCTTGCGGCCAGCACGATGGGCGTTGCGCCGGTGTTGCTGAAAATCTGCACCGCCTTTCCGTTCGTGCCGACGTTGCCCACCAGCGCCGGGCGGTGCTGGCTCGTCCAGCTCTGGCCGCTGTCGAAGCTTTCGATGAGGCCGTTGTCAGCCTTGACCTGCACGATGTAATTCTGGTAACCGGCCGACTCGAAGTTGACGGTCGACTGAATGCCCGTCGTGCCGTACGTCTCAAAGCCGCCGGCGTCGTTGGGATCGTTCGGGTCGTCGTACCGCTGCGTGTAGCGCGGCACCCAGCTGTCCGGCGTGTAAGGCCAAGGCCGCGACGCCGTTTCGTCGCCGGGCGTGGTGTCACCGACGAAGATGCGTTGGCCCGCTTGCACCCAAAGATCACCGGCTTTGTTGGCGTTGGCCTGCTGCCAGTTGTCGGGCGTGAAGGTGTAGATGCGGGAGCCGATGTTGACCTTGTCCCAGCCCATGTCGTACTGGAACGACAGGTCGTCGACGCCGTTGATGCCGCTGCGGTTGCTGCTGAACAGAATGCGGTTCCACTCGGAGTTGTCGGCCAGTGTGGTGTTGACAGGCACGCCGGTGTCGAAGTCCGCCTGCCACAGTCCCGGGCTGCCGCCCAGCGAGCCGAGCAGGACCTTGTCGACGCCGTCGGTTGTGTCGGGATCGACGATGGGATTCCAGTAGAGCGCGCTGTACGCACCGCCGTCGGTGCTGAGGCCGATCGACAGGTCTTTGCTTGCCTTGGTCCACGTTGTGTTGCCGGCGTTGTTGCCGTTGGTGATGTTCTCGGCCACGTAAAACGCGACCGACGGGCCGTCGGGCTTGCTGTCGGCGTCGCGGTTGACGAGGTCGCCGTAAAACCCGTTCTGCAGCTTGTACGTTGCGTAAAGCCGCTGGCCGTCGGGGCTGACTTCGATGCCGCTGGCGTAACGGTCGATCTGGCCCAGATCGGTCGGCCCTGGCAGTTTCTGCCAGCTTTGGCCGTAGTTGTCGCTTCGGTAGATGCCGGTGTGGGCGGCGACGAACACTTGTTGCGGCCGATCGGGGTTTGAGACGATCGAGTACACGTTCATGTACTCGTTGGCCGTGTTCGGCTCGAAGGTGACCTGCTGCCACTTGTCACCGCCCAGCGCCGGGTCGCGTCGGTAGATGACACCGGGGTGGCGGATGTCGCTGCTTTCGTCACGAACGCCGTTGACGATTTTGTCGTTCTTGAAGTCGAACTCGTTCCAGACGTTGAGCGAGTTTTTGATGAGCCAGCTGTTGGCAAAGTAAGCACGTCCCGAGTTGGTGTCGTCGAACTCGATGGTGGCAACGGGCAGGCCGGTGCGGAGCGTCGTCGACTCGCGACCGAACTCCTGCGTGGTGCCGGCCAGGTCGTCCCAGCTGACGCCGCCGTCGAACGACTCGATGACGCCTCGCATCGTGCCGAGTATGAGGTGGTCGGAGTCGTGCGGGTCGACCTCCATGCCGAGCAGGCTGTTCGTGTTGACCGCCGGAAGGCTGACCCAGGTGTCGCCGTAGTTGGTCGTTTTGGTCAGCCCGCTGACGTCGCTGAGCGAGTAGGCGACGCCCGGGTTGTTGGGGTCGAGCTCCAGGTCCTGCATTTGCCCGCCGCTACCGGGGTGAAACGCCTGCCAACCGGCCAGCAGGCGACGAGGCTCGAGCGGGTCGACGAGAACAACGGAGTCGACAGCCTGCCGAACGCGTGCGAGGCGCGTCGTGGGGAACAACTTCATGGCTACTCCTGGGCCGATGAACGGCCAGATGGGATGGGGGCGGTGCCGACCTCCTCGCCGGCACCAGGTGGGGTTGTAACGATCAGGAACTTCTGTGTCAACCCAATTCGGGCCTGGCTTGCAGCGACGAACGGCACGCCCAAGCCAGTGGTTTGCACTAATTATAGAGGATTATCACCAGTCCAAGGGTTCGAATGCGTTAGCGGCCTGTACGCGAGTCGGTTGTTGTGGTGACCCAGGCGGAGGGACAACGCAGTGGCCTCGTCAGGCGACTCGGCGGGGCGGTCGGTTTGTGGCGATGGCCCTGTGTGCTGTAGTCTCTGCAGCTTTCGAGGAGGAACCCATGACCAACACCACCAGCTCCGCCCGGCAAGAGGCCATTGACCGCTATTGGAGGCGAACGCTCGCCCTGACCGGCGTCCTGCTGGCCATCTGGGCCTTGGCGGGCATCGGTGGAGGCATCCTGTTCGCTGACGCGCTCAATCGCTTCAGCCTTGGCGGCGTGCCCTTCGGATTCTGGATGGCCCAGCAGGGCAGCATCCTCGTCTTCGTCGCCCTCATCCTCGTCTACGCGCTGGCCATGGGCGCGCTCGAACGCAAATTCCGCCGTGAACTCGGGGAGGTGACGAAGTGACCACCGCCGTCTGGACCTGGATTTTCGTCGGCGGGACCTTCTCGCTCTACCTGTTCATCGCCTGGCTCGCCCGCGTGCGAGACACCAAGGGCTTCTACGTCGCAGGCCAGGGCGTGCCGGCCGTCGCCAACGGCATGGCCACCGCCGCCGACTGGATGAGCGCCGCCAGCTTCATCGGCATGGCGGGCCTCATCAGCACCCTCGGCTACGCCGGTGGTGTCTACCTCATGGGTTGGACCGGCGGGTACGTCCTGCTCGCACTGCTTCTTGCGCCGTATCTTCGCAAGTTCGGCAGCTACACCGTGCCCGACTTCATCGGTGACCGGTATGAATCGACCACCGCACGACTCGTCGCAGTCGTCTGCGCGTTGTTCGTCAGCTTCACCTACGTCGTCGGCCAGATGAAGGGCGTCGGCGTCGTCTTCAGCCGATTCCTCGATGTCGACCTCACCGTCGGTGTCGTCATCGGCATGGTGATCGTCTTCGTCTACAGCGTGCTCGGTGGCATGAAGGGCATCACCTGGACGCAGGTCGCCCAGTACTGGGTCCTCATTACCGCCTTCCTCGTCCCGGCCATCGCCATCAGCATCAAGCTCACCGGCACGCCCATTCCGTCGATCGGTTTGGGCTCGCAGGTCACCGAGGCCGTCGACCCGATGCGGCCGTATCTCCTTGAAAAGCTCAGCAATCTCAACGAAGCGTTCGGCTTCGGCAGCTATACCGAACCCGGCGCGATCGGCTTCAACAAGCTCAACGTCCTGTGCGTGACGGCCGCCCTTATGTTCGGCACCGCGGGGCTGCCGCACGTGATCGTCCGCTTCTACACGGTCAAGAACGTCCGCGCCGCAAGGTGGAGTGCGTTCTACGCGCTGGGCTTCATCAGCCTGCTCTACATGACCGCGCCTGCCGTCGGTGCCTTTGCGCGGTACTACATGATCGATCCGGTCGCCGGGCTGAACGAGCGCACGAACGAAACGCTGCCCGACTGGTTCCAGAACTGGCGGACCAGCGGCCTCATCGACTGGGTCGACCTCGACGGCAACGGCACCGTCAGCTACACCGCCAACCGCACCGGCGAAATCGTCGACGGCGTCACGCCCAACGAAGTCTGGAACCTCAGCGGCGTCGACCGCACCCAACGCGAAGCCATCCAAGCCGATCCGACCGCGTGGGCCGCTGCCACGCCCGATGCCCACGCGACGCTGACGGACATGGGCGGAAAGCCCCAGCCGGACAACGACATCATTGTGCTGGCCACGCCCGAGATGGCGAATCTGGCCGACTGGATCGTCGCCTTTGTCGCCGCCGGTGGATTGGCGGCGGCCTTGTCGACCGCCAGCGGCCTGCTGCTCGTCATCAGCTCCAGCGTCGCCCACGACTTCTACTTCCGCGTCGTTGCGCCCGACGCCAGCGAGAAACAGCGGCTGCTCGTCGGCCGCATCGCCATCGCGTTTGCGGTCGTCATTGCCGGTTACTTCGGCGTCAGTCCGCCCGGATTTGCGGGTGAAGTGGTGGCCCTGGCCTTTGGGTTGGCGGCGGCAAGCTTCTTCCCGGCGATCGTGCTGGGCATCTTCACCAAGCGCCTGGGCACCGTCCCCGCCGTGGCCGGCATGGTGGTCGGGCTGACGTTCACGATGGCCTACATCATCACGCAGAAGTCCAACGCCATCCTCGGTGACGGCCTGTCCGAGACGCTCTTCGCCGCCGACAGCGTGCTGCGAACGAAGTGGCTGCTGGGCATCGACGCCCAGGGCATCGGCACGATCGGCATGCTCGTCAACTTCGCCGTCACGCTGGCCCTGATGCCCCTGTTCCCGGCCCCGAGCGACAAGGTCAAGGCGATGATCGACTCGATCCGCGAGCCCGAAGACCCGCACCTGCCCACCGTCGGGCACGAAGCGGCCACGGCCGCGGGGCTGGGGCACTGAGCCGCGGGGTACGGATCGCTGCGTTATCGTGAGGCAGAGACGCTGAACCTTGACGACATCCGTGACCTCGCCGACGCCGACGGCCACCGCAAAGCAGCCGTCGTGCCGATCGACGTGTGGCGTGACTTTGAAGCGGACATCCAAATGCGTTATCTGCCTTGCCCACCGTGAGCCCACCCGCATCGAGGAGCCCACCCGCATCGGTCGCCACCTTCACGCGGCTCGAGGCCCACTACTTGCCTGCCAGCACGACGTCGCCGGACTCTTTGATCCATGTCTCCAGTGCCGCCTTGAGGCGTTTGGCGACGGGGGCGTGGGCCGGGTCGGTGGCGAGGTTGTGGACCTCGTACGGGTCGGCCTGGATGTCGTAGAGCTCCACGGGTGGCTTGGCGTCGGCGAAGTAGGCCGACTGAGCTTCGGTCAGACGGCCTGAGACGTAGGCGTCATAGGCCTCCGTCCATTCGGGGTGCTTGGCCTTGACGTAAGGCGAACCGGGGTAGGCCAGCTCCGGTCGGTCGTTGCGGATGTACTTGTACCGCTTGTCCCGCACGCTGCGGATCAGGTCGGGAATCGTGTCGCTCGTGTCGCGGCTGGCGAACACATAGTCCGCCGGCTCGGTCCTGTCGTCGCCGACGAGCACGCGGCCTTGCATCGCCTCGGGCACGCGCTGGCCGATCAACGACAACGACGTCGGCAGCACATCGATCAGCGACACCAGGTCGTCGTTGATTGAGCCCGGCGCGAACCAGTCGGGGTGCCTTGCGATGAGCGGCACGCTGAGGCCTTCGTCGTAGAGCCACTGCTTACCGCGATAAATGGTGCGGCCGTTGTCGCCGAAGTAGAAGATGATGGTGTTGTCGAGCTCGCCCTCGGCCTCGAGGCGGTCCAGGACCAGGCCGAGCTTGCGATCCATCTCGACGATGAAGTCCATGTACTTTGCCACGTTCTGCCGCATGATCGGCAGGTCCGGGTAGATCGGCGGAACGGGCACGGTGTCGGGGTCGTGGTGAAAGGCCAGGTCGTCCCAGCCGCCCCACACGTAGCGATGCGGCTCGCCGAAGTTGAGCATGGCAAAGAACGGCTGCCCCGGCTTTCGGTCGGACCAGTCGAGGCTGTCGTACGCGCCGTCGGGCCCGGCCTTGTTGCCCGTGTCGCCTGCGTGGACGAAGTTCCAGTCGGTCTTGGTCGAGCCGGGGATGCAGGTGTGGTAACCGGCCTGCTTGAACCACTCGGGGGCGATCTTCACGCCCTCGGGCAAGGGTTGTTTGTCCTCGGGTGCGGTGCGGTGGTTGTGGGCACCGATGGTCGTGGCGTACATGCCGGTCGTGAAGGCCGACCGGCTGGGCGAGCAGATCGGCGAGCTGCAGAACGCCCGCTGAAACTGCGTGCCCTCGCGGGCGAGCCGGTCGACATTGGGCGTGCGAATGGGAAAGCCGTAGCAGCCAAGCTGCTGACCCATGTCTTCGCTGATGAGCCACAGCACGTTGGGCCGCTTCTGACCGTCGACCGTCGCGGGCTTGGTGGCGCGGCTGGCCGCACCCAAAGCCGTCACGGCAGAGGCGGCGGTGACAGACGTCTGCAGAAACTGGCGGCGGGTCGGTGTCATGAGGATCGCCCACCGTACCGCGATTTGGGCCTGTACGAACGATGCGGCTGACGGCAAAAGCCTTTCAGTTTGCCTCACACGCCCGCCGGTGGTGTGGCGTCAACACGGCCGTCGACGTTCCGCTCGGCAAGCAGGCTCAGCAGACGCGGGCTGTCACGCGGCAGCTTCGCAATGCTCGCCGACCACGTCGGCTCGGCAGCGACGAACGCCTCCCGCTCGACCGCCAAGGCCGCGTCGGACAGGCCCGCCAATCGGTCGAACTCTGCCAGGAATGGGGCGAGCGGCTTGCCACGGGCGTCCGTGTCAACGCATGCCTGCGGGGCGACCGGAGCGGGACGAGGCGTGGCCTGCGGTGCTGATTGTGGTGCGGGATCGGCGACGGTCCAGCGACCCGCGATGGCCCGCACGAGCCAGCCGGGGCCGACGGTCTTGCCACGACGGTTCTGGTCCTGAAATGCCCGGACGTACCTGGCGACCAACGCCACCGTGTTCTCACCGGCAAGGTCGGCGGCAACCTTGTCTGCCACACCGCACGCAACCAACATCTGCCAACCCTCCTGCCCCAACACACCACCCTCCTGTCGCAAACCACCACCTGCCTGACCTGGCTCTGCCACCTCGACCAACGGACCTGCCGAGCCCGATGCCATGTCATGTGGTGGGTTGTGGAAGGGCTTGAGGTTGTTGGTGGTGGGACCTGGATGTGGGTGAATCATGTTGGCGCCGCAGCGCTGCGCCGTGGCGGCCGCCAACGCGCTTTATTTTCTGCTTTTTTTCGCCCGTGTCGGCTCAAGCGAGCGTCGACGCGTCGCTGCTTGCGGGCTACCTGGACGTCTTGGTGGCCCAAACTGGGTCCACCGTTTGGCAGCTGTATCACCCAAATCGGTGACAGGCGTGCCATTGTGGGAAGAAGTGTGCATAGTGTGATGTCACACAAAGCCAAGTCCGGTGCCGGCAAGGTGGGATGTTCGGCACCGGATGCTTTGTGTCTTCGTGCGCCAACGTTTTAGTCAGCTTGAGGTTGTGCGGGTCGGTGAGGTAGCGGATCATCTCGAACGTGCCCGTGGGGTCGGCCGGGGCAATGGTGACGAGGCCGAACCCGCTGCCGTAGCAGAACCCGATGCCCTGGTCGTTGGACGTCGGACCGACCTGCACGCGGTCGCCTACCCAGCTCGACAGGTGGCCAGCTGCCGACATGAGCGAAGCGGAGCGGAGTCGAGAGACCTCCACTCGCGCCAGTCGCTGATCATCTCCTGGAACGCGACGGATTCGTCCTCGTCGAAGCCGCGGCTCATGACGAGCGTTGGTTCCGGCACGACGGCCGTCACGTTCACCGCCGGGCGGTTTGGCGAAGGTCGCACTTCTGGCCGATAACGTTGCTTATGTGAAGCCCGTTGTCTGCGGCACAGCATCACGCGGGTGACGGTCGGACCTGTCGGCGGAACTCCGTCGGCGGTTGGCCGGTGACCTGGCGAAAGACGATGCCGAGACGCGTCGCGTCACCGAAACCGCTGGCCCGTGCGATGGCGGGCATGGCAAGGTCCGTCATCGCCAGCAGCTCTTTGGCCCGCTCGACGCGGCGGTGCCGCATCTCGCCCAGCACGCTTCTGCCAAGCGCAGCCTGGAACCGACGCTCGAGCGACCGCCGACTAATCGCCACGGCGGCGACGACATCCTCGACACCGATGGCCTCGGTCACGTGCTTGCGAATGAACAGCAACGCCGCCGAGACATCGCGATCTTCCAGGGCCGTGATGTCGGTGCTTTGCCTCGTCACGACGCTCACCGGCGGGAAGAGCATCGGCGTCGTCGGAGCGTCGTGTCCGTCCATGAGCTTCTGCAGCAGGCTGGCGGCTTCGAAGCCGATCCGGTTCGTCGGCAGCGTGACGCTCGACAGCGACGGAGAAATAAGCGTGTTGACGAGCTCGTCGTCGTCCACACCGAGCACCGCCAGGTCATCCGGAACGGCCACACCGGCTCGCTGGCACTCGCTCAAAAAGTCGTACGCCAACCGGTCGTTGCAGCACAACACGCCCACCGGAACCGGTAGCGACTTGGCCCACTGTCCGACCTGTGCGGGGGCAGCACGTCCGGCGTCGAGGTCGAACAGTCGGCCACCTTTGCGAGCGACCGCCTGGGCGAATCCGTGCCTGCGACTTTCGGAATAGCTGCCACGATCGCGATAGCCGAAGAACGCAAATCGCGTGAAGCCGCGCCCGGCGAAGTAGTCGGCGGCCAGGCGACCGACGGCTTCGTCGTCGGGCAGCACCGTCGGCATGACCGAGCCGCCGAACATGTTGCTCACGTTCGTCATCGGCACCTTGTGCTTCAGGCACCCTTTGACGATGCGACGATCCAGCGGTCGCGTGATGGCCTGGGCGATCACGCCGTCGACGTTCCACTCGTCGGCCCGAGCACCGTCGCTGTCGCTGAGCTGAATGTCGACGATCCAGTTGCGCGTTTTGGCAAAAGCCATGATGCCCTTGAGGACGCCGCGCCCGTAGGAACCGGTGACATCGATGGCAAGACTGACCCGCCGCCGCTTGCGTTGAAGCCGTGCCGTCGCATCGGAGTTGGTGCTCTTGGCGGTGACCACTGTGGCCGCAAGCGTACCAGTTTCGCCACGCCGTGTGTCGCAAAACGCAGGAGCTTTGTCGTGATCCGTCGTGGCCTGGGGGGCGTGCCGATGTAACATGAGTCGGGCAACGCGTCGGTGCCGGGACGTTGTCCGACGGCTGGTGCGACGCCTCTGCGGCCTCTGGGTCGCGGCACCTGAGGAGGACCTTCATGAACCACACGAAACACTATCGGCTTTGCGCCCGTCGGTCGGGCGGTTTTACGCTCGTTGAGTTGCTCGTCGTCATCGGCATCATCGCCCTGCTGATCTCGATCCTGCTGCCGACGCTCAACAGCGCTCGCGAGTCGGCCAGCAAGACCGTTTGCAAGAGTAATTTGCGGCAGGTCGGTACGGCGACGTCGATGTACATCAACGACAACGGCGGCGCACTACCAGGCGGGCGAAACTTTGCCTGGCAGAACGGCGACAACCTCTCGACGCCGGCCATCGATGGCTACGTCGGCATTCCGCAGATTGACGCACCGTTCGTCCAGGAGCTGCTGGTCCCTTATCTGCCGCAGGATGAAGACCCGACGGTGCGCGACATCAACGGCGTCTTCCGGTGCCCCGGCGTCGAAGCGGCCGGCGCGGATTGGCTTCAGGATCCCGGGGCCGCGCACTACCGGTACAACATGGACTACGCCCCGAGCCGTCGCAGCGCAGCACTCAAGAGCGCGACCGAGGCGATGACGTTCTACGACATCGCCTGGCCCGATTGGCAGCCTTCGCAGTTCCCACACGGCAGAAGCGACGCCAAGCTGCTCAACGTCGTCTTCGCCGACGGACACGTCAGCGACTACAACGAAACGCGACTCAAGGAGTCTCGCCTTGACCCCGACGGCAACGAGCTTGCCATCTACCCAGCCGAGATCAACGGCGTCCCGGCTGGTGGCATCGAGTACCGGACGCGGCTCTACTGGACCGGCTGGGCCGACGAGCAGCCGCAATAACGTCGGCGTGCGGGTGATTCATGAAATCGCCGTCAAAGGCACAAGCGCCCGGCTCTGGCCGGGCGTCGTTCTTGAAGGAGCTATGGCTATGAAGCAGAGACATTTCATCGTGGTCGCATTGGCCACCTTCCTGTCCGTGTTCGTTGCGACCGACGCCAGCCGTGCGGAGCTGCCGCGTCTGCACGCTGAAGGAGCTCGCGTCGCAGATGCAGCGGGCAACGACGTCGTCCTTCGCGGGGTCAATCTCGGCAACTGGCTTATCCTCGAAACGTGGATGTCGGCTTGGCCGCAACATGATCAGGCCGAGGTCTTTGCGACCCTCGACCGTCGCTTCGGCGAGGCAGAGCGTGAGCGGCTCATGGAGATTTGGCGCGACGGATACGTTCGCCCGCGTGACTTTGCGATCATCAAGTCGTTCGGCTTCAACGTGGTCCGCGTGCCGTTCGACTATCAGTTGCTCCAAGCCTTAGACGACGACGAGGCATTTGCCTGGCTCGATCGCGCGATCGAAATGGCCGAGGCCGCGGAGATTTACGTGATCCTCGACCTTCACGGTGCGCCCGGCGGACAGAGCGACCAGCACCACACAGGCGAGGCCGGTCGGGATCGTCTTTGGGATGACCGGGCGGCACAGGATCAGACGGTCACGATCTGGCGACGCATTGCCCAGCGGTACAAGCACCGCAACAGCATCGCCGCTTACGACCTGCTGAACGAGCCGTGGTCGGACTACCAGCGTGACGTTCGGCCCGAGCTCAAGGAGATCATGCTGCGTTGCCTCGCCGCCATTCGCGAGGAAGGTGACGATCACATCGCCCTGCTGCCGGGCAGTTTGCAGGACGGGCCGTTCTTCTACGGCGACTTGCGGGCAGAGCTGGGTGACGAGGCGATGCACAACGTGGGCTTTACGCACCACTACTACCCCGGCCTCTTCGGCAGTCCGCAGAACCTGCTCAGCCACGCCCGCACGCTGGGCGTCACGTTCCCGGCGGTGCAGGCGTACCTCGAAGCGCAAGGCGGGCCGTTCCTGGTCGGTGAGTTCAACGTCGTGTTCGACTCGACGGGTGGCGAGCGGATGATGCGACGCTACTTCGACGACTTCGCCGACCGCGGCTGGATGGCGACCGCGTGGAGCTACAAGCTGCTCAAGCCCGAAGGCGGCGTGGCGGGCGACAACTGGTACTTCGTCACGAACGCCGACTCGCTGCCAAAGCTCGACCTCGAGCGTGACTCACTCGAGACGATCGAGGCGTGGTTCGAGAGGCTCGCCACGATGCCGCTGGCGATCGACACGTCACTGCAAGCGACGCTGACGGCCGAGCGGGCTCCTGAGATCGCGCTTCCGCCGCTACCCGCGCTTCCGACCGAAGTGCCCGTCGATCCCGCCCCGGCAGATTGGGCCTTGCTCTCCGTCGGTGGCGCACCCGTCGGGGCGACCCAGGAGGATGACCTACTGGCGGTGGTTGCTGGAGGATCAGACATCTTCGAGCGGACCGACAGTTTCGGCTTCGTCGCAAGGCCGTTGACAGACGGGCAGTCGATCACGGCCATGCTCCAGGACCTGCTCGACAGTGACCGCTATGCCAAAGCCGGCCTCATGTTCCGCGGCGGCGCAGATCCGCAGTCGCCTGGTGCACCCTTTGTCATGATCAACGCGTTCCCCGACGGCACCGTCAGCTTCACCTGCCGCAAGAGCCAGGGGACGCGGGCGACAGAAGAGAAGTTCGCACCCGGCCCGGCACCTGTTGCGTTTCGGCTCACGCGAGAAGGCGACAGCATCGCAGCGTTCATCGGTCAGGGAGATGTCTGGTACAAAGCGGGCCAGGCAACGATCGCCGACGCCTCCGAAGGCGTTGCGGGTCTGGCTGTTTGTGCCCACGCCGACGGCTCATTGACTCGGGCGACGTTCAACCAGGTGTCGATCGGCGTCGAGGCGACTGCGCTTGCTCAACGGTTGATCCCGTTGATGCCGTCGGGTGAGAATCTGTTGAACAATGCATCGTTCGAGACGGTCGGAGAAGAACCCGACATGGCGGCGAACTGGAACCGCTGGGGCCAATGGCTCAATCGACACGACGACTGGACACCGACGCTCGATGGCAAGTCGATGATCGGTTACCACCACTGGCGTCGCGACTCGGCCGACGACAGTGGCATGTGGCAGGACGTCGAGGTCGAGCCCGGCAAGACTTACACGTTCGGCATCTTCGCCCATGCGGACAAGCCACAGAACGGCGAGAACCCGGCACTGCGGGTGACGCTTGCGCTCGAAGCCGTCGACGGTGATCAGCCGGTGCTGCTGACCAGCCGAGACATCGACGTCGTCGCGCTCGAGCCGGCAGGTGGTTGGTCGCTCGTGACGGTCAAGGCGACCGTGCCGACGGATTCGCTCCGGGTGCTCATACGCATCGCCCCCAGTGCCGATGCGCCGCGAGGCGGAGCGGTGAAGTTCGACAACGCGTTCCTCATCGCCGACGACCAATAGGCGAAGCAGGACGAAGCGCAACGAGAATCGCCGGCAGGCACAGGCCCGCCGGCGATTCTCTTTTGGAGGAGGATCAATCAGCTGCGGCGACGACGAGCCAGCAGGCACAGCCCGGCGATACCCGCCGCGGCGGCCGACGTCGGCTCGGGCACGGCCGTCAGCGACGCGTCGAAGACGAAGATGTTGCTGCTGCCAGAAGCGAATGGATCTGCGTTCTCGAACAGGATGACCGGGCGGACGAACGCAGTGCCGATCGGCGCAACGGCCGACGTCGAGAAGACAAGCCCGCCGCCGTGGTTGACGTTCTGGTCGGAAAGGTCGATGGCGGCAACCTCGCTGGAAATCAGTGTCGCGTCGTCGGCAAGGTAGAACTCGAGCCCAAACGTCAGATCGGCCCGGGCGTTGGATTCGACGAAGGTGTCGGTGAGCGTGAACGTGTACTCGACGCCCGCGTCGCCTGAGATGCCGGTTTGGAAGATGCCGCCACTGTTGCCGACGGTGTCGGCGAAGAGGCTGGCGTGTCCGTTGGCCCCGAAGAAGGCGTTGAAGCCTGCAGCACCGAAGCTGCCCCAGCCGTCACCTTGATCACCATTGTTGTCGACGTCTTCAAAGCCTGGGTTCGTCAGCAGGCTCGCCGAGGCAATTTGCGGGGTGATCGCAACGCCGAGCATGGCGGTCATTGCGGCCATCGATCCCAAGCCAAACAGTTTGATGTTCTTCATCTTCGGTCTCCTCAATTCGCTGTTGGGTAAGTCCGCAAAAGCGCGGAAAGAGCCGCACTTGCGGCGATTGCTTCCCACACCAACTTTACACCACACACCAGCGTTACCCACGGCGTTCTACGTCAAAGCCTCTTCGTTTTGCGTCACCGTGGCAGAGAGGATCAGCCGGCGTGACCGGCAAGTACCGGCTCGGCTTCGCCGCCTGCTACAACGGGCGAATCATCGGCACCGGCACGGTCGCCGATGCACCGCAGCACCGGCCGACGCGTCAGTGCCTCAGGGTCCAGCGCCACCGGCGTGTCGATCGTGAACGTCACCGACTCGCCCGGCAGCAAGGTCACGCACGCGTCGTCCGCCTCGGCAGACGGGTGCAAACGGTCGGCCAGCAAGCACAGATCCCGCACGAGCGTCCTGGCTGTCACCGTTACCGACCGGCCGTCGTCAGCGGCTTTGGCCTCGAACCGCGGTGTCGGCATCGGCGCGTGCTTGTCCGGCGCGAACCACCAGAACGCCCGCTCACCACCTGCCGCGTCGGCTACCAGAAATGTGTCGTCGCGGCGGTGCCAGTCCGTCGGTACGTCGACCGTCGCAGCGGCGCGTGGTTGCACCGTCACCGCCGCCTCGTGCGCGTCAAGCTCGATGCCGTCGTAGTCGAAGCGGCGAAGGTGCAAGGCCGTCTGCCAGGTCGCGTCGGCATCGTTGTGCAGGAAGACCCGCAGCGGCCCGGCGTCTTCGTCCCAGCCGCCGACCTGCGTCGGCTCGCGTGGGCCAATGTTGACGACGCGCGGCGCGAAGAACCGCCTGGCCGCGTGGAGCATCGGCTTGGCCCGGCCGTCACCGTCGATGGCCGACCAGCTCGCACAAGGCCAGCAGTCGTTGAGCTGCCAGAACAGCGAGCCGCTGTTCCACGGGAACAGCGAGCGGTACCAGCCGACTCCAACCGTCAGCGCCCGCGCCTGCATGACCTGCGAGAGGTAAAGCCAGTCGTCGAACGCGTCGCCGCAGACTGCGTCGGGCACCTCGAAGTCATCACCCATGCGGGCGGTCGACTTGTCTTGGCCGTCGCCGATGTCGGTGATGCCGTTCTTGTTGTGCAGTCGCATGGCGTCGCTGTCCCAGCGGCGTGCGTGTTCGGGGATCGCCCGCTCGAGCGTCGCCCATGCCGCCGGCCCGTGGAAGCCGAATTCGCTGCAAAACCTTGGGTAATGCCCCAGATAATTGAGGTAGTGCCCCGGCCCGTGCCAGACGTTCCAGACGTGCCGGTTGCCACGTTCGTTGGCGTTGGGGTCTTTACCAATGAAGTCGTCGAGCGTGGTGCCGTTGCTCGGGCTGGCCGGCCAGTAAGGCGTGGCCGGTGCCAGCTCACGCGTTGCCTTGTCGAGCACGCCGTAGTAGTACGCCAAGCCCCACCCGCGGTCACCGATGTAGCTTTCCCAGGATTTTTCGTCGTAATGCCAGCTGTGGTGGCCCATGAGGTTTTCGTTGCAGCCGTTCCACAGGACCAGCGACGGGTGACGGGTCAGTCGCGAGACGTTATCGCGGGACTCGGCCTCGACCTGGCGATGGGTCGACTCGTCCTCGTGATACGCGGCACAGGCAAAGAGGAAGTCTTGCCAGACCATCACGCCCTTTTCGTCGCAAAGCTCGTAAAAATCGTTTGATTCATAGAGCCCGCCGCCCCAGACGCGGAGCATGTTCATGTTCGCCTCGACCGCCTGGTCGATCCGTTTTGCGTACCGGTCGGGGGTGACGCGGTGCGGGAAGGCGTCGTCGGGAATCCAGTTGGCGCCCTTGCAGTAGACGGGGCGGCCGTTGACGACGAGCTGCATCGCATTGCCGCTGCCGAGGCCGTCGACGGGCCAGTCGCTCCCGTTGCGGTCGACGTCGGCCGTCGTGTCGAGCGTCACCTCGCGTAGGCCGACGCGCTGCTCGCGGACGTCGAGCAGCGTGTTGCCGTCGTGGAGTTCCACACGCAGCGTGTAGAGCGGTTGCTGGCCGTGACCGACCGGGAACCAGCGTTTCGGATTCTCAATCTCCAGATGCGTGCCCTCGAAGGATGAGCCGTCGGGTGCGGTCAGCGTCGCCCGCACGTCACCGCGGCCTTGCACGTCGGCTTCTATATCGACGACGGCCAGTGCTTCGGTTGCCGACCGCACGATCGGTCGCACGTCACCGAGTCGGCCGACGTTCCACGCCTCGACGCGAATGTCACGCCAGATGCCACAGGTCGGCAGAACCGGACCCCAGTCCCAGCCCATGTTGCAGGCCATCTTGCGGAGCATGTTGTGCGGGTGCGAAGGGTTGCTGCCGCCACCGGCGCGGGGCAGTTCGCCGAGCCGATCCTGCTCGTCCCAGGCGGCGGGCAACGGGGCGGCAAAGGCGACCTCGAGCGTGTTGGACCCTCCGACGCACGCGTCCTTGAGGTCAAACCGGTAGCGGCGGTGCATGTTGGCCGTGCGGCCCAGCTCGACGCCGTTGACGCTGACGACGGCCACCGTGTCGAGGCCGTCGAAGCAGAGTTCCAGGTGCTCCCGGGCGAGATCGGCGGCCGACAGTTCGAAGCTGCGGGTGTAGCTCCAGTCGCAACGGCCGATCCACAAGAGGTGAAGCTCATTCTGGTCGAGGTACGGGTCCGGGATCCATCCCGCGGCGAGCAGGTCGGTGTGGACACAACCCGGCACAGTGGCAGCGACCTTGTGGCCTGGCAGATCGGCCGGCACGTCGCTCTTGTCATGGATCGCCCCACGCGAGCGGTCGTGGACATGGCCCAGCATCAAAGTCCACGTATCACCGCTGAGGGAGGCAATTCGGGGTTGGGCTAGGTCGGGCTGGGGGTGCATCGGCATTGAGCTACGGCGAAGAATTGTGAGGACGGAGTTGACGTCTGCCGTCCACACTGTACAGTCGCAATCGGTTGTGGCCAGTCGACAGGCGATTCAACCGATCGAGAACCGGAGCCTAACTTGTCCAGAGTCACGCTAGATCATGTCGCGGAGCAGGTGGGTGTCGACCGCAGCACGGTCAGCCGTGCGCTGCGTAACAAGAGCGGTGAGATCGGCATTAGTGCTGCCCTCACTGATCGCATCGTGGCGGCAGCGCAACGACTTAATTATTCGCCCAATGCCTCGGCCCGGGCCATACGGGCGGGCTGCTTCAACGCCGCATCGCTGCTCATGAGTACGCAGGCCGGTCGTAGCTACCTGTCGACGCGGATGCTCGACGGCATCCATGACGAGTTGGCAGAGCACGACATGCACCTGACGATCGCCAAGGTGCCCGATCAGAAGCTGTCCAGCGAGAAGTACGTGCCCAAGATTCTGCGGGAGTTCATGTCGGACGGGTTGATCGTCAACTACACGCACCAGCTGCCGCCACACCTCGAGGACGTGTTGGCCATCAGCAAGCTGCCGTTCGTCTGGCTCAACGCCGACGTTGGGCACGACAGCGTCAAAACGGACAGTTTACGGGCAGCCCGGGCCGCAACGAACCGGATGATCGACGCAGGCCACCGGGACATCGTCTACATCGACTTCTGTGCGGGCCAGGACGAATTGCCTGACGCGCACTTCAGCGCCGGTGACCGCGAGGCCGGCTACGCGGCTGCGATGTATGCGGCGAATCTGGCCCCGGTGACGTGGCGGCCCAAGACGGCGTTGTGCCCGCTCGACGAGAAGGTCGCCTTCTTCCGCTCGATGCTCCGCCGCACACCCCGGCCGACTGCTGCGTTGTGCTACTTCTCGCACTTCGTCCCGCCGTTGCTGCAGGCGTTGTCGCTGGAAGGGCTGACGTGCCCTGCCGACCTGTCGATCACGACCTTCGCCCCCGAGCTGTACAACGATGCGGGCGTGATCGTCGACATGTACGTCGAACCCGATTACGAAATGGGCCGCTACGCCGTCTCGATGATGCGCGAGCGGGTCAAGGCCCCGGACCGCCAGCTGCGGACGGTGTCTCTGGACTTTCACCTTGTCGCTCAGGGGACGGTTGTGCCTCCGCGACGGGCAACCTGATTTGTTGTCACCCCGCCATGGAGGCGGGCGATTTTCCGCCTGTTGTGGAAATCGATTGTGGCGGCTTCGATGCACCGACGGTTCGACCGTCACCACCTTTACCACTTACGGAGGAAACCATGAAAATCACCCTTGCCACCGCCTCACTCGTCGCCGCTGCTGCCTTGGTCGCACCGGCCGTCGTCAGCGCCGACGTCTACACGCCGACCCAGACCCAGCTGCTCGAGATGGACGATGTCACTGCCGGCTTCGGCGGAACCGGCACCTTCGGCGGCGCGGCCGTCAGCGGTGACGGCGTCATCTACGACGTCACGCTCGGCACCACCGGTGATCCGAAGATCGCCATCCGCAACAACTTCGGCCCGGCAGAACTCGATCTGAGCGGCTTCGACACGATCGAGGTCGACGTCGAGCTGATCAGCGGTGGGCCGCTCTTCGTCCGTGCGTTCACGCAGGACGGCAACTTCGACCCGTTCCTGCAGAGCGCCGGCGTCACGCTCGACAACGTCGGTGAGACCGGCACGATGACGATCCTGCTCGACGATGCCGACCCCGACACCTTCGACCAGAGCGTCGTCCGCAACCTCGGCTTCCAGTTCTTCACGAGCATGGGCCAAGGCGGCGGTGTCGCGTCGCAGGTGCTTGTCACGCCGACCGTCGTCCCCGAGCCGGCGGCCGCTGCGTCGATCCTCGGCCTTGGCATGATCGGCCTCAAGCGGATTCGTCGCTGATTAACACGTCGCACCCACGTGGCCGGCACCTGCCGGTGTCGGCCACGCCTTTGGCACCCTTTGGAGGACCCCATGAACCGCCCCACCACCCATCGTTGTCGCAGCTCGGCCGGCTTTACGCTTGTCGAACTGCTCGTCGTCATCGGCATCATCGCGCTGCTGATCTCGATCCTCTTGCCCACGCTCTCCAGCGCCCGATCCTCGGCCAATTCGGTCAAATGCCTCAGCAACCTGAGGCAGATCGGCTCGTCGTACCAGTCGTACAGCCTCGACAACAGCGGCTACCTGCCGTTCGTGAGGAACTCGGACTTCGTCGAGGCCTACGTCCGCGACGCCGCCGACCCGTCGAACAACCGCGTCATTCTCTGGTACCAGGCGCTGTCGCCTTACATGGGCGGTGAGATCGAGCCGATCGAGATGGGCGGTGCGGAGTACGAAGAGATTTTCCAGGGCTGCCCCGACTTCCAGCGTGACAACGGCTACGCCGAGTTCCGCCCCGGCTACGGGCAGAACTTCAAGATGTGGCTCGGCCTGACCGATGTCGCCGCCATCAACGGGTCGGCCGTCGCGCAGGCGACCACGCCTGTCCGCGACTGGTACACGACGGGCGTCAACCCCAACACCGCCAACGGTTTTGCCGTCGGTACGGTCAAGCTTACGCAGCTGCCCAACAGCACCAAACGCGTGCTCAACGGCGACTCGGTCGATAACGCGCTGGGCATCTATCAGTACAACGCAGCCATTCCCGGCCCGTACAAGTACGACTTTCCGCGAGAAGCGCCGGTTCATCGACCTTCTTCTGGCGTAGCGGTGAGCCCAATCGTCACGGCGGTCAGCCCGAGGATTGCGACCCGCTCGTGCCGTCCGGTGGCAACCGGGCCAAGGCCAACTACGTGTTTGCCGACGGCCATGCCGAGTCGCAGACGTACACCCAGGCCCGCGAAAATCTTCAGAGGCCGTGAACATGCTTCACCTTTACCTTGTCGCCGCTGCGGGCCTTGTTCTTGGCAGCACCGTCGTCGCTTCGCCACCGCTTCAACGCACCGATCGGGAGCCGGTGCGCACGCATGAGGCGGCCGAGTGGACGCTGGATTTGCCCGGCTCGTTCGACAACCCGTTCGACCCGGCAGTCATTGCCGTCGACGTCACTTTCACCAAGGCAAAGGCCGACCCGGTGACGGTGCCGGCGTTCTGGGACGGCGTTGCAGACGAGGCGACAACGCAGTTCCGCGTCCGCTTTGCCCCACCGGCCGCCGGGACGTGGACGGCCCGTTGGCACGCCCGATCGGTCGGTGCGTGGAAGGGTGGCGAGGCCGTAGACTTTGACGTCGTCGAAGGTGACAGCCGCGGCTTCATCGGCGTGGCAGGCAATGGTCGCTACTTTGCCTTTGACGACGGCTCGACGTACTTCCCTATCGGCGCCAACATCGCGTGGCCTGCGACGGAGGATCACCTGCGTGTCAGTGTCTACAGCGACTACTTTGCCAAACTTGCAGGAGGCGGTGGCAACGCGGCCCGGCTGTGGATGGGCAACCGGAAGATGATGATCGAGCCCGAGGTCGCAGGTCGCTACGACCTTGAAACCGCCCGCGCGTTCGACGGCATCCTCGACGACGCTCAGACGCAAGGTATCGGCGTGTTCCTATGCCTGATGAACTACCGCGAGTTCGTCGATCGCGACGCGTGGGGACCGGCCAATTGGCCGCCTCACCCGTACAACTCTGCCAACGGCGGCCCTGCCAAAACGTCGGCCGACTTCTTCACGAACAACGAAGCCCGCCGGCTTTTCAAGGCACGCCTGCGGTATCTCGTCGCCCGGTACGGCGCGTTCACGTCCGTCGCCTGCTGGGAGCTCATCAACGAGCAGGAGTTCGCCAAGGTCGGCGGGCTCGAAGACTGGAACAACGAGATGATGGGCTATTTGGCTGACATCGATCCGTACGACCACCTCATCTCGACCAGTGCCAAGGTGCCCGCCGCGGTGAACGCGCAGGAGACGATGAGTTTCACGCAGGCCCACCTGTACGGCGGCGGTTCGCAGCCGCAGATGGCCGACGCGATCGTCGACGCTGTCCAAAACCACGCCCAATACGACAAGCCGCACCTCATCAGCGAGATCGGGCTCAACGGCCGATCGAGCGACGTCAACTACGATCCGACCGGCATCGGCACGCCGCTCCACAACGCCGCCTGGGCCGCCGCCATCAGCGGGTCTGCCGGTAGCGCGTTCAACTGGTGGTGGGAAGACTACATCAACACGCTCGACCTGTGGGACACCTACGCGTCGCTGTCGACCTTTGCGGCGACGATCGACTGGGCCGGTCGCGACTATCGGCCGATCGATGTGCTCGACGCGTATCAGGCCGACATTGATGCAAGCCGACTTGGCGACGCCGAGGTCGCAGCCGTCCGCAACTGGTCAGCGATGGACCCGACGCCGATCCGGCTGTTGCCCAACGGCACGGCTTCGTCTGCCGTGCCGCGCTACCTCATCGGTGCGGAGAACGAGGAACTGCACGCCCCGCTGTCCTTCGACATCAATCTGCCGCGTGCGGGGCAAGTGATCGCCCGCTTCAACGGCGTTTCCGACTTTGCCGTCGTGCGGCTGCTTGTCGATGACGAGCCGGTCTCGGACATCATGCTCAGCGGCCTGCCGGGCGGGCCGGGCGTCAGCAACGCCAAGCTCAGCGACGAGGGCATGTACCAGAGCGACATCGACGTCGCCGCAACCTTCGACCTGCCGGCCGGGCAGCATGTAATTACGCTCGACACCGTCGGCGGCGACTGGGCGAAGCTGACGAGCCTCATCTTCACCAACGCCGTCGAGCAACGACGGGCCGACCTGTCGACCTACGCCCTCCGTGACGAGGCGACGGGCGACACGGTGCTCTGGTTGCTCGATCGGACGTCGAACCATCTCACCGACGCAAGGGCGGAAGTGCATCGCGAATTGGACGACGTACGCCTGATCGTGCCGATCGCTTCGGGGCACGTGCCCTACCGCGTGACGTGGTGGGACACACGTTCCGGCAGCCACACCTCGCAGGATGTCAAGGCCGAAGGCGCTGAGCTACTGCTTGACGTGCCCGCCTTCAGCCGCGACATCGCCATCCGCATCACGCCTGTTGAGAGCACGCCATGAGCACACTCCGTCACCTGCTCGTCGCGTTGTGCCTGTTCGTCGTCGCGACCGAAGTGGCGGCGAATCCGTCCGTCGCTGAAGCGCTCGAGGCCGAGGGACTGACGCCGGCATCGCTCGCCGACGAGGTCGAGGCGGCGTGGCAGACGCACGATCTGCGGTGGTGGTTCCCACGCGTCGTCGACCCAGACGGTGGATTCTTCGAAGAATTTGACGAAAACGGTGAGCCGATCGACACGGCCCGCACCTGCATCTTCCAGGCGCGGATGACGTGGGTCGCCGCGACCATTGCCGACCGTCGACCCCAGCTACGCGGCGAGTTCGAGCCGATCGCCCGGCATGGCTTTGCGTACCTACGCGATGTCATGGTCAACGCCGACCATGGCGGCGTTTATTGGGGCATCGGCCTCGACGGTAAGCCGATGCACGACGGCGAACGGCATCTGTACAACACCGCCTTTGCCATCTACGCCGCCGCGGCCTTCGAGAAGGCACTGCCCGGCGAAGGCGGCAAAGAGCTCGGCGAATCTCTGTTGTACTGGGTTGACGAGCACGGTCACGACGAGGCCAACGGTGGCTACGCCGAGCACTACGCCGCCGATGGTCACGCCATTGTGTCGGCCGATGACCCCGACGCATCGGTCAATGGTCAGGGCCCGCTCATGCCGCCGTACGGGTACAAGAGCATGAACGCCCACATCCACCTGCTCGAAGCGTTGGCCGCGTTGTACGAGGTCGCACCGAGTGCGCTGCTGGAGCGTCGGCTGTCGGAGCTGTACGCGATCATCAGCGAGCGCTTTTACGACGAGCCGGGCCTGCTGCATCTTTGGACGCACGCTGACTACACGCCGGTCGCCGACTGGACGAGTTATGGGCACAACATCGAAACGGCTTACCTGCTCGTCGAGGCGGCCGAGTCGCTTCATCGCGGCGACGAACCGGAATTGTGGGAGAAGGCGCGGGCGCTCGTCGATGTGTCGATCGCGACGGGCTGGGATGAAACGCACGGCGGCCTGTCGGACGCCGGCTCTATCTTCCAGGTGCGGGACGCGACGAAGTTCTGGTGGGTACAGGCCGAGTCGCTCAACGCTCTGCTCATGATGGCAGACCACGTCGCAAGCGAAGGGGGCGACCCGTCGCCCTACATCGAGGCGTTCGTCGCGCAGTGGGGGTTCATCTGCGAGCACATGTTGGACGACGCCGCCGGTGGCAACGGCTGGATCTGGGGTCTCGACGAGGAGATGCAACCGCTGCCCCGTAGTAAAGCCAACGCCTGGAAGACGTCGTACCACACGAGTCGCGCTTTGCTGAATGTGGCCGACCGGTTGCGGCAGATGGATCAGTAAGCCCAGGTTTTCCGCAGCGGGCGGTGGGCGTCGATCATTTTTGTCGCCAGCTCGTGCCGCAGTGTCGCCAGGTCGCTCGCGTAGTTGGGGTCGCTTGCGACATCGTCGTATTCGCCGAACGGTTGGGTCAGGTCCAAGAGCATCTCGCGGCCGTCGGCATGCAGGAGATATCGGCGGTCGCTCGTCCGCCAAGCCCGCCACGATTGGCCGGCGGCGCTGTCTTCCATGAGCACGCCCGTCTTGCCGTCGAAGGGTTCGCCGCGAAGTGCAGGCGTCAGCGGCGTGCCATTCATCCGCTCCGGCACCGGGACGCCGCACAGCTCGAGAATGGTCGGCACGACATCGACCGCCTCGACTAGCGCCCGCTCCACACGCCCCGCGATGACTCCGGGCCCGGCCACGATCAGCGGCACACGGCCGATGCACTCTGGGGCCGGATAGCCTTTTGCAAAGCGCGCGAAATCACCGAGAAACTCGCCGTGGTCCGAGGTGAAGACGATCAACGTGTTGTCGCGCTGGCCGGTCTCGTCGAGCTTGTCGAGGATGCGGCCGACCCAGTGGTCGACCTCGCTGATCATTGCAAAGTAGCCGCGCCGCGCCTGCCGCAGGAAGGCGTCGTCGTACCCGCGTTCGAGCTGCAGGTTGCGGGTGGCTTCGGGCACCTCGGGCGGATGCAGGTCGGCCGGGTCGTACAAATCGAGGTAACGCTGCGGCGCAAACAGCGGCGAGTGTGGGCTGTAGAAACCGCTGATGCAGAAGAACGACGCGTCACCGATGCCGTCGAGAAAGCTCATTGTTTGCGTGCCGACGAAGGCGGCGTGCGTTGCCTCTTCGGGACCATCAAAGACTTGCGTGACGTCGCCATTGAGGTTTGTCGGCCGCTCGATGTCGTCGCTGCGTCCGGTCGCCTCCCGCCAGAGTTTTGCCGCCGGTGGATCGACGTATCGGCCGATGATCGGCAGGGCTTCGGGGCACACGCGGCGGACGTGGGCGCGGTAGGCGTCGTCGTAGCACCCGGGCTCTTCGCTGAGCTCGAGGTGGTCAAAGCCGTACGCCGGGTGCGGGTCACGGTGGTCACGATTGCTGTGCGGCAGAAAGTGCAGCTTGCCGATGTTGGCCGTTCTGTAGCCGCTCGCCTGCAGCAGGTGTTGCACGCAAAGCGTCTCTTGCGGTACCGGCCGGCCCATCTCGGTGATGCCGACGTTCGTCGGGTATTGCCCGCTGAGCATGCTGACGCGCGACGGCATGCACAGCGGGTTCTGCACGAAATGCTTGTCGAATCGCACGCCCGACGCGGCAAGCCGGTCGAGGTTGGGGGTTTTGATCTGCGTGTTGCCGGCGCAGCCGATGGCGTCGAACCGCTGCTGGTCGGTGTAGAGCAGCAGCACGTTTGGGCGTCGCGACATCATGCAGAGCGGCGGGTTTTAGAATCGAAAGCGGATGGCCGCAGCGTCGCGGCCTCCTGCCGCCGCAGCTTAACCAAAGGCGTCATGTTCGCCAGCGGGTGACGCGTTCTACTGATGCGTCAACGAGAACAAGCTCTACCCGCTACTCGTCGCCTACCACGCACTGCACCCCGCCTCAGTCGTCACGGGCGGATGAGCGAGCCGTCGGGTGCCCGCGTCTGTGTCCATTCAATGAGGTCGGCCTTGGGCGGATACCGGGTGGCGGCCTCTTCGTCCATCGTGATGCCCCAGCCGGGCTCGTCGGTCGGGTAGAGGTAGCCGTCTCTGCATTCGGGCAGGCCGCCGAAGATGTCACGTTCGGGCTCGCTCCAGCCGGCGTACTCCTGGATGCCGAAGTTGGATGAGGCCACATCGAGGTGCAGGTTACAGGCGACGCCGATCGGTGCGATGTCTTTGGGATTGTGCCACGCAGTTCGCACGTCGTGAGCGGCGGCGTGGCGGGCGGCGTCGAGTGCGGGCGTGAACCCGCCGATCGCGCTGACGTGCATGCGAATGAAATCAAGCTCGTGTCGCTCGACCGGCCCTCGCCATTGATCGGGTGACGTGAACAACTCACCGATCGCCAGCGGCACAGACGTCGCCTGACGAAGACGCGGCAGCCAATGCAATTGCTCCGGTGGCAACGGGTCTTCGAGAAAGAACAGGTCGTGCTTCTCGAGGCGGCGGGCCAGTCGCAGCGCGTCGCCGGGCAGCAGTCGCGAGTGCACGTCGTGCACCAATCTCAGGCTTGGCCCGAAGCCTTTACGCACCTCGCCGATGGCGTCGTCGATTTCGCAGATATAAGCGTCTGGATCAAGGTAGATACCGTCGTGGCTGCCGTCGGGACGCTTGCCCGCAAACCCGCTGCCGCCATATCCCGCTTGCGCTGCGGCAAGCACGCCCGGCACGCTGGGGTCTTCCCTAGACGTGAGCTGCACCCGCACGCAACCAACGCCTTCATCGACAACGCGTTTGATGGCAGCGAGCAGCGTGTCGATATCTGGCCCGGAGGTGTGGCGATAGACAGCCGCCGCCGGTCTACATGCGCCACCGACGAGCTGATAGACGGGCAGATCGGCCTGTTTTGCCTTGAGATCCCACAAAGCCATGTCGACGCCGCTGATGGCATTGTTGAGAATCGGCCCGCCTCGCCAGTAGCCGTTGTGGTGCATCAGCCGCCACAGCTCGGTGATCTGCGACGCGTCGCGACCGAGCAACAGCGGTTTGAGGTAGTCCTCAACGACGCGAACCACAGCCGTGTATCGCTGCGTGAACGTCGCGTCACCGAGGCCAAAGAGGCCGGGCTCGTCGGTGTCGACGCGGACGATGACCAGGTTCTCCGACGTCGGGCGGCAGACGATGGTGCGGACGTCGGTGATGATCGGGCAGCGTCTCATTCGTTGGTTCCTTTGATCATGAAGCCGCCGTCGACGACGAGTTCTGAGCCGGTCATGTAAGCCGAGTCGTCACCGAGTAAGAAGACGACCACGCCTGCCACGTCGCGAGCTTTGCCCACGCGGCCGAGCGGGAACAACGCGCTGAAGCGGTCATGTTCTGCCGCAGGATCGGCTTGCTGGTCGACGTGACGGCGGTACATCGGCGTGTCGATCGTGCCGGGGCAGACGGCGTTGCAGCGGATGCCGTGCGGCGCACCGTCGAGCGCCGTCGCCCGCGTCAGGCCGAGCACGGCTGCTTTGCTGGTCGTGTAGGCGACGGTTTTGGGTGCAGCGGTGTAGGCCATGATTGACGCGCAGTTGACGATCGATCCGCCACCGGAACGTCGCAGGTGGGCGAATGCGTGCTTGGCCGCCCAGGCGACGCCGGCGATGTTGACATCGAGGTGCCGACGCAGGTCAACGGCGGTGACGTCTTCTATAGAGCCGGGCGTCATGATGCCTGCGTTGCACACAACGCCGTCGAGCCGTTCGGCTGCGCGAGCCGTTGCATCGACAGCCTGCTGCACGCTGGCCTCGTCGGCAACGCTGCCTTCGAACCCGACGAACCGTTCGTGCGCGATCGGCGTGGGTTCCAGTGCGAGTCCGCCGACGAAAGCGCCACGCTCCAGGCACAGTTCCGCGACGGCCAGGCCGATCCCGCTGCTGGAGCCGGTGATGAACACGCCCTTACCAGCAAGATCGTTACGCACGCCTGTAGCTTCAGCATCATGACGACGAATGCAACTCGGGCGGGGCTTGTGAACGTGTAGCGGACGCAGTAGCGACTAGTCGCGGTCGATTCCCTCGACGCGGATGATGCGCGGGTCGACGAATTGGTCGCTCTCGTCGCGGCTGGTTGTGCTGAACTCGCTGACGATCGTCCCACCCGGTCCGCCTTGGAACCAGTGCCACGTGTTGGGCTCGATCGTGTATTGTTGGCCGGGCTTCAGGATGATTTCGTGCCAGACGGTGTAGTACGCCTCCTCACCCGAAGGCGGCTTGGCCTTGGGGTCGGGCGTCGCGTCGCCTTCGACGTACAGGTAGACCTCGCCCGTCCGGCAGCGAAATGTCTCCCGCTTGCCCGCTTCGCCGGCGACGGGCGGATGGCGGTGCTGCGGGCATGTCTGGCCTTCCAGCAGCACCAGCTCTTTGGCGCAGTAGCGATCGTTGTTCTCGTAGACGACGAGCCCGAGGCCGGTGCGGTCCAGGTCGTCGAGGCCGAGCTTGGCGACTTCCATCGCGTCACGTTCGGCGTCGGTGAGGACGATGCCTGCGTCGGTGAGCATCTGCGTGTAACGCTTGCGGTAGTCTTGTTCGGTCATGATTGTCTTCGTGGCGGGTTAGAGTCGATGAAGGCCAGCAGCTCGTCGAGCGTGCACAGTCCGCTGGTGGCATCGGCTTGCTGTACGCAATGTGCACCGGCAGCGCTGGCCAGGTCGGCTGCTCGCTCGATGGTGTGGCCGCGGACGAGCCCGGCGAGGAAGCCGGCGATAGTCGTGTCGCCCGCGCCGTTCGTGCCGACGACATCGACGATGTAGGTGCCGGCACGCAGGTCGCGGTTGCCCCAACCCTCACCGAGGGCGCTAGCTGCGTCGATCGTGCGAATGTGCAAGCCGGCGTCGCCCTGCTTCATGACCAGGACGCGGCAGCCGAGCGATAGCGGGTCGATGTCTCCGAGCAGGTCGGTCAGCTCGTCGCGGCTCGGACAAAACAGATCCGTGTGCGGCAGCACGTTGGCGAAGAAGGCGGGCCAATCGACTTCGCCTGCCCAGCCACTTCGGTCAACGCCGCACAGGTCGAGGCTCGTCAGGCAACCGACGGCTCTGGCCCGCGCAAAGAGTCGCACGAGCGACGCGCCGTTGTCGCGACATATGGCCGGCATGACAGGCGGATACCCGAAGTGGACGACGCGGCAGCCGCGCAGGTCCTCATCCGCCACGTCGCTGTCGGTGAACGTCGCATTCGCACCCGGGCAGTGCATGAAGCGGCGGTCTACGCCTGGCGGACTGAGAACAATGGTGTGACCAGTCGACGCTTTAGGTGTCACGCAAAGCCCATTGGCTAGGTGGCGGTTCATCGCTTCGAAGCAGTCACCGAGCTCGCGGCCGAAGACATCGTCGCCGACACGTGCGATGATCTTGGTGGCAATGCCGAAGGTCGCCAGGGCGAGCCCGGTATTGCACGCGCTGCCACCGGGGACGACGCGTGTCGGGCCGACCTCGATCAGGCCACCGGGCGGTGGTAGAGCTGGCGTGTGGAACTGCGGGATCAGGTCGACAACAGCCTGGCCGCAACACAGAATCTCGTGCATCATGGCGGCTGTTTCTGCTCGGCCGTCTGGGCTAGCACAGGCGGCGGGAAGGCTTTGGAGGCAACGGGCCGGTACGGTACTGAGGTGCATGCTACAGCCACAACGGGCGAATGTGTCACAACACTGGATGATGTGGCTTGTGCTGATGCAGTGGCTCCAGGGGGACGCTGATTGTCCGTCTGCGGTCGATAACGCGAGCGCCGTTGCCCGTGACAGGGTGCAGCCGCCGAAGTAGAGTCGACGACCCGCCCCATGACGTCCACCGATCACGATCCATCCGGCGACATCGGCGACGAACCGATCCTCGTGGCAGACGACCTCGACGACATGCCCGCCCGCAAGAGTGGCTGGCTCGGCTTTGCGTTGCGCTGGGGCATTGCCATCGTCGGTGTGGCGTGGGTGGTCAGCGGGCTGACGATTCGCGACCGCGTGTTCGTGCTGGTCGACGACGAGGCGGGGTTGCCGATGGTGATCGACGTCGCGTTGGCAGAAGAGTTTGACGAAGGTGACGCGTCGGCGGTGTACGAGGATCCCGAGACCGGGCTACCGATCACGGTGTCGGCCGACCGGTTGCTCAACGGGCCGGACAAGCAGACGGAGCAGCTCGAGCGCGGCGAGGTCGAGCTGGCGGGCATGACCCTCGAAGAACTCGACGGCGGCAGGACGGTCGCGACCCGGCTTTGGTACTACACGCCCGAACGCGGCGACGGTGGGCACGTCGCGTCTTACGAGCCGGGGCAGCGGGTCTACGAGCCCAAGCCGCCTCAACCCATCGTCCGTGCCGGACTCGGCGGCATGGTCCGCGATGCGCGGCCCTGGCTGCTCGTGGCGGCGGTGCTGGTGTTTCCCATCACCCTCATCGCGACCGGGTTGCGCTGGTGGCGACTCATGACGCCGCTGGGCATTGAGATGACGCTCGGCCAGGCGTATCGGCTGAACATGGTGGGCTTGTTCTACAACACATTCATGCTCGGCAGCACGGGCGGTGACTTTGTCAAAGCCTTCTATGCCGGCCGGCACGCCGCGCCCGGCCGCAAGGCGGCGGCGTGGATGAGCGTCTTTGTCGACCGCCTCATGGGACTGCTCGTCCTCGTCGCCATGGGCGGAACGGCAGCGCTCATCCAGTACACGCTCGAGCCCAACCAGTACACACCCGTTGCCGTCGCCTGCCTGCAGGTTGCCTGGGCGGCCGTTGCCATTCTGCTCGCATCGGCATCGGCGGGATTCGTGCTGACCAGTGCACCGGCCCGCCGCGTCATCCGCTCGCGCACCGGCCTGGGCAAGCTCATCGACAAGGCCGCCCCGCACGACTTCGACGAAGAGCCGACCGACCTCAAGGCACGCGTCCGCGTCAAAGCCCGCGGCGGCCTCGACAGCCTGTATGAGGTGGCAGAGGCCTACCGCAACAGCCCGCGACGCATCGTCGAGGCGGCGCTGCTGACGGTGCCCGTTCACGCGGCTGTCATCGTGTCGGCGTTGCTCGCCGGTCACGCCCTTGGGTTGCCGATCCCGTGGCCTTACTACTTCGTATGCGTGCCGGTGATCGTGCTGAGCGCGTCGATGCCGATCAGTCCGCAGGGTGCGGGCGTGATGGAGTTCTTCGCGGTCCTGCTCACGCGGCCGCAAGGTGCGACGGTGGCCCAGGCGTTCGCACTGGCGTTGTGCATCCGCGTGGTCCAGATCTTGTGGAACCTGACGGGCGGGATCTTCGTCCTCAAGGGCGGATACAGCGGTACAGACGGGGGCAAAGGCACGATGCCAGGCGAGGATGAACCTGCGGCCGTCGCAAGGGTCGCCTGATACTGCATCGGCGGCGTGAGTCTTGCGGAATATCCCGTTCGACTCCAACAACGGTACGATGCCGTCGCGTGGACGATGTCACCCCACCTCAGCCCATTCTTAAAGGTGTTGACCGCCTGGTCCTGCGGGTGCGCAACGTGCCGGCGGCGGTGCGGTACTACCGCGACACGCTCGGGCTCTGCGTGCGACGCGACGGCGGTACGTTTGCGACGCTGGCGTTAGGTGATGGACGCGAGGTGCTGCTGCACAGTGATGATGATCTGCCCGAAGAAGCAGTGTTTCTGCTCGTCGACGACGTGCGAGATCTGCATCGGCGGCGAGACGCGTTGCGACTTGATTTTCGCGGAACGCCCACGCGCGTTGGTCGCGGCTTCAAGGCGACGGTGCGTGACCCGTTCGGCACGGTGCTTCTGCTGATCGACCGGACGCTCGAGACGCCCGCCGATGAGGCCAAGCCTGCGGTCGAGACGGCGGCGACGCCGCACGCATTGTTTCCCGGAATTGTGGCCAAGCTGTCGCCTAAGCGGGACGTTCTGGCGAAGCTGTATGAGAAAGCGGGCCGGACGGCCGACGATTTGCCGTACACGCCGCAGTTCGAGCAGATCCACGCAGGGTATGCAGCAGAGTTTCCTGAGCCGGGGCCGGATCGTGGTGAATCGTGGCGACACTTGTTACTGGTCCGCAAGCGCGGCGAGTTGCCGAAGCTCGGTGCCGCCAAAGCCGCCGCCCCGGCCGATGAGCGGGCGACGGCGCTGGTTCGAGCGTTGATCGAGCAACACTTCAACGGCCGCATCGGCCGCCGCGACCGATTGCCTTATAGCGATGACTTCGAGCAGTTGCGCGACCGCTTCAACGAGTCCCGCGTCGCCGCCGGTGATGCACCGCTCGCCCCGCACCAGCTATGGCGCATCGTGGCCAACGTGGCCAAGTGAGGTGACGTGAGGCGTCTGTTTTTGACTTGGGGAAAAGATTCTGTACTTTCTCGGCTTTTCAGAGAGAAGTAGATGCATCTAAGAATTAGTTGTGCTGCCGTGTTGAACGTCTTGCTCCTCGCTGTAGGGGCCTCGGCGGCTCGTATCGCGATCACGGATGGGGTCCCGTCGGCGGGGACCGACCTCAATTATCTGGACCGCACCGGGTTCCATGCATCTGGTCGGGGAGACTTTCTCGATGCTCGCTCATTCGCTACGGACGGGTTCGGATCCTCTGAGGCGCAGTTCAACGTTACGACCAATGATGCGGTCAGTAATCCCTGGCTCCGCCCGGCCGCGTCTGATTTGTCATCAGTTCGCTTCAGCGGCATGTACTTTTTTACGCGGTCTGGCGGAAACAAGGCAGTCGTCATCCGACCGGGACGGAACGATTTCACTCCTGGAAGCTTCTACGTTCGCGCTTTCAACGACAGCAGTGTGCCTGTTGTTGACCCGGTATTTAGCTATGATTTCTTGTACCAGTCGGACAGCGACCCCATTGTCGGGACGATTAACGCTGGTGTCTCTGCCGGTGCGTCGGAAGCGACAGACTCAGCCATCAGCGGAAGCACCTTCAGCTACGCCGCCGTCGCGGGTCTCTCCGTCAACGGGGCGGATCTGTCGACCAGTTCGGACTTGCAGTCCATCACGAAGACAGCCCAACTCACAGGAGTCACCATCGCGTCGGGTGAGGCTTTGATTATTCAGCTGACTCACGACAGTGACACGAGTGGTTTCGGCCGCATCGGCTTCGACAACTTCAACATCTCGCTCGCCCCGACCGTGATCCCCGAGCCACTTGCCGCCGGTGGTGGTGCGTCGCTGTCGCTTCTGGCTCTACGTCGTCGCCGCAGCGCTACGCTGGCGTCTTGAACGATCTGGCCGTCGAAGTTCGGGATCTTGTGTGCCGCTATCCCGCTGCCGACCGGGCGGCGGTGGACAGTGTCAGCTTCGACGCAACCGTCGGGAGCACGCTCGCCCTGCTCGGACCCAACGGCAGCGGAAAGACCACGCTCTTCCGCGTCTTGGCCACCCTGCTCGATCCGAACCAAGGCACCGCAACACTGTGCGGCTGCGACGTCACTCAAGACCGTGCCGCGGCGAGGGAACTGGTCGGCATCGTCTTCCAAAGCCCCGCGCTCGATCGCGAGCTCACCGCTGCTGAAAACCTCACTTACCACGGCCGCCTGCTCGGGCTGAGCAAGCGCGATGCCGTGCTTCGCGCAGCGTCCTTACTCGAACGGGTCGGCCTTGCCCGTGACGCAACCACCATCGCCAAACGACTCAGCGGCGGTATGCGGCGTCGCGTCGAGATTGCCCGCGCCCTTATGGCCCGGCCGCGTGTGCTGCTCATGGACGAACCGACCGTCGGCCTCGACCCGGCGGCGAGGCGGGACGTTTGGTCGCTCGTGGCCAACCTGCGCCGCGAAGCCGCCGACGACGGACGGCCGATCACGCTCGTCGTCAGCACGCACCTGCTCGACGATCTCGACGCCGACGGCGCAGGCTGCGACCGGCTTGTCCTGCTCGATCGAGGCAAGGTCGTTGCCGACGACACGCCCGACTCGCTGCGTAACCGCATCGGTGGCGACGTCGTGACGCTCGTGCCCGAAGCCTCCGACGACGCCCAGGCACTGGCTGATTACGTCGGCCACGGCGCACAGCTTCTGGCCGGTCGTGTGCGTATCGAGCGAGAGGACGGGCACGAACTCGTGGCCGACCTGCTGGGTCGGCGTCGCGAGTTGCCGGTGGCGTTGCGAGAGGCCAGCGTGTCGCGGCCGACGTTGCGTGACGTCTTTTTGAGCCTGACAGGTCGTGGTCTCGAGGACGAGTAAGCGGGCGCTACCGTCGGGCACCATGATGGTGCTCGAAACGATCCAGACGCCTGGAATTGCACAGCTTTCGTACCTGATCGGCGACACAGGTTCGGGCACGGCGGCCGTCATCGATCCGCGGGCCGACGCGGCGGTCTACGTCGAGCTGGCCAGGCGTCACTGGGTCGCCATCACGCACGCGCTGGAGACGCACGTCCACGCCGACTTCATGAGTGGCAGCCGGGCGCTCCGCTCGCTGCTCGGCGGAAAACTCTCGATCGCAGCAAGCGGCGAAACCGACCCGAAGTACGGCTACGACGTTCATCGCCTTTGCGACGGCGACCGACTGACGTTCGGCGACACCACCTTGATCGCCCGGCACACGCCGGGCCATACGCCCGAGCACCTCGCGTACGAGGTGGCGGTGAGCGTCAAGATTGATCAGCCGTGGGGCATTTTTACTGGAGACTCGCTCTTTGTCGGCAGCGTCGGCCGACCTGATCTGCTCGGGGCAGAGGAGACGGACGACTTGGCCAGGCAGCTGTTCAAGACGATGCGCGACTACTTCAAAGGCCTTGACGACGGCATGCTGGTCTTCCCCGGTCACGGTGCGGGCAGCGCGTGCGGGGCCGACATCAGCGACCGACCTGTCAGCACCATTGCCTGGGAAAAGCGGCACAACCGGGCGATGAAGATCGATGACGAAGGCGAGTTTCTCGCGTTCGTCAAGCAAGGTGCCCCGCCCGTGCCGGCCCACTATCCGCGGCTCAAGAAGGTCAACCTGCAGCCGCACGACGCCGCGCACGTGCCGCCTTGTCCGGCATTGTCAGCTCGAGCGTTTGCCGAACAGGTGGAGGCCGGTGAGGCGCAATTGCTCGACACGCGGGACATGCTCGCCTTCGGTGGCGGACACATTCCCGGTGCGATCAACATCGGCGATCGCGACGAGCTGAGCGTTTGGGCCGGCGACCTGCTCGACCCGGACAAGCCGATTCTGCTGGTTGCTTACGACGAGCGACGCGTCGACCACCTGGCAACGCTGCTGTGGCGGGTCGGGTTCAAGCAGTTCGCTGGTTACCTCGCCGGTGGCATGACGGCGTGGAACCTGCGCGGTCTGCCGCTTGCGACGCTGACGGAACTGTCAGTGACAGAATTAAGTGACCGACGAGCAGACGTGCAGGTGCTCGACGTACGCAGCGACCGCGAGTGGAATAGCGGCCACATTCCTGGTGCGACGCACTTTTATGTCGGCGACCTGCGCGACGGCGACCTGCCGTGCCTTGACAAGAATCGACCCACCGCCTGCTACTGCGGAAGCGGCTACCGCGCCGGTATCGCCGCCAGCCTGCTCAAACGCGGCGGGTTTGCCGATGTCGCCAACGTGCCGGGCAGCTGGAGTGCGTGGAAGGCTCAAGGGTTACCGACCGAGGGCGGCAAGGCTTAAAACGTTCATCCTCACACGCCGCCGACGTCGGTCGGGGTTTCATCGAGGATCGACTGAATCACGCTGTCGGCGGTCGTGCCTTCGGCTTCGGCCTCGAAGTTGAGCACGACGCGGTGGCGGAGCGCGGGCATCGCGACCTTTTTGACGTCATCGAACGAACAGTGGAAGCGGCCGTCGAGCAAGGCCCGCACCTTGGCGGCGAGCGAAATGGCCTGGGCCGCACGCGGGCTGCCACCGACACGCAGGAAGCTGTTCGTTGCACCCACCGCAAATTCCCCTTGCGGGTGCGTGGCCAGCACGAGACGAATCGCGTAGTCCTGCACGTGCGGCGCAATGACGACCTGGCGGACAAGGTCCTGGTGTTTCTGGATCGACTCGGCATCGAGCACTGCGTTGACCACGGGCGTCACACCGGCCGTTGTGCGATTAAGAATCTCGGCCAGCTCCTTGCGGCTGCTGTACGGCACGACGAGCTTGAAGAAGAACCGGTCGAGCTGCGCCTCGGGCAGCGGGTAGGTGCCCTCCTGCTCGAGCGGGTTCTGCGTGGCCATGACAAAGAACGGCCGAGCGAGCTTGCGGACGACGCCGCCTGCGGTCACCTGCTTCTCCTGCATGGCCTCGAGCATGGCCGACTGTGTCTTTGGCGTGGCACGGTTGATCTCGTCGGCCAGGACGATCTGGGCGAAGATGGGCCCTTCCTGGAACTTGAAGCCCCGGCGGCCGTGCTCGTCTTCTTCGATGATGCTCGTGCCGATGACGTCTGCCGGCATGAGGTCGGGCGTGAACTGGATGCGTGAGAAGTGCAGGTGCAGCGCTTCGGATAGCGCCCGGATGAGTGCCGTTTTACCGAGGCCGGGAACACCTTCGAGCAGCGCGTGGCCGCCTGTGAAGAGACACGTCAGGACGCCGTCGACGGTTTCGGTATGCCCGACGATGGCCTTGCCGATCTCGGCATGAACCGCCTTGTAATCACGACGAAACGCGTCGGCGCGTTCTTGAACTTGTTCGGGGGTCAGCGGGTCAGACATTTGATTGTGGTTCGGCCGGAGGAACGCGAAGGGGCGAAGATGCGAAGGGCCGCGAAGGCCTGAGCAGCAGAGTGGTTTAGTCGGTTGATGCCCTTGGCGTGTGGACCACTCGCTTGATGGAGTCGCGGAGGATGTCAGTGTTGAAGTTGATCAAGAGGCCGAGACGTCGGTCAGAGGCACACAAATAGGCCCTCACTTGAGCGTGGTGTACAGGATTCAGTGACTCGACAGCTTTCAGCTCAACGATGAGCCGGTCCTCGATGAGAAGGTCGATAAAGCCTTCGCCGACGCTGATGTCTTTGTAACGTACGGGGACCGATGCCTGGCGACTGTGAACAATCCGGCGCAGCGTCAGCTCATGACTAAGTGACTTTTCGTACACGATCTCTGGCAGACCGGGCCCGAGGGTGCGATGGACTTCGATTGCCGCCCCGATCGTGGCATATGCAAGCTCTTCTGCCCGCTGGTCACCGCAGCCGCCGTCACCGGTCTTGAGCAGTCGTAGTTGGTCCCAGTAGCTCTGCATCCTGTCTTTCTGAACTTCGCGGACCTTCGCTTCTTGTGCCCCTTCGCGTTCCTCCGGACCTCTCTACTCGTCCGACTCCATCCGTTCGCGGGCGCGGCGTTTGGCTTCCATCAGGGAGCCGATGCCGCCGGAGGATTCGGGGGCGGCCGATTCGTTCGGGCGGGCGGTCGGCTTGGCCTTGCTCTCGGCGACCGCGGTGGCACTGGTGGCGCCCAAGGACGAGACGTCGCCCGTTGCGCCCTCGGCGGCTTCGAACTTTCTCGTGCGGTCGACCACCTCCGTGCGACGCGTGCGTAGCTCGCCGAGCGTGCTGCCGCTGCGATCCTGGCGGGTCGTTGCCGTCAGTCGTGTGACCTGACCGGTCACTCGCTGGCGGGCGGCGATCAGCATCGAGCGGTCCCACGCGATCCGCCGAATGGCGACGTCTACCAGCAGCATCGCAATCAAGAGCGGCACCAGCCAGTCCCACACCGGCAATGGGCTCTTGCTCTCGCTCAGCGTCTGTTCGTTGCCCATCGCATCGACCCACGACCGGGCGAACAAACCGTTGTCGATCGGCAGCTTTGTAAACGCCGGCAGCACACGGCCGCCCGTTGCTTCGGCGACGCGTTCGATCGCCGGCAGGTCACTGGCCAGTGCCAGCAGTTCCTCGCTGCCGTTGACGCTCGTGCCGCCGCGAAGAGCGCTTGCGCCTTCGGGTCCGCTGGCGTTGAGGGCGACGACGTAGCTGCCTTCTTCGCGGGCGTCGAACTCGGCCTCGTAGGTGCCGGGCCGGGTTTGGACGAGCGTGACGCTTTGCCCCACGCCGCCTGGTGTCAGGACGCTGCCGGCGACGGCGAGGTCGCTTTTGAAGCGGGCGTCTTCGCCGACGGCTTCGACGACAATCTTGCCGCGGCCGTTCTCGACCGTTGTCGTCACTTCGTAGTCGGCCGACTGCGGCGCACGGGCGACGCCGCGAACGACTTGTGCCCAGAACTTGCCGAACTGTCCGCTGGCGACGAAGGGCGCGGCCCAGCGGTCGATGGCGTCGCTCGTCCAGGCGGCGCTCTTGCCCAGGCCGGCCGTCCAGTGGGCAAACAGCGGGTCCTGCTCGTCACCGGCCAGCAGCGGTGCCTCGACGAGCGGGCTCTCTTTGAGCGTCGTCAGGATCATGCCGAAGATCGGGCCGGTCGCCTCGGGATTGACGCCACGCATGAGCTCGCTCGCGCCGGCGTCGAGCGTCGGCACGACAGGAATGCCGTCGTCGTCTTCTTTGATGAGCGTGCGACGGACGATCGTCGCCTCTTTGATGAAGATCTGCGGTAGCTGGCTGGGGTTCTGCTCGATCGGTCCGTACGCCGTGCCGCCGGTCTTTTCGGCAAGGTTCTTGGCCACCTGCATGAGTCCGGCCCCGTGGCCGGCGACCTGGACCGTGCTGATGCTGATCTGGTTGTCGATGTAGGCTTGGAGCAGTTGGTTGCTCGGCGGCGACGGGTCCATGTCGCTGATGATGATGACGTGCTTCTGCCGTGCGTCGCTGTCGAGCAGGCCCGGGTTTTCTGCCGTGCCGTAGAGGGCCAGCGTCAGGGCGTCGTCAAAGTCGGGCATATCGCCCAGGACCATGTTCTTAATGGCCGCCTTGACGCGGTCGCCACTGCCTTTGGGCTGGAGCGGGTAGTCCCACTGGCTGCCACCGATGCCGCCACCGGTCATGCCCCAGTCGTAGCTCAGCACGCCGATGTCATCGTCGCGGTTGAGCACTTCGACGGCGGCAATGGCGCACTGTTCGGCCCAGTAGTTGCCCTCGGGCATCTCGGTCGAGTGCATGACCAGGCCCAGCGCGCCCTTGGGAATTTGCTTGCGACTCGGCACGTCCATGTCGAGCGGCAGGACGCTTTCGGTCGCACTGCCACGCCAGCCACCGGCACCGAATGCGTCGGGCCCGCCGATCATGATCAGGCCACCGGCGGTGTCGTGGACGTACTGGCTCAGTGCCAGATCCTGAGGCCCGGTGAGTCCGCCTGCGCCTCGCGGGCACGTTGGCGAGGATGATCGCGTCGTACGCCTGCAGGTCGACAAGATTGGTCGGAAACCCGCCGATGCCGACGCGATCGACGGCCACTTGCTCGCCGGCGAGTTCGTCGGCGAGGATCGCACCGCGGTCGTTGATGGCATTGTCGACGTAGAGCACGCGGCCCTTGCCACGAACGAAGGTGAAGGCGCTGGCCGAGTTGTTTTCGACGAGACCGTCACCGATGTTGCTGACGGTGCCGTCGGTGTTTCGGGTGCGATTGGGCTCGAAGCTGGCCCGGAACCGTCTGACATTCGCCCGCTCGCCCGGCAGTGCGTCGACGACGACGAGTTGCTTGTTCCGGCCGGACTTGAGGGTGACGGGTCGACCGGCCTGCACGCCTGGCGTGGTCGGGTCGAGGTCCAGCGGGCGGCCTTCCTGCTCGACACGCAGGGTGCCGCTGGCGTTGAAGGTGCTCGTGTTGCTCAGGATAATTTCGAGCGTGAACGGCTCACCCTCGCGTCGCCACGTCGGGGCGTAAAAGTCCTCGACAAACACTTCATCACCGGCGGCCCAATTGAGCGGCATGACATCGATCGGCACGCCCGCCTGCTTGGCCCGCTCGACGGCTGCATCGAGATCGCCCTCGGTCTTGTTGCCGTCCCACACCAGCAGAATGCGGCCGCGGACGTCGGGGCTCATCGTTGCCAGGGCGAGGTTGATGGCCTCGCTCGGGTCAGTGCCGCTCGTGCCGCGATTGACGGCGGTGGCCGTGCTGCCGGTCGCCTGCGGCAGGCTGTTGGGCATCTGGTCCACGTACGCGTCGGCGTCGAAGCTGACGATGCCGATGCGGTCGTCTGGCTGCTTGTCCGTTTCGCCCACCGAGTTTTCGGCAAGGTAGTCGACGACGCGACGGATCACGGTCTCGCCGCGGGCTGCGTCGACCGCTTGGCGGGCCGAGTCGCTGGTGTCGCGGACGACGATGAGCTCGACGGTGTCGTTGTCACGCTCGGCCCGCAAGCCGGCGAGGATGAGGATGGCCAGCGCCAGCACCATCAAACGGGCGATGATCGCGACGTTGCGGCGTGTGGTGCCGAGGGCTTCGAGACGCTTTCGCCCCAGCCAGACGGTCGGCACCGCCAGCGCCAGCCAGACGAGCGCGGCCTGCCACCACGCCAGAAATTCAAGGCCCAAATCGGCCAGCGGCATCAAAGGAGTAACGGCGTCGACAGCAACCATTCGCCGGCATCATCCGCGAAGAGGCGTCGGGTTGCCAGTGAGGGCCGGAAATAAGCGTTGTCTCAAAACCGCATTGCCTGCAATCGATCGTTGCCGCTGTCGACGATGACGCTGCGGCCGCGTTTGGTGTCGCTGGTGATGGCCCACGGGTAGCGAAGCTCGCCCTGTCTCGCTCCGAAAGCGCCCCAGAGGCCGAGCGACTCACCCGTCTGCGGGTCGATCTTTTGCACGCGGTTGTTGCCGAACTCGGCGACGATGAGGTGGCCGTCGGCGTCGGCGTCGAGGCCGTAGGGAAAGCGGAAGCGGCCCGGTTCGCTGGACGCGCCGCCGTCACCGATGAATCGCTTGAACGTGCCGAAGTCGTCGCCGTTCAAGCTGAATGCGACAAGACGGTGGTTGGCGGCGTCGGTGACCCAGAGCGTGTCACCGACCTTGGCCATCGACTGTGGCCGGCGGAACTGGCCGTCTTCGATGCCGAAACTGCCGATGGAGGCCGTCGCTGTCCACGTGTCGTCGATGCGCTCGAAGAGCTGGACGCGGTCGTTGTTACCGGCCTCGCCCGCGCCGTACTCGCTGACGAGCACGCGATCGTCGTCGAGCACGAGCACGTCGGTCGGCCAAATGAACTCGCCCGGTGCGGTGCCGCTTTGGCCGAACCGGAACTGCTCGGTGCCGTCCGGCGCGTAGACGATGACGCGGCCGTAGTGGGTGTCGGGCACCCAGACGTTGCCGTGCGTGTCGACGCTGACACCGACGGGCCGGCCGTAGTCATTCTGCGGCATGGGCCAGCCGACGATGAACTTGCCCGTCGTCGCATCGAGTTGTTGCACGCGGGCGGTGCGATCGATAACCCAGTACGAATCGTCGGCCGCCGAATAGGCGACGGCCCGCGGGTAGACGACCTGGCCGTCACCTGCGCCGCGTCCGCTGAGCACTTCATCCGGCGTGTCTGCCGCTCCGTCGCAGCCTGCGAGGACGACCAGGCACACCAAACCGGCGACGACGGGTCGCCATCGGGCACCAAGCTTGTAAACGGCAACGGCCAGCATGGAGACCACCACAGCCGTCGTCGCCGACAGCAACGCGGCCCGGGCCATCGGGCCGTAGGCGAGGGTGTGGACGTTGCCCATCATGGTGTTGACGAGTGTGCCCGGGAAAGTCAGCACGGCTGCGTGCGTTTCACCCAAGGCCAGCGCGAAAGTCGCAAGCAAGGCGGCCACCAGGCCTGGCCACGCCACCGGCCACACAACGTACGCAGCTGTTTGCACCGGACTGGCCCCGTCGATAGCGGCTACGTCGCGCAGTCGGGCATTGGGCCCGGTCCACGTCGCCCCCGCCGCCGCCAGCGGGATGAACACCAGCAACGCCGCCGACGCCCAGGCGAACCACGGCAGCCGGTTGTACATCAACGCCGCCGCCACGTCCTGCACCGCAAGAAGTGGCTGTGCTTCGGGCACTGCGGCAAACAGGCGAATCAGCCCCAACGCCACGAACTGCCCGCCGATGAGGAACGTCGCAACGGCAAGCCATTGCAGAACTGCCGGCCGGGCCAGCGTCGCCAGCACGCACAGCACACCGCAGTAAAGCGTCGCCACGCCCGCAACCGCCAGACCCGTCGCCCACTGCGGCCACGATTCGACAAGTCCCAGTTTACCTCCCGTGACAACGAGCGCCACCAGCGGAATGGCCAGCATCATTCCACTCGCCGCAGCACCCACAATGAGCCCCGCGCTGCGTGGGAGCTGCGGCTTTGCGAGCCGCAGTCGGGCGTCGGATTCACGGGCGTCTGCCGCCTGCCGCGTAAACCACCACCACGCGAGGGTCGCCACGGCCGCCAGCGTCAGCATCATCGGCAGCCCGGCCCCCACTGATGCGGCCGTCCGGTCACCCGTGGCCAGTCCGAACCGCTCGCGGACGAGCAGCCCCGTCGTCACCACGCCGCCCGCGTCGTAGGCGACGACGTTGCGCCCGGCCAGCAGCAACGCCCCGCCGCATCCGGCGACGAGCGGGCCGATCAGCAGTCGCGTGGTGATGCGCCCCGTCGCCCCGTCGAGTGCTGCGGCGTCGAGTGTCGCCGTCGGCAGGCGCGACCAGGCGACTGCCAACACCGCCGCCGGAACGGGCCACACGTGCAACGCCGTCGCCACAATGCCGCGAGCCTGTGCCGCCAGCGAGCCGGGCCGTGGCACACCGACGAGCGTTCGCGTTGCCTCTGCCGTGCCGTACGCCCACGCCGCCTCGGGAATGGCCAGCGTCGCCAGCGCGACTGTCGCGACGAGGACCGCCAGCTTCCCACCGCGTCGCATGAGCCACGCGGGTCCGATGCCAAGCCCCGCCGCCAACGCAGTTGCGACAACGGCTGCTGCCACAGACGACGCTGTGACGCGTAAGACGTCGCCGTCGATGCCGAGTTGCGTCGGTCGCGTCACCGCAGGCCACAAAGCGGCCACGAACGGCATGCCGCACAGCACCAGCGTCGCGATCCAGAGCAGCGCCTTGAGCAAGCGTCGCACGCTACACGAGGTGCCGCTGCAAGGCACGCACTCCTAAGCTGCCGCCATGCCCGACACTCAGCTTGCCGTCCAGCTCTTCACGCTCCGCGACCACTGCAAGTCCGAATCCGATTTCGCCGCCACGTGCAAACGACTGCGGGACATGGGCTGGGGCGCGGTGCAGGTCAGTGCCGTCGGCGTCGAAGACCCGGTCGTCGTCAAGCAGATCCTCGACGAACACGGCTTGGTCTGCTGTGCCACGCATACTCGCCCGGCCGAGCGCATCTGGCAGGACCCGCAGGGCGTCGCCGATGAGCTCGAGGTGCTCGACTGCAAGTACACCGCCGTCGGCGGGTATTTCCCGGGCAAGGGCGACTTCAACGAAGCTAACTGGGTCGCCTACGCCAAGCAGTTCAACGAAGGGGCCAGGCAGCTCAAGGCGCTCGGCTATCACGCCGGCTACCATAACCACTCCCACGAATGGGCCAAAGTCGGCGGTAAGGACGACTACCAAAGCTCAACGGCCATCGACCTGCTCGTCGAGCACCTCAGCGACGACGTCTGGTTCGAGCTCGATGTCTATTGGGTCGCTCACGCCGGTGGATGCCCGGCCGCGTGGCTCAACAAGCTCAGCGGCCGGGTACCGGTGATTCACGTCAAGGACCTGGCCGTCACCTCCGAGAAAGAGCCCTACATGGCCGAAGTCGGTATCGGCAACCTCAACTGGGACGGCGTCCTCGCCGCCGCCAAAGAAGCCGGCGTGCAGTGGTACTGCGTCGAGCAGGACGTCTGCTACCGCGACCCCTTCGACTCGATCGAAACGAGCCTGAAGTTCCTCAAGGCGCAGGGCTTGGCCTGACTACGCTGGCGACCCGTGCCCGTCATTGTCCAGAAGTTCGGCGGATCGAGCGTTGCTGACGCAGAACGCATTCACCGCTGCGCCGCACGAGCCGTTGCCGCCCGTCGTGACGGCAATGATGTGGTCGTCGTCGTCAGTGCCATGGGCAAGACGACCGACACGCTCGAGCTGCTCGCCCGCCAGGTCGCCGGGGATCGGCCGCCCAAGCGGGAGATGGATCAACTGCTCGCCACCGGCGAGGTCGTGACGATCGCCCTCTTTGCGATGGCCTGCTACGCCCAGGGCTTCGACGCCGTCAGCTTCACCGGGCCGCAGATCAATCTGCAGACCGACGACGCCTTTACCAAAGCGCGCATCAAGGCGATCGACACCGACCGCATCCGCGGCCAGCTTGACGCGGGCAAGATCGTCGTTGTTGCTGGTTTCCAGGGCGTTTCGCCGAACGGCGAAGTCACGACCCTGGGACGCGGCGGGAGCAACGCGACGCTCGTCGCCCTCGGGGCCGTGCTCAAGGCAGAGGTGTGTGAAAACTACACCGACGTCGACGGCGTCTACACGGCCGACCCGCGGATCGTGCCCGATGCCCGAAAAATCAGCCGCATCACGTACGACGAAATGCTCGAGCTCAGCGGCCTCGGGGCGGGCGTCCTGCAGACGCGGGCCGTCGAGTTTGCCAAGAAGTACGACGTGCCGATCCACGTACGCAACAGCGCCAACGACAACCCCGGCACGATGGTCGTGAAGGAAACGCCTGAAATGGAAGACATTCTCGTCAGCGGAGCGGCCTTGAAGCGCAACCTCGTCCGCGTGACGCTGGCCGACGTGCCCGACCGGCCCGGTGCCGCGGCCCACATCTTCCGCGACATCGCCGCGGCCAACATCATCGTCGACGACATCATCCAGAACGTCTTCGACGACGGCACGGCCAACATCTCGTTCACCGTCGAAGACGGCGACCTGCACGACATTCGTCCCGTCGTCGACTCGCTCATCAAGCGGCTCAGCGACGACACGTGGACCGTCACCGTCCGCTACCAGGAAGATCTGGCCAAAGTCAGCGTCGTCGGCGTCGGCATGCGGTCGCACACCGGCGTCGCCCGCATGATGTTCGAAGCACTCGGCGAGGCGAAAGTCAACATCGAGAACATCACGACGAGCGAAATCAAGATCTCGTGCATCGTCGGCCGCGGCGACGGGCGCGGGCGCTGCAAGTCATCCACGACGCTTTCGGCCTCGCCAATGAACCGGCAAAGGCCTGAGCCCGACGTCGAGGCATCCGACGTCGATGCGTCCGATGCCGAAGCGACCGCCCCGGCATCGTCGGTCCTCACGCGTGGATCGCGATGGACGGTCGCATTCCTGGCGGCACTTGCCACGCTGCTCGTCGTCTCGACCTACGCCCAACGGCTGAACTGGAGGCTCGATCTGCTCGCCCATCTGCGGCCGCAGCTCGGACTGTGTTTGGCGCTGGCGGCGGTTGTTCAACTGGTGCTGAAGCCGCGTTGGCTGGCGGCCGTGTGGGCAAGTGCGGCGGCGATGGCGTGGCTGACCGTGGTGCCGCTGTATCTACCGGCCGGCACGAGCAACAACGGCCCGACGCTCAGCGTCATTCACGCCAACGTCAGCGGCGACATGCTGGAGACCGACGCCTTCTTCGAGTGGGTCCGTGCCGATCCGCCTGACCTTTTGCTGTTGCAGGAAGTGACGACGGGCACGCTGACGTCGGTAGCCGAGGGGTTGCCGCACTATCGCCTGCTCGCCGCCAAGCCGCGTCGCGATACGCGTGGCACGGCGGCCTACGTGCGGGACGATCTTTCGGCCTCGGCGGTCGTGCTCTATCCGACGCCTGACCGTGCCCGGCCGTTCCCGCAGGTCTCGATTGTTGTGGGCGGTGCAAACGTCTCGCTCCTGCACTTCAGTGCGACGCGGCCTTTGCCGGGCGATCGATATGACGACCAGGCACCTGCCTACGACGCGGCAGCAGTCTGGGCCAGCGGGTGTCGGCTCACCGGCGTCGCACCGATTGTGATCGGTGACTTCAACGCAACGTCACACGGTATCCGTCCACGCGACCTGGCGAGGCGGGCCGGTCTCCGCTTCGCCGCCGAGGGACACGGCCACCGCGGCACGTGGCCGGCGGAGCTGTCGAGCATCGCGATGATGGGTGTCGATCACGCACTTGTGCCGACGGACGTGCATGTCGACACCTTTGACGTCGGCCCCTGGATCGGTGGCGATCATCGGCCAATCCGGCTCGCACTTCGCGTACCCGCCAATCAGACGCCAACAATGCCACGTGACTGATCCGTACCAAGCCCCGGCCCGTCGTGACGTCGATCAGTTCGTCCTGCCGATTTGCGGGGCGTTGTTCGTGCTGGGCGTGTTGATGATGTTGTGCAGTCCGCTGACGGCGCTGAATTTGTCGTCGCCACCGATGCCGCCTGACGTGGCGTTGATGGAGCCGGGCGACCGTCCGCCGCCGCCCGCTGTCAAGCCGATCGATGCCGTTGCGGTGTTCATCTTCTTCCTGCTCGGCCTGCTCGGCACCGTCGGCGGCGTGCTGGGCATCGCCCGCATCACCTACGGCCGCTGGATGCTCATCACGTTCTGCATTGCCCTGCTCCTCTACCTGACGCTGGCGGTCGGTTATCGCCTGACGGGCGGGCTGCAGGATGTGATCGATTCGTCGCCGACGCGGAGTGCGACGGGCATGTTCTTCGTCTGCACGGTCGTGCCGATCGTGATCACGGTGCTGTTGCTGATCGCGTCGCTGCGGTACCTGCTCCGCGGCGAGGTGGCGGCGAGGTTCCGCGGCGTGAAGTTCGGCGACGCCTGAGGTGATCGGCTGTGCCTTCTGTTGCGGGCCGTTACTGCGCCTGCAGCGCTATTCCTTTGACGGCTCCTCGCCGGAGGCTTGGGCTTCTTCGAGGCCCAGTTCCTTGTCCGGCGTGCCGCCTTTGCCGTCCTGGCGTGGGTGGCGGTGGGGCGTTTGCTGGTCGGCCTCTTTCGGCGCCTGGTCCCAGCCCAGGGGCGTTTCTTCCTTCACCGAGTGGTCGGCGTTATCTTCCTGACCCGGCAGCGGCTTGGCGTCGCCGGGCGTGCTTTGGGGGTGCTCTTTGCTCATGACTCAGTCCCTCCCGTGGGGCGAACGCTCGGGCGGAAGGCCGGACTTGTCAGCCTTGGGATCGACGGCCGCATCGGCCCGGCCGGCGTGGGCCTTGCCGTCCGCCGGGTCGACACTGTCCCCCTGGTTTTGCGGGTCCTGACCGCTCAGGCCGTCGACGTCGTCGCCCTCGTCATTCCGAACAGAGCCTTGCACGCTGTCGGCCCGATTGTCGGCAACGCGCTCGTTGGCTTCGAGCTGACCGCCGGGCGTTTTGCCCGGGTGGGCGCGCTCGTACGTCTCGCTCGTATCCGGCATGTCGACCGGCCGTTCTTCGTCCGCTGGCATCGTCTGATCTTCGCGAACCAAGCAGCAACAAGGAACGAGAGAAATTCTCTGCCCTTATTCCTGATTCGGGCCTCAACCGACGTCCATCTTGATGACGCCGCGCTGCCGTTTGACGGCAATAACGCGTTGCTTCAGGCTCTCGAACAGCGGCCTCGGCTTGCTGACGCTGCGCAGCTCGAGCTCGGGTGTGGAGCGGTCGTCGCTGGTGATGTGGATGGAACCGACGCCGAACAGTTTGTCGAGCGGGCCCTGCCGCATGCGGACGTCGTTGACGTGCCAGAGTTCGAGCGTGTCAACGTTGGTGGTGATGATGCCGTGCTCGTAGTCGATGCGGTAGTTGGTGATCTTGAAGCGGTTTCGCTTGACCCACAGCGCAGGGAAGAAGAACAACCCGATGCCGATCGGCACCAGGAAGAACAACCACCAGGGCGGCCCGCCGTCAGGTTCGGCCGTAAGGAACCAGACGATCGGCGCCGCCGCCAGGGCCAGGCCGATGATGAACCAGATGGAGACCAGCCCCAGCTCGCCGCGGAGCAACGGACTGCCGTCGTAATAAACCACTTCGTCATCTTCTGCCGCCGCGTGCGGGCCGGGTGGCTGGCTGGAATGACCAGTGAGGGAGTCCGTCGGGTGCGGGTCGAGGTCGCTCATGCCCGCACGATACCGCCCGCGGGCTTGTCACGACAGGGCCAGCCGCTGCTTGAGCGTTCCGTCGGCTTTGCCTGCCCATTTCATGCCGAGTCGTCCCAGCAGCGGAACCGTTTTCGCCAGCAGGACCGTCAGTTCGTCGAACGGCCGATGCGACAACGCGACGGCAGCCGTTCGACACATCGGCCGGCGCACCCGCCACAGGCGGCGGTACTCCGCGTCCAAGGCACCAGGCACATTGCCCTCGACGATGCACTTCGCTGCCGCATGGGCGCTGGCGATGGCGAGTCCCATGCCCTCGCCGCCGACGGGTTCGAGCGCCGCTGCCGCGTTCCCGACCGGAATGACATGCGCCGGCCAGTGTATTGAAGGCTTCGGGGCAAAGCGGGGCAGCGGCGACGCCTTCCACTCGCCGATTCGCCCGGCACCGGCGAAAGCACGCCGCATCGCCGGATTCTCAGCAAGCAGGCGATGAAACAGGTCGTCGTGCGCCTCACCCGGCACGAGTCGGCGGGCCGGCAGGTTGAAGGCAACGTTCCAGACGACCCGCTCGCCGTCCGACACCGCCGCGACGCCGACGTAATGACCGCAAAGGCCGAAGAGGTGAATCGACTCCGGCGGCAGGTCGACACCGGCAAAGTGCGCCTTGAGCCCGAGATCTTTCGTCGGCCGCGGCGGAGTGGCCGTCGTGCCGGGCAACGTTCCTTTGCCGTCAGCGACGACAGCGACATCCGCCTCGATCTCACCGCCCGTCACCTTCGCCCGCACGCCGGTAGACGTTGATTCGACCGACATAACGCGACACGGCTGGCGAAGGTCGACGGTCGTCGGCAAGGCGGCCAGCAACGCCGGGTCCATCGCAGTTCGTGTCACACCCATGACAGGCCGCGGCAGGGTGAGCGTGACGGACCTGCCGCCACGCGTGACGAGGGTGGCCGACGAAAGCCGCGTCGGCTGCAGAGAATCGAGCGTCTCGCCGATTCCGACGTGTGTGAGCGTGTCACTGCCAAGGACGCTGAGGCACTCGCCACAGACCTTGTTGCGTGGGAATCGAGCGGCTTCGGCGAGGGTGACGTGCCAGTGCCCGCGTGCCAGCGTCGCCGCCGCCGTCGCCCCGGCGGGGCCGCCACCGATGACCAGGGCGTGGGGCATGGGCAAGCATAAGTCGGGCACCGGATCGCCCTGAGGCGGCAACTTTTTCAACTTCGCGTCGCAAAATAGACAATAATTTGACAAAACGGAGGGTCGAAATCGTTGACCTGCAACGCTGCCGCCTCAATAGTCGAGGCCCACGCTTCGGCGTGGTTCTTTCAGCCACCGCACCACCACGCCGCGGCATTCGCGGCCCCTTTTGCAGCACTACATGAGCGTCGACACGATCAACGAACGAGCCGCCCAGGAATACTTCACCCGCGCCCGCGAGGCCGAATCAGGCGGCGACATCGAGAAGGCCATCGAGCACTACGGCCACGCCCTCAACGAGGACCCCGACCACGACGAGTCGTGCTTCCGCCTGGCCCGCCTCTACGACCAGCACGGCATGGACACGCAGGCGATCGAGCTCTACGAGCGGATCTGCGGCGGCAGCCCGGTTCCGCTCAACGCGCTCATCAACCTGGCTGTCCTCTACGAGGACAACAACATGTTCGAAGAGGCCCGCCGGTGCCTCGAGGCGGTGTTGGCCACCGACCATAATCACCCGCGAGCCCGCCGGTTCCTGCGTGACGTCGATGCCGCCCACGACCGGACGGCCGAGGAGCAGGAGCGTCAACGTCAGCAGCGTGATGCCGTGCTCGACCTGCCGGTGTACGACTTCGACCTGAGCGTCCGTGCCCGGACTGCTTTGAAGAAAGCCAACATTGAGTCGATCGGCGACCTGCTGCGTGTCCGCGAGCAGGACCTCATGGGCTTCAAGAACTTCGGCGAAACGTCGCTGAGCGAGATCAAGGCGCTCCTGGCCGGTAAGGGCCTGCGGCTTGGTCAGATGCTCGACGACGGCGGGATTGTCGATCTGTCGCTGGTCGATCCGTCGGTGGCGGGCATGGCACCGCCGGCCGGTGAATTTGCCGCAGCGGTCGCCGCCCCCGACGCCCCGGCGGGAACGGCGGGGCTCGACGCCGACATGCCCGGCGAGCTGCTCGAGCGGCCTATCGGTGACCTGGACCTCAGCGTCCGCAGCCGCAAGGCGTTGCAGCGGCTCAACATCCAGACGGTCGGCGAACTGGCGGCCAAGAGCGAAGAAGAGCTGCTGAGCTGCAAGAACTTCGGCCAGACCAGCCTCAACGAGATCCGCCAGATCCTGGCGAGCTTCGGCATCGGCCTGCGCAAGACGGCCGACTGAGGAGCGGGCTTTCATCGCGTGCGTCTGCCGAGAGGCGACGCACGCGTTTCGTGGGGTGCATCTGATGTGGGGTGCATCTGATAACGCCGCCACGTGCGACGGCGTGGCGGTTCGGCTAGACTGCCGCCCGAGCCGGTGCCGTCGTTTCGGTGCCGCTGTTTTGACGGCTGGATCGACGCGTATGCCGCTGCTTTTCGAGATTTACGACGGCGGACGACGGCTCACGAGCTATCGGGTACGCGGCGCCTACGCCGTCGGCTCCGAGAGCGTGCCGTTGCCCGGGCGCGTCGAGTTCGAAGACGGCCTGCTCAAGGTCGAAGCCGGTGACGACGGCCTTGACTACGGCGGCGGATCGAGCGACCCGGGCGACGAAGCGTCGGCCTACGCCGGCCTGCAAGCCTCAGCGGCGGCGCTGGGCGTGTCGCTGTTGTGGGACACGGGCACGGCCGGTGAGTTCGTGCTGGAAACGACGCGACTTCCGCCACGCGACGAGCCGTACGTGCTCAACGTGGAGCTGGCCCGGCACCGGTTGATGCGGCTGGTGCAAAAGCAGGAGGACTGGAACCTGTGGGAGCTGCCACCCGCCGCTGCGGCGGTTGCGGCGGCCAAGCGGGCTCAGGCCATGTTCGCCGGAGCGCTTGGCCTGTTGCACGACCGCCCGGCCGCGTCGGTCAAGGCCGACGAAGCCCTTGCCGCCGCAGTGCTGGCCGGTGAGCAGCTGGCCCGCGTGCACGCCGAGATGCTGCTCAACCGCCGCCGTCGGACCGGGCTCCCGCGGACGCTGGTCGGGATTCGGGCCGACGTGTCCGAAGAAGCGCCGCGTAGTGCCGTCTACCGCAACGCCCTTGTCCGCAACTTCGACTGCGTCAGCATCCCGATGCCGTGGGGCCAGATGCAGCCTGAGGAAGAGTCGTTTGCCACCGAAGGCGTCGATGCGGCTGTCGAGTTTGTCGGGCGTGCGAAGCTGCCGACGATCGCCGGGCCACTCGTTGATCTGACGGGTGGGCAGGCGCCGGAGTGGCTTTACCTGTACGAGAACGACTTCGAGGCGCTACGTGACCTTGCCTTTGCCTACGTGCGTGCCGCCGCGACGCGGTATCGGCGGATCGTCAAGCTGTGGAACGTCGTCGCAGGCCTCCACGCCGCAGGCGGGTTTGGCCTCTCGTTCGAGCAGATGATCGAGCTCACACGCCTGCTCGTCGGGCAGGTCAAGGCGGTGGCACCGGGTGCCAAGACGCTCGTCACGATCAAGCAACCGTTCGGCGAGTACCTGGCGGGCCCGCCCGACGCGTCGAGCGTCGTGCCGCCGATGTTGTACGCCGAGATGGTCGCTCAGAGCGGTGTTCAGGTCGACGGCTTTGGCGTTGAGATCGTTATGGGCCGGCCGGGCAAAGGTCGTTACGTCCGCGATTTGTTTCAGATCAGTGCGATGCTCGACCGGTTCGCCCCGCTGAACAAGCCGGTGTTCGTCACGTGCATCGCCTGCCCTGACGCGGCCGAGGCGACGGGCGATCAGGCGGGCCGCTGGTTCCGGCCGTGGGACCGCGAGCTGCAGGCGGCGTGGTTGCGTGACGTGTACCGGTTGTGCATCAGCAAGCCGTTCGTCGAAAGCGTCGCCTGGGCCGATCTGGCCGACGGGCCGCGGGCGATGCTGCCGGGCAGCGGGTTGCTCGACGACATGATGCAACCCAAGCCGTCGGCCACCGCGCTCACCGAGCTTCGCGCAGCGGCCAGGCCTTACCTGCGCGGCATGCGTGCCGCCCAGCAGGCGGCCATCCCCATCGCCGCACCGTGAACGACGTAGGCGGCAACCCGTGGTCGTGGCCGGCGGGACACCGCTGGTCGTGGACGAAGCGCCAGCAACGTGGGCTGACGTTCGTCATGCTGCTCGCGACGGCTGGCACCGCGTGTGTCCTGCCGGGCCGCGGTTCGACGCTGCTCGACCCGCCGCCGCCGATCGGTTCGCGGGCGAACGAGCTGCTTGATGTGCTTGATCCCAACGTCGCGACCGCGGCAGAGCTGGCCGTCCTGCCCGGTATCGGCCCGGGCAAGGCAGAGGCCATCCTCGACCACCGCAACGCCACCGACGGTGTCGCGTTCGGCTCACTCGACGACCTGCAGAACGTCAGCGGCATCGGCCCGTCGACCGCCACGAAGCTGCGGCCCTACCTGCTGTTTCCGGCCGCCGCGGGTCCTGCCGCAAACTAAGCGTCAGGCTCGGGGGCGTTGCACGCGACGTGTTGCGTCGGCTGCTCGTTTTAGATTGACTCGCGATGATGCCAGCTACCTTCGAAGACCGTGACAGCCGGTCCGGTCATGTGCATGTGGTTGGTCGCTTCGTCCCACTGGATCCTTAGTTGACCGCCCGGGACATCGACGAGGACGTCGCGGTCGAGGCGGCCGGTGACCACGCCGGCGACGCAGGTGGCACACGCACCGGTGCCGCAGGCGAGCGTCGGGCCGCTGCCGCGTTCCCAGTGGGCGACCTTGACGTGACCGCGATCAACGACCTGGGCGAAGTGGGCATTGAGCTCGCCGGGAAAGTCGCTGTGTGATGAGACGCGTGGCCCGACGCGTGGCAGGTCGACAGCTGACAGGTCGTCGACAAACACCACCGCGTGCGGATTTCCCGTCGCCACGAGCACGGCTGTCAGGTCGAGGTCGGCCAGGTGCTGGTCTGTGTTGCCGATGGTCGGCTGACCCATATCGACCGATGCTCCGACGACGTGACCTGCTTGGCGGACGATGCCGATGTGGCGTGTGCCGCCGAGCGTGGCGACGCGGATCGTCTCGGCATCGGGGCTGACGAGTCTGCGGTCGACGGCGAACTTGGCGACGCAGCGGACGCCGTTACCGCACATGGTTCCTTCGCTACCGTCGATGTTGAACATGCGCATGCGGACGTCTGCGTCGTCGTCGGGCAGGACGAGGATGAGGCCGTCGCCCCCGACGCCGAACTGCCTGTTGCTGATGCGTGTGGCAAGGTCGACCAGCGTCGGGTCGTCGGCGTCAACGAGTCCTTCGGCGGCGGCGTCGACGTAAACGTAGTCGTTGCCCGCGCCGTGCATCTTGACGAAGTTCAGGACGTTGCTCACGTCGGACGGTAGACCGCGATGCCGGCCGCCAAGGCGGCCGCGGCGGCGCACGTCGCACGGCGTAGCACACGCACGCGCCAGACGCGCGATGTGACGTCACATGTCCGTAATCGGCGTCGCTCCGCCACCGCAAGGCCGACGACCCGCCGACGTAGCGGCGACGCTGACATTGTTCCACGTGGAACATTTTGCCCCTCGGCGGTGGGCACCAACCCCGGTCAGGCGTCGTGGCGAGGGTCGACGATGTTCCACGTGGAACATTTGACCCCACCGACCCTCTCGGCCCCCCATTTGGCCGCCGCGGCGCAACGCTTTTGCCTCAAAAATCGAGCACGAGTCGAACGAAGTACGTCAGCGAATTGTGCGGCGTGTCGCCTTCGGTCATGCTGAGATACTCGTTGAACGCGCCGACTTTCAAACTGAGCCCGCGGGCCTGGTCGAGCGTCATGCCGGCCGTCAGTTCGGTGGTATTGCGGTATTCGCCGGTGTCTTCGAGGTCGGGGAAGAGGGTGTTGATGAACGAGATCGTCTTGTTGCCGTCGAACGCGTAACCGGCTTCGACGGCGACGAGGGCTTCGGGCATGAACGCGTTGATCGTGCCCCACTCGTAGCTGCCACCGACACCGACGCGGCCCAGCAGGGTCAGGTCTTCGTTGCGAATGCGAGGCCATTGACCCTTCTTGACGTTCTCCTTGCCGGAGACGGAGTAGCCGACACCTGCGAATCCGCCTGCACGGAACTGCCACGCCTGGAAGTCGTCGTACTGCAGGCGACCTTCGGCAAAGATGAAGGGCGGCCGGGCGGGCAGCTTCCAGTCGCGACGCAGGTTGGCAAAGCCTTCGTCCTGCGTCCGGTTACCGTCGCTCGTCGAGTAGAAGTACGCGCTGCTGAACCGCCAGCGACGGTCGTCCCCGTTGAAGTTGGCATCGGCGGCGACGTTGAGCGTCAGGTCGCTCGACTCGGCCTCGCGACCGCTGATGCCGAGCGAAATGCTCTTGTCGAAGCCGTCGAGGATGGTCGTGCCAAAGAGGCCCGGTGCCGGCAGCTCTGCCTTGGTTGGATTGGGCCCGAGCTTCACATCAGACTTGAGCCGCGTCGCGATCGACGACTTGGCGACGGTGGTTTCTCCCAGCCCGTCGGCATCGAGGACAAGGAACTCGTCGGTCTCTTCTTGGAGCGTGCCGCGCAGCCGCGTGCCGCTGTTGAGCTGGACGACGATGGTTTCCTTGGCCTCGGCGGGACCTGCGGGTTCTGGCGGGACGGGCTGGAGCTGCCCGTGAGCGGTCGGGCCGCCAAAGAGCATCATGGCAAAGAACGTGAGCCCAAAGGGCGGTTGGCACGGCATCCTTTTCCGTGGAGCGGTCGGCATGGCTTTGACATCGTCGCGTCACCGAGACATCCGACAGCGTGGGCGATGACGCATAATGTCGGGCGTGAGCGTGGCTCCGTCACATCCTCCGGGGCCACGACGAGATCGCTTCGTGCCCGCCGCCGTCGCCGCTGCCGAGGCGGAGTTGGGGGATCGACTGGCCGGCGAGCAAGGCCCACGCGACACGCGTCGGCAGCTGCTGGCCGACTACTACAGGCGGGTCGGTCACTACCTCGACACGCTGGCCAGTCGCCCGGTCGCTGGCGAGGTGCCACCGCCGCCCGCGGCCGATCCGCAACTGGCAGCACAACGCGACACGCTGACGCCGCGAACGGCTCAGGTCCTCGAACGCCTGCTCGAGGGCGATTCGGAAAAACAGGTCGCCCTGTTGCTTGGCATCAGTCGGCACACGGTGCACGACCACGTCAAGACGATTCACAAGACCTTCGGCGTCGTCAGCCGTGGCGAGCTGCTGGCGAGGTTCATCAACGAGTCGTCGGGCCCTGCAGGTCAGGTCCGGTGACTCGACATCCCGCTACTTCTGCAAATCCGTCGCAGGCCTTGTCGCCGGGGCGTCGCCCGCGGTGCCGGGGAGCCATAGACGCCGAACCGCTGCGTAGAACGGATCGCCGCTGCGTTCCTCTGCCACGACGAGAAGCCCGTCGGCTCTGTCGAAGTCGCCGCCCGCGTAGCTGAGGTAAGCGAGCAAGAAGACGGGCACATCGCTTTGCGGTTGCTCTTCTGCCAGCTGGCGAAGATCTTCTGCGAGCGTGTCGGTCCGCTCGCCGCCGATCATGTCGACGACGTTGACGCGGGCCATCGCAAGCTCAGGGTAGTTCGTGATCGCGCCACGCAACGTGCCGGCACTTCGGCGATAAAAGCCGGCGGCGAGCTCGCTCGTGCCGCGGCCCAACAGCACCAGCGGCTGATTCGGCACAAGCTGACCGGCCGCCTCATAACGGGCAACGGCGTCGGCGTACCGGCCGGTGGCCAAAAGCTCCTCGGCGTCGGCGAGCATCGCCTTCAACGCCGGACTCGACACGCCCGCCGCAAAGCTGTCAACATTCACCGGCGGGTCTGCCGCCAAACGACGCTCGTCTTCAGGAACGAATTGTGGCGCGTCGTCATCGACCGGACGCGATGCCGGGCCGACTGGTGCAAACTCACCCTCGCCTTCGACGCCCTCGTCTTGCGGCATCGGTCCCAGATCAGGCACGAGCCCGCCCAGGTCGAGACCCGGCAGGTTGTTGAGCCCACCGTCGGGTGCGTCGCCTTCGTTCGGCTGTGCCCTGCCACCGCGAAGCCGTAACTGTTCGCTGAACGGGTCGGCCTTGAAGCGGTCGAGCCGACGCTGCAGTTGGGCGTACTCGAGCGCTCTGCTCGGCCGGGTCGGCCAGGCGGAGCATGCGGTCGTTTACGTTGACGGCCTGCTCGATGCGGTCGAGGCCGGTAGCGCCGTCGGCAGGATTGGCCGTCGCATCGACTGCCTTGCCGCCCGGTGCCTGGAGCAGGGCGTCGACCTCGTCGTCACCGACGGCGTTGCCCTGCTCGTCGCGGAGGAGTTCACCACCAAGTGCGCGGATGCGGTCACCGGTCAGGCCGCTGAGACGGTTGTCGCGGCCGAGCCGGGTATAAGGCGAAAGCGTGCGACCCCCGACGTCGGCCAGACTGCGGTCGGTGGAGCTGCCCGTGAGCCTGCCGCCGAGCAGCAGGGCTTCAGGAGCGGTCGCCCGATCCTGCGGTTGCTCGGCATCGTTGGCCGGCGTGGCCGAATCGACATCGAGCGCTCCGCCGCTGAACAGACGGGTCAGAGGAGACTGGTCGGCATTCCCGGTGAGGTTGCGGACGGTCGGGTCGCTGCCGAGGGCGTAGTCGCTGGGGCGGTTGATTTCGGCCGACGCGCCGGCGCTGACGCTGGGAACGAACCCGCCGGAGCCGGGCGTGCGGACGAAGTCGGCCGGCGGGTTGGCGACGGTGTTGTCGCCGAAGAAGGGCCTGGAGCTGCCTGCGTCGGCGTAATTGATGAGCTGCCCACCGGTCGTGACACCCGATGCGCTGCGGTTGAAGGCGTCGAACTCGGCCCCGGCAGTACCGTCGCGGAAGGCACGCGGGTCACCGTACCCGACGCTGCCGCGGAACTGGCGTCCGCCGGTGACGTTGCCCGTAACGACGTTGTTGCCGTACGCGCCGTAGGTGCCCGAGACATAGGGGTTGTCGTACGCGCCGTAGCCGTTGTTGACGGGTCTGCCGGCGGTGTTGCTGCCGCCGGAGCCGAGGCGAGGGTTAGCGTCGAGAGCGCCGCCGTCCTGTTCGACGCGATACTGACCTTGAGCGGCTGTCGCTAGGGCGAGGACGCCAGCGGTCGCAAGGGCGAGACGGGCAGCGGAATAGGTGGGGCGTGGCATCAGATCAGTCGTTTCGTTCGGGTGCGGCGGGCACTTATCTTACGGTCAACCCGAGTCCGTGCGGGTTGACCGGTAGATCCACCGCTTATCAGACGATCGAGCGGGTCGAACGTTGCAAAAACAACGCCGCATCGACACTCCCAGAGCGTCAAAAGTGACTTGGTCGACAGCCGGCGCTAGGTCGATGGGGCGGCCGACCACGACGGGTTGACGGAGCTAAGGTCGCGCGCCCTTGGCGGGTTGTTGCCGACTGCCAAAACGGATTGTCGGCCGCTTGTGGACGACGTGGCGCGCCGTCGATGACGGTGAGAGTTGCGACGACTGTGTGGTTAGTTTGAAAGCACATGCTAAGCCAGTTTCGTGACGCCACTTGCGCCAAGCGTTCGGTGGCCGTTAACGTCCGAAAACACAAGTGGCCGTAGAAGTTCTCTTGTCTAGCACCACATGTTGTGTATCGTGCCCGCCGCGGTCAGACACATCTGGCACGACCCTTGCCACCCCGATTCCACGCCCATGAGCATTCTCTGTGACAGCCAGATTCGCGAACTCGTCGGCATCGAACCGTTCGAGGAAAACGTCCGCCGTGGCGGCCGCGTCAGCTACGGCGTCTCCTCCTACGGCTACGACGTTCGCGTCGGCAGCCTCTTCAAAATCTTCACGCCCACCAGTCCGCACGGCGGTCAGGCAATTGTCGATCCCAAAGGCCTTTGGCGACGACATGTTCGTCACCATCGACACCAAGAACACCGGCCGTGATCACGTCATCATTCCGCCCAACTCGTTCGCCTTGGCCGAGACGGTCGAAGAGATGAAGATCCCTCGCGATGTGCTGGCGATCTGCGTCGGCAAAAGTACCTACGCACGATGCGGCCTGATCGTGAACGTCACGCCCCTCGAACCCGAATGGCGTGGCAAGGTCACGCTCGAAATCAGCAACACCACGCCGCTACCGGCCAAGGTCTACGCCAATGAAGGCATCGCCCAGATGCTCTTCCTGCAGGCCAGCCGCGTCTGCGGCGTCAGCTACGCCGACAAGGGTGGCAAATACCAGGACCAGAACGGCCTGACCCTGCCGATGGTCGACTGAACTTTTTCCAGATCGCGGATGGAGCTTTCGCGAATCTGTTGGACGGGTTATGTTTGGATCGGCGAGCGACGTGTTGTTGCCCGCATCTCGGAAGGAATCACATATGAAATACGCACGCATCACACCCTTCGCCGTCGCCGGCGCCTTTGCCCTCTCGCTCGCCGTTGCCGGCTGCGCTGCCGAAGGCGACAAGAAGCCTGGCCTGGCCCCCGTCCCCAGTGGCCTTGAGCCCCGGCCCGTTCTTAACAGCGTGCCGGCCGATGCCGTCCGCGTCGCCGTCTTCCAAGGCGGTGGCGACATCAGCTACGACCTTGTCGAGGGCCAACGTTACTTCCTCGTTAGCGAAAGCAGCGACAAGCTGCTCAGCAGCGATGTTGCCGACGAAGACGGTGAAGTGAGCATTGGCGAAGACGGCGCCACGTTCGATAACGATTCCATCTGGGAAGGGACGATCGACCCGAACGATCAGATCGGGCTCTACGTCAGCCGCACGCTCGAAACGCCATAGTCGCCTCAATGCTGTTGCAGCTGGTCCGACCTTTTGAAGCCCGCGACGACGCGGGCTGGTTGGTGGGTGCGCCCACGCCCACGCCCACGCCCGCCACTCTGCTGCCTGCTGCTCACTGTCCGCTGCCTGTTTTCTGCCTGCTGTACCTCTGTTTTCGCTGCCCCTCTGCCATGAAGATCGAACGCCGTTTCACCGCTGACCTTCCCCAAGACGCCGACGGAAAGTGCGACGTCTTTGCGGGTGTCACCTACGCCAAGCGGACCAGCCGCATCGGCAACCCCGACGGCAGCGTCGTCTTCGAAATGAACGACGCCGAGGTGCCCGAGTTCTGGAGCCAGCTTGCGACCGACATCATGGTCAGCAAGTACTTCCGTAAGGCCGGCGTCCCGCAGATCGGCGAGGATGGCAACGTCCTGCGCCACGAAGACGGCACCGTCGTCACCGGCCCCGAAAAGTCGGCCAAACAGGTCATCGGCAGGCTCGCCGACTGCTGGACACATTGGGGCAAGACGCGTGGCTACTTCGACAGCGAAGCCGATGCTGACGCGTTCGGCGACGAGCTGAAGTACATGTTGCTGCACCAAATGTCGGCGCCCAACTCGCCGCAATGGTTCAACACCGGCCTGCACCACGCCTACGGCATCACCGGTCCGGCACAGGGGCACTACTTCGTCGACCCGTCCGACGAGCAGGTCAAGAAGGCCACCAGCGCGTACGAGCGGCCGCAGCCACACGCGTGCTTCATCCAGTCCGTCAGCGACGACCTCGTCAACGAGGGCGGGATCATGGACCTGTGGACCCGCGAAGCTCGTCTCTTCAAGTACGGCAGCGGAACGGGCAGCAACTTCTCTCACGTCCGTGGCGAGAACGAGCCGCTATCGGGTGGCGGTAAGAGCTCGGGTCTGATGTCGTTCCTCAAGATCGGCGACCGCGCCGCCGGAGCCATCAAGTCCGGTGGCACCACGCGTCGCGCCGCCAAGATGGTCTGCCTCGATCTCGACCACCCCGACATCGAAGACTTCGTCAACTGGAAGGTCCGCGAAGAACTCAAGGTCGCTGCGCTCGCCGAAGGCATCAAGCACCTGCCCGACGACCAGAAGGCGCTCGCCAAGGAGCTGGGCCTGAAGCTCGATTATGACTTCAACGGCGAGGCCTACTTCACCGTTTCGGGCCAGAACTCCAACAACTCAGTCCGCATCCCCGATGCCTTCTTCAAGGCTTTGGAAAATGACGGCGATTGGACGCTTTACAACAGAACCGACGGCAGCGAGAACAAGACGCTCAAAGCTCGCGACCTGTGGGACCAGATCAGCCGCGCCGCGTGGCGTTGTGCCGACCCGGGCGTGCAGTACGACAGCACCATCAATGCCTGGCACACGTGCCCCACCGGCGGTCGCATCAACGCCAGCAACCCGTGTGTCACCGGTGACACCCGCGTCCTCACGCCCGGCGGTATCTGGCGGCGGATCGACGAGATGATCCACCTGCCGGCCCGCGTCGTCACCAACGTCGACGAGCAGGAAGTTCACGTCGTCGAAGGCGCGTTCCCGACCGGCACCAAAGAGGTCTTCGAGCTCCGCACCGAGAGCGGCTACAAGATCAAACTCACCCGCGATCACAAGGTCTGGACCCGCGCCCGCGGCTGGGTCGAGGCACAACACCTGACTCGGAACGACGAGATCCGCCTCGTCAGCCGCCCTGCCGCCGTCGAGCGTGTCGGCGAGCCGAGCGACCCACGCCTGTTCCACCTCGCCGGCTTCCTGCTCAGCGACGCCAACGGCACGGGCGGCGAGCTCGACCTCGCCCGCGTCGGCCTCGACACCGACGACCTCGGCAGCTATGCCGGTTACGTCGCCGACCACTGGGGCGAAGCCGCACGCGTGCGTCGCGAGCCGGTTCTTGGGGACGATCGCGGCATCTTCGCCGAGCAAGAGACGACAACGCTCGTCGCCGAACCGGCGACAAAGAGCGACGACCGCCGCATGATCGGTCGTCTCGGCGCGTTCATCCGCACGCCCTTCACCGGCGGTCGCCGCCTCTCCGGCGACGCCTTCACCGCCGGCCTCGCCGCACAAAAGCACCTGCTCCGAGGCCTCTTCACCGCAGACGGCATTGTCACCAGCGAGACCGTCGGCCTCCGTACGTCACGCCTCGGCCTGCTCGAAGATGTCCAGCTCCTGCTGATCGGTTTCGGCATCCGCTGCACCGTCACGGGTGACGAAGGCGACGCCGTCCTTCGCGTCGACCCGGCCTGCCTGAGCCTCTTTGCCGAGCACGTCGGCTTCCTCGACGAAACCAAGTCGGCCGCCCTCTCGCTCGCCGTCGACAACGACCCGACCAGCGGCGCACTCTGCGACAACTGGGACCGCATCGGCGGCCTCGAGCCGCTCGGCGTCGAGCAGGTCTTTGACCTCACCGAGCCCGTCACCAGCTCCTTCGTGGCCAACGGCGTCACCGTTCACAACTGCAGCGAGTACATGTTCCTCGACGACACTGCCTGCAACCTGGCGTCGCTGAACCTCATTCAGTTCTTCGATACGAAAACCAAGCAATTCGACCTCGACGCCTACAAGCACGCCGTCCGCCTCTGGACCGTCGTTCTTGAGATCAGCGTCGTGATGGCCAGCTTCCCCAGCGAAGAAATCGCTGAATTGAGCTACAAATACAGAACACTCGGCCTCGGCTACGCCAACCTTGGCGCCATGCTCATGCAGAGCGGCATCGCCTACGACAGCGACGAAGGCCGCGCCATCTGTGGCGCACTCACCGCCGTCATGACCGGTGAGAGCTACGCCACCAGCGCCGAAATGGCTCGCGAGCACGGCCCGTTCCCCGGCTTCGGTCCTGACAAGGAGAACATGCTCCGCGTCATCCGCAACCACCGCCGCGCCGCCTACGCCGCCCCCCACAGCGACTACGAAGGCCTCGACGTCCTGCCCGTCGCCATCAACGCCGACGCCTTCGACGGCTCGACGCCTTTGCTCGAATCGAGCGTCCTCGACGCCGCCCGCAAAGCGTGGGATCGCGCCCTCGACCTCGGCACCAGGCACGGCTACCGCAACGCCCAGACGACCGTCATCGCCCCCACCGGCACGATCGGCCTGCTCATGGACTGCGATACCACCGGCGTCGAGCCCGACTTTGCCCTCGTCAAGTTCAAGAAGCTCGCCGGCGGCGGTTACTTCAAGATCGCCAACGCAGGCCTCCTGCCGGCCATGACCAGCCTCGGCTACGACGCCAAGCAGGCCGACGACATCATGAAGTTCGTCCTCGGCACCCTCACGCTCAACGGCGACACGCCCGTCAATCGGGCCACCCTCGCCGAGCGCGGCCTGACGAACGAAGAGCTCGACAAGATCGAAAAGGGCCTTCCCGCCGCCTTTGAATTGCCGTTCGCCTTCAGCCCGTGGTCGCTCTCTGCCGAGACGCTCGCCCGCCTGAACGTGACCGACGAGCAGAAGAACGACCCGTCGTTCAGCCTGCTTCGGCACCTGGGCTTCAGCAAGCACGACATCGAGCAAAGCGGCATCGTCATCTGCGGCCGGGGCACGGTCGAAGGGGCACCGCACCTCAAGGCCGAGTACTACGACGTCTTCGACTGTGCCAACAAGTGCGGTAAGACCGGCACCCGCTACATCGCCGCCGAGGGCCACATCAAGATGATGGCCGCCGCCCAGCCGTTCATCAGCGGTGCGATCTCCAAGACGATCAACCTGCCCAACGAGGCAACCGTCGACGAAGTCCAGGCCGCCTACGAGCAGTCGTGGAAGCTCGGCCTCAAAGCCAACGCCCTCTACCGCGACGGCTCGAAGCTCAGCCAGCCGCTCAACGTCAAGTCCGACGCCGACGAGGAAGCCGACGACGAAGCCAATGTCGAGGCGGGCCAGGCCGAGGTTGCCACCGACGTCGTCCGCGCCGCCGAGCAGCTCAGCAACCTCGAGCACGCCGAGCCGCGTGTGATCGAGAAGATCATCGAGCGTGTCGTTCACCGCCCGCTGCGTCGCAAGCTCAGCGACACCCGCGACGCCAAGACGCACAAGTTCGATATCGCCGGCCACGAGGGGTACATCACCGTCGGCCTCTACGACGACAACACGCCCGGCGAGATCTTCATCACCATGAACAAGGAAGGCTCCACCGTCGGCGGCCTGATGGACACCATCGCCACCCTCGCCAGCCTCGCCCTGCAGTACGGCGTGAAGGTCGAGGACCTTGTCCGCAAGTTCGAGCACGTCCGCTTCGAGCCCTCGGGCATGAGCCGCAACCGCGACATCCCGATGGCCAAGAGCCTCGTCGACTACATCTTCCGCTGGCTCGGCATGGAGTTCATCCCCGGCTACCGCGCCGCCAACGCCCCCAACCGCGGCCCGGTCACGCCCGCCAAAGCCCCCGCCGCACCCGCGACGCCAGCCACGAACGGCAACGGCAACGGTCATGCGACCGTCAAGCCCGACACGAAGCCCGTCGCCCCGCTGACACCCACCGAGTCGGCAGGCGGCACGGCCGTCCTGATCCGCCCGTCCCCCGCGACGAGCGCCGTCAACGCCCCGGTCGCAGGCCGCCTCGCGACCACGGTCCGTGCCCCGGCCCAGGACCCGCTGAGCCTCGCCGGCACCGCCGCCCAAAGCGACGCCCCTGCCTGCGACGTCTGCGGCAGCATCACCGTCCGCAGCGGCACCTGCTACAAGTGCCTCAACTGCGGCAACTCGATGGGCTGCAGCTGAGCGGCCACCTCAGATTTTCACACCCGGCCGGCGGAGGCGTCGGCCGGGTGCTTTCAGACTTTGCACCAAGTTCTACCTGCGTTACGCGCCACCAGACGGTGATCATCGGTAGATTCCGCACCTTCGATTGGCGACTTCAACGACAGGACCGATGGCCGACGCTAACACCTACCTCCTAGAAGAAGATCGGATCGACCGTTCTGGAGTACGCAATCATTTCACACCCGCTACGCCTATCGATACTATCGAGAATTTCTTTGGGCGAACCAAAGAGGTCGCTCGGGTAATCTCACAGATCCGAACACCAGGCCAGCACTCACTCCTCTTTGGTCTTCGCGGGATTGGGAAAAGCTCGTTGCGCGGGTGACAGTACAATGCCTTGTGGGGCCGATCGTCACGGGCCGCGCCTTCATTAAGATTTGCGATCACAGTGACACGTTCGAGACCATAGCGGCCGTTCCGCTCAAGCATTACGGCGTACTAGATCTTCCGGATGAAATTGCAATTCAGACGAGAGAGAGCACGACTACTGGTTTCACTTACTACGGCTTGTCAGCCTCTAAACTGAGCGGAAATGAGCGATTTGAGAAATGGAAGAAGGAGGTCGATCTGAGCCCATCCGCTGTGGCCGCACTTCTAAGCCGTCGCCCAGGCGTGCTGTTGATTGACGAAGCAGATGTAATCGGAAGCAGTAAAGATCGACACAAGATCGCTGAGTTCATCAAGTCGCTGAGCGACCTGAAGTCCCCCTTCAAAGTAATCGTGGTTGGTGTCTCCAGCACCGCCTCCGACTTGCTGGCTGGGCATCCTTCGGTTGGCCGAGCGATAAAGGAAACGAAGCTCGAGAAGATGGGGGACAACGGGATACGGCAGATAATCGAGAATGGGGCAGAAGCGTGTCATCTTCACTTCGACTCTGACGTTGTAGACCGCGTTGTTGAGCTTTCTGCGGGCTTCCCCTACTTCGCCCACCTCATCGGCCTCAAGTGCGCCGAATGTGTCGTTCGACGTGATTTTAATGTAATCTCGTCCAAGACACTAAACGAGGCTGTTTCAGAATCCGTTGCCGATGTCGAGGGCACTTTTCATCAGCAGTTTGACGTGGCGACTCGCTCTGCGAAATCCAACATGTACGAGATGGTGGCATTTGGAGCTGCTCAAGTCGATCAAGTCGAGTTCACGACCGAGCAATGGCGGGCTAGCGTCCAACGTGTCTTAGGTCGGCCCTTCACATCGACAAGCTTGCAGCGTTATTTCAACCGATTGGTCACGGACGACAAGACAGCGATAATCGAGAGAGTTGTGCACGGATTATATCGATTCCATGATCCACGGATGGCCAGTTTTATCAGAATTGTCGCCTTAAAGACCGCACAGAGTCAGCGGAAGTGACGGTGATGTTGGGCACACAAAAGGGATATGGTCCGTTACCCGCGCAGCGGAATAAGGGAGCGGAATTTGGGCCAAACCCCGCAGCCCCTGCACCCAGGCAAAGTCTGGTAGCGTCGCGAAGAGCCTCATGGAAAGAGGCAGATAAAGGGGTCGCGAGCCTTTATCGGCTGGATCAGGCCGCCGTTACCGCTGGTCCGAAGGCCCGCTCGCCCCGTCAGCCGCGCGCCAAACAAAGGGGCGCCAAACAAAGGGGTCGCGAGCCTTTCCTCGAAGGAGATAGAGGGGTCGCGAGTCTCAGATAGTGCCTGATCGGACATCCCCCGTACGGTGCTTCCGATATGACGGACGCCCACAGGCAAGCGCTCCACCTCGACGCCAAGGAAACCCTCCTCTGGCACGGCCGACCCGATCCGAGGGGGCGGGCGACGCGGGCGGTGCGGCGGGTTCGTCTGGTTGGCTTCCTGCTCCTGGCCTGCTTCGCGTTCTTCGCCCTGATGGGCTGGGCCAATCGCGATGACCTTGACGGCGCCGGCGGCATTCTGGCCGTCTTCCTCATCATCAGCGGCACCGCGGCGGCGGCGTTCCTCTGGGGCATCCCCGCCCTGTCCCGCCGACTGCTGGCGACGACCCGCTACGGCGTCACCGACAAGCACGCCCTGATCGTCCGCGGGATCTGGGGCCACCGCGAGGCGCTGCGGTACCCGATCTCGGAGCACACCGACATCGACGTCGTCGACGAGCCGGACGGCTTCCAGTCCGTCCACTTCGCCCAGGTCGTCGCCCGAGTGAACCCGACGTCCTCGCGTGGGCGCACCGAGTCGATGCGGATCGGCTTTGACCGTCTGATGCCAGGCGAAGCCACCCTCGCCGCGGCTGCGCTCGAGGAGATCCGCGGCCGGGCCGGCAAGTCGATGATCATGAAGAAGACCAAGGTCTGACGTCTTTCTCGCCAAGCGACATTGCGGATGTCGCGACTCGATGCCACGTGTGGACCAGGTCTTCGATCTCCCCTTGCGGTTGCTCGGGCGGCTTTTATATTGGTGTTATGAAGATTGTGATGTTCCTCGTTGTTGTTCTCGCCTGTGGTGCTGCCGGTGCCTTCATCGGCGGGTCGTTGACCTCGACCGACCAGGTACAGCCGACCAACACGACCGGCATGACGGCGGACGAGCGGGTGGCAGAGGGCATGCAGAACTTCGCGGCCGGTGCGGACATCCAGCGACGACGCCAAACCAACCTCATGATCGGTGGCGGCGTCGGACTGGCCGTCGGCGTGGCGTTGGCCTTTGTTCTCGTCAGCCGCCGCAAAAGCTGATGCGGCGGACATGCCGAGCATGAGAACTGCGGCAGACAAAGGGGTCGCGAGCCTTTTCTGCCTCCGGATGGTTCATGGCCCGGTCTACCCTTGTCGCCTCCCCGGCCGAAGCGGTACAACATGCGGGTGCGACGGCTGCGAGCATCGCGCTGCGCTCAAGGTTTCGAAAAGGCTCGCGACCCCTTTACCCCCCTCAAGGTTTCGAAAAGGCTCGCGACCCCTTTACCCCCCCTTCGAAAAGGCTCGCGACCCCTTTACCCCCCGTCCGCTTCCACGCCCCGAAGACGACCGGCTCGAAGTGCGGATGGTCGCTGCCCAGGCCGGTGGTGGTCTCAAGGTTTCGAAAAGGCTCGCGACCCCTTTACCCCCCGCCCTTTACCCCCCCCCAAGGCAAGATTCAGGAAGGTGGTCGGGCTCGGACCTGCCAAGGAGACGAACCTGCGGCGACGCCGTTCGGCGTCATTGTCAGGTCCGGTGACACCCTACAAGTCGATTCCGACACGGGCTGCGGCGGAACGGAGCGTGGCGACGCTCCGGCGTGCTTCGTCGGACGATTGGCAGTGTTCGACGATCAGCCAGGTGTCGCCTCCGACGTGACGCGACGCGGCTTGAAGGAAGGCGGACCAGTCGGTGTGGCCTTCGCTGATGGGGACCAGCCCCATGTGGAGGTGAAAGCCTTCGGTGACCCCGACCTCTTTGACGTGAATGAGGCCGATGCGATCGGCCAAGCCGTCGACTGTCCGCATCACCAGCGGCATCGGATCGAGCACGTCGCTCAGGCCGGTGTAGAGGCTGGAGGGGTCAAGATTGCATCGGAGGTTGTCGGAGGTGACGAGGTCGGCGAGCTTCTGGAAAGACCCTGCGCTGCGGATCACGCCTTTGAGGTAGGCCTCGATGGTGAGCAGCACGTCATTTGCGGCAGCGCGTTCCAGCAACGGCTTGAGTGCCTCGGCGTAGGTGCGGATGGCGGCGTCTTGGAAGTTGCGGACGTCGTAGTGGCCGAAGCCGGAGGCGTGGTAGTTACCTGGACCGATGGTGACGTGGCGGCAGCCCGTCAGAGGGGCGAGATCGATGACCCCGGGCAGCAGCGCGTTGTCGCCTGACTCGGCGAGGGGGTTGAAGCCGAACATCCCGATCTGGCACACCCGCAAGTCGCGTTCACGAAGCGGCGCGAGGGTGGCCTCTACGCCCTTCTTGACGAGGTCGGTGCCCGAGATAGGCACGCCCGGAATGTTGAGGTCTACGGCGAGGTCGAGGGTGTCGGGGCCGGCGTCGAGTCCGAGTCGCATGGCAATGAGGCTGGAGAGGGTTGCTGGCTTGGCGGAAGGTCACAGCGACAGGTCGACGGCCTGGCCGACCCGTGACGATTCGGCGACCGCCATGGCGATTGCAACAGAGCGGACTCCGTCGGCGGGAGTTGCTGTTGGTGTCGCGTTCTGGCGGATGCACGAGACAAAGTGCTTCAGGGCGTGCGTGTAGCGCGTCGAGCCGAGCTGTTCGGGCGGAGCGGCAAACTCGCGTACGACGTCGTCCTGGTGCGTAGCCCACCGCAGCTTTTGCCAAACGTGGTGACGGCCGATCAACTCGGCCTTGCCACGCTCGGCGAAGAGGTCGAGGTGCGGGTATCGATCGCACGCGTTGGTGCCGATCGCGCCGCAGGTCAGCGCGGCGAGCCCGCCCTCGGCAAACCGCAGCGTGATGACTGCCGCGTCATCCATTGGTCCGCCGCTGAAACGTGCCGCTTCGGCGTGAACGCGTATGGGCGTGCCCATCAGATGGCAGACCGCGTCGAACAGGTGGCAGGAGTTCTCGTTGATAAACCCGTTGCCGTTGTCGGCGTCCCAGATCCAACTGTCGGTCGGCGGCAGCCCTGCGAAGACGTACTGCCCGCTGAGCATTCGCGGAACGCCCAGCTCGCCGTTGATCAGGGTGCGGAGCTTGGCTAGTGCCGGATGGAAGCGGAAGCTGAAGCCGACCATAACGGGCGCGGCCGAGGTCGCTGACAGGTCGGCGAGGTGGCGGGCGCTGTTCAGGTCGCTGGCCCACGGCTTCTCGACGAACAACGCCAGGTTCTTCTTCACGGCCAGCTCGATGAGCGGCAGGCGGGGCTTAGGCGACGTGGCGATGACCACTGCGTCCAGAGCCTCGGTCTGCAGCATCTCGGCCGCGTCGCGGTAGGCGGTGAAGCTGTACTGTTCTGCGGCGGAATCAAGGTCGTCGCTGCGTCGATCCGCCACGGCAACGAGTCGAACGCCCGGCATCTGGCTGAGCGTTCGGACGTGGTAACGACCGAACTCGTGTCCGACGACCGCGAAGCGGATGGAATCAGATGAATCTTTCACGACGGTGTTCCCGAGGCCGCCTCAGATCGCAGGCCGGTGGGCGTGGTGGTCATGACATACCGGCACCCTGTCCGCTGAGATTCGAGCGCGCCCCACATCATTTCGGTGATATGGCGGTGAAACTCGGCGCTGGGGATCGGCTCGCAGTCCTGGCGGATGCACTCGCAGAGGTGCTTCGTTGACTCTGCGTAGTAGTTGAAGGCGCCCGGCACGGGCTTGGGCCACTGGGCCTTGCTGTGGTCGCCGCGGGTCGGAATGTGGTACCAGCCCTTGTCGTCGGTGTGGGGCAGGAGGTCGCGGCGATCGGAGATGATCGACGCGGAGTGGCCGGGGCCGCCGGAGATGAGGTTGCCGCCCTTTCCGAAGACTTGGAGCCCAACTTGGTGAATCCCCGCGGGCATGGGGTGGAAGGGTCGTCCGATGTGTACGGTCCCGGTCCAGCCGGCATCGAGCTCGTACACGCTGAAGATGTTGTCGGGCGCTCCCATGGAAATCGCCTCGGTCTTGGGGAGGTGCATGACTTCGTCCCAGTAGTTGCAGTCGCGCGGATCGGTCGCTTTGCAGAGGAAGTCGGTGTACCCGTCGTCGGGCACGATCATGCGGTCGGGCACGGAGGTCACGGCACTGGCGGTCACCGCGCGGCAGCCGCCGAGCAACGCGACGATTTGGGTGGGGAAGTACGGGTGGTCGAACAAAGCACCGCCGGAGTCGGCCGAGAAGAACGCCTTGTTGCCGTACGGGTTGCCGCCGAGCATGGCGGAATACTCCGTCCCGGCGGTGGGCGTGTAGCTGAACCAGTACGGATCGCCGAGCACGCCCGCCTCGATCAGCTCACGCATGTGGGCGGTGTCGGCGTCGAGCAGCGTGTTGGCGCTGGGCTCGACGACGCACTTGACCTTGTATTTTCGCACCGCGTCGACGATCGTCGTCGCTTCGTCGAGCGTGAGGGCCATCGGCTTCTGGATGAGCAGGTGAATGCCCCGCTCGATGGCAGCGAGGGAAAACCGAACGTGCGTGCCCGGCGCCGTCAGGATGAGTACGGCGTCGAGCTCGGCCTCGTCGAGCATTTGCTCGTAGTCCGTGAACTTGTGCTTCGCTCCGTAAAGCTTGGCGCAGGCATCGACACGCCGCGCGTCGCGGTCACACACCGCTGTGATTTCGGCGCCGTCGTAGTCGAGCAGATACGGCAGGTAGTAAGCGGTCGCGACGACGCCGCAGCCGACGATTCCGATCCGGACGGGTTCTTGCATGATCGGTTCCTCAAAGGGGCTTGTCGGGCGGGAAGACGAGAAGTCGCCTGGTGCTGGATCATTCAGTCGGCGCGTGCGGTCCGGTACCGCACGACAAGGGCCGGGCCCGGGGCGAGCACTTCGATTCCGTGGTGCGTCGTGTGTGCGCTGACCTGGAAGACGTTGGTGCCGTCGATCATCTGGTCGGGGTCGACGTCGACGACGTGATAACGCGAGATGTGCCTGGCGTCGGAATCGACTGGAATCGCGTGACCGTTGAAATGAAACGGAACCTCGACATCGCCTTTGCCGCCGTCCCAGTCGGTCCAGAGCAGTTGAGCTTGTTCGACCTGTGCGGGATTGAGTCTGACGGTGATGTTGCGGGTCAGCACCGCGGGTTTGTCGCCGTCGAACTGGGCCCAGGCGCTAGGGACGGCGTGATCAACCGAAAAGAGCTGCACGCCGATGCCGGGGCGATCGGGTGTGGCAATGCCCTCGGTGTTTCCGGTTTCGAACAGCACATTTGCCTCCCCTTTGAGGCGGATGCGGGCCAGCACTGCCATGTCAGTCTGGTCGGGAACCATCGACACGTCCCAGGTGCACGACACGTCGCCGGCGGTTGCGGTTCCTAGATGCGCGAACGGCTCGCCATCGACGTAAGCACCGTGCCATGTGTTCGACGTGCCCCGGCCCGACTCGTCGTATCCCTTGTAACGGCCCCAGAACTCGATCGAGTCGATTCGATCGGCGAGCGCAGGAGGAATGGCGACGCTGAGGCGCAGGGCTTCTCGGCCGGCAACGGGCTCGACGACCACGGCCGGATCGAACGTTGCGTACTCGGCTTGATCCAACAGCGGATGTCCGTCACCAAGTTCGGCCCAAAGCTGTGCGGAAAAGACGATGAAGTGGCCCCAGAAGGAGGTTCCTTTGTCGCAATTGAACTGCAACGCGTTGTCCTCTCGGACGAGGTCAGAGACCTTGACGGCGATGAAGTCGTAGCCGTGGGTCAAGACGCCTTCGGCGCCGCCGCGTTCGGGCAACAGGTAGGTCGATCTGCCGTTGAGGGTGAAGCGCTTGTTCGTGGTTCCCGGATGCCCGCCCCAGTATTCGACGTAGACGTCAGCGGCATTGAGGTGCCTGAGGTCGAGGTCTTTGTCGAGGTGCAAGGCGAGGATGCCGTTGGACCAGGTCTCGTCGCGTTCGGAGGTCCAGCCGGAGCTTGCCGCGGTGTCGTCGTTGACACGGACGCGTCGCGCTTGCCAAGGCGCGCCGTCGCCATAGCCCTTGCCGCCGTGAAACACGCGGACGAAGCGTCCCTTGCGATGCTTTAAATCCGCATCGCCTGACGAGTCGGTCTGGGCCGACGTGGGGACTGCGTACAGCAGAAGCGGGACGAGCAGGATAAGAACGAGCGGAAGATGGTCGATCATGAAGCTCTTCGAAAAGGTGAAGTGCCCGTTGCACCCGCCCATGCCCTCATCACATGGCCGCGATCTTCAGGAGCGGCCCATCCCTGGCATCACGGGCCTAGAGACGCTGGCGTGTTGATGGCGACTCAGAGTCCACACCATGACACAATTGGGCAGTTCAATCTGTGTTAGCATAGCAACGAGCTGTGTACAGGGCGACGCAACGTCGCCGCGATCGCTGCCACAGAACTGTCTTGACTCACAAGGCGCAGTCGGGCACGCAGACGGCTTTGAGCCCTCTGCGGCCATGGGCTGGCCAACGTCGGTCGGCGACGCTGCCAGGATCGGGATTGTCTTCATCGAGAGCCGGTCGGCTGTCGACAGGGCAAGGGGGAGATCTTTAGTCGATCGTCACTTCGGCCCCACCGGCTTCGGCGGAGCGGTAGACGCCGTCGAGCATCTTCTGGATGTTGAGGCCTGCCGTGCCGTCGGCCATTTGCGGCGTGCCGTTCATGCACGAGTCGATCCACGACCGTTGCTTGGCGGTGTGAACGTCCTGGAACCCGCCGGTGTCGGGCAGCCAGTGCGGCTCGACGTTCGTCATCGTGTCGGCCTCGTCCTTAAAGACGGCCGGCGCATGCCAGTTGAAGCCGCCCTTCTTGCCCATGCAATTGATGTCCCAGACATCGTTCTCCACATGGGCGACGAACGAGGCTTCGATGTGCAGGACCGCTCCGTTGTCGAAGCGGATGTGGCCGACGGCAAGGTCTTCGACGGTGTACGTCTCGTGATCCCAGCCGGACCAGTGGCTGACGGTCGCGTCGGGCTTGTCGCCGTGATAGGTCCAGGTGTTACCGACGGCGGCGACGGGTTTGGGGCTGCCCATGAGGTAGTGGGCGCACTCGAGGATGTGGACGCCCAGGTCGATCATCGGGCCGCCGCCCTGCTTGTCCTTGTGACCAAAAACGCCCCAGTTGGGGATGCCGCGACGACGCAGCGCCTGGCAGCGGACGTACATGAGATCGCCGTATGCGCCGGTATCGGCCATGCGCTTGAGGTACTCGGTCTTGGGGTGGAAGCGGAACTGGAAGCCGACGCTGAGCAGCTTGTTGTTCTTCTCGGCTGCGTCGACCATGGCCTGGCACTCGGCGGGCGTGATGGCCATCGGCTTTTCGACCATAACGTGCAAGCCGCTGTTGAGGGCGTCGATGGCCGGCTCGCTGTGGACGTAGTTGGGCGTGCAGACGTTGACGCCGTCGATGTCGACGCTGTCGTACATCTCCTGCCAGCTCGCAAAGGTCTTGTCGACGCCCCAGGTCTCGGTGAAGTGCTTGCGCTTCTTTTCGTCGATGTCGCACCCTGCCACGACCTCAACATGCGGCATGCTCGCGTAGGCCTTCATGTGCGTCTGGGCGATGCCGCCACACCCGACGATGGCGATCCTGAACTTTTTGCCGGTGTACTCGGCGTCGTCGGTGGACAGGGCAAGGGAGTCGGTAGAGACGCTTTTGTCGGCCATGATGCAACCACTGTTGGCAAGGCGGCTGCAGAAGCAAATCGGACGACGGCGTCGGCCCGAAAAACGTCGCATGCCGTTGCGCAACGACCTGAACAATCCCTATCTGGCACAGCACCGTGGCGGGTAGCGTCTTGCTGCAGAGCATCTCGCTCCGCGACTTACCCACATGCAGCCGCCCGGTTTACATGACCCACCACTATCCTTCTTGACAACCCTCTACAACCTCAGCGCAATGAACCCAAACAACAACCCCATGTTGTTGGTAAGTTGGTTGTATTCTTGAGAGGGTGTGTATGGTCATGTTGGTGGTTCATGTTGCGCCGAGCGTTGCGCATCGGCGGCCGCGGCGGCGCAGCGCAGGACAAGATGTCGCCCCTGTGCACGCGTCAGGGGGAGTTGCTTCCGACGGTGTGACAAAGTGCAAAAATTGCGTATCCTGCGCCCATGTCCAGAGCAAGCGAGATGGCAGACGAACTCAAGCGTGAAGGTGCGATGACCCGCCGACTGCTGGAGCGGATGCCGGACGACCGGATGGCGTGGTCACCGGCCGAGGGGTTGCACTCGGTGGCGTGGAACGCGGCCCACCTTGCCGACATCGCGGGCTGGACGAAAGGCATCCTCGAACAAGACGGCATGGACCTGGCCAACGAGGCTCCGACGGACGAGGCAAGGGCGTCGGCCGGGTCGGCGGCGGTGCTGGCGTGGTTCGATGGAAACCTCGCTGCGTCGGTCGCGGCGCTCGAGCAGACGACGGACGAGACGCTCCAACAGCCGTGGACCATGAAGATGGGCGGCCAGGAGTTGTTCACGATGAAGAAGGTCGAGGTGCTGAGCAAGTGGGTCGTCACCCACACGGCCCACCATCGCGGCATTCTCTCAACCTACCTGAAGCTCGCCGGTGTCGAGTTCAGCTCGATCTACGAGGAGTAACGCATTCGACGACACCTAGTGTTCTGCTCATGCAACGACTCCTGATCAGTTCTGTAGTGGCAAGTCTCGCAATCGTCGGCCTGTCGGGCCTGACCGGCTGCGCCTCGGACGGGGATGAGACCATGTCGACCGCAGAGGTGCAGGCACAGACGGCGGCGATGGTCACCGGCGTCGGTGAAGAGTTCGGCAACGTCTACCTCGACGTCGCCGCTGACGAGTACGACGAGATGGGCTACGTCGCCGGCGGGCAGCTGACGGTGACGAAGGACGGCGACACGGTAACGATGCCGCTGGCCGACTCGTATGACGCCGTGTCGTCGGGTGAGCCGGTAGCGGTCCTGCACGAGAACGGCCTGACGCTCGCCGTCCGCGACGGCAACTTCGCCGAGACCCACGACCTCAAGGCCGGCGATGAAGTCATGGTCGTCGTCATGAAGCCTTAGGCTGATGATTCAGTTGGTCGTACCAACGCCGCAAACAACGAGGCTCTACCGTTCGGGATGAAGTCGTACATCACCCACGCGTTGTTGTCCGTGAGCTTTTTGTCCGGTGCGGCGTACGGACAGGGGAAAATCGAGGGGCCTGTCGACCCCGTTGCCGCGGCGCCGGCGGCTCAGGGTTGGACAACGGAGGAAGTGGCCGGCGGGCTTGATCGGCCGTGGGGACTGGCGTTTCTGCCGGGTGGCGAGATGCTTGTCACCGAGCGAAGTGGGCAGATGCGCATCGTCGATGCCGACGGCAACCTGCGGGACACGCCGGTCAAGAATGTGCCCGAGGTTTACGCCCGCGGCCAGGGCGGGTTGATGGATGTCGTCCTGCACCCGGAGTTCGGCGAGACACGCTGGATCTACTTCACCCACGCGGCAGGCACGCGCAACGAGAACCACACCGTGCTCGTCCGCGCCAAAATCAGCGAAGACCTGACGCAGCTTGAAGACGTCGAGCAGATCTTCGAGGTCGCCGAGAAGAAGCCCGGCAACCAGCACTTCGGCAGCCGAATCCTGTGGCTCGACGACGGCACCCTGCTCATGAGCGTCGGTGACGGCGGCAACCCGCCCGTCGAGGTCAATGGCAAGCTCGCCCGCTTCCACGCCCAGGACCTTGACAGCCACCTCGGTAAAACGCTCCGCCTCGACGAGCACGGCAAGCCCGCACCGGCCAACCCCTTCATGGACGACCCCGACAACTACGGCGGCATCTACACCTACGGCCACCGCAACATCCAGGGCCTGGCCATCCACCCCGAAACGCGTGATGTGTGGGCGACCGAACACGGCGCTCGTGGCGGTGACGAGCTGAACCTCATCGAAGCAGGCAGCAACTACGGCTGGCCCGAGGCGACCTACAGCTACGAGTACTGGGGCCCGCGAATCAGCAACGAGACGAGCTACCCAGACGCCGAGGATCCGAAGATCGTCTGGACCCCCTGCATCGCACCGAGCGGTCTGGCCTTCTACACCGGCGACGCGATCCCCGAGTGGAAGGGCGACCTGTTCGCAGGTGGGCTCGTGCTGAAGCAGATCCGCCGGATCAAGTTCGACGACAACGGCCAACCCGGCGAGCAGGAGACGCTGCAGTTCCCAAGTCGCATTCGCGACGTCCGCAACGGGCCCGACGGTCACCTGTACGTGCTGACCGACGAGGAGAACGGCCAGATCCTGCGCATCGTCGCGGAGTGAGGTTTATTTGTCCCCATCTTCAAGGTCGAGCAGGCGGCGGATGACTGGCTCGCTCTTGTGAGCGCGGCCGGTGGAGGTGGTGACGATGTTGCCCTCGCGGTCGAGGATGAAGTGCGTTGGATAACTGTAAACGCCCCAGGACCGCGCAAAAGCGAACGGGTCCTCGCCATCTTCGGCGGGGTAGTACTGCGGCCAATCGACCTCGTATACCTCCATCACGCGGCGCAGCTTGTCGTCGTTGGCTTCGTCGGTGGCGATGCCGATGATCTCGAAGCCGTGCTCGGCGTACTCCTCGCGCAGCCACTTCAGGTTCGACAGGTCGCCGACACAGGGCCCGCACCACGCGCCCCAGAAGTCGACCAGCACGACCTTGCCGGCCAAGTCCTTCTGCACGTCGACCCGCTCGCCGGTGGCCAGGTCGGTGAAGATCAGCTCGAACGGCTTGCCCGCCGCACCGTCGCGGCGTTGGACGCTTTGAACAACTGTCGCAGCTTCAGTATCCAGCAAGTCGCGGAGGATGCGTTGCTCGATCACAAGCGCCTCATCGAGCCAGCCGCCGTTGCGTAGCTCGTCGGCGATGCCGTAGATCCACCCCGCACGCAACTCGACGTCCGGCTGCGCCTCGGCAAAGGCCATTGCGTCGGCGAAATCAGGCGGCGGCAGCGGCGGGCCGGTCTCGGCGTCAGCGTGCTGTTCCCGCCAGCGTCGCAACGCCAAGTCGCGGTGAGCCCGCCAGACGTGCAGCCGCACCGTGGCGGCGTCGTGGTCGCCCGTGCCGCCAGCCTCAAGAAACCTGCCGAGTTCGGCAACGATCCGCTCGTCCGCCTCCATCGTGTCGAGCCGGTCGAGGAAGAACGCCCGGTTGCCTAGGGCCGTCGCGACCATCTCGTCCATCGGATAGCGAACGGCGATTGCCCCGAAGTAGTCAGCCACACGACGCTGGTGCTCCCGCCCGACCTCACCGTCGGCGTAGACGGCGTCGATATAAGCGTCTTTCGCGTCCCACATGCTCGGCGCGTCGGGAAACGTCGGCGGCTCGTAGCGCAGCTCGATGTTCCCCGCTCGCATCGCCGTCTGATTCCCGGGAAATGCAAACGGATCCATTGCCCCGCTCGTCAGCTTCGACGTCGGCAGGTCATCAGCCGGCCGCGTCGCTTGGGCGGCGGCGACTGTCGGGAACGCGAGCGAGGCCAGCAGCAAGAGTAAGCGCACGGACCAGTCAGGCCGCGATGCCTGTCAAGTTGCATGGCCGGCTACAAATCGCGCTCGACGATCTCGCGCAATGCCGTCGCCGAGTGAGCGACGCCATTTTTGAGGTTTCTGGTGCGGGTGTCACGACCCGACGCTTTTGCCGAGGGTGTGCGGCAGGTGATGCCCGACCCGCTCGCGGAGCAGCCGGATCAGCGTGTCGTCCATGGTGTCGATGCCGTCGAGCTGGCCGAAGATGGCCTCGGCCGTCGCACTTCGGCGACGGGCGCGAGAGCAGACGAACAGCAGCTTCGTCGGCATCGGCTTCACCTCAGATGTGTCGTCGGTAACCAGGCGACGACGTCGAGCGACGTCGCGAAGTGCAGCAACGGTGCCGTGTCGGGAAGCGTCACGCCGATCTGCTCGGTCATCGCATTGTGTCCGAGGTCGGCCTCGGCCGGTTGAAGCGGCCACGGGTTGTGATGGATGTCGCCCCGCCGCAGTCGGCCACCGGGTCGGCACGCGTAGAGGCAGTAGCGCTCGGTGAGCCAATGCTCCAGCGTGCCGGCCTTGGCCTCGAACATCGGGCCCGCCGGTCGATAGCTGCCGCGAAAATCTGCTGGGGCGGCACGCTTGTGCGTGCGGTGACTGGCGTAGGTGACGGTGCCCGCATCGATCGAGCAGCTCATGTCGGCATCGAAGTAAGGCAGGCCGAACGTCAGCCGGGCGACGCGGACGGCCAAACGATGCTGTGCGTCGAGCGAGAAGAACCAGACGCCCGGCTTGTCACCGACTTTGACGTACGTCCGCAGGTTGAGTTCCGGAAACGCAGACGCCCCCGGCAAAGGCGGCATGAACCGTCCGCGGATGCCGCTCATGCGAAACGGCACGACGCCCAACCAAGCTTCGCCGTCGAAGGTGTCGAGTTCCAAACCCGGCGGGAGCAAAGACTGCAACGCCTGCGGCTTGACGGGCCAGTGAGCGAACAGCAGGTCATGCCACCGCATGCTCATCACCCAGGGCTGCCGAGGCAGCGGGTAAGGGCGATGAGCTGTCGACGTCTGCGCCACGCCTGAAAGTAGCTGCGTGAGCGTGGCTGCCGTTCAAAACTTGCCCGGGCAGGCAATTTAAGCATTGTTCCATGGCCTCGCTTTCGACTAAAGCTGAATCATGCACACCTTCGGCTACGGCAAGCAAAAGAAGAGCGGCTCGATGGAGCCCGTCCAGTTCGACCGCGAACCCCTGGCCGCCGGTGAGGTCGCCGTCGACATCACGCACTGTGGCGTTTGCCACAGCGACCTGCACCAGGTCAACGACGACTGGGGCAACACCGTTTGGCCCTGCGTTCCCGGGCACGAAGTGGTCGGCACCGTCAGCGCCGTCGGTGCGGGTGTGACGAAGTTCAAGGCCGGCGACCGCGTCGGCGTCGGCTGCATGGTCAACTCCTGCCAGGCGTGCGAGTACTGCAAGAAAGGCCAGGAACAATACTGCCAAGGCCCACGGTCCTGCACGCTCACCTACAACGGCCCCAAAAAGCCCGACGGCACCAACACCTACGGCGGCTACTCGACGGGCATCATCGCCCGCCAGGAGTTTGTCCTGAAGATTCCCGACGCCATCGACAGTCAGCACGCGGCACCGATCCTGTGCGCCGGCATCACGACCTATCAGCCGATGAAGCACTTCGGCCTCAAGGCCGGTCATCGCATCGGCGTGGCGGGCATCGGCGGGCTCGGGCACATGGCCGTCCAGATCGCCAAAGCCCTCGGGGCTGAAGTTGTCGCACTGACCACCACGCCCGAGAAGGCTGACGAGGTCAAGCGGCTCGGCGCCCACGACGTCGTCGACATGAACAACAAGGCTGCCGTCGAAGGGGCGGCCATGACGCTCGACTTCCTGCTCAACACGATTCCGTACCCGCACGAGCTGCAGCCGTACATCGGCCTCATGAAGACCGACGGCCAGATCGTCGTCGTCGGTAACTTCATCAAGTTCCCTGAGATCGTCCCGGCCGACCTCGTGTTCCAGCGGATCAGCGTTTCCGGCTCGCTCATCGGTGGCGTGGCCGACACGCAGGAAGTGCTGGAGCTGTGTGCCGAGCACGACATTCGCCCGGAAGTCGAGGTCATCGACCCGGCCGACATCGAGAAGGCGTTTGCCCGAATGAAGGGTGAAGACGTGCGGTTCCGCCAGGTGATGGACATGTCGCTGCTCAAAGGCCGCACCGCAGAGCTCTCCGATGCCGCTAAGCTGGGTCAGCCGTTCCGCGGCCCGGCGAGTTGAGAAACGTTGTCAGTGCGGCCTGACCGTCGCCGTGCCCATCGTCGTCATCCCGAGCGCAGGCGAGGGACCTCGCCCGGCAACGCGGCACTGGTCTTCGACTGCTCAGGCGTGCCGCGTGTGGTTCTCCCTTGGGTGCACGTGGCGGAAGTCACGTCCGGGCACCCGGTGCCGTCGCCGCCTAAGACGTTGGACCATGCCGACGCTGACGCTCATCGCCCACATCACTGCCGTCCCGGATCAGGTCGAGCTCGTCAAGGCCGAGTGCCTGAAGCTCATCGACACGACGCGGGCCGAGACCGGTTGCATTCAGTACGACCTGCACCAGGACAACGAGCGGCCTGAGCACTTCATGTTCTTCGAGCTGTGGCAAAGCCGACCGCTGTGGCAAGACCACATGAACGCTCCGCACCTGGCGGCGTTTGGCAAAGCAACAGAAGGCGCGGTCGCCGATCGTGCGATCCACGAGATGACGCAAGTCGGTTGACGCTTCGTCCCACGATTTGCCGCGGCTTGTCAGATTCGTGCAACATCGGCGTGCGGTATGGCCGATAGAGGTTGCGTGCGGGGCATCAATCCTTCATCGAACATTCCTGTCCTGCTGCTCGACGGCAACTGGCCCAACACGCACCACGTCGCCCGGGCACTGGTCCAGGTGCCGGGGCTCGACGTGCACATCGCATGCGAACGCCCGGAACCGAGCTTCGACGACAACGAGACGATCCGTCCGCACGTCGTCCCGCACGAACCGCACACCGCCGCCTTCCGCAACGGCATCGTCAGTCTTGCACAGCAGGTTCAGGCCAGAGTGCTTGTCGCCACGTCGACCGGCACCGTGGCTGCGATGAGCGGTTACCGCGATGAGTTGGAGCCGCGACTCGAGGCCGTCGGCTGCACGCTGGCCGCTGTCCCACCGACGCAGGCCCAGGCGACGATCAGCGACAAGGGGGCGTTCGGCCGGTTCCTGACCGACCACGCCCTGCCGATGCCGACCACGGTCGACCTGGCTGACACAACGCCTCAGCAAGCCCTCGCCGACGGCACGCTCGCCTATCCGTTCCTCGTCAAGCCGAAGCAAGGCTTTGCCGGTGGCGGCATCTTCGCTGTCCGTGGCGAGGCCGAGCTTGCCCGCAAGGGCGGCGACGTCGACTGGTCGACCATGCTGGCTCAGGACCTCGTGCCCGGCTACGACATCGACTGCAGCGTGCTCTGCGATCGCGGCGAAATCGTCGCCCAGACCGTTCAGCGGACACGCCTGTCGCGGTACGCGTATGGGCCGCCCTCGTTGATCCAGTTCGTCCGCGACGATGGCGTCGTCGACGCGACGCGACGTCTGATGAAGGCATTGAGATGGCACGGCGTGGCCCACGTCGACCTTCGGCACGACGCGCGGGACGGCAGCCCCAAAATCATTGAGGTCAACGGCCGCTACTGGGCCAGCGTCGACGGCAGCGTGGCGGCGGGCGTCAACTTCCCGAAGCTGCACGTCCTCCGCGCCGTCGACCTTTGCCCGTCGGCCCCACCCGCCGTCCGCGGCTGGTCCTTGTGCCCGCCCCCGCCGTCCGAAACCCAAAGGCTTGCCCCCGCAAACACCGCCTATTGGCGAAGCGGCCTGAAGATGGTCCTGTCCCACCCCCGCACCATCGCCCGCCCACTCCTGCAAGCCTGGCGAAGCGACCGCGCGGCGTGAGTGGTCGCCACGATCTTTCATGCGGACCGCAGGCCATGAGCGTAAGCTCGCCGTGCTCACCATCGGCCTCGACATCGGCGGGTCGGGCGTTAAGGCCGCCTGCTGGGACGGAAAGACGTTTACGACGCGGTCCAGCTTCGCCTACACGCTGCCGGATGCTGCGACGGTGCGGGCGGCGATCGAGGCCGTGACGGTCGGTTGGGTGGCGGATCGATCTGCGATGGCGGTGCCCGGGGTGTTGGCCGGGGACAAGTCGCACCTCGTTGCAGCGGTGAATCTGCCGGGGCTTGTTGGTGTGCCGCTGCACGACTTGTGGGCGGTCGACGGTGTGACGACCGATCAGGTCGCCGCCGCCGTCGATGTGGCGGCGACGCGGCAACTGCGCGGGCGGCTGCTGGCGGTCAGCATCGGCACCGGTGTCGGCGGGTGCGTGCTGGACGTGAGCGACGACCACCCGCTGGGCCAGATCCTGCACCGTCGACGGTGACTCGCCGGGACACCTGGGGCAGCTCGACGTGTCGCTCGACGAAGATCCGCCGATCGGCCCGGACGGCGGTGCGGGCGGTGTCGAGGCGTATCTCGGCCGCATCGCCGATCCGACGCAGCTTGACATGAGCGACGACGCGGTGCGGGCGCTGGTTCGGCTGCTCCGTATCGCCCACGCGCTCTATCGGCCACACCACATCGCCCTGCTGGGCGGCGTTGGTCGGCGGCTCGTGCATCTACGGCAGGGCCTGCTTGACGCGACGAACCATCGTCTGACGAACCTCGCCAGAGATGGCTGGACCTTGGGCTTCGGCGACGACGACTTCCATGCCGCCCGCGGGGCCGCACGGTTGGTGGTTGCTTAACAGACGCAGGCGTTTCGGGTACGGTTGCCCCATGGAGCCTGGGCCGATCTTGGACGTGTTGCAGGCAGGCGCGACCGACGCCGCCGGGTCGCTCGGCGTGACGGGCGCTTCGTTGGCCAAGCTCGTCCTGGCCGGCTTGCTCGGCGGACTTGTCGGTGTCGAGCGAGAAGTCAGCGGTCACCCGGCGGGCATGCGGACGCACATCCTCGTGTGCGGCGGCAGTGCGCTCGTCATGGCCGTCTCGGTCGCCATGGTCAACGTTCCGTGGCAGGCGGCGGCGGGGTCTGACGCGTCGATTGTCGTCAGCGTCGACCCCGGCCGCATCGCCTATGGCGTCATGACGGGCGTCGGGTTCCTGGGGGCCGGGGCGATCCTGCGTCGCGGCAGCCGAATCCACGGGCTCACGACGGCGGCGGGTGTGTGGGCGACGGCCGCCATCGGCCTGGCAGCCGGGCTCGGGCAGTACGTCCTGGCCGTCGGGGCGACGCTCGGGTTGCTCACGACGCTGACGATGCTGAACGTCATCGAAAATCGCCTGCCCCGCTGGCACCGCCGACGCATCCGCGTCACGGTCGAGCGGTCGGCAGACGTCGCAGAACGGTTCGAGACGCTCATCCGCAGCGTCGGCAGGGCCAGGGTCGGTGGCGTGCGGATCGAGCCGCCACCGGGCAAGGACAACGGGAAGTTGAGCCTGGAGATCCGCGTGATCTACTTCGGCCGCCGCTGGTGGCAGCAGGCCAGGACGACGCTGATGGCGACCGACTGGCTCCGCGTCGAGCAGATGACGTGAGGCGTCACCCCATACGAGCAACAGCAATGATGTCTTCTTGCAGTGCCCCCAGAGCCGCGGTCCCACGGACCGCCGGTCTGACGATTTAAATAGCACCCGGCACATGTCTTCCCGTTAACCCACCCCAATTACAACGAAGCGAACCGCACCAAGACCGCAGCGTCCCGCACACCGTCCCCATCTCGACAATCAGCACGCCCCGCCTGGAGGACACGCCCGCCTTCGCGGCGATGTTCGTCAGACCGGCGGTCCGTGGGACCGCGGCTCTGGCGTTCGCACGCGACGGTTGTCGTTAGCATGGGACCTCATGCGATGGGTGCGGCGACGCAGGCGGAGTCGGCGACGAGCCGGCGGCTTGTGTCTCACCTGCGGCTACGACCTGCGGGGCGGCGGGACAATGTGTCCGGAGTGCGGTGCCGAGGCCAACGGCGGCCGCCGCGGCGCAGCGCCGGCGGCGGATGGACCGCCTCTGGCAGCGTCCGATGTGTGACGAATCGGCGACGAAAATCTGCATCGGCCGATACGTACTTTTCCGGATGGCGGACGACCCGCCGACGCACTTGCGGCGTGCTTTCGTGTTCCACGTGGAACAGGTTGCACCTCGGCCGACGTCGCCGACCCGGCTGGCGGAGCGTGGCGAGGGTTTGGAATGTTCCACGTGGAACATTTGGGGCTCAGGCGACGTCGCCACCGTCCATTTGGCCGCCGCGGCGCAGCGCATGTCGGGCGGTCGACATCAGCCGGGGATATGCTGCGGCCATGCCAGATGAGAAGCGACCTGCGATGACTGCCGCCGTCGATGTGATGGGCGGCGACAAGGCCCCGGATGCCATTTTGGAAGGCTGCTTCGCCTCGGTCGGTGAGATGGCAGAGGGGGAGCGGATTCTACTTGTCGGCGACGAGGCGGTCATCCGGCCGGCCCTCGACGCGGCAGACCTGGGCGACAAACGCAGCCAGTTCGAGATCGTCCACGCCGAGGAGGTCATCGCGATGGACGAGTCACCGGTCGAGGCGATTCGTAAGAAAAAGAAGAGCTCGATCGGCATTGCCGCCAAGCTGGTCGCCGACAAGGAGGCCGACGTCTTCATCTCGGCCGGCAACACGGGCGCGTGCGTGGCGGCGAGTCAGCTTCGCATGCGGACGCTGCCGGGCGTGAGTCGGCCTGGCATTGCGGTCGTTATTCCGACGTTTCACGGGCCTGTCGTTCTGTGCGACGCCGGGGCAAATGTCGACCCGCAGCCGCACCACCTGTTGCATTACGCCATCATGGCAGCGGCCTACGCCCGAGCCGTTTGCGGCGTCGAACTGCCCCGCGTCGGCCTCATCAGCGTCGGCGAAGAGGCGGCCAAGGGCAACGATGTCACGAAGGAGTCGCACAAACTGCTCCGGGCTGAAGGTCAGATCAACTTCGTCGGCAACCTCGAAGGTCGTGACTTCTTCAAGGGCGTCGTCGACGTCGTCGTCTGCGACGGCTTCGTCGGCAACGTCATGCTCAAAAGCTTCGAAGGGCTCTTCGAGGGCTTGTTCCGCACGATGCTCTTCGAGCTGGCAGAGAGTGCGCCGCAGCTTGTCGACCCGTTCAAGCAGGTGCTGGGCAAGATCAAGCGTCGCCACGACTGGCAGGAATACGGCGGTGCCCCGCTGCTGGGCGTCAACGGCTACACGCTCATCGCCCACGGCGCCAGCGACGCCCGGACGATCCAGAACGCCCTTCGGGCCGGTCGCGAGCTGGTCGCCAGTGACGTGAACACGAAGATCATCAACCACGTCGCCCAAAGCGATGCCGACGCTACCTGAGGTGGTGGTACCTGGCAGGGCGCTGCAGGTTCCACGTGGAACGTCCTACCGTTGCCGCCCATGTCCGAGACGCTTGAGCCGAGAGAAGTCCGTCAGCACATCCCGCTCCATCGTGCCGTGATTGCCGGCACGGGTAGTTACCTGCCCGAGAAGCGGATGACGAACGAGGATCTGGCCAAGCTTGTCGACACGACCGACGAGTGGATCATCCAGCGGACCGGCATCAAGGAGCGTCGCGTCGCAGGCCCCGACGAGCCGACAAGCGTGCTGGCCAGCCGGGCGGCGACGCGGGCGCTGAAGGACGCGCACCTCGAGGCTAAGGACCTGGACCTGATCCTCGTGGCGACGATCACGCCCGACATGATGACGCCTGCCGCTGCGTGCTTTGTGGCCCACTCGCTGGGTCTCGACCGCACGCCCGCCGTCGACCTCAACGCCGCCTGCAGCGGGTTTGTCTACGGGTTGCAGTTCGGCAGCGCCCTCATCGAAAGCGGCCGGTACAGGAATGTCCTGCTCGTCGGGGCCGACAAGCTCAGCAGCGTGACCGACTACGGCGACCGGACGAGCTGCATCCTCTGGGGCGACGGCGCCGGGGCGGCGGTGCTCAGCGCAAGCGAAGACAACGAGCGTGGCCTGCTTTTCAGCGAGCTCCACGCCGACGGTGGCGGGTGGGAGCTCATCAACTGCCCCGTCGGAAGTCGCCACCCGATCAACGAAAAGATGGTCGCCAGCGGCCAGCATCACCTGCAGATGCGTGGCCGCGAGGTCTTCAAATTCGCCGTCACGCGGCTCAACGAGCTCGTCGACCGCGTGATGCGGCAGACCGGCTACACCGCCGAGCAGATCAAGCTCGTCGTCCCGCACCAGAGCAACCTGCGCATCATCGACAGTGCCCTGAGCCGTCTGGGCCTCGACCGCGACAAGGCGGTCATCAACATCGACAAGTACGGCAACACCAGCGCCGCCAGCGTGCCGATCGCCCTCGACGAAGCCCTCAAAGCCGGCCGAGCGACCAAGGGTGACCTCGTCCTGTTCCTGGCGGTCGGCGCGGGATTGACGTGGGGCAGCGCCCTCGTGCGGTTGTAGACGGCAGTCTGGCCCGCGGGCTCACTCGCTCTTGAGCAGGTCGGGCAGGTACTGCTTGAGCTTCTCGACCTTCGGGAACGCGTACATCATAACGTACGGGTTCTCTGGGTTCTTTTCGACGTAGTCCTGGTGGTAGTCCTCGGCGGCGAAGAAGCCGTCGCCGATGGGCTCGACGGTCGTCACGATCGGCTTGTCGTACAGGTCGCTGTCGTTGAGCTGGGCGATGTACGTCTGTGCGGCCTGCTTTTCGGCGTCGCTGGCGTAGAAGACTGCCGAGCGGTATTGGCGGCCGATGTCGGGGCCTTGGCCGTTGAGCTGTGTTGGGTTGTGAACGAGGAAGAACGCGCGGTACAGCTCGCCGAGCGTGATCTGCCGGGGGTCGTAGGTGACCTGAATGACCTCGGCATGATCGGTGCGGCCGTTGGCGACGAGTTCGTACGTCGCTTGCTCCTTCGTGTCGCCGGCGTAGCCGCTGACGACGTCGGTGACGCCCTTGAGTTGCTCCATCGCCAGTTCCGTGCACCAGAAGCACCCACCTGCCAGCACGACGGTGGCCGAATCTTCACCGGCGAACGGGTCGACAAGCTCCGTCGGCTTCGGCGGCAGGACCGCCTTGCCCTCGGCTGCAAAGGCGTGGGAGAACATGAACGTCAGCCCGATGGCCAGCCCGATACAGACAATAAGGGTTTGTCGCTTCACGACCACTTCTATGCGACGGCCGCCCGGGAGTCGCATCTTCGGCTTGCAACGCAGTCCACCAACGAGCAAACTCGCCGATATGAGTGACCCACAGGCCACGCCCGTCGAGCCGCTCGGTTATGCCAAACGCGACCAGCCCACCTTTCTCGACAACTCGGAACGGGCGACGAAAGCGATTAAGTACCTCGGTCTTTACGCGATCTTCTCCATCGTGACGCTGATCTTTGGCTCTGTCGCCATCGTCGCCGCACTATTTGCACCCAACTACTTTGGCCAGTGGTTTGAGCCGGGGTCTAACACGGTCAATCCGTCGATCATGGTGGTCGGATGCGCTGGTGCAATCTTCGGAATCGTCATTCTGGTCATCATTCTGGTCATCCAGATCCTGGCCATCGTCTACTACATGATGTGGCAGTATCGGGCCAACGCGAATGCACGTTCGGCAGGCCTCGAACCCAGATACTCGCCCGGTTGGAGCGTCGGCTGGTGGTTCATTCCGCTGCTCAACCTCGTCGTCATCGGCCGCGTGCTGCGTGACCTGTGGCAGATCACCGGAGCCGGCAACGTGACCGGCGATTTCAACCGTGGTCAGTCGGCCTACACGCTGTTCATTCTCAGCGTCATTGTCAGTGTCATCGGGACCATCATCGAGGTAATGATGGACTCACGGTCCGGGTTCTTCATCTCGTCAATCTTCGACGTGGGCTCGAGTGTCTTGTCCATTCTGTTCCTGTACAAGATGCGATCCTTCGTCGGCGGCGTGCAGGAAACACAGCAGCCGGGCAGTGTCGCAGTCTGACGAGTCTCATGCCCGAAGTGGCTGCGATCTCAAGCTGAGGTTGGAATTTGCCGATCCTCCCGTTGGAGCACTCGGCCGATGACGTACCTGCACCCACACGGCCGCTATCCTCGTCCCGCCGGCTCTGGTGGGCATCCCAACGTCGTTATGCCTCGCCACGCCATCAGCTCGACCGATCTTGACGACGTTCGACGGATCGTCGCCAGGTGCCTCGGGCAGGTCGCCTCGATAGACCACCTGCCGAGCCAGCAGAACATCGTCTGCCGCGTCCGTCTGGCGGACGGTCGGCGGCGGATCCTGAAGATGGCCAGGCGGCCCGGCGACAATCGACGCAGCGGCACGTCCGGCAGCGTCGTCCGCGAGCCGGGTGTCTACAAGCTGCTCCGCGATGCCGCCCTGCCGGCCCCGCGGGTGCATTGCGGCGAAGGCGAGCGTGGACAGATCGGCCGGGCGTGGTTTGTCTGCGACGACATGGGTCGCCGCACCGCCAGCGATACCAGCGGTCTCTCGCACGCCAATCGTCGCTCGCTCTACGAACAACTGGGTCGTTTCCTGGCACGCGTCCACGACCTCCGGGCGTCCGGTGGTGACGAGGCCATCAGCGCCGGTGGCGTGGCCCCTAGCCCCGTCCAATCGTGGCACGGCCGCCAGATCGACCGCGCCCTCGACACCCGGCTCTTCCGTGGCGAAGCGGCAGAACGGTTGGGCGACCTGCTCCGCTTCGAGCCGCCGCAGTTGGCCGTCGGCTCGCTATGTCACGGCGACTACCACCCGGCCCAGATCATCCGTCGCGGGCCACGCCTTGTAGCAGCGATTGATTGGGAGTCGGCCCACGCCGGTGACCCAGGTTACGACCACGCAGCATTCGAGGTGATGCTGCGGGTGACGACGCCGATCGATCTCGCCGACGCCGCCCTGCAGGGTTACGCAGCGGCACGGCCGTTCTTCGATCGTGTCGCGTACCGCGATGTACGAACAGCTCATGCGGTGTCGTTGTCGCTTGCCTTCACCGACGCCCGCCGACCGGCGTTTGCCCGCGCGGCCAAGCAGTACGCAGAACAGCGACTCGTCTCCACCAGCGTGGCCGCTTGAACGCTCACGTGGGCCAGCGATGTCGCAGGTGAAGGCTGAGCCAGAGGTAAAACGCCGGGTAGATCAGCGAGATGGCAACGAGCCAGCCCGGCACGTTGCCCGGGTACCACGGCAACATCGCGACCAGCAGCAACGCCCACAGGTACGACCCGCCGAGGATCGCCAGCTTCCAGGGACGCGGGGCGAGGTTCGGGTAGACGAGCCAGACGGGTGAGACCGTCATGACTGCAAGGCCCAGGAGCACGATCGCGTTGATCCAGAGCCCGCTTTCGCCGAGCAGAGCAGCCGACAGACCGGCGTAGAGGGCGATGATGTTCCAGTAACTCGGAAACCCACGGAAGAAGCCGGCAGCCTCGTCTTTGGCGTGTTTGTGGGCAAAGCCCAGCAGCGACGCGACCATCGGGATGGCAACCCACACACCCGCCCACGTCGCCGTGCCGCCCGGCACCCAGCCCATTCGCCAGATCATCAGCAGCGGCAAAAACGTGAAGCCGATGTAGTCGACGAGGTCGTCGATCGTGCGTCCGTCGACATCAGGAGCGCTGTGCTTGATGTCGACCATCCGCGCCAGCGGGCCGTCGACGGCGTCGACGATGGTCGCGGCGATGAAGTAGACGAAGATCAGCCACGCCCGCGGGTCGCCACGCGTCAACTCCGCAGCGGCGAGAAAGAGGAAGACGATCCCGCTCGCAGTGAGCACGTGAACGCTGTACGCCGCCAGTTGCCTGGGCGACATCATCGTTCTCCCTCGGGATCGCTCTTGGCCTCTCGCTGCTCGTCCGCCTGTGCCTCAGGGCTTGCATCGTTGCGAAGATGGCCGTTTTCGTCGCCGTCGGCCTCGCGGTCCTTTTGCTGCTCGATAAGGTCGCCCGCCTGTTCGCGGTCGTCTTGCGTGACCTTGTGCCGTGGCTGCTCTTGCTCGGCTTCAGGCTCGAGCGAGACGGCCAGGTAGACTGGAAAGTGGTCCGAGCCGACGTAGTCGAGCCGCCGCATCTCGACGAGCTTGAACCGGCGGTCGACGAAGAAGTGGTCCAGCGGGAACCGCACCCACCAGTGGCCGGCGTGGAAGGTGTTGAACAATCCACGGCCGCGACGTGGATCGAGCAGGCCGCTGATGGCGAGAAAGATGTCACTCGTCCGGCTCCAGGCGACGTCGTTCATGTCGCCGCAGACAATGGTCGGCAGTGCGTCGTCACCCCCACCGCCCTCGTCGCAGGCCCGCTCGATTCGCCGGGCCATGACCGTCAGCTCGGCATCACGTGGAGCCGATGAGTCGCCTTCTTGCGGTGCGGGTGGCCTCGGGTGCAGCACGTGCAACCGGATCGGCTGGCCGTTGGGGAGCTTGACCGTCAGGTGCATACTCGGAATGTCTTCCTGCACGATCCGCTCGACGGTCACGTCCTGGAGTTCCAATCGGCTCCAGACCGCCATGCCGTACATGTTGTCCTGCGGCACGAACTTCTGGTGCGGGTGGGACGCGTCGAGGAGCTTGCCAATCTCTTTAATCCACCGCTCGTTCGTCTCGGCACAGGCGATGAGATCGAAATCTTCCTGCTCGATCACGCTTCGCCACAGGTCGTAGTCCTCATTCTGCTGCAGGACGTTGCTGATGAGGACGCGGATGACGCTGTCGGCGTCGGGCTCTTCGTCGCTGCGGAGCAGGTCTTTTTTGCCCGCCCCGACGTACGGCCAGATCCACATCGCCTGCCTGCCTGCTGACAAGAGCAACACGACAGGCAGTGCCCAGTCGAACCAGCCCATGCCACCGTGCCAGGCGAGGAACGGGTAAAGGATCGCGATGCCGAAACAGATCACGAGGATCTGCGAGCGTGGAAAGTCCCACATGCGAACCGGCCAGTGCGGCAGATCGGTCTCTGACAGCACGGTGGCCACGACCATGAGCAGGCCGAACGCCAATGCAAACCACCGCAAGGCGGCAACGGTAAGCCAGAGCAGGTCCATCGGGTCCACGGGACCGTTGTAGGCCAGATGGGATGCTGTCGATGCGCCCGAAGTGGCACAGCTTGTTCAATGCCCTTAGGCTTCGCCCCGCGCCGCTCGGGATAGCGACGCACCTGTTCACGAAGATTCAGCCCAATCAAGTTATGCGCGCCAGCGACATCCGCCGCGGTCAAGCCGTCGTCATCGACGGCACCCTCTACGTCGTCACCAACGCCGATCACAACACGCCCGGCAACCTACGGGCCAAGGTGCAGTTCAAGCTGCGCGACGTTAAGAAGGGCACGATCCAGGACAAACGCGTCGGCGCCACCGACAACATCGAGACCGTCAACCTCGATCGCAGAACCGTCGAGTACCTCTACAGCGACGGTGAATCTCATATCTTCATGGACATGGAGACCTACGAGCAGCCTGCAATCCCGCAGGACGTTCTCGGCAGCGATGCCCTGTTCCTGACGCCCAACACGCAGATGCAGGCCATGTATTACGAGGGCTCCATGGTGAGCTACGAGCTGCCCAAGGTGGTTGACCACGCCGTCGCCGACACGCCACCCGCCATCAAAGGTGCGACAGCGACGAACCAGCTCAAGGACGCCACGAGCGAGACGGGCCTCGTCATCAAGGTCCCGCCGTTCATCAACCCAGGTGACGTGGTGCGCGTGAACACGAGCGACGGCGCGTACATCGAGCGCGTCTCCAAAGACTGACAAGCGTGCACTGGGCAAAGCCACTTCAAAGGCTTTGCTCCGGCCCAAACTGATCAGTGAGTAAGCCCACGGCCTCCCCGTGGGCTTCTTCGTACGCCAACCCGTTACCCTCCCGCTCATGAGAATCCTCGCCCTCGGCGACATTGTCGGCCGGCCCGGTCGCGAAGCCGTTCGCCAGCTCCTGCCACCGCTCGTTCAGGAGAGGCAAATCGACCTCGTCGTCGCCAATGGCGAAAACGCCGCCGCAGGCAGCGGGATTACGCCCAAGATCTTCCAGGACCTACGCCAGAACGGCGTCGGCGTGATCACGCTCGGCGACCACTTTGCCCGCAGACGCGAGATTCTTCCCGTCCTCGACCGAAGCGACCGGATCCTCCGGCCGGCCAACCTCAGCCCAAGAGGCCACGGCAAGACGCACACGATCGTTCCCGTACGCGTCGGTGACAACGAAGTGCCCGTAGCCGTCCTGGTCCTGAGCGGCCGACTGTTTATGGCCAGCCTGCCCTGTAGCGACCCCTTCGACGTCGCAGATCGCATCCTCGCCAGCCTGCCCAAAAGCGTCAAAGTTGTGGTCGTCGACATGCATGCAGAGGCGACGAGCGAAAAAGTCGGCATGGGCTGGTATCTCGCAGGCAGAGCCAGCCTCGTCTTCGGCACTCATACCCACGTGCCCACCGCAGACGCCCGCATCATGAATCGCCACACTGCCCACATCAGCGACGTCGGCATGTGCGGGCCTTACGACTCAATCCTCGGAAGGAAAAAAGAAGCCGTGCTCGACTGGATGGGCCGCCAAGTCCCGGCGAACTTCGAAGTCGCAGGGGGAGATGTTCGCCTCAGCGGGGTACTGACAGAGATCGATGTGGCCACCGGACGGGCGCAAACCGTCGAGCGGGTTGAACAACAGCTTGCTGGAACAACAACACCTTACGACGCTGACGACGCCAGATCAGGGTGATACGAAGGCACAATCGCGAACAAAATCACCCTCTAGGCTTGCCGTCTGGGATGGGCGGCCTATCTTTCCCGCCCGCCGACGAGACACGAAAGTGACTCTGAGACGGACGCGGGAAGTTGAGCATCGAGTTAATCGACCGCTTGACGAACCGCGGGGGCCGCCTACAGTGGCCCCCGCCTGACCGACAAGCTTCGCCCTACGGGGCAAGGGAGTCAACCCGGTTTACCGGCTACGTCAGGCGACTCGAAAGAGCACTGCTCTTTGACAAGTGAAGACAGAGAGGTTCAATGCGAAGTGATATACGCATCACTGTCAGCTGTGGACAGGTGTCCTAGGGCTGGGTGATGCACGCATGAGTGCGGGTGTTGGCAACAGGGTCTGTTGCCAACCCATAGAAGTCGAGCACCTTTTCGGTGACATACACACGCCACAGGCGGGTCAGGTGACCTGGTACTGCTGGGACGTGATAAGTATGGTCAAGCTACTAAGGGTGCACGGTGGATGCCTCGGCACTGAGAAGCGATGAAGGACGTTAGAGCCTGCGATAAGCCACGGTTAGCCGGCAACTAGGCGTATGACCCGTGGATTTCCGAATGGGGAAACCCTCCTGTTGGTGACATCAGGAATCTGGCGCTGAACGCATAGGCGTCGGAAGCGAACCTGGGGAACTGAAACATCTAAGTACCCAGAGGAAAGGAAAGTAACAACGACTCCGCAAGTAGCGGCGAGCGAACGCGGATCTAGCCCAAACCAGGCTTCGGCCTGGGGTTGAGGGCGCCTCAAATGACCGGAAAAGTCAGCAGAACTGCTTGAATGGCAGGCCAAAGCGGGTGACAGCCCCGTATGCGACAACCAGACCGGCTGGAGGCGTACCAGATTAGCACGGAGCTCGTGGAACTCCGTGTGAAGCAGGGTGGACCACCATCCAAGGCTAAGTATTCCTCAGTGACCGATAGTTAATCAGTAAAGTGATTGAACGGTGAAAAGCACGACGGTAGTCGAGTTCAAAGTACCTGAAACCGTGCACTTACAAGCGGTCGGAGCCCTATGTCTACGACATGGGTGACGGCGTACCTTTTGCATAATGGGCCGGCGAGTACAGGTGTACGGCAAGGCTAAGGAGCTAGAGCTCTGGAGCCGAAGCGAAAGCAAGTCTTAAAATGGCGTGTAGTCGTACGTTTGTGGCCCGAAACCCGGTGATCTACCCGTGGGCAGGTTGCACGCGTCGTAACAGACGCGGAAAGACCGAAGCCTTGAACGTTGAAAAGTTCTGGCATGACCTGCGGGGAGGAGTGAAAGTCTAATCAAACCGGGAGATATCTGGTTCTCGCCGAAATGCCTCTAGGGGCAGCGTCAGGCAACTATCCGTAGGGGGTAGAGCTACTGAAAGGGAATGGGGCCCTACCCGGGTACCCATCCCTACCAAACTCCGAATACCTACGGAACTATCCTGGCAGTGAGTCCATCGGGGATAATCTTGATGGTCAAAAGGGAAACAACCCTGACCGTCCGCTAAGGTCCCTAAATTTTGCTCAGTTCGTGAGGAAGTCTTTCTGCAGTGACAACCAGGATGTTGGCTTAGAAGCAGCCACCATTTAAAAAGTGCGTAATAGCTTACTGGTCGAGCAGGAGGGCGCCGTAAATGATCGGGAATAAGCAAAATACCGAAGCGGCGGACGCGTAAGCGTGGTAGGCGAGCGTTGCACTCGGCTGTGAAGCGATACCGTAAGGAGTCGTGGAGCGTGTGCAAGTGAGAATGCCGGCATAAGTAACGATAAGGCAGGTGAGAATCCTGCCCGCCGAAAACCTAAGGTTTCCTGGGGAAGGTAAATCCGCCCAGGGTTAGTCGGGAGCTAAGTCGAGGCTGAAGAGCGTAGACGATGCACAGCAGGTTAATATTCCTGCACCGACCACGGAGGTTGAACCGACATGTGTGTCATCTTTGATCCTGTCGCCCCGTTAGTCGTGGGCGTGCCGCAAGGCCGAGGGCGTTTAGATCCTGAAGCAGGCAATGAGGTGGCCGAGAAGAGCATGTCGGGGACAAAGTGGTTGTCCGTACTAAAACTGACACAGGTAGGTGAGGAGAGTATCCTCAGGCGCTCGAGAGAACCGTTGTTAAGGAACTAGGCAAACTCACCCCGTAACTTCGGGATAAGGGGTCCCTCTTCGGAGGGCACAGAAACCGGCGCTGGCGACTGTTTATCAAAAACACAGCTCTGTGCTAACACGTAAGTGGACGTATACAGAGTGACGCCTGCTCGGTGCCGGAATGTTAAGGGAGTCGGTGCAAGCTGACGACTGAAGCACCGGTAAACGGCGGCCGTAACTATGACGGTCCTAAGGTAGCGAAGTTCCTTGTCAGGTAAGTTCTGACGTGCATGAACGGCGTAACGACTGGCGCGCTGTCTCAACAACGGACTCGGTGAAATTGAAGTCGCGGTGAAGATGCCGCGTACCCGCAGCAAGACGGAAAGACCCCGTGGACCTTTACTATAGACTGGTACTGATGACGGTTTTGTACTGCGTAGCATAGGTGGGAGGCGTGGAAGCGACCCTTGCGGGGGTTGTGGAGCCAAAGGTGAAATACCACCCTGTGCATGATCGGCATCTCACCCCAAGCCATGAAGCTGGATGGGGAACCGTGCTAGTTGGTTAGTTTGACTGGGGCGGTCTCCTCCTAAAGAGTAACGGAGGACTGCAAAGGCATGCTCAGGACGGTTGGCAATCGTCCGAAGAGCGCAAAGGTAGAAGCATGCTTGACTGCGACACGTACATGTGGAGCAGAGCCGAAAGGCGGCCTTAGTGATCCGGTGGTTCTGTGTGGAAGGGCCATCGCTCAAGGGATAAAAGGTACCCCGGGGATAACAGGCTGATCGCACCCGAGCGCCCATAGCGGCGGTGCGGTTTGGCACCTCGATGTCGGCTCGTCGCATCCTGGGGCTGAAGGCGGTCCCAAGGGTTTGGCTGTTCGCCACTTAAAGCGGCACGCGAGCTGGGTTCAGACCGGCGTGAGCCAGGTCGGTCCCTATCTGCTGCGGGCGTAGGAATCTTGAAGGCAATTCTTCCCTAGTACGAGAGGATTGGGAAGGACGCACCCCTGGTACACCTGTTGTCTCGCTAGAGGCATGGCAGGATAGCTAAGTGCGGAACGGATAAACGCTGAAAGCATCTAAGCGTGAAGCCCATGTCAAGATGACGATTCCCCGCCATTACTGGCGTGAGACCCCGAGTAGACCACTCGGTTGATAGGTCGGACCTGTAAGCGTGGTAACACGTTTAGGCTACCGATACTAATGGTCGACCGCTTGACCATATTTATCGTCTCCCATCGGTACACCCGGTGACACGGTGAATGTGATCGAACGAAATTGTGTTCGGCTCATACCCGCACGATTCGTCACTTTGCAACGAATATCAGGGCTCATACCCCTCCTCTGTCTTCCAACCGTCGGCGTCGCTAATCCGATGCCGACGGCTTTGCCGGTGGCTATACCATCAGGGTCACACCCGTTCCCATACCGAACACGGCCGTTAAGCCTGATGGGCCAATGATACTGCTTCAGCGGGAAAGTAGGTTACTGCCGGCTCTTTACTCGAAGCCCCAGACGCACATGCGTCTGGGGCTTCTTTCGTGATATCTGCGTGGACTTCGTACTGTTCCGCGGTTGATGGCTTCAACGTCGTGGATCTGAGGTTTAGAAACTGCATGCGTCGGCTACGTCGCGTACGCTGCTGGCGTGAACGCGTTCCTGGTTATCGTTGCTCTCCTCGTGTTGCTGGTTGTCGGCGTGGCCGGATTTGGGATTCTTGCGTACAACAAGCTCATCAAGCTGCGAGAGCGGTACAAGAACGCGTTCGCCCAGATCGACGTCCAACTCAAGCGGCGATACGACCTCATTCCCAATCTCGTCAACGCCGTTAAGGGCTATATGAGCCACGAACGGCTGACCCTCGAGAAGGTCATCGCCGCTCGAAACGCCGCCTTTGCCGCCAGTCAATCCGCAGCCGCCGATCCTGCAAATGCCGCCGCGGTTCGTGAGCTTTCTGGCGCGGAGTCCTCCCTTACCGCCCTGCTCGGCCGACTGATGGTTGTGAAAGAGGATTATCCGGATTTGAAGGCAGACCAGCAGACGGCAAGGCTTTTTGAGGAGCTGACCAGCACCGAGAACCGCATCGCTTTCGCAAGGCAGCATTACAACGACAGCGTCATGTCCTTCAACGCGACCCGGCAGTCGCTGCCGACTGTCCTGATCGCAGGCCCGCTCGGATTTACAGGCGCCGCGCTATTCGAGATCAGTGAAGCTGCCGAACGGCAGGCAGTTTCCGTGTCACTGGAGTCGTCGTCGGAGCAAAGTCCCGTCTAGCGCTCACGCCGTGAGTCCGTCATGCTGATGTGGATACCGTCCGCGCTGCGGAGGCCGTCCTGCGACAGAGGGCGGTCAGCAGCGTTCGGCTTCGTCTTGCTGCCCCCGCCTCTGTGGCAGGAATGGCAAACGCGCGGCAGCTTTTTCTCTAGTCGCGTCCGGACCACGAGCGATGCCGACGTCCGCATGGGTTCATCGACGCTGTTGTCGACGGCCCGCTGATCAGCCGCGTTTCGCCTATGGGCATCGCGGAGTTGTTGCTGTGGGGGCAACGTCTGGTGCTTGGAGCCGATTCCCAAGATGGGGTCGATGCCGCCGCGGCACCTGTAGCCGCCGAGCTTGTTGTTGCCCTTGTGAGCAGCGACGGCCGCAGCGTGTGGTTGACCAGCATCGGGCGTGAGGCGCTTCAAAACTTCCAGGAGAGAAACGAGCCTGACTCTTCGGCCGCCGATGACTCAGAAGCCTGATTATCAAAGTCCGCAACCTGCAGCTCGATCGTCTCGCAGATAGACTGCATCCTAGATGAACTTCTTTGAACGCCAAGACGAAGCGCGCCGCGGCACCAAGAAGCTCATTGTGCTGTTCGGCCTCGCCGTCATCGGCATTGTCATCGCGCTGAATCTCGTCGGCCTGCTCGCCATCAATATGACGCAGGATCGCGAGACTTCATCTGACATCCAGCTCTGGGCACCCGGCCTGCACGTCGCCATCACGCTCGGCACACTCGTCGTCATTTTCGGGGCCAGCTTCTTCAAGACGGCCCAGCTGCACGGCGACGGTGGCAAGGTCGCCCGCCTATTGGGCGGTCGCAAGCTCGATCCGCAATCCGACGACGCCGACGAACGCAAATTGCTCAACGTCGTCGAGGAGATGAGCCTCGCCAGCGGCATGCCGGTGCCGGACACCTACGTTATTGACAAAGATCTTGGCATCAACGCTTTCGCCGCCGGCAGCGACGTCGATGCCGCCGCGATCGGCGTCACACGCGGCACGATGGAAAAGCTCAGCCGCGACGAGCTGCAAGGCGTCATCGCCCACGAATTCAGCCATGTCCTCAACGGCGACATGCGGCTGAACATCCGGCTGATCGGCGTCATCTTCGGCATCCTCGTCATCGGATTGCTCGGCTACACCATCTTCCGCTACGCCCCGTACCTCATGCAGTCGAGCCGTCGATCGTCTCGCGACGACAAGGGTGGCGGCGCGGCGTTCGGTATCGCCCTGCTCATCGTCGGTGGACTCGTCTGGCTTATCGGGTCGATCGGTGTCTTCTTCGGCAGGCTCATCCAAGCCAGCGTCAGTCGCCAGCGTGAATTTCTCGCCGACGCATCGGCAGTGCAATTTACCCGCAATTCGGTCGGCATCCGCGACGCCCTCCGCAAGATCGGCGGCAACCAGTACGGCGCAAACGTCAGCAGCGCCCATGCCGGCGAGTGCGCTCACCTGTTCTTTGCCAGTGGCTTTGCAGCCATGTTCGCCACGCACCCCCCGCTGCCCGAGCGGATCAAAGCGATCGACGCGCAGTGGGACGGATCGATGCTGGAGTTCGAGGCGAATCAAAACAGGGCCAAACGCACGTATGACAAGAGCCAGGAACTCGAGCGTGACCGTCGTCGTCAGAAGGGCCCGCTCGGGCCGCTCGGTGACATCTTTGGTGATATGACGGCCGGTGCGAGCGGCCTCTCCGGCGCAAGCGACAACAAGATGGACATCGCTATTGGTGCGGCCGGCATTGCGAATCACATCGGCAGCCTCGATCCCGAGGACATCGAGCAAGGGCAGCAACTTGCAGCCGCACTGCCGTCGGGCATTCGTGCCGCCGCCCGTCGCCCGGACCTTGCCCGCGGCATCGTCGCCAGTTTGTTCTTCTCGAAAGATCGAGCCGTTCGCGTGATGCAGGACGATCTGCTCGCTCAGCTCGACTCCGAAACGGCCGTCGCGGCGACCGCGCTCAGCGACGCCGTCGCCAAGCTTGGCCCGCCCGGCCGGCTACCGATGATCGAGCTTGCCAGCCCTGCCCTTCGCACGCTCGGTCGCGACCGTGGCAGCCGCCTGCTCAACATCATCCGCCAGCTCATCGAGGCGGATCAGCAAATCGATCCGTCGGAGTACGCACTGTACAAGCTGCTCGAGCGGGTCATTCTTCGGCCACAAGTCCGCGAGAGATTTGCAACGATGTCGGCGTTGTGGACCGAGACGGCAACAGCCTTGTCCGCGCTCGCGTTGGCAGGACACCCGGATGACGCAACCGCGGCCCAGGCGGCATTTAACCGCGGGTCCGGCACGCTGCCGCCTGGGCTTCCGGAGTTCGACGGCGGTTTTCATTTGTCGCAGCTCGACGCCGCCCTGTCGAGGCTTGCCGAGGCGCGGATGCCGGTGAAGCAGCATGTTCTCGAAGCCGCCGCCGCCACCGTTGCCGCCGACGGTCGCGTGACGGTCGAGGAGGCGGAGTTGCTCCGGGCATTCGCCGCCGTGCTGCAGTGCCCTATGCCGCCGATCTTCCCGAAAAAGGCATAAAGCGGCCGACTCGCTCGGAGCGGTCGGCCGGGTGAATCCTCGGGTTGTGACGTAGATCGTTCTCCTGAGCGAGCGACGAGCGACGATAAAGCTCGATCGTTGGGCGTTACTCCTCTGCCGGTTCCTTGCCCGGCAGGCCCAGCGGCGAGGGCTCGTGCTCGACCACGCGACCGGTTGTCAGCGCTGCACCCTGGAGGTTGCCGCCGATGTCTCGGAAGCTGGTGCTTGTGGCAAAGTCGAGCCCGTGGACGATGGCCACCGTGCCAGGTCGGGCGGCGAAGTAGACGCCGTCGAACGTCAGCCCGTACACGCCGCGACCTTCGCTTTGAGCCAGCTCGATTTCCGACTCGCCGCCGTTGTTCTCGATCCAACCACCCAGAAAACGAATGAGCCGTCCGTCGGCGACGTACATCGGCCCCTTGTTCCGCTCGATGACGCACCCGTCGAAGGTCAGACCTTTGACATCGACCAGCCGCATCGACTGCTCGCCGCGTCCGCCGAAGAACGTGCAGTCGCGGAAGGTCGAGGCCGTGCCGCTGAGCTTGAGGTGAAGCTGGTTCGACTCGAAATGGGACCGCTCGACCGTCAGCCCGACCGGCCCGGCGTCGATGCCGATCTTGCAGTCGGCAAAGCTCAGGTCGCGGAGCGTGCTCCAGTGCCACGTCCCGCTGATGGCTGTCCCTGCAAAGCGAAAGCTGATGCCCTCGATCGTCCGGCCGTTGCGGTTGGAGTTGATCTTGCCGACACCCACGAGCAGCGGCCCGTCGTATCCGATGCTCGGCCGCATCGTCACGCCGTGCCCGATGAGCCGTAGGCCCGGCGGCAGCTCCAGCGCCCTTGGCAGGTGGTACAGCCCGGGCAGCAGCACCAGCGTTCCGCTGCCCTTCGAGGCTTGGTTCACGAGGACTTGCAACTCGTCGATGCGATCATCGGGCGAGGCATACGTGTGCCCGGTCGTAGCCGCGAGCAGGTCGCTTCGCGTCGGCTCTTGTGCCAGTGCAGCCGGTGAAGTCAGCAGTACCGCAACGCTTGCAGAAAGGAGAAAGCGCTTCATTCGCTGGCCTCCAATCCGGCCACTTCGCCGACGCCGCGGTAGGCTGACTTGTCGTTCTGGCCGCCGCACAGGGCCAGTGACGGCTTAGGCCAGCTCCGGATGACGGGCGCGGTGACTTCGCTCAGCTCGACGCCGATCGCCTGCGGGTTGTTTGCCAGTCGCAGCGACGGCATCGGATTCTCTGCGGCCGGAATGGACGGGTCGGCCCCGAGTCTCACGCGGCTCAGGAGCACGCCGCCCGTCTGGCCCCGCACCTCGAGCAGCGTCGCCCCTGAGCGGCCGACAATGTCGACGTTGTCGACGACCAGGTCTTCGACGAGCCTGCCGCCGTGGGCATCGCTCTTGCCGTGGACGAGAATGCCGCCACCGTCGGGCACGTCGACAAAGTTACCGGTGAAGGTGCAGCCGATGAGTCCGTGGTCGGCGTGCCAGCCACCGGCCATCTGGTTGTCCTGCCACCTGGCGGTTCGCCATCGCCATTGTGAGACACCCTCGCCGTCCTTACCGGGCAGTGGGCCGGCGCCGCTGGGGCCGACGAGCGTGTTGCCTTCGACGTGTCCGAACCGACCGTTTTGCAGGATGACTGTCGCTTTGCCCATGTCACCCTTTGGCCCGCCGTTGCGTTCGCTGAGGTTGCTGAGGATGTTGTTGTGGACGGAGGCGAAGCTGGTTTGGCCACCTGTCGGGTCGCCGCTGAGCCGCAGGATGTGCTCGTGGTTCGAGTTCGTCGCGGCCGTGTCGTAGACGCTGACGTTCGAGGTGTCCCCAAAGAGGCCCACGAGATAACGCTGCAGCGTGTTCGTGCCGCCTTGTTCGACGCGTTCGAGGAGCAGGCCATCGACTCGGCTGCCGAAGTTGAGTTCGATGAAACTGCGGGCCGAGTCGACGCGGCAGTCGATCACGGCCAGGTCATCACCCGGTAGCACGGCTGGCAGCTTGGCGTCGACTCCCAGGTCGAAGACGAGCCCGCGTAAGGTCACGCCACCTGCCGTCGCGTCGACGGAGCCGGTGACACGCGTGCCTGCCGGATCGGCGAGGTACAGCGTGTTGGCCCTTGCTTTGAACCCGCGGACAAGCGGTGGCAGCACCACCATCTGCCCGGCCGGTCGCGGCAGGACATCGACCGTTGCGAAGGCTTCGCCGTCAAGCGTGACGACGTACCGGCCGCCCGTGTCGTAGACGTGACCGGCGGCGTAGCCGGGTCGCTCGGTCGAGCCGTCGCCGAAGTTCCAGACAAATCGGCGGCCGTGGGCGTCGGGTGTTTGCAGCTCGGGCGGAATCTCGACCGTGACGAGACGGCCGACCATCGTTTGCACGCCGGCCGCGGCAGCCGGGGCGACAAGTTGCTGGCGGAGCAGATCGACTTCCTCGCGCAGCCGCTCGTTCTCCGACTGAAGTTGATCCAGGCCCTCCCGGGCCGATCGGTAAGGGTCGTCACCCGGCGGGGCCAGAGCGAGCGAGGCGGCGAGCAACAGCGTCATCAACATGAAAGGTCCTTGAGACAAAGGGTAAGCGGACGGAGCAAAGGAGTCGCAGCAGGCAGCCCAGGCTGCCCGCAGCAGGCAGCCCAGGCTGCCCGCAGGTGGGGAAACAGAAGAAAAGAACAAGATGGTCGTCACGCCCCGACTGCGACGATCGACGAAGCACTCGGACCCGGTAGCAGGCGGTCGTGGCGATCGAGACGGCGTCGGAGTTGCTCGATCTGCGCCTCAAGCTCGCGGCAGTGCTGCTCCAGCGTCGTGACCTGCTGTTCCAGGACCCGACAACGGGCACGTCCTTCGGCCTCACGCGTCTTTACCGACGCGTTCTCGGCCCATAGACCCTCGATCTGCTTGAGCAGCATCTCCTGGCCGCGGACGGCGAGGTCGCCTTCGATCTGCTGACGGTCCTGTTGAAGCTTTGCAAACGAGCCGCGACGGGCGATGAGTTCACGGACCAGCAACGCGAGCGCCGAAACGATGGCGGCAGCAACGGCGGGTGTAATCAGGTCTTGCATGAAGGTCCTTCCTGAAGCAGGCGAAACAGGCCGTTGGGGGTCAGGCGGCTCGGCTCGAACAGCGAGAGCCGGCCAGCTCGCTGCAGGGCGGCGACGACGAATTCACTGCAGAACCACCAGTTGAGCTTGTGGCGGAGCAGCGGGATCTTGAACGCCAGCACGCCGAGGTAGTCGTAACGGCCGCCCACGTGGTCACGGCAGAAGCTGTGCAACTCGCTCACGTCGCGCGGCGAGACGGGCACGGGCAGCACGTCCCACAGGTGGGCCTGCTCACCGCCGAGCCGAAGGTGCTTGAACCGGACGCCACCGTCGCGGAACGAGCTGGAACAGCAGAGCGGTCGGCCGATGCGGGGCGATGGCGAAAAGACGAGCTCGACATGGCTGTACGGCCCGGCATCATGGGCGGCGATGAGGCGGTCGAGCAGATCGCCGTCGTCGCGGCCTCGGTAGAAGCCAAGGTGGACAAGTGCGCTCATCGTGCCTCCCTGGCCAGCTCGGTGGCGAGGTCGACGAGCTTGCTGGCGACGGCGGATTGCGACGACGCCCCTTCGATCGTGACACTGCCCTCGGCGGTCTCGGCGTGGAGGCTGCCGATCTCGGTGTCAAAGCCGAGGTTGACGACCTCGACCTTGCGCCCCTCCGGCGAGGCATACGAGACGCGGCGGTAGCAACCGGCCGAGACGAGGCTGATCAGCCCGAGAAGCAGCAGCGAACGCACCACCACGAGGCGGTGCGGCAGAGAGGTGAGCGAAAGACAAGGCGGTGAAGTCGAGCAAGGTGGCATGACCTGCCCGGCTGCGCTGCGCCGCGGCGGCCGCCAACGTGATTTTTGTCCCCGCGGCGAGCTCGATTTGCGCAATGTAGCGCAAAGTACATCGCCGCGTACGGCGGCGATCGCACTTTCCTGCAGTAGAAACTGTAGAAGTTAAACCAAGAATGAACGCCGACGACAAATCAACTCAGAAGTCGAGTCCGCCCTTCAGCGGCTTCTTGGAGAGTCGTTTTTCGCGGTGCTGTTTCGTCTGTTCTCGTTTTGCAGTTTCTGCCGCCGAGAGACGTTCTGCAGCTTCGTCGCGTTGCTTGAGGCTGAGTCGAAGGCGGCGCTTTTCACTGTCGACTTCGAGCACGCGGGCGTTGACCTCGCTGCCGAACTGGACGATGTCCTCGGTCCGCCTGACGCGTTCGTTGGCGAGCTCGCTGATGTGGATGAGGCCCTCGACGCCCGGCTCGAGCTCGACAAAAGCACCGAAGTCGGCGGTCCGCGTGACCTTGCCGCGGTGGACGCTGTTGGCCGTGTACTTGGAGGCGGCCTGGCTCCACGGGTCGCCCTGGCTCTGCTTGAGGCTTAAGGCCATCTTGCGGGCCTTGGGCTGAATCTCGATGACCATCAGGCGAAGCTGCTCGCCGACGTTGGTCACTTCGCTGGGGTGGCGGATGCGGGACCAGCCCATTTCACTGGCCGGCAGCAAAGCCTCGATGCCCTCTTCGAGCTCGACGAAGCAGCCGAAGTTCTCGACCCGCGTCACGCGGCCCGTGACCTGCGTGCCAACGGCGTACTTGGTTTCGGCCTGCTCCCACGGATTGGGCGGACGGTGACTCAGCGACAAGGCGACCTTGGCCCCGCCCTTGCCGCCTTTCTCAATCTTGTCGACACGCACTTCGACCTCGTCGCCTTCTTTGATGAAGTCGCCCGCGTTGGCCATTCGCTTGTGTGTCAGCTGCGTGACGTGCAGCAGCCCGTCGACGCCGCCGAGGTCGACAAAGGCGCCGAAGTCCTTGACCGTCTTGACGATACCCTTCATCATCGCGCCCTCTTCGAGGGTCGCCAGCGTCTTGCCGCGGGCTTCGCGACGCTCCTTCTCGACGACCGCGCGACGGCTCAGCACGACGTTTCGGTCGGCCCGATCGAGCTTCGTGATGCGGGCCTGGACCTTTTCGTTCAGGAAAACGCTCAAATCCTTGTGGAACTCGACGTCGACCTGGCCGCTTGGCATGAACGCCCGGATCGCCGTCTGCCCCACGCGGCACTCGAGGCCGCCCTTGTTCATGCCGGTAACGGTTGCTTCGACAACCTGGCCGACCTTGAGCTCTTCCCACGCGCCGATCTTGCGGGCGGCACCCTTTCGATGGCCTTTGTAGATGCCGTCTGAGGCGTCGTAGCCCTCGATGTCGATCTCGACGAATTCGCCCTCGCTCGGAACGGGATCGAATTGCTTGCTGGGCACGACGACCTGGTGCTTGCCGCCGAGGTCGACGAGGATCTCGCCTTTGCTCAGATCGACGCGTGTGACCGTGCCGGCCTGGGTGCCGCGAAGGTTGGCGTCGCCGACGCCGCTGGTTTCTGCCGACTCGTCGAGCATCGCGCCGATGTCGGCATCGCCGAGGGCGGCCTCGATTTCGGCATCGACGTCCGCCGCGGCCTTGGCCTGCTTGGCCTTGTCTTCGCGTTCAGGTAGCGACGGCAGGTCCGTCGCCGGGTCGGCCTTGGGCACGTCGCGCCGTGTGTCGCTGCTGCCGCGATTCTGGCCAGGGCGATTGTCCCGCTTTTCCTGAGGTTCGGACCGCTTCGTCGGGACTGTCCCGCCGACGACGCCGACCTGCAGGTTGGCCTCGGGCTCGGCATCGCCGGGTGTCGTCGGATTGGTCGGGCCTTCGTTGCCGTCGTGGGCAGCGGTCGAGTGCGACGCGTCGGTCTTGTCCATGACATCGACAGCAGGTGTCGATTCGCCTTGACCGGCGTCAGTTTGCGGAGCGGCGGGTGTTTCGGCGGGAGTGGCCGGCGTGGTGGGGGACGAATCAGACATAGTCACGGATTTGAGTTGTTTGGCCGATCGACGAGTGTCGCGGCCGACGTCGGACTGGGGCGCTGGTAAGGGGTCATGCCGCGACCGGACGCGGCCGCAGGTCGCGTATGTTAGCGACCATGAGCGACAACACCACGCCGATTCACAACCTGCGCTCGCTGCTCCGTAAGAAGGCCACGCTCAGCAGCGTCGGCTCGACGATTGGCTGGGACGAGCAGACCCAACTGCCCGACGCAGGCACCGCCCTGCGGGCCGACCAGATGTCGCTCATGGCAGGCCTGTCGCACGCCAGTTCTACCAGCAGAGAGCTCGGCGACGCCATTGCGGCCGTCGAGGCCGGTGACCCGCAGGGCGATGATGCCGTCGTCGCCCGTCATGCCCGTCGACACTTTGATCGTGCGACCAAACTGCCCGCTTCGCTGGTCGAGGCGCTGGCACGTGCCGAAGTCGAGGGCCACGCCACATGGGTCAAAGCCCGCAAGAACGACGACTTCGAAGCGTTTCGTCCGAGCCTCGAGCACATGCTCGACCTCAAGCGGCAGGAGGCCAAGTGCGTCAACGGTGACAACGGCGACCTCTATGCCGCCTTGCTCGACGACTACGAGCCGGGCGAATCGCCTGCGTACCTCGACGACGTCTTCGCCCAGCTCAAGGGCCCGCTCGTCGACCTCGTCGGCCGCGTGAAGTCGTCGGGAAAAGCGCCTGATCATGAGCTGCTGGCCCGCCGCTACCCGGTTGCCGAGCAGCTCGAATTGAGCCGCCGAGCGGCGACAGCGTTCGGCTTCGACTTCGACGCCGGCCGACTCGACACAGCCGTCCATCCGTTCTGCACCGGCCTGGGTCCGGGTGACACCCGCATGACCACGCGGTTCGACGAACGTGACCTCGGCAATTCGTTCTTCTCGACCCTGCACGAAACCGGGCACGCCCTCTACGAGCAGAATCTTCCCAAGGCTGACCATTTCGGCACCGCCCTGGCCGACAGCGTCTCGCTCGGCATCCACGAGAGCCAGAGCCGCCTTTGGGAAAACCTCGTCGGTCGCGGCGACGCGTTCTGGCAGCACTTCTTCCCGATCGCTGTCGATTTGTTTCCCGAAGCCTTGAATGGGGTCGATCGCGAAGACTTCGTCTTTGCCGTCAATGACGTACGGCCGAGCTTCATCCGCACGGAAAGTGACGAGGCCACTTATAATCTGCACGTTCTGCTGCGCTTCGAGATCGAGCGGGCGCTGCTGTTAGGCGACCTTGCGGTGGCGGATCTGCCGGGGGCATGGGCCGAGAAGCTCAAGGAGTATCTCGGCATCGAGCCCGACCGCCACGCCAACGGCTGTCTGCAGGACGTTCACTGGTCGGCCGGTTTGCTCGGTTACTTCCCGACGTACACCCTGGGCAACGTCTACTCGGCCTGTCTGTACGAAGCGGCGACCGACGCCCTCGGCGGCGAAACCGAGCGCGACGCCATGTACGCCCGCGGCGAGTTTGAACCGCTCTTGTCGTGGCTCATCGACAACGTCCACCAGCACGGCAGTCGGTTCGAGGCACGCCAGCTTGTCGAAAAAGCGACCGGCAAAGCGCCGACCGTGCAGCCGCTGATCGACCACCTCGAGCGGAAACTCGGGCACTTCTACGGGATTTAACCAGTAGTCAGTGGACTTACGCGTCAACGACCTGCAGCGTGCCGTTGACGTACCGGAGCGGCGGTCGCGGCTCGTCGGGATCCCACCGGCCGCCGATGGTGTGCTCGACGCCGACGAGGTCGAGCAGCTTGGCGGCGACGAAGTCGACGACCTCCTCGACTGTTGTCGGGTTGAGGTAAAACCCGGGATTCGGCGACGCCAGGATCACGCCCGCGTCGCTGAGCGTCTTGTAGTTGCGCACGTCGATAGCACTCGGCGGCATCTCGCGGTGGCAGATGATGAGTCGCCGGCTCTCCTTCAAGCAGACCGACGCGGCCCGCGCGATGAGGTTGCCGCCTAAGCCGGCTGCGACTTCGGCCAACGTATTGCCGCTCGCCGGAATGATGACCATGCCATTGTGCAGGAACGAGCCGCTGGCCAGGACGCTGCCGACGTCGTTGTAGTTGTGAAGCGTCAACAGGCTCGCGTCGCCGTCGGCCAGTTGGCCAAGCGACTGCTCATCGAGCTTTTTGATGCCGATCTCGTCGCTGAGCAGTCGGCGTCCGAGTGGCGAGACGACGAGGTGCGTCTCGACACCCGCCGACAGCAAGCCGGCGATGAACCGTTGAGCGTAGAGCGCGCCGCTTGCGCCGGTGATCGCGACGACGATGCGCATGGGTCGATCAGGCACGTCCGACCGTAGTCGTGGCGGCACGGTCGACTTTCAAGGTAAACGGGTGCAAGTCACGAGGGACGGCGGCTCCGGGTCGCTGCAGTTCACGATGCCCGCATGGTTGCCGCGTCAAAGCTTTGACCCTTGTAGAAGCACGGTCGCCGTCGATAGGCTCGGCCCTATGCCGACATTCCACGCATTTGCCGCCGATGAAGCCAAGGGCGAGCTCAAGCCCTTCGAGTACGACCCCGGCGACCTCAAGCCCGGGCAAGTCGAGATTAAGGTCGAGTCGTGCGGCGTCTGCCACAGCGACCTGTCCATGCTCGACAACGAGTGGGGCATGAGCCAGTACCCGTTCGTCGGCGGGCACGAAGTCATCGGCACCATCGCCGCCCTTGGTGAAAATGTGCCCGAACTCAAGGAAGGCCAGCGGGTCGGCCTCGGCTGGTACAGCTACGCGTGCACGCACTGCATGCAGTGCCTCAAGGGCGCCCACAACCGCTGCGTGAACAACGAGCAGACCATCGTCGGCCGGCACGGCGGGTTTGCCGACCGAGTGCGGTGCAACTGGGTCTGGGCCACGCCGATTCCCGAAGGCTTCGACGCCGATACGGTTCAGAAGCTGGGCCCGATGTTCTGTGGCGGCATCACGGCGTTCACGCCCTTCCGCCAGCACCACATCACCTGCACCAGCCGCGTCGGCGTCATCGGCATCGGCGGACTCGGGCACCTGGCGATCCAGTTCGCTGACAAGATGGGCTGCGACGTCACCGCTTTCAGCACGACGCCTGACAAGGAAGGCGAAGCCCGCGAGATGGGTGCCGACGATTTCGTCAACGCCAAGGACGAAGGCGCGATGAAGAAGGTGACAGGTAAGTTCGACCTGATCATCAACACCGCCGCCGCCAAGCTGCCTTGGGAGCAGTACGTCGAAGCCCTCGCCCCCGGCGGCTCGCTGCACAGCGTCGGCGTCGCCCCGGACTTCGGCGTCAGCAACACGTTCGCCCTCATCGCCGGTCAAAAGAGCCTGGCCGGCAGCCCGCTGGGCGACCCGGCGACGACGCGCGACATGCTCGACTTTGCCGCCCGCAACAACATTGCCCCGATTACCGAGACGTTCGCTTTCGGCGACATCAACGACGCCTTCGAAAAGCTCCGCAACGGCAGCCCGCGGTATCGGTTGGTGCTGAAGCACTGACCTCGGTAGGCTGACGCCATGCAGCCATACGAACCGACGCAGCCTCCGCGGATGAGCAAGTCGGCGATGACCGGCTTCGTCGTCTCGCTGCTCGGCTGCATCCCGGTCGTGACAAGCGTTGTCGGTCTCGTGTTCGGCATCATCGGCTTTCGCAACACAGCCTCGCCGATGGTGCGAGGCCGCGGGTTTGCCATCGCAGCCATCGTGCTGAGTCTGGTCGGGCTTGCGGGCTGGTCGGCCATCGGCTTCATCAGCTGGCAGGTTTACGCCAATAGTGACGAGCCGCGGCTGGCGGCACGGGCGTTCGTCGAGCACGTCGCCGCCGGTGACTTTAACGAAGCGACGGCCGCCTCTGATGCCAACATGCCGTCGGCCGACCTGCAGAAGGCCATCGACTACTTTGAGCCGTACGGCACGCTGGTCGACCTCTCGGTCACGAGCATCTCTACCGAGATCGTGAACGGTGTCAGCCGCTGGAAGTTCGGCGGCACCATGACTTGGTCGGACGGCCGCACGAACATCTTCGAAGTGACAGTCCGAGACGCCGGCAACGGGACGTGGCTCGTCGAGACGTTCAACTTCAAGTAGATCACGTCCACAGAGACGACGTACCTGTCACGATCGCTTTGATCCGACGGCTGTCGGGTAGAACTCGCCGCCGTCGTAGCTGGCGTCCGCTTTGGCTGCGGGTGCGTACCGCGGGGCTGCGTCTTGCGTGAGTTGGCGAGGCGGCTGCTTGGCGGGTGTTGTTGGTGTCTGCCCTTCGGTTTGCTCGGCGGGCTCGTCGGCGTCTTCGGGTTCGCTGCCGCCGGCGACGACGACGGTGTCGAGGTACGAATCGAGTTCTGCCGCTTTGGCCCGTTGTTCTGCGGCGATGGCGGCGAGGTCGACCTTGGTCGGCTCAGGATTTTTCACTTTTGACAAGTCGCCGAAGCCGAAACCGCCTTCACGCGGGCCGCCGACGAGACGGGAGACGCCCGCCAGGCTCAGGCCGGCGGCGAGGCCGGTCAGCAAGGGCACGACCCACTGCCACGAATCGTCTGCCGCCGCCTGCATCTCAAATGGCACGTCGACCGTTTCGAGATACGTCGGCAGCTCCAGGGGCTGTCCGTTCGCCAAGAGGCGTGGCTCGTCGCCTCGAATCCACGCCTGCAGCGCTCGCCCGCCCAACCCTTCGGGTGGCGGCTCCTGCCAGACCGTTCCACCGAGCGGCACCACTAGCTCAAAGGTGGAGTAGGGCGTCGTCTCTCGTGATCGCCGATCCGGCAGTCGCTCACCGGTCAGGCGATGACCGCTGTTCCCTGGTAAAGGCGTGACCGAAAGGTTCCGCACCATTGGCCGGCCGTCGCGCGTCTGTTGCTTGATGTTTCGCTGAAGAGCATCACGTGACATCGTCCGCAGAGGTGTCACGACGGGCTCGGGTCGCGTGACGAGAAACGCGACCGCCGCCAGCGGGCCCAGCAGGATCAGTCCCCATGACGCGATCGACCACTGCCACGGCCGCGAAGCCTCACGGGCCAACTGGGCTGGCGCGTTGACGGAGGACGTGCGCTCGATGGCTCCGTCTTGCTGCATCATGGCGTCTCGTCCTCGTCATCAGAACGCAGGTCCTGCCAGCTCACGCCCTCCTGGCCGGGGTCGAAGGTCATGGCCGAGGCGTCGAAGGCGTTGAAAAGAGCCGCGTGTCCGTCGGCAAAGAGTGTGACGAGTCCCTTGTTTTCGTGGATGTTGATGCCGTTCGCCTGGCCGGAGAAGATGAGCATCTCCTGAGTGGCGTCGTCCTTGTCAATGTCGACAAAATCGCCGCCTGACGTGCCGAAGGGCGGGCCATAGAAGCCTTCGTTAACGGCGTCGCCGCTCAGCACGAACCGTGAGCTCTGGCGAATTGTCGGCAGGTTCAGCGACGATTCGGGCGGGGTTTGCGTCGCGAGCCAGCCGGCGCTCATGAAGTAGTTGTGTTCTGCCCCTTGCGGAAATGCCGGGCAGTTGAAGACATCGCTCGTGGGCTCGCTGTCCCAGGCGCTTTGGAGCTGCTGCGTCCAACCGAGGCCGGGGGCGTCAGGCGGGCCGACGCCGTCAGGGTGGAGTTGAATGCCGCTCCACTGCGGCAGTCGACCGGCGTTGTCGTTGGCGTAGAGGTTGAGCGCTTGGCCGATCTGCCGCAGGTTGCTCGAACACACGACCGTGGTCGCTGACTGCTTGGCCCGCGTGAGGGTTGGCAGCAGGATGCTCAACAGCAACGCAATGATGCCGATGACGACGAGCAGCTCGATGAGGCTGAAGCCTCGGACACCCGCGGATCCGCTTTGGTTGTATTGCCTCATCTCCGAGGGCGAAGCTATCGCGTGACGGTCGCTCGCACAAGAAGAATCTGCGACGGATGCAGATTCGTCTCGGGCTCAGCTACCGATTCGCAGGCCGACAAACAAGCCGCCGTAGGCGACGGTGCCGTCTTGGCCGAGGTCGTCGTCAAAGTCGACGCCCGTCATGAGGTAGCCGCCCTCGAAGCCGAAGATGGCCGCCTCACCTTCGTAACCGAGCCGGAGATACGGCTGGACGGCGTAGCTGGTGCTGGTTTCCGTGTCGTCGATGTCCTCGGAAAGCGTGTCATTGCCGAAGTCGAGCCGCGAGCCGAAGGACAGGATGCCGAAGCCGAGTCCTCCACCGATGCCGGGTTCAATGAAGAGGCCATCGCCGTCGTAGGTGTTGCCGCTGAGGTATTGGCGGTAGCTGAGTGTGACCTGCGGCGCGACGAGGGCGAGGCTGACATAGTCCTCGATTTCGAGTAGCGGCTCGCCGGCGACACGGCGGCTGGAGAGGTCGCGTTGGCTGTAGCCCGTGTGGAGTCGCCCGCCGATGCGTGGCCCGGAGCCGTTGCCGTCGATGTCACCGAGCGGCGTGTCGATGCTGATACCGACGAGGCCGGCAAAACGCGGGCCGTCGATGGCCGACTCGAAGCCGCCTTCTTCATCAAGGTCCATCGCACCGAGCCCGCCGACGAAGCTGAACTCGGGACCAACCAGCGGTGCGCGGTCGCCCGTGCACCCGGCGAGCGTGGCAACGGCGAGAAGGCAAAAGGCAAGGCGGTTCACAGACCGTTGGACGCGTCGACACGCAGTTCGGTTCAACGATTCGGCACGTAGACGTTCGTCTTGCCCTCGATCCAGTCCATCCGCGACTTGTGGGCGTCACGGTTGTAGTCGGCAATGCTCTGCGGGCTCCAGCCGGAACCGACGTACTTGCTCTGCGAAGGCCGCGACTTGCGGGCGAGTTGGTCGGCCTGGTACTGGCGGTAGGAGATCTTGCCGTCGAGACGCTTGGCTTCCTCGGTCGTTCGTGCCGCGGCGCGGGCGCGGGACAGGGCGTTGAGGCTCACCTCGTCCGGTGCCGCCCGAGCCACTTCTACGACGGCCGCGACATCCACCGTCCACGCGACACGTTCGGCCGCCTCGATGTATCGCTTCGCCAGCAGGTCCCGCATCCTGGCCCTTTCGGCCTCTCTGGCTTGGACGATCGCCGCTTCGCGGTCACGCTGAACCTGCCGTTCCCGCTCGAGCCGGGCCATCTCCTGTTCATACCGCGCCTTGTCGGCCTCGTAAGCGGTTTGCCGCGCGCTGACGCCGTCGTCGTACAACTTTCTCCGAAGGCCGTCGTAGTCCATCGCCTCGTCGTAGACCGGCAGCAGCGTGCCGTCCTGGTAATGCGTCATCGCGAGCCACGGGCCGTTCGGGTCGGCGTTGGGGGCCTGCGTCGCGAGGATGGCGACGACGGTTTTGGTGCCGGTGCCACCATCGCGCATGGTGCGGGCCGTGACCTCGAGTCGGGTGTAGATCGCGTTGTCGCGTGTCGCCTGCAGAGCCGCCGGGTCGATGACGAAGTGCGGGTGAATCGCATACCGAAGTCCCTGCGGCGTCTGCCATGCAACCTGCCAGGCGAAGACCTGCGAGGTCTCGACGCCGAATAGGTGCATCGGCTTGAGACCGAGTAGGCCTTCGGGCTTGGGATCGATCGAGCCGTCGTCGCGCATCGGCCAGACGAGCCCGGCGGACTCCGGCGACGACGGGTCGTCCAGCGGCAGCGTCGCGGTGTGTTTGGGGGCCAGTTCCCACGCCTTTACCGTCGGGTCGATCACGCCGAGCACCCTGCCGATGCTCGGGAAGCTCGGCGTGATCTGCACGCCCTGCCGGTTATAGATCGCCGAGGAAGGTTCCCCCTCCGGCGGGTCGAAGTGAACGACAAAGACGTCGCCGTCGAGATAGTCGACCGGCTGCGACGTGCTCGCCGCCACCTTCACGGAACTCGGCTTGGCAAAGGCACCGTCACGCACATCGGTCAACGTTGCCACAGGCCGGGCGTCGTAGCCGAGCAGCGTGACGGTCCATCGTCCGTTGGGTTGGCGAGTCGTGCCGACGTAGCCCGACTTGCCGCGAACACCGGCCTTGACCAGGCCCAGCGTCTCAAACTTGTAGGGGCTTGTCTTGCCGGTACGTACGTCGTAGCGGAGGTACGCGTCTGACCCGATTTCGCGGACGATGGCACTCTCGCTGTTGGTGACCGTCGAGAACGCAAAACGCAGCGGGACGAGTAATTCTTCCTTGAACTGCTTCTGTCCGACCTTCGCAGCCTTCATGCGGGTGCCGAAGATCGCCGGGAGACGTGTGTGGACGGGCGTGACTTTGTAGACGGTCTCGACCTCGACGGTGCCGTCAGCCGAGGCCCGCTTGACGTCGCTCGGGCCGGCCGGCACGCGATAGCCGTCGTCGGTAATGATGTTCCCGAAGTACCCATCGGGCTCGCCCTTTGAAGTCGTGGCACAACCAGCAGCGATCAGGAGACAAGACAGCAACAGAATCCGGAGCATCAACATTCGTATCGGATTGTTGAGCCGGCGGCTCAAGACGTTACATGCTGCCAATCCGGCAGCGACGTACAAATGCTAACGCGTTGTTGGCAGGCTCAACCATCCGCTGTCGTACACGGGCCCTACGCGATGGAATTGTAAAGCATTGTCTTTGATGTACTTGTATAACCTGTAGCTTCGGCCGCGCCGCTGGCACTCGGCTTGTGAGGTGAGGGGCCGTGCCGACGCCCGTGGCTTCATCCTTCGACGCAGGTTCCCGCTTCACGGTGATGCTGGGCGACGTGCGCGATGCAGGTGAGCCGTGGCACAAGACGGCCGTCGGGCTCCTGGCGTCGCAGGGCGTTCGAACCGTCGTAGCCGACACCGGGCGAGACGCCCTCGAGCGACTCGAGCGTGCGGCGTTGGGCGAAGGCCCGCGGATTCACGTGGCGGTTCTCGAGCAGGCCATGAACGACATGACCGGGCTGCAGGTGCTGCGACGTTTGCGGGAGCGGATCGCCAAGATCAAGGCCGACCGGGCTGCGACGGAAGAACCGCCCTTGCCGCCCGCCATCCTGCTCGCCCACGGCGGCGACCGCGGACTTTCCAGCGGACTCATGAGCGACGCTCTGACCGTCCGCGTCTTCAGCGTCCTGCCCAGGCCCGTCGACATCGACCAACTGCTCAACACGCTCGCCCGCGCCTTGACCCGCCGGTACGCCGGCAAGTGGCCCGGCCCGGCGGCTTGACATCAGACTTCAACGTTCGCTTTTTCAACAGCAACCAACTTCACTGCACCTATCAGCACCATGGCCCAACTACGTCCCCTCGGCGGTAACATCCTCGTCAAGCGTCTCGAAGCAGAGACCGTCACCAAGAGCGGCATCGTCCTGCCCGACAGTGCCAAGGAAAAGCCCAAGCGCGGCACCGTTCAGGCCGTCGGTGACGGCAAGGTCCTCGACAACGGCTCCAAGAGCACCTTCAGCGTCAAGAAGGGCGACGAAGTGCTCTTCACCAGCTACGCAGGTACCGAAGTCAAGATCGACGGCGAAGAGCTCATGATCATGAGCGAAGACGACGTGCTGGCGGTCGTCAGCTGAGTCTTCACCCGCTGCGAGCCCCGACCGTCAGGGAGGGGTTCTGTTCGACTACGCATCTGCCTCGCACCCGCGTCCCCCCTTCCTCACGGTCGGGGCTCGCACCACCCCAACGAACGAAAACCAACATGCCCGCCAAGAAGATTGCATTCGACCAAGACGCACGCTCCGCCATTTACGCCGGCGTCAAGAAGCTCGCCCGCGCCGTCAAGGTCACCCTCGGCCCGTCAGGCCGCAACGTTGTCCTCGAAAAGTCCTTCGGCTCCCCCACCGTCACCAAGGACGGCGTAACCGTCGCCAAGGAGATTGAGCTCGAAGATTCCTACGAGAACATGGGCGCCCAAATGGTCAAGGAGGTCGCCGACAAGACCTCCAAAATCGCCGGTGACGGCACCACCACTGCCACCGTCTACGCCGAAGCCATCTTCGGTGAAGGCCTCCGCAACGTCGGATCCGGTGCCAACAGCACACAGGTCCAGCGTGGCATCCAGCGTGCCGTCGAAGCCATCGTCGCCGAGCTCAAGAACATGAGCCGCGAAGTCAAGGATTCGAGTGAAGTCGCTCAGGTTGGCACCTCATCGGCCAACCAGGACAAGCAGATCGGCCAGCTCATCGCCGAGGCGATGGATAAGGTCGGCCGCGACGGCGTCATCACCGTCGAAGAGGGCAAGGCCCTCGACACGACCATCGACCTCGTCGAGGGCATGCAGTTCGACAAGGGCTACCTGTCGCCGCACTTCATCAACGAACAGGCGACCCGCGAGGCCGTCCTCGAGGACGCGTATGTCTTGATCTACGAGAAGAAGATCTCCAACGCCCGTGACTTCATTCCGATTCTGAGCAAGGTCGCCGAGAGCGGTAAGCCGCTGCTCGTCATCGCCGAAGACATCGAGGGCGAAGCCTTGGCGACCCTCGTCGTCAACGCCCTGCGTGGCACGTTCAAGGCCGTCGCCGTCAAGGCACCGGGCTTCGGCGATCGTCGCAAGGCGATGCTGCAGGACCTGGCCATCCTCACCGGCGGCGAAGCCGTTATGGAAGAGCTGGGCCTCAAGCTCGACACGCTCGAGCTCGACAAGCTCGGCCGTGCCAAGAAGATCCGTGTCGACAAGGACACGACCACGATCATCGAAGGTGCCGGAGAAGAGTCGGCTATCAAGGGCCGCATCGAGCAGATCAAGAACGAGATCGACGCGACCACCAGCGACTACGACCGCGAGAAGCTCCAGGAGCGTCTCGCCAAGATGGCCGGCGGCGTGGCGCAGATCAACGTCGGCGCCGCCACCGAGGTCGCCATGAAGGAGAAGAAGGCCCGCGTCGAAGACGCCCTTCACGCCTGCCGTGCAGCCGTCGAAGAAGGCATTCTTCCCGGCGGCGGCACCGCCACCATCCGCGCCGCCGCCAAGACGCTCGAGAGCGTCAAGGCGTCGTGCGACAACGAGGATCAGAAGATCGGCGTCGACATCGTTCGCCGCGCCGTCGAGGCCCCGCTCAAGCAGATCGCACAGAATGCCGGCGTCGACGGCAGCGTCGTTGCCCAGAAGGTTAAGGAAAAGCTCGACGACCCGACGTTCGGCTACAACGCCCTGACCCACGAGTACGGCGACCTCATCGCCATGGGCGTCATCGTCCCGACGAAGGTCGAGCGTACCGCCCTCGAAAACGCTGGCTCGATCAGCGGCCTGCTCCTGACGACGGAGGCCATCATCTCCGAGATCAAGGAAGACAAGCCCGAACCCGCCGGCATGCCCGGAGGCGGCATGGGTGGTATGGGAGGCATGGGCGGAATGGGTGGCATGGGCGGAATGATGTAGATGCGCTGCACATACAGCACCTTGCACTCAGGGGTCGGGAGCTGGAAAAAGCTCGCGACCCCTTTTCTTTCCTGGAAAAAGCTCGCGACCCCTTTTCTTTCCCTGCGTTGGCGACCTGTCCCCGCCGGCCGACTGACGGCGACAACAGCTCGCGACCCCTTGATCTGCCCCTTGCGACCCCTTGTCTGCCCCTTGGTGGGCCGGGGCACACCCTACTCCACCGCCTCGCTAGTCCGGGAGCGACGGAACGATCACTTGGAGAAGCACTGATGAGGCGAGCAGAATCAAAAGCATTGACCAAGCGAACCAGCGTGGTTGTCGCGGCCAGATGGGGCTAAGGACAACAACTTCAACAACGCCAATGAGCAGAACCATGATGGCGAGCCGCGTCAAACCACTCGATGCGCCACCAACAGGGTAGACGAGCTGGGCTACGTATAATGCAAGTAAGGGAAGGAAGAAAATGCTCAACGCAAGAGCGATCTGCCGCATACTCGTCTGACGCTTTGCGGGTGCAGCATAGTCTAGATCTACGGGCACTGAACGGTTCACTTCCATCGATGGCGAGCCAAAGTCCAACATCCTTGACGTGTGCCGAGAGTCCGGCTGGTCTCAACCCGCCGCGCTCGAACTTTGTATCAGTCTGATACAGTAGTTCTCACTCCCCCGGAGTGTACCCGATCGTGCCCTGCATCGGGCTGCTGGCCGTGGCGTAGCGCTTCTTCCGGATGCGGGCGGCTGGTGGCACGACACGCAGTGTCGTGGTGGCATCCGTCGTAACGTCATCCGCCTCATCGCGCTGTCACCTGAATCAGAGGGTTGAGACAGAGCCCTCGCGACCCCTTTATCTGCCTCCGCGATCCCTTTATCTGCCCCCTAACGAAACCATGTGACATGCCCCATCACCTCGACTACGCGAATCCACCACCCGAAGTCGTCATAAATGGCTCGATGACTCGAGTGACGCTCGGACTTGTCGTGGCGCTCCCGCTGTGTTTCCTCGCGTTTGCTCTCCTCCGACGGCACCAGTTGTCGCTCCCTGATCCGTACAACAATCCTTACACGACTGCCTCCACTGTCTGTGCTTTGCTCACGCTGGTAATCGCAATTGGCAGGAAAAGGGGTCGCGAGCCTTTTCTGCCTCCGGATGTTTCATGGCCCGGCCTATCCTTGTCGCCACCCCGGCCGATGCGGTACAACATGTGCGTGCGACGGCTGCGAACATCTCGCTGTACTCAAGGTGTCGAAAAGGCTCGCGACCCCTTTATCTGCCCACCCTACTACCGCTCTCCGAGCGATGCGGTCACAACGGCAAGGAAGGCGTCGTCTTCTACGAATTTCACGCTGCCGTCGGCGAAGAGGACGTTGCCACCGTAGGTCCTGACACCGTCTTTTGGAAGGTGATTTAGAGGGTCGCACACGGCTAGCACAGCTGTCGATGGTTGACCCTCCGAGTCGAGCGAGAAGACGTGGTAGCTCGAGTTGACGCCGGCGGTTAGCGACTGGCTGTTCTTGCGAACACTCGCGTCACTCGGACACAGGAAGACGTCAGCGACAAGGTCGCTTTCTGCGAGGAGCGTGTCGACATTCGGTGGTGGGCCGTAGTCCATCCCATATCGGCGGACGGCCTGCCCAATCTGACGAAGATTGCTCGCGCACTTCACGCGGTTCGCCGACTCGCGAGCCCGACCGAGGGACGGCATCAGGAAGGCAACGCCGATCGCGGTCAGGCCGAGAAGGAGACCAGCCCGTGCGGCCTGGCCACCAGAGTAACGCGGGGTTCTTCGCGCGACGCGTATCCGCCGAATGCCGTAGCTCCTGAGAGTTGAGGCGATGCCCGTCACGGTAGCGACGATTGCAAACACCGCGGATACGGCGAACGCACCCAATCCTGCGACGTCTATTGCGAGGCAGAATATCGGCGATAGAAGGCCGAAGATGAGCGACGCCATGGCCAGCGGATCCATTGGCTTTCGCGGCTTACTGGGCGCGTCCGGTCGCTCGCCTGACTCGTAGTCGATGATGGGCGTCGGCTCCTGCATCTCATCAGCCTAGCAGCTGAAACACAGCCTACTTACTAGTCTGCGGTCGCGCTTGGGCGACGCTCCCGCGCGAGATAAAGGGGTCGCGAGCTTTAAAAGACGTTCGTCACAGGCAGGTGTTTCAGTACGCCGCATTCCCCGGCACGCGGGGGAAGGGGATGACGTCGCGGACGTTTTCCATGCCGGTGGCGTACATGATCGTCCGCTCGAAGCCGAGGCCGAAGCCGGCGTGGGGGACGGTGCCGTAGCGGCGGAGGTCGCGGTACCACTCGTAGCTTTCCCGCTCGATGCCGATCTCCGTCATGCGGCGGTCGAGCACGTCGAGGCGTTCTTCGCGTTGGCTGCCGCCGATGATTTCGCCGATGCCGGGGGCCAGCACGTCCATGGCGGCGACGGTCTTGCCGTCGTCGTTCATCCGCATGTAGAAGGCCTTGATGTCCTTCGGATAATCCGTCACGACGACCGGGCGCTTGCAGTGCTTTTCGGTCAGGTACCGTTCGTGCTCGGTCTGCAGGTCGACGCCCCACTCGACGGGGAACTCGAACTTCTGGTTGCTGTTCTTGAGAACGGTGATGGCGTCGGTGTAGGTCATCCGCTCGAAGCTGCTCTCGACGAACGACTCCAGCCGCGTGATCGCTTCTTTGTCGATGCGGTCGGCGAAGAACTGCATGTCGTCGCCTCGCTCTTCGAGGAGCGTTTTGAAGATCGCCTTGAGGAACTTCTCCGCGAGGTTCGCGTCGTCGTTCAGGTCGGCGAAGGCGAGCTCCGGCTCGATCATCCAGAACTCGGCCAGGTGGCGGGGCGTGTTGCTGTTCTCGGCCCGGAACGTCGGGCCGAACGTGTAGACCTTGCTGAGGGCCAGGCAGTAGGCCTCGACGTTGAGCTGGCCGCTGACGGTCAGGTGGGCGGGCTTGCCGAAGAAGTCCTTCTTGAAGTCGACGTTCCCGGCGTCGTCCTTCGGCAGGTTGGCCGCGTCGAGCGTGCTGACGCGGAACATCTGCCCGGCCCCTTCGGCGTCGCTCGTCGTGATGATCGGCGTGTGGATCCAGTAGTAACCCTCCTCGTCGAAGAAGCGATGGACCGCTTGCGAGAGCGTGTGCCGCACACGGGCGACGGCTCCGATGGTGTTCGTCCGTGGGCGGAGGTGGGCGACCTCGCGCAGATACTCGAGCGTGTGCCGCTTGGCCGAGACGGGGTACGTGTCGGGATCGTCGACCGCCCCGACGAGTTCGACCGACTCGGCCTGCACTTCGTACGACTGGCCCTTGCCCTGCGACTCGACGAGCGTGCCCGTGACACTGATCGCACAGCCGGCGGTGAGGTGCTGGACGACGTCGGCGTAGTTCGGCAGGTCGTTCTGGGCGACGACCTGGATCGGATCGAAGCACGAGCCGTCGTGCAGGTTGATGAACGACAGGCCGGCCTTGGAGTCGCGGCGGGTGCGGACCCAGCCTTGCAACATGACGGCCTGGTCGACGTTCGACCCGCCGTCGAGTGCGGCACGAACAGACACAGCAGGAGCGGAGCTTGATCCCATGGAGGAAGATACGCCCCGACCAATAGCTGCCGACCCTGCCGAACCCTTTGGCAAGACGAGCTGTAACAGTTACAGTCTCTAGCAGTCGCATGAGAAGTCTTTCCACCGCCACCGTTTTCTTCGCTGTTGTCGGAGCAAGTCCCGCCGTCGCCGCTCCGCCTGGATACGCGCTTGACTGGAGTGACGAATTCGACGGCACGACTATTGATGATGCCCTGTGGGACGTGAAGACCCGCCGAAACAGCTTCAACAACGAGCTTCAGTACTACCTTGCGGATCAGGTCAGCCAGGTCGACGGTAACCTGCAGATCACCGCGACCGATGAGCCGTTCGATGGCAAGGCGTATCGCAGCGGGCTCGTCTGGTCAGATCGCCAGATCCAGTTCGGTCGCGTGGAAGTGCGGGCCAAGATTCCGACGACCAAGGGGATCTGGCCAGCCATCTGGCTCCTGCCGACAGACGTTGATTGGCCGACTGGTGGTGAAATCGACATCATGGAGCACGGCGGCTCCAAGCCCAACGTGGTCAGCAGCGCGTACCACTGGGGCGACAACGCGGGCGGCCCGAGTAACTACGTGACCCAGCAGCACGACATCGGCACCGCGTGGCCAGATGAGTTCCACACGTACGCCGTGGAGTGGGAGGCAGAAGAGATTCGCTTCTTCGTGGACGGCAGGGAGCACTTCCGTGTGACTGACGAGCGGGCGCCGATCTCCAGCACGCCGATGAACCTGATCTTGAACACCGCCGTCGGCGGCTGGTTCGACGGTAATCCGGACGGCTCGACTGTTTTTCCGCAGACGTTCGATATCGACCACGTCCGGATCTATCGCCCCGTTGAGATCCGCGGCGACGCCCTTCTGCCTAACGGTAATTTCGAGGAAGGCAGCGTCGACTGGACGCTGAGCGGCAACACGTTTTTGCACCAGCAGACCGCAGGTGGCCCGCCTGAATTCACCGCCGCAGAAGGTGACGGTGGCCAGGCGATGAAGATGTTCGGATACGACAACACGCAGCTCATCCACGATGCCGTCGCGGCACAGGCGGGAGACGCATACTTTCTGTCGACGAAAGTCCGCGTCAACGCCGGTGATTCGATCGTCGGCAGTGACAACATCGTCCGCATGACGTTGACCTTTACCGACGCAAGCGGCGTCGTGATCGGGAACGAGCAGACCGTCGTCGCAGACGGCCTGGTGCTGCAAGACGTTTGGTCGGATGCGGGCTTTGCGATGCTCGCGCCGGCTGGCGCTGCGTCGGCACAAGTGATGTTCCAGTTCGTGCAGCCCAGCGGCCAGGGCGGAGCCGTCTGGATCGATCAGGTCGATCTTCGGCATCGACTCGCCGGGGATGCCGACGGCAACGGGACAGTCAACCTGCTCGACTTTGCAGTGCTACGGCAGAATTTCGGCCTCAAAGCAGGCGCGACCTTTGACAACGCCGACTTCAATCTTGACGGCACCGTCAACGTGCTCGACTTTGCGATACTGCGTGCGCGCTTCGGGCAGTCGTCGGCAGCCTTGTCGACGCTTGACGCATGGCGGGCGACGATTCCGGAGCCGACGTCACTCTCGCCGCTCGGCGTTGCCGGCGTCTTGTTGGTCCGCAGACGCGGATGATCGCGGCTTGGCTTTAGAAGGCGAGCGTTTTTACAATGCTGGCAGCCATCAGTATGTTGCTGCAAGGCCACGCACTCGCGTGGCAGAGCTTCTTCATTGTCCGGATCAATCCTATGTCCAGTATAGCCTTACGTACCTGCATCGCCATTTCACTCGCCGTCCCTGCTGCAATGCTCGTCGGCTGCTTACCGATAAATACGTTTCCGCCGGGACCGGGACCGGGACCTGGTCGCGATTCGCTTCCGCTACAGGCAACAGGCCTGCCCACGCGGCCGCCGTCGACGCAACCGGCGGATCCGATCGAGCTGGATCAGCTTGTCGATGCCCGATTGGCGGTCCCGATGAAGCCGGTTCCGCCTGTCCCGCCGCGGCCGACGCTGGTTGCCGCCGAAGCCATCGCCAATCAGCCAGCTAAGTTCCGCGGCACCGAGACGGCCTTTCTCGAGCAAGGCGCACGCGTCGCCGTGATGGGCAGCGACCAGTTGGTCGGGTCTTCGTCAGCCGGTCAATTCGTCAGTGACCTTCTCTTGTTCGAGCTCGACAAGCGTGGCATTGAGACCGTCGACCGCGATTACCGCAGCGTCAAGCGAGACGAGCTTAACGACAAGCAGGCCGCCGGTGGGCAGCAGGGGCTGATCGCTTTCACCGACGAAGAGTTGGCCGCCATCGAGGGCGGCGAGGCCGGGCCGTTCGAGTACATCGTGGTTGTTCACCAGGTCGAGGTGCCGAGCAATCCGGTCGACATCACAGTTCCATTCGAGGTCGCAAGCGACGAATGGGACACTTATGTGAGCGGACGCAATGCGTACGTCCAAGACGTAGCCGCCTACAACACCGCCGTCGAGGCGTACGACCGTCTGCTGTTGCAATACGTCAGCGAAGACATCCGCAATCGCAACTTCACCTACAAGGGCGAGAAAGCCTTTGGTGGCATTTCCGGTACACCGGAATTCATCGCACAAAAGGTCGAGAGCATCGAGCCTGTGCGACAAATGAGCGAGCAGCAGGAGATCGAGCGTCGCCAACTTGTCGGGGCATACGAGGAGGGTCAGAGCATGGTCGACTCAACCAGATCGCCCTACGCCAACATGTTGGCCGGGCTGCCCGAGATGGCCCGCCAGCTCAATGCCGCTTCCGGCTATTCCGAACCGTTGTCCCGTCCTGCACCCGTGCAAGGTGAAGGCGTCACGTTGTACGAAAGTCCGTCGGACGTCATCGGTGACCGGATCGATGGGGAGCAGAAAGTTCAGGCCTTTCAAGGGGCCTTGAGCATTCGCGTCATCGACATCAAGACGTTCCGTCCGGTCTGGATCGGATTGGCTACGTCGCAGAATCTCAGTTACGCCGAGGCGATGTGGGATTCGGCGGGCGCGTTGGCCGACAAGATTGTGAAGTAGTCAAGGCACTCAATACAGCAGATACACCGCTACCGGCCCGCTTCTGGGGTCGGTAGCGGTACGTCATAGGCGGCCAGGCTTCGGTCACCGTCGAGTGGCCAGATTGCCACCCGTGCTTTCGTCGCCCGTGCCGCGTCGCCACGCGGGAATCCTTCAGCCTCCAACGCCGCCGCAACGTCGCCGGTGAGGTGGCGGCCGACGATTTCAATGAGATCATCGCGATGTTCGGTGGCATCGATGTGGTAGATAAGCCGCACGTTACCGTCCTGCAGCACACTTTCGCGCAGTCGCGGAAGTGTTGCGATGACCGGTTCCGGCGTCGTTATTGGCGGCGTGGCGAGCTGTGGTTCTGCATTATCTCGATGACACGTCGCAGGCACCAGCATCGCCACCGCCACGACGGCCAGTGCCAGCGCCGCCGGTACGGCCCAGCGGAGTCGTGAGCGTTTCGCAGGTGCGGGCGGAGTCGCCGCGGGCGGCGGCGGCGCAACTTCATCGCCGCCGATGAGTCGTTGCACGACGTCGACCAGCCGGTCCAGGTGCTTTTGCACCGGCGGCGTTACGGCATCGAGCCAGTGCACATTCTGGAAGTGGTATGCCATCTCACCCGTCGGCGACGCCGAGTCGATCTTGAACGGCACCACCGTCAATTCATGATTGGCGGCAACGGACAGCTCTTTGAGCACCTGCGGCGATAAGTTCGAATGCTGCGACAGCACGAGGACGACGATCTTCGATGCCTCAATGGCCTTGACGATGCCACCTGCCCAGGTCGAGCCGGGAATTTCGTCGCGGTGGGCGATCCAGCATCGAATGCCCGCTTCCTCGAGCTTGGCACATGCCATGTCGGCAACGGTCTGGTCCTTCGAGGAATACGAGATAAAAGCGTCGAGCGGCATGAACTGATCGTCTTGCGGAGCGGGTTGGCGTATCGAGTAGTCCTATCTTAATGTTGCCAAGCCGGATCGCACAAGGTTGATGGCCGCTGCAATGACAACGGCTTCTGCAAAACAGATGAAGCACCTGCTCAGGCCGGTGTCGTGCCGCTGGCTTCGGCGACGGGTCCATCGGCAAACATTTCCGAGAAGATGATCTCTTTCCCGGTTTCGCTGCTTTTGTAGAGGGCGTCGAGAATCATCATGGTCGTCAAGCCGTGCTGCGCCGTGCAGAGCGGCTGGCGTTCCTCGCGAATGGCGTCGACGAAGTCCTGCTGCACGGTCGGCACGTCGGCGGGTTGTGTCACGCGTTCATCCGTCAGGCCGCCGTGCCGCCTCTGGTAGATCGTCAGGTCGTTGGGCCCGCCGTTGTAGTCGATGAGTTCACGCCGAGCCCCGCCATCGGTGCCATAGACCTGCAGCACGCGGTGCTCGGCGTGGTGGTGATGACTGGCCCAGCTGATTTCCATCTCGGCCGTTGCACCATTGTCGAAGCGAACAAAGGCAACCGAAAAGTCGTCGACGTCCATCTCCAGTGCCGGCACGTCGACGCTTGCAAACTTTGTATAGACCTGGGCCGTCAGCGACGTGATGTTCGGGTGCCCCATGACGTAGAGCAGTTGGTCGAGCTGGTGAACGCCGAGGTCGATCATCGCCCCGCCGCCCGCTTGTTTCTTAGAAACGAAGCCCGCTCGACCAGGAATGCCGCGCCGGCGGTGCCAGGTCGTGCGGCCGAAGTAGACGTCGCCGAGATCGCCCGCATCTGCATAGGCCTTGAGCGCCGCTACGTGCGGTTGCATGCGGTGATTGAAGTGGATGCCGAGCGTCTTGCCCGTCTCGTTGCTGGCAGCAATCATCGACTGCGCCTCAGCCGTGTTCATGGCCATCGGCTTTTCGCAAAGAACGTGCAATCCCTTGTGCATCGCCTCGATGCTGAGCAACGCGTGGTAGGCATTGGGCGTGCAGACGCTGACGAGGTCGCACTCGCCGCTTTCGTACAGGGCGGCGGTGTCGGTGAACCGCTTGTCGATGTTCCACTTGTCAGCCGCCTCGTGGAGACGCGCCTCGTCCATGTCGCAGATTGCCGTCACGCGAACGCCAGTAGCTTTGGTGTAAGCATCGATGTGCATCTGCCCGATGCCGACCCCGATGACGCCTGCCCGGAGTTCGCTGTCGTCGCTCATGACCTGACGGTAGCCGCAGGGCAATCTTTCTAGTGTGACTGGGGCGGACGACTACTTCACCTTCAACTCCAAAGGCCGCCCGAATACCTCGCTGAACCACTCGGCCTTCCGTGTAGCGCCGTAGAGCTCCAGCTGCGCGTCACCCTTAACCTGTAGCGTGACGATGATCTTCTTGTCCGGCTTGCCGTGCAGTCTGGCCGAGAGGTCGCGGACGACGCTGCTGTGGCTGCGGTCGAGACCGTCGGCGACCCGCAGAATGGCAGCGCCATAGTCGACTGTCTTGCGTGCTCGTGAGGAGAGCTGCTTGTACTCGTCGTGCTTTTTAGTTGGCGTGGCCTTGCGGTGGTACCGGGCGATGAGGGCGAGCACCTCGACCTCTTCCTCGGTGAAGCTTTTGAGGCGGCCGTGGCGGATGAGGTAGGCGCTGTGCTTGTGGTGCCCTTTGCCACCGATGTGCCAGCCGATGTCGTGCATGAGGCTGGCGTACTCGACAAGCTCCCGGTCGATCGGTCCGAGGCCGTGCGTGCCCTGCAACTCGTCGAACAGCCGCATCGCCAGGAACGTGACCTGCTGCGAGTGGTCCTTGTGCCAGGCGCTGCGGCGGCACAAATCGAGCACGCTCCGCCGTCTCGGGTCGGGCACGTCGCGACGGATCTGCATCTTGGGCAGCTTGCGTTCGACGTAATCCACCAGAATGCCCTCGCGAAGCGCGCTGCCGCAAATTTCAATGCGGTCGAGGCCCAGCGGCTTGACGAGGTTCATGACCTCCTGAGCCAGCACCACACCGGCCACGATCTGTGTTCGTCGCTGCGCGTCGAGTCCCGGCACCTCGGCACGGGCGTCGGCATCCATTTTCAGCAGCGACTTGGCCAGCTTGTCGAGCGGCTTCTTCGCGATGTGTGGCGTCTCGCCTTCGGCCAGCGTCGGGCAACACATGGCCGCGACGTTCTCCAACGTGCCGCTCGTACCGGCAAATCGCTTGGGCTGAAGCTGCTCGACGCTGCTCTCGATCAGTGGCGTCAGCTCGCTCTGGTAGTGCCTGCGAAGCCTCTCGACTTCTTCCTTCGTCGGTGGATCGCTCTTGATGAAGCGGGCCGTCATGCGGGCGGCGCCGAGCTTGTAGCTCTCCAGAATCATCGCCCGCTCGTTCGTGCCGACGATCACTTCCGCGCTACCGCCGCCGATGTCGAGAAGCAGGCCGGGCACGTCGGGTGAGTCACCAAACGAGCCGCCGTGTCGTGCCCCGAGGTAGATGAGCCGAGCCTCTTCGCGTGCGTCGACAAGGCGAACTCGAATGCGATGTTCTGCCCAGGCCCGGTCGATGAGTTCGCCGCCGTTGGCCGCCTCGCGGACGGCACTCGTGGCGACGGCGACGATCTTTTCCGCCGACTTGCTCTGGGCGGCGTGCTTGAACCGGGCCAGCGACGCCAGCGCCCGATCAATGGATTCCTTCGACAGGCGACGCTTCGGGAACGTTGCCCTACCGAGGCCGGTGTATTCCTTCATCCGCCACAGCGTCGTGACGCCGCCGTCGGGGTCGATCTGGGCGACAACCATGTGGATCGAGTTGCTGCCGACATCGATGGCCGCGAGGCGCAGCGACTCACCGGTGAGGTGACTCGGGTAGGCGTGGGTAGCCGCCTCGGTGGTGGTCGCGTTGGTGGCGGTGGCTTCGTCGGCTTGCATGGGCATCAGCATTGTGCGCGATCAGGGTCGGCCGGGTCGAGCTGCCGCAGGTGGAGCGCTGGCGACGGCCGCAGGTGTTCCCGCCAGATCTCCGCCAACGCCGCCCGTTCGCCGGGCCACAGGACGCAGCGGGCAAAGTCGCTCCTGCCGATCCATCGGGTGTCGGTGTGCTCGTCGTTCAGCTTCACCACCGTATCGGCCCCGACGACGCAGCAGAATCCCGCCCGCAGCACCACGCCTCCGAATGTCGGGGAAAAGACGGTCTCGACGCTCGACAAATGCGTCATCACCCGCATGTCGCTCGCTGCGACACCCGTCTCCTCCTGCAACTCACGCACCGCCGCCCGCTGCGGCGACTCACCGGCCTCGACATGTCCGCCCGCAAAAGACCATTGGCCCCCGAGGTAGCGACCGATCGACCGCTTGAGCTGCAACGCCTCGTGCCGCCCGTCGCACTCCCGTACGACATAGACGGCGACGAACTCGACAGGCAGGGGCACCCGCAACGCTACACCACACGCTCGTACCGGTTGCCGCCGACGCGGCGGGCGAGGCCGCGGAGGCTCATGAGCGTCAGGCGGCTGGTGACGGTCGCGGCAGGCAAGCCGGTGCGGTCGCAAAGCTCGTCGGCACCGAGCGGGCCGTCGCCGAGTTCGTCAAGCAGCTTGGCCTCGTCGTCGTTCGCCGCCACCGCGACGGCGGGCTTGGCCTTCGACTCGGCCGGCTCGAACAGCGTCTTGGGCGACGGCGACGGGTCGACGGCGGCGGCGGTCAGCGGGCCGAGCTGGGCCAGCACGTCGGCCGGTGACAAAGCCAAATGTGCACCATCCTTAAGCAATGCAAGCGGACCTGCGGCCATGTCGTTGTCGACGCGACCGGGCAAGGCAAAGACAGGCCGGCCATGATCATCGGCGGCAACGCGTGCCGTGATGAGCGCACCGCTTCGGGCAGCCGCCTCGACAACCAGAGACGCCGCGACTCAGGCCGCTGATGATGCGGTTGCGTCGCGGAAAGTGCTCTCGCCTCGGGCTCGTCCCCGGCGGCAGCTCGCTCATGATCGCCCCGCGACCGTCGGCGACTTCGGCAAACAACGCTTCGTTCTCCTCCGGATACGCCCGGTCGCACCCGCTGCCGAGTACGACGATCGTTCGGCCATTGGTGGCGTCGAGTGCGCCGCGGTGTGCGTGCGTGTCGACGCCGTACGCACCGCCGCTGACAATCGTTGCACCGGCCATGGCAAAGCCACCGGCGAACCGCCGCGCCTGTTCGCGGCCGTAGACGGTCGGCTTTCGGCTACCGACGATGCTGATGGCGTGCAGGTCGCGGGGCTGCAGGTCGCCCCACACCCATAGCACCAGCGGCGCGTCGCTCAGGCCGATCAGTGACGGCGGCCACAGGTCGTCGTCGGGCGAGATGAGCGTCAGGCCCAGCCGGTCTGCCCGCTCGAGTTCTCGGTCGGCTTTGCCCGCGGCCGTGCGGAGGTCGCGGGCGAGGTCGGCGATCTTGTCCTTGCCGATGCCTTTGACGCTGCCGAGTTGCTGGCCGTCGGCGGCCGCGTGCGACGAACCGGCGGCCTCGACGAGTTGCCGCCCGCGCACAGGGCCGAGCCGCGGCGTCATCGAGAGCGTGAGCCAGTGACGCGTCGGCACGGCAAAGACGATACAAAGCAACACGCCCGCAGCAAAAGCTGCGGGCGTTGCGTCAACGGATGTTGCGAGGTGTGACTACTCGTCTTCCTGGCCGAGCATCATGATGATGGTCCCGCCACCACCACCGCTCGCCTCCATGTGCGGTGCGTTGAGCACCTTCATGATGCGGTCGGCACTCTCGACGTAGTGGGCGGCTGTCATGGCATCGAGGTCGCCCTGTGTGGCCTCGCCCAGCTCGGTCGCGAGCAGGCGAAGCTGGTACCGCACCTGCGTCCGCAAGTCGGCGGCCATCAAGCGGCCCGGCTCGCTGTCGGCCATCTCCAGCAGGTAGTCGAGGTGCTGCTGTTGCAGGTTGCGACGCAGGCTGTCGACGTTGCCGCTGCCGATCTCTTTCCAAACCGCGTCCTTCACGGCGATAACCGTCTCGGCGGCGGTGAGCTTGTCGTCACCGTCGGCCGTCTTGAGCTCGGCGTCGTAGATCCGCTGCAGCACCGTCGGGTCACACAGGTGACTCAGGCTGTAATTCTGGGCACGCAACACGTAGTCGTGGATCGGGAAGTCGATCCGAGCCTGCGGCCATGACGAGACGACTGATCGGTCGGCGGCGAGCTTGTTGAGTAGGTCGGGATCCAGATTGAAGAAGCCGTCGGCAAAAACGGTTTCGGCCAGGTAGTCGAGCGCCTCACGCTGCTCGGCAGCGGACAGCGGCGTCAGACCCGGCTGCTGGCCACCCTCGATTGCATCGCCGAAGTGCGTGCGGCTGAAGTTCTGACCACCGATCTGGCGGACGACGTAGCGCGTCGCACCGACCCGCTCGAAGAACAGGTTCAGGAACGCGCGACGCAGGAAAGCGTTCCGCTCGCCCTCACCGATCGCCCAATCTTCAACGCCCTTGAGCAGTTCGTCGCCAAGCTCGACGCGGCTCTTGGCCCAGGCGACCGGATTGGCCGACATGTCGAAGCGGTTCGCATCAGGATCCGGACTGGCCGAACCCATCACGTCTTCGTCGGTGGCGTAGGCATACTCAGCCTTGCCGCTTTGGCTGGCGATCTTCTCGAGCTCTTGCTTCTCAGTGCGACGCGGCAGAATCTTGTAGCCGTACTCGATGGCCCAGTTGTCGTACGGGCCAAGCACGGGCGTGATGAAGGTCTCGATGTTCGACGGATCGTCACCGGCAAACAGCAGGACGGGGTTGTAGTCCATCACGCTGGCACTGGTCGGTAGCGTCGCGTCGCCACGCCGCTCCTTGATCTCGTCGAGCGTCAGCCAGCTCGACGCCTTAAAGTTGTGTCGCAGGCCAAGCGTGTGGCCGACCTCGTGGGCGACGACTTCCTTGACGATGAGTTCCAGGAACGCGTCGGGCAGATCCTGCTTCGTGTACTTGCTGTCGGCAACGGCCTCGATGGCATCGCCAACGGCTTCAACGGCTTCGCCGATCTCGTCGACAGCCTCGTCCACCTCGTCAGGCATCTCGTCGTCCATCGACTCGTCGACTGAATCAGGCTGCGTCGTCGGGGCGGCACCGGCGAGGTGAGCCAAGGCCATCTGCCTGCGGACACCGCTGGCGAAATTGCACACGCCGTGCCCGGCCGCCGAACGGCTGGCAACGATGTGATCTTCGACGAGGTCAACGCCTGCCGCACCGGCCAAACGCCGGCGGACCATGCGGCTGACCGAGCCATCCGAGTCGACGGCCATGTTGCTGCCGCCTGCACCGAAGAGCATCTGCGAATCAATCGCGTCGTTCAGCGCGATCTGCAGGTCATCGGCGGTTACACCCATCGGCCGGAAGCCGGGATTCTCTGCCCAGAATGCGACCTTCTCAGGCCCAAATGTCTCGACCAACGCCTTAGGTGACAGGAGCTCGAGGTCGTCCTGGAAGAACCGCAACATCGAATCGTCGAAGATGATGTCGGCATCGAGGATCTGGCCGGTACGCGGGTCGACACGGCTCGGGCCCATTGCAAAGGCTCGGCCGCTGACGATCCAGCGGATGAAGTTGTACCGGGCGTCGGCCGGGTCGATGTCTGAGTACTGAGAGTCAGTCTGCTGACGAACCTCGATGGCGCCGACGATGCCAACCTGTTCAAAGGCCTTGTTCCATTCGTCGATGCCGTCCTGCACGGCCTTCCGCCAGCGGATCGGGACAGTGCTTTCGACGTAGAAGATGATGGGCTCTTTGGGCGGGCTCATCTCGAGCGACTCGTCGAGCTTCTCGACGTGCCAGCGGTTGACGTACCGGTCGATCGTCTCGCGGGCGTCGAATGGCTTGCCCCAGTCCTGGCTGACGGTCTCGAAGTAGCCGATCCGCTCGTCGCTGACACGCGGCCGATACCCGTCGCGTTGCGGCAGGCGGCGGAACGAGAAGCTCACGAGCTGAGGCTGTTGCCCGCTGCTGACCCGCTCGGCCTCGATAAGCACGTTGTCCGGGAACACCTTGACCTGCGTGTGCCGGGACAGGCTGCGATTGGCAAAGCCGCTACCGGGCACCGGAATGGCTCCGCCGAGGGTCAGCGGTGACAGGTCGACGACCGTCTCGCCGCCGGCACCCTTGGCCACGATGGGCAAGGTGACGAGGACGCGCGGCTGGTAAGTGCGGTTGACGGTTTCGGCGATGGTACCGCCGCCCCGGTTGAAGAGATCGGGCACCATCACGGCGATCTCGTCGCCACGACGCTCCATGCGGATGAGGTAGTCACTCCACTGGTAACCGGCCAGCTGACCACTGCCGATGCTGGTCGCCAGCAGCAGCTCGGTGTTCATGAGGTTGCCCGGCAGGGCGGCAAGGATCTTGCCCTGCGTGTCATACGACGGGTCGGCGGCGTAGTAGACGCTGAAGAGCCCGCCGTCACTGCCGACTTCGTGCTTGAGGCCATCGGCAACTTTGTCAACGGACGGCAGGTCGTCGTTGTCGCTCTTGGGCCCGCTGGACCGGGCGGCCATCATGGCCTGGATCTGCGCAGGCGTCAGCGAAATCGTGCCATCAACGTTTGTGGCGGCGACTTCCGGCTCGCCCGAAGCCGGCATTGCCAGCGCGGCGACGACCGCCGCCCCCGCTGCCAGAGAAACGATGCGACGGGCACGATGCGTTAAAGAAGCTGGCATGTTGAAGGTCTCGATCAAGGTGGAAGCCGGAGGAACCGGGTGCAGAGTCTAAAGCACCACGACGACGACAAGTCGCAGGCAATAATCCCGCCGCCTTCTTAGACGGTTCCGGACCCATCACGGTTCGCCCGCAGTACGCTAGAGGGCCGCCGCAGTTGAGCCACGACCCGGCTGCGGCTACAACCGTCCCATGAAGTACCGCCCGCTCGGGAACACCGGCACCAAAGTCTCCGAAATCGGCCTTGGTGGCTGGCTCACGTTCGGCAACGCCCTGACGCAGGACCGGGCCAAAGAGGTCATGGACGCTGCCTTCGACTGCGGCGTGACGTTCCTGGACAACGCCAACGTCTACGCCCGCGGCGAGTGTGAGGCCGTCTGGGGCCACCTGCTCGCCGACCGTCCCCGCGACGCGTACGTGCTGGCGACGAAGGTCTTTTTCCCGATGGGCGACCTGCCGACCCAGCGTGGCCTCGGCCGCAAGCACCTTGTTGAGTCTTGCGAGGCCTCGCTCCGCCGCCTGCGGACGAGCCACATCGATCTGTACCAATGCCACCGCTGGGACGAGGAGACGCCACTCGAAGAGACCGTGCGGGCGATGGACGACCTTGTCAAGCAGGGCAAGATCGTCTACTGGGGCTTTAGCCAGTGGACGGCCGAGCAGATCAAGGCGTGCCTGGACCTGTGCGATAGCGAAGGGTTCTACCAGCCGCGGAGCAGTCAGCCACAGTACAACGCGCTGCAGAAGGACCCCGAGCAAGACATCTTTCCGCTGTGCCACGGCCGCGGGATCGGGCAGGTCTGCTACAGCCCGCTTGCCCAGGGCGTGCTTACCGGCAAGTACAAGCCCGACGAACCGACGCCCGGCGACTCGCGGGCCAAGGACGATCGTCAGAACCAGTTCATCAAGAACATCGTCGCCGACAAGTCGTTGCTGGGGCGGGTGCAACAGCTCCAGCCCGTCGCCGACGAAACCGGCTGCACGCTCGCCCAGCTCGCCTTGGCGTGGTGCCTGCGTCGCGACGAGGTGAGCAGTGTCATCGTCGGGGCGACCAAGCCCAAACAGCTTAAAGAGAACGTCGAGGCCAGCGGCATCACGCTCGACGACGAGGTCATCGAGCAGATCGACTCGATTCTGCACCCGTAGAAGCAGATCCACGCACGGTCGCCCAAGCGGCGATATGCCCTTTTTGAGCCAGCACGCTGCCAGCAGTACCTTAGAGGCAGCGTCACTCGCGGCTTGCATTCGCCCCGCCCGCCCGGCCGTGTTAAGGTCGTCCAACCGCCCCCGCACAACGTCAACCAACGTTCAGAGGAACCCAATCGCATCATGGCCCGCGTCCTGCTCAATAACGTCACCAAGGTCTACCCCGGCAACGTCACCGCTGTCGAAAACGTGAACCTGTCCATCAACGACGGCGAGTTTGTCGTCTTCGTCGGCCCGTCGGGTTGCGGCAAGAGCACGACCCTCCGCATGGTGGCAGGCCTCGAAGAAATCTCCGGCGGCACCATCGCCATCGGTGACCGCGTCGTCAACAACGTCGCACCCAAGGACCGCGACATCGCGATGGTGTTCCAGAACTACGCCCTGTACCCGCACATGACGGTGTACAAGAACATGGCGTTCGGCCTGAAGCTCCGCAAAACGCCCCGCGCCGAGATCGACGAGCGGGTACGCAACGCAGCCAAGATCCTCGACATCGAGCACCTGCTCGACCGCAAACCCAAAGCCCTCTCAGGCGGTCAACGTCAACGCGTCGCCCTGGGCCGTGCCATCGTTCGCGACCCGAGCTGCTTCCTCTTCGACGAGCCGTTGTCGAACCTCGACGCCAAGCTGCGTGTCAGCACGCGGGCCGAGCTCAAGCGCCTGCACAAGCGACTCAAGACGACGACCATCTACGTCACGCACGACCAGGAAGAGGCCATGACGCTCGGCGATCGCATCGTCATCATGAGCAACGGCATGGTCCAACAGGTCGCCCCGCCGCTGGAGATGTATCGCAGTCCGGCCAACCGGTACGTCGCCGGCTTCATCGGCACGCCGCCCACCAAGTTCTTCCACGGCCGCGTCATCGACGAGGGCGGCACGCTTTACTTCGAAGAGGGCAAGCTCGAGAACACGCACACGAGTGGCAACGCCGACGATCCGGATGCCGTCATCCTCACCGACGGCGACCTGACCAATCCCGGTGACGGGTTCCGCCTGGCCTTGCCCGAGCGCCTCGCCGCCGCCGCTGCCAGTCGCACCGGTGATCACCTCGTCCTGGGTGTTCGGCCCGAGCACTTCACGCTCGCCGGTGCCAGCGAGCCCGGCCGCACGATCGACATCCTCATCGGCGTCATCGAACCGCTCGGCAGCGACATGGACCTCTACTTCGGCACGAAGTACCACGATGCCCTCGTCGCCCGCGTCCCGGCCAAGGTCGGCATCGCCGACGGCCAGGCGGCCCACCTCGCGGTGAACATGAACGAGTGCCACCTCTTCGAACCCGGCGAGTTCGGCAAGAACCTCAGCATCGACCCCGCCATCGCCGCCGCCCTGGCGGCGTAGCACCCCCCCCCCCCCCACCACCACAACGGCCCACCCAAAGCCGCCGATGAAACTAGCGGCGTAAGCAACTGGAGGTTCATAAGGTGGTCGGGCGCGAGAGCGCCCGGCCATGTTGCGTAGAGAGCATGCCGTCGATTGGTTTGCCTTGACACGGCGGGACGAAGTCGCGACGGTGTTCGCGCACGCGGCAGGCTTGCCGCTCGTTATTCGTTCATCCAGGGAGACTTTTATGCAGGAAGGCGAAAAGGGGTCGCGAGCCTCTTCTAGGTTGATGAGGAGCAGCAGAGAAAGGCTCGCGACCCATTATCTGCCCCAGTCTACCCTTTCACTTAATCAGCGGGTGCTGATGCCGCCTTGCTTGCGCAAGAAAATAGCCATATCGACATTGTTCACCTTGATCGCGACATCCAGTGGGGTGCCTTCACCTCCGTGAACGTTCACCTCAGCCCCGTGCGCCAAAAGGAACTTCACCATCTCAAGGTCATCTGCAACAACCGCCGCGTGAAGGGGTGCGCGTGGATAAATACCTTCTGTTGAGTTGATGTCTGCACCATTCGCCAGCAGCACTTCAGCGATATCCTTCTTATCTGAACTCAGAGCCTCGTTCAGCGCGCTGCCGTACCCGGTTTCGAAATTGGCATCCGCCCCATGCCGCAGCAGCGCTCGCACAGCGTCTAGTCTCCCCTCCTGAACTGCCATGTAGAGCGGCGTCTTCCGCGATGCTGATGTCGGTGCATCTACTACGGCACCTTTCGATACAAGCAGATCAACGACTTGTCCGTTCTTGGCAACGTGAAGGGGCGTTTCATTCAACCAATCCCGATCCCTGCGTCGAGCCAGCTCGGGGACAGCATCCAGCAGTTCTCGAAGGCGACCAACTTCACCTGCTTCGGAAGCTTCGTGCACATTCATGCTCGCTACGCGGGAGCGAGCGGCTTTCTCTTCTGTAGCCTTTCGTTCCCTCGCTCGCCGCTGACGAGCCTCCAAATCCAGTTTCGCAAGCCGGTCGGCTTCCACTTGCGCCTCTGCCTGACGCTCTTGCTCTCGCTTCGACTCGATTCTCCCGTCCAGCCGATCGGCCTCCGATTCTGCTTCAGTCAGCATCGTAGTCAATTCCTTCGATCGCAATTCTCGATCACCCACCAGTCCAAAAGCTGCGTTATATCGATCTTTGGCAGCGTCCAGTTCATCTCGTTGGACTAAGCCTCGTGCGTCATAAATCATCGTAACGATCTGCTGACGATGCTCGTTCTCCCACTTGTCCCGAAATTCAAACAAGTAGATGACCCCGCCAACCAGGAGCACGCAGGCAACTGCTCCCGCGGCGATCATTCCACGCTCGAAAGGACCGAGGACCGTGTCGGTGGCAGGCACCTCGTTTAGTTCGTCGAGAGGGACTCCCGATTCGGGGGCGGTCGCCGCAGCCGACGTCCGTGCGCGATCGGCTTTGAAACAGGGTTTACAGAAGTAGCCACCCTCTCCGTCTCCGATACGTCGACTTCGCGATAGGTCGATTCCGCACAGTCGGCAAGGCTTGCCAGGACGTTCAGGCATTAATCTATGGTACCAGAAGGTCTACGGCGGGCAAATCGACTCGGCAGGCGAGTTGACGGGAGGCAAGTGCAGGACAGATAAAGGGGTCGCGAGCCTTCTACCGTTTAATCCTCGTACAGCAGGTAGGGCTCACGCATCGTGCGGAAATCGTCGGCCGTCTGTCGTTCGGCGGCGACGACGTCGCCCGCCGAACGTGCAGATCTGAACGACACAAACCGGCCGAACCCGTTCATACAGGCAATTCAACCCCCGGGCGACGCTCGCCCGGCCACGCCGTCCCGCCATGTTGATCGACACAATCCCCCCCCACCACCACCCCTCCCCCCCACCCCCCCACCACCCCATCACCCCATCACCTCACCACCCCCCCCCCCACCACTCCCGCCCTCACCAACGGGTCTCCCGAAGCCGCCCACAGAACCCCAAGAGCCGCCGACACCCCTCCCAAAGCCGCCAACCGACCGCTCAACGCCACCAACGACCCCCCCACAGCCACCGCCGAATCTCGCAAAGCCGGTGACGAACCTTGCAAAGCCCCTGCCGAAGCCCCCAAAGCCGACGACGAAGCGCTCAAAGCCACCAACGAAGCTCCCAAAGCCCCCCCCCCACCACCACAACGGCCCACCCAAAGCCGCCGATGGACCCAGACAGCCCGCCTGATCCCCGCAATCCGCCCGGGCTTTGCAGCAACCTCGTTAATCTCACGGTAGGGCCTTGCAACTGCTGGTAAAGGTCCGACAATAGCTCGACGCCACCGATACGACTCCGGGAGGGACCTGGGGGGTCGGGGGGCGATGGAAATCGCAGACGATTACTATGAAAGCAACTATTTTGACCGCCGCCGTCCTTGTCACGGCCGGCATGTCCTCCGCCGCCAACCTGACCATCACACCTGCTTCCCCGAATATAACCATCAACACCGTTGATGGCGTGGTCGGTGACAGTGCTCCAGCCTTTGGCAGCAGTTCGATCTCTGCTAACGGTAACTCAGGTGGTGAGTCGTTCAACGGTAAGGTACAGATCAACCTGTCGCCCAACGATCTTTTCGGTCGCACGATCACGTTCGGCGAAATTGCCGATTTCAGCTACTGGACGAAGAAGACGACCACGGGACCGACACCAGTGGACTGGTACGTCGAGATCTACACCCGGGCTGATGGCATGGATGATGACAGCTGGTACGGCCGTCGCATCAACTTCGAGCCCTACTTTAGCGACAACTACAGCGCCCCGGATGGAACGTGGAATCAGTGGTCGACCGCATCGGGTACCAATCGACTGCGGGCATTTGATGCCAACCGGGGTGCCTCCGGTCCCGTCTTTGGCACCTACACAGACCCGTTCCTGTCCGACCTGACCTCCGGTCCCGTGGACTGGTCCGACTCCAGCAGTGCCTACGAGACCGGCGATTTCGACTACCGTGATGAAGAGGTTTTCTTCCTCGCGATCTCGACAGGTTCGGGATGGGCTGGTGATTTCACCGGGCAGCTCGATGGGTTTGAGATTTCTTTGAACGATGCGTCGGGGTCGACCGCTAGCGTCAATTTTGAGGCCGTCCCCGAACCGACAGCGGCTCTCGCCGGCGTGTCGCTCCTGAGCCTCGTCGGCCTCCGTCGTCGGGCCAAGGCCCAGATCGCCTGAGCCGGACTCTGCTGCTACGCAACAACAACCCCGCGCCACGCGACAACCCGACGGCCGCGTTGCCTCTGCAACGCGGCTGTTGCTTTGTCAGTCGCTTTGTCAACGGCTCCATGCCACAGCCGCCCGGGCCGACGCAGTCGACGATGAAACGCGCGGCGTAAGCGGCCGGAGGTTCATAAGGTGGTCGGCGCGAGAGTGCCCGGCCGTGTTGCGTGAAGAGCATGCCGTCGTATTGGTTTGCCTTGACACGGCGGGACGAAGTCGCGACGGTGGTTGCGCACGCGGCAGGCTTGCCGCTCGTTATGCGTTCATCCAGGGAGACTTTTATGCAGACGTTCACGACCCGTTTCGCGCTGATCGCGCTTCCGCTCGCCGCTGCCCCGGCGGCTGCGCAGCTCACCGCCACCGCACTTGTGACCGAGGGTCAGCCGTTGCCCGGTGACGCCAGCGTCATCGTCGACTCCGTCGGCAACGTCGCCACCAACGGCGTCGGTGGTTGGGGCGTCTCGCTCACCGACACCAACAGTCTCACCCGCATCTACGCCACCAACGGCAGCGCCGCCGACCTCTCGTTGCTGCGCGTCGAGGGTGACACCCTGCCCGACGGCCTGGTGACCAGCGTCGAGTCGTTCTTCGGCATCAGCGACAACCTGGACGTGCTCCACGGCGTGCAGATCGACGGCGACGAGGCGATCTACCGCAACGACGTCAAGTCGATGCTCGAGCCCGAAGCCTCGCCCGTCGGTAACTCGTTCTGGGTCTTCGGCAGCGCCCTGACATGACCGCCAGCGGCGTCGGAACCTTCGTCGGCTCCTACAGCGACACACCGGACGGCTCGACCATCGGCCGCGGCGCGTTCTTCGTCGATGCCGCTGGTAAGCCAACGCCGCTCATCGTCACGGGCGACGTCGTCGGTGGCACCGGTGGCCTTGTCGTCGACAACGCCAACCCCGGCTTCGGCGGCGGACTCAGCCGTGACGGCACCTTCTACGCCTACGACGTCGACACCACCGCCAGCTCGCTGGCAGACAATGTCGTCGTCGTCAACGACAACGCAGCCGTCGCAGGCAGTGGCATCCTCCGCGAGGGTGACGCCATCGACCCGGCGGTCGGCGGTCTCGCCGGTGAGGCGTGGGACAACTTCGACGTCGTCAAGATCAACGAAGCCGGAACCCTTCTTGTGTCGGGTGACACCGCCGGTTCCTTTGCGACCGACGAGTTCCTGTTCCTCGGCGACGAGATCGTGCTCCGCGAAGGCGACGCCATCGGCGGTGGCGTCGTCACCGGCAGCGTCGAGTGGGCCGACCTCAACGAGTCGGGCGATTGGGCGGCTGTCTGGGATGCAGACTTCGGCCAGGGCAGCGTCGAGGTGCTTATCGTCAACGGCGAAGTCGTGTTGTCCGAAGGCGACATGGTCGACACCAACGGCGACGGCGTCATCGACGGTTCCGACGCCGGTTTCCTGCAGAACTTCACCGGCCTGCGCAACGTCGCGATTGGCGAACGCGTCGGCGGCGTCCTCGATGTCTACTTCACAGCAGACATCGACGCGTTCAACACGGGCACGACGCAGGACGATGTCGAGTCGGCTTTCCGCCTGAGCGTCGTCATCCCCGAGCCGACGAGCCTGGCGCTCGTCGGCATGGGCGGCCTGACGCTGCTGCGTCGCCGTCGATAGCACGACGTGAGCGGCGTGCCGTCACGGCAACGCCTATAGTGAACCGACGCGGCCGCCCATTTGGGCGGCCGCTTTGACAACTCGCACAACCACATAGACCGACCAGACATCATGAACGCCGAACTCGTCCGCATCGTTGAAGGCATTGCCACGGACCGCGACATCTCGAAGGAAGCCGTCTTCCTCGACATCGAGCAAGCCATCGCAAGTGGCCTCCGCCGCCAGTACCAGGTCGAAGACGTGGCCGAGTTCCAGGTGGCCGTCGACCGCGAAAGCGGTCAGATCGACATGTGGCGGAACGGTGAGCACCTCACGCAGGAGAAGATGGGCCGCATCGGTGCCCAGACCGTCAAGCAGGTCATGATCCAACTGCTCCGCCAGGACGAACGCGGCAGCATCTACGAGGAGTACAAGGACAAGGTCGGCACAATCGTCAACGGCAGCGTCGTGCGATTCGAGGGGCCGACCATGATCGTCAACCTCGGCCGCGTCGAGGGCATCATGCCTCGCTCCGAGCAGATTCCCGGTGAGTACCACAACGAGAACGACGCGGTGCAGGCGCTGATCGTCGAGGTGCGCGACACGCCCAGCAGCGTCAAGATTATCCTGAGTCGCAGCCACCCGGAGCTGATCCGTCGCCTGTTCGAGCGCGAGGTGCCGGAGGTCGGTGAGCGGACGATCGAGATTCGGGCGCTGGCCCGCGAGGCCGGTGCGCGGACGAAGCTGGCGGTGGCAAGCATTGATGCCAAGGTCGATGCCGTCGGTGCCTGCGTCGGCGTGCGTGGCAGCCGTATCCGAAACATCGTCGACGAGCTCGGCGGTGAGAAGATCGACATCGTCCGCTGGAACGAGTCGTCGCAGATCCTCATCGCCAACGCGCTCAAGCCGGCTGAAGTGGCCGAGGTGTCGCTGTGCTTCGAACTCGGGCGGGCGACGGTCGTGGTCAACGAAGATCAGCTGTCGCTGGCCATCGGCAAGCGCGGTCAGAACGTGCGACTCGCCGCACGCCTGACGGGTTGGGACGTCGACATCCTCACGCCCCAGGAGTTCCAGGGGAACATCGACCGCCTCGAGAGTGTGCTGCGTCAGGTCGAAGAAGTCGCCGGCGATCAGGACATGCTCGACAAGATCATCGCGTTGGGCCTTATCGACGTCCGCGACATCGAGGAGGTCGGCGAGCAGCCGCTCATGGACGAGCTCGATCTTGAGTACGACCTGGCCGAGAAGATGGTCGACGTCTGCACCGAGGAGGCGAAGATCGTGGTCAAGGAACAGGAAGAAAAGAAGAAGCGCGAGGCCGAGCTCAAGGCGGCAGGCATGCAGGGTGCGAGCCTTGCCCGCAACGCGTTGCTCGGCAACCTGCCGTCCGGCATGGGATTGGGCGGGCGCGAGCAAGGCAGCGGCGAGCCGGGCGTGGGCGAGCGTGGTGCGAGCACTGCCAGCCTCGACGCCGGCCCGCGCAGCGCAGACGCCGCAGCCGACGCGTTGCTCAACGCCGAGCCGACCGAAGACGAGTCGCCCGCCGACACGATCGAGGACGACGATGACGCCGCCACGATGAACGGCCCGACGGAGCACACCGAGGGCTTTGCCTCCGAAGTCGTCACGCACGACGAGAACGCGGCGGCCGGCATCGATGAAGACGTCGAGCCGGAACTGCGAGCCGTGCACAAGCCCAATGGCGAGCCGCTCGTCAGCGACGACGTCGACCCGGCCGCCAAGGCAATCAGCGACGAAGACGGCGAAGAAGCCGCGTTGGCTGAGGGCCGCGTTCCGCCACCGGCTGGTTGAGTAGGATTTGCCAGTTCAAGTCCAAGCGGAGACGTATCAGCCGCGGCCCAATGGGCCGCGGCTTTTGTGCGCCCTCGCAACCTCCTCACGGCACACCTGGCGAACGCTGCTCTGCCAGGGTCAGCTTTCACCGTTGATCGGCTCCTGCTTGGCGACGGCGATTTCGGCACTCTGGCGGACGGCGTCGACGGCGTCAGCCATCGTTGTGATGACTTTCACGCGGCCAAGCTCGCCCTCGGCCTTGCCGCTGACGCGGCGGCGGAGTTTCTGGACATCGCTGCGACGATCCCAGACGCCGACAAGCGTCTGTGCGACGGCACCGCCGTCGTCCGCTACCAAGGTGGCGAGCTTCTTGACGAGATACCGGGCCCGTACTGCGGCCTTGGGCGGGACGGCACTAATGACAACGACGGCTGCTCCGTTACCGGTGACGGCGGCGAGTTTCTCACTCGCCAGGGCGTCTTCGTCAATGGTTGTGGTCTGGTAGCCGCGACGGTCGAGGAGCACCTTGAGCATCTTCGCCGCCGTGTGGTCGGCCTCGTCGCTGGCCGGCAGGATCACGACGCCGGCTTTGGCCAACCGCTCGCTAACCGGCTTCTCGTCGGCCGCAGGAATGGTCGGGTCGCTGATGTCAACGCTGTCACTCGGCAGCGGATCGTCCTGTTCGCCGAGCTCTTCGACGATGTCGCTCATCCAGTCGCGGATGTACGTCACACGGTCTGCCGTCAAGTTGCCCGCCTCGCGGTCCCGCTCGCTCAGTGCCAGTGCCGGCAGAATGAGATCGTCGAACGTCTCGGTGAGCGTGTGCTCCTTGCGGTACTTTTCGACCTCGTCGTCGGCGTCGTCGCTGTCCATCGACAGCAACCGCTGATACAGCCGAGAATGCGGCGAGAGCACAGGCTCGCTACCGAGCAATGTGTCGATGGGTCTCAGCGCCGGCACGTGTTTGCCGAGCACGACGAGGCACGTTGTCAGCGGCGTGGCGACGAGCAGGCCGACTGGCCCCCAGAGGAAGGTCCACACGGTCGCCGCGACGATGACAGCAAAGTCGCTCATGCCGACCGCGCTGCCGTAGAGCATCGGCTCCATGACGTTGTTGCTGATGAGTTCGACGACGAGGAACATGCCGATGACGCCGAGCGCCACGCCGTTGCCCTCGAAGTGACCGAGGCTGACGAACAGCGGAAAAGCTGCCGCGAGCCAAGGTCCGAGATACGGGATGAAACGCAGGATCGCGCAGAGCGTCGCCCAGAGCATCACACCCGGAAACCACTCACCGGCGACGCCGTAGCTAATACCCAGCAGGCCCAGTCCGATGGCCACCCCGTAGGTGCCATTGACGATGGCTTGTGCCCGCAGATAGCGGCTGATCCGGCGGCTGGCGTCGTCGAGTGCTTGCGTCGCGAGGTTGATTCGCCGACCGGCGGCCAGCTTGATGACGCGGTCGCGGAGGTCGTCGCGTTGCAGCAGGATGAACAGCAGGAAGACGGCGATGAGGCCGGCCGTTCCTGCGTAGCTTGCGACCTGACCGAGCACCATGCGGGCGCGTTCGACGGATGTCGGCTCTGGTTGGAGTTCGATGACGCGTAGCGGCTGCGTCCGCAGTTCGTCACGAAATTCCGACATGATGAGCTGAAGCCGCTCGACAAGCTGTGTCGCGACGGTGTCAACGCCCTGCGTCCTGGCGGCGAGAGATTCGAAGCCACTGTCGAGCCGTTGGAGGAAGTCCTCTGTTGTACCTGCTGGTGCCGGCGTGTCGGTAACGGCCGGCTGTGTGGCAGGTGGTTGCTCCTCAGCGGCAGCGTCGTCAGGCGTCTCGGTTTCGTCTGCCCCGTCGGCGACGGCTTGTGCAACCTTGGCCCCCGTGTCGGCTGCGCCCTCGAGAAGCTTCTCGACTCCGGTTTTGTCTTCATCTTTCTTGCGACCGGAACCGCCCAGGACTTTGGCCTTCTCGACAAAGCGCGTCGAGTACGCCGGCCAGTTCTCACCGATCCGCTCGACGCCGCTGTAAAGCGTCCACCCGATGCCGGTGATGACGACAGCGAGAAGGATGACGACGGAGACGACTGACACCACCCGCGGGACGCGTCGGTGCTCGAGCCACTCGCACAACGGCGTGACCAGAAACGCCAGCAGGCACGCCAGCGTCAGCGGCATCAGCACCGGTTGACCGACGTACAGGATGAAGCCGACCAGCACCACGCCCAGCAGCGTCAGCACCCAGTGGCGTCGCGTTCCCGAAGGATCGGCCGCCGGGGCACCTGTGCCGGCGCCTTCGGCGGCTACATCGAGTTGTTCGTCGTCGTCGTCTGGCACGGTGCTGTCCGAACATACAACGCAGCAGGCGCAGGCGTAGCGGGTGAACTACTCAAGCTTGTGCAAGTTTTGCAAAGGCCTCTCCGCGAGCGTCGAAGTTCGGAAACTGGTCGTAGCTGGCGTAGCCGGGCGAGAGCAGCACGACGTCGCCCGGCTGTGCCACCGTGCGAGCCTTGGCGACGGCGGCGTCGAGAGTCTGGCAGACGGTCGCAACATCTCCGAGTGCGTCGGCCAAGGCGGGACCGGTGTCGCCGACGAGCAGGACGGCCCGGCAGCGCTTCTTGAGCGTCTCGACCATCGCGGCCGGGTCGAGGCGTTTGTCGCTGCCACCGATGATCTGCACGACCGTTCCGGCGGCAAACGCCTCACACGCAGCGGCGGCGGCCTCGGGAATCGTGGCAATGGAGTCGTCGACCCATTTCACGCCTTGCTGGTCGGTGTGCACCAGTTGCAGGCGATGCGGCAGCCCGGTGAAGTCGCGGCACGCCTGGGCGGCCTGATCCGGATAGACGCCCACCACTGCCGCCGCGGCGTAAGCGCCGCGTTCGTTGATGCGGTTGTGCTTGCCCGGCAGGTCCGGCGCGAACGCCGCCGGAAGGTGGGCCCGCTTGCCGTACTCGACAATCTTCGCCGGCGTGTGATCGCGGAATGCTCGGGCCGTCGCAGAGTTCGTCGGCAGCACCGCGAAATCATGCTCTGCCTGATGCCGCACGATGTGCTGCTTGGCCTCGTGGTACGCGGCTTCGTCGCCGTGCCAGGCAAGGTGGTCGCGGCCGACCATGGTGACGACCGCTACGTGCGGAGACCACTGGAGCTGGCCGAGATAATGGAGCATGAAGCTCGACAGCTCGAGGACGACAAGGTCCTTCTCTCCAATCTGGTCGAGGTCCGGGAGCAGTGAACCGCCGAGGTTGCCACCGAGCCAGACGCGGCGTGGCGCGGTGTCGGTGATGTCGACATAGCGGCTACGGGTTGCCCGCACCTTCTCGGCCTTGTCACCCGGCAGCGGCTCCCACGCACCGAGCATTTTGGCCAGTAGCGTAGCTGTGGTGCTCTTGCCCTTGGTACCGGTGACGCCAAAGACGAGCTTCGTCGGCAGGCGAGCGGCGACGAGGCAGATCTCGGTCGTGACAGGTTTGTTCGCCTTCAACGCCGCCTGCAAAAACGTGTTGCCAGGCGGCACCGCCGGCGAGGCGACGACCAGATCCGCCTTCTCGAAATCGCTTGCCTCGTGCCCGCCGAGCTTGAGCGTAACGCCACGGTCGGCCAGATCCCGCGCCTCCTGCGGTAAGTCATCGGCCGCCTTTGCATCCGTTGCCGTGACGCGAGCGCCTTGCTCTGCGAGCCATCTAGCGACGGCCGTCCCACCGCCGAAGTGGCCAAGACCCATCACCGTGACGCGGCGGCCACGCATGTCCTTCTGCAGCGAACGCATGCTGATCATGGGTCAGCCTACGAAGCCCATCACACGTCGAAGTACTTTGCCTGCGGGTGGTGAACGACGAGCGCGTCCGTCGACTGCTCCGGATCGAGCATGAACTCTTCGGTCAGTTCCACGCCGAGCTCCTCCGGCTTGAGAAGGCTCAGGAGCTTCGTGCGGTCCTCGAGATTCGGACATGCCGGGTAGCCGAAGCTGTAACGGCTGCCGCGGTACTGCTGCTGGAAGAGCTTGCGTGTTTCCGTCGCGTCTTCGTTGGCAAAGCCCAATTCGGTACGAATACGTTTGTGCCACATCTCGGCCAGGGCCTCGGCACATTCAACGCCGAACCCGTGGAGATAGAGATACTCCTGGTAGTTGTCCTTGGCCCGCTGTTCTTCGGCCACATCGCTGATGTTCTGGCCCATCGTGACGAGCTGGACGGCCAGCACGTCGTACTCGTTACTCTCAACATTTCGGAAGAAGTCGGCGATGCACAAGTTGCGACGACCTTCCTGCCGCGGCAGCGTGAAGCGTGTCAGCTCGACCGCACCCGGCAGCGGCTCGTCGGGCTTGACCGGCCCTTCGTCGCGGTGGGCGGCGTCGTACTCGGCAAAGGCTTCGGGCTCGTAAACGATCAGGTCGTCGCCGTCGCTTTGAACCGGGTAATAGCCCCACGTGACCTTCGGCTGGAGCATGGTGCCTGTGAGGGCCGCTGCCTTGAGCCGTTCGAACGTCGGCCTCGCTGAGTCCGCGAGTGATGCTTCGAAGTCTTCTGCCGAAAGACCCTTCTTCTTGAAGCCCCACTGGCCGTTGAAGAGTGCGATTTCGTTGACGTAGCCGAAGATGTTCTTCAGCGGGATGTCGGTCGCGACGCGGCTGCCCCAGAAGGGCGGCTTGGGCACCGGGTTGTCGCGGATCATGTCCGGAATGTCGGCAGCCGTCGTGCTCTTGGGCTTGACGGCACCGGCCTTGAGCTTGCGTCTGTTTTCGGCAGACTTCCGCTGATCTTCGACCACGTCGGCCACTTCGCCGGCCATGATCTTGTCCATGATCCGCAGACCGTCGAAGGCGTCGCGGCAGTACAACACTTCGCCGTCGTAGAGCGTGGTCAGATCCTCCTCGACGTACTCACGCGTCAGCGCCGCACCTCCCAGAAGTACTGGCGGCGTGATGCCGCGGGCGTTCATCTCGGCCAGGTTGTCCTTCATGACCGCGACACTCTTGACGAGCAGGCCACTCATGCCGATGGCGTGACCCTTGTGTTCGGCGAACTTGTCGAGGATCTCGCCGATGGGTTGCTTGATGCCGATGTTGAACACGGTGTAGCCGTTGTTCGTCAGCAGGATGTCGACGAGGTTCTTGCCGATGTCGTGGACGTCACCTTTGACGGTGGCCAACACGAAGCGACCCTTGGAGCTGTCGCCGTCGAGCTTGTCCATGTGCGGCTCGAGGTGAGCGACGGCCGCCTTCATGGTCTCGGCACTTTGCAGCACGAACGGCAGCTGCATCTCGCCGCGGCCGAACAGGTCGCCGACGACCTTCATGCCCTTGAGCAGAATGTCATTGATGATCGCCAGCGGCTTGATGCCCTGGTTCATCGCTTCATCGAGTCGTTCGGTCAGGTTGCGCTTCTCGCCGTCGATGATGTGCTTCTCAAGCTTTTCCTCGAGTGTGAGATTTTCGTCCTCGACCTTGTCGCCGGCGACTTCTTCGCCTTCTGGGAACAGGCCGATGAATGCCGTCAGCGGATCGAAGTCTTCGCTGCGGCGGTTGTAGATCAGGTCGAGCGCGCCCTGCCACCGCTCATCGGCAATCTTGTTCTTCGGCAGAATCTTCGAAGCGTGAACGATCGCGCTCGTCAGTCCCGCCTCGCGAAGTTCGTGCAGGAAGACGCTGTTGAGCACCTGCCTCGCGGCAGGTCGCAGGCCGAACGAGATGTTCGAAAGACCGACGACGGTGTGACAACCGGGAAGCTCCTGGCTGATCCGACGCGTGCCGGCAATGGTGGCGGCGGCGTTCTCGCGATCGTCTTCGAGGCCTGTCGAGATCGGCAGCACGAGCGGGTCGAACATCAGGTCGCAGTCGCGCAACCCATACTTGTTGACGGCCAGGTCACGGATCCGCTTGGCAATCTCTATTTTGCGCTCCTCCGTGCGACCCATCGCGTTTTCCGGATCTTCGTCGATCGTGCCGCAGACGAGCAACGCGCCGTACCGGCGGGCCAGCTCGCACATCTGGCCGAACTTCTCTTCGCCGTCTTCGAGGTTGGTCGAGTTGAGCGCGCAGCGACCACCTGCGAGCTTCAGGCCTGTTTCGAGCACCTTCGGGTCGGTCGAGTCGAGCATGAGTGGCACGCCGACCTGCTGGACGTACCGCTTGACGACTTCGTGCATGTCGCTGACGCCGTCGCGGCCGACGAAGTCGACGCAGACATCGAGCACCTGGCTGCCGCCGCGTACTTCGTCGCGGGCCATGGAGACGAGGCCGTCCCAGTCTTCCTCCTGGAGCAGCCGCTTGAACTGTCGCGAGCCATTCGTGTTGGTCCGTTCGCCGACGATGAGGTACGACTTGTCCTGGCGGACATCAACGGCCTGGGTGAGGCTGGTGAGCCGATCCTTCTCCTGCGGGGAGCGTCGAAGATTCATCGTGCTCGACTTCTTAATTGCATCGTTCTGCTCGGCCGTCACAGTCATGCCGCCACACTACGGCAACAGGCGAACGAACTTTCGCTTGCCCGCCTGTAGCACCGTCGGCGTCGTCACCGTGAGCTCCGCCTTCGTGTTCGTCACCTTCACGCCGTCAAGCTTCACGCCGCCCTGCTTGATGAGTCGCATCGCCTCTCCGTTGCTGGCGACGAAGCCGGCATCGACGAGCAACGCGATGACACCGTGCGGGCCCGCGGCGACTTGCTGCTCGGTAATGTCATCAGGAATGCCGCCGTGCGTGGCCGTCATGAACTGCTTCTCGGCGTCGTCGGCGGCGTCGGCGTTGTGGAACTCGGTGATGATCGTCTTGGCCAGCCGCACCTTCGCGTCCCGCGGGCTGGTTGCGATGGCCGCCTCGTACTCCTCCGTCGGCACGTCGGTCAGTAGCCGGTAGTACTGCTCCATCACGCCGTCGGGCAGGCTCATGATCTTTCCGAACATGCCGCCGTCGCCGCCCGCCGGGTCGGTCACGGCCACGTAGTTGCCCTTGCTCTTGCTCATCTTCATCGCGCCGTCAGTTCCGACCAAGAGCGGCGTGACGATCACACACTGCCCCGCCGGCGGCGATTGGCCCTCGGCCTGCTGAAACTCTCGGCCGACAAGGTTGTTGAACAACTGGTCGCTGCCGCCCATCTCCACGTCGGCCTCGACGGCGATGCTGTCGTACCCCTGCAAGAGCGGGTACATGAACTCGTGCAAGCCGATCTCCTGCTTGGCGGCGTAACGCTTCTGGAAGTCGTCGCGGTCCAGGACCTGCGCAACCGTCTTGCGGGCGGCGAGCTTGATAAGGCCGACGAGGTCGAGCTTTCCAAGCCACTCGCCGTTGCGGCGGACCTCGAGGTGCTCGTCGTCCGTCATCAGGACGCGGCCGATCTGCTCGACGTATGTCTCGGCGTTGCGGTCGATTTCCTCGCCCGTCAGCATCGGGCGCGTGGCGTTGACACCCGTCGGGTCGCCCACGCGAGCCGTGTAGTCGCCGATGATGAGCACCGCTTTGTGGCCGTGCTCCTGGAACTGGCGGATGACCTTGAGCGGCACGCAGTGACCCAGTGTCACGTCGGGCGCGGTCGGGTCCATGCCGAGCTTGATGCGCAGCGGCTTGCCGCTTTCGAGCTTCTTCCGCAGATCTCCTTCAGTCAGGATGCGGTCACAACGGCGGCGGAGACTGGCGATGACGTCGTCGGGGCTCGGCACGATCTTCTGGGTGGTTCAGGCGGGAATGCGACGGGGCGGGCGGCGACGCGGCTTGGACGGCTTGGCAAGGTCGGCGTCGACTGCTTCGTCGGCGGGTCGGGCAAAGACCATACGGCCCGCCGCCGTCTGCGTGGCATTCGTGACCGTTACCTCGATCGTCTCACCCACACGTTCTGCGGCGTGCTCCACGACCACCATCGTGCCGTCCGCCAGGTGGGCCACGCCTTGACCCGCCGAGCTGCCGCGTCGCGTGACCTCGAGCAGCAACGCGTCACCCGGCACCGCCTGCGGCCGAACGGCCTCGCTCAGCGCGTTCAGGTTCAACACCGAGAGCCCGGCCAGCTTGGCCACTTTGGCCATGTTCAGATCGTCGGTCAGCACGCGGCCTTCGAGCTCGCGCGCGAGGTCAATCACCCGCTGATCGACAGGGCCGTCCAGGTTTTCGCTACCAGCGCGGTCGTCGTAGATGCGGACTTCAACCGTCGGTTCGCGCTGCATGTCCGCCAGTCGATCAAGCCCCTCGCGACCGAGGCGGCCCTTGTCACGGTCGGACAGGTCGGCGACCTTCTGCAACTCAGCCACGACCGATTGCGGCACGATCAGCCGGGCATCCAGAAATCCGGCCCGCAGCACCGGGCCCAGGCGACGGTCCATCAGCGCACTTGTGTCAACCACGACCGGCTTCACCCCGCGACTGTCGCGACGGAACTCGACGTACGGAATGATGAATCGCACGTCGTCCTTTGTCTGCAGCACGAAGCTGATGGCAAAGTAACACGCGGTCGTCCCGATCATCAGGTTCAAGAAACCGATGACCGCTGCGTTGGTCGTGGTCCTAGCACCTGCGGGCAGGAGAACGTTATCGACGACGAGTGCCACACCAAACGACAGGGCGTACGTGATCGTCAGCCCGACGAGGATGCCGAATGCGACGCCGCTGAAGACGGCCAGCTTGCGTCTGCCTGCGACGATGTCGAGGACGACCATCATCACGCCCAGCGACAGGCTAAAGCCAAGGGCGAGCCAGGCCGGAACGGGAAGCGAGCCGAGTTCGAGTGGATCGAGCGTGACGAACGAGTACCCGACTGCTGCCATCAGCAGCACGAAGAGGCCGCGTAGTACGTTGATGGCCATGGCATCGTCTCCCGTCCGCCCGCCGACGCAGGCCGTGACAGGCACTATACGTTGCCTTGCGACATCGTGCGACACCTACGCGCGTTACTGCCCGAAGTACGCGTAGGCCAGCACACCGATGCCGAGTACGATCCGATAGATCGCAAAGGGGACGAAGCCGTGCCGCTTCACCCAGGCCATGAACCAGGCGATGACGGCCCAAGCGACGATGAAGCTGACGACGAATCCGACCGCCAGCACGCCGATGTCGTGACCCGTCAGCGCTCGCCCGAGTGCCCCCTCCTCACCCGCGTCGGCGGTGACGGTCTTGAGCAGGTCGTACCCGAACGCAGCCGACATCGTCGGTATGGCTAAAAAGAAGCTGAACTCGAGAGCCGTCGACCGGCTCATGCCTGACAACTGTCCGCCGGCGATAGTCGCCATCGACCGACTCGTGCCAGGAAAGACTGCCGCAACGACCTGGCCCAGACCGACGATGGCCGCCTGCACCGGTCCGACCTTGGCCACGTCCTCGGTGCCCGCCCGGTCACCCAGCCACGCGTCGACCACCCACATCACGACACCACCCACGAGCAGCGCGACGCCGATCACCGGCAGCGACGACAGGTTCGACTTGATGAGGTCGTCCAGCCCCATCAGAATTGGCACCGCCGTCACGACGAATGCGAGCATGACGAGTGACAGCGGGTGCGTCAGCAGGTTCTTATCGCCGTGCTCGCCCTTGGGGAACGTCTTGACGAAGCCGAGCAATTTCACGCGGAAGTAGACGACGACGGCCAGGATGGCCCCGAGCTGGATCACGACGTCGTACATCTTCCAGTACGGGTCGTCCATGAGGCCAAGCGGCTCTTTGATCAGCCGCAGGTGGGCCGTTGAGCTGACCGGCAGGAACTCGGTCAACCCCTCTACGACGCCGAAGAGGATGCTCAGCAGATAATCGTTCACTCTTTGTCTATCGGCCCAAAACACGCGTTGCAACTGCGCCCGACCCTCAAGGGCGTGAGGCTAAGCCACTTCAGTAGCTTTGTCCGAGATCGTCAAGCAGGTCACGCCTGATAAAGTCGGTCGTGCCCGACGCGCTGACCACGACCGACCTCCCGTTTCCCAAGACCTCTGGCAAGGTCCGCGACGTCTACGACATCTCGTCGGTCCTGAAGGATCACCTGTTGATCGTCGCCACCGATCGTGTCAGCGCGTTCGACGTTGTGATGCCGACGCCGATCCCGGGTAAAGGCGTGCTGCTGACGCAGATGGCTGTCTTTTGGTTCCAGCAGCTGTTGCCGCTGACGCACAACCATCTCGTCACGGCCGAGGTCGGGCAGTTTCCGGAGGCGTTGCAGGAGTATGCCGCCGTGCTTGAGGGGCGGTCAATGCTCGTCCGCCGGCTCGAGATTGTGCCGTTCGAGTGCGTAGCGCGGGGTTATCTGGCGGGTTCAGGCCTGAAGGAGTATCAGGCCACCGGACGGGTGTGCGGCATCGAGCTGCCGCCGGGCCTGCGGGACGGCGACAAGCTGCCGGAGCCAATCTTCACGCCCGCCACCAAAGCCGCCACCGGACACGACGAGAACGTGTCGTTCGAGATGATGGCCGACGCCCTCGGCGCTGAACTAACGACGCAGCTTCGCGACCTGACGCTGTCGCTCTACCGCCACGCCGCCGACTATGCGGCCGGGCGCGGGATCCTGATCGCTGACACGAAGTTCGAGTTCGGCCGCGACGCCTTCAACCACCTCGTCCTCGCCGACGAAGCCCTCACGCCCGATTCCAGCCGCTTCTGGCCCGCCGACACGTGGCAGCCGGGCGGCCCGCAGGCTTCGTTCGACAAGCAGTTCGTCCGTGATCACCTCGCCGGCCTCGACTGGAACCAGCAACCGCCCGGCCCGGCTCTACCTCAGCACGTCATTGACGGCACCCTCGCCCGCTATCGCGAAGCCCTGACGCGGCTGACGAAATAGCGGTAGACAGTCGCCAAAAAGTTTATTGCATTCGAAATCGACGACGAATTGCTATCGTCGCCGCACCACCGCCTCAGCATCTCAGTTATTTGCAGCGAAAGTGCACCTTATGAAAACCTTGATCACCGGCCTCACCCTGGCCGCCCTTGTTCTGCCGACGCAAGTCGCCTCGGCCGATGTCGTCACGCGCACCGGCGTCGACGAACTCAACATCGCCAACGTCTTCCGCAGCTTCTTCGGCGGTACCGGACGCAACATTCTGGCTCCCGGCGGCTCGGGCCGCTTCCAGGTCAACGGCGACCGGCGCAACAACGCCGAGAACGTCTTCGGCATCTTTACCGTCATCGACATTCCGACGGCTGACTTTGCCAACGTCGATGTCACCGACATCGCCAATCTAACGCTCACGCTTCCGCCGGCCACCCGTACCGACACCGGTGCCGGTGGCATCCAGGATGCAGGCGACCTCAGCGTCTACTTCACCGCCAATGACAGCGTCATCGGCGACCTTGAGTTCGTCAGCCTCGCCGGTCCGCCCTACACGACGCCCACCGGCTTCGGTGACCAATTCCCTGATGCCGTCGTCCTGTCGAGCGAGTTCGAGGCCGAAGGCGTTCGGACGATCACGCGCAGCATCATGCCCGATGCCGCCGTTGAGTCGGCCCTCATCGACGCGATAAACGCAGGTGAGTCGATTCGCCTGCTGCTCGCTTCGGAGACGCCCGGTGCGGTGTTCCAGCTCGCCAGCGGTAACCCGACGAACAGCATGACGCTGCCGTTCGAGGGCCTGCCGCCTTCGGTGTCCTTCGACCTGACGCTCGTGCCGGAGCCGGCGTCGATGGCGTTTGTCCTGCCGTCGCTGCTGCTCCTGAAGCGGCGTCGTTGAGGTTGAACAAACGCTCAATTGAAGAGGCACGGCCGCAAGGTCGTGCCTCTTTTGCTTGCCTAGGCCAATGGCTTCTCGACCGTGGTCCCGTCCTTCGTCGTCAGGACCTTGAAACCGCGACCCAGCAGGTCGGCCCGGACGGCGTCGGCGGCGGCGAAGTCCCTGGCGGCCCGGGCGGCGTCGATCTTCGCTGCCAAAGCCGTCACGTCGTCATCTGCCGAAGCGTCACCGGTCGGCAGGAACGCGATCACCGAGTCCACCCGTTCCAGGATCTGCGCCGTCAACGTCGGGTCGGCTGAGTCGTCCAGATCGCCCGCCCACTCGAAGACGGCCGCCATTGCGGCTGACAGGTTCAAGTCGTCGCAGAGCCCGGCCACGAAGCGTGGCAGCGGGCCCGCCGTGAGCTCAGCTGCCGGATAGGTGTCGCCGGCTTGTTCCTTGGCGTCGCGGTACAGCCGCTGGAGCTTGCCAATCGCGCTGCCGCTGTCGCGCAGGCCGCCTGCGGTGAAGTTGGCGGTGCCGCGGTAGTGGCTGCGGATGAGTTCGTAGCGAAGCACTTCGGGAGCGACTTGCCTGCCGTCTGTGGCTTTGCCCTCGAGCACGTCGCGGACGGTAAAGAAGTTGCCCGTCGACTTGCTCATCTTCTCGCCCTCGACACGCAGGTGGCGGCCGTGGAGCCAGAATCGGGCGAATGTGTCTTGGCCAGTCGCGCCGCGGGTTTGAGCGATCTCGCACTCGTGATGCGGGAAGATGTTGTCCTCGCCGCCGGTGTGGAAGTCGATGACATCGGCCCCGAGGTGGGCACGGGCCATGGCCGAGCACTCGATGTGCCAGCCCGGATAGCCCGTGCCGAAGCGACTTGGCCACTTCATAAGGTGGTGCTCGTCAGGCTTCCACAGCAAGAAGTCGGCCGGGTGACGCTTGGCGGCGGTGGCTGTCGAGCCGACGCGTCCGCCTGCCCCGCCGCGAAGCTGCTCGACGCTGTTGCCGCTGAGTTTGCCGTAGTCGCCGAAGGTCTCGACGCCGTAGTAGACCGCCCCGTCGCCGCCCACATACGCGTGGCCGTTGTCGACGAGCGTCTCGATCATGCTCAGCATCGCCTCGACATTGTCTGTGGCTCGTGGCATCCGCTCGGCCGGATCGCTGGCGACCTTCAGGCCGAGCTTGCGAGCGTCTTCGACAAATGCATCGCCGTAGAAGGCGGCGATCTGGAACGGGTCGCTTGGGTCGACATCGGCCGCCGCATGGGCCTGGCCGCTCTTTTTAGCCTGGGCGAGCTTCTTGGAGGCGGCCTGCATCTTGTCCTCGCCGCCTCCATCGGCCAGATCGTCCTCGGTCATGTGGCCAACGTCTGTGATATTCATGACGTGTACGACGTCGAGCCCGACCAGCTCCAGCGTCCGCCTCAGCACGTCTGCGAAGAGGAAGCTGCGGAAGTTGCCGATGTGAGCAAAGTCGTAGACCGTCGGTCCGCACGAGTAGATGCGGACGGGCGACTCGGCCGCCTCGAACGGCTCGAGCCGGTTCGAGAGCGTGTTGTAAAACTGCATCTGCGGAAGCTGGGCCACGCCGCAGCCTAGTGAAGTGGTGCGGCACCGTAGTGCCTCGGCGTCTACGGTTGGACGTGACGAAGAACGAGATCGAGAAAGGTGTGCATTTTCACCCGAAGTTCGACGCCGACGGCCTGATGCCGTGCGTGGCGGTGCATGCGGAGTCGAAGGACGTGCTCATGGTCGCCTTCATGAATGAGGCGTCGCTCCAGGCCACGATGAAGACGGGCCAGGTTCACTACTGGTCACGCAGTCGCAAAAAGCTCTGGAAGAAGGGCGAGTCGAGCGGCATGACCCAGCACCTGCGGCGGCTTCGCGTCGACTGCGACCAGGATTGTCTCGTCGCAGAAGTGGTCATCGGTGACCCGGCGACAACGCCGCAGGCGGCCTGCCACACGGGCTATACGTCGTGCTTCTACCGCGAAGTTCACCCGGACGGCTCGCTCGACTTTGTCGAGAAGGACAAGGCGTTCGATCCCGATGCGGTCTACGTCTAGGCCTTGAGCCGTCTGAGTCTTAAGCCGCGGCCCGCTTTGGTGGAAGCGTGAAGACCTTCACACGGTTCCGACCCGATTCCTTGGCGTGGTACAGGGCCTTGTCGGCGGCTTTAATGAGCAGCGGTGCCGTCGCCAGCGGGCTCGGCGGCTCGAACGCACTGACGCCGAAGCTCGCCGTGATGGGAAGCTGAACGCCACCGCTCTTGACCGGGGCGGAGCACAGGTTGGACCGCATCATCTCGGCCAGGGCAGCGGCGGTGGAGCGGTCGGTGCCGGGCAGGACCAGCGCCATCTCTTCGCCGCCGTATCGGGCAGCCAGGTCACCATCGCGGCACGAGCGGTCGAGCAGGTCGGCGACGAACTTGATGACGTCGTCGCCCACTTGGTGGCCGTGCGTGTCGTTGACACTCTTGAACTTGTCGATGTCGACCATGATCAGCGAAATCGGTTCGCTGGTCGCAACGGCCCCGGCGACTTCTTCGCCCAGGAACCTGTCGAACTCGGCCCGGTTGGCCAGCTTGGTCATGGAGTCGGTCGTCGCCTGTTTCGTTAGCTCTGCCTCACGCTGAGCGAACTTCTGCTGCATGTTGGCCTGCTGCTCCTGCAGGTTCATCGCCTCCTGCTGGCTTTGCATCGTGATCTCCACGAGCGCCTCGGTGGCGTCGCGCATGATCTTGTCGAACTTGGCCGCCGGGCCCAAGTCGATTTCGAAGGCAGCAGTCGTTTCCTGGACCTTGGCACCGAGCTTTTCCAACAGGCTGTCTGCGTACGCCTCGGCCGATTGTGCCGGTGGCATCGGTGACGCCTCGAGCAGATGGGCCGTCAGTCTCCGCACGTCGGCGATCGCCTGGGCCGGCTCCTTGTCGACAAACACGTCGGCACAGCGGCCGGCACACTGCAGGATCGCCGCCATGGTCTTTAGCGTGCCGTCGTCGGCTTTCTCGGGTTCCGTATGCCAGCGGATCGGCTCGCTCAAGACCGGCGGCAGCTTCCACTTCTCGGCGATGTACCCGCCGACCTCGGCGTGGTCGGCAGAAAGCTTCGACAGTTCCGAAGCGTGCTGCTCGGCGTGCGTCATGACCAGGGCGCACACTTCGCCGTACTCCTCGGCGAGCACCGTGTCGAGCACGAGCATGCCGATGTCGGCCAGCAGGCCACAGACAAAAAGCTCCTCGGCCTGCATGACGCGGCAGGCGACGCCAAGTTCCTTGGCGGCGACGGCGGCGTAGAAGCTGCGCTGCCAGTAGACCTTGTGGTCGAAGCCCTCGCTCTTGCGCTTCATCAGGCCGTCGACAAGACTAAAGCCCAGCACCAGCGTCCGCACGCTCTGCAACCCCATGACGACCAGCGCCTGGTCGATCGTCGTGACCTTTTGGCTTCGCCCGTAGAAGCTGGAATTGACCGTCTTGAGCACGCGACCACTCAGGGCCGGATCTTGGTTGATGACGCCAGCGATGGCCTTCATGTCGGTTTCGGTCGACCGTGCCAGGCGGAGCACCTCGATGGCCACCGTGGGCAGGGACGGCAGCCCGCTGCAGTCGTCAATCTTGGTCTGTAGCGCGGTATCCATTGGCTTCCGATCATCAACGCATGCCAGAAGGCACCCGTCAAGCAGGCTCGTCCGTTCCCCAAGGTCGACCTCCGCCGCCCCGCACGCGCAGGGTCCCCGTCGGAAGATCGCCTCGTCGGCGGCCCACTTCTAGATCGACCCGTCGCCGCGTCCTGTTGAGACGACGTCCGTCGAAATGTTGCGACATTTCGTGATCTGTGCCACAGCACGGACTTATAGAAGCTAGGTATCCAGCCCACGGGCAAAGTTGTGGCCGAGATACGTCTCCCGCACCATATCGTCTCGGGCGGCGTCGCCCGGTTTTCCGCTGAACAACAGCTTGCCACTGTCAACGATGAGCGCGTGCTCGCACACTTGAAGCGTTCGCTCTGCATCGTGATCGGTGATGAGCACGCCTTTGCCGAACTCGTCGCGTAGTCGTCGGATCTCGTCCTGGATCTCTTCCTTGGCGACCGGGTCGACACCAGCGAACGGCTCATCGAGGAGCATCAACTTCGGGTCGGTGACGAGGGCACGCGACAGCTCCAGCTTCCGTCGCTCACCGCCGGACAGGACGGCTGCGGGTGAGTCTTTGACGTGCGTCAGGCCGTACCGGTCGAGCATCTCTGCCGCCCGTCGGTGCCGTTCGGCCCGGGGCAGGGGTGGTCGCTTGAGTTCGAGGATGGCGATGAGGTTGTCCCAGACGCTGAGCCTGCGGAAGTCGCTTCGTTCCTGGCTGAGGTAGCCCATGCCGAGGCGTGCCCGTTTGAACATGGGTTGTCGGGTGACATCGTTGCCGTCGAAGGCGACGCTGCCACCGTCAGGCACGACCATGCCAAGAATCATGCGGAACGTTGTGGTTTTGCCGGCCCCGTTGCGCCCGAGGAGGCCGACGATTTGGCGAGGTTCGACGGTGAACGAGATGCCGTCAACGACGCGTCTGCCGCCGTAGACCTTCATCAAGTCGCGTACTTCGAGGAGATTCACCACCCGTACCTTTGGCGCGGAAACGCCCAGAGTCGCCCGCAGAACCTTGCCGAGACGTTTGCGAGTTATTGTTGCAACAGGTGAACTTTCACGATTGGTGAAACTTGGTATGGTGGAAGGTGACCGGCCGCGCGGCTGGTCACCGAACCTGGTTTGCTCTTCGAGGAGTCACCATGAGCACCACGCTTGCTGCACCGCCATCTTCTGTCGCGTCCGTCCCTGAATCAGTGATGGAGGCCGACACCACCGCCGCCCCGACCACCCGTGGGACCGTCAAGTGGTTCAACGATCCCAAGGGATTCGGCTTCATCCTGGACGAGGAGGGCAACGACGTCTTCGTCCACTACGCCGTCATCGAGGGAGAGGGGTTCAAGACGCTCGAAGAGGGTGAAACGGTGCTCTATGCCGCCGAGTCAGGCCCCAAGGGGAACCGCGCCACACGCGTCGTCAAGCTCTAGCTGCCAAACCGCTTGAGCGGCTTCAAGGGCCAAATCGCTTGAGCTACGACGTTTGCTCATCGCTGCGACCGTGCTTTGATGCACAAGTTTGACAGGGCTCACACCTGTTGTGACTGGGCTCAAACCTGTGCAGCTTGGTCGTGTTCTTCTTTGCTGGGCCGCAGCAACGACCGCTGTAACGCGGCATCGACCAGCCCGACGAACAGCGGGCTCGGCTCCAGCGGGCGGCTGTGCATTTCAGGGTGCGCTTGTGTGCCGATGAAGAACGGGTGCTGGTCCTGGGGCAGCTCGAGGACCTGCATGATCGGCTGCTGCGGGTGCTTGCCGCTGAAGATCAGGCCGCCCTCTTGGAGCTGGTCGACGTACCGCGGGTCGACCTCATAGCGGTGACGGAAGCGGAGCCTGACGTACGGGTTGTTCCGAAGCTCGTCCTTCCAGATCTCTGCCGCCAGTGTGCCTGGGCGGATCTCGACGTCTTTACCGCCGAGCCGCATGTTCCCGCCGAGGCCTTCGATCTGTTTCTGACTTGGCAGGATGTCGATGACGGGGGCCGAGCAGCCCGGGTCGAACTCGGTCGAATTGGCGTCGTCGATGCCGCACACGTTGCGCGCGTATTCGATGACGGCCATCTGGAAGCCGAAGCAGATGCCCAGGTAAGGTAACCCTGTCTCGCGGGCATGTTTGACGCAGGCGATTTTGCCTTCGCTTCCACGGGCGCCGAAGCCGCCCGGCACGATGATTGCGTCAACGTCTGCCAGCTTGTCGGCTGCGTTGGCGTCGGTGATATTGGTCGTGTCGACGCTCTTGAGTGCGATCTCCACGCCGCACGCGACACCCGCGTGCTCGACACTCTTGAGTATGCTCGCGTACGCGTCACGCAGAGCCGTGTACTTGCCGGTGATGGCGATTGTGACGTGCTTTTCCTTGGGCTGCTGGATTCGGCGGACAAAGCTGCGCCACCGGTCACGGGCCCGGTCTTCGTGCAACTGGTCGGCCCGCTCGTGCAGGTTGAGCATGCCCATGACCTCGCGATCGAGCCCCGCGCCACGCAGGGCCTCTGGAACGAGGTAGACACTCTCGAGGTCGTGCATGGAGAACACCCGCCGAAGCGGCACGTTCGTGTACATGCTGATCTTTTCACGCACCTTGTCGCTCACCGGATCAGTCGCGCGGCACGCCACGATCTGCGGCTGAATGCCGACCTCCATCAGCCGCTTAATCCCGAGCTGGGCGGCCTTGGACTTTTGCTCGCCCAGCGCGTCGGGCGAGAGGATGTACGTCAGTGCGACGAAGGCAACGGAATCTTCGCCCTCTTCATAAGCGAGCTGTCGGCAGGCTTCGAGGTAAAAGGAGTTCTCGTAGTCGCCCACGGTGCCGCCGATCTCGACGAAGACGACGTCTGCCTGGCTCTTGGCCGCCAACTCGCGCAGCCGCAGCTTCACTTCGCCCACGACGTGTGGAATGACTTGCACGTCCCGCCCCAGGTACCCACCCGACCGCTCCTTCTTCATGACCGCCGACAGGATCTGGCCGTTGGTGGTGAAGTTGTGCTTCGACAGGTTCTGACCGAGCAGCCGCTCGTAGGTGCCCAGGTCCATGTCGGTTTCCTGGCCGTCGTCGAGGACGAAGACCTCGCCGTGCCGGAAGGGATTGAGCGTGCCGGAGTCGAGGTTGAGATAGCCCTCGCACTTGATGGGAGCGACCTTCAGGCCCTTGTCCTGCATGAGCTTGGCCAGCGACGAGGCAAAGATGCCCTTGCCCAGGCCGCTGATGACGGTGCCGACCACGACCACGTACTTGTGCTTGCCCGGCTTGTAGCCGGCCGGCATGGGGGTGTAAAACTCGGTCTCTTCCTGGGCGTGACTGGTGCTGGCTAGCAGCTCTTCGGCGTTGGTCATGGCGGGCGGGTGCGGGAGCGGCGGCGGACGGCGGTGCAGACTAGTGGCAGCGGTCAGGTTGTGGTGGCGCGAAATCGCTCGACAAAGGCCCGATATTGCTCGGACGTGTCGATACCACCCGGATGTTCGTCAGCGGCGACGGCGGCGATGGCCAAACCCGTCTCCAAAGCACGTAGTTGCTCCAGTGACTCACACCGCTCGGCAGGCGTGGGCGGCGTCGTCGCCAGATCCAGCAGCGTTGCCACGCGGTAGGCGTAGATGCCCACGTGCAGGCGGTAAGCGGGGGTCGCCGACCGGGCATACGGGATCGGGCTGCGGCTGAACCACAAACACGAGCGACCGTCGGCCGACACGACCACTTTGACGAGGTTCGGGTTGTGCGGCTCGCTCGCCGGAAACGGCACGTGCACCGTCGCCATCGGCGGTCGGTCGTCACTATTCATCCGCAGGGCCAGGTTTGTCACGACCGACGCCTCGATTTCCGGCTCGTCGCCCTGCACATTGATGACGACGTCGTCAGCGGCCAATCCCATCGTGCGGGCGACCTCGGCGACACGTTCGGTGCCGGTTCGGCAGCTCGGCGACGTCAGCACGACCTCAGTCTTGAACGGCTGCAACGCTTCGACGACCTCTGCCGCGTCGGCGGCGACGATGACGCGACCGATGCCGTCGATGCCGAGACACCGATCGACCACGTGCTGCACCAAAGGCCGCCCCGTCTCGCTTGCAAGCACTTTCCGCGGAAATCGCTCGCTCTGCAGCCGAGCGGGTATGACGACAATGGCTTGGTTTCGTGTATCCGGCAAGGTCACCGGGCGCGGAGGGTACACGATCAAGGCCGCCGATGCGGCAGGAGATCGACCGGCGCGCCAGGGACGAATCTGATTGGCACGGGAGGCTGATCCAAGTATTGTGGTTGCTGTGCATCAAGATGAGGCGACAGCTAAGGTCATACTGGAGGGAGACGCTGCGGCGGTTTTGCGCCGGCTGACCCACGCCGCGGGTTATGGCGAGATCGCCGACTTCATCGTCGAGAGGCTCGACGCGGTCGGGAGCGGAGGATTGGCCGAACCGCGACGTTCTCTAGGCGAGGACGGCCTGACGAAGGGCGAGCGACTCGTCGCTAGGATGCGCGGCCGCGGCAAGAAGCTGTATTCTGCCGACGAGATCATGACCATGACCCGTAGCGAGGTCTAACTTTGGCTGTAGACCATCCGCAAGGTGCCAGATTCCTGTTCGACAGCAACGTTCTGATCGACATCCTTCAGGAGGATCGAGATTGGGAACCCTGGTCGTCTGAGCAACTTGCCCGTGCTGTGACGAATGGAGTGGCGTTCATCAACCAGATCATCTACGCGGAAATCCTCGCCTCGTTAAGCAACGCGGATGGGCTGGACGCTTGGATGCCGATCGATGAGATTCACCGGGTGAACCTGCCTTGGGAGGCGGCGGAGCCCGCGGCCGCGGCGTTTTTGCTGTACCGCCAACGCGGCGGCACCAGGACGTCACCGCTGCCCGACTTCTACATCGGTGCTCATGCGCAAGTTGCAGGACTGACGCTGGTGACGAGGGATGTCAGTCGCTACCGCACTTACTTCCCGGCCGTCACCCTCCTTTCGCCACCACAGGCGGCGTCACAGGCAAGCGCAAGATAAACGTCGCCCCCTCACCCAGCCGAGACTCGACCGTCAGCTCGCCGCTCAGCAGTGTTGACAGCTCTCGGCTGATCGCAAGGCCAAGGCCCGTTCCGCCGTACGAGCGGGTTTCGCTGCCGTCGATCTGGCTGAACTTCTCGAAGATGTGCTCGTGGTTCGACGGATCAATGCCCGGCCCCTGATCGGTGACAGTGATCCGCACGTGACGGCCCGGCTCGCCGTCGTCTCCGATTTCCAGACGTGAGACAAGATCAACGCGGCCGCCTTGCGGGCTGAACTTGATCGCGTTGCTGAGCAGGTTGTACAGCACCTGTTGCAGCTTACCGCCGTCGGTTTCAAGAATCGGCACGCGTGGACCGACTTCCCGTACGAGCTTGACCTTCCGCTTCGCCGTAATCGGGCCGAGCAGCACCGTCAGCGCCTCGAACATGTCGCTCAGGCTCAGCCGTGCCCGACGCACCTCCATCCGGCCCGCCTCGATCTTGGCCAGGTCGAGCAGGTCGTTGATCAGCTCGAGCAGCGACTGGCCACTGGCTGAAATGTTGCTCGCGTAACGCTGGACCTTGGGCTGCTCCTTGGCCCCCGTTTTCACCAGGTCGGCGAAACCCAGAATGCTGTTCAGCGGCGTTCGCAGCTCGTGGCTCACGTTCGCCAGGAACTCACCCTTGAGCCGGTTGCTCTCGTCGAGCGCCACATTGGCCGCGGCCAGGTCGCCCAGTCGCGTGTCGAGGCTGCGGTTAGCGCGGGCAAGCTGCTCGTTTCGCGTCTGCAGCCCACCGACCATCTCGTTGACCGTGCGGGCCAACGTCTCGAATTCGTCACCCGTGGCCAGGTCGGCGCGAACGTTGAGGTCGCCACCGCGAACTCGCTCGGCCACGTCCTGCAGGACGCGAACGGGTGAGAGAATGAGGCGCGTCAGGATGAAGTAGAGCGTCAGCGTCGCCGTCGCCGCCGCGGCCAAGGCGGCAGTGATAAGGAAGCCGCGGTTAAGCAGTCGCTCCCGCTGGCTGATTTGGCTGACGACTTCCACGCTCGCCAACCCGATGAGCGGCGGTCGTTCGCCGTCGGCAGGAGGCAACACCACGGGTGATGTGCCACCTTGCGGCCCATGACATGACAGACAGTCTGCCGTCGCCCGCGCCGCCCACGCCGTCCGCAGACCACGCTTGGCAGGCGCACCCGCCTCGACCGGGGGCAGGCCCGCCTCTTCCCGGTACCGCAGCCAATCAGGCCGTTGCTCGAAGTTCCGCAGGGCCGTCTGCTCGAAAGGCGTGAGCCGGTCGGGATTGTCAACGGCGACGATGCGGGGCCGCCTGACCAAAGCCCCTTCGCTCTCGATAAAGCCTGAGCCGGTGTGGTCGAGCGAGCCGCTTTCGGCATGTTCTGCCAGCGCCTGCCGGGCCAGCACGTCGGTGGCGACGTGATCCTGTCGCTCGGTGAGCTGCTCGATCCGCTGCCACGTGACGGTGAGGGCGGCGACGATGATGATGCCCGCCGCAGTACCGAACAGCAGTTGGCACTTCGTCGCCAGCGACAGTCGGACTCGGCGGAGCCGGCGGAGCATGGTGCTTCTCACGCGTCAACGGCCTTCGATCGGCCTGAGGCCGGGCCGCCACGTGCCCGGAGCCTGCACAGTACGACGCCGATACGAATGTCAAATTTAATGAGTCGTCAGCTACGGCAGACTGCCGGTAAGCTGCGACGAAACCTCTGGACCGCGACGGCCTGTCGTATCCATTCTCACGCCCCGCCGCGATACAGCTTCCTCATCAGACACGTGACCGCACCTCCTGCCCACTCTCAAAGCGGTTCATCGCGCTCCAAGTCAGACGGCGGATCGCCGCAAGGCCGCATCCTGATTGTCGAAGACAACGCCGCCGAACGCAACGCCCTGCAGAAGCTGCTCCGCGCTATCGGCCACGAGGTGTTTACGGCCGAGAGCCCTGATAAAGCGCTTGGTTATGTCGATGAAGAGATCGACATCGTCCTGAGCGATCTGCACATGGGCGACGTCAGCGGCCTCGACCTGCTCAAGCTCTGGAAGAGCCGACAGGCTGACACGCAGTTCATTCTGATCACCGGTCAAAGCTCGGTCAGCACTGCCGTCAGCGCCATCAAAGCTGGCGCGTACGACTACATCACCAAGCCGATCGACCCCGACGATCTGGAGATTCATTTGCTGCGTGCCATCGAGGCACGACGCAAGGACACCGAGCTGAGCCAACTCCGCGAGCGTCTGGACCACAAGTTCGGCGTCGAGAAGATCATCGGCGAAAGCCCGCAGATGCGGCGTGTCTTCGAGATGGTCCGTCGGGCAGCACCGGTCGACTCGACCGCGCTGGTCCTCGGCGAGAGCGGCACGGGCAAGGAACTCGTCGCCCAGGCGTTGCACCACAACTCGCCCCGCAAGAAGGGGCCGTTCGTCGCCGTCAACGTCGCCGCTGTGCCGAGCACGCTGGTCGAAAGCGAACTGTTCGGCCACGTGCGTGGCGCGTTCACCGGTGCGACCGACAAACGCATGGGCCGTTTCGAGCAGGCCAACGCGGGAACGTTGTTCATCGATGAAATCGGCGACTTCGAGCTGGGGTTGCAGGCGAAGCTGCTCCGCGTGCTCGAGACGCTCACCCTCACGCCCGTCGGTGGCCACGAGGACAAGAAGGTCGATGTTCGCGTCGTCGCCGCCACCAGCCGCAACCTGCGCAAGATGGTCAGCGAGGGCGACTTCCGCGAAGACCTTTTCTATCGGCTCAACGTCGTCAGCATCACGCTGCCGCCCCTTCGGGATCGGCCCGACGACATTCCGCTGCTCGTCAGCCAGTTCATCCGCGACATCGCCAAGAGCCGCGACCTCAACGTCGACCGCGTGACGCCCGAGGTCATGCGATCCTTCGCCCAATACGCGTGGCCGGGCAACGTGCGTGAGCTTCGCAATGTGCTGGAGCGGATGATGGTGCTCGCCGACGGACAGCAGTTGCAGGAAAGCGACCTTCCCGACGAACTCATCAACGACACGACGCACGGCGCCAACGGTTCTGCCGACGCGATCCCGAGCGGCCTGACGATGGAAGAACTCGAACGCCTTGCGATTGAGAATGCACTAAGCCGTTTCGACGGCAACCGCACCCACGCCGCCGACGCGTTGCAGATCAGCGTGCGAACGCTGCAGCGCAAGCTCGCCAGCTACGAGAGCATGGGCCGCCCGGTGAAGTTCAAGTCGTGAGCGACAGCGGAGCCAGCTTCACGATCGCGACACCGGCGAAGATCAACCTGCATCTGCGGGTCTTCCCGCCGACGGATGGCGGCTTTCACCCGTTGCGGTCGTGGTTCAGGACGATCGAGCTGTAAGCGACACGCTGACCTTCCGCAGCGTGCCGCGCACTCGGCATCCGAACCACGATCTCTGGGTCACCTGCGACGACGCCTCCATTCCGCAGGGCGAGGAAAGCGGCAAAAACCTCGCTGCACGGGCGTGGGACGTCGCGTCTTCTGCCGCCGGTGACTCGCGCTTGTTCGGCAGAAGTCGAGATTGGCAAGTCGATCCCGAGCGGTGGCGGCCTCGGTGGCGGCAGCAGCAACGCCGCCGCGACGCTGGTGGCCGCGCGACGACACCGTGAGACGACGTACGGGCTCAGTGCGCCGGATCGAGGACCGCCTCCGCGATGCCGCCGAAGGCGTCGGAAGCGACGTGATGTTCTTCCTCGAGCATCATTTGACCCACGTCAATGATGCGACGGTGACCGGTCGCGGCGAGGCGGTCGAGCCCTTCGCCGCTGTTCGTCGGCACGCGGTGCTCGTCATTCTCACCGGTATCCACGTTCCGACGCCTGCCGTCTTCAAGCAGTTCGACGCTCTGCCACCGCCGGCGGACGACGGCACGCCCGACTTCGCCGCCTGGTCCACCTTGGCCGCCGTCGACCTGTTGCCGCTCCTTCGCAACGACCTCGAACCGGCCGCCTTTGCCTTGCATCCGAAGCTCGCCGAACTCCGCGACGACTGCGAGCAACGCCTCGGCCGGCCCGTCCGCATGACCGGCAGCGGCGGCACGTTGTTCTCGCTCTACGACACGCCCGACGAGGCCCACGCCGACGCAAGCCTTCCCGAAACGAAGTGCGTCGTCGCCTGAATACGCTGCCTCATGCGGTTCGCCCTCGCCCAGATCAATGCCACCGTCGGCAACCTCGCCGGTAACGCCGACAAGATCATCGCCTACAGCCGCCGGGCCGCCGACGCCGAGTGCGGCTGCGTGCTCTTTCCCGAGCTGGCGCTGTGCGGCTATCCGCCCAAGGACTTGCTGCTTCGCGGCGATTTTCTCGACGAACAGGCCCGTCAGCTCGACCGCATCGCCGCCGAGACGGCCTACCTTCGCATCGACGTGCTCGTCGGTTACGCCGAGCGCAATCTCGCGCCCGTCGGTCGACCGCTGCACAATGCCGCCGCCCTGCTCCGCGGCGGCAAGATCGTCAGTCGGCACTTCAAAACCCTCTTGCCCACGTACGACGTCTTCGACGAGTCCCGCTACTTCGAGCCCGGCGAAGACTCGCCCGACAACAACGTCATCCAGCTCTGCCGACGTGGCGGCGACTCGGGCTGCGTGCCGACCGGCGTCACCATCTGCGAAGACCTTTGGAACGACGAACGCCTCATCCCGCGTCGCCTCTACCACCGCGACCCGCTGGGCGACCTCAAACTCGCCGGGGCAGAGCTCATCGTCAACCTGTCGGCCAGCCCGTTCGTCAGCGGCAAGCACGCGTTTCGACTCGAACTCTTCGCCGAACAAGCCCGACGACACGGCGTGCCGTTGCTCTACGTCAACCAGGTCGGTGGTAACGACGAGCTCGTCTTCGACGGCCATTCATGTGCCTTCGACGCCCGCGGCAACGTCGTCGCCCATGCCAAGGGCTTCGAAGAAGATTTGCTCATCGTCGACCTCGACACGATGAACAACCGCGTCGAACAGCCGACCGACGGCATCACCGCCATGCGCCGCGCGCTCGTGCTCGGCACCCGCGACTACCTCGGCAAGTGCGGCTTCAAGAAGGCCGTCATCGGCCTGTCGGGCGGCATCGACTCGGCCGTCACTGCCGCCGTCGCCGCCGAGGCCATCGGCGGCGAGAACCTCGTCGGCGTCGCCATGCCCAGCCGCTACAGCTCAGGCCACAGCGTCGACGACGCCCGCGCGCTGGCCGAGGCGATCGGCATGGAGTTCCATGTCATCCCGATCAAGCCGATGCACGACGCTTACGCCGAGGCGATCGGCGACGTCTTCGAAGTTCAAGGCCTGACCGAAGAGAATCTGCAGGCCCGAATTCGCGGCGCAACGCTCATGGCCTTCAGCAACAAGACGGGCGGCCTGTTGCTCACCACCGGCAACAAGAGCGAAATGGCCGTCGGCTACTGCACGCTTTACGGCGACATGTGCGGCGGCATCGCATTGCTCAGCGATGTGCCCAAAACCGACGTCTATCGACTCGCCCGCCACTACAACGACCACGCCGGCAAGGAACTGATCCCGGAGAACACGATCACGAAGCCGCCATCGGCCGAGCTGGCCCCGGACCAGAAGGACAGCGACTCACTGCCGGATTACGACACGCTCGACGCCATTCTGGAGCGGTACATCGAAGACGAAGAAGGCCCCGACACCATCGTTGCCGCCGGTTACGAGCGGGCCGTCGTCGAGAAGGTGATCAAGCTCGTCGACCGCAGCGAGTTCAAGCGACGTCAGGCGGCACCGGGTCTGAAGGTCACCAGCCGCGCCTTCGGCTTCGGCCGCCGCATGCCGATCGCCCAGCGGTTCGACCCGATGATGCGTAGAGATGATGAGTAACGAACGATGACTGAGGAGTGGCCGAATGGGCACGCGTCACTCACCACCCGTGCCCATCGGTCGCGGCGTCGTCAGGTCGTCGAACCGCTCCTGCAGAATATCCATCTCGCGTCGCAGGCGGTCTGCTTCATCGACGAGGCGGTTAATCTCGTCCTGGTACGCCTGCATCAATTCGTAGTGCACCTGGGCCGCCTCGCGCAGGGCGTCGGCTCGGGGCAGCACCGCTCGCTCCCAGTCGCCGCGCAGGGCGGCGATGCGGTCTTCGACACTCGGCTCGGCCGGAACCTCCGCGACGCTCGCCTCGATGCCGGCGGCGGCGAGATTTCGGATCACTTCCTCCACACGCCCCTCGGTCACGTCCTTTGCCGCAGTGACGCGGACGTCGGCGTCGGGCTCGAGCTTCGCGCGGATGGCTTGGACCGGCGACTCGCCATCGACAGCCAAGCCGTCGACCTCGTACCGGCCGTCGGCAAGCACCTTGACGAGCACGACCCGCAACGTCGGTTCATCGGCCGGTCGTGTCGCCGGCGCGTCGCCGTCGTCGCCGACGGGCATGAGGATCATCGTCACCAACGTCCCCATCGGCGGGGCCACGTCGGTATCGACGACCCATTCCAACAGTTCGTTGGCGTTGCTGGCCAGCTCGGCCACATCGACCACCGGCGACTCGAAGTTGACCAGCGACACCACCTGCCCGGTCGCGTCGGCGGCGTAGAGGCCATCGCCGTAGAGCCGGCTGCCGACGAACACAAACCGCCTCGGCGGCATCGATTGGCCCGTCTCGACGTTCTTGAGCAGCCGCCCGACCCGCTCGCGCACCGTGTTTCCTTCGGCGTCCTGCCATTCGACGTCAATCCGCACAGGCGGGCCGCTCGGCGCCAGCCACCGGTCTGCCGCCTCGCTGTACCGAAGCGGCCGCCCGGGTTCAAGCCCAAGGCCCAGCAACGCTGCGTGGATCTGGCTCGGTGCGACAGGCGTCCGCAAGAGCGACTCATGGTCGGCCGTCCCGATCACCACACACACGAACTCCAACGGCATGTCGACCACAAGGGCCTCGGCAGGCACGCGCACCTCTCGGGCTTCTGCGTCGACCGTCACCCGCGGCTGTGCTTGGGCTGCTTGCGTCCACGTCAGCAGGAGAACGCACAGAGTGCATGACAGGAGTCGTTGCATGAAGTCATGGTATTGGTGGCGGAGGCACAGAGACGCGACGCGACGACCTCCATCGAGGCAAAGCCACTTCAGTGGCGTTGTCGGAGCGTCAGCTCATGCGAACGCTTGATCGCTCCACCCCCTCACGGTCGCGTCCCGACGCTCCGGGATCCTGGCCCACAACCAAGGCCACCCCCGCGCGTCCAAGCGTGCGATGCCTTTATCGGTCGTCGGGGTTATGATCCCGCGACAGCGGCCTTCGTGCCGATCCTGAACCACATCCGACTACGCCACAAAGCACCTATGAATCACGTTCGACTCCGTGCCGCCGTCACTGAAACGCTCGAGGCCCGCCGGCTGTTGGCCGCCCCTGAGGTGCTGCCGCTGCCGATCAGCAACGAGGCGCTCGAAGCCCGGGCGCTTTACGTGCCGGTCCGCACGACCGATGCCGACGGCGACGACGTCACGCTGTCCGTCGAGCTGACCGGTGACAATGCCGACGATGCGTTCGTGGAGCTGTTGCCACGCGACAACACTTTTCTCCGCATGAATGTCGACGGCTTCGGGGAGATGACGTTCCAGCTTTACGACGACATCGCGCCCGAGACCGCCCGCCGCATCAGCGGTCTGGCCGACGCCGGGTACTACGACGGCCTGTCGATCTTCCGCGTCATCAACGACTTTGTCCTGCAGTTCGGCGACCCGACCGAGAACGGCCAGAACTCTGACCCGATCCGCCCGCGTGTCGAGTACAGCTTCGACGACGAGTTCGACCCCGACTTCCTGTTCACCGGTGACGGCCAGCTGGCCATGGCCAACAGCGGCAAGGACACCAACTCCAGCCAGTTCTTCATCACCGAAGGCCCGCAACGCCAGCTCGACGGCAACTTCACCCTGTTCGGCCAGCTCATCCGCGGCTTCGACGTCCGCGACACGATCAGCGACTTGCCGACCGGTGCCAGCGATCGACCGACGAACGTGCCGACCGTCAGCAGCGTCGAGGTGTTCCAGAGCGAGACCGATGCCGTCTTCCGCCTCGTGCCCGGCAACGACACGGCCGGCCAGACGTTCAGCGTCCAGGTCACCGCCAGCGACGTCAACAACGAGTCGTCGACCCGCACGTTCACGTTCGACACCGTTGCCGACGACACGAACAGCCCGGCCGTCCTGCTGCCGCTCGACGACAACCGCGTCACCGACGCAGGTGAGGCCATCGTCATCAACGCGCTCGCCGCTGACCCCGAGGGTGACGACATTGATTATGCCGCCAGCTTCACCAACTTCGAGCGCGGCAGCGCGCCCGTCCTGACACAGGCGGGCGTCGGCACGCTCGTCGTCGACAACACCACCGGCAATGTCACCTTCACGCCCGAAGGCGGCTTCACCGGACCGGCCGAATTCTTCGTCTACGCCCGCGACATCTTCGACACCGACAACAACGACACGACCGCCGACGCACCGCGCACGATTCGCGGCAACACCAGCTTCCCCTACGACGTGCAACGCGTTGTCGTCGGCGTCGGTGACGAAGGCGCGACCGGCCAGGGCCAAACCGTCCGCGCCCTACGCGGCGTCGAATTGGCAGACGTCGTCGTCGCCACCTTCACCGACAGCGACGTCGGTGGCACCTTCGACGACTGGACCGCACAGATCGACTGGGGCGACGGCGTCGTCGACGGCGAAGCGGGTGACGCGACCGACGAAGACGTCGTGGTCCGCGCCGGCTCCACGCCCGGCACCTTTGAAGTCGTCGGCAGCCACACCTACAGCGACACGGCTGAAGGGCTTCCCGTCACCGTCACCATTACCGGTGACCTCGGCGCAGAGCTCGTCGTCATCAGCCAGGCCGACGTGCGACTGGCTGCAACCTACGACGGCTCCAACGGCCAGATCAGCGTCAACGGCACCAGCGGTGACGACGACATCAACATCTCCATCAACGGCGGAAACGTTCGCGTCAGCGTCAACGGCTCCATCGTCGACCGGGCCGTCGGTGACGTAGGCATTCTCGAAATCACCGGTGGTGACGGCAACGACACGATCGTGCTCGCCTCCGACGTCCCGGCCGCCCGCGTCTTTGCCGGTGCAGGCGACGACACCGTCACGACCGGCCTGGCCAACGACGAAATCTTCGGTGGTGACGGCGACGACGTGCTCGACGGCTCTGGTGGCAACGACTCCATCGTCGGTGACGCAGGCGACGACTACCTGCTGGGCGGGACCGATATCGACTACGAAGACGCCACGCTGGCGGCGGGCTACTTCGACCGCGACACGCTCATCGGTGGCGAGGGCAACGACACGCTCACCGGTGGCCTCGACCAGAACGACCTTCGCGGCGGCCCGGGTAACGACCTGCTCAACGGCAGCGGTTCCCGCGACAGCCTCGACGGTGGTGAAGGCAACGATCTGCTCCGCGGCTACGGCAACACCGACCTGCTCATCGGTGGCGATGGTGCAGACACGCTGCTCGGCGACGCCGAAAGCGGCCCACGCGGCGGCGCGGCCAACGGCGGAGCCGACACGCTCGAAGGTGGCAACGGTGACGACGTGCTCCGTGGCTTCTTCGGCAACGACCTGTTCCGCGGCGGTGCCGGCAACGACGCCATCTTCGGTGGTGACGGCGACGACACCGACGAAGACCGCGAAGCCGGTGACACCATCGACTCGGTCGAGAACGAAAGCTGATCTTTCACACCATCGAATCCGCGGCTTTCTGAGCCGCAGGCGCGACCCGCCGGGTCCGACCTGCGGCTCGTTTCGATGCGCCGTGGCGGCCGCGGCGGCGCAGGTCAGAAACGGCTGTATTTCAACTGACGGCCGACAACCGCCTTTGAAAAATGACGGCAGAAGACCGCAGAATCTTCACGAGCAACACTTGGTGGCGAACGACCCGCCGACGCACTGGCGGACCCGATTGTTCCACGTGGAACATTGGCGGCTGACTGCCGACCCCGCTCACAGCCCGCCACGACGGTCGGCCGATGTTCCACGTGGAACAATCGGCTCCGCCCCGCCCCGCCAACCCCAGATGGCCGCCGCGGCGCAACAGATCGGCGGCCCGTAGAGCCGCAGCGACCTTGTGTTTCACCAAACACTTAGACGCCGGGTCGTGTCGCAGCCGTGGTCGGCCGCGTCGCCGGTAGCGTTGTTGGTTGAGTCGTCGGTCGGGTCGCGAGCGTCGTCCAGCGCATCGGACGTTCTGGACCGGTGTAAAGCACGACATCGGCGCGGCCCACGTCTTCGGTGCGGAGGCGTTCGGCCTCGACGGGCAGAATGCTGATCGTCAGCACGTCGAGGCCGCGACGCTCGAGCAGCGTCGTCAGGCCACCTTCAAACTCGCTGTGGAAGCCGCCGACGACGTGGACGATCGGCGACCCGTGCTGCCCGTACGCCGTGGCGATGGAGTCGGCCATTGTCGCGTCCCACACGAGCTGTGCCGTGTAGAAGTCGCTGACCGCGCGTCCCGGCTGCGTCGATGGCGCCTTGGCAGAGCCTTCGAGCTTGCTCAGCTCCGCAAAAACGTCTTCGAACGCCTTCTCGTAGTCGGCCAGCGCCTCACGCTCTTCGGCGGTCGGCAGCTCGTAGTCGACGCCGAAGCCTTCGCCCGCTCGCATGGCGGCTTCGCCTTCGACGCGGGCACGGGCGGCGTCAACGCGTTGGGCGTTGGCGGGCAAAATCGGCACGCCCGCCCGACGGGCGATCGTGATGAGCTGCTTGTACTGCTCGCCCGCGTCGGGCCAATCGGCCAGGCTGTCAGCGGTCGAGCGGCCACGCTCCAGGGCTTCGAGCGTCAGAGCGCCCGTGCCGTCTTGGCCCGGTAAGGCGGCGGCGACGAGACGCTGCTCGATCGGACCTGCCAGCGCGTCGTCGTGTACCTCGCCGATGACCACAACGTCGGCCTCGGTCAGCCGCATTTGCAGGTCGCGACCGGTGACGGGCTCTGCGGTAAGGCCGTCGTACATCGGAATCTGCTCCGCAGGTTTCGTGTCGACAAGGGCCAGGTACGAGCTGTCGGCGTCGGCCTGCACGTCGGCAATGGAAGGTGCGTTGGCGTCGTCTAGCGCAGCAAGTGGAGCCGGATCAGAGGCACAGCCGCCCAGCACAAGCGAGACGGCGGCGGCAACACAGAGCGACTTCGGGACGGGCATACCCGCATGTTCCGCACGCAACGCCCTCGAAGCAACTACCGATGTTCGACGTAAGAGGATGTTCCACGTAGAACGCTTGGCGTGCGTCGCACATCGACGGCGGTATGCTTCGTGCAACCTTCCTTCCCCAACGAGAGCCCCAGCAGATGCCCGAGCAAGACGTCGTCGTTCCCGAAGTAGCTGAGAGCGTGGCCGAGGTCACGATTCTGAGTTGGCACGTGGCAGTCGGTCAGTTTGTCGAGGCTGACGAGCCGCTGGCCGAGGTCGAGACGGACAAGGCCAACGTCGACATGCCCGCACCGTTTGCAGGCGTCGTGACGGCCATCGTTGCCGAGGTCGGTGACACGCTGGCCATCGGTGACGTGGCTGCCAGGATCGACACCGACAAGACCGCCGGCGACGCCACGTCCTCGGCCGACGCCCCTGCCGAGGCCAAGCAACCCGCCGACGACGCCAAGCCCACCGCCGAGCCGCAGGCCGGTAGCACGTCGAAGGTGTCGACGGACGTCTTGGCCGACCTGTCACCGGCCGTCCGCCGCATCGTCAGTGAGAAGAACATCGACCCGGCGACGATCAAGGCGACCGGCCCTAACGGTCGGCTGACGAAGGAAGACGTGCTGGCCCTTGTCGACACCGCTGCCGAGTCGAAGCAGGCACCTAGGGCCGAGCCGGCTGTTGCGAGCAAGCCACCGGCACAGGCGTCGGGTGTGGCGACGGTCGGCGCAACCGGTCAGCCGACGCGTCGCGTGGCGATGGGCCGGATGCGCAAGAGCATCGCCCGCAACCTGCTCGCCGCCCAGCAGAGTGCAGCCATCCTAACGACGTTCAACGAAGTTGACCTGACGGAAGTCATGGAACTTCGTAAGAAGTACAAGGAGCCCTTCGGCGAGAAGCATGGCGTGGGTCTGGGCTTCATGAGCTTTTTCAGCAAGGCTGCGGCTGTGGCACTGGGCGAGTTCGAGCGGGTCAACGCCCGCATCGACGGTGACGACATCGTCTACCACGACTACGTCAACCTGGGCGTAGCGGTCAGCACCGAGCGTGGCCTGACGGTGCCCGTCATCAAGAACGTGCAGGACATGTCGTTCGCGACGGTCGAGAAGGAGATCAAGCGGGTCGCCCTGGCCGCCCGGGACGGCAAGCTGGGCCTGCCCGACATGTCGGGTGGCACCTTCACCATCACCAACGGCGGCGTCTTTGGCAGCCTGCTCAGCACGCCCATCATCAATGCCCCGCAATCGGGCATCCTGGGCATGCACACGATCCAGCAACGCCCCATGGCCGTCGACGGTGAGGTCAAGATCCGACCGATGATGTACGTGGCCCTCAGCTACGACCACCGCATCGTCGACGGCAAGGAGAGCGTCAGCTTCCTCGTCCGACTCAAGACCCTGCTTGAAGACCCGGCACGTCTCCTGCTCGACGTCTAGTTGGTGGTCGCGGGCAAAGGCACTTCGGTGCCGTCGCCCTGCTGTTCCACGTGGAACAACCCGAGCTCAAAGACGCCGCGGGTCTCGTTCCCGTCGAGTCCTTCCCAAAGCTGCCCCGACCGCTTCACCGCGTCGTCGACGTTGTCAGGTGTCACACGCGTCACCACCCAAACCGGCCTCAGCGCAGGCCGCGACGCTTGATGTCGACCCAGCAGGCTCTGGAGCGGGTTATTTCCTGCGTCGCCGAAGACAATGCCGTCGTTACCGGCGGTCGAGTCTACAGCTGCGGCGAAGGCTTTAAGCCGATCGCCTCGCCCGGTGGAGGCCGGATAGCTGTCGACGAAGACGTACCAAAGCGTCATGCCCAGCCCGATCAGCGGCACAGCGATGAGCACCGAGCGCCACCTGCCCAGCACGTTCCAGAGCAGAAGCAGCCCAAGGGCCGCCAATGGCGCAGCGACGGCGTAGGTTGGGGCCAGATAGACGCTTCGCTTCCCCGCTGACAGCGACAACGCAGCCACGAAGACGAGCACGAGCAACACGCCCGGCCCGGCTTTGCTCCGCCATAGTCCGACGCCTTGACTCGCCAGCACGGCTGCCACGATGACGCAGATCGACCACGGGAAGAACTTCTCGACGAAGTTCAAAGGCACCTTGTAAATGTCCTCGAGAATCAGCCACGCCCCGTCACTGACGCGGCCAACCTCTTCGCCCACGAGCACGCCACCCGCGTGGCTGGCGTCGATGGCAAACGCTCCGACCAGCCACGCTGCGAACGGTGCAAGGGCCAGCGGCAACCCGATACCCGGCCAAAGCGAGCGGACCAGCGACCACTTCCCGAAGCAGACCCGAGCGGCGAGAAATGCGTAGGCCACGACGAGCAACGCAGGCGGCCCTTTCGCCAGCAGGCCCAAAGCAACGGCGAGCCAAAAGACGACGGCGTGACGACCAGCGGGTTCGCCCTCGTCAGCCCTGGCCAGCCCCAAAGTTGCCGCCAACCACGCAACGGCCACGCACGCCACGAGCGGCATGTCTGGCCTGGCGTAGTAGACGAGCTTGATGATCGTCGTGTTGAGCAGGAACGCAGCCACCGCCAGAACGGCCAGCACCACCCGTTGACGCGAGCGGTCTCCGAGTCGCCAACCGGCCACTGCGACGGCCGCCGTTGCGATCAACGTACTTAGCAAGGCAGGCAGCTTATAAACAAGCTCCAGCGGGCCAAGCAGCCACAAGAACGGCAGCCCGATCCAGTTGTACAAGGGTGGCTTCGTCGCCCCAAACCCCCACGAATCCTGAGGCAACACGAAAGCTTCTCCGCCGCGGAGCAGCATGTCGAGCGTGTAGCTCATGGTCCGATGCTGGTCGGTCCCGTTGAGATCGACCGGCCCCAGCACGCGAGTCAAGAGCGTCAGGAAGACGAGACCCGCGATGAGAATGCCTGCTGTCGATGCAGGCCGGTTCAGCATTCGCGTAGGACCCGGCACGGGCGATGCTAAGAAGCTGCATCGACGATTCGCCTTAGCTGATCAACGCTCTTCTTCGCACGAGGCTGCGGAACGTGCTTTCAGATCCGCAGATGCAGAACCGGCTGACACCGATGCGGTCTACAGGGTGATCCTCAAGCCGCAATCTGCTTACCGACGTTGTCACCGATCATGGTCTCCCGCAGGCGGGCGACGCTTTCGTGTTCGATCTGGCGGACGCGCTCGCGGGTGAGGCCGACGTGGGTGCCGATCTCCTTGAGTGTCATCGGCTCACCGCCACCCAGGCCGAAGCGGAGGCGAAGGATCGTGGCGGCACGCTCGTCGATGTTCTCCAGCAGTTCGTGCATCCGCTCGAGGTCGTCGAAGTTCATCGTCTCTTCGTCGGGCGTCGGGCAGCCGTCGCGAACGACATCGGCAATCTGCATCTCGTCCCCGTCGCGCCCGGCGGCACCGACGAACTGCGTCGGGCTGTGGTACGCCTTGATCGCTTGCTTGATGATGCCGAACTTCTTTTCCGTCACTTCCATCGAGCGGCGCAGCTGCGCATCGCTCGGCGGGCGGCCGATCTCGTCGGTCAGCGCCTTGGTGTTGCGGCGGAAGCGCGTCATGAGCTCGACCATGTACGCCGGAATGTGAATGGGCTGAACGCCGTTGATGAGCGCCCGCTTGATCGCCTGCTTGATCCACCAGCTTGCGTAGGTGCTAAAGCGTGCCCCGTTCTCCGGGTCGAATCCTTCGACAGCTTTGAGCAGGCCGATGTTGCCCTCTTCGATCAGGTCCATCAGCGGCATGCCGCGGTGCTGATAGTGCTTGGCGATGTTGACGACGAGCCGCAGGTTGCTGCGGACCATCCGCTCGCGGGCGGCCATGTCCTGCTGGTGGATGATGCGGCGGGCCAGCATCTTCTCCTCGTCGGCGGTCAACAACGGTGAGTCGTTGATCTGACGCAAGTAGAGCTGAATCGGCGTCTGAACGGTTCCGGAGGAGGCCATGGCAATCTGGGTCGAAGTGACGCGACCACCAGGTCGCGGGCGTGTGGGGCAGCCGTCAGGCAACCACCCTCAAGCCGTGCATCGACCCGCTGATGCCGTCACTTTGGCCCAGACTCGAAACCGTCGGCAAGCTGTTGCAGAATCACGTCGCTGACAAGGCGATCGAGCTTCGGGTCCTTCCGCGTCGACACCCAGGCCGTCAGCGCCGAGGAGACGTACCGCTCTGCCTCGAACGGCTGATCGAGGGACGGCGTGTCGAGTCGTGCCGCCGCGGCCACGACAGCGTCATCGGCCGGCCACGCCGCCTGCGCATATCGCGAAGCTGCCTGCAGGAACTGTGTCATCGGCTCGACCCGATCACGCTCGACCGCAAACGCGTCCCAGGCGGCGGGTCCTTCTGTGGTGCCGGCCTCACCGATCGCGCGGGCGAGTGTGCTCCGGTACGGCTCGAAAAATGCCGCCGCCGCTTCGCTCGTGATTGACCAGTCGGCCCACGGCTGCAGCGTGTCGGCCGCCTCGTACGCCGCCTCCAGCTCCGGCAACGCCGCCAGCGCGTCGGCAAGCTGCGGGTAGGCATCAAGCGTCGTCGCCACCGTCTGGATCGCCGTCGCGTCGAGCAGGTTGTTCGCTAAGGAATTGGCAACCTCTGCCGTGACGGCCAGATGCTGGTCAGCCAAGGTCATCGGGTCGTCGAGCCCGACCGCACGAGCCAAGTCGGGTGTCAGCGACTGCAGTTGCTCGCGAAGCTGTTCGTTGACGGCTAGCGCGTTGGCGATTTGACCGGCGGCGAGCACCTCTGCCTCGGCGGCAACGCGGTCAACCGTCTCACCCATGGCCGATGCCCGCACGAGTGAACGCGCGGCCGTCCTCTGCAGCGCGCCTGTTGGGCGAACCTGCAGGGTCTGCTCCACAACCGTCAGCCGCGTTGCAATCGCTGTCGCAGCGGTGCGTACGTCGTTGATCCGGCGCAGCTCGCCGACCCACGCGGTGAAGTCGTCGGGATCGGCATCGAACAGCGCCGACCGCTGGCCGTCGTCGACGCCAAAACGCTTGGCAGCTTCGACGATCTTGAGCCGGCGGCGGTCATAGTTACCTGCCAGTTGCTCCATCGATGATCTGAATGCCGGCGGAATCTCCCGCACGTTCGTCAACGCGTCGTGACGCGCTTCTTCGGTGTAGAAGTCGCCTACCACGACCAGCAATTGAGCGGTCCAGATCGAGTCCCGACGCGCAGCGGCGACAAGATTCGCCAACTCGCCACCACCGGCCGGCACCGTGTCCATGGCCGCGGCGACGTCGGCCAGCGAGGCGAAGTTCTGCAGACGCTTTATGCCTGCATCGCGCAGGCGCGGATCGAGCGAGAGCAGCACAGCCGTCGTCAGATCAGTCTCGACATTCCGCCGCTCGCCGGGCGTCAGGCCGGCTGTGTTACCGGCAACCGCACGGGCAAGTCCGACAGCCTGCCGCGCCGTGGGCAGTAGCGCCGGTTCCGCCTGCGACTCGGCCACGACCGACTCCAGCGCCCGGCGAAGCTCCACCGTCACCGGCAATGCCCGCACCTGCCCGGCCAGATCCGTCGGCGTTGCATCCAGCGTCTCAACTACCTCTGCCGGAGCGTCAACTGGGGGAAGCACCGCCGGTCGCATCGTCGGCAGCGAACGTGCCTCACCCGACCGGCCTAGTGCGATGAGTGTCAACTGCCCGACGCCGCGAATCATCGTGTCCGGGTGAGCGTCGGGATCAACGGCGTAGCTGCGTTCGTTGAGCTGCCGGGCGGCTTCGATGCCGTCTCCAGGTACTGCGTTGAGTGCGTCGACCGCGTCGATGAGCGTCGCCAGGTCCGCCTCCCGTAGAGCCGCGACGCGTGCCGCCGGTTCATCAGCCCCAACCTTGGCTGCCTCCAGCACAGCCCGGCGGAGCAGACGCAGATCGATCTGCAGGTCGATGAGCGTCGTGTCACCGTTGCCGATCGTCGCCCGCTGGCGAACCAGGCGTGCGGCGTCATCTTCTATGCGATCAATCTGGCCCGCGTAGAGCTGCGACGTGTCGGGCAGCGTCGCATTGTCCTCCTGGGCCGCGGCTGGTAGAGCGAGCAATGCAGCAGCAGCGATCAGCACGCGAATAGCAGACATTCTGCACGGTACGTCGATGCTCAGCCGAGGTTGTTCAGCAGCGACGGCAGGTCGTCGACCATAAACGTCGGTCGCATGACATCGCCGAGGCTCTCGATGTCGCGCTGCCGTGTCACACCACCGAGGACCAGGCCGGTTCTCATACCCGCCGCCTTGCCGCCCAGAATGTCGGCTTCGAGGTTGTCACCGATGATGAGCACGTCGCCCGGCGGCGGGTGACCAAGCCGGGCGAGTGCATCATCGAAAAACGCTCGCTCCGGCTTGCCGCAAAAGCGTGCACGCACACCGGCGGCGTACCCGAGCATCGCACAGAACGCGCCGCACCCGAATTCAATGCCGCGACTGCTGGGGTAAATGCGGTCGGCACAGACGCCGACAAGCTCGGCACCGTCACGCAATAGCTGCAAAGCCACGCGTCGGCGCTCGTCGGTGGCCTTGGCGTTGCCGGGCGTGCCGGCGAGGACAGCGTCGCAGGGCGATTGTGTATTGTCGACCAACGTGCCGACGGCGGTGATGAGGCTGTCGATGTCGGGCTGGCCGAGGTTGAAGATGCGTGGTCGCCTGTCATGCGACCGCTGCGCCTGTGCGGCAATGGTGTCCACCGCCGCAGCGGCGGCGGTCAGGACCCCGTCGGCTCCCACGGCCATACCGGCCTTGGCCAGTCGCTCTACCACGACGTCCGGCCCGTTCGTCGAGTTCGTCACGACAAGCATCGGCACACCCGCCTGTTGCAGGTGACGCACAAGGTCGGCCGCGCCGCTGAGCGCTTTGTCTTGGCGGACGAGCGTGCCGTCGAGATCCAGCAGAACGCCCTTGTAGTCTGTCAATCGTCGCGGCATGTGGCGACGGTAAGGTGAACCGATGTCGCCAGACGAATTGCCGAGCTGGTTCAACGACGTGGACCGTCGCCCGCTCGTCGTCGGCGTGCTCAACGCCACACCCGACAGCTTCAGCGACGGCGGGCTGTACCTCTCGCCCGAAGACGCCGCGGAACGCGTGCGGGCGATGGCGGGCGAAGGGGCCGACTGGATCGACGTCGGTGGCGAGAGCACACGACCCGGCAGCGAGCCGGTCGAGGCGGGCGAGCAGATCCATCGCGTTTTGCCCGCGGTCCGAGCGGCAGTCGCACGCGGCGTGGTCGTCAGCATCGACACCGCCGACGCCGACGTGGCCGACGCGGCATTGGGTGAAGGCGCGTCGATCATCAATGACGTCACTGCAGGTCGAGGCGACGAAAGAATGTCGGCCGTGATGTGCCGTGCGACCGGCGTGGTGCTGATGCACATGCTCGGCACGCCGCGGACGATGCAGCAACAGCCGACGTACGGCGATGTCGTCGCCGAGGTTGCAAGCTTTCTGCAGGAACGTGTCGCAGCCGTCGGTGTCGAGCAGTCTCGTGTCATGCTCGACCCCGGCATCGGCTTCGGTAAGACGATGCGTCACAATCTCGACCTGCTGGCGGCGACGCGGCGACTGGCCGACCTCGGTCATCCGCTGCTGATCGGCACCAGTCGCAAACGGTTCATCGGCACGCTGACGGGCGAGCTCGACAGTGACCGTCGACAGTTCGGCACGGCTGCGACGGCGGCCTGGGCTATCACGCACGGCGCGGTGGCGGTACGGGTCCACGACGTGCGGGCGATGCGGCAGGTCGTCGACGTCACCTGTGCGATGATGCGGCCGGAACTAGTCGAATCGGCACCGCTTCGTTAGCTTCACTTTGTGCCCGCTTCGCCGAAAGCCTGGCCGACGCAGGGCCGGGTGCCGGGCGATCGGCTTCGTGCCGCGCTACCGGCTAAACACCCCTTTGTCCCGGCAGCATTAGGTTTAGTCGGTGGCATTTTGCTGCACGAGCTATTGCCGATCGTGCCATGGGCGTGGATGGCGATCGCGGTGAGCCTCACCGTCGCATCGCTGCTCTTGCGGCACAGTGGCGTCGCGAGCGGGTTGCTTGTCATCGCCTTCATCGCCTTGGGCTTGACGGCAGCTCAGGTCGCCCACTACCGCTTTGCTGTCGACGACATTGCCAGGTTCGCCAGCGACGAGCCGAGCCTGGCGTGGATCGAGGGGACGATCGTCGACGACCCGCGGCTGATTCGGCCCAACGACATCGGCCGCCCGCTGCCGCCACGCATGGCGACGCTCGTCGACGTTTCGGCCGTCCGCACCCGCGAGAAATGGCAATCGGCGAGCGGTCGCACGCTACTCCAGATCAGCCGACCCGACCCGCGTCTTGGTGGTGGAGACATCGTTCGCCTGTTCGGCTGGCTTGAACGGCCCGGGCCAGCCGTCAATGCAGGTCAGTTCGACTACGCCAATTATTATCGCGGTCGCCGAACGCCGACGAGCTTTCGCACCGACGGCCCGGCGACGATCGAACTGCTCGCCTCTCCGCCGCCTTCGCCGGCTCGTCGCTTTCGCAGCGTCATCCGTCAGGCCTTCTCCGCCGGATTCGATGCGCATCAGCGAAACGAGGCGGCGTTGCTTCGCATGATGCTGCTCGGCGATCGCGACCCGGCCATGGCCGACGCCCGCGAAGCGTTCCGCGCCAGTGGAACCAGTCACTTCTTGGCCGTCAGCGGGTTGCACGTCGGCATCATCGGCGGCATCGCGTTCGGGCTCGTTCGCCTGCTCGGAGCCGGGCCGAAGGTCGCGACGACGCTCACCGGGCTGATCATCTTGATGTATGCCTTTGCCGCCGATCCGTCACCGCCGGTTCTGCGGGCGACGTTGCTGGCGTTGAGCTTTGGCGTCGGCCTGTTGTTGTCACGCCGCGCCGCAGGCGTGCAACTCCTCGCTGCGGCGGCGGTCGTGTTGCTCGTCATCACGCCGCTCGACCTCTACCGCGCCGGCTTCCAGCTCAGCTTCGTCGCCGTTCTGTGCCTGATGTTGCTTTCTGGTGGCGTGCGGCGGTACCTGCAGGGGGCGACGGGACCCGACGACGATGCCAGCCTTGCCAGACGGGACGATCGGCTGGTCCGGCTGGCGGCGCGGGTCGATGAGCGGATGATCACCGGTTTGGCCGCAGCCTTGGTGGCGTGGGTGGCGTCCATGCCGCTCGTCGCTCTGCACTTCGGCTCGTTCCACGCCTGGGCAATTCCGGCCAGCCTTGCCGCGTCGCCCCTTGTGGCCGTCTCACTCCTGGCGGGGCTCGCCAAGATCGTGCTGACGCTGCTCGTGCCTGATCTGGCATGGCTGTGGGCCGACATTGCGGCGGGACCGGTGGCGATGATGAACGCGATTGTGCAGTGGTTTGCGACGTTACCCGGTGCCGACGTGCCGCTTCCGCGGCCGGGGTTGTGGCTGATTCTGGCGCTCTACGTGTCGCTGATCTTGCTCTGGCTGACGACGTCGCAGCGGCTTCGACGACCCGATTGGGTGCCGGCCTCAGCGAAGTGGGCGGCTCGGATTCCCCTGATCGTGACGGCGACGCTGGTGTTCGTCATACCCATCGCCGGCCGGCCCGGCACGACGCCGATCCAGCGGCCGCTGCGGGTGACGCTGCTGGCCGTCGGTGCCGGACAGTGTGCGGCGATCGAGCTTCCCGGTGGTGGCGTGACACTCATCGACGCCGGCAGCATGTCGCTGGGTCGGCCGTGGGCTTCGGCCATCGGCCCTTTCCTGCGGGCAGGCGGGTACGCAGAGGTCGATCGGCTGCTCATCAGTCACGCCAATGCCGACCACTACAACGCGGGCGTCGACATTGCCGCCCGGTACGACCCGGCGGAGGTGATCGTCGCCAGTCGCTTCGCAGGCGATGCCGCCACCGACGGGGCCGGCCGTTACCTTCTGGCTGAGTTTGATCGGCTTGATCTGCCGGTCCGGGTTGTCTCTTCGGGTGAGACAATCGCCTTGTCGAGCGACACGACGCTGCGCGTCCTGTGGCCACCTGCCGCGCCATTGGAGGAATGGTCGGCCAATGACGTGTCTCTCGTGGTGCGTCTCGAACACGCCGGCCGCCGCATGTTGATCACGGGCGACATCCAACGCGACGCGATGGTCGGCCTGTTGGAGCAGGCGGTCGCCGACCCTGACTTGCTGCGGGCCGATGTGCTCGTCGCCCCGCACCACGGCAGCACAGAGCCGGAGACACAAGCGATTTTGCAGGCTGTCGACGCCGCCTACGTCATTTCCAGCGACGGCCGCCGACTGAGTCAGAAACAACGGCGGCTCGACGACCTCGTGACCGACGTGCCGTTGTACCGGACCGGCCGCGACGGGGCCATCGCCGTGGAGATGCCCCGCGACGGGCCGATCAGCGTGACGACTTTCTTAAAGGACGACCGTCCGACGCTGGTCTACCCTGAGTAAGCGGAGCGCTGCAACGCCCTCAAGCCTTGCGAAGGAACCGGTCGATTCCGGTGCGACCGCTCCCGATCACGATGAATGGCAACGCGATCACGAGATATAGCAATGCCATCTCTGCCTCGGCCAACGGGGCTTCACCCGTGAAGCTGGCTCCATGGGTGACGAAGGCTGCCCCCGCCATGACGCCCACGACCCACAAGGCGGCAAATCGCGTCAGCAGGCCGAGCGCGAGCAGAATGCCACCGACGAGTTCGCCCAAGGCGGCCAACCAGGCGCTGGCGGTCGGGGCCGGGAAGCCCATCGAGCCGACGTTGCTCACAAATTCGTCGGAGACGGGGACCTTGGAGAGGCCGTGACCGAAGGCGAGCATGGCGCCGCCGTAGATGCGTGGAAGGGCCAGAGCCAGGTCGGCCCACAGGGTTCCACCACCGACGCCACCGAACAGGAGTCGTTTTAGAAGGGGCTTCATGCTGTTCCTTATCGTCTACCGGGTCGTCAAAAGATTGGCGGGCGTGATGCGTTGTTTGCAGGTCTGGCAGGACAGGCACTACCGGACGTGCCTTGCGACCATGCGTAGGGGGCCGGACGGTTGCACCCGCCGACGGACACCGCTATCTTGACACTTGACGCCGGGCAGATGCATGTCATCGGTCCGGGTCCGTCGCCCCCCGCGGCACGCGGAGGAGCCGGGCGACGCCATCTCTGTCGGAGCACGCCGACGCGTCGGCCCCCGCCCGCTCCGGCGACCTGCGACTGTCGCGGCGACCGGCCGCGCGACAACCTGACGCTCGACTTTCTGTGGCCCGTCCGGGCCGCGTCCGCCTATTGCCCACCCATGCCGGGCTGCACCCCCGCGCCATCCTCGCTTGAGGGTCTCATGACTGACTTCCGCACCGCCACATCGTCGTTCTCGGACGCCTCGACCACCCCGCGTCGTCGCGGCCGCCTGGCCGTTGCCGCTGCCGCCGCTGCCGTCGCCGCCGCCGCCTTCGCGTTGCCGGTCACGCCGTTGACGCCTGTCGCCAGCGCGTTTGCCGTTCTCGACGACGGCGAAGGCTTCAGCGACGTCGCGCTGCTCGACCTGGCCCGTCTGCGGGTCGAACGTTCTGAGTACGCCGCCGCGCGCGTGCTGCTTCGGTCTATCAGCGTCGAGTCGCTCGACGCCGACGCTCAGGCCGAACATGCCTCACTGATGGCCCGCAGCGAGTCGGCTTTGGCCGATCGCGAAGCCGCCGCAGAGGGCATTGCGACCTCCCAAGCCCTTATCGAGCAGGAGCGTTACGCCGAAGCCCTCGCCTCATTGAAGGCGACGAGCGACAACCGCATGGCCGATGCCGCCACGCAGGCCAAAGCCCGTGAGCTGTCCGCCGTCGCTACCGCCGAGCTTCGCGGGGAAATCAACGAGAGCTACGGCAACGACCAAGGCTACTACGAGGCAGCCGTCGCCGATGTCGAGGCCGGTCGCAGCGAAGATGCCCGCATCAAGCTGCGGGCGCTCGACGCGATGGGCTTCCAGGCCGGTGCCTTTGGCCCGTCGCCGATCGTGATTCTCGGCCAGCTCGAAGGTGCCCGTGATGGCGGCGCACCAGCCGAGGTGGTCGTGATTGAGGGCGAGACGGCGATGCCCGAGGGCAATGCTGCTTCCGATCAGGCAGCCGAGGTGGTCGAGGTGCCAGCCATTGAAGTTGCCGAAGTGCCCGTCGTCGAGCCGGCCGGTCCGGCCCCCGAGCAGGTTGCGGTGGGCGATGCTCGCGAGACGTACCTCAAGGGCATGGCCGCCTACCGGGCGATGGAGTTTGTCGAGGCCAAAAAGCTGCTCGAGCAGGCCGAGGCCGCTGACTACCAGCCGGGTCTTTTCGAAGAGTCGATTGACGATGTGCTGCGTCGTGTGGAGCAGCGTCTGGCCCGCGAGGCCGACCGTGCCGAGACGCCCGTCGCCGATGCCAGCGAGGCCGACCGTCGTGAGGCCTTGGCCCAACTTGATCGTGGTCTGACGGCTCAGCGCGAGGGCGACGAGGCCGAAGCCGCCGCCGCGTTCCGCGAGGTCCGCCGGCTCAACCCGCAGCTCGAAGACACGATTGATCCGATCGAGGGGTCGCCGGAGGTCGAGAGCAATGGCCTTGGCGAATTCCGGGAAGGCCGAGAGACCCAACGGCAGCTTATTCGCTTCCGCTTCAACGAGGCCATCAGTAGCGCCCGCGTCGCGACGGCCAACAACGACTTCAGCAACGCCGAGATCGCCCTGCAGCAGGCCAGAACGGCTGCGAATGTCAACCCGCTCATCTTCAGTGCCGAAGAGCGGAATCAGTTCGATACACAGATCCAGACGCTGAGCCGCACCCTGGACGAGCGGCGACAGAATATCACCGAACGGCAGCGTGAGGAGGATCGGCGTGGCGCGGAGGACGAAGCAAGACGTCGTGCAGAAGATCGCGAACGTGAGACTCGAGCGACTGTCGAACGCCTGATCGACGACTCGCAGCTGGCCATCGAAGACGGCAAGTTCGAGGCCGCCCTGGCCCTGCTGAATCAGATCCTGACGATCGACCCGAACAACGACTACGCCATCGGCGTGCGACCCTTCATCGAGGACGCGGCCCTGCTCAAGCGGCAGCGGCAGCACTACCTCGGCATGCGGCGCGAAAAGGCCAGCGTCTTCACCGACGCCCAGGAAAAGCGAATCCCGTACAGCGATATTCTCCGTTACCCGGAGAACTGGCCCGACCTGGTCGCCGTCCGTGATCGCACCGTCAGTGACGAGCGTGGCGCTGAAGAGGCCGACTCGGCCCTGATCGCCCAGCTCGAGTCGCCCATCGGCACGCCCGTCGAGTTCGACCAGGTGCCCTTCGACGACGTGGTCGACTTCTTGCGTAACGCGACCAGTGCAGGCATCTTCGTCAACTACGCGGAGCTCGAACTGCTCGGCATTCAACGTGGTGCAGAAGTCTCGCTCAACGTGCCTGGAAACGTGTCGCTGGGCAAGGTCATCGAGCTGACGCTCAACCAGCTCGGCAGCGGATTCGCCCAGCTCGACTACACCGTCGATGACGGCATCATCACGATCAGCACCGTCGAGGACCTCAGCAAGAATGTCCAGACGCAGGTCATCGACATCCGTGACCTCATCGTCCCGATCCCCGACTTCGACGCTGAGGACGCCAACATAGGCGGCCAAGGCGGTGGTGGCGGTGGTGGCGGAGGTGGTGGCGGCGGATTTGGCGGCGGAGGCGGAGGCGGAGGCGGAGGTGGCTTCGGCGGTGGTGGCGGCGGAGGTGGAGGTGGTGGGTTTGGTGGTGGTGGCGGCGGAGGTGGTGGCGGCGGTGACAACGAACAGGACCGCGAGGAGCTGATCGAAGAAATCATCGACCTTATCCGCGAAACCGTCGCCAGCGACTCCTGGAAGACCAACGGCGGCACCATTGGTGCCATCGCGGAACTCAACGGCCAGCTCGTCATCACGCAGACCAGCGAAAACCTGCGTGCTGTCACCCAACTCCTCAGCAAGCTGCGTGAGACGCGGGCCATCCAGGTCAACGTCGAGACCCGCTTCCTGACCGTGCAGCGCAACTTCCTCGAGCGAATCGGTGTCGATTTCGACTTCCGCTTCAACTTCAACGGCGCTCAGGCAGGTCCCGGCAACCCCGGCATCGGCCCAATCACCGTCAACCAGTCGAACAACTCGTTTACGAACCCGACCGGCCTCATCACCGGTGCTCCGGGCAACCTCGGTGCTTCGTTTGATCCGGCGGCCGGGCAGGCCCTGAGCACGCAGTTCAGCGGATTCCTTGACGACTTCCAGGCCAACATTCTGATCGAAGCCGTCCAGCAGCGGCGTGACGTGCAGTCGCTCACAGCACCCAATATCACGCTGTTCAACGGCCAGCAGGCGTATGTGGCGGTGCAGCGTCGTCAGCAGTACGTGGCCGAGCTAGAGGCCGTCGTGGCCTCCGGTGTGGTCGGTTACAACCCGCAGATCGAGGAAATCCAGGACGGCATTCTGCTGGCGGTCCAAGCAACGGTCAGTGCCGACCGTCGGTACGTCACGCTGACACTCGAACCGCAGCTACAACGCATCAACGGCATCACGACGTTCCAAGTCACTGGCGGCATCGACAACCAGGGCGGCGTTGATGGTGGCGGTGACGGCGGCATCATCACCGGTGCGTTCGGCGGTGCCTCACCGCCCAGCTTCCTGCAGCTCGTCGATTTCGAGACCACGCAGCTGGCCACGACCGTCAGCGTCCCCGACGGCGGCACCTTGCTGCTGGGCGGCCAGACCATCAGCGGCTCGGTCGAGCTTGAGTCGGGCGTGCCGATCCTGTCGAAGGTGCCGTTCCTCAAGCGGCTCTTCAGCAACACGTCGCGTGCCAAGGACGAGCAGGTCCTGCTCATCCTGGTTCGTCCCAAGATCATCATCCAGCGTGAGATCGAGCAGGAAACCTTCCCGCTGCTCGCCCCGAGCGGCAACTAAGTTCACCTGACTTTGGGGTGCGGAACTTGGGCCGGGGCGACGCCAAGTCGCCCCGGCCCGTCTCGTACGATGAAACGACGGCCATTTGCTATCCGACTGTCGACAATACCTCCGCCGCGCCTAGTGTCCCCGCCACGCTTGAGACGACCATGCCCTATCAGTGTCATTTTACCGGTAAGAAGACGAAGATTGGTCGCAGCATGACGCTTCGCGGCAAGGCCAAGTACCTTGGCGGCGTCGGCACCAAGATCACGGGCGTCACGAAGCGCAAGTTCAAGCCGAACCTGCACAAGGTCCGCGCTGTCATCGACGGCCGCGTCGTCCGCGTCTACGCCAGTGCCAAGGCCATCCGCAATGGTCTTGTCGTCAAGCCGCAGAAGCGGACATGGCGTCCTGGCGACGCGAAGGAGTAATCGCACAACCCTCGGTGCGACGGGCCGCGTGCCCGCTCGCACCACCTGATCCACGACAACGGGTCGCTCGCAAGCCGCGAGTGACCCGTTGTCGTTTGCGGCCCCGCTTTGAGCCTCATTCTGTTGCGGGTAAGCCGGACCGAATTCCCGCCGTAAGACGTGGCACGATTTGCCCGCCGCACAAGGCGGCTCAAGCCGTGGCACCAGGTCCCACGCCATACCTGAAGATGACCGTCTCTAGTTCTAGTCAGGATCGACCCGCAGCTCAATCGGCGGATTAGCCCAACTCATCGTCCATGCTTCGGGGGAAACCAGATCGTGGCGTCCGGCGCCGCATCACCTTTGGTGGCTTGCCACGCCCAAAGATCGAAGGCGGGAACGACGTAAGGAGCCGGCGTCGCCGGAACCGTCAGTACGCCACCCGGCAACTCGGTCAGCGCGTCGGCTACCTCAGCCCTGACGCCGCCCGAGCGAACATTTGCTACAAATTCGCTCAGCCATCGATCTTCAGAGACGAGCGAGAACACCAACAACACGATCGGCAGACCAACCGCGATGAGTCGGCCGCGTGCTAGCGACAGGAGCGGAATCAGTGCGTACGTCACGATGATGGCCATGCAAATCGGCAGCAACGCGAACCTGACATGATCGGGCGGCCGACCTTCTGCGGTCACCGCAAAAGCCACCAGCATCACTAACGACGGCAGGCCGAGCAGTACCAGCATCGGCCGCACCCGCCGACGCATGAACCACAGTGGCGGCAACACTACGCCGCCGATCGGTACGACAAACATACCTCCGTAGAGCAAAAACCCCATCGCCGCGTCGAAAGCGTTCAAGCCAATGACGTAGTGGTCGGCGGTGTTGCTGGCGTTGCTGCCGAGGGCGGTGGCGTTCAGAACTGCAAATGGATTCGTCACGACGAAGACGGCAACGCTGAGCACGCAAGCAACGCCCAGCATCGCCGGCCGCGTTTTACGCCTTCGCATCCACCACGCAGCAGGCAGCACGATGAAGCTGACGGCCATGGTCACGACCATGCCTGCCGCTGCCCCTGAAAGTCCGCCGGCAAGCAGTAGATGTCTGGTCCGCCCGTGTCGTCGGTACGCATCGGCCGCCGCGACCGCCGCCAGCACGAGCACCGCACCGGGCAAGTGCGGCTTGGCCTCGTGGGCCGCGATGTTTATAGCCGGTAATAGCGAAAACGTGACGGCCGCCGCCAGACCAAGCCACGCCTGTCGCGTCAGCCGCCGCACGATGACGTACATCAGTGCCGCCCCGATTGCCGCCCACGCCGCTGCGTACAGCCGCATGACGACGTACATCTTGGCAAACTCGCTCGGCTGATCGAGGTAAAACGCCAGGTCGCCGCGTTCGATGATGTCGAGCAGCGACGCGACGCCGATGAGCCCTGCTGCGGGATAGGTCCACAAGCCGCCGTAGGTGTAAAACTGCGGGTCGGTGGATCGTCTCGCCGCCATCGAGGCAACCGCGCGCAGCGTGAGCATCTCATCGGGTTGTTGGCTGTAAAGCCGATACCTGATAACGATCTCCGCCCGCTTTGCGTCGGTGTCATTGAGCCACCGTCCGGCATCCGTAGCACGATCAACGTCTGCTGCGGCGTTGGCATCGAGTGATCCGGCAAGGGCAACAAGCTCCCTGCCAGTCCACGGTGTCCGCTCGCCGAACAGGTATCGGTCCGTGTTCCGCGAAGGCAGCCCCCACGTCAGCCCCGGCAGAAAGAAGACGAGCGACAACAGCCCCGCGATGATGGGCATCCTCGCTCGCCGCACGTCAGCACAGTAAGCCGGGCCGCACGAAGCCGCGTGTGAAACCCGAGCGTGCACGGCCGTGCGGGTTGCTTGTATAACGCTTCGATGCCCGCCGACGCCAAGCCCATCAACGTCTGTCTCATCGGCCAGAAGTTCATGGGCCGCACCCACTCCAACGCCTACAGCCAGGCCGGCAGGTTCTTTGAGCCTTCCGCGGCCGTTTGTCATGCACACCGTCTGCGGCCGCGATCGCGACGAGCTCGAGACCTTCCGCAGACGTTGGGGATGGCACAACGCGAGCGTCGATTGGAAGGCAGCCATCGCCAATGAGGACATCGATCTGGTCGACATCGGCACGCCCAACCATGTTCACAGGGACATGAGCCTCGCTGCTCTCGAAGCCGGGCGGCACGTCGCCTGCGAGAAGCCGCTGGCCAACACGCTCGACGGCGCACGTGAAATGCGCGACGCCGCCGCCAAAGCCAAGGGGCAAACGTTCGTCTGGTACAACTACCGCCGCTGCCCGGCACTCGCCTTTGCCCACCAATTGGTCAAAAGCGGCAAACTCGGCCGCATCTACCACGTCCGCGGCTTCTACCTCCAGGACTGGGGCGGCCCGGACGCCCCGCTCGTCTGGCGGTTTCAAGGTGACGTCGCCGGCAGCGGAAGCCTCGGCGACCTCTGCGCCCATTCCATCGACGCCGCCCGCTTCGTCACCGGCCTCGAGTTCGAAACCGTCGGCGGCGCAATACTCAAAACGTTCATCGAAGAACGCCCCATTCCCGAAGGCGTCGGCGGCGAGATCAGCGGCAAAGGCTCTGGCGGTTCCCAAAAAACGGGCAAAAGCACCGTCGACGACGCCGTCCTCTTCACCGCAGGCCTCACCGGCGGCGCGATCGCCACCTTCGAAGCGACCCGCCTCTCAACCGGCCACAAGAACAACAACCGCCTCGAGATTCACGGCGAGAAAGGCGCCCTGATCTGGAACTTCGAGCGGATGAACGAGCTCGAGTGGTATGACAACACCCTCGACGACGCTGTGCAGGGCTGGAGCACGATCCACGTCAGCAACGGTGCCGCCGGCCACCCGTACGCCAGCGCCTATTGGCCGACCGCGCACCACATCGGCTACGAGCACTCCTTCGTCAACCAGGCCGCCGACATGGCGAGCCTGATCGCCGGTCAGAAGGCCGTTGTGCCGATGCCCGACTTCGCCGACGCTTACGAAACCCAACGCGTCCTCGCCGCCGTGACCAGGTCAGCCAAGGAACAGGCCGTCGTCCCCCTGTCGGACGTGGTCTGAGACGCAGGCCGGAGAACGCGAACGGGCGAACCGGACGGATCGGGCAGGAGCAGAGCGAGCTGAAGGGTGGGCTTTGGTCGCTCCAAAGCTCCATCCTCCTTCGACCCTTGCCTTCACGTCTGCTCGACCGCTTCGCGCCGTCGCGTTCACCCGCCCCGCCAGCTCCCTCACTGTCGGCTGCGTCGGCAGCAGTTCCCTCCCCCCTCACTCCCCGCTCCCCACTCCCCGCACGACGTCGCTCGCTTCCGCGTCCATGGCCCACACGACGACCAGCGGTCGGCGTCCCTTGAACGCGGGCCACAGATCGAGCCGGTTCCGATACAAAGGCCGTTGGTCGACTGGCAACGATGTCAGGGAATCCCTGGAAAGTTCTAAGGGTATGTTTCTGTAAGGGTATGTTTCTGACTTCTCAGGGCATGTTTCCGAGTCATAAAGGTACCCTTCTGACTTACAAAGACATGTTTCTGAGTCGTAAGGGCACCCTTCCAACTTCCAAGGGCATGTTTCTCAGTCGTAGGGGCACCCTTCCAACTTCCAGGGACATGTTTCTAAGTCGCAAAGGCACCTTTCCGAGTTCCAAGGGTATGTTTTTGAGTCGTAAGGGCACCTTTCCAACGTCCAAGGGCATGCGGGAGACACCGCCGGAGGTCATCGTGGCCGCCGAGACCGGTGCGGGCGACCGATGCTGCCACGCCGTCGACACGAACCTCCGGGTATCCGGGCGACTCTGCCGTCTCAACGCGACGCCGCGCGGCCGACGCCCTCATCGGCCGCCTCCTAGCCCTGATCTTAACTGCTCGATATGGAAACCCCGCCAGAGCTCGCCTATCGCGCCGTCACCGGAGCAAGGACGCCGCACGACGCGGCGTCTCAGCTACGGAACAAGGCTGTAGCGCCGCGCAACGAGGGCGTTTCGCGACGCAACGGAGATGTTCTTCGGCGCAATGAGGCTGTTCTGCCGCGTCATGAGGCCGTGAAGCGGTGCTCTACGGCGGATCGACCTGAGTTTGGGCCTGTTCGGGGTCAACTGCCGACTGTTGCCCCTTCGATCAATGCGCGATTTGATCGCTGTCTGGCTGTGGGGCGTTGAAAGGTATCGAGCGAACAACTTTGTCGTACAGGTTCGCCTCGTCGCATCGAGCGCCGACTTTGACCGACGTGTCATCGTCGAACTGGTTCTGCTATCGCCGAGCCACACGCGTTCAGTCGCGTCGATTCGATGCCCTTACCGTCAAGAGACCATGGCGACGCTCCACACGAAGAAGGCGGGCCAGTGGGTGAAGTCAACTGCCTGGAAGCAGCTCGAACGCGAGCTGATCGTCGGCCTCGTCGCACTCATGCTCGTGATCTTCCTGTCCGGCTTCGCCGTCGGCTTCGGCCGTGGCTCTTCGCTCTGGGCGTGGATCCTGGCCATGGTGGGTGTACTGGCGGTCACCCTGCTCATCGCATGGTTGATGAAGCGTGCCGAACGCCGGTGGGAAGTGCCTCAACAGGAACGCATCCGCCGCCTCCGCGGGGCACACGCCGAAGCGCTCGTCGCGTACGTGCTCCAGACGCAACTCATCGCCGAACCCAAGGGCCTGAACGGCACCGGCGGCTGGCACATCTGGTGCAACGTCCCGCTGGGCGACCTCGGCGACGCCGACGTCGTCGTGATCGGGCCGGGCGGCTGCTTCGTCGTGAGCATCAAAAGCCACCTCGGCCTGCTCACGGTCGGCGGCAACGCCCTGTCGCTGAACAACCGTCCCACGCCCGACCCATGGGCCGCCGACGCCGTCAAGCAGGCCCTCCGCCTCCGCGACCGCATCAACGCGACCGACGGCAAGGCCCCGCCCTTCATCCGCGGCGTCCTGTGTGTTCCTCATGCCGCGTTGGAGCCAAACGTCACGCCCCTCTGGTGCGGCAACGCTTTGATCTGCAACGAGCAAACCCTGATCGAGACGCTCGAACGCCCCGGCCACGCGATGGATCACGCGGCTGTCAAGCGTCTCAAAGCCGCTGTCGCCACCCTGAGTAACACGCCCGAGGTCAAGGGCAAGCAGAGCAGCCCCTCGACATGAGGAGCGGGAAACGAACGATGTCCCCGTTTCCGCCCCCAGTGGGACGCCCCTTCGCCGTAAGAGACCTTGCATTGCCTGACGCAACAATGCATCATCCTGGCCGCTATGGGGTCGGCCGTCGACGATGTATCGATCTCAGGCACGACGGCGACATCCGACGCGTTGACGAGTGCCTTGGCCGACGCACACGCCGACTCGGCCGCACGCGAACGCCTGTTCGACCTCGCGGCCGAACGGATGCGGACGATGGCACGAACACACCTGAATCGCTTTCCCCGCCTCCGCCGGTGGTCGCGGAGCGACGACGTGATGCAGGAGGGAATCGTCCGCCTGCTGGCGGCGTTGGAGCAGTCGTTTCCGCGGACGCCGGTTCACTTTTATCGCCTGTTTGCCCTGCAGCTTCGGCGGCTTCTTGTTGATCTGCACCGAGCCTCGTACGGGCCGGAGGGTCGACATCGGCATCACGATTCACCGAGTGACGACGCTCGCACGGTCGATGCGGTCTGCACGCGAGATCCAGCCGAAGGGCTCGACGTCGAGGCCCTCCACGAAGCTGTTGATCGACTACCGGACGAGCTTCGGCAACTCGTCGAGCTTCACTCTTACAGCGGCCTGACAGGGACGGAAACGGCTGCGTTGCTGGGCATCTCGCCCCGCCACTTCTGGCGTCAGTGGGGCGAAATCAAAGCCCGACTGGCCAATGACCTCTGCTGAGGAGAAAGTTGATGGCTCGTGTCAGTCCGACGGCTCGGCTGCCGCAGAGGTGGGGGAATGGACGGTATTCCCGACGACATCCTCGACAGTTACGAGGCGTACGGCTGTCGCGTCAATGCGATCGAGGTCGATGAGCTCTTTGACCGCTACGCGACGGCCGGATTTCTGTACCCGGCGAAGCTCGCACGGTTGAAGCCGTTTCTGCCGATCATCAAGAAGAATTGGGAGACGGCGCGATGCGCAGGAGAAGACCTCATGTGGACGAGCGTCTTCAGCGACGCGTCGTCCTGGGGGACCGTGACATCATGGAGAAGTAGCGGGCAAGGTTGGTTGTCTCAGCATCTCGTGTCGACGGGTGAGGTCGGCGGTTCGGCGGCGGTTCAACTCTCGGGGCAAGCCGTCAAAATCCGTCGCGCGGAAGTTGCGGCCGAGCAGAATTGGTTCCGCCCGACGAACCGATTCCCGATGAAGGTCTTCGGCTCGATGGCCCAGAAGCTGGGCCCGGACGTCGCCAGTTGTGCCGTCCACACCCTCCTTTCGATCGACGCCGGGTCCATATCGAAGGACGAGTCAGGGAAAATCGTCGTCGAGGCGACGGATGATGCCGATGCGGTGGCGGGCGTCGCCGAGAAGACGCGCGGCTCTGTCTTCGTGCAGGCCGAGGAGTTGAAACAAGACCTGCGGCTCGAAGCCGTCGACGCCCTCTACCAAAGTGTCGGCCTGAGCCGGACGCGAACCCCCATCCTGGCCCGCCGACGTAGTGACGGTCGACCCCTCGGTGTTGCCCTGGCGTACCGCGGGCCGCTCGGGCTTAACTTCTCGTTCTTGGAAAATCGGTGCGATGTGCTCGTCGCCCCGGACCTGGACGACGCCGCCCGGCGGGCTGTTGCGCTGGCGTTGCTGCGGGAAGCCGCGCCCGTCTACGCGTCGTTCGAGCCGGGGGCTTTCCCCGCCGTCACGGACGCGCGTACGGCCGCACTTCTCGCACAGGCGGGCGGAGTCGAGGTCGTCCGTGAGTATGCCCAGAGTATCTGGCTGCGTGACGGATTCATCGGTTGGTACCGACACGTCGAGGGTTTCTACGACCGCATCCGCAAAGCCGGTCGACGACGTGGACTGGCCGGCCGCAAGGCCGTCGAACCCGCCGATCTCGCGGCGACTGCACCATGAACAACGCGAAGAACAGCTCGACATACTTGATGCACGACCCGCGCGAGGCGGCCCGTCTGGCCGAGAAGGTCGACGCGGCCGACTGGGTCGACCAGCACGTGGCGCAGCTCCTCGACCACACCGCGGGCGACGTTCTTGACGTGGGGTGCGGCCCCGGTGTTCTGGCGGCCGAGGCGGCACGCCGTTTGAACGATGACCGTCAGGTCACGGGCGTCGACCTTCACGCGGACCGCTTCGCGAGCAGTTCGGCCGGCATGATGGGATCGGGCCGATTGCCCGCAAACCTCACCCTGCGCTTCGGTAAAGCCGAAGACCTTCCTTTCGAAGACGGCACGTTCGGCCTGGCGTGGTGCCGGTTCTTGCTTGAGTACCTGCCCGACAAGCCGCGAGCTCTGGCCGAGATGGTCCGGGTTCTGAGGCCGGGCGGTCGCCTGCTGTTGCAGGACCTGGACGGGCAATTGCTCTGGCACGATCCGCCAGACCCGGAGCTCGAAGCGACCCTGAGCCGTGTTATGCCGGCCCTTGCCCGAGGCGGATTCGATCCGTTCGTCGGTCGCAAGCTCCGCGGGCTCGCGCTGGCCGCGGGGCTGGAGGTCGAGCGGGTCGAGGTTGCCCCGTACCACCTCTACGCAGGCCGCATTGACGAGATCAACGATCGGCTGTGGCAGGCGAAACTGGCGATCGCGCAGCCGGCCGTCGCCGCCGTCATTGGCGACAAAGAGTCCGAGCGGCTGTGTGCGCGATTTATGGACTATCTGAGGGACGACGCGACACTGACGTACTCGGTGCTCTTTACAGTGCTGGCACGCAAACCCGCATGACCTACGCCGGAGGCGGCTGTCGGTCGATTGGAGAAAGGAGGAAGCATGAGTAGCCTTGTCGGTCGCGTCCTTTCGCCCGGTGACGACTCGGAAGTGCTCCGCCGCCTGACGCGGTGGCACCTCGCCGACAGCCGCGACCCGCCAGAGGACGTTTTTCAGGACCGCCCGGAACTCGTCGAACCCCTTCGGCGTCGCATGGACCGACTGAGGCAGGTCTCAGCGGCGCTCGACGTCCTGGACGATGCCGAGGCGATGGAGAAGACGCCTGCGTCGGTCGGGCTGTACCGCATCGTCCGTCGTGTAGGCGAAGGTGCCAACGGCGTCGTTTATGAGGCGATCCACAGCGTCACGAGCAAGCGCGTGGCCTTGAAGCTGCTCGTCGGCCTGCGGCACGCTTCCGACCACGCCCGCCGACGCTTCGCCCGCGAAGCGGAGTTAGCCAGCCAGCTCGACCACCCGAACACGGCCACCGTGTTCGACGCAGGCGACGTCGACGGCGTGCCTTTCCTGGCAATGGCTTTTATCGACGGCGAACCCTTGAGCAGAGACGAGCGTGGTGCAGGGTCCAGCCGGTCTTCATCTTCGCAGGAGACGGTTGCGCTCTTCATACAAGCCTGTCGCGGGGTCGAACACGCTCACGCCAAGGGCTTGATCCATCGCGACCTGAAGCCGACGAACATCCTCGTCGGCCGGAACGGGCGACCCGTCATCGTCGACTTCGGCTTGGCGAAACAGGCGAATGAGACGACGTCGTCCCTCAGCCTTGATGCGCCGGTTCGAGGCACAGTCGCCTTTGCCAGCCCGGAGCAGTGCCGCGACGAATCAGGCGACGTGCGGAGCGACATCTATTCGCTGGGCGTCGTGCTGTTCGGCCTGCTTGTACCGAACGCGCACCCGCACAACCTTGACGGCACGGAATGGCAGGTGCGCCAGCGAATCGCCTCGAACGACGCCCGGCTTCTGCGGCATGTCGATCGCAGGATCGACCGCGACCTTGATGCCGTCGTCGCCAAGGCGCTCGAACGCGAGCCGAACCGCAGGTATGCGACAACATCGGCATTGATTGACGACCTCGACCGCTGGCTGAATGGCCGGCCGGTGCAGGCGAGGCCGGCGTCTCTCGGATACGTCGCCCGGAAGTGGATCGGCCGACATCGGGGGCGCGTGGCCGTCATCGCCACCGTTGCCCTGCTGATCGTCACCGTCGCGGCTGCGGCGTCATGGCGTGTGGTCCGCGAACGGGACCGCGCTCGGGCAGCTGCCGAGACGGCCGAAGCCGTGAACACGTTTCTTGAAGACCTGCTATCCGCCGCCGATCCATTTGGCGGGGGGACACACGACTTGACCGTCGCCGAGGTACTTGCCGCTGCGGACGAGCGTGTCGCAGCCGAGTTCGCGGACCGGCCGCTGATCGAGGCCCGGCTACGTCGCGTGATCGGACGAACCCTCCTCGAACTCGACCGACCCGCCGAAGCCGAACCGCACCTGCGCCGGGCCGTCGAGCTTCTCACACGATACGTCGGTCCGGACGATGCCCGGACCCTCGAAGCCCAACTGGCGCTCTGCCGCTTCCTTTTGGCGACATGGCAGAACGACGAAGCGGAGCCGATCCTTCGAGACGTTGTTCGCCGGTCGACAAACCAACTCGGCGCGGTGCACGAGACGACCTTCGACGCACGCCGACGCCTTTATCTCATGTTAAGTGAGACCGGCCAGACCGCCGAAGCCGCGGAGGGTTTGGAAGCACTTTATAACGACGTCACACTCGTGAGGCCTGAGTCCCATCCGCAATTTATCTGGTCGCTGGGGGCGCTGGCCATTGTCAAAGCACGCACGGGAGCTTGGGAGGCTGCACTACCGGTTGCACGCCGGACGCTGAAGCTCGCCGAATTGCACGTCGGCCCTGATCATGCAGGCACGTTGAGTTGGGTGATGAACGTCGCGGAAATGGAGGCGCAAACGGGCGATTTTGATGAAGCCATCCGGCTGCACCGAGAAAATGTCGCCCGCCGGACTGGCACGTATGGCGAGAACCACAATGCGACATGGTTCGGCCGACAAAACCTCGCGCAATTGTTGTTGCTTCGTGGTGCTCCTAGCGACGTCGAGGAGGCGGCAAACATCCTGCAGGACCTTCGTCGACGCCAGCCGGCCGAACCGAACTGGCTGCCGACCCGGCTGGATGCGGACCTGATGCTGGTCGAGGCCCTGCACACGCTGGGCCGCGACGCCGAAGCCGAATCCGTTCTGGCCGAAAACGCAGCATGGGCAGAGCAGATTCTGACGCTCGATCGACCGTCCGTCGCCTGGCTCGTCCGATGGTCCCGCCACCTCGCTACCGCAGAAGACGAACACAGCCGATGGCACATCGCCGCATCAGCCGCTGTCGCACGTTCGTACGGCCTAGACGCGCCTCAGACTCAGCGGTTTCATCGCACCCACGTGTTTGAATGAGAGGAACCGATATTTTTTGGCATAGGGCGACATTGGCTCCCGCAAGACCACGTAGCGGCGTCGCAACGAGCGGCCTGCCCAACCACCCACGGGAGACACATGCAGTTCAATCGCTTCAACCTCATCCTCGGCGGCCTCGCCCTCTCAGTCGCCGGCACTGCCTCCGCCGACGTCCTGAGCGGCCCGATTGTCAATCCCACCAACGGCCACAGCTACTATCTCCTGGAGCAGGACACTTGGACCAACAGCGAAGCCTTCGCTCAGAGTCTGGGCGGCCACCTCGTGACGATCAACGACGCGCCCGAAGACGAGTTTGTGTTCCAGACTTTTTCGAGCATAGTCCCCGGCCTGAATCATCTTTGGATTGGGTACAACGACGCCGAGGTAGAGGGGCAATTCGTGTGGAGTTCGGGTGAAGTCGTAACCTACACGAACAGCTTCTTCTTCACATCGGGGGATTACACACATATTATTGGTAGCGGATTCGGCTCTGCGTCTGGAACGTGGAACTTGGTGCAGAACAGCGGCGGCAACGCCCCAACACACGGCGTCGTCGAGGTCATCCCTGAGCCCGCCGCCGCCAGCCTGCTGGGGGCGGGACTCCTCGTCACGCTCCTCCGCCGGCGTCACATTCCGAATCTGAGCCGCGTTCGCGATGCCTCTCCGTGCATAAGTCTGGAAGACCGTTCGCCGAGGCAAACGCGGAATAACTACTAACTCTTCAGACATCCTTCGAGCTCAACACCCTAAATCAGATGATCTTTCCACGCTTGATTTTTGCTGCCGTTCTCACGCCTTTCCTCTTGCTTACGGTGGGACTTGTTCAACGCAATGTCGCCTCAACAGCCTGCGTTGGCGGAGGCGGCGGCGACGAGTTTCGATGGGTCATTCCTGAGGGCGGTCGGATCACCGGCGTGCAGCCGATCGGCGACAAGCGAATAGATGGCCTACGTATCTACTATGTCGATAAGAACGGTGATAAGCATCACACCGGCTGGAACGACGATGAGAATGGAGGTGGAATGTGGCTTGAGTATTTCGACATCCCGACCGGTACCTTCCTAGTCGGCATCTCGGGACGCACCGGTGGTAGGGTTGATCAACTTAAGTTTCACCTCAACAACGGTGACGCGAGCATTAGCTACGGCGGGAACGGAGGAAATGCATTCGAATTGATGACCAATGGGAAAGAAGTCGTTGGCTTCCACGGCCGCGAGGGCGGCGAAATTGATTGCATCGGATTAACGTACATCGAATAACGAAGCGGAAACGTGTAAGGGGGAAGAAACGGGGGCATCGCTAGTCTCTCGCTCATGTACCGGCGTCAACCGACATGCTCAGCGTCGCGTGCGGGTTCCGGTCGTTGTAGAGCTTGAGCCGCGTCTCGAGGTACGCCGCCTCCGTCACCTCCCGCTCGGTGGTGGCGTCGATCAGCCTGGCCAACAGTGTCGTCCCATCGCTTGTGATTGGTTGGAAGAGCATCATCGTGACGTTCTCGAACTTCTCGCCCGGCCCCCCACCCCGTGTAGTCGTCGCGGCCGGAGAGCATGGCGAGCAGCTTCGTCGCCCGCCCGAACGTGCTGGCCGAGCGGTTGCCGCCGGCGTCCTCGTCCGCCGCGGCGGGCATGGCAAACGAAGAACCGGGGACTTCGTCGCTTGTTTCTGCTCATTTCCTACTTCGCGCGATCGCGGCACGATGCCCCTGTCTTTCGGTGGCACGCGGCGTCACGGATTGCGGTGGAACACCCCCGCGTGGCCACAGTCGGGGCAGTCGAGCAGCATGACGTCCTTGCTCTTGCGCAGCGGCACGTCCGGGCGGCGGCAGGCGGGACAGGTCTGGTCGCGTCGCTCGGGGCGGAAGTTCTTCTCGCAGCCGAGGCAGTGGAAGTAGTACCCCTTCGGCCGTGTGCCCCACCGCATCTCCATCGACGTGTCGGCGCATTGCGGACAGCGACGCTCCCCTGCCGTTGCGGGGGCGGACGTTCGCGTCGCGGGTGGCGTCCGCGGCATGCGACTCGCCTTCGCGACCGGCGAAGCCTGAGGCTTGGCCGGCGCGGCGAGGTGCGTTCGGACCGACGGGCGAGGCCGGGCGGCACGCGACGCGACTCCGGGTCGGCGAGGGCGGTGGGACCGGGAGATGAACGTGACCATCTGGGCGAACTCGTCTCGCGTCAGAACGCCGCCCGTACCAGCGCCACCGTCTTGGCCGTTGCCGAGCTTGGCTCTGGCTTCGTCGGCGAGGGCTCGGCGTTGCGTGATGATGTCCTTCAGCCTTGCAGGGACCTGATCGGCTTTGACCACTTTCGGCATCGCGAGCGCTCGCTCGATGACGCCGGCGTCGCTGATCGCGGCGAGCACGTCGTAGCCGAGAGTGGCGTAGGTCGTGGTGGGGCGTTGCAGGAGGTCGGACGCCTGACGCGTCAGGAAGCGGCGGAGGACGTCGCGCTGCCGCCGGGCCTGCTCGACGGCGTCGGGCATTCCCTCTTCGCCGCGTGTCGAGACACGGACCCACTCCTTCTGCTGGTTGATGCGGACCTTGCCGGTGATGCTTTTGCTCTCGACGAGGACGAAGCCGCACGGGTGCATCACGAGATGGTCGATCTGCGCGACCTCTTTGTTGACGTCGACGATGCGAAGGTCATTGAAGATGGCAACGCCCTCGGCGTCGGCAAAGGCTCGGCTCAGGTAGAAGGCGAGTTGCTTCTCCGCCGCTTCTCCCGCGACGAGGGTCGGTGCGGTCGACGCCGGATGCTCGGATGCGTTGCGTTCCTTCGCGATCACGTCGACGACTCCTCAACAACTCCTGGATCTGCCCATCGACACCAGCGCGATGGGGCAACCTACACGAAATGTAGTGGCACCCGAGTCAACCGTCACGCGGTGTCGTAGTGCCACCGCAGACCGCCGCTCAGGGCGCCGGCGGCGTACTCCAGGTGCAGGACGCGGCGGTGTTGGTGGGTGCTCGTCGCCGGCGAGGAGGCGTGCAGGACGAGCGGACGCATGAGCACCGCGTCGCCGCGGCGGCAGGTCAGAGCACGCTCGGTCGCCGCGGCCGCCTTCAAGTCCATGGCGGCGTCGACCTCGGCGGCGGTCAGGAGGCGGGTGTGCGTGCCGGGGAGGATGCGTAAGGGGCCGTTGTCAGGGCCGCAATCGTCGAGGGCAAGCCGCAGGGTCACCATCTGTTGCAGCACCGCGACTGGCGGTTGGACGTGAACGACGCCGGCCTTCGTCGACCAGGGCCCGTAGCCGTCGGTCTCGATCCGCTCGTGGACGGCGATGGAGCGGTCCTGGTGCCACGGGACCGTCCAATTGGCGTCGGGTGTCTTATCGAACAACAGTCCCCGGACCGGCCGCGGCGATCCGCCGAGGATGCGGCGGACGGTGTTCAGCGTGGCGTCACGCGTTGCGAACGCGGCGACGGCCGGGATCGCCAGCACGTTCCGCCGCCCAAACCCGCCACCACCCTTCCGGCGTCGACGCAAGGACGCATCCGCGGGGTCGCCCTCGGCCGCAGTGTTTAACGCGGCCAGCAATGTGTCGATCGTGTCTGCGTCGGCAATGCCGCCTACGACGCAGGCCCCGTCCCGATGCAGCTCGGTCGGCCAATCGTCGTGGGTGAGCGTGAGATCGCCGTTGGGCGTGGGCATAACGGGTGAGCGAATGGCACTTCAATCTTGTGGTGTCCCGCGTGGTGTCGCCGGCCGAAAACGGTGCCGATTGTTTTCGAAACTTGGTTGCGGTGACGCCCCACCTTTTTGTAGGGTGGCCGGTTCTGCGTCGGCTACAGGTCGGGGAGCGTTTCCCTGGCGACGCCGACGCTGGGACAAGAGAGACTCAGGAGAGATCTATGCATATTCGTACCTTCGCCGCCCGCGGCATCGCGGCTGTGGCTTCCTTCGCCGTCGTCGGCACCGCTGCCGCTCAGAACCTGCCCGTCCTTCTCGAGATTGACATCAGCGACCCGACGGCCGTCACCATCACCTCGACTGGCGCCGCTGCGGCAGTCGATGACGCGACCCAAACCGACTTTAGCGGCATCACGCTCGACCTTTTCTTCACGGCGTTCAACGACGTGCCGTTCAGCGACGTCGTCGGCGATCTCACCGTACCTGGTGCTCTTGCATACGATCGTTTCTTCGACGTCAGCAGCGGCCTCGACCTGAACTTGTACAACAATCTGGCGTCAGATGCCCTTCCTCAGGTCTTCACGACACTCAGCCCGGCCTTCACCGGCTCGTCCTTCCTCGACGTCGACCTGACCGGTGCACCGTTCCAAGCTGACGGGTACGTCGGCACGATCAACAACGGCTTGAACAACGGACCCATCCTCGGCTCGTACGTCGTTGTCGTGCCCGAGCCAGCCACCGCCACCTCCCTCCTCGGCACCGCCGGCCTGCTGCTGGTGCGCCGCCGCAAGTAAAGCAAACTCAGCCACTGATGGAGACGCCGCCACCCCGTCGGGTGGCGGCGTCTTTGGGTTCGTGGTGTTCGTCCTCCGTCGTGCCGTCGTCGGCGCGCGGTTGACGAGAGACCGCTTCGCGTCGAGGTGCAAGGCTAGCTACGCTTGCCGCCTTATGAGCGACACTGTCAGTTACGTAGCCATGGGTGCCGGTGCGATCATGCAGCGGCGCCACCTGCCCGAGATCCACGCTCACGCCAAGAGCCGGCTCGTGGCGGTGTGTGATCCGAACGAGGCACGCGTCAAAGAGGTCGGCGAGAAGTACGACATTCCCTACTTCCTTGACCACAAGGAGATGCTCGCGAAGGTCAAGAGTGATGCGGCCGTCATCGGGACGCCGAATGCATTGCACGCGCCGCAGACGATCGACGCCTTCGAAGCCGGTCGGCACGTGCTGGTCGAAAAGCCGATGGCGACGACCCGCGAGGAAGCACGGGCGATGATCGAGGCCGGGAAGAAGGCCGGCAAGTACCTCATGATCGGCATGAACCAGCGACTCATGCCGCCGCACGTCGTGGCCAAAGAGATTCTCGCCAGCGGCAAGCTCGGTCGCATCCTGACCTACGAGACCAACTTCAAGCACCCCGGCGCTGACGGCTGGAGCATGGACGGCATCCACTCGTGGTTCTTTAAGAAGGAGATGGCGGGCATGGGCGTGTGCGGCGACCTTGGCATTCACAAGGCCGACGTCATGCGGTACCTCACCGGTGACGAGTTCCACAAGATCGGCGGCTTCGTCAAGACGCTCCACAAAACGCACCCCGATGGCACGCCGATGGAAGTCGACGACAACGCCTTCCTCGAATGCGAAATGAAGAGCGGCGCGATCGGCTCGATCCACATCTCTTGGACCAACTACGGCCGCATGGGTGACAACGGCACGCGGCTGTTCTGCGAGGAAGGTGTCATGCGGATCGGCGAAGAAGGCGACTACGCCGACGGGGTCATGATCGACTACGCCGACGGCCGTCGAGATCGCATCACGGCCGGTGCCGTGGCAACGAATGAGAAGCAGACCGACAGCGGTGTTGCCGCCCTGCTGACCGAGTCAATTCTGAACAACACGCCTCCCGAGATCGACGGCGAAGAAGGGTACAAGGCGCTCAACGTTGTCATCACCGGCATCGAAGCGGCCAACGAGGGCGTTATCAAGACGATCGATCACGGGGTGTAGCCGTCGCGTCCTTGACGAATCTGAAGCAGTCACGGCATCGGCAGGTCGGCTTGCACGAAGGACTTGCCGTCGTGGGCTTCGATGCGCGATGCGTAGACCTTGATTTCGAAGCCGGGCATGTCGACGTAGTCGCCGGTGTCGACGCGAAACGCCCAGCCGTGCCAGGGGCAGACCGCGCATTGCACGTCGCCGTGCCGTTCGAGGTAGCCGCTGGCCATGGAGCCGCCGGCGTGGGGGCACATGTTGTCCATGACGCGTGGCTTGCCGTCGTCGAGAAAGACCGCCAGTTCCCGGCCGTCGATGTCGACGAAGGTGCCTTCGCCCTGCTGGCTCAGGTCAGACAGCTCGCACAACGTGGTCCACGGCATGCCGCACGGTAGAACTTGTCTCTACAAAGGGTACCTCACCGAGCATGACAAAGCCGCGTTGCTTGGCAACGCGGCTTCTCTTTTCAGTGGCTGAGGCTTCGCCTACTCGCGTTGCAGGCTCATGAGCAGCTGCAGTACGTACCAGAACAGCATTGCGATGCTGGCGAACAGTGCCAGGCTGGCAGCGACGTGGCTGCCGACCGGGTACTCGTGCATGATGTTGCTCGTCTGGTAGAGGACGCCGGCTGACATGAGCACGACACCGAAGACGATGAAGGCCAGTCCGAGCGTGAAGCCAAACAAAATGCTGGCGACGATCAACCCGGCGAACCCGAGGCCGGCCACCATGAGGATGCCGCCGAGCCAATTGAAGTTGGCACCCGTGACGAAGACAAACGCTGTCAAGCCGCCGACGATCAAAGCGGTGATTACCGCGGCCGTCGGGATCAGGCCGAACGGGCTTGCGTCCATTCCGGCATCGGTGTAGGCGGTCGCAATCGTCAGCAGCGGCAGCAGAATCGCCGCCTGTGCGACGACATAAAGACCCAGGCCTGCATATTGCATGCCCACGTTCGCTCCGTTCATTGCCCATTTCTGGGCAACCGTCGAGACGGCGAAGAACAGGCCGAGAACGACAAGCCACGCGTATCCGCCCAGTCCGGCGAACATGGTCGTCGTGATGCTTTCAAGCGTTGAAGCCGGCAAGACACTGAAGGCAATCAATTCGATGCCTACCAGCGCCGCCACCGCGCCAGCCAGGTGGCCATAGGTCTGTCTAATGAAGGAGGCTCGTGTCTCAGCCGGAGCTTCGCTCACCGGCATCGAGTAGGCGCCGCCCCAGTTGGAGCCTTCGTTATCGAACTGTCCGTAAGCCATCTTTGTGTTCTTGTTTGAGCAGTGGGTGCGTCATCCGCCAGCGATCGCTCGCGGCGAACCACATTGTACATCCGTTTTAAGTAGCAGGTGCAGCAGCCAAAGTTGCTGGGACACGAAGTTGTCACGCCTGATGACGGATGTCTCGCTGACGCCTCGTGTTGCCGAGGATGAGCAATAAGACACACACAACGGCCGCGCAGCACGTGAACACGAGGAATGCAAAGCCCGTCGTCCGAGCCAGTTGCGGCCAGTCGAGCACGCGTGCCAGCAGCCACGCCGCCCCGGCCAGTAATGCAGCGCCTTCCAACACAAGCGCCAGCAGACATCCGCGGGCGTTGTCGCGGCGCTGCGCTTCCCGCTCGGCTGCAGGTTGAGATGTTGGCACGTCGTCAAGCTCTGGCGGCACGGCGTCCGCACCGTAGCATCGTCGACATGCCGGCCACACACGCTCCGTCTGACCTGCAACCCAAGCAACTGACACCGATCCGCACGAAGATCGTCGCCACCCTCGGGCCGGCCGTCGAAGCGCCCGACGACCTGCGGTCTCTGCTCGCAGCCGGTGTCGACGTCTGCCGGCTCAACTTCAGCCACGGCGAGCTTGAAGGTCACGCCAAGACGCTCGCCACCATCCGCCAACAGGTCGAGGCCATCGGTAGGCCCGTCGCCATTCTTGGTGACTTGGGCGGTCCGAAGATCCGCGTCGGTGATGTCGACGAAGACAACGACGACCGCGGGATGCGTGTCGAGACCGGTGACACCCTCACCATCCAACGCGACCCAGTCGTCGGTAGAAACGGCATCGTTAGTTGCACCTACCAGGGTCTTGTCGACGACGTTGAAGTCGGCGACCGTTTGCTCATCGAAGACGGCCTGCTCCGCTTCGTCTGCGAAGAAAAGCTCGTCCGCGGCGACAACGTCGATGCGATCCTGCTCCGCTGCACGGCTGGCGGTGTCGTCAAGACGCGCAAAGGCATCAACCTGCCTGGCACGCGGCTCGGGCTGCCCAGCATCACCAAACGCGACTGGTCGTGTGTCGACTTTGCGATCGACAACGACCTCGATTATCTCGCGTTGTCCTTCGTGCGGCGGGCGGACGACATCAGGGAGCTGCGCAAGCGGCTCGACGCGCGGGGCAGCAAGATCGGCATCATTGCCAAAATCGAAAAGGCCGAGGCCGTCAGCGACATCGACGGGATCATCGAAGCCAGTGACGGCCTGATGGTCGCACGCGGCGATTTAGGCGTCGAGATGGACCTGGCACGGGTGCCGATCATTCAAAAGGATCTGCTGGCTAAGTGCCGCCGAGCCGGGAAGCCGGCGATCGTGGCGACGCAGATGCTGCAGAGCATGGTCGACGTGCCGAGCCCGACGCGGGCCGAGGTGAGCGACGTGGCGAATGCGATCTTCGACGGCACCGATGCGACGATGCTGTCAGGCGAGACGAGCGTCGGTAAGTTCCCGGTCGGCAGCGTGCACGTCATGCGGCACGTGGCCGAGGCGACGGAGGGCTACATCGTCACGCACGGCGGCGGACCCGGTGGGGCCGAGACGGCACCGGGCGATCTGCAGGTGACGCTCGCCGCGGCCAAGGCGGTTCGGCAGATGCTCGCGTCGCTGCCATGCAAGGCGGTGGTCGTCTACAGCATCACCGGTGACACCGCGCGCATTTTTGCCGGTCAACGGTTCGACGTGCCGACACTCGCCCTGACGGACGACGTGCGTCAGCTTCGGCAGATGGCGTTGCACTACGGCGTGATTCCGATGTACATGGACCAACCGGCCAACCTGCAGGCGCTCAGCGACGCGGCCGACCAGCTCGTCGTGGATCGCGGGCTCGCCAGCGAGGGTGACCGCGTCATCATCGTCGCCGGCCGTCACCTTGGTGCGCCGGGGACGATGAACGGCATCATCATCCATACCGTCGGCCGGCAAGTACCCGACCCTTGCGACGTGGAGGCGGCGTGATCGCGTTCGCTAGAGTTTCTGCCGTTCTTCTCATCGCCCTGCTCGCGGGTTGTTCGACGCGGCCGGCGTGGGAGGACAACCGCAACGCCGCCAGCGTTGACTACTGGTTCGAGCAGCCGGCGGCGGTCAGCGTTCTCGGTAACGACTACCGCAAGCTCTGGGACGCAGCCGAAGCCGCACGCAAACGCTTCGAATTTGAAGATGCCACCGTCGACTATCGCAACGGCTACGTCAGCACCGAAGCGGCCGAGGGCGGGACCATCTTCGAGCCGTGGCGGGATGCACATCGCACGACCGCCTTGTCAATCGAATCCACGCTTAGTCGGTTGCGGCGTACTGCGCGATTCGAGTTCGAGCGGGTGAAGGGCGGTTGGATCGTCTCGCCTCGCGTCGTTCTGGAGCGGTATGCGGTACGATACGGACCACGCCGTCGGTCGGATGAAGATCGCGACACGCGATTCGGTTGGTACGCCACCGGCCGGGATGTCGAACTCGAACGCTCCATCGCCAACCGCATCGCAGGCGACGCCGACGCTGACTTAATCAACGCGTCGGACGATGTGACCCGTCGCTTGCGACGCTGACCCGCTACGGTGCGGTCATCATGGAGACCGTCATCAAGGGCCGCGCCTACGTGCTCGGCGACAACATCGATACCGACCAGATCATTCCGGCCGAGTTTCTGAGTTACAACCCGAGCGATCCGGACGAGCGCAAGTACTTTGGAAAATTCGCCAACGCCGGCGTGCCGAAGGGGCAGGACGGGTTGCCGGAGGGCAACGTGCCGTTCATCGATCCTGACGGCGACGGGTTCACCAGTTCGTACGACATCATCATCGGCGGCAAGAACTTCGGCTGCGGCTCGTCCCGCGAGCACGCCCCGCTTGCCTACGCCGAGGCCGGCATCAAGGCCGTCGTCGCCGAGTTTTACGCACGAATCTTCTACCGCAACTCCATCAACGGCGGTTACCTGTTGCCGATGGTGTCGCTCGAGCGGCTGGTCGAATCGACACGCACCGGCGACGAGGTCGAGATCGACCTGGATGCCGGCCTGTACAAGAACCTGACGCAGGGCACCGAGGCAAAGCTCGAGCCGCTGGGCGATGTGCTGCCGATCGTCGAGGCGGGTGGCGTGTTTGCGTACGCCCGCGAAAACGGCATGATCTCGGCATGAGCAACGCCACCGACGCAGGCCGAATGACTGTCAGCGAGTTCCTTGCCAAGACGGCCCAACGCGACCGCGGCCACGGGTTCTTCGAGCTCGAGAGCCCGCACATGCTCGAGGTGAATCTCGACGACGCCAATCCGTCAGTCTGGACGAAGATGGGCGGCATGGTCGCCTACGTCGGCAACGTCAAGTTCACCCGCCAGGGCATGATGGAGGAAGGCATCGGCAAGTTCCTCAAACGCCAGTTCACCGGCGAAGGGGCCAAGCTCACGAAGGCCGAAGGTAGCGGTCGTGTTTATCTCGCCGACGATGGTAAGAAGCTTACAGTCCTCGACCTGCAGAACGAGGCGGTCGTCGTCAACGGCGAAGACCTTATCGCTTTTGCACCGTCGCTGACGTACGACGTGAAGATGATGAAGAAAGTCGCCGCCGTGGTCAGTGGCGGCCTGTTTAATGTCCGCATCGAAGGTAGCGGCCTGCTCGCCATCGGCACGCACCATGACCCGCTGACGCTCCGCGTCTCGCCCGGCCAAACCGTCTTTACAGACCCCAACGCCACCGTCGCCTGGAGCGGCAACCTCAACCCCGGCTTCAAGACCGACATGAGCCTCAAAACCTTCATCGGCAGAGGCAGCGGCGAGAGCTTCCAGATGCAGTTCGACGCCACGCAAGGCGAAGGCTGGGTCGTCGTCCAGCCGTATGAAGAAACGCCGCTGCAGGCGAGCAGCTGAGGCAAAGCCGGTCGTTCACCACGCACTCCTTCCGCCCATGTCTCGCCTCACCGTCGTCGATCACCCGGTCATCCGCACGAAGCTCACCGAGCTGCGCGACGAACGGACCGACCACCGTGCCTTTCGCGGCCTTGTCGAAGAGGTCGCCATGCTCATGACGTACGAGATCACCCGGTCGATGCCGACTCGCGAACGGCCGGTAAAGACGCCGCTCGAAGAGATGGTCGGCGTCGAGTTGGCCCGGCCGGTCTGCCTGGTGCCGATCCTGCGGGCGGGCCTCGGCATGACCAGTGGCGTCATGCGGCTCATTACGGATTGCCGCGTCGGTCACGTCGGCCTCGAACGCAACGAAGAGACGGCCGAGGCCGGCGCGTACTACCACAAGCTGCCACCCGACGTGGCCGACTGTGAAACGATCGTGACCGACCCGATGCTCGCCACCGGTGGCAGTGCGATTCGGTGCGTCAGCTTCCTTAAGGCGCAAGGCGTGCCGGCCCGCAACATCCGCTTCATGTGTCTCGTCGCCGCACCGGAGGGCATCGCAAACCTGCGGAACGTCCACCCGGACATCGAGATCTACACCGCCGCCCTGGACCGCGAGCTAGACGAGAGGCACTACATCCGCCCCGGCCTCGGCGACGCGGGTGACCGCATCTTCGGCACGTAAGGTGCTTCGTGAAGGAAAGCACCGTCCGTCGCATCGTTCACTTCAGCGGCCGCGTGCAGGGCGTCGGGTTTCGTGCCACGACCCGTTCCATCGCCCGATCGTTCCGGGTCGGCGGGTACGTCAAGAACCTCGCCGACGGCCGCGTGGAACTCGTCGCTGAAGGCGAGCGGGCAGAAGTCGCCCGCTTCATCGACAGCGTCAAAGACCGCATGCAGCGGAACATCGTCGAGGCCACCACCGACTCTCGCCAGCCGCAAGGCGACGACAGCTTCCGCATCGAGCACTAGAGAATGTAACGCTGTGCGACTGACGCGTACCGCGTCCGCGACTCGTACAGCGCGACGTCCAGCGACGCCTGCTCGTCGGCCCCGAGGTTGCCGGTCGTCTTGTCCTCCAGGACGGCCAGCAGGTCGATCTGACGTTTGGCTTCGTCCAGGTCGAGCATGCCTCGCCCGTCGGCCCCGACGGGCACCGCTCCGAGGTACATCAGCACGGTCTCGGAGATGGAACGGACCAAACCTTTAAAGTCGGCTGTGCCTCTGGCACGCGGCGCGGCTTGCCCCTTGGCGGTCGGGGCGGCGGCGGGTGCGGGCTTGGCGGCCTCGGACTTCCTGGCCGCTTCTTCGGCAAGTTTGCGTTTCTCCTCGCGGGCTTGCTGCTTCCAGTCACTGTCGACACTGATCTCGAACGGTGAATCGGCCATGCCGCACCCTACGCCGTTCAGGCGGTCGTCCACTTGCACATTGAACAGTCGCCGGTCGCACCTACACTGCCGACCCGCCAACCGTGGCACGCTGACCCTTCCGCACCCTTAAGTAAACGACTGAACCATGGCCGACACCGCCGTCGCCGAGCCGACTGACACGAATGACCAGCTCGATGCCCTTGCCGATGGTGGCGATGGCTTCGAGTACAAATACGAAGTCTCGGACTCGGGCCCATCGCAGAAGCAGGTCAGCGTCACCGTGCCCCGCAGCCGATACGACGAGCAGGCCGACAAGGTCTACGGCGAGATCGGCGCCGACGCCGCCGTCCCAGGTTTCCGCCGCGGTAAGGCCCCACGCCACGTCATCCTCAAGAAGTTCGGCGGTGCGGTGAAGGAGCAGGTCCACGGTGACCTCATCCGCGAGAGCTACCAGAGTGCCCTGAAGCAGGCCGACCTTCGGCCGCTCGGCGACCCGGAGTTTGACGACGCCGAGAACATTAAAATGCCCGAGTCGGGCGACCTGACCTACAGCTTCAAGATCGAGGTTCGCCCCGACTTCGAACTGCCCGACATGGGCGAGCTGACGGTCAAGAAGGCCAAGATCACGATCAAGGACGAACACGTCGACCAGGCGCTCGACAACCTCCGCAATCAGCAGGGCCAGCTCGGCCCGGTCGAAGGTCGCGGCGTCCAAGAAGGCGACTATCTCTTTGCCGATGTCAGCGTCGATCTCGAAGGCGAAACAGTTGCCGAGCAGAAGGGGGCCCAGCTTATCGCCCGTGGTGGTCGCATTGCAGGTATTCTTGTCGATGACTTCGCCGACAAGGTCAAGGGCATGAACGTCGGCGAAACCCGCACGTTCGACCTGAAGGTCCCCGACGACCACAGCAACGAGAAGATGCAGGGCAAGACCGCCAAGGTCACCGTCGTGCTCAACGACATGCGTCAGCTCACGCCTGCCGTGGTCGATCAGGCGTTTCTCGAGGACCTCGGTTTCGAGAACCAGGACGAGCTGATGGCTGCCCTTCGCGAGCAGATGGAAGAGCGCGTCGACAACGACATCAAGAACGCCATGCGTCGCCAGGCCCGCGACTACCTCGTCAAGAACACGACGCTGGAGCTGCCCGAGAAGATGACCGCCGGCCAGACGAACCGCGTCGTCAACCGCCGGGCGATGACGCTTCTGCAGCGTGGCGTGAGCGAGGACAAGGTCCGCGCCGCCATCGACAAGCTGCGTGAAGGTGCCGACGAAGAGGCCAAGAACGAGCTCAAGGCGTTCTTCATTCTTGACAAGGTTGCCGAGGACAAGGAGATCGAGCTCGACGAGGGCGAGATCAACAACCAGATCGCGATGCTCGCCATGGAGCGTGATCAGCGGCCCGACACGCTGCGTCAGTCGATGCAGCAGGACGGCAGCCTGCAGAACCTGGCCCTTGCCATGCGTGAGAGCAAGACGCTCGACGCTCTCATCGAGGGTGCCAAAATCGAAGAGGTCGAGCCGACCGCCCAGGAGCAGCAAAAGGCCGTCGACGAAGCCACCGGCAACGCCGACGAGGGCGACGACGAGTCCGAAGACGTGACGTAGGGTCACGCACATTAGCACGAGAACCTGCCGCCGCGTCGGGCTTCCGCCGCGGCGGCCTACGTCGTGTCCCACCTATTTCGACCATGTCCGACCGCATCCAAGGCCCTAAGGGCACCAACGACCTGCTGCCGGCTGCCTCGAAGCAGTGGCAGTTCATCGAACGCGTTGCCCGCGAAGTGGCTGACTTGTACCTCTACGAAGAAGTCCGCACGCCCGTCTTCGAGCACACCGCCCTGTTCCACCGCGGCGTCGGTGAGGCGACCGACATCGTCACGAAAGAGACTTACACCTTCGAGACACGTGGCGGCGACAGCGTCACCCTCCGCCCGGAGGGCACGGCCCCGGTCGTCCGCGCGCTTCTTCAGGCGGGCCTGCTCGACAACCAGGGCGCGATGGCCAAGGTCTACTACCTCGCCACGCCGATGCTCCGATACGAACGGCCCCAGGCCGGTCGCCTGCGTCAGCACCACCAGTTCGGGTGCGAAGCCTTCGGAGTCGCCTCGCCCGAGCAGGACGTCGAACTCATCCTGCTCCAAAGCGATTTCTACCGCCGCGTCGGCCTGCGCGACGTTCGGCTCGACCTGAATACGCTCGGCGACGGTGAGAGCAAACGCCGCTACGCCGACGCCCTTCGCGACTTCTTCGGTCCCAAGGCAGTCGACCTCAGCGACGAGTCGAAGCGACGCCTCGAGTCGAATCCGCTGCGCATTCTCGACAGCAAAGACCCGCGTGACATTGCCGCCCGCGAGGACGTGCCGGTCAATGCCGACTTCCTCAGCGACAGGAGCCGCGACCACTTCGCCCGCGTCCGCGAATTGCTCGACGCCAGCGGCACGGCCTACACGCTCAACACAAATCTGGTCCGCGGACTCGACTACTACACCGACACGCTGTGGGAATACGTCGCCGGAGGCCTTGGCGCACAATCGGCCGTCGGTGGCGGTGGTCGATACGATGGCCTCGTTGAAACCCTCGGTGGCAAGGCGACGCCGGGCGTCGGGTTCGGCATGGGCATGGAGCGGCTGCTCCTGGCCCTTGACGCTCAGGGCACGCCCCCCGCCGACGACGACCGCCTACCGATTTGGGTCGTCGCCCAAAGCGACGGTGCCCGCGACGCGGCCTTTGCCTTGGTCCGCGAACTTCGCGCGGCCGGCCTCGCTGCCGATACCGATCTTGCCGGCCGCGGGATCAAGGCACAATTCAAGCTTGCCAACAAGAGCCAGGCTGCGACGTGCCTCATTCTCGGCGACCGAGAATTAGCCGAGGGTGTCGTGACGCTCAAGGACATGGCGACCGGCGAGCAACGCGACGTGCCCCGCGACGCGGTGCTGGAGGTCGTGACGCCAACCCCGGCCGACGGCCCGCACTGAACTAGCTACGGCCGAAGTTGAACCGTCGCCGTCGGCTGGTCGCGTGTGAGTTCGAGCTGGTGCGATGCGTGTCCGACGCTTGCCACGTAGGTGCCGAAGAAGCCGCGAAAGCTAGCTCTGCCGTTTGCGTCGGTTTGCAGAAGCACGTCCGTTTGCCACTCGCCGAAGACGAGGCCGACGTAGGCGTCGTAACCGGGCTTCTTCGACCAGTCTTTGCGGAACAGCGGGGCCGAGTCGTTCCAGTGGCGGCCGTCCCAGAAGCCCCACATGGTGATGCCCATCGTCGCCTCGTGGCTGAAGGCGATTTTGTAGAACGTCCGCAGCCACTCGGCCTGGGCGGCCTCGATGTCGTCCTGCGTCTCACCCCAGTTGCCACCGAACGTATCGAACTCGCTGAGGTGGATCGGCAGGCCGAACTGGCCGAAGCGGTCGAGGGTTTCGAGCAGCTGCTGTGGCGTGCGTCGCAGGCCGCCGTTGTGGTAGTGCGACTGCATACCGATCCCGCCAAGCGGCGCGTCATTCTCGAGCAGGAAGCGAATGAGTCGCTCGTAGCTGTCCTTGTGCTCGACCATGTCGCCGACGATGATGTGGAAGTCATTGACAAGCAGTAGAGCCGCCGGGTCTGCTTTGCGAACAATCTTAAAAAGCTCGACCAGGAGCGGGTCGCGCTGCGGGTCATCGGGGTGCGTGATCTTGGAGATCTCGTGCTCGCTGAAGTGTTCGTTGAGCACGTCCCACATCTCGACTCTGCCTCCGTGTCGCTCGGCGATGTCGCGGCCGTGCCCGAGGACGAGGCGTCGGAGGGTTTGACGGTCCTCGTCGGTATGTGTGTCTTGCTGAACGATGGCTTCGGCTTCGTCGCTCATGGGGACGCCGTACTTGATCGACGCCCACAAAACGACATGACCGGTGACGGTCATGCCGTTGTCTCGCATCCACGCGACGGCCGCGTCGGCGACCGCCCGCTTGTCCTTCTGCTTAGGCTGCTGGGCGTACCACTTGTGGTAGTTCTCAAGGGTGCCGCGATTGAAGAGCTGTTTTGCCCAGACTTTGTACGGATCGTTCTCAGAGAGCGACGCCAGCGACGGCGCGGCAAGCGCGGTGCCGAAGAGGTAGTCGTGCCGGGTCAGTCGCAGGTGAATTGGCACGTTCGCCATCGGCCGCCCCGCCGCGTCGACAACGCTTACGGCGAAGTCACCCTTGCGGTGCTGCTCGATGCGTCTGTCGGCGTCGGCTTCCCAGTCGGCGGCGACGGGGAGTGTCAGGCATAGCACGAACAACCCGCAAAGCATCTGTGTCATGACGCAAGCGTATCGATGGGTGGCGGTCTTGCCGCTCAAGGTCGTCTGTGACTTGCCCCGCGACCCCCGGCATCCGACGATGGACCTGCCGCACGATGCCCGTCTCTTTTCACATCATTGCTCTGTTCTTCCTGTTCGCCTTCGGGGCGTGCGCCGGATCGTTCCTTAATGTGGTTGTTCTGCGTGTACCCGCGACGGAATTGCCCGAAAATTTAGGACTGCTGCGCACGTTCTGGCTACAGATAAGGCGCATCAGCTACCCCCCCAGTCGCTGTCCAAAATGCGAGGCGGGGCTGAAATGGCACGATAACTTGCCGATCATCGGGTGGCTCAGACTCCGCGGCAAGTGTCGCAACTGTGGCCTGCCGATCAGCCCGCGGTATCCGATTGTCGAGGCGGCGACGGCGGTGCTTTTCGTCGGTTTGTATGTCACGATCTTCCTGCTGGGCCCCGCCTGGGGTCCGCCGACACCGACTATCGAACTCGCCGGGAACATCACCAGCACGACGTACAGCGGCCTGCGAAGTTATGAGCCGGTAACGACTAACGGCGTCGTCGGCGTGCCGCCGGTGTCGTACCTGCGGGCGACGGCGGAGGTGCTGGCCGATTGGCCGATGCTCGTCATCCTGCTCATGCTCGTGTGGTGCCTGCTCGGCGCGTCGATGATCGATGCGGAGCACTTCCACATTCCGCGTGGCCTGAGCTACCTGCCGGCCGTCTTCGGCGTCGGCCTGCACACGGCCTTCGGCAATGTCAACGGCCCGCTCGACGTCAGCGTCGGCCCCGTCGGCTGCGCCTGGGCCATCGGCGGCGGTGTAGGCTTGCTGCTTTCCCTTATGTTTTTGAAATTCGGCTTGCTCAGGCAGAGTTTCCGCGACGAGCTTCCGATGCTGGAAGTTGAACGCATTGCCGCCGGTGGCTCAGCACAACGGACCGCGGTCGAGGCGAGAGACGAGGCCCGACTCGTCCGTCGCGAGATGCTCTGGGAGCTGGCGTTTCTTACTTTCCCCGTACTTCTCGGTCTTTTGACGGTGTGGCTGGCACTCGGGCCATTGGCATCAACCTTCACCTCAATTGCAGAGACAAGGCCACTTGCCAGCGGGCTGGGTGCCGTGCTGGGTGGCCTCGTCGGGGGTGGCGTCATCTGGGGCGTCCGCCTGTTCGGCTCCCTCGCCTTCGGTCGCGAGGCGATGGGACTCGGTGACGCCGACCTGATGTTCGGCGTCGGTGCCTGCCTCGGTGCCGGGCCTGCCGCCATTGCAGTCTTCCCGGCGGCCTTGCTGGGCCTGGCTTTTGCCGTCGTGCAAATGCTCACCAAGTCGCTCCGCGAGATGCCGTTCGGCCCATATCTCGCGGCTGCTTCACTGCTCCTGATCCTGTTCTACAACCACGTCGCCGATTACGTGCGACCGGCCCTCATGGGATTGGCAATCGTTCTAGGGCCGGTCGCCCCGTGGCTGGGGCTCGCGTGATCACGCCTCTGGTAATTGCTCGATCGTCGCCAAGCCGAGCAGATCAAGAAAACGTTCGGTCGTCTTGTACAACATTGGCCGCCCAGGCAGGTCGGCACGGCCGGCGACGTGGACGAGCTTCTCATCGAGCAATGTGCGCAGTGCGTTGCCGCTGTCAACGCCGCGAACGGCCTCGACATCACTCCGCAAGGTGGGTTGGCGATAGGCGACAATGGCGAGCGTCTCTCGCACGGCAGGCGTGAGCCGCTTGCGTCGGATCTCAAGTTCGAGCAGCCGCCTGACAACTTCGTCGAAGCTCGGAAGCGTCATGTACCGGTAGCCGCGGGCCGTTTCGCGAATGCGAAACGATCGGCCGGTTTCCTCATAGGTGTCATTGAGCGAGTCGACCGCAAGCCGGACCGCCGCCGGAGTGATGTCGACGGCATCAGCCAAGCGGACGGCGTCGACGGCTTCGGGTGATGCAAACAACGCCGCCTCCACCGCAGCGGCGACATCGTGCCGGGCCGGAGCATCGACGGCCGCCGTCGGAAACGCTTCGTTAAAAGGCAACTGCCTCTTGCCCGTTGCCACGCGGTCCAGCAGATCGATCGCATCCTTGCGCATCCTGATCAGGATAACGGCAACGTCCGATCATTCGAAGCCGGACGCATTGCCGTCACAACGTGTTGCACATTCGCCTTACCCGTCGGCTTTGGCGGCGTCGCGTTCGAGCGTCTTGAAGTACTCGCGGACTGCGTCCTGGGCCGCACGGGGAATCCGCTGCGTGTCGACTTCATCGGTCACGTCGCGAGCCTCGCGCTCGGCAATCTCGCGGACTTCTGCCACGCTTTCACCGCGAAGGGCGTCGCCTTCGATGAAGGTGCTGGCGATGGTCCTGCCGCCGTCGTCGTCGAAGCTTTCGCTTTGCTCCTGCTTGAGGCCGAACGGAGCGGGTGCAACGCCCGGTCGCCCGCCATTACCTTGACCGGGACCGCCTGAACCGTTGCCCTGGTTCTGGCCCTGACCGGGGTTCCACTGCCCAGAGCCCTGCCCTTGGCCTTGTCCCTGCCCCTGTTGCCCTTGCCCCTGTTGTCCTTGACCCTGTTGTCCTTGTCCCTGTCCCTGCCCTTGACCCTGTCCTTGCCCTTGACCCTGGCCCTGGCTGGCGGCTTGAGCTTGTTGGAGTTGTTGTGCCTGTTGCTGCATGGCCTGCATCTGGCCCATGGCCTGTTGCATTTGCTGGGCTGACTGCTGCATGCCTTGGCCGCCTTGGCCGCCACCCTGCTGTCCTTGCTGCTGCCCCTGTTGTGCTTGCTGGCCCATCGCCTGCGCCATCTGCTGAGCCTGTTGGCCCATCTGCTGGGCCTGCACCTGAGCACCGGCCTGTTGGCCGAGCTGCTGCATCATTTGCTGCATCTGGCTCGCCTGCTGCTGGCTCGGACCTTGGCCGTTGTTCATTTGCTGCATGGCCTGCTGCTGCAACTGCTGGAGCTGCTGGGCCGACTGCTGATTGCCCTGGGCGGCCTGCTTCATGAGCTGTGCCGCCTGCTGTGCCTGCTGCTGGCTCATGCCCGCCTGCTGCATTTGCTGTTGCATCTGCTGCTGGGCTGCCGGGTCATTGGCCATGTTCTGCAGCGCCTGCGCCATGCTCTGCATCTGATCCGCCGCCTCTTCCTTCTCGCCTTGTGTCATCTCGTCGAAGTTGTTGACAGCTTCTTCGAGCTGCTTCATCGCCTCGGTAAAGTCGGCATCCTTCAACGCTCTGTGCGCGTCGGCGACCGGTCCACGCTCTTCGGGTGAGGGGCCATCCGTCTGCTTGAACGCCCGCGCCTGCTCCTTGGCACGGCTGTAAGCCTCGCCCTTTTCAATCTGCTTCTTCAGGGCGTCTGCCATGGCGTCGCTGGCCTCGCGTGCCGTCTTGCGGGCGCGGGTCGGATCATCTGTCAGCGACCGCCTGGCCTCCTCGAGCCGGTCCTTCACGACACGGAACTCCTCACGATCTGCAATCTCTGGCGGCAGCGCCTCGATGGCGGCAGCCTGCTGCTGAATGGCCGCCTCTGCCGAGGCACGGGCCTTCTCGTTTCGCTGTTCAATGCCGTCATCTACCTGGACCTGCTCTTCAGCACTGGCGATCGGCTCGACGAGCCACACAGTGAGCCCGATGACCGCCGCCCAAGCCAGCACACCGGCATACGTAGGCGGCCAAGCCAGCGGGAACTTCTTCCGCAGGTTGACTGTGCCCGCCGCCCGCATGGCATCGTCGGCGGCAAGCTTGCTGAAGGCGTCGCCGCTTTGTGCGACGGCCAATGCCGTGCTGAACCGCTCATGCAGGCCGAGTCGCTCGTCGATGGCGACGGCTGCGTCATGCTTCGTCGGCCGCTTGTAGATCGCCCATCCCAGCGTCGCCAACGCTGCCACGCCTACCCCACCGGCCAGCCACGCCCAAGGCCCCCCGGGCAAGTATCGGCCCGTCAGCTGGAGGACGAGCGTCGTCACCCACACCACGCCACCCAAGACAAGCAGCGCAATCGCAAACCGCCTGAAGAAGGTGTGTGCGACCATCTTCCGCTGAACGGAGGCGACGTGACGTTCGACGGGATTGGCAGGCGTACTCATGGCGTGGGCATCGGGTAGACGACGGGTAGAGCGTAACACACGCCAGTCGCCTCTTCGTTACGGCTGACCCCGCGACTTCTTAAGGTGCAGGCCGGTAGACTGCCGCCCCCATGTCCAGCGGACTCATCGACATCGTCGGCCGACTCACCGGCCTCCGCGCAGCAGTGCTGGGCGATTTCATGCTCGACCGCTACCTCTTCGGCACGGCCGATCGCCTTTCGCCCGAAGCACCTGTGCCGGTGCTGCATTTTCGCAAAGAAGAGACACGGCTCGGCGGCGCGGGTCACGTTGCTGCTGATCTGGCGGCGTTGGGTTTGAGCGTCAAGGCTGTGGGCGCCGGAGGCGACGACGCGATGGCCGGCCGACTGCGCGCCACGCTCGAAGAAGAAGGCGTCGACGCGACCGGCCTGATTGATGTGCCCGGGCGGCCGACGACGAGCAAGGTCCGTCTGGTCGGCATGGCCCAGCACCGCACGCCGCAGCAGATGATCCGGCTCGACTACGAGGACGTGGCCGACCTGGACGACGCCGCCTGCTCTGCAGTCAGCGGCAGCGTGGCGGCCATTGTGGGCGAAGTCGATGTGGTCTGCATCGAAGATTACAACAAGGGCGTCTGCTGCGAAGGTGTTGTTCGGGAGGCAATCACGGCCTGCAGGGCGGCAGGTGTCCCGACGCTCGTAGATCCGCCGAGCGTCTCATCGCTGGCGAAATACAAAGGTGCGACCTGCCTGAAGCTGAATCGTCGCGAGGCGCAAGCGGCGACAGGCGTGAACTGCGACGACCTCGAAGGTGTAGAGCAAGCCGGTCGGCAGCTGCTGCAGGAGCTCGAACTCGAGGCCATCATCGTCACCGTCGACAAGGACGGTGCCTTCCTCGCCACGCGCGAAGGAGAGGCCAGGCAACTGGCAACGCGGGCCCGAAGTGTCGCAGACGTGACCGGGGCCGGTGACATGTTCCTCGCCATGCTTGCCGCGGCGAGGGCGGCGGGTGGATCGTGGGCGGATGCGACGGCACTAGCGAATGTTGCCAGCGGCCTGGAAGTCGAGCGATTCGGTGCGGCGCCCGTGCGGCCGGACGAGATCGTGGCGGAACTGATGAGCGATCTGAGGCGTGACGTCGGAAAGGAACGCTCCGAAGACGATCTGGCGGACGAGCTGAAACGCCACAAAGCCGCCGGTCGTCGCGTCGTCTTCACCAACGGATGCTTTGACCTGATCCACCTCGGACATGTCGAGTATTTTCGCTACGCCAAAAGTCAAGGCGACCTGCTCGTGGTCGGCGTGAACACGGATCAGAGCATCCGCCGCCTCAAGGGTGACAAGCGGCCGATCGTGAATCTGAGCGACCGCATGGGCGTGCTGGCCGAGCTGGAGAGCATCGACTACCTCGTGACGTTTGACGACGACACGCCGTTGGCCCTCATCGACCGGTTCCGACCTGATGTCCTCGTCAAAGGGGCTGACTACGAAAAGGAGCAGGTCGTTGGCTGGGACATCGTCGAGGCCAACGGCGGCCGCGTCGCGCTGGCCCCGCTGGTCGAGGGACGCAGCACGAGCACGGTCATCGAAAGAATCATCGAGGCGTACGGCTGAGCCGCTCTTTAGAGACCAAATGCTCGTTGTAAAATCACGAACAGTTCAATGTACGCATTGCCCCACGCTCCTTCGCGGAAGAATTGCTCCGGGCTGCCGGGCTGACCGATGAACGGGCGAAGCGTCCAGCCCATCTGGATACCGACGAAGGCGTAGACGAAGATCCACGTCCAACGGAGCAGTCGATGGATCGGGTTCATGGCCTCGAGAGGCTTGTAGTAGCGGGTCAGCAGCACCTGCCCAGCGAAGCTGGCCAATCCAAATGCGGCGGCGTTGACAAGGATTGCTGCCGAGTAGTTCGTGTTGCTGGCGTACCAGAAAAATGTAAGTGGCGCTAGTGCGATCAACGCAACTGTCACGCCTGCCTGTGTTGCGAGAAGTGCACGCAGGACCTGTCGAAAGTCGCCACCAACGCCCGCCAATGTGTTCAAGACAAAGAAGCTCGGCAGCGCGATGGCGAACGTGACGATGAGCAACATCGGGACCTTCACCGCCGAGTACAACAACTGCAACGTGCGGCCGTCCCACAAGCCGCTGAACGTGCCCATCACCAGCCCGTACGTCAGCCCAAGCGTGGTGGCAACAACGAGTGCTTCTAACGGTGACACAGACGGCACGCGCGACCGCAGCAGGCGACCTGCAGCATGGTCGAGAATGGCAAAAGACAGTGGCATCGTCACAGGTGCAGCGTCAACCGAGTCTCAACTGATGCCGAGCAGTTCGCTGATGATGCCGAAGACCCGCTCGAAGAAGTTGCCGCCTCTTCCGCGGAACCAGACGAAGTTGCCCTCGTCGTAGCTGCCGACAAACGGGCGCAAGACCCAGCTCATCTGCGCCCCGACAAGTGCAAAGATCACGACCCAGATGCGAAAGATGGTGCGGACCGTGTTGTCCGTTGGGCCGTCCTGTAGTCGATCCAGTGCACCGGCAGCACGCTTGCGAACTTCGTGGCGGGCGGCATATTGGGCGATGGCTTCAGGTGTGGTCAACGGCTCGTCGTCGGCTGGCGTGACGAGGTCTTCGGGTGGTAAAGGCTTTGCCGGCTCGACCATGCGGCGGAGCGTTTGCAGCAGAAAGCTGAGCCCCAGCATGCCCGCCACCGCGAAGACGATGACGTTCAATAGCAGAATGAACGGGTAGCTTGTCGTCGTGAAGTTAAAGAATGCGACGATGGTGCCGAAACCGGCCAGCACCGCCAGCATGACGCCGATTGCAGCCATGATGAGGCGGGCCATGTTGATAAGACTCAGGCGGCTTCCGACGAGCGCGTTGAAGACGTAAAGCGACGGGAACGTCACCGTCAGTGTCAGCAGGAAGAGCATTGGCACCTTGATGGCACTGCTGAGAATCTGCATCGACGCGCCGTTGCCGGTGGCGATGTTGAAGCAGCCCATGCAAGCTCCGTAGAAGACGCCCAGCACGAGGACGATGACCAGCATCGCCCTGCCGCTGACGTCGAGCCTTCCTTGCCTGAGAACTTCGGCCCGTGTTCCTTCGCCCCGCAGGACGCTGTCGAGTTGCTTGAGGACGTTCACCACGCACCAAGATGCGTCACTCGTTGTGAAGTTTCAAGTAGGTAGTAGCGGAACCATCATGTAATTCGTCATACTCTGAACGCTGATACTTGCTTCAACTTTTGAGAAGGCGTCCGAGCGAAAGTGGCAAGCCACGCAGCGGGGCCAGTCGCAGATCAAGCAGACGTAGGAGGCGGCCGGGTTTGGAGCGAGGCTTGAGCCAACGCATTTGCTCCGGCGGTACTCCTGCCGATGTAGCAAAGCGGGACGCGACGAGGCCGTAGATGGAAAACTCTGCCGCAAAAGCATCGTGCCTGGCTTGTCCTGCCGCTTCGGACGACAGCGGCCCGTTGAACGTCCAGGGCTTTGGCCCCAGGGCATGCACCAGAGGCGGCGAGCCGCTGAGCATCGAGCGGAGTCGGTCGCGAGGGTGCCAGCCGAACGTGCCGAGATTTTGCACGACGTCTCGTCCGCTCCGTAGCAGTTTGACCGGCACATCGGCAAATTCGGCCGAGCCGACGAGGGCGCTGAGCACGTCTTGATCACCCACGCAGCCGAGGTCGCGATCGCGCTGATGTCGGGTCTGGTTGTCGCGATACCGGTCGTCGTTCATCGCCTCCCGCCACGCCTCGAGGAGCGGAAGGTGATGACGCGTCGCCCGCACGGTGCCGCTGTTGAGCGCGGGCAGCTTTCGACCGACTTTAAAGAGCCAGTCGGCGGCCCTGCCCTCGCAGCCGCCCTTGATCGTCCCGTTGTGAGGTTCTTCACCGACCGCCAGCGTCTGCGCGTCCAGGCCATCGAACAACGGCCGCGGGTCACCGGCGCAAATGACGTCGCTGTCGAGCCAGATGACTTCTTCGGCACGTTCAAGAGCCTCAATGATGGCCGCCGGTTTGACGTCCCAACCGCCGTACGGTGAAGGCCAACCTGTGTGCAGCGCTACGTTCGGCTTTGTCGAAAGCCACGCTTCTAATGCGTCGTTTGCCGGTGGAAAGACAAGGTGAATCGGCTCGCTTGGAGCGTATCGATCGAGCGACGCGATCAACAACCGCACGCCGATGTCGGCTGACGCTCGATCGTCGCAGATGAGAAAGGTGCGACGCATGGACAACTGGGGCGGCTGAGACCGGTTCTAATCTTTGTTCGCCCCGATTTCAGCGATCTTTTTACCAGCTTCGTGGTAGAAGCTCAGGTTCTCGCCGCAGTCGCCCCACCAGCCGTGCACGGCATCGGCGGTCATCGTGCCGGCGTCGATGTAGGCGTTGTTGACGTCCGTGATCTCCAGCTCCCCGCGGCCTGACGGCTTGAGCGTTTTGACGATGTCGAAGACGTGACCGTCGTAGAAGTAAACGCCGATGACGGCCTTGTTGCTCTTGGGGTTCTCGGGCTTCTCGACGATGCCGACGACCTTGTCGCCACTCATTTCGGCCACCCCGTATGCCTTGGGGTTTTCAACGTCGGCCAGCAGGATCTTGGCTCCGCGGCCGTCGTTGCCGTTGATCTGGTCGCGGAAGTTGTCGGCCTGCTGCTTGATGCTGTACTCGAGGACGTTGTCGCCGAGGATGAGCATGATCGGCTCGCCGTCGACGTACCGCTCGCACAAAGCCAAGGCGGCCGCGATGCCGGTGGCATCGGGCTGGTAGGTGTAGGTGAGGTGCTTGAGCCCGAACTCGTGACCGTTGCCGAGCAGCTTGACGTAGTCGCCGGCGTTGTTGCCGCCGCAGACGAGCATGACCTCCTCAATGCCGGCTTTGGCCATGCATTCGAGCGGGTAGTAGATCATCGGCTTGTCATAGACGGGCAGCAGGTGCTTGTTGGTGACCTTGGTCAGCGGGAACAAGCGACTACCGGTGCCGCCGGCAAGTATCACACCTTTCATGCCCCGAGTATCGGCACGACGACGCATGAGGCAACGCAACGGCATCATTTTCTGATGATGCTCTCGCTTTGACTCAATCGTACAGGTTGCCCTGCTCGGCCAGAGGCGGATGAATCTTGTCCTTGTCGCTCAGAGTCGGCTCGCCTTGCAGTTTCCAATCGATCGCCAAGGCCGGGTCGTTCCAGGCGATGCCACATTCAGCCGACGGGTCGTAAAGGCCGCTGACCTTGTAACTGACGACGGTATCTGGCTCGAGCGTGGAAAAGCCGTGCGCAAAACCGGCCGGAACGTACATCTGTTCGCCACCGTCGGCAGTCAGCTCGGCAGTCACGTGCTGACCAAATGTCTGGCTGCTTCGGCGGATGTCGACTGCAACATCGAGAATGCGTCCCTGCAGCACCCGAACGAGTTTGGCCTGCGGGGACGGCTCAATCTGATAGTGCAAGCCTCGAACGGTCCCGACGGGTCCGCTGAGCGACTGGTTGTCCTGAACAAAATCGGCAGCAACGCCCGCTGCCCGCCACTTTCCAGCGTGGTAGGTTTCGGCGAAATAGCCCCGCTCGTCGCCGAACCGCGGCGGACGAATGAGGAGGACGTCGCTTAAACGCGTTGGCTCGTACGGAACAGGTCGAACAGTGACGTCGGGCACGTCACCATCATCGGCCGCATGCGCGGGTGGCGACAGTTGCGGTGACATATAGCTACATCGAGGAGCAGAAACTCTTGTTCCGCATACTGAAGCGAGTCGCCCTGGCACGGGCGACTCGCGTTGACAGGACCATGCAGCGGCCGTCGCCAAGCCTACTAGCAATGCGGAGGCCAGTCCACAATTTATTCAGGGGTTTATCCACGCGATTCACTCTGCAAGCTCTTAAAATACATTCTAATAACGTCTTAGGAATGACACCGGGGATTGAATCGCCCGGCCTGTGGGTGAAGAGCCCCACGGGTTTTTCTGACACTCTGTCACCGTGACGCACCGTAGATGGCATGGTTGATGCTCGCCGGAGGTATTGATCAACATCGTCTTACGACACTCGATCAACGTCTGATAGGCGATCGCCGGGAGAACCCCTACCTTGTTCACATGCGCACGCTTGTCACCGGAGGGGCCGGCTTCATCGGCTCGAACCTTGCCCGTCGCCTGGCTGCCGACGGGCGGGATGTCGTGGTCGCCGACACTTTTGCAGAGGGTCACTGGACGAACCTCATCGAGTTCGCCCAGCTTGGCGGCGATGTGGTGACGCTCGACTCGCCACTCAACCTTGATCCGATCCGTCAGCTCGGACCCTTCGAGGCGGTGTTTCATCAGGCTGCTGTAACGGGTGTCATCGACTCGGACGGAGCGGCTGACACGTCAGCTGCTGCAGAGCGGCGGATTCTGCAGAGCAACCTTGAGCAGTTCCGCTCGATCTGTGACCTGTGCGTGCAATGGGGTGCCTCGCTGGTGTGGGCCAGCAGTTGCAGCGTCTATGGCCGTGGTCCGGTGCCGATGAAGGAGACTGCCCCGCCCGACCCGCTCAACGTCTATGCCTTCAGCAAAGTGATGAAGGAGTCACTCGCCCGGCGGCTCGCACCGAAGCTGTCGTACGCCCCCATCGGGCTCCGCTACAGCAACGTGTACGGCCCGGGTGAGGACCACAAGGGCAAGCTGGCGAGCATGATCCACCAGCTTGCCAAGCAAATGCGGGCCGGTAAGCAGCCACGCGTCTTCGAGCACGGTGACCAGCGACGAGACTTCGTCTACGTGGACGATGTCGTCGAGGCCAACCTACTGGCCGAGCAGGCGACGCGGCACGGCAAGGTTGCAGCGGGTAAAGCCGTCGCCGCCAACGCAGGAGCCGGTAGATCGTGGTCCTTTAACGACGTCATCGCGAGCTTGAACAAGGTGCTGGGCACGTCGCTCGAGCCGGACTACTTCCCGAATCCGTATGCGTTCACGCAAGATCACACAGAAACGGACAACACACTGGCGACGCGGATGATCGGCTACGAGTCGATCATCGGGCTCGATGAAGGCATTCAAAAGTACCACGCGAGCGGAAAGCTTGGCGTTTCCAGTCATTGATGGAGAAGACGGAGTACCTAACCTTCCGTTGCCCCCTGCACGACAGCGACTGACGGACGCATGCAGGCCGGCTAATGCAGGTACATCCCGCCTGACACCGTGGTGTCAAGACACCATGAAAGCCACCAAGCGGCCGTGACACCTTGGTGTCCAGCGGTCACTGGCCCACGGGTTTATCAGTCGACTGATGGACGCACTGGCGAAAAACCTGCAGATCGGTCGATAGCACGGGCATGCTCGTGACGATCACCAACCAAAAGGGCGGCGTTGGTAAGACGCTGTTGACGGTTCACCTGGCTGTGTGGCTGCACGAGCAGGGCGTGCCGACCGTTGTCCTCGACGCAGACAATCAGGGGCTGACGGCCGAATGGCTCGGCAAGGTCGAGCCCGACATGCCGTGCCTGCACAGTGCCGTCGCCGGTGAACTCAACGAGGTGCTAGACCGCATCGACCCGTCGTACACCGTGCTCGCCGACGCACCTCCGGGACTTGGCGAGGGTTCGCTGACCTTGCTGAAGCGGTGTGAGCGGGCGCTGATTCCGCTGCGGCCGAGCTTTGGCGACATGCGGGCGACGGTGCAGACGCTCCGCACGCTGGAGCGATTGGAGCGGGATACGGGCATCAAGTGCGACAGCACGCTCATCGTCAACATGCTGCGACCCGGCTCGAACCACACGAAGCTGGCGATTGCGACGCTGCCGGGTTATGGCGCGCCGGTCGCCCGCACGCACATCGGGCTGCGGACCGCATACGAGAACGCTGGTGCCGAAGGCAGCGTCGTGTGGCGGATCGATCCCGAAGGCAAGGCGGCAGAAGAGATGAAGGCCCTGTGCGGCGAATTGGCGTCGTCGCTCGGCATCGTTAAGACGAACAAGCCCGACCCATTCGCGAAGCCGAAGAAGCGGCCATTGGCCAAGGCGGCGTGACGCACCTCCAACACGAGATCAAATTATGAGCATCAAGACAAACAACGCGATGGCCGCTTTGCTGCGGACGACGGACGTACCCGAAGACGTGGCTGAGCGGCTGACGTCGCAGCCGACGCCGGCAAACAAGCTTGCCACGCCCGAGCCGGAACGTAGATCGAAGGTCGAGAAGCCGCAGGCCAAGCGGCCGAAGCCGGCCGCCAAGGCCTCACGCGGCATGGACGTCGGTATGACCGATGTCAACCGAGGCGAGGGCGTCAAGCAGTTCACGCTCCGCATGCCTGTCACGATGTGGGCACGGCTCAAGCTGCTGGCCATTCGTGCACAGCTCAGTGGCGACGGGGCCAAAAGCCAGCAGGAAATGATCCTGACGGCCGTCGAGTCGTACCTCGATGACCATGGGGCCGGTCTGGAGCAGGGCGAGTACGCGGCGGCGGCGTGATGTGGGTTCAGCTTTCGTCGCCACCGACGAGGGCGATCGCATTCTTGCCACCGGCCTTTGCGCCAAACATCAGGGCCCGGTCGGCCGCGACGATGAGTGCTTCGGCACTTGGTGCATCATAAGGGTAGACGGCCATGCCTCCGCTGATGGTCAGGCGACCGACGCCCGTCTCGCCAAGCGCTCGAAACTCGCCCGCACTCATGAGGCGGCGGAAGCGAGCGGCGATCTGCAGCGGACCTTTGGGTACGCGGCCGCTGGCACGGCGACGCTTCTCGTCTTCGTCCGTAACTGCCTCGTCCCGTTTTTCCCAAAAGACGACTGCAAATTCGTCACCGCCGATGCGGGCGACAAAGTCGTGGTCGCGGATGCACTTGCGGATGAGCTTGCCGGTCTGCTTCAGAATCGCATCACCGACGCTGTGGCCGTGTCGGTCGTTGTACTGCTTGAAGTTGTCGATGTCGAACATCAGCAACGTGACCGGGAATCGCTCGATCTTGGCCTTGTCGAGAATGCGGCCCAGGAACTGGCGGAAGTAGCGGGTATTGGCACAGCCCGTCAGCTCATCGTGCAGTGCAAGTTGCTGTAACTGCGCGTTTTGTGCATCCGCCTTGGCGAGTCGCGACAGGTCCGTTGCCAGCTCTTGCAGATCATGCTGCGCTACGTCACGCTCTGCCTCATCGATCGGTGGTGACTGCCAGACGAGCGTGCGGCGGTCGTCGACTGCGGCGGAAAGTGCGGTATCAGCGATAGCACCGTTGCCAGTCACCAACGAAAGCGCCAACTTCGACTCGGCGGCAAGACGTTTGACGATCGTCTCGACCATCTTGCCCGGCCGACCCGAGAGCGCATCGAGCAGGGCGTCGGTGGTCAGTACCGGCAAGGCGACCGTCGGCACCGGAGTCGGGCTGGCCAGGACGGCCCGGCGGACGGCGGTGACGCTTGCCTGCGGTGTTAATTGAGCATCGCCGCCGTGACGGAGTAGGGCGTGTGTCGCAGTGGCCTCGCCGACCAACACGAGTCGGCCCGGCTTTTCGAGAGCGTCGAGCTGGCGACGCATGGCGGCGACTTCGTCCGGCTCCTCGGCAGCGGCGACGACCGCGTCGAAAGGCTCAACGTCACCGCCCACCGCAAGCGTCATCTCAGCCAGCGCGTCGAGCGTTGTCTCGACGGTCTCCACGTCGGCATCGGGCTCTGCCGACCGGAGCGTGTCCGCCAGGATTGACGCGTCCGTACCTGCGATGAGCACGCGCGGCCCGCCGGGTCGGCTGGTCGGTGCCAGCCGCATGGTGGCCGATCCGCTGGGTCGGGCAAAGCTGGTGGGAGCGACGGACATGAAGCAAGTGGTGCCGAGCAGGTGAGTTCGACAGTCAGCAGTGTGTACCACACGGCGGGACGGGGCAAGGCAAAGTCGCCGAGTCGTGACCTGTTTCAATGCGTAAGACGCTCAACGGCCGCGCAAGTTGCCAGGACGCAGTTCGACTCGTGCTAAGCCGTGTCGTCATCATCGGCCAGCAGTGCCGCCAGCTCCTCGGGTGAGAGCAGGCCGGTCCCGAACGTATCCGGGTCGATTGCTGATGTGTCGGCTACGGGCGGAGATGGCGTGGCAGGGCGGGAAGGCCCGTCAAAACGATGGATTTCACCGGCCGGCCCGATCATGCCGTTGGCGCCGTGCAGCACCAACTGACCAAACAATGCCGGCCGACCCTCACAGGAGGCCAGAAGGACGTCTACATCAGGCCGAACCCGCTTGGCGGCCCTGACAATTGCCTCGTACTTCTGCGGCAGGTCCAATAGCGACACGATCAATGTTGGCCGCACTTCACCGGAGGCGTGGTACAGCGTCTCGAGGACATCTAACGCCTTCGTTGCCTGCACCGCGTTGGCGGCGTCAAGCGCTTCCGGCACCTTGACGTGCCCCAGCACGAGCACCGTCGGCACGTCGTGACGCGACTCACCAAGCACAGATGGAGCTCGAGATGGCACGGCGACGCTCATGAACAGGGGACAGCGTCACGGTAGCGAGGCAGAGCACAAGTGTCGGGCGTGACGCAGTTTCGGCCGCCGATCGGTGGCCAAAGCGAACAGGACGTTGACCTGTAGGCTTTATGCTCATTAGCTTGCCCGGTCCCGCAGGTGCGGGTTGGCCTTCAAGCACTCAGCTTCACCCTAAAGATTCAGCATGGCACTTAAAGTCGGCATCAACGGTTTCGGTCGCATTGGCCGCCTCGTCTTCCGCGCAGCGGCGTACCGCAGCGACGATGACATTCAAATTGTCGGCGTCAACGATCTCGTCGGGGCCGACAACCTCGAGTACCTTCTGAAGTACGACACCATCCACGGCCGGTACGACGACTCCAAGGGCGGGGCCATTGGTCGCAACGGCGACACGAAGCTCACCGTCGGCGGTCGCGAAATCCCGACCTTCTCCGAGCGTGACCCGGCCAATCTGCCCTGGGGCGATCTCGGCTGCGACGTCGTGCTTGAGTCGACCGGCCTCTTCACCGAATACGACAAGGCCATGGCCCACGTGAAGGCCGGCGCAAAGAAGGTCGTTATCAGTGCTCCCACCAAGAGCCCCGACCAAGTGCCGACCTACGTCATGGGCGTCAACGACGACCAGTACGACGGCAGCGCTCAGGTTGTCAGCAACGCAAGCTGCACGACAAACTGTCTCGCCCCGATCACGAAGGTCATCCTCGACAACTTCGGTCTCGAAGAAGGCCTGATGACGACGGTCCACGCGGTGACCGCGACGCAGCCCACGCAGGACGGCCCTTCGAAGAAGGACTGGCGCGGCGGCCGTAACGCGTACATGAACATCATCCCCAGCAGCACCGGCGCCGCCAAGGCCGTCGGGCTCTGCCTGCCGGAGACGAAGGGCAAACTCACGGGCATGGCCTTCCGCGTGCCGACGATGGACGTCAGCTGCGTCGACTTGACCTTCCGCACGACCAAGAGCACGAGCTACGAGGACATCTGCAAGGCGATGAAGGACGCCAGCGAAGGCCCGATGAATGGCATCCTGGGCTACACCGAGGACGAAGTTGTCAGCGGCGATTTCATCACCGACCCGCGCAGCAGCATCTTCGATGCCGGTGCCGGCATCGGCCTCAACGACAAGTTCTTCAAGGTCGTCAGCTGGTACGACAACGAGTGGGGCTACAGCAACCGCTGCGTCGACCTCATGATCAAGATGGCCCGCCAAGGCCTGTAGTTTCTGTGAAGAGCAAGGAGCCCGCGGACCAGTGTCCGCGGGCTGCTTCGTGCGCAGGCTCAACTAGCGACGATTCACGTGAGGCCAAAACCCCCGATTAATGCGAAGATGAAGCTCGACAGATCCGTCAGCAGCCTTGCCGGCAAGTCGATGCAAATCAGAATCTGCTCATTGACGCGTAGGAGGGCGATGTGGGAGAAGTAGATGCCAAACGTCAGGGGGCGAGCTTGGCGAGTTTTCCAGCCATCGGCACATAAGGCAGCGCAGTTGCTGCCATGACGAGTGATCCCCAGCAAGCGTCACAAGCGACGCCGAGAGCATGTCGCGACCGATGTGCCAGCTGATCGTTGCCACTTGGTGAGTCAGCGCCAGCAGCACCAGAGCGGCCTTCTGCCATCGCTGCAATGCCTTGGTCGCGGATCTTCAAGAGCCGCGACCAATGTGCTGACCAGTTGTGCTGGCCGACGCCTAGCCAACAGAGGCTGTCGGCCTCGCCGTCGACCAATTTTGGTGAAGCATCGGGTAGAACCGGTATTGATCAGGCTTGCCGGCTCGTAGCGTGGGAAATGCCCACACCTGACGCTTCGAACCGGCCACGCCGCATCTTCGTGACCGGCGGTAGCGGATTCGTCGGCACCAACATCGTTGAGGAGCTGGTCAACCGAGGTATCGAAGTGGCGGCTCTTGTCAACCAGTCGCCGCTGACGGTCGACAGTGACCTCGTGACAAGCTTCAAAGGCGGGCTTTTCGACAAGGACTCGGTCGCGGCCGCAATGGAGGGCTGCGACGGTGCGATGCATCTTGTCGGCATTATCGAGGAGAAGCCGTCGAAAAACATCACATTCGAGCGGATGCACATCGAGGCAACCGGCCGCGTAATCGACGCGGCCAAGGCGGCGGGTGTGAAGCGTTACCTTCACATGTCGGCCCTTGGCACGCGTCCTGACGCCGTCAGCGACTACCACAAGACGAAGTGGCAGGCGGAACAGCTTGTGCGGGACAGTGGCCTCGCCTACACGATATTCCGGCCTTCGCTCATCCACGGACCACGGGGCGAGTTCATGAAGCAGGCCGCCGCCTGGGCACGTGGCAAGGCGCTGCCATTCGTCTTCATGCCGTACTTCGGGTTCGGCCTGCTAGGCACCGGTGGCAGCGGCAAGGTCCAACCGATCTTCGTCGGTGACGTCGCCCGTTATTTCGCCGAAGCGCTGACAACCGATGCCGCAATCGAACAGGTGTACGAGGTGGCAGGACCTGACGTGATGGACTGGCCAAAGATGCACCAGATCATTTCGACCGCGGTCCGCGGCAAGCCGAAGCGGGCGATCGGGGTGCCGTCATGGTACGCATCGCTGGTCGCCAGCGTGGTGCCGGCATCGCTACTGCCGTTCAACAAGGCTCAGGTGCAGATGGCCCGCGAAGACAATATTGCCGACAATGCCGCGGCACAGGCGACCTTCAACGTGGAACTTGCCCCTTTCGAAGCGACTGTTCGGAGTTACGCAAGCAAGCTTTAGCCATTGAATATTGCCCGGGTCCGTGGGACGACAGCTCGGGCTACACGCTGACGCTACCGAAACTGCTCGATCGCCTCTGCAATCGCGGCCTGATCTTCGGATGACAAGGGCGTGTCGTGGTTTGCTCCTTGAAGCTCCACGATCGTCACGCGGCCAGCATATGCGTCGCTGATTCGCTTTTGTAACGCCGGCGGAATGAGCGTGTCGCCGGTTGCGCGGAGGAAGATGGCCGGCGCGTGCGAGCGGCCGGCGTTGTCGATGGAATCCAGTTCGTCCGGCACTGCACTCGCGACCGGCCAAGCCGCCAGCCATAGGTTCCACCAGCCGAAGCGCTCGATGATGAGCTGTCGGAGCGGCGGAGGATTCTTGAGGACGAGACCGGCCGGTGGTCGATCCGCCCGGCGGTTTGCGGCGAGGGACAAAGCGACCGTCGTGCCCATCGAGTCGCCATCAAGAAAGACGGGGCGATCTCCGGCTGTCTCACCGATAGCATTCCAGACAGCAGAAGCGGCGGGTACGAGCTTGTCGAGCGAGGCCGACCCCTTACTGCCGCCGAAGCCTGGGTAGTTCATGGACCAGACTTCTGTCGGCACATTTCCCCAGCGGGCGGCCGTCGGCGTCGCTTCCCACTCGGCCCGGGCGGCGTTGCCGTTGATGCGAAGGACGAACCGCTCGGGCGGCCTGCCAATCGCGCTGGTCGAGACACTCCGCCAGATTTGCACGCGACCGACGGGTGTGTCGACGAACTGCTCCGTCGCCCCGTACGCCGCCTGCGGATGCGTTGATGGATGCAGCAGTAACTTGTCGGCGAGCACGCGCCCGCACCCGAGCGGGAACATGAGCACAAGGTAGACGCCCAGCAGAATGCCGAGTGTCATGGCCCGGCGAATGAGCCACCGCTTGAGCGTCGTGCGCCTGATCACGCGGCACCGCCGCCGAACTTGCGGATGCCACCACCGACGCCCAGTAAAGCGAGCAGCCCGCCACCACCGAGCATGGCCATGCCGTTCCCGCTCGACGGCACATCGCGGCCGATCTCGATGACCGCCATGTCGCTGCTGTCGAATCCGGGAACCAGCTCTTTCAGCAGGCGCTTCGTGTCGCTGTTGAGCGAGTCGATCTGGTTGATGACCACGCCCGTCATCTTCTCCCGCGCCAGTGCAGTCTGCAAGGCTTGCAGGTTCCGGCAGTCGCTGCCTGTGAGCTTGAGGATGGCCCTTACCTCGTCAGGCCGCATCGTCGGCAACTGATCGTCGGCAATGGTGTCCTGACCGGCCATCTCAGCTCCGATCGACTTCAAGATCAGTTCGCGGCCATAGTCGGAATTAAAGTCGGTGACCGGGACGTATACGTGCGTCCAGACTGAAGGCTTGTCGTCCTCGGTCTGGTAGACGAATCCGTCGCTCGGCATGAACTCCGAGAGCGTGACATGAGCATTCTCGATGCCGTCAGGACCCTCGTTGAAAAGGGTCGCGATCGTGATCTCGCTCGGCGTCGCGTCACACTTTTGAGCAAGTCGCCAATGATTGAAACCAATATAGGACAGCACGCAACCACCAACAACGGCGGCAAGGATCAGACGGGTCATATCTCTCCAAAGACTAAAGCAGCCGGGCGCGGCCCGCCCACACGAACACAGCGCCGCCGGCTCAGGAATTGAGCCAGCGAGCGTAACAACCTATCAGTCCTACGCCAAATGAAGTTACGAGGCGAAGAAGATGCCAAGCTCCCGCTCGGCCGACTCAGGCGAATCGCTGCCGTGCACGAGGTTCTCGGTCATGTCGTGGGCGAAGTCGCCGCGGATGGTGCCGGGCTCTGCGTCGGTGAACTTCGTCGCACCCATCATCTTGCGGACTAACGGCACGGCAGAGTCACCGCTGAGGCAGATCGCGACGCTCGGGCCACCGGTGATGAAGTCGACGAGCGGCTGGTAGAACGGCTTGCCCTTGTGCTCGCCATAGTGCTTCTCGGCGGTGGCGGCGTCGACGGTGATCATCTCGAGCTTCTCGACGACGAGGCCCTTGGCTTCGAAACGGCCGATGATCTCACCGACCAGCTGTCGGCGGACAGCGTCGGGCTTCAGCAGAACGAACGTCTTTTGCGAGTCTGACATGGCCGCACGTTACGCCAGCGGTTCGTCCAGCGGCTCGGCAAAGCTGGTCCGCAATCCGATGCAAATCAGAAATGCCGCTGTCGCACCGGCAACTGCCAAGCCTTGCGGCGTCGCCTTCGTCAGGCGGCTGTGGCTTACATTGTCGATGCTGAAGAAGACGTCAATGCCTTGGCCGACTTTTGGCAGGCTTACCGACCTGTCCGCGTTAAGAAAGTCGTACCCGCCGTACGACGCACCGCTGGCGGTGTAGGTGTAATTCACCTGCCGCGTCTCAGCATTGACGTCTGAGACGTGTCCGGAGGCAATGTGCCAGCCGTTGCTTTCGTTGGTAGTTACCGGCCTGAGGCCGGCGTGCCACAGCAGGGCGACGCCGAGGGCGACTGTCGCGATTCCACCGGCCCGTGTCGCCTGGAGCAACTGCTGCCACGCCGAACGGCTATGCACAGTTGCATCGGGGAGCGGGAATGGTCGGCCGGTCATGAATGCTACATCGGCCCAGGCGATGCGGCATTCAAGGTGCAGTATCGCGATCAAGAAGAATCTTGCGTCGGCCTTAAGCGTCGCGGCACAGGGGACGATGACCGGGTTGTTCACGGCTGCCACGTCGGCCGACGGCGCTCCCGCCGCACGCTTTCAGTTCACGCCACTACCTTGGATCAAGATGCCCGTCTTTGCCCTCAACCGCTTCCTCCGCCCGACTCCTGCTTTGGCAACTGCCGCCGTCGCCGCCGTTGTGCTCGGCGGTTGCAGCGCCAAGTACGACCAGGACTTCTTCGACTACGACCGCGAGCAATCACGGACCCGCAAGATCTTCGAAGCTCAGTACGCCGCCGGTGCGATGGAGGAAGCCACGCTCCGCCAGTCGCACTTCGACCTTGCCTCCGACGGTACCGGCTACCGCCTCAACGCCCTGGGTCGCGAGCGGCTCGAGTACGTGGCAGCCACGCGTGCCCCGGGTGAGACGATTACGGTTCGCCTTGATCTACCTGCCGACCTCGCCGGTGACGCGGACCTCATGTTCGTCTCGGCCAATGCCTACTTGGCCACCATGCGGATGCCTGATGGTGCGATGACGCTGGAGATCGGCCCGTCGAACCAGTCGACACCGGCCGCAGACCGCCTGGCCCAAAGCCGTAAGCGAAAGGGCGAAGCAGGTAAGACCGTCGACACCGCCGGTTCGTCCATGGCCGGTCTATTCGGCGGCAGTGCTGAGGAGTAGGTCAGGGATCAGGAACACCAGGTGTTTTCCGGAGGGAGAATGCCCGAGCGGCCGCCACCCCCACGGGTGCGCGGCCGGTCTTGTTGTCGTTGCAGACGTTCATCTCCAACTCCCCGCCGTGGAACGCGAGGTGCGTCGCCATCAGGCAAGACACCACCGAAGCCGCCGCGTGACTGGTCGGCCACCCTCAATTGAAGGACGCGCGGATTCATGCATGGCATCTTGTCAAGATGCTGGTTTAACAGTGTCAGAACGGTCGCAGTGCGTCTGCTGCTAAACCATAACTGCCACTTTCGCATGATTCCAATAAAACATTTGTTCCTTTCCGTATCCACGGGTTTGGCCGTCGGCGCGGCCATCGGTTGCACAGCCTCGGCCTGGACGGCTTCAGAGTCGTCTGCCGAGGTCTTCCAACCGTAAGACGGGCCGGTCAACGTTCCGAACCCGATCAAGACCATCCACGGCACCAATCTCGCCGGCTGTCAGGGCTGGTTTATGGCAGAAGGTGATGGCTTGGACATGGGCTTCATCCACTGGGGTCCGGTCGACAGGATCCGCCGCGATCGACGATCAACATGTGGCCTGACATGTCGGAGCTGGATGAAGACGAGCAAATCGACACGAACTACCGGTACGAAGACGGCACGCCCGGCAAGATCTTCAGATCGACGCACAAGAAGACGGTCATGCGGCACTTCGAGTGGATGAAGGAGTACGGCCTCGATGGTGTTTGGGTGCAACGCTTCACGGGTGAAATTGATCCTGACGCACCAGAGTCGCATCACGACCTGCGCACCACCACCGTGCTTATGCACGTCCGCGAGGCGGCAAATACGTACGGTCGGGGCTTTGCGGTGATGTACGATTGCGGCTTCGATCGCAAGGAAGGCGACGAGATCATCAAGGACTGGGACCGCCTGGTCAACGAGATGAAGATCCTCGAAACGCCTGCCTACATCCAGCACGACGGTGTGCCCGTCGTGAGCCTGTGGGGCTACGGCTTCGGCCACCGCGGCTTCGACTATGACGCGGCACGAGAGCTCTTCGAGTTCATCAAGAGCGATCGCGGCGGAAACGCAACGATCATGCTCGGCGTGAACAACAATTGGCGTGACTATCCGCCGGAAGTGCTCGAGCTGCTCCAAGAGTTCGGCACGATCATCAGCCCGTGGAACGTCGGCCGGTACGGCACACTTGAAGGTGCCGAAGAACATTTCGCCGAGAAGTTCCCGGGCGATATCGCCTGGTGTGAAGAGCAACGCAAGAGGTACTACCCGGTCATCTTCCCCGGCTTCAGTTGGGCAAATCTTCAGGACGGGCAAGCGCCGCTGAATCACATTTTCCGGCTCGGTGGTAAGTTCGCCTGGCGTCAGGCGGAGCTGGCCCAGCAATTCGGCTTCGAGTTGCAGCTGCTCGACATCCCCGGTGGTGCCACCGCTCGAGGCGTCGGCGGGTTCAGCGACATGCAGCCATTTACCTTTGCTCGCAACGAAGGCTCGCGATTCATGACCGAACAGCTCTACCCGCAGAACAAGCGGTACGAGTCACTCGTGGAAATCGTCGATGAAGACGGCAAGAAAGTCGGTGACGCCGTGGCCCTGGTTTAACCCGGTGGCGACTTCGGTGACGGCACTGTCATCTACGTTGCGGCTGGGATGGCGCAGTACCCCGACCGCGAGGGGCTGCTGGGCCACGTGCTACGGGCGACGCATACAGCGATCGCGGAGTAGCCACGTCAATACTCGCTGACGCGGATGCGAATGACGCAAACGTCGCGAGCAAAAGGGAAAGGGCCAGGTGTCAACGACACCTGGCCCTTCTTGCTGGTTGCATTGAGCGGACCTAGCCGTTCAACGCCGCATGCGCCGCGGCGAGGCGTGCGATGGGGACGCGGAACGGGCTGCACGAGACGTAGTCGAGACCGACCTCATGGCAGAAGTGGACGCTGCTTGCATCGCCACCGTGCTCACCGCAGATGCCGAGCTTGATGCCCGGGCGGGCGGCGCGACCCTTCTCGACGGCGATCTTGACAAGTTCGCCGACGCCGTTGCGGTCGAGTGACTGGAACGGATCTTCGGGAAGAATGCCCTTATCGACGTACTCCTTGAGGAACACGCCGGCGTCGTCGCGAGAGAAGCCGAAGGTCATCTGCGTCAGGTCGTTCGTGCCGAAGCTGAAGAACTCGGCCTGCTCGGCGACCTTGTCGGCGGTGATGGCGGCGCGGGGCACCTCGATCATGGTGCCGACGAGGTACTTCACCTTTTTCTTCTTGGCCTTGAAGACCTGCTCGGCTTCGTCATGAAGGTGCTCGCTGAGGAAGCTCAGCTCCTCGGCGGTACCGGCCAGCGGGATCATGATCTCAGGGACGATGTTCCCACCGACCTTGATGGCCGCCTCGAGGATCGCCCGCACCTGCATGCGGAGAATCTCAGGGTACGTGACAGCCAGTCGGCAGCCGCGGTGGCCGAGCATCGGGTTGCTTTCGTGCAGGCTGGCGACGCGGGTCTTGACCTCGTCGGCCTGCTTGCCCATCGACTTGGCCAAAGCTTCGATGTCCTTATCCTCGTGGGGCAGGAACTCGTGCAGCGGCGGGTCGAGCAAACGGATCGTGACCGGCAGGCCCTTCATCGCCTTGAACAAGCCCGCAAAGTCATCCCGCTGGAACGGCAGGAGCTTCTTGAGCGCCTTCTCACGACCGGCCTCGTCGTCGGCGAGAATCATCTCACGCATCGGACCGATCCGCTCGGAGTCGAAGAACATGTGTTCGGTCCGACACAGGCCGATGCCCTCAGCGCCGAATTCACGGGCCTTTTTGGCGTCTTCAGGCGTGTCGGCATTCGTACGGACGGCAAGCCTGCGGAACTTGTCGGCGAGGCTCATGAGCTTCTTGAAGTTCCGGTCCGGCTCGGGGTCCTGCGTCTGAACCTCACCGGCAAGGACGTCACCTGTCGTGCCGTCGATGCTGAGCGAGTCACCCGGGCCGTACTTCTTGCCACCGATGGTGGCAGTCTGCTTACCGGCGTCGATCTCGACGTCGCCAGCGCCACAGACACAAGGCTTGCCCCAGCCGCGGGCGACGACGGCAGCGTGGCTCGTCTTGCCACCGGTGCTGGTGAGAATCCCCTGGGCAGCGTGCATGCCTTCGACGTCTTCGGGGCTCGTCTCGCGACGAACGAGTAGCACGGCTTCACCCTTTTCGGCACGCTCTTTGGCGTCCTCGGCGGTGAACGCCAGCTTGCCGACGGCAGCGCCGGGCGAGGCGTTGAGGCCGCTGGTCAGCACGGTGGCCGCCTTGCGGGCTGCGGGCGCGAAGGCCGGGTGCAGCAGCTGATCGAGGTGGCCGGGCGTGACCATTTTGACCGCTGCCTTTTCGTCAATGAGCTTCTCCTTCAGCAGATCAGTCGCGATCTTCAAGGCGGCGCGGCCGGTCCGCTTGCCGTTGCGGGTCTGAAGCATGTAGAGCTTGCGCTCTTCGACCGTGAACTCGAAGTCCTGCATGTCCTGGTAGCGCTTCTCGAGGCGCTTGCGCATGTCCATGAGCTCCTTGTACATCTTGGGAAGCTCCTTCTTCATCTCGGCAAGCCCCTTGGGCGTGCGGATGCCGGCCACAACGTCTTCGCCCTGGGCGTTGACGAGGTACTCGACCAGGAAGGTGTTGTCGCCGCTGGACGGATCACGGGTGAAGCCGACGCCGGTGGCGCAGTCGTCGCCCATGTTGCCGAAGACCATCGTCTGACAGTTGACGGCCGTACCGGCGAGATTCGCGATGCCCTCGGCGCGACGGTAGCTGTGAGCCTTGGGGCTGTCCCACGACTTGAAGACGGCCTCGATGGCCAGCTCGAGCTGACCCATCGGGTCCTGCGGGAAAGCGAAGCCGGCGTGCTTCTTGAAGACCTTCTTGTACTCGCCGCACAGCTCCTTGAGGTCGTCGGCCGATAGATCGGTGTCCTCCGCTACGCCACGATCCTTCTTCATGGCCGCGATGGCCTCTTCGAAGTAGTGGTGGTGCACGCCGACAACGACGTCGCCGTACATGTTGATGAGCCGGCGGTAGCTGTCGTAGGCGAAGCGGTCGTTGGCCTGGGCCATCGCTTCGACGATCTCGTCCGTCAGGCCAAGGTTCAGGACCGTATCCATCATGCCCGGCATGGAGACGGCGGCACCGGAGCGGACGCTCAACAGCAGCGGCTTCTTGGCGTTGCCGAACTTCTTGCCGGTCGCCTTCTCGGTCTTCTTGACGTTTTTAGCGACCTCATCCATCAGTCCGTCGGGGAGCTTCTTCCCGCCCGAGTTGTAATCGGCGCAGGTTTCAGTGGTGATGGTGAAGCCGGCCGGCACGGGGAAGCCGCTCGAGGTCATGTCGGCGAGGTTGGCACCCTTGCCGCCGAGGAGCAGCTTGTCGCTGCGACCGCCCTCGGCCTTGCCGTCGCCAAAGAAGTAAACGCGTTTGCCGCTGAGCTTGCGTGCAGCTTTGACGGGGGCCTTGACGACTTTCGTCGCCTTCTTGATCGCCTTCTTGACCTTCTTCGTGGTCGTCTTGGTGGCAGCCATATGGTGTGTTTTCCGGTGAAAATCGGGTAGTGTCGGCCAACACACGTGCGCGGCCGGCTGTGGACGGAGTGGGAGTCGAATGTAGAAACGACACGACTACGGGTCAATTTATAGGAGAACCGAATGATGTTCGCTTAGCGAGTTGCCCGTCGCACCAGCAGAGGCAACGCGACCAGGCATCGTGCCGCCACACTGATGATGGTGCCCCATATCACCCCGGCGATGCCCCAGCCGAGGTGGACGAACCAGAGGCTCAACGCCACATTGATCGCGCCGCCGAGCAGGACGACGACGGCGTACGACCGTGCGTAGCCGACGGCGACGAGCGTGGCCCGCCCGACGCCTGCCGCGCTGCCGAGGATGGTGTGCAGGAGAATCAGCGGCAGCATTGCCCGCGTCGCCGGCAGGTCGTCGCCGAGCCAGAGCGAGAAGACGTGCGGCGAGAGCAGCCACGCCGGGATCGCCAAGGCCAGGGCCGCTCCGCCGGCGAGGATCGAGCCGGTGAGGTAGCCACGCCAGACGGCCGCGTTGTCACCCGCCGCCGCCAGCCGGGCGGCCTTGGGCAAGGCGACGGTCGCCACGGCCGAGACGAGCACGAGGATCGCCGCGTCGATCTGGACAGCCGGCGCATACACCGCCGGGGCCAGAGCGCTGACCTTGTGGTTCAGGATGAAGTAGTCGATCGGTGCGTAGAGGAAGTCGGCCGCGCTGCCGAGCGTTACAAGGCCGCCGTAGGCGAGGAGGCGGAAAGCTGCCGAAGACGAAGCCTTCTCGCGGCCGAAAGAGGCTCGCAAGGCGACGGATCGGCTTAGCCAAAAGCGGACGGCCAGGCCGACTCCGCCGGTTAGCATGAAGGTCATCCCGACCAGCGCCAGTCCCATGACGGCAAGGCTGCCGGCGAACACGCCGCCTGTCAGCAAGGCGATCCAGAGGACGTCTGTCGCCGCAGCGGCCGTCTGATCGTGTCGGAGTCGGCCCAGTGCATGAGAAGCACCTGAAATAGCATCGCTTCCAAGACGTGCAACGAAGCCGGCTCCGAGCGTGAAGACAAAGAGTACCAGTTCGCCGCTGTCGGGGACAACGGCATCGACCGGAACCTCGTGAAGGCGGTGGAAGTAGCTTGCGTAGACCCACGCGAGGACGAGGGCAGCCAACCCGGAACCCACAAGCAGTCTTGCTGTCGTCGACAACAGCGACGCTGCTGAGTTCTCGTTGAAGGGGCGACTCGACGCGTAGTCAAGCGTCAGTGGATGAGTCGCCCCGAGCCGCGGTCCCACGGACCGCTGGTCTGACGAGTCCGTCAGCACCGCGGTGATGACGTCCTGTAAAGATCGCTCAGCTTGAGCATCCGTCGTCGCAGAGACGTTTGCTTCGGATTGCACCTGACTGTGGAAGCCGTGCGATGTGGCTGCATCTGCGTCGTCAGACCGGCGGTCCGTGGGACCGCGGCTCGGGGGTGTTTCTGCGGATCGCTCCGCCTCGGCGACCATGCGCGTCAGCGCCGGGCCGAGGCCGAAGGTCGTGTAGTTGAGCAGCCCCAGCGTCGCCCGCGTCATGGCAAGCACCGCGAAAGCCGCCTCACCGAGTTGGCGGTAGACGACCGCCGCCGCGACGGCCCACGACAGCACCTTCGCCGCAGTCGCAGCCGATGCGGCGACTATGTCGGCTCGGGATGTCGAGGCGGCAGGCACCGGTTCAACGTAACGCTGCGGCGAGACAAAACCCAATGAGGGAACGCCGGTCGTCGCGTCAGAAGCGTGCTTCCGTCACGCCCGCCGATGCGAACATACTCGCATAGCCCTCGCTGATCGCCTCCGCCGGGTCGAGCTCAAGCTGCTCGAGCACGTGCGTCACCGTCGCCTCGTCGGGACCTTCAACTTCGATGAAGGTGCCGAGTCGCGGCAGCTCATCAAGCACCACTTCGCAGCTGCCGAGGTTGAAGGTTTCACGGTTCTTCTCGAACACGAGCGTCGGCGGCATGCTCAGGCGGGTGAAGATCATCAGCATCACCTCCGCGTCGTCGATATCGACCTCGAACTCCTCACGCTGCTTGAATGGCCCGGCCTGCTTCGGCCCCTTGAAGGTCAGGCGACGACGGCTGTTGCCGTCTTCGTCCGTCTCGTCCCGCACGCGAAGCCCCGAGTCAACATCGGGTACTGCCAGGTACGTGTTCACCTCGCGCACCTTCGACACCCGCTCGGCCCCGGTGGCGACGAGCCGCTCGCGGACGACGGCGAGGTCCCTCACTTTCAATTTAGCTTCGAGTTCAGTAGGCATGGCGATCTATCCGACGACAAAGTTCACCATGCGGCCCGGCACGACGATTTCCTTCCGGATCGTCTTGCCGTCGAGCTGATCGGCCACGACCTCACGGGCGGCGGCGAGCGTGTCGTCTTTGCTCGCGTCCGTCGCCACCGTCACGCGGCCGCGGAGCTTGCCGTTGACCTGAACGGGCAGCTCTACGGAGTCTTCCGCCAGCTTTGACTCGTCGGCGTCGGGCCACTCGGCCAGCACGATGCTCGACTCCATCGACAACGTCTTGTGCCAGATCTCTTCGGCCAGGTGCGGGGCGAACGGCGCCAGCAGCAGGGCGTAGATCCGCACGAACGGCCGCGGTAGCGACTCGTGCTTGGCGGCGGCGTTGATCAGCTCGATCAATTCGGCAATGGCGGTGTTGAACCGCAGATGGTCCACGTGGCCACTGATGTTGACAATGGCCTTGTTCAGCTGCCGATCGAGGTCGATCGGGATGCCGTCACCGGTCGGCTCGATACCGATCAGCGTCCGGTGGACTCGGCTGAGGAACCGGCTCATACCGACGATGTCCCGCGTGTTCCACGGCTTCATAGCCTCCAGCGGGCCCATGTACATCTCATAGAGCCGGAACGTGTCAGCCCCGTACTCGGCCACAACGTCATCGGGGTTGATGACGTTGCCGCGCGACTTGCTCATCTTGTGGGCCTTGGCGTCGACCCGCTGGCCGTCGGCTTTCCGCACGAAGCCGTCGCCTTGCTTTTCGACCTCGTCGGCTGCCACGGATTCGTCGCCGACGCTGTACTCGGTCTCGCCCAGGATCATCCCCTGATTGACGAGCCGCTGGAACGGCTCGCTCGTGCCGAGGTGGCCCAGGTCATAGAGCACTTTGTGCCAGAATCGGGCGTACAGCAGGTGCAGCACCGCGTGCTCGACGCCTCCCACGTAGAGGTCGACGGGCATCCAGTACGCTTCCTTAGCCGGATCGATGAACCTGTCTGCGTTGTCGGGGTCAAGGTAACGCAGGTAGTACCAGCAGCTGCCCGCCCACTGGGGCATTGTGTTCGTCTCGCGCTGGTAGGTTTTGCCGTCGCGTTCGACCGTGAGCCAGTCCGTCGCCTTGGCCAGCGGACCCTCAGGGCTGCCGGTCGGCTTAAAGTCTTCGAGTTCGGGCAGTGTGACAGGCAGTTCGCTCTCGTCGACCGCGTGATGGTTGCCGTCGGCGTCGAGGAGGATCGGGAACGGCTCGCCCCAGTACCGCTGGCGTGAAAAGAGCCAGTCGCGCAGCTTGTAATTCGTGCGAGGCCGGCCGACGCCTTTGTCGTGGAGGTAGTCGATGATCGACGCCTTGGCCTGCTCGGTCGTCTTTCCGTCGAGGAAGTCGGAGTTGATGGCCGTGCCTTCGCCGGCGATGGCGGCGTCTTCGAGCGGCTTGCCGGTGTCGACCACCTGCACGATCGGCAGGTCGAACTTCCGGGCAAACGCAAAGTCGCGCTCGTCGTGTGCCGGGACGGCCATAATGGCGCCCGTGCCGTATCCCGTGAGCACGTAGTCGGCGATCCAGATCGGTATCGCCTCGTCGTTGGCAGGGTTGATCGCGTAAGCGCCGGTGAAGACGCCGGTTTTCTCCTTGGCGTCGGCTTGACGGTCGCGCTCGCTGCGGCTGCCTGCGGCGGCGACATAGGCCTCGACCTCGTCCCGTTGCGGCTCGGTTGTGATCCGGTTGACCAGCTCGTGCTCAGGCGCCAGCACCATGTACGTGGCACCGAAAAGCGTGTCAGGCCGCGTCGTGTAGACCTCAACGGCGGCGTCGAACCCGCGGATGTCGAAGTCGATCGTCGCGCCGACGCTCTTGCCGATCCAGTTCCGCTGCATGTCTTTGAGCGAGTCGCTCCACTGCAGGTCGTCGAGGTCTTCGATGAGCCGGTCGGCGTAGGCGGTAATGCGCAGCATCCACTGACGAAGCGGCCGCCGCTCGACGGGGTGGCCACCGACCTCGCTCTTGCCGTCGACGACTTCTTCGTTGGCCAGCGTCGTGCCGAGTTCGGGGCACCAGTTGACCGGCACGTTGTCGACGAATGCCAGTCGTTGGTTGTCGATGACGTCGCGTCGCTCCTGATCGGTCAGGTTCTCGAAGTGACGGAACAGGTGTGCTTCGCCGGCAATGGCTTCGAGGCCTTCCTGCACGGGGTTGTTGACGATCGAGCCGTCGGGGGCGACGACGTAGTTGCCGTTGAACAGTTCGTTTTCGAGGTGGGCGATCGGCATCGCCTTGTTTTCCTGCGGATCAAAGTAGCTGTTGTAGATCTGCAGGAAGATCCACTGCGTCCATTTGTAGTACGCCGGATCGGTCGTGTTGACTTCGCGTGACCAGTCGTAGCCCAGGCCGAGCATCTCGATCTGGCGGCGGAAGGTTTCGACGTTCTTCGCTGTCGTTTCGGCCGGGTGGACGTTGTTCTTGATGGCGTACTGCTCGGCCGGCAGGCCGAAAGCGTCCCAGCCCATCGGGTGCAGCACGTTGAAGCCACGCATGCGCTTGTACCGACTGACGATGTCGGTAGCCGTGTACCCCTCCGGGTGGCCGACGTGCAGTCCGCTGCCCGAGGGATAAGGGAACATGTCGAGCACGTAGAACGCCGGCTTGTCGGTCTGGTCCGGGTCAGCAGCGCGGTAAACGCTTTGGTCTCGCCAGGCTTGCTGCCAGCGTTGCTCGATCTCTTGAAAGGGGTAGGCCATAGATAGTCGCGTGCGGGTGGTCAGTGTAGATGGTCCGAGAACAACCGTTTTGTGGCCGCGAAGTCGCGTCTCAAGTTTCGACGGCCGTCGTCCGATACAGACAAGGTGATGCCTGCCGCCCTCGATTCGACCGCTCCCGTTTTTCCCCGGCTCGTGCCTGGTGGGGCGGCATTCCCTCGGCTCGATGACCGCAATCGCCGTCGTCGCCCGCGGCATCACGAAATCCGCAGCGTCAAGCTCCTGGACCCGATGGGCGGCCACTACTTCGCCGGCCACACGATCGACATCAGCGACAGCGGCATCGGGCTCGAACTGCCCGACCGCGTCCCCGCCGTGCCCGGCAGCACCGCCTACCTGCACGTTGCCGCCCCCGACCGCCGCGGCCTGGTCTCAAGAAGCTCCATGCTCCCGGTGAAGTACATCTGGGTCCGGCGCGTCGACAAGAAGCTCATCTGTGGCGTCGAGATCCTGTCAGCCGTCGGCAGCGCCCGCCGGGCAGCATGATGAGCACAGCTCAAGGCGCTTCATCAGATCGCAGCGCGGCCTCTTCGCCGGCGTCGGCCGGTTCGTAGTACGTCGCGTCGACGCCGAAGTAGTCGGCCGTCTGATCCTCTGCTGCCGCCGGGCCATGGCCCAGACGTTGGGCACCGGCATACTGGGCGTCCCGCAGCTTCCGCGGGATCGGCAGGGTGCCGTTCTCGTTGACATCCGTTGTCGCCCGGCCGATCGCCGTTGTAGTCGCGCGGCTCTTCGGGGCTGTCGCCATATAGATCGTCGCCTGGGCGAGCGTGAGCTTGCCTTCGGGCAGGCCGAGCTTGGCGACGAGGTTCCACGCCGCGTCGGCAACGACAATGGCCCGCGGATCTGCGTTGCCGACATCTTCGCTGGCGAAGATGGCGAGTCGCCGGGCGATGAATCGTGGATCTTCGCCTGCCTCGAGCATGCGGGCCAGCCAGTAGAGCGCCGCGTCGGCGTCGCTGCCGCGCATGGACTTGATGAACGCCGACGCGTGGTCGTAATGCTCGTCGCCGAGCTTGTCGTAGCGAAGTGCCTTCCGCTGAATCGACTGCTCCGCGGCGGCCAGGTCGATTTTGCCGCTCGGCTGGCTCAGCACCGCCACTTCGAGGGCCGACAACGCGCGCCTGGCATCGCCGTCGCTGACGGTGGCCCAGTGGGCGAACGCATCTTCTTCCACCTCAACCGCTTTTCCGCCGAATGCCCGTTCGTCGGTAACCGCCCGTCGCAGCAGGGCGACGACGTCTTCGTGGCTCAGCGGCTGAAACTGGAAGATCTGACTGCGGCTGACGAGCGCGCTGTTGACGCTGAAGAAAGGGTTCTCCGTCGTCGCCCCGATCAGGACGATGATGCCTTCTTCGACATCGCCCAGCAGCACGTCCTGCTGACTACGGGAAAAGCGGTGAATCTCGTCGAGGAACAGCAATGTCCGCTCGCCGCCGTCTTCGACGCGACGGCGGGCTTCGTCGAGGATCGTGCGAACGTCCTTTACTGTCGCCGAGGCGGCGTTGAGCTGGCGAAACGCGCTGGCGGTCGTGTCGGCAATGATGCGTCCGAGCGTCGTCTTGCCTGTACCCGGCGGGCCGTAAAACAGCAGCGAGGCGAGCCGATCACTGTCGATCAGGCGACGAAGCAACATGCCCTCAGCGAGGAAGTGACGCTGACCGGCGAATTCGTCCAGCGTCCGCGGCCGCACCCTCGCCGCGAGCGGCATCGCCCGCCGGCGGTTAGAGTCGCGTTGCCCGGCGAAGAGGTCCACGGCCGACGGTAGCGTCCCTGTGATCCGTACAGGCATAGAACAACTCGTGCCGCGTGTTGAGGATTTGTTCGAGTGGAAGGACGACCTGAAACTCGCAGGTTTGCCCTGGCACCTTGATTCCCGCAAGCCGCGGCCCAATTGCCTGGTCAGTCATGCCCACAGCGATCACCTGTGCTACGGCGACCGTGGACCCGAGCCGGACGTCAGCAAGCTGCACGGCCGCGTCGTCTGCACGCCCGAAACCGCCGCGATCGGCGTCTATCGCTGCGGACTCGCTCAACGCGTTGTCGAGCACCCTTACGACGAGCCGTTCGATCTCGAAGACGGCGTCCGCTGCACGTTGCTGCCGGCCGGTCATGTACTGGGCAGCGCGATGCCGTTCATCGAGCGTGACGCCGGCACACTGCTTTACACCGGCGATTACAAGCTGCGCCCCAGCCGCACGATTCGCCAGGCCGAGCCGCGGCATGCAGACGTACTCGTGATGGAGTCGACCTACGGCAGCCCGTACTTCAGCTTCCCACCGGCCAGCGAGGTCGAGGAGCGACTGCTCGAACTGGTGGAAGTCGCCTTTGCCGAAGGCAAGCAGCCGGTCGTCCACGGCTATTCGCTCGGCAAGAGCCAGGAGAACATCCGCATTCTCACCGACGCCGGCCACACCGTGACGATGCACGGTGCGATCTGGCAGATGAGTCAGTTCTACCGCAAGTTCGGCGTGCACCTCGGCCGCGACGAGCAGCTCCGCAGGTACAACAAGGCTGACTTCTCCGGCGACAAACAGCTTGATCTTCGCCAGCGTGGCGTCCTCGTCTGCCCGCCACGTGACGCTCGCGGCGCCATGACGGCTCAGTTCGGCGAGAACGTCGTCCGCATCATGATGAGCGGCTGGGCCCTGACGAGCGGCGCGCAATTCCGCTACGGCGTCGAGCACGTGTTGCCGTTGAGCGACCATGCCAGCTGGGACGAATTGCTGGAGACGCTCGAAATCGTGCGGCCGAAACACGTGGTCGCTCATCACGGCTTTGCCGACTTCCCGAAGCATTTGCACAAGCTTGGTCTGCCCGAGAAGCTCGGCTTCGACGTGCGGCTCGCCAAGCCGCCGGCACAATTAGAGTTGTTCGGCTGAGCCGGCACCCTTTGCAGGACATTGGTTGGAGGCTGCGTAAGTTGTTCCTATGAGCTTCCCGATCGACCTGTCGAGCTACAAGAAAATCGTCATCGACCCGGCCGCGGGTTCGATGAGCGACGAGCAGCATGCCGCCATCAAGCACAACGTGCAGTTGTGCCGTGACGCTCTGGTCTTCTTCACCGCCATCGCCGCCGGCAAGGGACTCGGCGGGCACACGGGTGGGGCGTTCGACATCGTGCCTGAGGTCGTCCTCGTCGACGCGATGATGCGGCACGACTCCAAGCCGATCGTCCCGATCTACTTCGACGAGGCCGGCCACCGCGTGGCCATTCAGTACCTCATGTCGGTCATCAACGGCCACATGGACGCGGAACAATTGCTGCATTATCGCGAGTTCGAAAAGCACCTGCCGGGTCACCCGGAACTCGGTCACACGCCCGGCATCGCCTTCAGCTCGGGCCGTCTCGGTCACATGTGGCCCTACGCCAATGGCGTCGCACTCGCCCACCCGGACCAGGCGGTCGTCGTCTTCGGCTCCGACGGCAGCGAGATGGAGGGCAACGACGCCGAGGCCGCCCGCATCGCGGTGTCGCTGGGCATCAACATCAAGATCCTCGTCGACGCCAACGACGTCACGATTGCCGGCAAGCCCAGCCGCTACCTTCCCGGCTACGACATCGGCCAGACCCTTGCCGGCCACGGCATGCTCGTCGACACGGGCGATCCTGAAGACCTTGAGGCCCTGCACTTTCGCATCCACAAGATCATGCAGAAAAAGGGGCCGGCGGCGCTGATCAACGTCCGCCGCATGGCCGTCGGTATGGGCGAAGAACTCGAGGGCGAGCCCGAGGCCCACGACGTCATACCGGTCAAGGCCGCCATCGCCTACCTCGAGAAGCAGGGCAAGTACGAAAAGGCTCTGGAATACCTCAACACGCAGATTTCGAAGGGTCCCAAGCAGCCCAAGTACGAGGGCTCCAGCGAGAACGAGAGCAAAAACCGCAGCCTGTTCGGCTCGATCGTCGTCGACATCCTCGGCACCATGAGCGACGAAGACCGCCGCTCGAAGGTCATGGTCATCGACCCTGACCTCGAAGGCTCGACCGGCATTGCTGCCATCCGCAAGGCCTACCCCGAGATCTACCACAAGACGGGCGTCATGGAGCGCGGCGCCTTCAGCGCCGCCGCCGGGTTCGGCATGAACCACAACGGCAAGCAGGGCATCTTCGCCACCTTCAGTGCATTTCAGGAGATGATCCTGAGCGAACTGACGATGGCTCGGCTCAACAAGAGCAACGTGCTGTGCCACTTCAGCCACAGCGGCGTCGACGACATGGCCGACTCCACGTGTCACTTCGGCATCAACAACCTCTTCGCCGACAACGGCCTGCCCGAGAGTGACCTTGACGAAGAACCCGCCAAGGACGTCACGCCCGACAAGACGCGCCTCTACTTCCCGGCCGACGGTCACCAAATGAAGGCGTGCCTGGAGAAAATCTTCTGGGACGAAGGCTGCCGATTCGTCTACTCGAACCGCTCGGCCGTCCCGAACATCCTCGGCAGCGACGGTAAAGAGTTCTTCGACCCGGCCGGCGGGTATACCTTCGAAGTCGGCAAGGATGACGTCATCCGCGAAGGCTCGGCCGGCTACGTCGTCAGCTACGGCAGCACGCTTTACCGCGCCCTCGGGGCCGTCGAGCAACTCCGCAAAGACGGCCTCGACGTCGGCCTCATCAACAAGTCGACGCTCAACGTCGTCGACAACGACACCCTCGCCCGCATCGGCAAAACAGGCTTCTGCCTCGTTGCAGAAGAGTGGAACGTCAAAACGGGTCTGGGCAGCCGATTCGGCACCTACCTGCTCAAGGCCGGTGCCCACGTGAAGTACAACCACATCGGCACCTACCGCGAAGGCCCCGGCGGCCTCTGGCAGCAGATGGGGTACCAAGGCCTCGACCCCGACGGCATTGCCAAGAAGGTCCGCCAGCTCGCCGGCTGAGTCGGCCGTAGCGTGCGCTCGATGGACACGGCCAAGCACTGGAACCTCGGCATCGTCGGCGGCGGGGCGGCGGGGTTGGCGGCCGGCATCTTCGCCGCCGAGGCCAATCCCGACGCGCGCGTCGCCGTCTTCGACGGAGCCAAGAAGGTCGGGGCCAAGCTCCTTGTCGCCGGTGGAGGCCGATGCAACGTCACGCACCACAAGGTCGACACCCGCGACTACAACGCAGCCACCCGCAACTTCGTCAAGAACGTTCTGGCGAGCTTTACCGTCGAACAGTGCGTCGCGTGGTTCGAGTCGATGGACGTACGGCTCAAACGCGAGCCGACAGGTAAGCTGTTTCCGACGACCGACAAGGCACGTACCGTCCTCGACGCGCTCCTGAACCGCCTGCACGAGCGAGGCGGCACGTTACTGACCGAACACCGCGTCGAGTCCGTTCAGCGAGACGGCGAGGCGTTTGTCCTGAACACGCCGCAAGGGTTGCACCGCTGCGACAAGCTCATCCTCTGCACCGGCGGCCTGAGTTTGCCCAAGACCGGCAGCGACGGCGGCGGCTACGGCATCGCACGCGGGCTGGGTCACACCGTCAGCGACACCCACGCTGCCCTCGTCTCCATGACGCTGCAGCAGCACTTCTTCCACGCCGACCTGACCGGGATCAGTCACGAGACGGAGATCACCACCGTGGCCGACGGCAAGCCGATCGACCGTCGCAGCGGTTCACTCTTGTGGACGCACTTCGGCCTGAGCGGACCGGTCGTCATGGACGCCAGTCGCCACTGGCTGGCCAACCGCGAAGCCGGTCGCAGCGTGCAGTGGTTCGCGAACCTGCTGCCCGGTGAGCGGTTCGAGACGGTCGAGGCGACGCTCCTGTACATGACCGAGCAGATCCCGAAGCTGCCGATCCGCGGGCTGACGAAGCAGTGGACCTCGGGCGGCGTCAGCACGCGGCCGACGCTGCCGGAGAAGGTCAGCGACGCGGTGCTGCACATGCTCGGCATCGACGGCAACACGCCGCTCGCCCGGCTGAGACGCGACGATCGGCGCAGCCTCGTGCGGAACCTGGTCGAGCTGCCGTTGCCCGTCGAACAGGAACGCGGCTGGAACCACGCCGAGGTGACGGCGGGCGGCGTGCCGCTCAGCGAGGTGGCCTGGAAGACGATGGGCAGCCGCACGTGCGACGGGTTGCACCTGGCCGGCGAAATCATCGACGTCGACGGTCGCATCGGCGGGTTTAACTTCCAATGGGCCTGGGCGACGGGTTACCTCGCCGGCCGGGCGGCCGTGACAGGAATGGCCTGAAGCTGGTATAGTCACGGCATGACGCTTCTCGTCGATCCTCCCGCTGTCGCAGCGAACCGGGTGGGCGACGTAGCCGAGCGACAATCGCCTCCGTTGCGAAACGGCGATGCTTTCAGAGCGTCACTTGGAGGTATCCCGTGGCACCGCATCATTTTTAACCCGCCGCCCCGCACGGTGAGCGGCAGCTTTTACGACGCGATCGAGGGTCGACTCGGGGAGCATCTGGTCGAACTCGTCGATGGAACGCTTGTGGAGAAGCCTGTGGGTCTGGATGAAAGTCGAATTGCCGCCAACCTCTTAACGGACCTCAACGTCGTTGTGCGGCAGCAAAAGCTTGGCTTCGTTGCGGGAGAAGCCGGGACCGTCAGGATGTCGGGGGGCAACCGAAGGATGCCGGACGTTGCCGTTTATCTCAGAGCCGATTACCCGGAGGGCCAGCGGCCAAAAGATAAGGTCCCAACGCTCCCGCCGCGGCTCGCGGTCGAAGTCCTCAGCGAAGACAACACCCCGGCCGAGATCGACATGAAGCTCCGCGAGCTTTTCGCAAGCGGCTGCCGTCTCGCGTACGTCATCGACCCGAAACAACAGGCCGCACGACGCTACACGTCGGCTGACGACGTCACGACAGTCGACGCTGCCGGCACGCTCGATGGCGGCGACGTAGTGCCGGGATTTGCGGTCAAGCTGGCCGACATACTCGCAGATGAGTAAGCCGCCATGCCTGGAGCGGCTCACCCCTCCCGTCGTGCCCGCATGCCCGCGACCTTCATCGGCAAACCGAAGCAGTCGATGAACCCGCGGGCCGCGGTCACGTCGTAGCCGTCCATGCTGAAGCTAGCCAGTTCCGGATCGTACAGGCTGAACGGGCTCTTGACGCCGATCGCGTCGCAGGTGCCTTTGTACAGACTGAGCGTGACCTGTCCGGTCACGACCTTCTGGCTGTCGTCGACGAACGCCTGCAGCGCGTCGCGCAGCGGGTGGAACCACTGGCCGTTGTAGACGAGCTTGGCGTAGTCGAGGCTGACCTTCTGCTTGGCTTGGAACAAATCACGCTCGAGCGTGAGCTGTTCGAGGGCGTTGTGGGCGACGTACAGAGCGGTGCCGCCTGGTGTTTCGTAGACGCCGCGTGACTTCATGCCGACGAGGCGGTTTTCGACGAGAAGCTTAACGCCTACGCCGTGCCGGCCGGCGATGGTGTTCATCTTCTCGATCAGTGCCGCCGGGCTGAGCTTCTCGCCGTTGATGCTGACGGGGTCGCCTTGCTTGAACTCGACCGTGACGCGCTCGACCTCGTTGGGCGTCTCGCCGATCGGGCTGGTCATGGTCAGCATCCGCTCCCACTTGGGCTCACCGGCCGGGTCCTCAATCTCGGCACCCTCATGGCTGATGTGCCACAGGTTGCGGTCCTGGCTGTAGATCTTCTCGCGGCTCTGGGCGACCGGCACGCCGTGCTCGTGGGCGTAATCGATGGCCGCCTCACGGTCACGCAGTTCGAAGGTCGGGTCCTTCCAGGGCGAGATGATCTGCAGGTCCGGGGCTAAGGCCATGAACGTCAGCTCGAAGCGAACCTGGTCGTTGCCCTTACCGGTCGCACCGTGAGCGACGGCATCGCTGTCCGTCTGCCGGGCCGCCTCGACCTGCTTGGCCGCAATCAGTGGCCGGGCGATGCTCGTGCCCAGCAGGTAATCCCGCTCGTAGATCGCATGCGCCCGCAGCATCGGGAAGCAGTAGTCGCGTGCAAACTCCTCTCGAAGGTCAGCCACGACAACGTCGTCCGCACCGCTTTCGCGGGCCTTCTTCTCGACGCCTTCGAGCTCACTGCCCTGGCCCAACTCGGCTGCAAAGGCGACGACCTCGCAGCCCGGGTGGCGGTTCTTGAGCCACGGCAGGATGACGCTCGTATCAAGGCCGCCGGAGTAGGCGAGGACGATCTTCTTTGGAGACTTGGACAAGTGGTCCGAACATAGGCCCTAAGGTCGCCGCCACCTGTGTTGCCGCACGGGTTCACGTCATCGAACGCTCATCCTGCTCGGGCCGTGCGACGCGCTCTGGAGAGCCATTGAGAGGAGCGCTTCATAGTCAACCTTGCACCCGCGACCACGCCTTCGTCGACGCGTGGCCGTCATGATGGGCCGCTACCTGGGGAATATTGACAAGACTTTGCCGCACGCGTTGCCGAACAACGCGTCCCGACTGAGGTAAATTAGGTGGTGATGAGGAAGCCAAATTCGTCCGTTGTCGGTCATCGTCGCCCGTCGATGGTCAGCACGCTGTGTGCCGCTGCGCTTGCTGTTGCGACGTGCTGGCCGAGCTTGGCGATGGCGGGGAACTCGCCGACGAAGCACGGTGCCGGTGGCGGCGGACCGGAAGCCGTTAATCGGCAAAACGCCCGGTTCTACTACGACTGGGGCAACAACCCCAACGTCGCAGCCATGAGCGGCCTCAACGGTCAGTACATGCCAATGCTCTGGGATCGCTGGGGCGTCGACACCCGCATCGACCGCATCCTCGGCTACAAGGACCAGCTCAACGTCACCCGCATCCTTGGCTACAACGAGCCCGAGCGGCCCGACCAGGCTAACCACAACGTCAACGACGCCATCTGGAGCTGGAAGCAGGTCACCGACCGCGTTGCCGGCACGGGCCTGAAGCTCGTCAGCCCGGCAGTCAGCGACACGTCGGAGGGTCGTCAGTGGATTCAGCAGTTCATGAATCAGGTCAACCAGCGGAACTCGGATAACGACCCGACGAACAATCTGCAGGTCGATGAAGTGGCCTTCCACTGGTACGGCAACGTCGACCCGAACAACGTGCAGGGCTCGGCCAACAACTTCCTCGGGGCTGTGCAGTGGTACCGCGACCGCTTCAACAAGCCGGTATGGATCACGGAGTTTGCCGGCATGGATTGGGGCAACAATCGTACGACCGAACAGCAGGCCGACGCCAACCGTCGTTTCCTGGACATCGTGGTGCCCGAGCTGGAGCGGCGGAGCTACGTCAGGGGACACATGTGGTGGCAGTGGGGCCTGGGCAGCAGCCGGGAGACGCAGGTCATGGAAGTCAAAGACGGCATGCACGTGCCGTCGCTGCTCGGTGACGAATACGTGGGCACGCTGCTGCCGAACCAAGGGCTCAACCTTGTCGGTCAGGCACGGCCGGACGACTTCATCTACATGCGCGGCGGATCCTTGTGGAACAACGACGCATCGATGGACCCCGAAGACGGCGTCGGTCACATCTTCGCCCTCGCCAGCCACGACGACTCGTTCACCGCAAGCTTCATCGGTGGTACTGCCGACTGGGGACTTCGCAACACCGGCACCGTCTACGTCGCCGAGAACGCGCTGCTTCGCAAGCAGGACCGCAACACAATTCAGTTCCGCGGCAACGACATCCGTAACGACGGCACGATCCGCCTCTACGGTGACGGTGGCAACGGCGGGACGCTCTGGATTCACGGCCCCGGCACCAACGCAACCGGTGACGGCACCGTTCGCGTCGATCAGAACACCACGCTCCGGCTCGGAAACGAGACCGACAACTGGGGCTTCACCTTGCCTTGGGACATGCAGCTCCGCGGCGGCACCATCGACGTCGACGGCGTGGCCGTCGAGCTCACAGGTGACCTTCAAATGCTCGGCTATGAGTTCACCCGCATTGATGTGCAAGCGGGCAAAGACCTGACGCTCCGCGGCAGCGTGTTCCAGGCAGCAGGCGGGCCAGACTTCAACATCACCAAGGTCGGCGACGGCCTGTTGAACCTCGCCGGCACGAACAGCTACGGCGGCGCGACCAAAATCAGCGGTGGGACGCTGCTCGTCGACGGCACCACCGGACTCGGCATCACCACCATAGAAGGTGGAGCGACCATCGCCGGGAGCGGCACCGTGCTGGGTGACCTTGTTTTGGCAAACGGCAGCACGTTGCTCGTGGATCTAGCCGACGCGCTCGACAGCCTGACGCTCGACGTCGTCGGTAACGTGTCGGGTGCCGGCCAAATCTTGCTGACAAGCTCCGAAGTTCCGGTGCCCGGCACGACAACCGCTATCCTGACGCACGGCACCTTCAACGGCTCGTCCATCACACTGGCCCACGACTTCGGCCTGCCCGGACTTGATCTTGACCTCGTGACGGCAGAGGGCATCAGCTCCGTCGTCGCCAGCGCGTTCATCGACGGCGACGCCAACCTGGACGGGACCGTGTCGATCCTCGACTTTGCACTGTTACGGGCCAATTTCGGTAGCAACGGCAACTGGCGGACCGGTGACTTCAACGGCGACGGCACCGTCTCGATTCTCGACTTTGCCATCTTGCGGGCCAACTTCGGCAACGGCCTGTCAGGCGACGTCGTCGCAGCAGCCGACCTGCAGCTGATGGACGCCTGGGCGGCAACGGTGCCCGAGCCGACCAGCCTTGGTGGCGTACTGCTGCTGGGCGGCCTGCTCAGGCGGCGTCAAGCGATTTGAACGAGTCCATCGGCATCCGCTTTGCGGCCTGAAGGCGCATGATTGCTGCCTTCCTGCTCGCCGGTTTTCTCGCGGCACCCGCCGACGCGGTCCGCCTCACCGACTTCGACAATGACAAGGCGAACGCCCGCTGGCAGAACGTGAACGACAACGTCATGGGTGGCCGCTCGCTTGGCGACCATTCATTCGCCGACGGCGTAATGACCTTCGCCGGCTCGATCAACACCAACGGCGGAGGCTTTGCCAGCGTTCGGCTACCGATCGAGCGGGGGACGCTCGAGGGTAAGACGACGTTGATCCTGCGCATCAAGCCGGACGGCCGCGGCCCCTACCGCGTGCTCGCCTACGACGGCTCCACACTCACCGGCCGAAGAGACATCACCTACCGCGGCGACATCAAGGCAGATGGCCCGGTCGGCGAATGGCAGACCGTCACGATCGAGCTGAGCAAGATGGTTCCGTCGTGGCGAGGCGACCCCTACAGCCTCGAACGGCTAGGCCCCGTCGAGCCTGCCCAGATCGATCAAATCGGCATCAACCTCAACGACACGAAGGACGGCCCCTTCGAACTGCAGGTCGATTGGATCGACGCCTCGTGAACTTGATCGTGATGACTGTGCATCGTCGCGACGCCCGCGGCAGGAACTAATGCCTTGTGTCGTCGAAGACGCCGTCTTCGTCGAAGCTGTCGTTAAGGCTGCTGCCTTCGTCGCGTTCGAGAATGTGGCGGCCGAGCTCGAGCTTGTGCGTGAGCGCCTCCATCGTCTGGGGCCGCTTGTTCGAGTTCGTGCTGACCGACTGCATCACGACGTCGCTCACGATCTGCGGGATCGAGCGGTTCAGCTCGCGAGGGCTCTTGAACAGCGTGTCGAGCACGAAGCTGTTCTCGCCGGCACGCTTGGCGTGGTACTGCGTCGGCACGTGCTTGCCGGTCAAAGCCCAGTACATGCTGGCCCCGAGGTTGAAGACGTCGGTCGCTTCCTTGATGGGTAGGCGTTCGACCTGCTCGGGGGCGATGTAGTCGGGCGTGCCCTGGATGCGTTCCTTCACCGTGCCGATGCGGCAGGCCTGGCCGAAATCGATCACCTTCACCGTGCCGTCGGCGGCACGGAGAATGTTGTTGGGCTTGATGTCGCAGTGCGCCCAGCCCATGCGGTGCATGGCACCCAAACCCGCGGCGGCGTCGATGAACGTGCTGATCACGCCCGGCAGGTCGCTGGGCAGACCACGCTCCAGCGGCAGGGCATCGATGTACTCCATCACCAGGATGGCCTCGGTCACCTTGACGAGCATCGTCTTGGTGACCTTCAGCGAGTACGAGCGACGCAATGCAGGGTGCGTGAAGTTGCGCGAGACGTCGAACTCCGTCTCCATCTGCTCGACGAACCGCAAGTCTTTGGGCTTGACCCGCTTGACGTGCTTGATCGCGACGAGCCGTCCCGTTTGCGAGTCTTTGGCGCGGTAGATCGTGCTACCGGCACCTTGGCCCAGCGTGCCGAGCAAGTCGTAATGAAGAAGTCGGTCGGCCATGAACTCGCGCGGCGGTCGGCGGTCGGTCGGGTAAGTGCGGCGGGGCGGCTGGTGGGTGCGTCGGAGGTCAGTCAGCAGCGGTCGATTCGTCGCAGCGGGTCACAGCATAAGCCGCAACTTCACGCCGGGACGGTCCGGCGATCATGTGCCGGTTGTACCGGCAAGGCAACTGCCGACCTTTGGGCGGAGCAGGCAGAACCTACAGCTACCATCGACCGAACCGGGCTGTCGGTTTCGTTCGCACCGTCGATTGTTCGGCAAATGCCACTATTGCATCAGTCCGTAACGACGCGTCAGCATCGCTTTCAGCTGCCGGGCGGCTTCGACTTGCTCGCTGCTCAGGCGGTCGGCGCTACCGACAAGAACGACACAGATGGCGTCGGTGCGGCCGAATGACGCGTCCGCCGATTGCTGGGTATGCCACCGCTCCGTCGCCTGCACGTCACCGTCCGGCCCGATGATGAAGTGGCAAGGCCATTGGCCCGCGCCGTCGACGCTGAGCTGCCTGCCACCCGACGCCCGAACATCGACTGATGTCCAGGTGCTTGACGCGGTGCCGTCCCGCAGCTCGACAGTTGCCGCCAACGGGACGTCGACGCGAGACGTCGGCGGGGCCAGCAGCCACAGCAACAGCGTCGTCAACGCCAGGCCACCTAAAGCGACAAGGCCGACGGTCAGCGACCGGTTCATGATCCGCCTCCGAGCTCGCGGCGAGCCTGGCGAAGATCGGACTGCGAAAGGGCAACCGTTGTGCCACCCGTCTCATCCGCGATGAGGCCGAGCGACGAGGGCGGCGTCCGCGTGCCGACGGCGATGGTGTGCACAGGTATGGTCGTTTCCGCCTCACGCCAAGCCGTCAACACGCTGCGGGCAAAGTCGTCACCAAGAAATGCAGTGTTCCCCGTTATGAGCACGATCATGTCAGGGTTGGCGGCAATGGCTCGGCGTAGGGCCGGCACGGCTGTCGTGCTGCCACCGAGCGGCAGGTCGGCGATGCGATCGCGGACGTTGGAGATCGTCCGCTCACCGGCCGTCCGCAGCTCGTTTGAAGGCAATGCCGTCGGGTCAGGTGAAGGATTACCAATCTCCTGCCGCGGCCACAGCACGATCTGGAACGCACCGTCGCCCGGAAGCTTCTCGACCACGTCCAGCACGAGCGCCATCGCTTCGGCAAAGTCTTCCTGCGTGGCAGAGCCGGTGTCGACGACAAACGAAATGCGTGGCTGAAGCGGGATGCCCGCCAAGGTCGTCGAGCCACGCGAAGGTGTCGGCGTATTGCCGTCGGCGGGCGACTTGTCGTCGCCGAGCAGCGCGATCGCGAGGATGACGACGACCACCGCAAGTCCAGCCGCGGCGGCAATGGCACCGATCAGCTTCTTGTCGGGCCCCGGCCTGCCTCCTGCGTTGCGTGCGGCCAGATCGGGACTGGCAGACGTGGTGGGTGATCGCCTGTTGCGACGTGAGCGGGCGGCGGTGCGGTGCAGGCCGCTCGACAACGCGCCGCTGCTGGCCACCACGTCCGCCAGCTCATCGAGGCCGCTTGCGACCTGGTCCTGCTGCTCTTCACGCCGGTACAGCGGCTTGGGCTTCGACGTCGATACCGCGCCGGGCAAGGCAGCGCCTTCAACGAGGCCTGCTTCGCCCGCCTTGGCATCTTCAGGGACCGTCTGAATCGTCCCGCAGTGTCGACAACGGCACACACCGCCCGCGAAGGCGTCATCCACCTCCAACGTCTGGCCGCAATTGCCGCATCGCAATCGAATCATGAGCGTTCAAGAAGGCATTAAGCGCCTCGTAGCAGATACTCTACGGCATCCACAGGTAGTACGCGCCGGGCGAAAGCATCCGTGTCAGGTCCGCTAATCCCGGCACGTGAATCACCGTCGGTCCACCCGCGCTTCCCACGCCACCGGCGGGTGAGGTCGCGTAGATGCTCCCGCGGTAGCCGTAAGGCCTCTTGTACATGACTGCTGTTGCGCCGTCGGCCCCCGACAGCTCGCGGGCCCGCTTGATGCTGGCGTCCAGGTCGCACAACGTGTCGACAAGCCCGATCCGCATCGCGTCCCGGCCGGTAAAGACGCGGCCGTCGAAGGCAATGTCCTGCTCCTTGATCTCGCGTCGCGACAGGACCACGCCGGTGAACTGGCCGTACAGGTCGTCGACGATGCCCTCGATGACGCCGCGTTCGACGTCGCCTAGGCCGTTGAAGGGGCTGCCCATGTCTTTAAGCGGACCGCTGGTGACGGGTGCGACCTTCACGCCGACCTTCTCCATGAGCTCGGAGGCGTCGATGGTGTTGAAGATCACGCCGATCGAGCCGACGATGCTGGTGGGCGTCGCGTGGATCTCGTCGGCGGCGACGGCGACGTAATACCCGCCGCTGGCAGCAACGTCCTGGCAGTGGGCGACGACGGGCTTACCCGACGAGGCCCGGAACTTCATGAGGTCGTTGTACATGACCTCGCTGGCACTGACCGTGCCGCCCGGTGAGTTGACGCGAAGCACGACGGCCTTGACACGGTCATCACTGGCGGCTTTGGCAAGCTGCTGGCGGAACAGACTGACCTTGTTCTCCTCGCTACCGAGCAGGCCGCCACCTGTCGTGGCGTTGATAAGCATGCCTTCGACCTCGATGACGGCAATCTTCTGCCGCGTCGTCTTACCGGCCAGCACCGTCGTCTCTTCGAGCGCCGGCGACGATGACACCGGCTGCACGAGCACGCTCGGCAGCGAACACCCGCCGGCCAGGAACGCGATCAGGAAGATCGGCACGAGTCGTCGCAGCATGCCCATGTTCTACGCAGCCTTGAACGGACAGCCGGCCCTACAAAGGTGCGTGCCGCACGAGGTGTCCGAGGACGAGTTCGCGCGACTGGTCGAGACGGCGATCGAGCAACTGCCCGACGACTACCGCCGCGTGATCCGAGACGACGTGCCGGTGGGCGTGACGGATCGGCCGACACGCGAGCAGTTGGCCGAGGTGGGCGTGCCTGCCGACGAGTTGTTACTGGGCTTGTACGAAGGCGTGCCGCTTCCCGACCGGTTGGCCGACATGCCGGCGATGGTGCCCGATCGCATCTGGCTGTTCCGCCAGGACATCGAAGATTTTGCCGAAGACGCCGACGATCTGGTCGAGCAGGTTCGCGTCACGCTGTTGCACGAATTGGGTCACTACTTCGGCCTGGACGAGGACGACCTGGATCATCTCGGCTACGCGTAAGGCCGATCCGGAGGAACGCGGAGAAGCTAAGAGGCGAAGGGCCGCGAAGTGCAGAAAAGAGGGTCCAGACGCAGCAGAGAAATCTATCGGCGAGCGCTTCGTCTGCCTTTTCTCAGTTCTCTCCTCTTCGCGTCCCTTCGCTTCTTCGCGCTTTCGCGTTCCTCCGGCGGAATGCCGGTAACCCATACCGTCGTCGCATGCCCAACGCGCTTGCCGGTGAGACGTCGCCTTATCTGCTACAGCACAAGGACAATCCCGTCGATTGGCGACCCTGGTCGGCGGCCGCGTTTGCCGAGGCCAGGCGACGCGATGTGCCGGTCTTTCTCAGTGTCGGCTACGCGACGTGCTACTGGTGTCACGTCATGGAGCGTGAGGTCTTCGAGAACGCGACGCTCGCGAAGCAGATGAACGACGGCTTCGTCTGCATCAAGGTCGACCGCGAACAACGGCCCGACCTCGACGAGCACTACATGGCTGCGACGCAGGTCATCAGCGGGCAGGGCGGGTGGCCGATGAGCGTTTTCCTCACGCCCGACGGTGCGCCGTTCTACGCAGGCACCTACTTCCCACCGACCGACGCCCCCCCACACCAAGGCCGTCCGGGGTTCGGCACGCTGATGACGGCCATGACCGAAGCGTGGCGCGACAAGCGGGGCGAAGTCATGCAGACGGTCGAGAACGTGACCGACGTGCTTCGCCGCATCGCAGAACCCAGGCCGCCGACGCACGACGTGACGTTTGAGCGTGGCCTGTTCGACAAGCTCACCGCCGAAGCGGCAAGCGACTATGAGCCCGTGCACGGCGGCTTCGGCAGAGCACCCAAGTTCCCGCGGCAAACGCTGCTGGCCTTCCTGCTCCAAACCAGCGGACAGGAAGGCAAGCTCCGCCACACGCTCGACGCCATGGCCGACGGTGGCATCCGGGACCACCTCGGTGGTGGGTTCCATCGCTACAGCACCGACTCCAAGTGGCTTGTGCCGCACTTCGAGATCATGCTCTACGACCAGGCGATGCTCGCACCTGTCTACGCACACGCGGCAGCGAAGCTGAGCGAGCCGCGCTTCGAGCAGGTCGCCCGGCGCTGCCTCGACTTCGTTCTTCGTGAGATGACCTCGCCCGACGGCGTCTTCTACACGGCCTTGGACGCTGAAGTCGACGGCAGCGAAGGCAAGAACTACCTGTGGACACCGGACGACGTGCGCGACGTGCTGGGCGACGACGCCGACCGCTTCAACGCGATCTACGGGCTCGACCGCGGCTTCAACTTTGCCGACCCGCACGGGCCGAACCCGACGTCACCGGACACCAACGTGCTGTACCTCGCCGAGCCCGCCGCCGAGGACGAAGCGGCGGCGTGGCGTGACCGCCTGCTCGTCGCCCGCGGCGAGCGAAAACAGCCGATCCTCGACGACAAGATTATCACGAGCTGGAACGGTCTCATGATCGAGGCGCTGGCCACATGCGGTGATCTGCTGAACGAGCCGCGGTATCGCGATGCTGCAACGCGTGCCGCCCGGTGGCTGCTCGATCATCATGCAACGAAGACGCTCGTTCGCACGTCACGCGATGGCGCTGCCGGCCCTGATGCGACACTCGATGACTACGCGCACTTCGGCGCGGGACTGTTGGCTTGTGGCATGACCGATGAGGCCGACTTGCTGGCCGACGCGATGCTGGAGCGATTTACCGTCGACGGCGTCGCGGGCCGGGCGCTGGCGTTGACCGCGGCCGACGATCCCGACGTGGTGCTGATGAGCGGGATCCGCAGGCGGACGGCAGGTGACACGCCGCTGCCCAGCGGCAACGGGTCGGCGGCGTTGCTGCTTGTCAACCTCGGTCGAACCAACGACGCCCGCAAGATCGTCCGCACGTTTGCCGACCAGATTACCGACCAGCCCGGCCACGCCAGCACGCTCGCCCGGGCCGCCCGAGCGGTTGTGGCTGAGGGTGGCAACTTCGAGGTCAAGGGCAGCGAGGGACCTGCGCAGTTGCCGAGCGTCGACGACGAAGCCGGCCGCGTCGTGAGCCTGACCGGCGAGTGGATCGATGAACGACAGGTCGACGTCGTGCTGGAGATCCAGGGCGGCTTCCACCTCTACGCGCCGAATCACGACGGCCAGGAACGTGTCGTCGAGCTGTCGGCGACGGACACCAGCAAGCTCGCCCACGTCGACTACCCGCAGTCGGCAGAGGGCAAGCTGGTCGGCCGCGTGCGGTTGTCGGCCCACCTCATCGAACCGATGAGTCCGGGCGGTCAGCTCGAGCTGGCGCTGGCGTATCAGGCTTGCGACGAGTCAAGGTGTCTGCCGGCTGTTCGCAAGATCTTCGTCATCCGTCTGGCCGACGCCGCGTCGAACGGGTCGGCGTAGGGCGGCCTGCACGTCGACGTGCTCCTCCGTCATCCCGTGCGCAGCCGAGGAACCTTGCGTGAACGACGTGATGCTGATGCGCAAAGGCGGCCGCCGCGGCGCAGGGCGCACGGCGTCGTGGTGCGTCGCACCCGCAAGCGGAGATGACCACATTGTCCCTGAAATTGTGCATTAGCAGGTATGAGGTTTTCTGCACCCCTGCATCGCCGCCGACGCACCGGCGGTCGATTCTGGACGTGTTCCACGTGGAACAACGACCTCCGCCGCGGGAAAAACGTTCGCCACGCGCCGCCAGAGCGTCCAATGTTCCACGTGGAACATTTGCCGCTCCGCCGCGAGCCACTTGGCCGCCGCCGCGCAGCGCGTTTTGCCTAATTCGGCCGCGTGATTGGTGCAAGCGCGAACCGGTCGGGCTCGACACGCCCTTCATTGACAGCCTGCCGTAGCACCGCCTCGGCCTCGAACGTGTCGTCGGCCGGCTCGTCCAGGATGTAGACCGTCAGCAGCGCAACCGGTCGCTGGCCGATGTCGATGTCCGTCACGGGCACCCGCATAGTCGCCAGCCGGTCGTCGCTCTGAAGGCGGACGTCGCGGGTGAAGGTGCGGTAGGTGGTGCGTCCTTCAATGCTCCTGCCAAGGATGCGAAAGTGCGCACGACCTCGTTGCCGGGCCAGCTCGGCCCCGCGGAGTTTGGCGTACTGCATGGCTTGGCCGTCGCTCATCCGCTCGCGGCCGTGGTAGCTGATGTCGAACACGTCTGGTCGAATCTCGACCTCGCTGTAGCCCGAGCTGCCATTGTACGAGACATATGCGGGACCGCTCGCACAACCTGCCAGCAGCAGGGCGACGAGCAGGGCAAGGCGTTCGACGCGGAACCTCACTGGCCTGCCCCTCGGTAGAGACGCAGCGTGCCTTCTTCGTTCAAGACTGCAATGCCGCCTTGCATCGGTTGCACCTGACGCGGCACCTCATCAAGTTCGAGCGCTGGCCGAACGAGTCCGCTCTCGTATCCCTTGTCGGGCACGAGCTGACGACCGAACGGAATGATCCGCATACCACCCGAGGTCGGCTCGTCGAGCACCAGCACGTAGTCGCGACCCAGCAGCACGCCGGTGATGAGGGACGGGTCTACGGCGCGAGAGAAGGCGTCATCATCCCGCCACCAGTGCGGCCCGACATTGTCTCCCGGTGCGTCGAGGTCGAAGGCGGTGATGCCGCGCAGGCCGGTGACGTAGATCCGGGTGCCGTCGGCGAAGATGTCGCCACCGGGCCCGTCCGTCTCGTCGCTGCGGAGCGTCGGATTCGCCCGCTGCAGGAGTCGTGGTGCCAGCTCGCCCAGGGCTGCGGGGTCAGTCGTGTCACCTGTCAGCAGCACGGGCAATCGCTCGTCATCGACCGGGGTCGGCACGTCCAGGAGCGTGCCATCGAGCGGGTCGATGATGATGCCGTCTCGTCGCCCAGCGTTTCTGAGATCAGACGAGACGACGAGCTGTCCGGCGACCTCTCGCACCCGTCGCTGCGGACGATCGCCGGTCCAGCGGAACGCTTCGTCGCTGGCCGGCGTAGGGCCAGCAACGGCGAAGGTGGTTGCGCCCTTGGAGCGGTCGACGCGGGTAACGGCCACGACGCCGCCGAGCCGCTGGGTCGGGTCGAGCGGGTCGAGGAACAGGACCGCCGCCTCTGTCACGACGGCCACGCGACCGCCATCGATCGGCAAGACGTCGACGACCTCCCCGAGCTCTGCGGACGCATCAAACGACCGGCGGGCTAGAAGCCGACCGGTTGCCGCGTCGTGAAATGCGAGTTCGGTTCCTGACCACAGCGTCACGAAGTCGGCCGCGCCCTGCAGCGACCCACTGCCGATGAGCGGTGTCGAGGTCGACCAGCGGGTCGAGCCGTCGGAGGCGACGGCGACGAGCGTCTGGCCGTCGAAGAGCACGACCGCGTCGGCGGCAACGGTCGCCGCCGTCACGCCACCAATCTGTAGCTCGTTGACCGACTTTCGCCAGACAAGCCCTCCTGTGTCGTCGAAGCTGACGATGCCGCTTTCGCCCCACGCCAGCAAGCGGTCGTCGATCCAGGCAGCCGCTTCGGCACGCTGCTTTGCGTCGGTCGCCCATTGCTCACCCTGGAGATCGGCGACGCCGACGGTGGTGCCGCGGGTAAAGACGAGGCGGTCGTCGCGACCTGTTCCACGTGGAACCGCCACGAGTCGATCGACGTCTGCGATGTCGATAACCGCATCGGCGAAAGGCGCATCGGCAAGGCCTTGAGGCAGATCGAGCATCGGCGACAACGCCGCGTCGGCCTCGACCGCCTCACGTCCCGTCGCGTAAGCAGCCTGCTCCGCCGTCTTGCCATCGCTCAGCAGACGGTTGGCGTCGCGACTGGCGATGACGCGCAGGCGAGCTGCCGCATCATCCAGCCGATCGCTAGCGCGGTCGGATTGCGCCATCAGCGCCAGAACATCGTTCAACCGCGAATCGTCCCGCAGCCGTCGGGCGATGGCGTATCCCTGACGAAGCGACTCGGCCCGGGCAACGGGGGCGTCGCAGAGCGACGCCAACCGTAAGGCCGCGTTGACGCCGGCCGGGCTGTTCGGAAAGGCTGAGACGACTTCCTTCAACGCAGCCACATCGTTCCCCGCCTGCTCGAGCTGGGCCGCCGCCCGATCATCGATCGGCAGGTGCAGGCCGGACCGGCTCTGGGCCACCAATCCCTCGATGCGACCGGCAATGACGTCACGGGCGGTGAAGCCAGCGTTCTCTCCACCCAGATCAACGCCTCGCCACTCGGCTACGTCCAGCACATCACGCAACGCGGCCAGCTGTTCGTCGGCACCGCCGGGCACATCTCGGCTGTCGAGCCGTGCCAGCCGGGCGACGACCTGCTGGCGGGGCGTTTGTGCAAGTTCTTCGGCATAATCGAGCAATACCCCGACGCCTGCGCCCGCCCGCGACGTGGCGAGCGCAACGGCGGCGTCGAAGGCGAGCTCGCGTCCGCCTGACATCTGTGCCGCCTGACGCAGGCCTGCCAACGCCCCGTCGACGTCACCCGAGCCGTAGTCGATCCTCGCCAGCTCGATGACGGGTTGCGGGTCGTCGGGCGTCTGCTCGATCCGCACCAGAAGCCGGCGGCGGACGGTGGCGCGATCGAACCAGACGCCAATCGTCGTCTGGCCGGCAACGACGACGCGGTCGTCAAGGACGAGGACGTTACCCGCTAAACCGCGTTCACCGTCGATGGCTGTCTGCGACGGCGGCAGGCTCACGTACGCCGCCTGATTGCCCAAGCGTGATTCGTCGCGCAGGCCGGTCTCGTTGTCGATGAGTACAAGCCGATCCGCCGTCGGTACGACCACGTGTGTCTGCGTGACCGCGGGCCGCCCGACAATGGTCTCGACGGCAGCACCACGCAACGCGGGAATGAGCTCGAACGTGCTGATCCAGTGGGCCCAGGCTTCTGGCGCGAGCTCGTCGAACGTGCCGGCACGGACGGCCTCGATGTTGTCACGCCACTTCAGGCAATAGACCTTGCGGCCGCCTAGCGCGTAAAGCCGGTCGCCATCAACAGCCAACACCGTGCGGACGACGTCGGGCCCGTACTGCGGCGCAGGTGACTGGCGCCTGTCGAGCTCGATGACGTTCTCGGGCGCGGCAGGAAGACGAGCGATTTCACTGCCGTCGGTGGCGTCGAAGATGAGGACGGCCTCGGCGTCGGGCGGGCGGAAGAAGATGCGGCCGTTGTCAATGACAGGCGCTGCGGCGTGGAACGGCAGCGACGAGGTGAACCGCCTTCGGCTGGTAGTTACGTTGTTGTTTCCGAAGCGGCCGTTGTTGGCAAGGCCGTTGTTCTCGGGCTGGTCGACGCCGTAGATGTTGAGCCACAGCAGGTCTCCGGAGGTCGCATCCATGGCCGCCAGGACGCCGCGCCCGGTGGGCAGGTAGACGACTCCACCCGACGCCGCCGGAATGACGTCGGGCGGCGGGTCGATGAAGGCGTTGCCGCGCATCTGCATCTGCCCGCCACCTGTGGTCGCCAGCGGTCGCACGTGCAGCAACTCACCCGTCGCTGTGTCGATGGCCAAAGCAAACGACTGCTCGAAGGGACGCCCCCGCCGTGAATCGGTCGCCGCCAGGACCCACACCTTTGCGTCGGCAACGACGGGTGGAGAGCTGATGACGCACTCGGCAAGGGCGTTGACAACATCGCCCTCGTCGTCGGTCCCGAGTGCAGCTGCAATGGCCTGGGCGTTCAGGCCGCTGACGCGAAGCGTCCAAAGCGGCACACCCGTCGCCGCATCAACCGCCACGACGCTCGGTTCAAGCGGCTGGCGGTTCCGCGACGCTTCTTCGAGCCTCAAGTCGCGTCTACCCATCGTGGCGATGAGGCGGCCATCGATAAGTGTCGGCGCTAAAGCAACGCCGCGGGGCGTGAGGGTGGCGTTGGGCTCGACAGATAAATGCCCGTCGTTGACCGGGTTACTCGCCGACCAAGCAGTCGGCGGCTCGCCTGAGATGAGGTCGACGGCGTGCAGGCTGGCGTTGTCGCTCCAGTAGATCACACCCTCTTGAGCCACCGGAAACACGCCCGCCATCTGTCCCGTCAGTCGGCTGCCGTTGCGCCGCGCGATGGCGTCGCCTTGCGATTGCTCGGGTGACGTCGGCTGAAGAGCGTCGACCGCGAACTGTGGGCTCAATGCTCCCGGAGCAGAGGCGGCGAGTCGGTTCCGGTCGCTGGCGCCGTCAAACGTCGGCCAGAGCGTCGCGGCAACGGTCGGATCAGCGGTCGCGTCGCGTCGGGCGATGCCGTTGTCGAGCACTTGCCGTGCAGTGTCGGCGAGGTTCACCGTGTTCCCCGCAACCGTGCCCGTTGCCAGGCTGTATGTCTCGGCCAATGTGGCGACGGCTGCTTCGGCTGCTTCGGCGTCACCAACTAATGCGGCCGACAACGCCAATCGAAACGTGAACGCCGCAGCGGCATCTGAGGTGATGCCGTCGACGTTCAAACCGGCAAAGGCTTGAGAAGATGCCGCGGCCACCGACGCGGTACGCCTGGCCGTGGCCACGTCACCACGGGCAAGGTGCAGGTCGATCAGCTCTATCGTTGCTGCCGCTGAGGCGACGGTCAGCGGGTACTGGTCGATTAGCGTCGCTAAAGCCGTGCGGCGTGAGGCGTCAAGGTCGATGCGTCGGGCGGCCTCAAGTGACTGCTGAGCCTCAGGCTCGAATCGCTCGCGATAAGCAAGAAGTCCCTCAGCCGGCCACGCAGCGAGCCGAGCGCGGACGGCCTCACGGACCGGCCGATACTGCTGCGTCGAGCCGTTGACGTCACCGGCGATGAGGCGGTTACCGAATCGGCTGCTGGCTTCTTGATAGACCCCTGCCGCCTTCCGCCATTCGCCGAGGTCGGACAAGCGATCGGCAAGGGTGAATTGATCGAGGGCCTGCGTCGAGTCGTCGACGTACACACCGGCCGCCGTCGGGTCGGCATCGGTCGGAGCCAGTTGGATCTGCACCTGCGCCACAACCGTCGTGGTGACGGCAAGCGAGGCCAGAACGGTCCAACGGGCAACGCAAGGGCAAGGCAGCTTCGTCATATCGCAGTGGGGCAACAGCCACGACGCCAGATGCGGCACGGCCGCGGGCATGGTAGCGACTTGGCGTCCGGCGGTACCGCCTGAACCGTCACTTCCAAGCGAAAAGCCGCCGACCCATCGGGTCGGCGGCTTTTGTTGCTTGACGCGAAGCGACGACTATCGCTTGCTGAACTGGAACTTACGACGGGCACCACGCTGGCCGTACTTCTTGCGTTCTTTCATGCGGCTGTCGCGGGTCATGAAGCCGTTCTCGCGAAGCGAGGCTTCGCTCTGCGGATCGTACTTGATGAGGGCACGTGCGATGCCCATGACAATGGCACCGGCTTGGCCGGTCGAACCGCCGCCGGAGGTGTTGACAAAGATGTCGACCTTGCCGCCGTACTGCGTGACTTCAAGCGGGCCGAAGATGGCCTTGCGGTCGCGCTCGTTGTGGAAGTAGTCGTTGAGCTCGCGGAGGTCGTGTCCGCTGCGCTTGATGCTGATCGTGCCGCTTCCCTGGTTGATGCGGACACGAGCGACGGAGCTCTTGCGACGGCCGGTGCCCCAGACGTAGCCGGTGGCGACCGTCGGTAGCGCACCGTACGAGCCGTCGGCGTAAGCCTGGCTGTCGTCGACGGGCGCCGTTCCGTCGAGATCGACAGCGTATTCCTCGCCCTCGCCGGGCTGAACGTCTTCGTAGCTGACTACTTCGGGATCGCCTTCAATGGCGGATTCGCCTTGGTCGGCTTGAAGCAGGTCTTGATCCTGCGGCTCGGTCGTCTGGTCGCTCATCGGTGGCGTTTAAAGAGGGTGCAGGAACTCAGATCGACAGCGGCGTCGGCTGCTGGGCCTGGTGGTTGTGGTCGGTGCCACTGTAAATCTTGAGCTTCGAGAGCATCTGGCGGCCGAGCTTGCTCTTGGGAAGCATCCGGCGAACGGCGAGCTCGATGACCTTCTCAGGGTGCTTCTCGTTCATCGCCTCGTACGAATAGATGTGCTGGCCGCTCGGATAGCCGCTGTACGTCTGATACGTCCGTTGCTCGGCCTTTTTGCCGGTGACGTTGATCTTGTCAGCGTTGAGGACAATGACAAAGTCACCGGTATCGACGTGCGGGGTGTAAGTCGGCTTGTGCTTGCCCTGCAGGACTGTCGCGAGCTTGGCAGCAAGGCGGCCCAGCACGAGGTCGGTGGCGTCTACGACGTGCCACTGTGCGGTCAGTTCGCCGGGTTTGGCCAGGTAGGAAGTCGTGCTCATCGGTCTGGTTCCGCTTTGGGAAGGGCGGGCGGGCACTGTAGGCCCGTGCACGCGGCGGTCAATGGGCAGCGGTGAACGCTTGCCGCATGATGTCGAGCGGGGCGTCGCTACCGGTCCACAACCGGCATTGTGCAGCCGCCTGGTGCAAGAACATCGCGCTGCCGTTGACCGTGGTAGCCCCGGCGTCTTTGGCCTGTCTGAGCAGTTTCGTCTCGGCGGGTGTGTAGATCGTGTCGAAGACGAGCGTGTCACCGTCGATCGATGCCGGGGCGGCATCGCCGAAAGCGGATTCATCGATCTTGGGCGACATGCCGAGGCTGGTGGTGTTGACCCAGACTCGGTGCTTGCCTTCAGCGATCGCGCCGACACCGGCAGCCTTGATGTCGCTGCCTGCCACGCCGTTGAACTCTTCAGCGAGGTCATCGGCCCGCTGACGCGTGCGGTTGTAGATCGTCACGTCACACCCCAGGCTCGCAAAGGCAGCGACGGCGGTTCGACCCGTGCCACCGGCACCGAGTATGCCCACGCTCGTGCCGCGAAGTCGATCGCTCGGCATGTCGAGTGCTTCGGCAACGGTCGCCAGAATCGCGCCGAAATCGGTATTGCGAGCCACCAGTTGCGGCTTGCCGTTGGACCGCTCGATAGAGAACGTATTGACGGCCCCGACGCTGTCAGAGACTTCGTCGACGTCTGCGCCGACTTCACGAGCGTACTGGAGGGCGTGCTCCTTGTGCGGAAGCGTCACGCTCAGGCCGCACACGTCGAGCGGCTCGAACGGCAGCCACGTCTCCATGAGTGCCTTGAACGACTCGTAACCGGGCTCGACGAGCAACGGCAGATAGACGCCGTCGTGCTCCAGGGCATCAAAGGCGGCGTTGTGGACGTGAGGGCTGCGGCTGTGGGCGACGGGGTGACCGACAACGCCATAGACCTTTGTCGCCCTGCCGATCGCGTCCCAGCGGTACAGCCGCTTCATCGAGTCGATCGGCACCTGCCCGTCGGCCGTCGCCGCCTCGCCGTCGAGGCTGGCAAAGCTCAGGTGCGCGTTGAACTTTCGAGCCAGCACGCGACTCGGCAGGCCAGCTTCGCCCATGCAAATCGCGATGCTCGGCTTGGCGGCCTCGCGCAGCAGCTCAAAGGCCTCGACGTTGTCGCGGACGCTCCGCGCCCGCCAGGCGATCTTGGCCACATCCGCCCGGCTCTGACTCATCTCGGCAAAGACGCCGATGAGATCGCTCGGCCGCGTGTCGAAGTCGTGGGCGCTGACGACGAACTTCAACTGCCCATCCCCGGCAAGATCCAGAAAGGCCATCGGCCACCCGCCGGCCCGGCTCATCGGTCGCCATTCGAGGTCGACGTAGGCCGAGACCTTCGACGCCAGGTGGGCCAGTCGTGTGAAGCGGGTGCCGTCGTCGGCGTCTGTCTTGCCACCCTCGTCACCGCCGCGAAGGGTCAGAATGCAGCGGACGTTGGCCTCGGCGAGCCGTTGGACCAGCTCGACGAGCATCTTGATCTCGAAGCTGTCGATGTCGTCAAGCTCTTCGTCGGCCAGCGCATCGAGCCGAAGCTCGATCACCTCGGCACCGCGTTCGACGGCGACAAACGCATCCCGCTGGGCCTGCTCAGCCGATCGGACGAAAATCGGAACACACAACCGCGTCATGACGATGTCTCCACGCGACCCAACGCGGCGTCGATCATGGCGGCAACGTCATCGCTCACCGGAACGAGCGGCAACCGCAGCACGCCGCTGTCACGGCCGCTTTGCTTCATCGCGTGCTTCACACCTGCGGGGTTGCCATTAAGGAACAACGGCACGCTCAGCCGACAGATCTCTCGGTGGACCGCATGCGCTGTCCCGAACTCACCGGCTAGCGCGAGCCGACACAAGTCTGCGACGCGACCCGGAATGAGGTTGCTGGCGACGCTGATGACACCCGTCGCGCCGACCGCCATCATCGGAAGCGTGAGCGGATCGTCACCGCTGAGAACGATGAGGTCGCCGGCGTCTGCGTCGTCGCACGCTTCGAAGTATTTCGTGACCATGCCGACGTCGCCGGTCGCCTCTTTCATGGCGACGACGCGGCCATTCTTCAGCAGGCGGGCGACGGTGTCGGGTGCCATCGTCACGTTCGTTCGGCCGGGAATGTTGTACAGCACGATCGGCACATCTGCCCGCTCGCCGAGCGTCATGAAGTGGCGGTAAAGCCCTTCCTGCGTCGGCTTGTTGTAATACGGATTAACGCTCAAGACGGCATCGACGCCGACACTTGCCGCAAAGGCGTGCAGCTCGGCGGCCTCTTCTGTGTTGTTTGCCCCGGCCCCGGCGATGACCGGCACCCGACCGGCGACCTGCTCGACCGCCAACTCGATGACGCGTTTATGCTCGTCAAATGCGAGCGTCGGCGACTCGCCCGTGGTGCCGACGGGCACGAGGCCGTCGATGCCGCCGTCGATCTGGAAGTCGATCTGCTCGCGGAAGCGATGTTCGTCCAGCTTGCCGCTCTCATCGAACGGTGTGACGAGGGCCGTGAACGCGCCGCGAAGCTTTGCCTGGAGATCGGGCATGATGGAGAGACGGGCGGGCAGCATAGGAGGCTGTATCAGATCTTCGCGTCATTCCTGATGGCGCGGCTGGGTACAGCGTCACCGATTGGGCCCCGTAGCCTCGTCGCATGCCTCGCCCACGCGTTTTGCTGACGAATGATGACGGCCTTCGCGCACCCGGCATCGCCGCAATGTGGCGAGCTTTGTCCAAGTGGGCTGATGTCACCGTTGTCGCCCCCGAAACACACCAGTCGGCCACCGGTCACGGCGTGACGTTGTCTGAACCGCTCATGGTCGCCCAGGTCACCACCGCCGACGGCATGACCGGCACCGCCGTCGGTGGCAGACCGGCCGACTGCACCAAGCTCGCCCTCGTGGAGTTGTGCCCGGACGTCGACCTCGTCGTCAGCGGCATCAACATGGGCGCCAACGCCGGTATCAACGTCTTCTACAGCGGCACCGTCGCCGCAGCCGTCGAAGGCGCTTTCCTCGGCAAGCCCTCAATCGCCGTCAGCAAGTACCTCCACAAGGACGTTGCCGACGACTACGACTGGGCGGCCACGCTGGCGATGCGGGTGATCGAGCCGCTGTGGGATGCCAAAGCCGTCAAGCCCGGCGAGGTCGTCAACATCAATGTCCCTGCCGTCGCCCAGGGCGAAGAGCCCGTCGACACCCGCGTTGTGCCACAGTGCATCCGCCCGCTCGACGACGCCTTCGAGAAACGCACCAGCCCACGCGGCCAAAGCTACTACTGGAACAGCGGCGTCTTCCGCCTGACCGGCGGGGCCGAAGGCACCGATGTCGCCGGCCTCCGCGACAAGGCCCTGGTGGTCACGCCCCTACAGCTGGACCTGACCGCACCCGATCGCATGGAGCGGCTCAGCACGGTGCTGACGTGATCTACTTGATCTCTGCCACGTGCTCGAGATCTTTGATGCTTCCGCTGATGAGCAGGCCGTCACTGTCGGTCAGCACCGCGTCGGGGTCGGGGCTGCGGACGGTGTCGGTGAGCACGTCGTGGATGCCGACGACGAGGACGCCGTGCTTTTGCCGCAGGTTGAGGTCGCGAAGCGTGCGGCCGTCCCACTTGTTGGGGACCGCCATCTCCTGCAACCCGTAGTCAGGCCCGAGCCTTACATAGTTCAGCAACGCCGGCCCGAGCATGCGGGCGACAAGATTTTGGGCCGTGTCGCGTTCGGGGAAGACGGTCTCGTCGACGCCGAGCTTTTTCATGACGCGGTCGTGCTCATTGGAGATGACCTTGGCGATGGTCTGCTCGACCTTGATGTCCTTGAGCGCCATCGACGCCAGGATGCTCGCTGAGATGTCGTCACCCGTGCCGACGACGCCTGCATCCGCCCCCTCGGCCCCGAGCCGCCGCAGGACCGAGACGTCCGTGCCATCCGCCACTGCCGACCGACTGGCGAATTGTGCGACGCGATCGACCGCCTCTTCCCGCATATCGACGGCGATGACCTCATGCCCGCGGGCGTACAGCGTCTCGCAGACACTGCTGCCAAAGTTGCCGAGGCCGACAATGACGTAACGCTTCATCGCCAGAGGCTACGAGCGTGTTGATCGCCAAGCCGCGACCGATTTGCGGCCGCGGCAGGCGGGTAACAGAAGAACACTAACCCACGACCGCCGACCGCCGACCGCCGACCGCCGACCGACGGGGATGGGTGGAGGTGGGGGTGGGGGTGGGGCACCACGCCTATACATCGACCCGGTTCGCCTTGCCCTCGTTGGCCAGTCCATCCTGCCGCTCGACGGCTTGGCGAAAGACCTAGACGAACGCTGCGTCGTCGCCGCCTGACTCGCAGGTAGCGGGACGGGCAACGGCTTGATTGAGCACGTGGTAGACGAATTCGCCGGGCGCTTCACGAGGCGTGCGTGGCATCAGGCACGCTACCAAGGCATCCAAGGCTCGCGACCCCTTTATCTGCCCTAACGCTTGAAGCCCCTTGGCCACTCCTGCTGCTTCGTCAGGGGCGTGATCTCGTCCTCCGGCGTTAGCTCGTGATCCTCCACGAGCCGGGCGTGGCTGGCCGGCAAGAGGTAAGCGTTAGCCCGGCCCGTCTGGCCTGCGGCGATCCAGTTTGTTGGGAGGTCGCCAGGCTTCAGAGCGTACTCGAAGGGGTGCTCTGGCAAGACACGCATCGTGACGCCGATGCCTGATGCGACTCCCACGCCTCGTTCGGCCGAGCCAAAAACCAGACGTGTTCGCCGGACACGTGGACCGGGAGAAGACTGTCAGCCAAGGTGCGTCCCCGTGTTAGGCCCGCTCTTGAGCAATTGCACTTTCCGAGGAACTCCGACAGAGGCGGCCGGCTCTCGTCGAGATGATTGCTCCGCTGTGTCAGCTTGAGCCGCGAAAGTATCGAATCCGTCTGTGCTCCGCAGGATCTCCGAGGGATGAATTCTTCTCTGTTACCTCATACTCCTGTCCCAGCCCCACTCGCTGCGAAAGTTCCGGCATCCGCTCGTCCGCACTCAGTGTCGGACGCTGACGGCTGCGAGCAGCCTCGTCATCCTCTGTCACAGCATCGGCTGTCGCCTTCCAATTCGCAGTTGAGACCATGAGAAGAACGCTTAGGAAGATCACTTGCCTCATCGCTGCACCACGTATTGGTGATAGTCCTGCTCATAGCCGGTCATCTCGGCGAAGAGCCACTCGTCAGGCGTAGGGCACGATCAGCGTATGGTTGGCGTGACGGCCATACACGCCGCCGTTGTCGTTGTCATGAAGGCGCTGCTCACAAACCGCTTGAACCGGCGCCTTGGGCCATTCCTGCTTCTTCGTCAGGGGCACGATCTAGATCCTCCGGCGTCCGCTCGTGATCCTCCACGAGCCGGGCATGGCTGGCCGGTAAGAGGTAGGCGTTAGCCCGGCCCGTCTGGCCGGCGGCGATCCAGTTCAGGGGTAGGTTGCCAGGCGAAAGCGGCAGGTCGAAGGGGTGATCCGGTAGCACCCTCATCGTGACGATGACGCTTGACGCCACACCAACTCCTTTTTCAGGTGGTGTGAACCATACGTGATCCGTGCGGAGGCGAGTGCCGGGAGCAAGGAACGTATCTGTCGACACCCCGACAGGATTGCTGACTCCTGGAGCATGGAGGATAAGGGTGGTGTTGAACTCCTTACTTCCTCTCACTTCGATCTTATGTGTTACCTCGTACACTCCATTCCTGTCCCAGCCCCATTCGCTGCGAAAGTTCCGGCATCCGCTCGTCCGCAAGTGTCGGACGCTGACGGCTGGAGCAGCCTGTTGAGACCATGAGAAGAACGCTTAGGAGGTAGATCACTTGCCTCATCGCTGCACCACGTATTGGTGATAGTCCTGCTCATAGCCGGTCATCTCGGCGAAGAGCCACTCGTAGGCGTAGGGCACGATCAGCGTATGGTTGGCGTGACGACCATACACGCCGCCGTTGTCATTGAAGGCGCTGGGGCCGTAGGTCTGTCCCGTGCCGTCAAGGTAGAAGTTGTTCGTGTAGTAGAAGCGGTCCTTCCACGCATATTCGTTGCCCGCGACACCCGGGTCTTCCCCGCCGCTGCGGTTGACGTCGATCTGCACCACGTCGGCAGCTGCCGAGGCGTCGAAGGCATTGCCGGTGAAGGACGGCTGGAGCATGTTCCAGGCACCGGAGCCCGGTGCTGCCGTGGCGGCAGTAACGTCCTGCCAGCCAGGTTCGTCGGGTCGCTCGCCGTGGCCGGGCCGCGGCTCGCTCGTGCCGAAGCGGGTGAAGCTGAAGGGTGAGGTCGGATCGTCCACGCCGTCCGCCGGGCTCTTGCCGTTATTCTCGCCTTGGAACAGGTTCACGAAGCGATTGACGTTCGACCGCAGCGGGCCCGTGCCTTGGATCGTGTTGCGGATGATCGTGTCGAAGAAGGGAATGCCGGAAGGACGGTTGACGGGGTCAAACGTGGTCAGCGTCTTCACCGGTGCGGGCGCACGAAGGTAGTAGCCGCCAGTAAGCCCGGTGCCACGGATTGAGCCGCATTCCGATGCGGGCAACCCGTGTCCGTGACGCTCCTAACCCTACACGGCTTGCCCGCCTCAGACGGCGGCTCAAGCCGTGGCACCGGGTCTCCACGCCATGCAAGCGGCCGGTTACGCCTACGCCAGGATAGGCGGCGCGGGGCCGGCCGACTTCTACCGCAATGCCTGCGGGGCGACCGTTATCGGGCAGGTAAAGGGGTCGCGGGCACGTCTGGAAGACGTGTACCTGTCGGCGGGGCGACGCGGCGGGTAGCGGCGTGGCAAGGGAGGCATGCACCCGGATAGGAGGCAGAACTTTAACGGCAGGCGTGGGAGGCATGTCATCCGAGAGCAGAAAGAAGACCCTGTGCCCAATTGGGGATTGATGCCTTCAGGTCGCTTGCGGCTCAATGAAAAGAACCACGAGCTCAGCCCACTGCGACGTCTTCGTGGGCGTAGCGCTTGAAGCTGCGGCTGGTGGGCAGGTTGCGGCTCAGCGCGGCGGCGATGGTGAGGGGGCCGACACGGCCGACGAACATGAGCAGGATCGTCAGCACGCGACCTGAGTCGGTCAGGCTGGGCGTAATGCCGGTGGAGAGGCCGACCGTGTTGAATGCGCTGACGGCCTCGAACATTACGTCTAGGAAGGCGGTCGGCTCGATCGGGCGGACCGGCGGAACGGGGCGGACGTCGCGGGCGGGTGGTTCCTGGGCCGGCTGGGTCGACGGTTGCGTGCTGGCCGGCTGCGTCGAGGGCATCGTGGCCGGGGAGAACGGCTGCTCCGGCGCAAGGTCGACGGCTGTCGCTGAGCCGTCGGCCTCCAGCGCGACCGTCTGCTCGCTGCGTTGATCGAGCTCCACGACGGCTGCCATGAAGATGCCCGCCGTCACGAGGGCGAAGCTGAAGGCGAACAATCCGACCGCTCGCAGCGTGGTGACAGACGGGATCGTGCGGTCCCAGACGTCGACGGTCGCGCGGGCCTTGAGGCGTGACCAGGCCATCATGACGAGGACAGCGACGGTGGTGACCTTGAGCCCGCCCGCCGTGCCGCCCGGGGCTCCGCCGATGGACATGAAGAGGATGGTCGTAAAGTTCGTGGCCTGAAGGGTCTGCCCGTAGTCGATCGTGTTGAAGCCTGCCGTTCGGGGCGTGACGCTCATGAAGAAGGCGTTTTTGAGCTTGTCGATCGTGCTCATCGGGCCGATCGTCTGCGGGTTGTTCCACTCGAGAGCACCGAAGAGGACAAAGCCGATCAGGAGCAGCACGAGCGTCGTGGCGAGTACGAGCCTTGTATGAAGCGACAGGCGAAACTGGGCAACGTCGGTTTTTCGCCAGGCTCGCAGCCAGAGGCGAAGCTCTTCGAGAGCGAGGAATCCGATGCCGCCGACGATGACGCCACCGGAGATGACGAGCAGCGTGAGCGGCTCGCGTTGGAAGCCGACGAGCGAGTCGCTGAACGTGCTGAAGCCGGCGTTGCAGAAGGCGCTGACCGAGTGGAACAAAGCGTGCCAAGCGGCGTGCATGGTGCCGAAGTCGTCGATCCACAGCAGCCATAAGGCGACGAAGCCGATGAACTCTGCCAAGAAGGTGAAGAGCAGCACGTCGCGAACGAGCGTCCGCGTGCGCACATTTTGGCTGGGCCCGCCTGCGCCGCCACCCGAGGCGATGGAGTCTTGTCGTAGCGAAAGTCGGGCGCGGAAGGTCAGGATGACGAAGCTGGCGAGCCCGAGCATGCCGAGGCCGCCGAGCTGGATGAGCAGCAGGACGTATGCCTGCCCGAGCCTGGAGAAGTGGGTGGCGGTGTCGACGACGATGAGGCCGGTCACGCAGACGGCACTGGTCGAGGTGAAGAGCGCGTCGATCCACGACAGCCGATCGGCCCCGGGGGCGTAAAGCCCAGGTAGCACGCGGAAGCCGACGGCACCGGCGACCACAAGGCCGACGAAACTCAGGACGAACAGCTGTGCCGGCGACAAGTCACGCCGAGCGCGTGGGATGACGCGTCGGGTCTTTGTGCGGTGGCGAGATGCGAGGCGGAGCAGATTCACGCGGCCGCGACGGTAGCGGGTCGAAGCCCGCCGGGGCGACATCACGTGCCGCCTACAACCGTCGAGTCGCTATGCGAGATGTTGACAGCACACCTTCCGGACCGTCCCTGGCCTCACGCCTGCCGGCGTTGCTGGCGATCGTGCTCGTGCTGCTGTTCGCTACGCGGCGGTACGTCCGGCTGCTATTGCGTGACCAGTCGCTCGACGGTGACCTTCGGCAGCACGTGTTCTGGGGACAACGGGCCTGGGGCGCGGACTTGCTGGCGGTCGACCCGATCGCGCGGTTTCAGGCGTCGGACGTTGCATCGCCGCCTCTGTGGCGGGTCATTGTTCAGGTCATGGGGCGGCTGGGAGAGATCCAGATGGTGGCCGAGCTGGCGGGGCTTGGTTTGTTCTTCCTGACGTCGTGGCTGATGTGGCGACTGTTCAAGCGCATCGGTGGCGGTTCGCCTTGGGTCGGCCTCGTGGGCGTCGCCGCGTGCGGAGGCATATCGATCCTCAACGGCTGGATGCCGGGCGGCCTGCTGCAACGCGGCTTCTCGCTTCCGATCACCGTACTGGCTATATACGCGCTGCACGCCCGGCAGATGATCGTGCTGGGCCTCTGTTTCCTCGCCGCGGCGTTGCTGTACCCGATCACGATCATCAGCATCGGCGCGATCGCCGTCGTCTACGAGTCGTGGCGGCTTCTGCGCGACCGACGCCTGCCGAGGTACTGGTGGGTCGCCACCATCTGCGGCGTAATTGCCATGAGTCTCATTCTGTTTCTCCGCAATCCACCTGCGGAATACGGGCCGGTCGTGACGTACGACAAGGCGATGTCGCTGCCCTCGTTCGGGCCAGACGGACGCAACGCGCTGTTCCTCGACGACCCGATCGAGACGTACTTCGACCACCACCGGACCGGCCTGCGGCTCAGCGTCGGCTGGCTGCTTGGCGGTCTCGGCGTTATCGCCGTTCTGGCGCTGCTCGCGGGTCGCGACGCCATCAAGCGACTGCCGCCGATGACGTGGCTGCCGGCTGCGGTAGGGCTGGTGCTATTCGTCATCGCGCACCTGACGCTGTTCATGTTGTATCTGCCAAACCGGCACGTGGTGATCACGCTGCCGTTGTCGCTAGCGATGGTGATGGGCGTGTTGTGTGTTCCGGCCGGGCGTCGCGTGGCCGACTGGTGGAAGCTGAAGCCCAGCCTCCGGCCTTACGTCACCGCGGCTTTGTGGGCTGTATACCTGGCGATGCAGGTCAAGCCGTCGGTCGACGCACTGCGCAACCGCGGCGAGAATCCCAGCAATGCGAGTACGTATGCCTATCTGCAGACGACGCCGCCGGACACGCTGATCGCGGGCTTGCCTCTGCCCGACGAGGTCGACGACGTGCCGCTGCGGACGGGGCGGCCGGTGCTCGTTAATTACGAGGTAGCGCAACCGTATTACCCGCAGTTTTTCGAGACCTACTTCGTGCCACGTCTGCAGGCGAGCTTCGACGCGTACTACGCAACCGATTGGGCGACGGTCGATCAGCTGGCGGACGTGTACGGGGTGGACGTGTTCCTGTTTCGTGCCCACATGCTTGATCGCTTGCCACAGGTCGAGCCGATGCGGCAGATGGCGATCGAGGCGGTGCGTCGGGAGGTGACGAACACGGCGGCCGGTGAACCGGTCGTGCCGGTGATGTATCAGCCGCCGAAGGATCGCGTGTTGTGGCGACGCGGCGATGTCACGCTTATCCGTGTCGGTAGCGGGCCAGCATCTGGCGTTTTGCCTGGGGTGATGCTGCCAGCTCCGGAGCTGCCGCCCGTCGATCTGCGGGGCCTGCTGCAAGCAGGCGACGAAGAAGTGTCGTTCTAACGACGGAGGATGGCGTCACGCTCCGGGCCGACGCTGACCATGGCCACGCGGACGCCGCAGGCAGCTTCGATGCGTTCGACGTATGCCCTGGCCGCGGCAGGCAGGTCGCTGTAGTTGCGGCAGCCGCTGATGTCTTCGTCCCAGCCGGTCAGCTCTTCGAAGACGGGCGAGACACCGGCGAGTGTGTCCATGTCGGCCCGGAAGTAGTCGAGCGGCTCGCCGCCGAGTGTGTAGCCGGTGCAGATCTGCAGCGTGCCGATGCCGCTGAGCACGTCGAGCAGGTTGATCGTCAGCGACGTGCAGCCGCACAGATCGCTGGCGTACCGGGCGGCGACGGCGTCGAACCAACCGACGCGACGTGGGCGACCGGTGGTCGTGCCGTACTCGCGCCCACGCTCGCGGATGGCGCTGCCGACGTCGTCGTGCAGCTCCGTCGGGAACGGTCCACCGCCGACGCGGGTCGAGTATGCCTTCAGCACTCCGACGAACTGCTCCACGCTCCGCGGCGGGACGCCAGCACCGGTGAAGAGGCCAAGGGCAGAGCAGTTGGAGCTCGTGACGTACGGAAACGTGCCGTGGTCAAGGTCGAGCAGGACGGCATGAGCTCCTTCGAAGACGATCTTCTTGTTCGCCTCGCGATCGAGCAGCAGCCGCCTGCCCGTATCGCTGACAAAGGGGTGCAAACGGCGGCCCCATTCAAGACACTGCTGATACACCTCTTCCGGATCCGTCGGCGGCGTCTCGTACAGGGCGGCCAGCACGATGTTCCGCTCCTCGACGATGGCATACACCTTGTCCATCAGCCGCTTCTCGCCGTCGGGCAGGTCGACAACGCCGGCCAGGTCGGCCACGCGGATGGCCGTCGAACGGGTGGCCTTGTCGCTGTAGGCCGGACCGATGCCGCGACGCGTGGTGCCGATGGCCTCGCCTGCCATGCGCATCTCGCGGGCGGCGTCGGCGACCTTGTGGTACGGCATGACGACGTGCGCCTTGTAGCTGATCCGCAGGTTGGCGGGCGTAACGGCGACGCCTTCCTTGTTCAACGTGTCGATCTCGCGGATGAGTACGTCGGGGTCGATCACCACGCCGTTACCCAGGTAGTTCATGACGCCGTCGCGGAAGACACCGACGGGCAGCAGGTGGGTAGCGTAGCGCTTGTCGCCGATCTTGACGCTGTGACCTGCATTAGCTCCGCCGCAGTAGCGGACGACGACGTCGGCCGACTCGGTGAGAACGTCGACGATCTTGCCTTTGCCTTCGTCGCCCCATTGGAGGCCGACGACGCAGCAGTTGCCCTGCAAGCAGGTCGTCGTAAGCGTTAGAACCTGTCGAAGTGGTACGGAGCGGTCACGCGGCAGCGTAGAACAGCAAAAATGACGGCAACTGCGGCAAAAAGATGTTGCCCAGCCGGCCTTAGCGATAGGTTGCGACGCATGGAGAGAGAAACACTCGCTGCTACTGCTCGCATCGAACGTCTTGACCGCCGCGTCCTGCTTGCCGCCAACCCGGTAGCCGAGATGTATCCGTTTCCGAGCGGTGAGAGCGACTTCGGCGACGCACCCGCCTCGTACGGAACGCTTCGAGCTGACAACGGTGCCGTGCACGAGGTGGCCCCGGCGGAGATTCGCTTCGGTGCCAGTATCGACATCGAAAGTAACGGCCTGCCCAGCACAAACGCCCTTGGCGATGACGCTGACAACGTTGACGACGAAGACGGCGTGAGCCTGCCGGCCGCCGTGCCACCCGGAAGCTCGTTCCCGGTCACGATGTTGGTCGCCAACGAGCCGGGTATGGCAATGGCATGGATCGATTTCGGCGGCGATGGTCGGTTCGACGCAGGCGACCTCATCTACGACGGCCCGGTGCAGCAGGGCAGTAACACGTTCAACGTCGCGGTACCAGCAGGTGCGAAGAACGGCGACACCTACGCCCGCTTCCGCGTCTCCAACGATGTGATCCCCGGCGCCACCGGCATCGGAGCGGCAGGCGAAGTCGAGGACTACCGCATCCGCATCGACGACGGGGTGCCCCCGGTCACGCAGGACGATTTCGGTGACGCTCCTGACAGCTACGGCACCACCCTGGCTGGTAAAGGCGCTCGCCACCAGTTCCAGTCCAAACTCATCCTCGGTGAGGCCTGGGACAGCGAAAACGACGGCCAGCCCAGCCCTAACGCCGACAAGGACGACGAGAATCCAAAGGCCGTTGACGACGAGGACGGCGTCGAGTTCTCAGATGACTTCCGTCAGAACCGCACCGACACCGTCCGAGTGACGGCAGGCGACGACGGCCAACTGTCCGTCTGGCTCGACCTCGACGGCAACGGCGAGTTCGATCAAAGTGACCTCGTGTTCCAGGATGTCATTCGGGCCGGTGCGAACGACATCGATATCAGCGTTCCCAGCGGTGCAAGTGCCGGGCAGACGTTCATGCGGTTCCGATTCAGCGACAAGGTTGTCACATCACCCATTGAAGACGGCGGCTTCGGCGAGGTCGAGGACTACCAGGTCACCATCAACACCTTCACGCCGCCCGTTCAGACGTTCGACTTCGGCGATGCACCCGAGTTCTCCGGCTCGATCCTGCGATACCCGACGCTCCTGGCCAGCGACGGCGCGAGGCACTCGGTGACGCCCGGCTTCTCCCTCGGTGCCGTCGGTGGTGACCTCGAGACCGACGGGCAGTCGAGCATCAACGCGACAGGCGATGACATCGGCGGCAGCGATGACGAGGACGCTGTTTTCCCGCAGGCCTTTGCCCGCGGCTTGAAGAACGCCGTGAGGGTCAACCTGCGCAACAGCTTCAGCGACGCACGACTTGACGCCTGGTTTGACTGGAACCGCGACGGCGACTGGAACGATGCCGGTGAACACGCGGTCGACAGTGTTGCCGTGTCACCTAACGCCCTTGTGATCACGGCACCTGTCGATGTGCCCGCTGGTGCCCTCGTCGGTGACACCTACGCACGCTATCGCCTCAGCCGCGGCAACGCAGTCACCGGTCCGGGCGGATTTGGCGGTGTCGGCGAGGTGGAGGACCACGTCATCCGAATCGCTGGCGACACGGTCACGAGCAACACGCCGGTCGTCCTGCTGCCCGACAGCTACAACGGCAACGGCGTCCGCATCCTTGGCGACGCGGGCGATGCAAACTTCGTCAACGTCAATGTCGCCAGCGGAGGCCTCAGCACCACGATCGGTGACTCTGCGTCACCTTCAGAGCCAAGCTTCCGACTCTGGACGGCTGACGTCGACGGCTACGTCCCCGACCTGGGTGGCGACGTGCAAGACGGTTTCTCCGTGCTCGCCCGCCCCGGCAGCCCCATCCGCGTCCAACTGCCTTTCGAGTCACTTAACGCGTCGGCAAGGGGCGGTGTCGTGCAGTTCGACGCTGATGACCTGATCGTGCCCGTTGGCACGTACGCCAACGCTCCGACGGTCACCTTCGACGAATCCTCCGTTGAGCTCGACGGCGAACTGCTGCTGACGCAGACGCCTGGTCCGGGCCAAGCCGTGCGACTCGCCGGTTTGTCTGTCCTTGACGGGGCCGAGGCGACGCTGGTCGGTCCCGCCGACGCCGCCTGGCGAGTCAGCGGACCGGTCGGTACCGCAACCGCGCCCGGGCTCGATATCGAAAGCGACAGCCAACTCGACATCGGCGACCAGATCGTCCTGCTCACCGCGACCGGCGGCGGGGCGGAATCCTTCGTCGCCGACCAGGTCGCCAGCGGCTACGCCGGCGGTGCCTGGAACGGATTCGGCATCGTCAGCAACGCGACCTCCTCCTTCGTCGGTGTCGGCTACGGCTCGGCGGGTGATGTGGAGCTCGACGACGATCTCGGCTTCGCACTCGACCAAGACGACGTGCTGCTCAAACGATCCCTCTACGGAGACGCCAACCTCGACGCCGCCGTCAGCATTCTCGACTTCGCCCGCCTTCGCAGCGGCTTCGGGCAGCCTGACACCGTCTGGTCCGAGGGCGACTTCAACTACGACGCCAGCACCAGCATCCTCGACTTCGCCCTGCTCCGCGGCGGGTTCGGCCAATCGCTGAGCCGTCCGGCATCGATCTTCGCCTCCACCGAGGAGCGGGCAAGCCGCTAGGCTTGACACCGCGGGTCGGCGTCCTACCGTCCCGGCCCGCTAACCGGGCGCATAGCTCAGCTGGTTAGAGCGCGTCCCTGATAAGGACGAGGTCCGTGGTTCGAGTCCACGTGCGCCCACTGAAGTAGATCCCGCAAGGCCGATCAACGATCGGCCTTTTGCATGCACAAAAGCCGCAGAAACTTCCGTCGAGGCCATTTCAACCGTTGCGCGGCGGCGGCCAACGTGGGGGGCAGATCGCGATCCGAGCGTCCAATGTTCCACGTGGAACATGGACCACCCTCGCCAGGACCCGCCAGACGGGTCTGCCACCGTCGCCGAGGCTCGGCCGCTGTTCCACGTGGAACAATGGGCACCGCCCGGCACATGAAAACGCGTCGACGGGTCGTTCTTACTGAGTAAGCGGAGCGCCACCGATTGCGTTTGCCGTAACACAAGGGAAGGCCGCCGTACGTGTGTTTGCGGTCGTAGAACATACCCGCCGCCGCGGCCGCCAACGCGCAACACAGTCGCCTGATAGGACCGCTTCCAATCGCGTACTAGCCCTTTGCAGCGGTGACTCGTCGACGAATCAGCCGACGCCTTCGGCAAGCAGACCCGTCATCCCACCACGACGCCAGAAATGTTGACCAGCAGCAGCTCCCAACGTGCCGCCGCCCCTCCGAACGCTGCCGCAGCGTCCGCCGTCGCCCGCTGTCCGACACGGGCGGAATCCATTACGGTGAACCGCGTGCGGCAGCCCTCCACCATGCCTGGTGTCGGCCCGCTAATGCCGGGTGAGCCAAAACAAAGGCTCGCGACCCCTTTATTCGCCCCCCTTTATTCGCCCAAACAAAGGCTCGCGACCCCTTTATTCGCCGGCAAGGCCAAGCGGGTCGACGTGTTGGCGTGGTGCCTGATGCCGAACCACTGGCACCTCGTCCTGCGGCCGCGGGGCCCGCCGTCGCCCGGTGTCCGACACGGGCGGAATCCATTAAGATGAACCGCGTGCGGCAGCCCTCCACCAAGCCAGATGTCGGCCCGCTAATGCCAAGTAAGCCAAAACAAAGGCTCGCGACCCCTTTATTCGCCCAGATGTCGGCCCGCTAATGCCAAGTAAGCCAAAACAAAGGCTCGCGACCCCTTTATTCGCCGCCTCCCTTTATTCGCCGCCGGGTGAGCCAAAACAAAGGCTCGCGACCCCTTTATTCGCCCGACCCCTTTATTCGCCGCCCAGATGTCGGCCCGCTAATGCCGGGTAAGCCACAACAAGGCTCGCGACCCCTTTATTCGCCATCAAGGTGAACAACAGGCCCGCGACTCCTTTGTCTGCCCCGGGTTGCGAATGCAGCTTTAAAAGCCGCTTAACGCTGGTTTGGGGATGTTTCTTGCAGCCGTTCGTCGGCCCCACACCTGCCTAATCGTACAGGGCCATTGTGTGACACGCTGTGTGACCACTGCCGGTTTAGCCGAGCGTATTGCGGTAAACGAGGGACGTTACCACCGTCACCGCAGCAGAGGTCAGTAGCGCCATCCCGACGCCTTTGCTGGTGCTTTGCTGCTCGATGCGGCTCAGCCACCACCCGCCACCGGCTGCCAAAGCGGGGGCGAGAAACAGCCAGACGCGTTCAGTCTCCAGTGCGAAGTTGCCGCTGAAGGCCAGAGCCGGAATGGCTAGCACTGCCACAGCCGCGAGGGCGAGCGGCCCTGCATCGTCGGCGACAGGAGTGCTTGGCCCACGCCGCACGGCCACCGTCAGCAATCCGAGCACCGCAAAAGCCAGCACGACGGCATGTCCACTCCAGAAGCCAATCGCGTTGCCGACGGACTTGTAGTAATAGAGGGATTCGCCGACACGCCAGATCGGCGGAATGACGCCCGAGTGGTGGCCTCCGCGTGCGGTGTGAAGTGCGTCGTAGCCGTTGTAGCCGGTCAGAAGCCACGTCAGCAGGGTAAAGCTGACGAGGCCGATCAAGGCGAGCAAAGCCGTGATGGAGAGGCGACTGGCAGTGGTTCGGCCAAGCAGCCCCATGCAGAGCCCGGCGAGGCCCGTGGCAATGGTCCAGAAGCCGATGCCGAACGTGAACAGCACGGTTGCCCACACGAGCACACCGAGTCCCAATGCACCTGCCATTCGCCTTCGGACCGATGTAGTTTGGCCGAGCCCGAGAGCAATGCCGCAGAGCCAGATCCCGCCGCACGCTGCTGGCAGCAGCAGCGAACCGACGTACAGCGACGCCTGCAGGACCAGCTCCGTGTCGACCGCCAGCACCGCTGCCGACAGCGACGCAACGCGGCAACTCCCGCCCCACGCTCGAATACCGAAGAACAGCAGCATCGGCGACCCGCACGCCAGCAGAAAGACCAGAACCTTTCCCGGCACCACGCCCATTGGCCCGTACAGCAGGATCGGGCCGATCGGGTAGTGCGACTGCCGCAGGCGCCCGATGCGATGATCGAGGTCGCCACGCTGGTACGCATGGAACTCTCGGAACAGGGTCGGTATGCCATTGACGTCGTTTGTGCCGGTGACGCCCACGTAGAGGTCGTTCCAGACCTGAACGCTCATGCCGCCCGACCAGCGATCTGGCCGATCACCCAGGGCCACACCCGCCGCCGAAGCGGCCATGGCGAGCGACGCCAGAGCGGCCACCATGAACGGCCGACGGGCGTGCACGGCAAGCCAAACCAGCACCGCACCCGTTACCGTGCCCGCAATAACGGCAAGCGTCCGCAGCCATGTCGCCGGTGACGTGACGGTGCCGTAATTAGGCCAGTGATAGTTGAGCACCGTCTTTCGCGTGATGAGGTCGCGCGATCCCGGCCCGTCACCCGCCCGGGCCGCCTGAGCCCAGTCGACAAAGCCGCTGTTGACGTAGCACCAGAGCCACACGCTGGCCGCGACGATTCCCAGCACGGCCATGGGCGGCATCGCAACGCGACGTCGGCCAAGCATCATCGACAGCACGACGACTACAGCCGAGGCCAGCAGGACGACGACGCAAGCGACCTGCAACGCCCATCGATCCCAGGCTGAGTCCTGCGTCAGAAACAGCGCCAGCAGCGTCGGCACCAGCAACAGCGTCGGCAGCCACGAGACGACGATGGGCGTCCTCGAGGGAACAGCAGGAATTTCATCCGGTCGCTGCATCGCCGGCCACCGTAGCGGTGGCCGCCTGCGAAAGCCGCCTCGCCACCGCCTCCACATCGGCAACCACTTCGAGTTGATCCCACACCGCCGGCCGCACAAAGCCGGTATCGGTACTCTGCCGTAGCCAAGCGATCAGCGGGTCGTAGAAGCCATTGATGTTGACGAGCAGGACCGGCTTGTCATGCACCGCCAGATGTCGACCGACGAGGATTTCGAAGAACTCTTCGAGCGTCCCGATGCCGCCGGGCAGGATGACGAAGGCGTCGCCGCGGCGTTCCATCTCGGCCTTGCGGTGCCGCATGTCGGTGGCAACGACGAACTCGTCGGCGAGCTTGTCGTCGACGTCGCCGAAGAAGGGCGGCGAGATGCCGACGACGCGGCCGCCGCCGTTCCTTACGCCGTCGGCCACGTCTGCCATGAGTCCGCAGTAGTTTCCACCGTAAATCAGCGTCCAGCTGCGGGTGCCGATCTCGTGTCCCAGTCTCGCCGCAGCGTCGTGAAACGCTTGGTCCACCTTGCAACTGCTGCAATAGCAGGTGACCGCAAACCGTACTGCAGACTCAGGCATGGCCGACCGTAGCGGGGACGCTCGCAAGCGGGTGAAGGGAATCGAACCCTCATCGTCGGCATGGGAAGCCGGTGCTTTACCACTAAGCTACACCCGCACGCCACCACCGTAGCTCGATTCAGGCGCGAAGCAAGAAGGAGGATGTCGTGCCGTCTGCGGGGTGCGGCTTGACGGATACGGGGCCGACGGCGCATACTACCCGTCGGCTTCTGAGGAGGAGCCGACCCGTTGCAGTCGGTCAGAGGAGGCCGGCTGTGACATCACCCAGAAGCGTCCATCGGCTTCAGCCGACCCTGCCAGGGCGTTTCACATGCGACAGCGGCTGTTCCGGTCTCTGGCGTCACAACAGGAGTGGCATGGCCTTTAAGCTACAGAGTCTCGCCGAGTTGTGCAGGCAGCTGCGGTACACGCCGCGCGCAAAGCGGCTGGAACAGCTCGCCTCAGCCGAAGAGCTGCTACTCAAAATTGATCCCGATCAGGCTTACCCGCCTGCTTTCGTGCTGCAGGGCGTGACCGGATACCGCTCCCGCGAGGCAGATGTCAAAAGCGTCGCCGGCGGAAGCCAACTGGCTGGTGTTGCACTTCAGCACGATCTGGGCCTGCTGTGCGAGACGGTCAGCGGCGAAAGTAATCTGGCTGTCGATGACACGTCATTGCAAGGCGAGCCCGTCTTGGACCTTGCCGCTGCGTGCGATCGTTTCGGCGTCACGAGCAAGACGCTGCAGCGGTGGCGGCGTAAGGGCTTGCCGGCTCGGCGTTTAGTTTTTGCAGACGGCAAGCAGCGGGTCGGCTTCCGGCTTTCGTGCGCCGAGCGGTTCTTCGCCACGCACGACGCCGCATCCGCAACGCCCGGCTCTGCCCACGCGGCGGCCGTTAACGTGGAGGAGTCGGCCCGACTAGTCGAACGTGCACGTTGCCTGGCTGCGGCGGGGCACGACCGTCGCGAGATCGTCCTCCGCGTCGCAAAGGCAGCAGATCGGACCACGTTGGCGACCCGGTCGGCAATAGAGGCCGCAGATGCGGAACTGTTGGCAGCGTGCCCTGAGCCCCTTGCTGGTGACGCCATCTGCGCCCGCCTGAATGCTGGCGAGGCCGTGGGCACACTAGCGACCGAGCTGGGTCGTCCTCGTTCTGCTGTCTATCGCGCTGCCGTCGTTGCGCGGGCTGATCGGCTGGCGGCGGCGACGGTAAAGTATCACGATGACGACCTGTTCCACGGCGATCCTGAGGAGGCCGAGCGACAGGTCAATGCGCTGGTAGCCGCTGCGTCGTCCTCGCTGGGTTCGAGCGACGTTGAGCGGGTTGCTCCGCCGCGTGGGTTGCCGCCTTACCTGGCGGATCTCTACCGCACGCCGCTACTGACGCCCACGCAAGAGCGGGCGGGCTTCTTGTCGTACAACTTCCACAAGTGTCGCTTCGCAGAGATGCGTCGCCGGCTCGATCCGCACCTGTGTCGTCGTCGGGACCTGACCCGCATGGAACGGCATCTACGCCTCGCACGCGAGGCTCGAAACCGGCTGCTGACCGCCAACTTGCGGCTCGTCGTCCACGTCGCCCGAAAGCACCTCAAGCCGGGCCGCGAGGGCGTCGAGCTGATGGACCTCGTCAGCGAAGGCAACGTCATCCTGATGCGGGCAGTCGAAGGCTTCGACGTCGCCAGGGGCTTCAAGTTCAGCACCTACGCAACGCTGGCTCTCATGAAGGGCTTTGCCCGCGGCGTTGTCGAGCTGCAGACCGACCGGCAGGCCATCGGAGGCGAGCCCTCGAGCCTTCTCGAAAGCGCTTGCAACGACGCAGGACCGGAGGGCGTGGCGTGTCGTGACGAGATCGATGTGCTGCTCGACACGCTCGGGTCACGTGAGCGAAAGGTGTTGTGCTCTCGGTGGGGCCTCTTCGATGGCGGTATGGCGGTCGAGCCCGATGCATTGGCCGAGCGGATGGGCGTCAGCCGTCGTCGCCTGAGGCAGATCGAAGCAGAAGCGCTCGACAAGCTGCGTCAGGCGGCGGGCGTGTCAACTTGATACTGAAGATAGATCACGTCCAGGCGGCGGCCGAACTTCTCACCGACGCCGCGGAGCGTGCCTGCGTCGATAAATCCGTGCTTGCGGTGCAGGGCGAGGCTCGGCCCGACGCTGCTATCAATACGGGCAATCACGTTTCGATGACCAACATCGCGAGCCGCATCGAGAAGGGCCGTCAGCAAAGCACGACCGACGCCGCGACCGCCCGACTCGGGATCGACATAGACGCTGTCTTCCACCGTGTCGCGATACCCGCACAGGTTCGGGTCGAAGGCAGACAAAGAGCCGTAACCGGCGAACTGTCCATCCAGCGTCGCAATCAGTAGCGGGTGCCGCGTCTGATCGCGACGATCGAAGTCGTCCATGGCCTGGTCGTCCGGCCGCTCAACCGTGGTGTAGATGGCGGGGCAGGTGCGGATGAAGTGGTTCCGCAGGGCGTTGACCGCAGACACGTCAGCGGGCGTGGCGGGACGAATGGCTAGGTCCATTGCCGACACTAGAGCAGCGCACGAGCGGGCTGGGCAGCTGCTCGCGGGAAGAACGTTCGGCGCAGACGCCGTGTCGGCGGAGACTTATCGTCGCGATCATGTTCAACACCAAATCGGCCGTCGGCCTTCTCGTTGCAGCCTTGCTCGGTTACCTCGGCTTCGAGCTCGTCAGTGCCTGGCTGCGTCATCGCGAGCTCAGCGGCGGCCCGGCCGCACGTGGTCAGACGCCGGTTCTGGGCCCGACGGGCAAAATTGGTGCCGACAAAATCGCCCCAACCGGCAGCGTCGGCGGCGCGGCCATGACCGGAGGCGGCAAAGGCAAAGCGGCCGACACAGGCGGCGAGGACGGTCTGTCCAACGCCACCCGCGTCGGCCGCGGGGTCAGGTGAGCGAGTAGATGCGTGTTACTGCAACTGGATTTTTTTCTCCTGGATCTCGCCGGCAGTCACGCGAAGGCGTCCGGAAGCGTAACCGTCCGGATGTCCGAACTTGTTGGCCTCGAACTTGTAGGTGTTGGCAGGCAACTTGATCTCGAAGTTGCCTTCCTTGTCTGTCGTGGCCGCCATCTGAGACAGCAGCATGGCTTCGTCGCGATCACTACCGGGATGCGAGATCGCCCCGAAGAACTTTACCGGGACACCTTCGGCCGGCTTACCGTCTTTACCAGTGACTTTGCCTTTGACAGTTCCGACGCCTTGCGCAACCAAAGGCGACGCTGCGGTCGAATCGGCGGCTTGAGACGCATGTGGCAATGTGGAGCAGGTGAGAAGGGCTGCAACGACGAACAGGGCTTGAGGGAGCTTCATCATGATGAGTCGGATTGGATGGAGGCGAGCAGATGTCGAAGATGGCCTTGAGACGCAGTAGGAGCAACTCAGACCAGCAAAGGCGGCAGCGTCGGATGACCCCGACGCTCCGAGCTTCGCCGACCTTTGGACGTGCGTCAAGCAGGAAGGTTCGCCAGGCACGTCGATTGACTGGCCTTCGGTAAGCTAAGGGGCCGCGATGTCGGTCGGCCCCAGATCGCAGTCGAGCCTGGGTGCCCACGTCTGCAAAAAATACTCTGTTCACGAAACCCAGGCGGAAGCTCGGGCGAACAAGAAGCGGGTGAAGTCAGCGGAACAGGGCTTTGACGTCCCCCTGACGTGATATCCTGCAGGCTACCTTTCGCTACGATTGGACGGCTGAGTACGCCCGCCTCGCCTCTCCATATTTTCAACTCCTAACCAATCCTCTTCATGAAAAAGCTGAGTTCAACCAGTCCTGCCAGCACGAGGCAACTATTTCACCACGCAGGCCGAGGTTTCACGCTCGTCGAGCTGTTGGTGGTCATCGGCATCATTGCTTTGCTCGTGGGCATCTTGCTCCCGACGCTCGGGCGTGCGCAGGATAGCGGTCGCAGCGTCAAGTGTGGTGCCAACCTCCGGTCGATCTCGCAGGCGGCTGCCGGTTATTCTGGTGAGAATCAGTTCTCCATGCCTTGGGGACTCGCGTTCCAGAACCGGCTTCAGTTCCAGAGCCTTGCCTCTGCGCCGAGCAACCGCCGGGTCACTTGGGTGACGACGTTGTCTGACTACATGGGCGGTAGTGAATTCGGCAATGAGATCGCATCGCAGCCTTCGGCCAACGCGGGTTTGTTGCCTGACGAGGCGATCAATCCCAGCTTCGAATGTCCAGAAGCCCCGGGTGCGCAGCGGATTGCTTATGCGGCCAACCCGACGGTGTTCAGCAACGTCGTTGCAGAAGTCTTCGGAGCTGTGTCAGTAGCCGGCGGTACCGGTAATCCGTCCATTGCACTGATTCCCCCGACGAAGGTGACCGCGGACCTGCTGACAAAGATGCAGAAGCCGGCAAAAGCCAGCAACATGTACTCCGACAACGCGCTCTTCTGGGATCAACCTGTGTGGGCTTCAACCCCAACTGGCCTCGGCAACCGTTGGATCAGCTTCTTCGCCCAGTCTTACATCGATTTCGACAACACGGGACTCATCGGCGTCTACGGCGTCGATCCCTACGGCACGGCCATGGGACAGCGGCTTCGTTACCGCGAAGCCATTCCGGACAGCCTTCAGGCTAATCCGGTGTATGGCGACAGCTTCCCGATTTATCAAGTCGCTGCCTCCTCGCCTCTCTTTGCAGGTGCTGGTGAGTACGCGAATGGACCTTTGGGCTACGAGCAGCCTTCAGGATCGGGCAGTCTTCAAGCTCTGGTCGCTCAGATCGGGACCGTCCGCTGGCGTCACCGCTCCGACTCGGCTGCCAACGTTGCTTTCAATGACGGCAGCGTCCGAAGCCTTACGTGGAAGTCGACTGGTGGCCACCCTGAGGACACGGAGAACTTCGCCGACAATGAGTTCAAGCGTTCTTACTACCGCTTGAAGGTTCCAGGCAACACGGATCTTGCACGCGGCAGCGCCGGCTACTGATTCTCAAGAGGCATGGCAACTTCGCTCGCAACATCCGAGCTCGGCCTGTTAAGCTCGCCCCTGAAACTTCACCGCTGTGTCCCACACCAGGGACACAGCGGTGCTTCTTTAATGCAGCTGCCGCCGCAGATCGGGCAGGGCAGGCCGACACGAAGCGAGCCCGTCGGGGAGGCGTCAGGCTGTTTGATCGTTGCCGACACGATGCCCGTCGGCACGACGATGAGCGAGTAGCCGAAGATGATCAGGACGGCCGAAAGGAACTTGCCGAACGGCGTCAGCGGCACGACGTCACCGTAACCAACGGTGGTCATGGTGATGACGGCCCAGTAGATGCTCGCCGGAATGCTGCCGAAGTCAGGATTGTGGCTGCCCTCGACTACGTGCATGAGCGAACCCATGATCGTCACCGCGATCAACACGGCCAGTAGGAACACGGCCAGCTTCGAACGGCTCTGCCACAGCCCGTCGCGTAGAGCAGTCGCTTCGTGGACGAGCGGCACGAGCTTCAGGATGCGGAAGACGCGTAGCAGCCGAAGAGCTCTGATGGTGGCGAGCGCTTGCGTCTCCACGCCGGGTATTAGCGTCAGGAACGTCGGCAGGATGGCCAGAAAGTCGACAATGCCGAAGAAGCTGCCCGCGTAGGCCCTCTTGCGCTGCAGGCAGGCTAGCCGCAGGACATACTCGATGGTGAAGAGGATCGTGAAGAACCACTCGACGCCGACAAGCAGCGGGCCGTAGTTTGTCTGGATCGAGTCGACGCTTTCAGCCATGACAGCGACGACGCTGCCGAGCACTGCGACGAGGAGGGCGACATCAAACCAGCGACCGGCGGCGCTCTTGTGCCCGAAGATCACATGAAACAGCTCCCGCTGCCAGCCAGACTCGCCGGGGCGCAGGGTCATCATCGAACCAAGAGACTCGAGCCCGTCAGCGGTCTTGTGCATCAGCAGGTTCTAGGACCAGGGCCGCGCAAGAAGAGGCCGCACCCGAGTCGGGTGCGGCCTCTTCGGCTTGGCTTCTGCGAGCCCCTCAGCTCTTGTAGAAGCCTGGCATCGGCTTGCCGAGGCTCTCCCACTGCTTGACAACATCCGCACTCTTGCCGGCGCTGTTGAGCACGTGGAGCTTGCGCTTCACCATCTCGGTGATGGCATCGCGTGCCGGCCCGAGGTACTTGCGAGGGTCAAACTCTTCGGGCTTCGTGTGGAAGACCTCACGAATCTTGGCCGTCATGGCCAGGCGAAGGTCGGTATCGATGTTGACCTTGCAGACGCCGTAGTTGCGGACGGCCATCGAGATCTGGTCCTCGGGTACGCCCTTGGCGTTGGGCATCTTGCCGCCGTACTTGTTGACAAGGTCGACAAACTCCGCCGGCACGCTCGAGCTGCCGTGCATGACCAGCGGCAGGCCCGGGCACGTTTTCATGATCTGCTCGACGCGGTCGAAGGCCAGCTTGGCTTCGTGCGTGAACTTGAAGGCGCCGTGGCTCGTGCCGATCGCAACGGCGAGGCTGTCGATGCCGGTCTTTTCGTAGAAGTCCTTGGCCTCTTCGGGATCGGTCAGAAACTTCTCGATGTTCTTCTCGTACTCGGCGGCGTCGAGGCCGACGACGTCTTCTTCAATGCCACCGAGCATGCCGAGCTCGGCTTCGACAACAACGCCGTGCTGGTGGGCGAGGTCGACGGCTTCCTTGGTCAGCCGCACATTCTCGTCGTACTCGTGGTGGCTGCCGTCAATCATGACGCTGGTGTAGCCGTCGTCGATGCAGTCCTTGATGAGCTCGACCGTGTCGCCGTGGTCACAGTGGATGGCGATCGGGACCTCGGGATTGTCCTCGACGGCTGCGTCGATGATGTGCTTGAGGTAGCGGATGTTGGCGTACGAGCGGGCACCCTTGCTGATCTGCAGGATGCAAGGCGACTTCTCGGCCACGCAGGCGTCGATGATCGCCTGGGCCAGCTCCATGTTGTTGACGTTGAACGCGCCGACGGCAAAGCCGCCTTCGTAGGCGAGGTCAAACATCGGCTTGGTAGTCATCAGGGGCATATTGCGGCAGCCTAGGCGTAATTTTTGTTCCACGTGGAACCTCGACCGTCGGTGCGAATGACCGAAGCTGGGGAATCGACTGTTTGTCCGGCAGACGCCGCGGAGTCCGCATAGACTGCCGCGGCGTTCGGCACCGTGCCGTTCGCAATGTTCGAGACTCGCCCTGCGGCTTCGAAGCGGTTCGTCCTGAACACCTTCCCGCCCGGCGACACCTTGCCGCACGACGATTGCGTCGCCCGGCTGATCAGATAAGAGACTGCGATGCGACTGTTTGTTGGGAACCTTCCCTACCGGACCGAAGAGCCCGAACTCATGGCCATGTTTGGCGAGTTCGGCACTGTCGATGACGTGTTCCTCGCCCGCGACCGGGAAACCGGCCGTAGCCGTGGTTTCGCGTTCGTCACGATGAACAACGATGAAGAGGCCAAGGCCGCCATCGAGGGCACTGACCAGAAGCCGATCGAAGGTCGGCCTCTCAAGGTCAATGAGGCCCAGCCGCGCGAAGAGCGTGGTGGTGGTGGCGGTGGTGGCGGCGGCTACCGCGGTGGCGGTGGTGGCGGTGGAAACCGCGGTGGCAGCGGCGGCGGTGGTGGCTACGGCGGCGGCGGCGGTGGAAACCGCGGCGGCGGCGGTGGTGGCTACGGCGGCGGTGGCAGCGGTGGTGGCGGCGGCTACCGCGGTGGCGGTGGTGGTGGCGGCAACCGCGGGGGCGGTGGTGGCTACGGCGGTGGTGGTGGCGGCGGCGGTGGAAACCGCGGCGGCGATCGCTACTGATCCTCCCCCCAGCCTCACTACTTCACCCAGCAACATCCAAACGGGCCGGAAGCTTCAACGCTTCCGGCCCTCTTGCTGCGCTCAAACTCGAATTTGTGTTGCGCGGCGGCGGCCAAGTGGGGGTCGGCAATCTCTATTCAAGCCCAATGTTCCACGTGGAACATCTCGAGCCCCATCGGCGGGTCGTGGCGAGGGTTTTGTCGTCCGGAGAGGGCGCAGAATGTTCCACGTGGAACAATCTCAAGCCCGCCACTGCGTCGGCGGGTCGTCGGCCGACGTGTCTAAATCGTGCAGGACGATCCAATTCGGCGTCATCCGGCCGGGCCTTTTGGCACGGGGTCCTGCACCGGCGTGTGCGTTACAGCATTGCGCCGTCGCGGCCGCGGCGGCGCAGTCAAACCGCTTGAAAGCTACGACGACCGCCGGTTTGCTCCTTCTGGTCATTCGACCGTCGTGATAAATTAAGCACATGTCAGTGTCCGCCGCCGTCGTTGTCCTCGCCCTCATGTCACCTGCCACACAACCTGCTGTCGAACGTGTCGGCGGTGAGGCGGCGGAACTCGTCGAGATGAAGAAGGACGGCGACACCTATTACAAGGCCGGCATGTCGGTCATCGATACGCCGCTGCCCGTCGGTTACCCCGCTCCGACGCCGCCCGGCGCGATGGAGCTCAAGCATTACCCGTCCGTCCGCGCCGCCATCCACGGTGGCGAGACCGATCGCGGCGCGTTTTTCCCGCTGTTCCGCCACATCCAGCAGCGCGAGATTGCCATGACCGCACCGGTTGTAATGGAAGGCCGCATGGCAGGCGACGCCGACGCTGAGGGCGGCACGATGCAGTTCCTCTACCGCTCGACCGACCTCGGGCCGACCGGCGAGGCAGAAGACAATGTCCGCGTCATCGACACCGAGGCCATGACCGTCCTTTCGGTCGGCTTCAACGGCCCAGACGATCGCGATCAACTCGGCAACCTGCAGGCTCAACTCGAGGCGTGGATCCAAGAGGATGGCCGATACCAGGTTACCGGCGGCCCGCGTCTGCTGGGGTACAACGGGCCCTACGTCCCGATCAAGATGCGGTGGTACGAGTTGCAACTGCCCGTCGAGCCGATCGAGTCGCAGGAGTAAGCCCCCTTGCGACCCCGCGGCTACCACACGCAAATGCTCTGACGGGACAGATCGGACATACGACTACCGACGATGTCACACACGACGCAACGGCGAGTGCTGGTCACGGGGGCGGCGGGGGTGCTGGGACGGGCAACGTGTCCGCGGCTGCGGAGCGCGGGCTGGTTCGTCCGCGGCTTCGACTTGAACGATACCGGTGACGTCGACGAAGCCGTCATCGGCGACTTGGCTGCGGCCGGTGATCTTGATGCGGCGGTCGCCACCATGAATGCGATCATCCACCTGGCCGCCTGTCCGCGGGCGGATGCCGACTTCTACACCGAGCTGCTCGACCCCAACATCGTCGGTGTCATGCGCTTGTTTGACGCTGCCCGGAAGCACGAGGTGCCGCGGATCGTGCTAGGCAGCTCCGGGCACGTCCGGACCGGGCTCAGGCGTGAGCAGTTTTCCGACGGCGTCATCCCGACGCGGCCGGGCGTTGTCGCACCATGCAACGCCTACGGCCTGACGAAGGCCTGGGCGGAAACAGCCGGTGAGATGCACGCCCGCATGAACAACGTCTCTGTCCTGTCGGCCAGGATCGGCTGGATCCCGCGTGACGTCAGTCAGGCCACGCGGCAGGCCGTGCACCCTGGCGGCAGAGGGGCGTACTTGAGCCCCGACGACTGCGGCCGATTCTTCTTGGCCGCCATCACGGCCGAGTTTGACGGATTCGCCGTCGCCGACGCCATCGGCGCGGGCTTCGCCGACTGCAACGGCAGCGACACCTTCTGGGACAGGCTCGGCTACACGCCCCAGGATCTCTGGCCGACCGGCATGCCCGAGCCGTTGTTGACTGCTGCAAAGCAGGCCGCGGCAGAGCAGGCAGACCGCTAACAATGCGGCGTGCAACCGCTTCCCATCACTGGCGTCGAGGCTTTTCCTGCCCGCATCGGGCATCGTAATCAGCTTCTGGTCAAGGTCACTGCCGGCGACCTGCACGGGTGGGGCGAGTCGGGGATCTCGTCGCGCGAGTATGCCGTGGCTGGTGCGATCGAGCACTACGCCGCCCGCCTTGTCGGACGCGACGCGATGCAGATCGGCGCGATCTGGCAGGACCTGTATCGCGGGCAGTACTTCGAGGGCGGCAACATCTTGTCCGCCGCCATCGCTGCCATTGACATCGCGTTGCATGACCTCGTCGGCAAGCACCTGAACGTGCCGGTCTACCAGCTCCTCGGTGGCAAGCAACGCGACCGCGTGCCGACCTTTGCCAGTACCGTCGCGACCGATCAGGCGTCGGTGATCGAGGAGGTGCAGATGCTGCGCGAGGCAGGGTGGCGGTCGATTCGGGCGTATCCGATCCTGCCGGCCGGTACGGAGCCGGCCCCGACGGGGACGGCCAATCACCAGCGGGCGACCTATGACCCGCGTGATTCGATCAGCCCGACGGCGGCGCTCATGGTCGCCATCCGTGATGCGTGCGGCCACGACTTCGAGCTCGGCATCGACTACCACAGCCGCCTGTCGGTTGCCGAGGCGGCGCAGTTCTGTCAGCGCATGCCGGCCGGCACACTCGATTATCTCGAAGAGCCGATCCGCACGCAGTCACCGGCGGCGTACGCGCACCTGCGGACACTGACGCCGATCCCTTTTGCGATCGGCGAGGAGTTGCCGAGCAAGTGGGAGTTTGCGCCGTTCCTGGAACAAGGCTTGTCGGCCTATTGCCGGCTCGATGTCTGCAACGTGGGCGGTCTGACGGAGGCGAAGAAAGTTGCGGCCATGGCAGAGACGCACTATGTCGACCTCATGCCGCACAACCCGCTCGGGGCGATCGCGACGGCCGCGAGCGTGCACCTCGCGGCGGCGGTGTCGAACTTTGCTTGCCTTGAAACCCGCGAGGCACCGACGGAACGCGTCGCCTTCATGTCAGACGATGTGATCCCGGTTCGCCCGCGCCTCGATGGGACGTGCTACACGGTACCCGACGGCCCGGGCCTCGGCATCGAGGTCGATGAGGCGGCGTTGAAGCACCACCCGTACGAACCGTGGGAATGCCCGACCTTTCACCGCAGCGACGGCGGATTCACGAACTGGTGAGCGGCGTCATGCGATGATCGGTAGCGTCGAGGCGGTGGCGCGGCCTGACTCGGCGGCGACGCGGTAGACGTAGCTGACGCCGGTGGCCGCGGTCGTGTCGAGGAACATGCCGTTCGTCGGCCGAGCCAGGACGACCCAACCGCCGTCGGGATCGCGACGTTCGAGCGTGTGGAAGAGCGACGTCCCAGCGGCGGGCCAGGTGAGGCTGATGCCCCCGGCGACCTTGTCGGCCGTGAGGGTGTCGGGGCCTGCGGTGGCGTCAAGGTGGCGGAACTCTCGGAAGCGGGCGTCGACGCTGGCGTCGGTCGAGGCGACGCCACCGGCGGCGGCGACGCCGACGCGGACGGTGTCGCCGAGCCGTTCGACGTTGACGTTACCGAGGCGAGTCCACGTCGTGCCGTCGACGCTGGTGAGTGTGTAGACGGTGTCGCCGCGACGGGCCAGGCGTAGCCAGGAGGCGTCGGTCGACACCGCGGCGGCGGTGGCGGATTGGCCGCTGGATCGCTGGCGGTGCGTCATCGACACGCTGTTGCCGCGACGACTGACAAAGACGTTTGGCGCTTCGGGTGCGTCGCTGGCCCGGACCATCAGCCCGGCCGACGAGCCGTTGTCGCCGGTGGCAAAGACGCGGCTGGCGACGTCGAAGTCACCGGTTAGATCGAGGCCGGCAAAGACGGCGCCGTCCTCGAAGCTCCAGACGTCGCCGCCGGTGGCGGTGACGTTCATGTGCTCGAACCCGCGGATGAACGTGACGCTGCCGGAGGCATCGCCGAGGTTGCTGGACGTCGGATCGCTCGCCGGTGCGTCGGCGGCGAGGACGACGGGCGCGGAGAACGTGCTGCCCAGGACCGGCCGCACGCGGTACTCGATGCGGCTGCCGACGGGTGCGCCGCTGTCGACGAACGTGCCGGTGGCGCCGTTGGTGAGCGTGAGCCACTCGTCACTGACGCGGCGTTGGACGATGGCATTTTCGCCGTTCGTGTCGAAGCTGACGACCACACCACCGGGCGTGCGACGGACGGCGACGTCGGCGGCGGTTGCGACCGGGGCGGCGGGCGTGACGACGGTGGTTGGCGTGGTGGCCTCACCGATGCCGTCGCTGTTAAAGGCGGCGACGCGGTACTGGTAGGTGACGCCCGGCTGTGCGGTGCCGTCACGAAGTGCGGTGCCGTCGGGGCCGACGCTGGCGACGGTGATCCACTCGCCCGAGCCGACGCGGCGTTGGACGACGTAGCCGTCGGCGTCACCGGTGGTTGCGACCCATCCGATGCGGTTGCCGTCGGGCACGACCACGTCGGCCGGCGGTGGAGTGGCGACAGGGGCCGTGCCGTCACCCGGGGCGGCGGGTCGGTTATCGGGCGTCGTCTTCGTCACGACCGCACTGGCGTTGGAGCCGGCGGCATTGAAGGCGACGACCCGCCAGTCGTACGTGACGCCCGGCGATGTGGCCGCGTCGGTGTAGGCGGTCGAGCCGGCGTCGAGGGTGGCGATCGTGGCAAACGTGCCGCCGCTGACGCGACGCTCGACGCGGAAGCCCGTTTCATTGGGCGAGGCGTCGGTCCAGGTGAGTCGCGTGCCGGCCGTCGTCGTGACGGCAAAGCCGGTCGGGGCGACGGGTGGTTGCTGCTGATAGGTGCCGAAGTCGCTGAAGCTGGCGGTCGAGCTGCTCGTCGAGTAGCTGGCGATGGCAGCACCGACGTGGACGCTGGCGCCCATCGGGATGGAACTGCTGGTTGCGACGGTCGTCCAGTTCATGCCGTCGGCCGACGTGAGGCCGGTGAAGACATTGCCGTCTCGAACCAGGCGGAGGTGCGTCGGCGACGGTGCGTTCTGGGCACCGGTCGGTGCACGCGTTTCGGCACCGGTCGTGTCACGCCAGCTCATCGCGACTTGGCCGCTCGTGCGGAGGAAGACGTTGGTGGCGGTGTCGGACAGGTCGGCCCGCACCATCAGGCCCGCGGCAGAAGCGCTGTCGGCCTTGGTGAAGGAGTCGAGGAGAATGGCGACATCGAAGTCACCGACGAAGATGCGGCCTGCGAAGCCGATGTCGTCGTCGCTGCCGAGGTCGGTCGCGTCGGACGTGCCGGTGGCGGCGAGCGTGAAGTCGGCGGCGGTGCCGGTGAACGAGCCGGTCGCACTGCCGATCTCGGTAAAGACGATGGCATCGGCGGAAGGCGTCGAGGCGGTCGTCGTGCTGTAAGGCCCGCTCGACGGATTGGCGGCGTTGCGGGCGCGGACGCGATAGACGTACGTCGTGCCGGCGGCGACGGTGTTGTCGACGTAGTCGGTCTGCGACGCAGGGACTGCGTTCGACAGCACGCTGAACGTCGACGTGTTGGCCAGGCGACGCTCGACGACGTAGAAGCTGGCGTTGCTGACCGCGTTCCAGTCGAGGTCGACCTGCGTCCGCGAGATAGGCGTGGCGGTGAAGCTGCCGGGCGCGGTTAAAACGGCCGGGTCGGCCGTGGTTGTCACCGAAACAGCCGACGAACCACTGCTGCGGAACGAGCCGTTGAGGGCCGTGACGACGTAGCTGTACGACGTTTGCGGCGAGACGGTGTTGTCGGTGTAGCTGCGGGTCGAGCCGCTGGCGAGGGTGGCGATGACGACGTTGTTTCGCTTGACCTCGAAGCCGGTGACGTTCGTGCCGACGTGATCCCAGGCGAGGGCGACGCTGGCGTGGCCGACGCTCGTGGCGCGGGCGTTGGTGGGCGCGTCGACGTTGCTCGGATTAGCGGGCGTGGTGACGCTGGCGGTCGCGCTCGTGCCACCGACGGTGGCGTTGTCGCCGAGGGTGACGAGGCGGTAGGTATACGTCGTCGCGCCGCTGGCGGTGGTGTCGGTGAAAGACTGTGCGTCGGGCGACGTGGTGCCGACGACGGTGAAGCCCATGCCGCCGTTGCGTTCGACGCGGAAGCCGGTTTCGTTGTCGCTGGTGTCTGCCCAGGTGAGGTTGACGGTGTTAAATGCCGTCGCCGTCGCGCTGAGGTTGACGGCGGCAGAGAGGTCGTCTGGCGTACTGACGCTGGCCGAGGCAAAGCCGCTGTCGCCGTTGGCGTTGGTGGCGACGACGCGGTAGCCGTAGCTCGTGCCGCCGTCGACGGTACTGTCGACGTAGCTGGTGATATTGCTGCCGAGGGTGGCGATGAGGCTGTAGCTGCCCCCGCCGATGTTGCGAAGGACTTTGAAGCCGGTTTCGTCGCCGCTGTTGTCGGTCCAGGCGAGCGAGACGCTGTCGGTGGAGTTGGCCGTGGCGGCGAGGGCTGACGGTGCGGTCGGTGCCGAGCCGCCGACGGGCCGGGTGGCGCTGACGCTGGTGGCCGACGCGCCGATCGTGTTGTGGTAGTCGAGGGCGTTGACGCGGTAGAAGTACTGGGTCCCTGCGACGGCAGAAGCATCGACGTAGTCGGGCGAGTCGACGGTGGCGATCGTGCTGTACGTGCCGTTGACAGCCGTGGCCCGGGCGACGCGGTATTGCGTGACGTTGCCTTCGCTGCTGGCATTCCAGGTGAGGCTGACGCCGCCTGATGTGCCGTTGGCGGCGAGGCTTTCAATGGCCGTCGGGCCTTCTGCCGGTCGGACGCCGGTCAGGACGTAGACGTTGTCCTGATAGTCGTAGTTGGAACCGTTACCCGCTTGTGTGCCGTCACCGGTGCCTGCGTTGTCCTCTGCGGCGAGGTAGGCACCGGGAATGATGTTGCCGTCACTGTCCTTGAGGGCGAAGAAGCGGAACGCGTGGGCGTTCTGGCCGTTTCGGGTGCGGTCGGAGTTCCAGGTCTGGTCGACGCTGACACCGAAGCTGCCGGTGCCGGGGTTGAACGTGCCGTACGACAGGCCACTTTCGCCGTCGATGAGCGGCAGGATCGACTGGCCGTAGTCGGCGTCGTGCTTGAAGACCTGGTTGTATCCGCCGGTCGTGTTGTACCAGCGGAAGGTCGTGTTGGGCACGTAGCGAGGCGAGCCGGTGCCGTTCCACTGCGGGTCACGCTGCTGGTGGAACGCTGCGATCTGGAGCACCTCGACGTTGCTGCCGGTCTTGAACCAGAAGTCGCTGAGCACTTCTTCACCGATGGCGATCCGCTGGCCTTGGGTGTTTTGGCCGGTGTCGTAGTTGGACAAGCCGGTGAACGGCCCGACGTCGATGTCCCAGCCGAAGGCGGCGACGAGCTCGTTCAGCACCGGCTCCTGACTCGTGCCGGTGTTGCCTTCTTCGCTGTGGCTCTGCCAGATGCCACCGACGCGGGCGACCTTGTTGGGCTCGTCGGTGTCGTTGGTGGCGACGATGAGGTTGCCGGTCTTGACGACCCGGTCGATCATCCGCGGCTGCCCACCGGGGGCCGTGCTGTTGTTGAACGGATCGCTGTAGACGAAGCGGACCGTAATTGACCGCGTCGCCCCTGCCGTAAGCGTTCCCGATTCACCGCCGGAGACGATAATGAAGTCAGGCGAGTCGAGCGAGACACCGGTGATCTGCAGGTCGCTTGCCCCTTCGTTCGTAAACAGCAGCGTCGCTTCGTCACGCACCTTGTTGCCGACAACGCTGTCGACGTTGTCGATGCGGTGCATCGTCAGGTTGCTGCCGAAGACCGGGTGCTCGGCGTTGACGAGCGAGACCGTCGCGTTGACGCCCACCGGACTGACGTTGCGGATGATGCCGACGATGTCGTTCTGATCCGTCGCCTGGTCCCACTCCTCGAAGGCAAAGACGTAGGCGTTGGCGACGCTGTTGCCATTCGCGTCGAGCAGCGGGAACAGGCGAAGCTTGCGTTGTTCGTCTGCGTTGGCCTCATAGGTGTTGAGGTCGTCCTGCTGGTAGACACGACGGTTGCCGCTGTCGAAGTCGAAGAAGCGGGCGGTCAAGCCGAACTCGCTGGAGCCCGGGTTGAAGCTGAGCGAACCGCTGGGCGCGACCTGCACCGTCTGGGCATCGGCCTTGGCGATGGTGAAGAGCTGCGTCGCCGACCCGCTGTTGCCGTCGGTGTACCACGACACGGCAGACGTGTTGCTGAAGCCGTTGCTGTTGGCCGTGCCGAGGCTGGCCAGCAGCTCGATCGTGACGCTACCGGTGCCTGCCTTTTCAAAGAGCTGGGCGAGGATCTCGTCACTGCCGGTGACATTCTTCTGTTGCGGGTAGTCCGTCGTCGCCGGGTCAGGGTCGGCGACGTTGACCTGCAGTTCGTACAGATCGAGCACGCGCTGCAGGGACGGCTCGAGGTTGCCACCTTCGCCCGCGGTGCCGAGGCCGCGCAGGCGGATGACGCGTTCGGGCACGCTGGGGTCGTTGCTCTTGATGACGAGTTCTGCGTCGAAGAGGCCGACGGAGGGCGCGTCGAAGTCGATGAGCAGGTTGCTCGACTGCCCGGTGGCAAGGGTCGTGCCTGCCGGGTCACCGCTGACGATGCGGAAGCGACTGGCGTCGGTCCCGCGGATGACGACGGCATCGTCTGGGAAAGCGACGGTTCCACCACCACCGCCGTGGGCGAGGTTGATCGTCAGCGCGTCGGTGCCCGTCGTTCCGCCCACCGAGCTGAAGAAGAGTGACGCACCGTTGCCATAGTCGCGGGCGGGCGACGTGACCGTCAGCGGCGCCGCCTGGATGGGCTTGAGCAGCGTGAGCTGCAGGTCACCGCCGTTGGTGCGGAAGCCGGCCTCGACGACGTAGAGGAAGCCGGTCGCCGGATCTTGTGCGACGTCGAGCGGGTCACTGAGACCACCGGCGCCGAAGCTGCCAGCAAACGACTGCGTGATCGCGCCCGTGGCCTCGTCGACGCTGAGGAACATGAGATCGTCACCACCGCTGAAGCGGACGACCGCCAGTTTGCCGTCGAGCGCACCGTTGAAGTGAGCGCCGTTGGAGTCGTACTGAATCGCACCGTTTGGACTGACGTTCAGGCCGAAGTCATGGGCAAAGCCCTGGTAGTTGGGCTCGGGCAGGGTGCCCACGGGGTACTGACTGACCTGGTTGGCGTCGACGGCATTTGTCGGGTTACCGCCTGCCAGGATGTACTCGCCGCGGAGCGGGTTGGGGTGGCCGTAGTAGCCGCCCGGCACGATGCGGTAGAGCAGGTCGTGCTGCGTTTCGTTGACGCCGAAGATGGCGGTGTTGGCCTGATCGGGATCGGTCGGCGTGTTGCCACCTGCCGCGCTGCCGTTGGCCGGGGCGTAGAGGTGTCCGCCTGCCGTCCAGACGAGGTCGTACGCGTTGCGGACGCCGGTCGCGTAGAGCGTGACTTTTGCGCCGCTGGCGTACGGGTCGTACGTACCGCCGTCAGCGGTTTGGACGTCGAGCGTGCTGCTGATGGACCGAACATCCATGGCCAGAACTGCCGCCGAGAGCAGTTGCTCCGGACGGTTGCCCCAGGTGTTGTCGGGCGCACCCATGGCCGAATTGCTCGGCGAGACGACGTAGAGCCTGCCGTCGGGGCCGAAGATCGGCTGGTTGTTGAGGTGGTCGTAGACGCTGCGTGGCAGGCCGACGATGACGTCGAGCTCGTTCTCCAGGTTCGCACCACTGAGGCGCGTGATCTTGCCGCTCCATTCGGGGGCGGTTCGGTCGGTGTCATCACCGGGGTCGATGTACGCGCCGTGGCTGACGTAGGCGGTGAGCGTGCCTTGCGAGTTGTCGAAGACGAGACCGGTGATGAGCCGTGGCGTCGTGCCGTCGCTTTCGGTGAGGCTGGCGAGCAAGGTGCCGGCCGTGAGGCTGCCACTGGCGTTGATGCCGAAGCGGTGCACTTCGCCGTCAGCGGTGACGGCGTAGAGCTTGCCGTCGGGGCCGAACGTCACGCCTGTCCAGGCGGTGCCGACCGTGCCGCTCTGCGGCGTCTGCTCGAAGGCGACCTGGGGCAGCGACTCTGCAACCGCACTGCCGGTCGTAAATGCACCCTGGTAGGCGGTGAACGCGTTGCCGTTGACGTCCTGAACGGCATCCGTGATCTGGAACGTGTACGACGTGTTGGCCTTAAGCAGGCCGGTCGGCGTGAGCGTGATCGCGTCGCCGCCACCGCTGACCGTCGTGCTCGATGGCACGACTTGGCCGGTGGAATTGTCGAGCAGGAAGACGACGCTCGGCGTGACGGTCGAAGGATCGATCGCGCCGCTGGGCAGAACGACATCGACGGCCACAAAGGCGTCGCGGTTGACGTTGCTCGTCCCCGCCGCCGGGCGGACGGCAGCGACGCTCGGGCCTTCACCGACGCCGACCGCCGGTCGCTCGATCGAGAAGTTGTCGAAGGCGACGGTGAGCCCACGGGTCGGGCTCGTGTTGCGGTGGAAGGCGACGACGCCTGCCGTCGATTCGCTGGCGAAGAAGGCAGCCCGCTTGCCGGCCGGCACGGTCAGTTCGTGCGGCACGGTCCGCCACGAGCCGTCGTTGATGCGGTAGTTGGCGCTGAGCGTGCCGTCACTCGGGTCGCCGACGATGCGGAGGTCGAGTGACGTGACGGTCGACCAGGCGTTTGTGGCGACGAGGCCGCCACCCGAAGGGGCGGAGCTGGTCAGGTTGCCGCTGACATCGAACTCATCGAGGAACTGAATCGACGGGCCGTTGTCGTGGTAGAGGGCGACGAGTTTGACCCAGTTGTCACCGTCGGCACCAAGGAGCAGACCTGCCTGTTCGTAGGTCGCGTTGAGCTGGCCGAGGTTGCTGTCGCCGCTTGCGGGAAGAATGCGAGTCTCGACGACGAAGGAGCTGGTGGCGTCGAAGCCGACCTGCAGGGCGTTGACGAGGGTGTTGATCGAGCCGCTGTTGGTGCCGTCGTTACCGCTGAGACTTTCAACGGTGAGCCGGCCGCCTGCGATGTCGAGGAGCGAGGCGTCGAAGTCGGAGGCGGTGCCTGTGTTGGTCTGGGTGCGGTCGAAGCCGGTTCCGGTGCCGTCCTTGTCGTTAAGCCCGCCTGCATCCGTGTCGAAGTCGAGAGTGAAAGGCAGGGCGACGCTCGTCATGAGCCGCCGGGCCTCGAGCTGCTCGAAAGGCGTTGCGTCGGGGCGAAGGGCAGGGCGGCTCGTGTAACTCATGAGGTGCGGGTGGTGTCGCGGCAGCGGTGGCGCGTGGGACAACGCGCTTCGGCCACGGGCGACGTATCCATTTCATCGGATACCGGCGCGCCAGGCTCAAATCTTCAGACGGTGCCCATCGATAAAGTTGAAAGGATCGGCAACCGACAAAGTGTCTCCTGTTCCTGACAGGTTTGACGGCCCCACCGGTGTGGCCGCCGGCAGTAGACGCGCCACCGGCCCAAGAGTTGCTCCGATAACCTGGGCAGGCTGTTGTCGAATCTCGTCGCGTTTGCTACGTTACGACAGGCTTGCACGCGGTAACGGGCCATCACCAATGCAGAGACCACCCGTCCCACCGCCAGTACCTCAGCCACCGGCCCGGGTGCCGACGAACGCTGACGCAACCCCTGTCGAGGACAGTCAGAAAGTCGCACTCGTCCTGCTCCGTGCCGGCGGCTCTAATCGGCAGTTTGATCTGACGCTTCAGGAAACCGTTATCGGTCGTCGCGAGGATTGCGGCCTGCGGATCCCGCTCGGTGATGTCAGTCGCCGGCACTGCATTGTCAGGCGAGACGACAAGTCGCTCACGCTTCAGGATCTTGGCAGCTCCAACGGCACCTTCGTCAACAACAGGCGTGTCCAGGAATCCCCACTACTGCCGGGTGATCGTGTAACGATTGGGAACCTGACGTTCGTGGTGCAGGTCGACGGTGAGCCGTTTGATCTGCTGGTTCCACCGGCCGAGCGGGCAGCGGCGGCCTTGACGGAGGTCACGGGCCTGCCGCCGATGGACCCAGGGTCACTGCTCAATCCGACGGCGCAGAGCGACGCAGCCGACGGCAGCCACCATGGGCTCGATCCGAGCGGAGCGGCGGCCATCGTCGACGACCTCATGCAGGAATAACAGACGACTCGGCTATTCGTCGTCGAGCAGGTCGAGCGCTACCTGAATCTCGCCGGCGGCGTGGGCGTCGCCGCACTTCTTGGCAGCCTTGATGCCGTCCTCGTACACCTTGCGGGCGTCGGGCATCTGATCCTGCTGCTCAAAGATCTGGCCCCGCTGGTAGTAGGCGTAGCAGTAGGAGCTGTCGGCCTCGAGCGTCTTGCTCAGCCACTCGAGTGCGTCATCGAGCCGGCCCGCCTTCTTGTGCTCCATCGCAAGGGCGTAACGGAGGAACGGATCGCCCGGCTCACGTTCGAGCAGACGGGTTAATTCCTTAAAGCGGTCGGCCATGGTCGGTGTATCGGCCAGCGACCGACGGGCGGACAGTCGGCCTCACCGGTTCGCCCCCGCACCGCCGCCTGAGACCACTACGAAAAGACGCGACCTGCTAACAAGTAGCAGGCCGCGCCGGGTGGGGGGGTTTGATGCGGGCCAGCTGTTTCAGGCCGACCCTTGTTGGAACAGTTTACCGCGGCATCAGCAGCGAGTCAACTAGTGCTTTGTAATTCTTATATAAGTACAAGCCCTCGATTTGGGGGCGTGGCCTGCTCAGTCGGCCCGGCCGAACCGCTCGTTGATGTAAGGCCAGTTGACGACGTTCCAGAACGCGTCGACGTAGTCGGGACGTCGATTCTGGTACTTCAGGTAGTAAGCGTGCTCCCATACGTCGAGCCCGAGGATCGGCATCTGGCCGCTCAGTAGCGGGCTGTTCTGGTTGGGCGTACTGACGACTTTGAGGGCGTCGCCTTCCTTGACGAGCCAGGCCCAGCCGCTGCCGAATTGGCCCAGGGCTGCCTTCTTGAACTCGTCCTTGAAGGCGCTGAAGGAGCCGAAGGTCTTGTTGATCGCCTCTGCCAGCTCACCGACGGGCTCACCGCCGCCACCGTTGCCAGCGGGGGCCATCATCTCCCAGAAGTGGGCGTGGTTGTGCGCGCCACCGCCGTTGTTGATGACGGCTTGACGGATGTTGTCCGGCACCTTGCTGGCGTTGTCGGCCAGCACCTCGTGAATCGGCTTACCCTCGAGGTCCGTCCCCTTGACGGCATCGTTGTATTTGCTGACGTACGTCGCGTAGTGCTTGTCGTGGTGCGTCCGCATCGTCTGTTCGTCGATGTGCGGCTCGAGTGCGTTGTAGTCGTATTCCAGGTCTTGAACGGTGGTTTCTGCCATGAGCCGAACCTAGCGGCTTGATGCGGGCGCGCCAGTGGCAAAAACCTCTGCGTCCCGGTGCCGTATGGTGACATGCCGCGGATGGAACCGACGACGCTCAGCAAGCCCGAACCTCAAGCAACCGCCTCGGAAGAGGCGGCCGATGATTTGCGCGAAGCCCTGCGTCAATCCTTCGGTCTCGACGCCTTTCGCCCGATGCAGCGAGAGGTCATCGAAGACACGCTGGCGGGCCGCGACGTGCTGTGCGTCATGCCCACCGGTGCCGGCAAAAGCCTGTGCTACCAGCTGCCCGCTGTCGTTCGTGGCGGATTGACCCTGGTCGTCAGCCCACTGATTTCTCTTATGGAGAATCAGACGCAGCAGCTGCGCGACGAAGGCATCGACTGCGCCATGCTCAACAGCGGCATGAGCATGGACGAGCAACGCCGAACGCTTCGCGAGCTCGAAAGCGGGTCATTCGAGGGCTTGCTTTACGTATCGCCAGAACGTTTTGCTGTCCCGTACTTCAGGCGACTAGCGGCGGAGTTGAACCCGACGCTCTTTGCTATCGACGAGGCGCACTGCATCAGCCAGTGGGGGCACGACTTCCGGCCCGACTATCAGAATCTGGGCGAAGTTCGCGAACTACTTGGGCGTCCGACGACGATCGCCCTGACGGCCACTGCGACGGCAGACGTACGGGCGGACATCATCCGCACGCTCGATCTTAAGTGACCCGAGCGTCGTCGTCACCGGCTTCGATCGGCCGAATCTCCGGTATGAAAGCCGTCGCATCAAGGGCAAGAAGGCCAAGCTCGACGCGCTGGTCGACCTTGTCAGCCGTGAGGACGGTGGCGGTATCGTCTACTGCGCGACCCGTAAGGCCGTCGACGAAGTCACCGGCCTGCTCACCGAACGTCTGCCGACGCGGCCCGTCTTCAGTTATCACGGCGGCATGGACGCGGCGGCACGAACCGAAAACCAGGAGCGATGGCTCCGCACGCCTCGCGGCATCGCCGTTGCCACCAACGCGTTCGGCATGGGCATCAACAAGCCGGATGTCCGCCTCGTCGCCCACTACAACCTGCCCGGCTGCGTCGAGGCTTACTACCAGGAAGCTGGCCGCGCCGGTCGTGACGGTGCCTCTGCACGGTGCGTGTTGCTGTTCAGCTACGAAGACCGGTATACGCAGCAATACTTCATCGACAACATCAAGGGTGCTGACGACGCCGACCCTGATTTGGTCGCCGAGCTCAAGCAGCAGGGCCAGGACAAGCTAGATCGCATGATCGGCTACGCCAGCACGTGGCGGTGTCGCAGGCAGCAGATCCTCGACTACTTCGGCGATGTTGCAAGGGTTGATCAGACCAAGTGCAAGTGCGACGCATGCCGCGACGGGAACGGGCAGCTCGACGACGACGACGACCTGCCACGCGTCGACGCAGAGACGGGCGACGTCGTCCGCAAGCTGCTCAGCGGCGTCGCCAGGCTCAACGAGCGCATGGGTGTAGGCACCGTGGCTGAAGTTCTCACCGGCAGCACAAGCGAAAAGGTCACCGGTCGCGGCCTCGATAAGCTTTCGACGCACGGCCTGCTCTCGCAGTTCACCGTCAAGCAGGTCATCGCCATGGTCCACCGGCTGATCGAGGTCGGCCTCGTCCAGCAGACGGCCGTCGATGGTGATTCGCACATCAAGGTTGTCAAAATGACGGCCAGTGGCGTGCGGGTCATGAAGGCGCTGGCCGACCCGCCCGCACCGCTGAACGACCTGGTGCCGCGACGACGTGCAACGTTGGCCACGTCGGCCAAGCCGATGCAACTCGACGCCGATGCCGGTGAGCGGTTCGACCGTCTTCGCACCGCCCGCGGCACGCTCGCCCGTGACAAGGGGCTACCTGCCTACTGCATCTGCAACGACCGGACGCTTCGTCTCATCGCGATGGAAGCGCCGGGCGACGACGAAGCCCTTGCCGCCGTCAAGGGCATGGGGCCACGCCGGGTTGCCATGTACGGAGACATCCTGCTGGCTGCATTACGCGGCGAAGAACCCGACGACGGCCCGCGTTTCGTCCCTGAGCCGCAATAGCGACTCGCTGGGCCCGTTGCTACGGTGCGGCGTGGCTGACATCAATCTGCTGGCAATCGACGTAGGACACTCGCGGGTCAAACTCGGCGCGTTCGAAGCGGGTGATCTGGTCGCATCGTGGCGCGCAGACGTCGCCTCACCCGACAACGTTGCCGGCGCGGTCGAGCAGGCACGCGAACAACTCGAGGGCTTCGACAGCGACGTCGTCATCGCCGCCAGCAACGGAGCTTTCGTCGACGATGTCGCTCACATGGTCCGCCAAGCGGGCTGGAGCGGGTCGGGCCGGGTCGGTAAAGACGTGGAATTGCCCATCGCCGTCGCAACGGAGCAGCCGCAGTCGACAGGCGTCGACCGCGTGCTCAACGTTGCAGCGGCATACGAGCAGCTCAAGAAGGCATGCATCATCGTTGACGTCGGAACGGCAGTCACCGTCGACTTCTGCGACGACAGCGGCACGTTCCTGGGTGGATGCATCGCGCCCGGTGCATCATTGATGGCGTCGTCCCTGTCTGACGCGGCAACGCACCTGCCGGCCGTCCGTCCGGCGGCAACGGGTGACGCCTTCGGACGCGACACGCCGGGCGCCATCAACTGCGGCATCGTCAACGCCATTCGCGGCCTTGTCCGCCAGAGCGTCGAACAACACGCCATGGAACAGGCGACATGGCCAGAGGTCATCGCCACAGGCGGCGACGCACATGAGCTCTTTGGTGGCGACCACCCGTTCGAGCTCATCCACGCCATCAGCCGTGACCTGACGCTGTACGGCATCGCGCTTGCCTACGCGAACCACCACATCACGCACAAGTCCTAGTGCGGACACTAAGCAACTCGAAACGATCTGCATGAACAACGTCGTCCGGCTCCTCACCGCGCCCGGCATGGCGGCCCTTGCCGTCGTGCGGGTCGAAGGGCGGGCGGCGGCAAACTTCGTCAGGTCTCGACTCGGTAAGCTGCCGCCACCGGGCCAGCTCGTGTACGGCTCCTGGACCCTGGCTAACGGCAGCATCCTCGACGACCCGCTCGTTCGAGGCGGTGACGAATGGTTCGACGTCAACTTTCACGGCGGCAGGCGGATCGTCGAGTGCTTCTTTGACGACGCGATGGCCGCAGGCTTTTTGCGAGATGACGCTGCCATCGGTGGCCCGGTCGACCGCTGGTTACCGCAGGCGACGACAGAGCTGGGACTGCGATTGCTACTGGCTCAGCGGGAACAGGAGGGCGAGGCCGATCCTGCGGATCTCACATTGATTCGTCTGCTGGTGCCGCCGCTGATCGCAATCGTGGGTCGGCCCAATGTCGGCAAGAGTTCGTTGTCGAACCGCCTCGTCGGCCGAGCGGCAAGCCTCGTCGCTGATGAGCCGGGAACGACACGCGATTGGGTCGAGACCCCCGCCATCTTGTGCGACGGTCAGCTACCGGTGCGACTGGCAGACACACCGGGCAGGCGCAACGTAGGCGGCGTCGAGGGCAAGGCCATCGTTTTGTCGCGCGAGGTCATCGAGCAGGCCGATCTAGTCATCGAAGTTCGCGACGCGACAGGTGACGCTTCGGCATCCGGGCGGGCAGACCTCGTTGTGTGGAACAAGTGTGACGTAGCTCAGCCGCCAGCCGACGGCCCAGCCGTCTCCGCAACCACCGGTGAAGGCGTCGCGGCACTCGAAGCGCTCATGGCAGAGCGTCTTGCGGTGTTTCTGGATCGCCCTCTGCGGAAACTGGCGATGCCGACGCTTTGATAAAATCACGCATCTTCGTCGCGACGTCGCGAAGAGGCAGGCTGCTCGGGCACGCGTAGTCGCACAGGCCGCACCCGATGCAGGCGTCGGCGCCGTGGCGGATCGCGAGCTGATGCCGCTTGTCCGGCTTCGCCGCCTCGGCATCGAGCAGACCGGCCGGGTTCAGCCCCGTCGGGCAGATGTCCAAGCACCAGCCGCACCGGATGCACGGCTCAGGCGGGGCTGTCGGCGTTGCCGCCTCGATGTGAAAGATCAGCTCGCCGTTTCCGACAATGGCCGCCGGATCGAGTCCGTTGCCTCTGAGGAAGTCCCCGCCGCAAATTCGTATGGGTTCGCCCTTGTCGTCGCGCTCGCAGTCGTGGTGCTGAAGTCCGAGGAACAGCAGCACGTCGCACAGTCGGCTGCCACGCCAGACGTTGGCCAGGACGCCGAGACCGGTGCGGTGGTCGCGAAGGCCGATCGGCTCCGTCCGCACACATGCGCAGCCACGTGCAACCTGGCCGACGGCAACGGCAGCGACGGCATCGACGACGAGCACGCCTACATCGAGCGGTGACGCCCCGGGGGGCAACCGCTTCCCGGCGAGTGCGTAGGCCATCAGCGTCGGATCGGCCTGAGGGTAGGCGTTGTTGACGGACATCAGCCGAACGCTGCCGACGTCGACGGTCGGGGACTCGTCACCAGTTGTCGGGGCAGGCGTATGCGGGTCGAGGCGCGCCATGTGCCTTGACAGGCGGCGATGGTCGCCGCTTGCGACGGCGACGACGGACCGCCTCGCACCGCTGAGCCGAGCCAGAATCCGCAGGCCGTCGCTAAAGGCTCGCGGATGCCTCAGAGCCCATTCGGCCTGCAACGGCAAGAGCGGGTCAGGCTCGACGCAGGAGCACAGGACAAGCTCGGCCGGCCGTGTCTTGCTGGCGGCGAGCTGGGCGTGCAGGTCGGGGCAGTTGACCCGATCCGGCCGAACGCCGGCCATGGCGAGTCGTTCGAGCCACGCGTCCAGATCGCGCGGAGTGACGTCGTTCGGTTCGATCGGCGTCTGCAACGGCGTCGCAGCCGTCTCGGCATCGTCGTGACACACCTGCGGCACGGCCAGCACCGCGCGATCGTGCGTGTCACGTCGCTCGGCCGGCTGACCCGCGTCGCCGGGCAGCACGACGACGCCTGTGCCGATGCGCTGCCCAACCTGCAGTTCGCCACGCGGCAGCAATGCCTCGTCTGCGTCGGCCTCGCCGACCACCGTCCAGACCACGTCCGGTGGAGGCACGTCGATGAAACGGTGGCGATCGGACATGGCTGCTCCTTCGCTTCCAGCAATCAGCTCGCCAGCGGCACGTCCGCTCGGCGGCACACGTCGCGAAGCGCCTCCACTGCCGTCTTCCACAGCTCCGGACCCGTTTCGCCGTGGCTGTGGGCGGCGAGCTTGAGGTGCGGCTCCATGCTGAGGAAGCCGCGATACCCGGAGGCGTAAGCATCTTTCACGATGGCCTCGATGCCGCCGTCACCTTGGCCGGCGGGAACGACGTCGCCGCTGCCTGCGACTGCGTCCTTGATGTGGATGTGGGCCGTGAACGGCTTGAGCTTGGGCCAGTTGTCAGCCGGATCATCACCGACCTGCACGAAGTTGGCGAAGTCGAACGCCGTGCGAAGCTTGGGCGAGTTGACGCTCTGCATGAGGTCGAGGCAGCGGTCGCCGGTGTCGCCGTAGATGCCTTTCTCGTTCTCGTGGACCATGACGACGTCGGTGCCGCTGCTGTCGAGCATCTCGACCTGTTTGCTGAGCAACTCGATGGCTAGACCGCGGATCGCGTCGATCGGACCTTTGCCCTCGCCACCTTCTGGATAGAAGCTGAAGACGCGAATCAGCGGTGCTTCGAGGGCAACTGCCGCGTCGAGCGCCCGCTTGAACATGTCCAGGATCTTGGCCTCGTCATCGGTCGCCTCGACCTTGCCGCACGGGCTGCCGATGGAGACGGTGCCCATTCCGGCGTCCGCGAGCATTTTGTTGATCTCGCGCAACCGATCGGCAGAAAGTTCGATGACGTTAATCTTGTCGACGCTCCGCAATTCGAGATGCGTGACGCCGGTGTCCCGGCAGGTGCTGATCTGTTCGTGAAGGGTCGGGCCGATTTCGTCGGCAAAGCCAGAGAGCTTGAGCATGGACGCATCGTGCGGGTCGCGGTGCACAGGTCAAGTTGGCCCGACGAGTTGCGGGGTCTATCCTGCCCGCTTGAACGACGGGGCGAAGATCAACGAGACGCACCAGCTCCTTGCCGCTGCCGGTGACAAGGCGGCGGCATTAATCGAGGCGTTGGGGTACATCCAGCGATTTCACGACAAGACGGTCGTCGTCAAGGTCGGCGGAAGCATCATGGATGACGAGCCTGCGCTGGCGCGGTTGCTCGTCGACATCGTCTTCATGAACTACGTCGGCATGCAGCCGGTGATCGTGCACGGCGGCGGTAAAGCAATTAATGCCGCCATGGCCAAGGCCGGGCTGACGCCGCGGTGGGTCAACGGCAAGCGGTACACCGACGCACAGACGTTGCAGATCGCCGAGGGCGTGCTGTGTGGCGAGATCAACCCCTTCATCGTCCAGTTCATCCGCAGCCAGGGTTGCGAGGCAATGAGCCTGACCAGCCTCGGCAGCGACGTGTTGTTCGCCGAGCAGACGCTCGACGACGACGGCAGCGACCTGGGCCTCGTCGGCAAGGTGGTCGACGTCAACACGCGACTGTTGCAGTTGCTCGTGCAGGCTGACGCCATTCCCGTCATCAGTACGATCGGCGTGAATCGGCAAACGGGTCAGAAGCTCAACGTCAATGCCGACACCGCCGCCGGCGCCGTGGCCGCGGCCCTCAAGGCGCACAAGTTCGTCGTCGTCAGTGACACGCACGGCATCCGTCGCGACATGCACGACCCGGCAACCCGCATCAGCTCCGTCACCGCCAACGGGGTCAAGAACCTTGTCGCCGACGGCATCATCGGTGGTGGCATGTTGCCCAAGGTGGACGCCTGCCTCGAAGCCCTTCGCGGTGGGGCTAGCAAGACGCACATCGTCGATGGGCTCACGCCGCACGCGCTGCTGCTGGAAATCTACACCGCCGCTGGTATCGGCACGGAGATCACCCTTTGAACCCGCCGACGCACTTCCTGCAGCTCACCGACCATGGCCCCGACTTCGTCCGAGAAGTGCTTGATCGGGCAGCGTCGCTCCGCAGTGACCTCCGCAGCGGCAAGGCGTCGTCCCTCTTCGCCGGTAAGACGCTGGCCATGATTTTTGAGCACCCGAGCCTGCGCACCCGCGTCAGCTTTGAGGTCGCCATGACCCAGCTCAGCGGCCACGCGATTTACCTCGCGCCGGCCGACATCGGCCTCAATACGCGTGAGCCGGCCGGTGATGTCGCCCGCGTCCTCGGCTCAATGACCGACTGCGTCATGGCGCGCGTCCGGTCGCAGTCGACGCTCAACGATTTGGCTGCCACGTGCCCGGTGCCCGTCATCAACGGTTTGAGCGATCTGGCTCACCCGTGCCAGGCACTGGCCGATTTGCTGACGATGCGGGACGCCTTCGGCAGCGACCTCGCGGGTCGCCGTGTCTGCTACATTGGCGATGCCAACAACGTGTTCCGCTCGCTCGCCGTCGCATGCGGCATGGTCGGCGTCAGCGTCGTCGGCTGCTCGCCCGACGGCTACGCGTTGCCCGCCGACGAGGCTGAACGGCTCCGCCGGCAGGTGTCGTCACTCGACCTGACGCTGGTCGCCGACCCTCAGGAAGCGGTCAAGGCTTGCGACGTGCTGTATACCGATGTCTGGGCAAGCATGGGGCAAGAGGCCGAACGGGAGAAGCGACTAGCCGCCTTCGCCGGTTACGGCATCACCGGCGCACTGCTTGCCGCCGCCGAGCCTGATGCGATCGTCCTGCACTGCCTGCCTGCCCATCGTGGTGAGGAAATTGATGCCGACGTCATGGCCTCGCCGCAAAGTCGCATCTTCGAGCAGGCTGAGAATCGCCTGCACGCCCAGAAGGGGCTTTTGGCGATGCTGATGGCGTAGGTCGTGGGATTGTGCGAGTCCGACCGTGAATCTCACCGCTGCCAACAATTCGACGCGGGCCTGGACAGCCGTCCACATCACGGCCTTGATCGTGCCATTGGCGGCGGGCCTCATCGTCTTCGGCTGGCGGGCGGCGGTGGTGCTGGGCCTCGTCGTCGCCGGCACCGTGGCGGCCTGTGCGGTGCTGCGAAGGGTCGGTCGCAAGGGCACGACGATTGACCTCTCGCACGCGACGTGGTCGGGCTTGCTGCTCGGCTCTTTGTTACCGGCCCACCTTGCGGCGTCGGGCGTTGCTGGGCCAGACGGCCTCGAGCCGACGCTGCTTTGGCCGATCCTGCCCGCGACAGGGTTGGTGCTGGGGCTCTTGGTTTGGCTTCTAGGCGGCCGTGCGGGTGGTCGCGTTTCGCCGGCGCTCGTCGCGTACATTATCATTGCGTTCACGCTCGGCGATGCGATCGTGCCGCGATTGGCCGTACGCGCCGAACGGGCGGTGACCGGTGATTTGCTCCAATACGACCGCCGCCCGATCGCCGACCTGTCTGCCGGCACCTACGTGTCCCGCGAGGCCGAGCCTGAATCGCCCGACGCGAGGTTTCAGCCGAGCGCGTCGACGGTGCTAAGCGTCTATGCAAGCGGTCTCGATCGGCCGCCCCGGCAGCGCTACACGATTGACTCGGTCATTCGTGAGCGGTTGCCCCCACCAGAAGACCTCATCTTGCTCGGCCATCCGCGACCGATCGGCCTGGCGAGCGTCGCTGCGGTCGTAGCCGCCGGCATGATCCTGCTGTTTCGAGGCGTCATCGACGCTCGCATTCCGACGGTGGTGCTGGCCTCCGCCTACGCGACCTTCGCGCTGCTACCGGTCCCGTCGAGCATCGCGCCCGGTGGGCCGACTTGGACGTGGCCGCTCATCGGCGGAGCGGTGCCGTGGGATGTAGCCGTCACATTCGCGAATTACGAGCTGCTGAGTGGGCCGATCGTGTTCGCGTCGCTGTTGATCGCGCCGTTACCGAGCCTGCGACCCGTCGCGGGTCGTTGGCGACTGGTCTTTGCGCTGCTGCTCGGCCCGGCCATGGCCGCCGCACAACGGTACGGTGAGCCCAATGTCGGCCCGCTCGCCGCGTTGCTGCTGGTCAGCCTGCTCACGCCACTGATGGACCGGTACGCCCGCGCCCGCACACTTGTGTAAGCCGCTGCTGATCAACGCATCGTGCAATTGCGGGCCGATAAGACTATCGTCCCATACTCCACCGCGATTCGCCGTCGAGTCGGGTGTCGAGTAGCCATGTCATGATCCGCTGCTTCCCGATCATCGTCGTTGTCTCGCTTCTTGCTGGCTGCACTTCGTCCAGTGACCCCGTGCCGCAGAGCAGATATGTCGCCACCGAGTTACCGGCAGGCGGGCTCGGCCTGTATGTCGAGGGCAAGCTCGCCCGAAAGCGGGGCGACGTCGACAGGGCGGCCCGCCTGTACGAGCAAGCCGCTGCTGCCGACACATCGCTCATCCTCGTCAACCGCGAGCTCGGCGAGCTTGCCCGCCAGGACAACGAGCTGTCGACGGCTGAACGTTGGTTCCGCCGCCTGGTCGAGCGGGACGTAGAGACGACAGCCAACTACGTCTCTTTGGGCGACACGATCGAGGCGGCGGGGCGGCTACCCGAGGCCTTGGTGACGTATCAGGCTGGGCTCGCCTATGCCGAGAGCGACTTCGGCGCGAACATTGGTGCCGGTCGCGTGCTGGTGGCGATGGATCGACACGACGAGGCACTGCCATACCTGCAATCTGCCGTCGCGGCCGATGAAGTCTCCGGCGAAGCGGTCGCCTTGCTCGGGCGTGCATTGGACGCGACGGGGCAACTGCGACAAGCCGCCGACGCTTACACGCGAGCAATTGAGCTGCTTCCCGCTGACGCCGATGGCCGGTACGACCTGTTGCTCCTCAGCGGCACCAACGCCGCCCGGCGGGAACAAACCGCCCTTGCCATCGACCGTCTGCGTCAAGCCGAGAAGCTTCGCCCCGGGGATCCCGAACCGCCCCTCGCAATCGGCCTTGCGTTGACCGCTGAGGCAGAACGCCAGCGGGCGATGGGCGTAACAGACGCAGCCCGTCGAACGCTGACCGACGCGGTCCGGTCACTTGATGTGGCCGTCGAGCGGGCTCCGCGCGAGCCACGGGCGCTGAATGCTGCCGGTTCTGCAAAGCTTCGTCTTTGGGACGCCGGTGGGCGATTGGAGCAGCGACTAGTCGACGAAGCGGTGCAAGTGTGGCAAAAAAGCCTGCAGATAGACCCTGATCAGGCAGCAGTTCGCGGTGCGATCGAGCGATTTGCGGGCAAGGCAGATTGACTTACCGGCCGCCTGTCCTAGCCTCCCCGCCCGAACTGACCCGCACGAGAAACGCAGAGAACCTATGACCGGCGACAGAATCCGCATCCGTATGGAGGCTTACGACCACCGGGCGCTCGACAGCAGCGCTCGCGAGATCGTTGAACAGGCCAAGCGGACGAACGCCAACGTCTGTGGGCCTGTCCCGCTTCCGACCCGGATCGAGAAGTACACTGTGCTTCGCGGCCCGCACGTCGACAAGAAGTCGCGCGAGCAGTTCGAGATGCGCACGCACAAGCGCATTGTCGACATCACTGAGCCGACCGCCCGCACGATCGAGAGCCTCAACCGCCTCGTCGTTCCGGCCGGCGTCTTCGTCAAGATCAAGACGCACTGAGCAGCTGTTCACAAAATTCGGGTGTCGCAACGCGACACTCGACGGTGACCCGCTACACTCCCGCCCGCCTGATCCGGTAAGAACCGGCAAGAGGCACCTGAGACAACCCAGTTCCGAAATTTCGGGACGCACCGTTCGCCTGATGCGGGGGTCATCCAAGACCCCGGAATCCCGCTCCCCGCGGGTGACGCACCAGGCCCAGAGGGTCCGCCGCTAGTCGCTCAACAGCACTCGGCCGGGCTCCACTCACCACGTTCCTGACCGATAGGAGCGGCCCACCAGATCGACGCGTGTCGACTGCTCTGGGACCGACCGACGCCAATGTTTCCAGCACTACTCGGCAGAAAGATCGGCATGACCCGCGTCTACGATGACGACGGCAAGCAAGTGCCGGTTACCATCATCAAGGCCGGTCCCTGCAGCATCACGCAGGTCAAGGCAGAAGACACGAGCGACGGCTACTTCGCCGTCCAGCTCGGCTTTGAAGAAGCCAAGGCCAAGCACAGCACGTTCCCGATGATCGGCCACGACGCCAAAGCGGGCGTCGGCCCGATGCGTCACCACCGCGAGCTCCGGCTCAGCGAAGCGACCGACAAGGCAACGGGTGACACCATCGACGTCAGCGTCTTTGAGGGCGTCACCAATGTTGACGTCACCGGCGTCAGCAAGGGCAAGGGCACGCAGGGCGTCATGAAGCGTTACAACTTCGGCGGCCAGCCTGCTACGCACGGCACGGAGCGCAAGCACCGGTCGCCGGGCTCGATCGGCGGACGTGCCACCAACCGCGGCTTCAACGGCCGTCCGAAGAAGGGCCTTCGCATGGCCGGTCGGATGGGTAACGAGCAAGTCACGGTCATGAATCACCCGGTCGTCCGGATTGACGCCGACAACGGCCTGATCCTCGTGAAGGGCCCGGTCCCCGGTGCCAATGGCGGCCTGCTGTTTATCAAGCAGTCGCTCGCCTCGCGTAACGCCAAGCAGGAGGCCGCTTAAGATGATCGACGTCCCCGTCTACAACACCAGCGGTGAGCAGGTCGACACGGTTCAGATCGACGAGCAAAAGCTCGGCGGCGAGGTCCGTCCCGCTCTCATCAAGCAGGCTGTGGTCATGTACCACGCCAACCAGCGTCAGGGCACGCACAAGACCAAGAACCGCGGCGAAGTCGCCGGTTCAACGAAGAAACTTTATCGCCAGAAGGGCACCGGCAACGCTCGTGTCGGCCCCAAGCGTAACCCCATCCGTAAGGGTGGCGGCCACGCCAAGCAGAAGCTTCCCAAGGATTGGTCGCAGGACATGCCCAAGAAGCAGCGACGTCTAGCGACCCGTAACGCGCTCTTGGCCAAGTTTCAGGATGGCAGCGTCAAGATCGTCGACGACATTACGTTGCCCGAGGTCAAGACCAAGGTCATGGCCGGCTACTGGAAGGCACTTGGTCTCAGCCGCACCGTTTTGTTCGCACTGCCGAACGACGAGTCGCAGACGGCCAAGAACATGGATCTCCATCGTGCCGGTCGCAACCTGGCCGAGACCCGCTTTACCAGCGTCGCCCAGCTCAACGCGTTTGACGTGCTCCGCACGCGGACGCTCCTCATGACTCGCGCCGGCCTCGACCAGGTCATGGCCGACTGAACCCGCAACGGCCCGTGCATGCACTCATGCATGGGCCGTTGTCTCCCCCGACACAGCTCCTCTTTCACCCGCACGTCATGGAAGCCACCAGCATCCTCGTCAAGCCAATCGTCACCGAGAAGACGACGTGGGCAGCCGGCCGGCACAACGCGTACACGTTCGAAGTTGCACCCGACGCGAACAAGTACACAATCCAGCGTGCGATTGAAGAGATCTACAAAGTCAACGTTGCGGAGGTCCGCACGATGACCCGTAAGGGCAAGAGCCGCCGGACCAAGTACGGCCTGGCCAAGAAGCCCGACAAGAAGCGTGCCGTCGTCGTCCTCAAGGGCGAAGACCGCATCGAACTTTTCTGATCACGTTCCCGTCCGCAGACCCCGCTAGCCAAGAAAGTCTCGATGCCGATCAAGACCTACAACCCGACCAGCGCCGGCCGTCGCGACTCGAGCGTGATCGACTACCGTGCGACGCTCACGACGAGCAAGCCCGAGAAGTCACTCTGCGAGCGTCTGACCAAGACCGGCGGCCGAAACCACCACGGCAAGATCACGGCCAAGCACCGTGGCGGCGGTAATAAGAAGCTCTATCGCAAGATCGACTTCAAGCGTAACCGCAAGGACGGCGTTGCTGCCAACGTCGAAACGATTGAATACGACCCGAATCGCACCTGCTTCATCGCACTGCTGAAGTACGAGGACGGCGAGAAGGCCTACATCCTGGCGCCTGTCGGTCTGGAAGTCGGCCGCACCGTCATGAGCGGCGAAGGCAGCGCTCCCGAGGTTGGCAATTGCCTGCCCCTGGCTAGCATCCCAACCGGCCTGACGATCCACAACATCGAGCTGAACCCCGGCCAGGGTGGGAAACTCGTCCGCTCGGCCGGCAACGCCGCCCGACTCGCAGCCAAAGAAGGTCAATACGTTGTCATCATCCTGCCCAGCGGCGAACAACGCCGCATCCGCAGCGAATGCCGGGCGACGATCGGCCAGGTTGGCAACACAGACCACCAGAACGTCAAGATTGGCAAGGCCGGTCGCAGTCGTCACATGGGTATCCGCCCGCACACCCGTGCCAAGGCAATGAACCCGATCGACCACCCGCTTGGAGGTGGTGAAGGTCGCAGCAACGGTGGACGTCACCCCGTCAGCAAATCGGGCGTGCCCTCCAAGGGCGGCGTCACCCGCGATAAGAAGAAGGCCAGTGAAAAGTTCATCCTGCGTCGCCGCAAGATGGGCAAGCACCAGCCGCGCAAGGTCACCGTAAACAGCTAAGGCCCCGCTCAGTCACCCGCCTCCAAGGATCTACGCCATGTCACGCAGCAGCAAGAAGGGCCCGTACGTCGACGAGAAACTCTACTTCAAGGTAGAGAAGCTCAACGAGACGAACCAGAAAAAGCCCGTCAAGACCTGGGCCCGCGCCTGCACCATCATCCCCGACTTTGTCGGCCACACCTTTGAGGTGCACAACGGCCGCGAGTTCAAGAAGGTGTTCGTCCAGGAAGACATGGTCGGGCACAAGCTCGGCGAGTTCAGTCCGACCCGCACGTTCCGCGGCCACGTCGGTGGCAAGAAGCGATAGCCCGTTCCCGTTCCTCCTCAGCACGCAGTCATGGCACACCGCGCTACGCACCGATTCGCTCGAACCACGCCCCGCAAGGCGCGCCTGATCATGGACATGATCCGCGGCCGCGAAGTTGATGACGCCCTCAGCGTCCTCGAGTTCAATAAGCGTCGTGCCGGCCACATGATCGGCAAGGTCGTTCGTTCTGCCGTCGCCAGCTTCAACGATAACCCTGAGAACGCCGGGACCCGCAGCGCCCTCGTCATCACAGAAGCCCGTGCCGACGAAGGCCCGACCATCAAGCGGTTTCAACCCAAAGACCGGGGCAAAGCTCATCCGATCATGAAGCGGACCAGCCACCTCATCATCAGCGTCGACGCTGCCTGAACCGACCTCCACCTCCGAAGGACCACAATAACATGGGCCAAAAGATTCACCCGGTCGGTTTCCGCATCGGCATCACCGAGGACCACAAGTCCAAGTGGTACGCGCCTAAGAAGGCGTACGGCGAGTTTCTCGTCGAAGACTACAAGCTCCGCGAGTACATCGACAACAAGCTTAACCGCCGGCCTCCGTTTGCAGCGGTAAGCGAAGTCATCATCGAGCGAACTCGGGAAGAGGTCACGATTTCGATCAAGACCGCCCGTCCCGGCCTGGTCATCGGCCCCAAGGGTGCTGAAGTTGACCGTCTGCGTGAGGAACTCGAGGACACGATCGGCCGCAAGATCGGCCCGATCAAGGTCATCGAGATCAAGAACCCGGATCTCAATGCCCAGCTTGTTGCTGAAGGTATTGCCGAGCAGCTCAAGAAGCGGGCCAGCTTCCGCCGCGTTCTCAAGATGCGCATGGAAGCCAGTAAGAATGCCGGAGCCAAGGGCGTCCGCATCCAAGTGGGTGGCCGCCTTGGTGGCGGTGACATCGCCCGCAGCGAGAAGCAGACGACCGGTTCGGTCCCTCTCACCACGCTGCAAGCCTTCATCGATTACGGCTATGCCGTCAGTAAGACCAAGGCCGGCACGATCGGTGTGAAGGTTTGGATCTACCGAGGTCGCTACGACAATCCAGTCGAAGACACCGACACCCGCCCAGGCGGTTACCAACGTCGCGGCCGTCGCGGCTGAGGCATCTTTCTCGCAAACGAACCCCCAAGAACACTTAGGAGCACGTCATGCCATTGATGCCAAAGCGGCGGAAGTACCGCAAGGAGATGAAGGGTAAGAACCGCGGCAATGCCACCCGTGGCAACACCGTTGTGTTTGGCGAGTTCGGCCTGATGGCACTCGAGCACGAGCGGATCACCGCCCGTCAGATCGAAGCCGGCCGAATCGCAGTGAGCCACTACCTGCGTCGGCAGGGCAAGCTCTTCCGTCGGATCTTCCCGCACACGCCGGTCTCCGGTAAGCCGTTGGAAGTTCGAATGGGTAAAGGCAAGGGCGACGTTGACTACTACGCCGCCAAGGTCAAGCCCGGCATGATTCTCTTTGAGATTGCCGGCGTCACCGAGTCGCTCGCCCGCCAAGCCTTTGCCCGCGTGGCCCACAAGATGCCGATCAAGACGCGTTTCGTGACGCGCGCCCAAACGAGTCACACTCCTGCCGCTGCGTCGGCTGCCGCCTGAACCTTCCGAACCTCCCACGATGCCCATCGATACCAAGGCTTACCGCGAGAAGGACACTGAAGCGCTCAGCAAGGAGCTTGCAGCATTACAGCGGCAACTCTTTGACCTGCGTACGCAGTCGGTAATCGAGAAGCTCGACGACTCGAGCCTCATTAAGAAGAGCCGTCGCGACATCGCGAGGCTCAAGACGCTGCTCCGCCAGCGACAGTTGGCTTCCGCCTCCGCCTGAACCTGACTTGTCACCTCTGCAACGACCACAATGGCCGACACCGCCGACTCCAGCTCAACCGCTCGCTCCGTGCTCCGCACGCGTCAGGGCGTCGTAACGCAGAATGCCGCCGACAAGACGGTTCGCGTCCAGATCAACTACCAGACGAAGCACCCCAAGTACGGCAAGTACTTGACTCGTCGCTCCGTTCTCCAGGCCCACGACGAGACGAATGACGCCAAGGTCGGCGATACCGTTCTCGTCGCAGAGTGCCGACCGCTTAGCAAGACGAAGCACCACCGCCTCGTCAAGATCATCGAGCGTGGCCCGGACGGCATCTGATCTATACATCCGTCAGTCACCTTGTTTCGCCCGTACCCGCTTAGCCGCATCGCCCGTTTGTCATGATTCAGCAGGAATCCTATCTCGACGTCGCCGACAACAGCGGTGCGAAGCAGGTCATGTGCATCAAGGTGCTCGGCCGAACCACCAGCCGTCGCCACGGCATGAGCCGTCCCGCGGCCGGTGTCGGAGAGATCATCATCTGCAGTGTCAAGAAGGCACTTCCAGGTGCTGACGTCAAAGAAGGCGAAGTGGTCCGCTGCGTCATCGTCCGCACGAGCTACCCGATCAAGCGCAAAGACGGCAGCTACGTTCGCTTCGACAACAACGCCGCTGTCCTCATCGGCGAAGACGGCAACCCACGCGGCACCCGCATCTTCGGCGCCATTGCCCGCGAGCTCCGCGAACGGGGTTACGCGAAGATCGTCAGCCAAGCCAGCGAAGTCTGGTAGTTCTCGTCCACCCGCAACACCGCACACACAGTCATGGCAGCAAAGATCAAAAGCGGCGACCTCGTACAGGTCATCACGGGCAGTGATAAAGGTAAGCGTGGCCGCGTTATCCGTGTCATGGCCGATGATGCCAAAGTGCTCGTTGAAGGCATGAACAAAGCCTGGAAGCACGTCAAGCCGACGCAGCAAAATCCGAAGGGTGAGCGGCGTCAGATCGATCGCCCGGTCCATGTCAGCAATGTTGCATTGGTTGACCCCGAGCTCGACAAGCCGACCCGCGTCCGCTTCGAAGAGCGCGATGGTGCCAAGCATCGAATAGCAGTCAAGAGTGGCGCGAGCCTTGGCCGCGTCTGATCGATCACGTCCCTCCAGACTCACCAGACCTACGTCGCACCTACGCGTCGCAACCCCGCATCATGGCGAAGCAGAGTAAAGAACAACGTCCCCAGAAGCTTGCCGCTCTGAAGACGGAAGAGCGTCCCAACTCGGACGTTCCACCGCCTCGCATGTCGAAGGTGTACAGCGACGAGATCGTCCCGGCTCTTAAGCAAGAGTTTGGCTACACGAATATTCACGCGATCCCGAAGATCGAGAAGATCGTTATCAGCATGGGCCTCGGCAAGGCCGTTGTTGCGGGTGAGAAGCAACGGATGGACGTCGCTGAGAGGGAGCTTACGATGATCGCGGGCCAGAAGCCCGTCCGCACCAAGGCCAAGAAATCAGTCGCCGGCTTCAAGGTTCGCGAGGGTCAGGAGACTGGTTTGATGGTGACTCTCCGCGGCGCACGGATGTGGGAGTTTTTCGATCGGCTCGTCAATCTGGCGATTCCCCGTGTGAAGGACTTTCGCGGCTTGAACCCCAAGAGCTTTGACGGCCAAGGCAACTACAACTTCGGCCTGAACGAGCAGGTCGTTTTCCCGGAGATCGATTCTGCCTCAGCTGTGTATCAGCAGGGCATGAACATCACGATCACGACGACAGCCGCCACCGCCGACGAGGGTCGCGCGTTGCTTAAGGGCTTTAGCTTCCCCTTCCGCAAGGATGAAGAGCAGAAGCAAGCCGCCTGAACTTTCGCCTGACCCGCACACGAACACGCACTGACGCGTAAGGACATAGCTATGGCCACCACCGCATGGATTGTTAAGCAGAAGAAGCGTGAGGCGCTGAAGGACAAGTTCTTCGAGAAGCGTCAGCAACTCAAGGCCGAGGGCGATTACGCTGCTTTGGCTCGCTTGCCACGTGATTCGTCTCCGACTCGTAGCCACAACCGCTGTGCCCTCACCGGGCGGCCTCGTGGTTACCTTCGCAAGTTCAATATTTGCCGAAACCAGGTCCGCGAGCTCGCACTCAAGGGCATGATCCCCGGCCTCCGCAAGAGCAGCTGGTGAACCTTCTGCTGTTTCCTGATACTCCGCTCCACGCACTTATCCGAATCCAATCATGAGCATGCAGGATCCCATCGCGGACATGCTGACCCGCATCCGTAACGGCAACCGGGTCGGTCGCAAGGACGTTCTCATCAAGGCCAGCAAGGTCTGCCGCGGCATCGCCGGCGTCCTGAAGGAAGAGGGGTATATTGAGGACTTCGAAGACGTTCCCGACGCGCCGGGCACCGGTCATCAAGGCGCTATTCGCGTCGTGCTTAAGTACACGCTCGGCGGAGAGAAGGCGATCCGTGAGATTACTCGGTTCTCCAAGCCGGGACGGCGTGTCTACAAGGGTGTCGCTGACATGCCCCGCGTGCTCGATGGCCTAGGCATCAACGTCGTGTCGACAAGCCGTGGTGTTATGAGCGACCGTAAGTGCCGCGACCAGAAGGTTGGCGGGGAACTGCTCTGCACCGTTGCCTGAACCCAAGTAATTTTTCCGTCCCCTCCAAGCCGCCGAAACGTCGGCGTGAGCTCGAAAGGCACCCGACATGTCCCGTCTCGGCAAAAAGCCAGTCACCATTCCCTCCGGCGCGAAAGCGTCGATCGACGGCAAAACCATCAATGTCGAAGGGCCGAAAGGCAAGCTCAGCTTTACCGCTCAGCCTGCTATCGACTTTTCGATTGACGATTCTGAAGTTACGGTTAGCCGGGCCAACGACGAGCGAACGAGCAAGGCTTTTCATGGCCTGACTCGAGCACTCGTCGCCAACATGCTCGTTGGTGTAACCGACGGGTACCGCAAGGCACTTGAGGTTCAAGGCGTCGGCTATAACGCCGTTCTTCAAGGTAAGAAGCTGGTCGTTGCTGCCGGCTTCGCCAACAAGATCACCCGCATCGTTCCAGATGGGCTTACCGTCTCTGTCGACGGCGGCACTAAGATCGAAGTGACTGGCATCGACAAGCAGAAGGTCGGCCAATTTGCCGCCGAGGTCCGTGCGATCCGTAAGCCCGAGCCTTACAAAGGTAAAGGCATTCGCTACGAGGGCGAGCAGGTCAAGATCAAGCCGGGTAAGACAACCGGCAAATGACGTAGAATTCGTCCGTGGGCGACGGATCCTCCGTCGCCCCTGGAGCGGGCACCGAAAGGACACACCACGATGGCAGACAAGAACAAGCTTAAGGCCAAGCGGCTTCAACGCCGCAAGTACAGCATCCGGCACAAGATCGTCGGCACCGAAGAGAGGCCTCGCCTGACCGTCTTCCCAAGCGGCAAGCACATCTACGCCCAGATCATCGACGACCGGGCCGGCCGCACCCTTGCCTCTGCTGGTACAATTGGCAAGTCGTCTGCCGTCGAGTCGGGTGGCACCTGCAATGTGGCCGCCGCGACGGCGGTTGGTAAGGCCATCGCCGAGAAGGCCAAGGCCGCCGGCGTGACAAAGGTCGCATTTGATCGCAATGGTCGTCGCTATCACGGGCGCGTTGCCGCACTGGCAGATGCCGCCCGTGAGGGCGGACTGCAATTCTAAGACATCACAGCACTGCACCGCCTCGTCCTCAGATTGCCCGCCGGCACTGACGAGGCGGCTTTATCATCAAGACCGGCCGTTCTCAGACACACACGCTTCCCCATGGCTGATCAAGACACTCCTGATACTTCTCCCAAAACCGCTGAGGGTGCGGACACCGGTGCCGATTCCGTTGGCAGCGTCGACGCTTCGAAGGACGGCTCGATGCCGAACGATGGCAGTGCGCCGATGCCAGCCCGCGGTGAGCTCGAGCAGGTCGGTGCGGGTGCTGGCGAGCCTGGTGCTACGGCGGACGGCAATCAGACAGGTGCCGGCACGAGTGATGCGACCGCCGTTGGTGACAGTCAGCCGAACACGCCACAAGCTGTAGGCACGCCCGAGGCGGTCCTCTCGACACCAGTCATTGAGCCTGCCGCCTCCGTAGGACCTGTGATGCCCAGTGGTCCCCGCACCGGTGGTGGAGGAGGCGGAGGCGGAGGTGGTCGTGGTCGCGGCGGTGGAGGAGGCGGACAGCAGGGCGGCCGGGGCCGTGGGCGTCGCAGCGACAATCGTCCTGAGAAGGATGAGGACGGCATCGAGTCGAGCGTGATCCGCATCTACCGTTGCAGCAAAGTCGTCAAGGGCGGCCGAACTTTCAGCTTCGCCGCCCTCGTCGTGGCCGGTGACCGCGCCGGCAAGATCGGTATCGGCTACGGCAAGGCCAACGAAGTTCCTTCTGCCGTTGAAAAGGCGACAAAGGAAGCCCGCAAGAGTCTCTTCAAGTTCCCCATGCAGGGTACCACGATCCCGCACGTATCGCTCGGAAAGAGCGGCGCATCAAGCGTCAAGCTCATCCCGGCGTTGCCCGGTACCGGCGTCACGGCTGGTAAGACAGTCCGCCCGGTGCTCGAACTTGCCGGCCTGAGCGACGTGCTCACGAAGGCCTACGGCAGCACCAGTCCCAAAAACCTGCTCAAGGCCACCATCGACGCGCTGCGTCGACTTCAAAGTCGACAGACCGTCGCCGACCGGCGCGGCGTCGAGCTCGAAGAAGGTGCGGGCGAGCTGCAAGGCGCAGCTGCCTGAGTTTGATCAGTCTCTTTTTTGCACGCGAGGCCAGCTCCCGGCCGCCAGTACAGGAAGCACATCATCATGCCAAATCCCAATCTTCTCAGTGACATTCTCCAAGCCGCCGGCAAGCACAAGCGTCGGCAGCGCGTTGGCCGTGGCGAAGGCTCTAAGGGTAAGACCAGTGGCACCGGGCACAAGGGTGCCAACTCCCGCGGCGGTAAGCCGATGCGGCGTGGCTTTGAGGGTGGCCAGACCGAGATCTACCGCCGCTTCCCGCAGCGTGGCTTCTCGAACCACCTCTTCAAGACCCGTTACAGCACTGTCAATGTGTCGCTCCTGGAGCGGTTCGACGACGGCACGACCATCGACCGGGAGCTGCTCAAGACAACAGGGCTTATTCCGAATCTTCGCCTCCCGGTGAAGATTCTCGGCGACGGTGAGCTGACGAAGAAGCTGACAATCAAGGTCGAAGGGTACAGCCGCAACGCGTATGACCTGATTGGTAAGGCCGGCGGCGAAGCGTTGACCGCCGACGGTCAGGGCTACAGCTTCAAGGAGCCGAAGAACGAGCGGCTCAGCCGCAAGCTCGACAAGCGTCTTGCCAAGCTCGGCCTCCCTCCACAAGAGAAGCCCGCGGATGAGGCGAACCTGGAGACGTCTGCTTCCGAAACGTCTGTCGCTGCTGATGTCGTCAGCAAGGACGACGACGTCACGAAGGCACCCGAGAGCGGCACGGAGGCTTGAGCCTGCCGTGACGTGATCATCCTTTATTTGATCAGGTCCGAACCAGCAGGCCAAGCCGTCATCGGCTTGGCCTTCTGCTTCCCCCACGGGACCGCTGACTCCTAAGCTCCCGCGACCGTCCTCTGCGGCACCCTCGATCGACTAGCCATGCTGACCACAGTTCTCAATATCTTCCGCGTTCCGGAATTGCGGAACAAGGTGCTTTTCACCTTGCTCATGCTGGCGATTTACCGCGTCGGCTTTCACATCCCACTGCCGGGCCTCGACCAGGTTCAATTCGAGCAGTCGATGGAGAACCAGGGTGACGCCGGTAGTCGCCTGGCGACATACGTCGCAATCTTCAGCGGAGGCTCGCTGAGCCAGTCGACGATTTTCGGTCTGGGCGTGATGCCCTACATCTCTGCAAGCATCATCTTCCAGCTTCTGACGAGCGTCGTTCCTGCACTCGAGAAGCTCAAGAAGGAAGGGCAGTCCGGGCAGAAGAAGATCCAGGAGTGGACGCGTTATGCCACCGTCATCATTGCGGCTCTGCAGGCGTCGTTCTGGCTCAGCTACATCCAACAGCAGCAACTCATCCTGCCGGGATTCGGGACGAGCTTTTGGTTCCTCGGCATGCTCGGTCTGGTGGCCGGCACCATGTTCCTGATGTGGCTCGGCGAACAGATCGACGAGTATGGCCTTGGCAACGGCATTTCGCTGCTGATTCTCGCCGGCATCGTCAGTCAGATGCCGCAGGCCGTGGTCAGCCTCGTGCAGAACTTCAGCCTGGATCTCGGTGCCGCTGCCGGGGCGATCAGCATCGGCGATCTGCTGGCATTGCTCGCCTGCTTCATCATCGTCGTCATGGGTGCCATCGCCATCACGCAGGCACAGCGTCGTATCCCGATCCAGCAGGCCAAGCACACCCGCGGCCGCAAGGTTTACGGCGGCACGAAGCAGTTCCTGCCGCTCCGGGTCAACCACGGCGGCGTCATGCCAATCATCTTCGCCCAAAGCCTGATGCTCTTCCCGGGCATTCTCTTCGGCTACCTGGATAACGCGGTAAACAAAGGAGCGCCTGCCACCGGCTTCCTCGGCTCATCATTGAGCTTCCTCAATACCGAGTTCGGCGACTACGGCGGCTTCCTCTACGTCATCACGATGGTCGCGATGATCTTCTTCTTCAGCTACTTCTGGACCACGGTTCAGTTCCAGCCCAAGGAGATGGCCAACCAGCTTCGCGACTACGGCAGCTTTATCCCCGGCCTGCGTCCCGGTAAGCGGACGGCTGAATACCTCGAACGCGTGATGAACCGGATCACCTTCGTGGGTGCCGCCTTCCTGGCAGCCATTGCGATCATTCCGAGCGTCATCGGGGCGACGCTGAATATCCCCTACACGATCACCGCGTTCCTCGGCGGCACCGGTCTATTGATTGTAGTGAGTGTCGCGCTCGACATGGTCCAGCGCATCGAGGCCAACCTGCTCATGCGGAACTACGGCGGGTTCCTTGCTGATGACCCCAAGGTTCGGAACAAGCGCATCCGCGGCCGCCAATTTTGAGACTTCGTTCGCACCCATCCATGTTCAACCAGGCCCACAGCGGCATGATCATCTACAAGTCGCCGCGTGAGATCGAACTCATGCGGGCTACAGGCTTTGCGGCCTTTACGATCCTGCGGGCGATGGCCGCCGCCGCCAAGGCCGGAGCGACCACTGGCGAGGTCAACGACATCTGTCGCGTCGAACTCGCCAAGGTCGGCGGGATCGGCATGAGTAAGAACTACCCGACATACAAGCCGGGTGAAGGATATCCGGCCGAGAGTTGCATCAGTGTCGACGAAGAGGTCGTTCACGGCATTCCGGGTCCGCGAAAGCTGCGGAACGGTGACCTCGTGACGCTCGACTTGGCGATGAAGCTCGGCGACTACTGCGCCGACACTGCCTTGACCATCGGCGTCGGTAAGCTCCCGTCGGACAAACAGAAGTTGCTCGACACCACGCAGCACACGATCGACCTTGCGGTCGACATGAGCAAGCCTGGTGCTCGCTGGAGCGACATCGCCCGCGAGATGCAACGATTTGCTGAAAAGCGGGGCTACGGCGTAGTCCGTGACTTCGTGGGTCACGGCATCGGCCGCACGATGCACGAGGAGCCGAAAGTGCCCAACTTCTCGAACGCCGAACAGCGGCGGAGCGACTTCATTCTCCGCCCAGGCATGACGTTCGCTGTCGAGCCGATGCTCGTGGTCGGCCCACCCAAGACGAAGAGCCTCAGCGATAAGTGGACCATCGTCACGAAAAATCGGAAGCCGGCGTGCCACATCGAGCACACGGTGGCCATTACGCAAAGCGGCTGTGACGTCCTGACGGACGGTCGTCAGCCGAATCAAGAGCTGCTGGCAGCTGCTGCCTGAGCGGGAGTCGCGACGAATGTGGCTCGTCGGTTGATCATCCGCTCCGTTCAGACATATAACCCTTTCCCGTTCAACGAATGCTACAGCTTTCGTCGAGCCTGACCCGCCTGTCACCTATCACCTGCAAGTCATGAAGGTTCGCTCCAGCGTCAAACGTATCTGTGAAAACTGCAAGATCGTTCGCCGCAAGGGCGTCGTGCGCGTTATCTGCACGAACCCGAAGCACAAGCAGCGTCAGGGCTGAACCGTCTTCGACGGATTTGCCACCGACTGATCACCTCTCCGCCTTTTTGGACCCATCATGCCCCGCGTTTCCGGCGTCGACATTCCGAACAACAAGAAGACGCACATCAGCCTGCGCTACATCTACGGCATTGGGCCGACGAACGCGCTGGAGCTGTGCAAGAAGGCCGAGGTCGATGCTGACAAGAAGGCAAGCGACCTGACCGAAGATGAGCTCGGCCGGTTGGCGAGCATCATCGACAACGAGATTCCTGTCGAAGGTGTCCTGCGTCGTCAGGTCAGCCAGAACATCGGTCGCCTGCGGAGCATTCAAAGCTACCGCGGCGATCGCCACCGTCGTGGTCTGCCCGTTCGCGGCCAGAACACGCAGAAGAATGCCCGCACCCGCAAGGGACCGCGTAAGACGGTCGCCGGCAAAAAGGGCGCTAAGTAAGCATGAGCGGCTAGGACCTTTTGTCCGTCGAACCCTCCACACCACCATCCATGGCAAAAACACAAGGCGGCCGCCCAAGCGGCAAGAAGAAGGCCAAGCGTGGCGTAACACGCGGCCTGGCTCACATCAAGGCGAGCTTCAACAACACGATCGTCACGCTCACCGACATGAACGGCGAGACGATCTCCTGGTCCTCGGCCGGTGCCGTTGGCTTCAAGGGTGCCCGCAAGAGCACCCCGTTCGCCGCCGGCCGCGCCGCCGAGAAGGCCGGCACCGAGGCCCGTCGGCAGGGGCTTCAGGAAGTCGACGTCCGCGTGCAGGGCCCCGGCGCCGGCCGCGAGCAGGCCGTGCTGAACCTGCAGAACGCCGGCCTTCGCGTGCTGACGATCGAGGACGTCACCCCGATCCCGCACAACGGCTGCCGCCCTCCGAAGAAGCGGCGCGTCTGATCCTGCGGGTCTGCCGATGAGTCGAAGCTCCTGGTTTACAGCCATTGGCCTGCTTCTTCTCGGCGGAGTCGCCCTCATGTTCGGCATGGACATGCGAGCGAGCTCGCGCGGATCAGATCAATCGTGGATTTGCTTCGGCGTCGCCAGCGTCTTACTCGGCGTCGGTCTCCTCGAACTCATAAGAGGACGATCAGCAAGCACTAAGCCCGGCGGCTTTCCTGTGGAGCCGCTGGATGCGCAGGACGCAGACCCTGCAGAACGAGACACAGATTCGCCGCCTCCGACGAGGTGAACCGCAGATGGTCCGCAACGGTGCGGGCGGCAACGGTTCGCGATTCGGGTCGGCCAGAGACTGAGAACCCTCAAACCCTCAACTGAGCAGAATTATGATTAGCAAAGTGAAATGGCGTGGCCTTGAACTCCCCGGCATGGTGGAGCTCGACGAGAGCGTCTCCAACGAGACGTTCGGCCGCTTCTCCGCAGAGCCCTTCGAGCGTGGCTTCGGTACGACGATCGGCAACTCGCTCCGTCGTATCCTGCTCAGCAGCATCGAAGGTGCCGCCGTCACGCGGGTGAAGATCAAGGGTGCCGATCACGAGTTCAGCAGCTTGCCGGGCGTCATCGAGGATGTCACAGACATCATACTGAACGTCAAGAGTCTTATCATTAAGAGTGACACGGTGAGCGAAGGGCCGACGGTCCTGACGCTCGCCGCATCGGCAGCGGGGGAACTTACTGCCGGTCACATTGAGGTGCCTGACGGTGTTGAGATTGTGAACAAGGATCTTGTCGTCGCGACGCTGACAGAAGACGTCGACTTCGAGATGGAGCTGACCGTGCAGGTCGGCCGCGGTTACAAGACGGACAAGGAGCACATCGCTGCCGCCGAGGAAAGTGGCGAGGCCGAGACCGGCTTCATCTACCTCGACTCCAATTTCAGCCCTGTGACCCGCGTTCGGTACAACACTGAGGCCGCCCGCGTTGGTCAGCGGACCGACTACGACCGCCTCGTTCTCGAGGTCTGGTCCGACGGCACCGTCACGCCCGAGCTGGCCATGGTCGAGGCGGCGAAGATTCTTCGCAAGCACCTCAACCCGTTCGTCCAATACTTCGAGCTCGGCGACCAGCTCGCCAGCGACGAGGCTGTGCAAGGTCTTCAGGAGTCGACGCAGAACGCCGGTGCCGCCTCGGCTGCGGTTGACCCCGATCTCGAGTCGAAGCTGAACATGACGGTGCAGGAGCTCGACCTGAGCGTCCGTGCCAACAACTGTCTTGAGTCTGCCCGGATCAGCAACGTCCGCGAGCTCGTGCAGAAGACCGATGCCGACCTGCTGAAGGTCCGTTCGTTCGGCAAGACGAGCCTCCGTGAGGTCAAGCGTCGGCTGGCCGACATGGGCCTGTCGCTCGGGATCGACCTTGATGCGATGCGTTCGGGCCCACCGGCTGCGGCTCCTGCAGCGATGGGTGGCGAAGACGCCTACATCATGTCTGACGACGAAGAAGAGCCTGTCGAGACGACGGCCACCAATGAAGAGGCCTAGGCTGCCGGCCCGACACCATTTCCACCTCCCGCGGGCACAAACCGCTCGCGTGAGGCTTTTCCCCGACCTGCGACACCCTTCACCCGACTGATATGCGCCACCGCCGCCGCGGCCGACAGCTTTCCCGCGACACCGAGCACCGTCTCGCGATGCGCCGCAACATGGCCCAAAGCCTGTTCGAGCACGGCAGCATCCGAACGACGCTGCCCAAAGCGCTCGAGGTGCAGCCTTTCGTCGAGAAGCTCATCACGCAGGCCCGCAAGGGCACGCTTCACGCCCGCCGACTCGTCGTAGCTGAGTTGCGTGATCGCCGTCTCACCGACTCGGAGCAGGAATTCATCCTGAGCGATAAGGGCCGTGAGACGACTGTGGTCCAGAAGCTGTTCAGCGAAGTCGCCCCACGCTACGAAGGCCGTCCGGGTGGTTACACACGCATCATCAAGACGTCGAACTACCGCCTGGGTGATGGTGGCGACATCGTCGTGCTGCAACTCGTCGGCGACGAGAGTGAAGCGGCTCCGACCGGCACCGTGCCGCAAGTCGGCCGGTCTACGCAAGCGTCGCAGCGAGCGTCGTCGCGCATTTGCCAAGCGGGTGATGAGCAGCAATAGCAAGTCCGCAGCCGCCACGACTGAGGCTTCGGCCGAGGCAGCGACGGAGTAGGCATCGCCCAGCTAGTTTTGTCATCAAGCGTGTGATGCTTGATTCGCATCACGAATGATGTACGTTCGTCCGTCGGCGGACCTATTCCGTCGCACTCGAGTCGCTCAGGCGGCGGGTGTCGGACCCTCAAGGGCACGCCGGGACTCGCCTGGGGAGCGGTAGCCTGACCCGTTGGAGCGCTCCTGTTGCACGCCGTCGTCGAACAAGCCGAAATTCTCAGTACGCTCGCCCCGCCCGCCGATGTGACGGAGGTGATCAGCCGTGGCGTGCATCCGGCGACCAGTTGGCTCGTGGCGCTGCATGACTTCCTGGTTGGCCCGCTCGTTCTTTGGGGCGTTCTGGGCATCTACGTCTTCACCTTGCTGGTGCTCGCGTTTTACGGCCTGCACCGGTACAAGCTGGTTCACCTGTATCGCAAGTACCGGCACAATGTGCATCAGCCGACCACGCTGCGTGACACGCTGCCTCGCGTGACGGTGCAGCTGCCGATGTACAATGAGGATCTCGTTGCCGAGCGCGTCATCGACGCAGCCTGTCGCATGGACTGGCCGCGGGATAGGCTTGAGATTCAGGTTCTCGATGATTCGACAGACGGCTCAGCCGAAATCGCCAAGGCGTCGGTTGAGCGCTGGGCTGCCAAGGGCATTGACATCTCTTACCACCACCGCCAGGTGCGTACGGGGTACAAGGCTGGTGCGCTAGCCGAGGGACTCAAAAGCGCAAAAGGCCAGTACGTAGCCATCTTCGATGCGGACTTCGTGCCACCACCTGAGTTACTTTACGATGTCGTCCCGCACTTTGGGGACGACAAGGTCGGCATGGTCCAGGTCCGCTGGGATCACCTCAACCGCGACGCGTCGCTGCTGACCAAGTCGCAGGCGATCTTCCTCGATGGCCATTTCGTCATCGAGCACACCGCTCGCAACCGGAGCGGCCGCTTCATGCACTTCAATGGCACGGCAGGCGTGTGGCGTCGGGAGACTATCGGTGACGCCGGTGGCTGGCAGCATGACACGTTGACCGAAGACCTCGACCTGTCGTATCGGGCACAGATCAAGGGGTGGCAATTCGTCTATCTGCCCCAGCACGCGGCTCCTGCGGAGCTGCCGCCTGAGATGATCGCGTTCAAGCAGCAGGCCCACCGTTGGACGAAGGGCAGCTTCCAGACTGCGATCAAGCTGCTTCCGCGCATCCTCAAGAGCAAGGCGCTGCCGTTCAGGGTCAAGAGCGAGGCGTTCTTCCACTTGACGAACGTCGCCGTCTATCCGCTCGTCGTCATCATGACGCTGCTGATGTACCCCGCCTTCATTTTGAGCGATGCTCCCTTGAAGGATCATCCGGTCGGCACGTTCCTCTTCGGCTTCACCCTCTTCGTCGTTGCCTCGTGCAGCACTGCCACCTTCTTTGCCTTTGCTCAATCTGAGCTTTTCGGCAAGAAGACCGGCTGGCGGACGCTGCTGTACATGCCGTTCATCATGGCACTCGGCGTCGGTCTCAGCCTCAACAACACCCGGGCGGTTTGGGAAGCGATCTGGACACGTCGCCAGTACAAGAAGGGCGGCCCGGTCGTCAACGAGTTCGTTCGCACACCGAAGTATGCGACGAACAGCCGGGTGAAGAAGCGCTACAACAGCGACAACGTCCGCCGCGACGCCAAGACGTTGTCCGCTGCCCGCAAGTCCAGCGGGTTCTGGACGCTCAAGACGCTGGGCCTGCCCATCGTCGAAACGGCCTTTGGCATCTATATCAGTTGCTTCGTCTTCATCTCGGTGGTCTACCAGTACGCTATATTCTCGCTGCCATTCCTGGTGATGTTCGCGGTCGGTTACTTCTACGTCGGCATCAGCAGTTTCCTGGTGCTTTGGCGGATGCACCGTGAGCACATTGCTGCCGCTGCAGATGCGGCTGTACCGGCTTAGGGCGTTCGCCTGGTTTGTGAGTTCATCGTGAGGCGTCGGCCGGTTCTACCGTCGCGGCATGCACGCAAAGCTTGACGATGTGTTGGCCGCCTTGGATCAACGGACAGGCGCTGCCGAGTCGGCACTGAACGACTTCCTGTCCATCCCGTCGGTGAGCACCAAGCCCGAGCACGTCGGCGACTGCCGCCGGGCAGCAACGTGGCTGGCAGATCAGCTCAAGAACGCCGGCCTCAATACGAGCGTGATGGAGACTGGCACGAAGCAGAAGCTGGGTCATCCGGTCGTCGTCGCCAAGAACAAACACGTAGCGGGTCGGCCGACCGTGCTGTTTTACGGGCACTACGACGTACAGCCACCGGAGCCGCTGGAGCTTTGGAAGAGCCCGCCGTTCGAGCCACAGACGCGTGAGGGGAAGGTTTATGCACGGGGAGCTGCCGACGACAAAGGCCCGGTGTGGGCTCACGTCGACGCCGTTGTCACGTATCAGGCGCTAGGCGGCCTGCCGGTGAACCTCATCATGCTCATCGAGGGCGAGGAGGAGAACGCCAGCGAAAACCTCGAGGCGTTTGTCAAGAGCTTCGCCCACGATCTCAAGGCAGACGTCGCGGTGGTCAGCGACACCGGCCAGTTTGGTCCCGGCCAGCCGGCCATCACGTATGGCCTGCGCGGACTCTGCTATCAGGAAGTAACGCTGACGGCTGCCAACACCGATCTGCACAGCGGCATGTTCGGCGGCACCGTTCCCAATGCGGCGAACGAGCTGTGCAAGCTCATCGCTTCGCTGCACGATGATGAAGGCCGCGTCCTGGTCGACGGTTTCTACGACGGCGTCATTGAGCTCACGGACGAAGAAAAGGCTGCTTGGAAGCGGCTCAACTTTGACGATAACGGCTATTTCCGCGACCTCGGGCTCAACGCCGGAACGGGAGAAGCCGGCTTCACCACGCTCGAACGCAAGTGGGCCCGGCCGACACTCGACGTCAATGGCATCACGACCGGCTATCAGGGCGACGGTGCCAAGACCGTCATTCCCGCCAAGGCGTCAGCGAAGATATCGATGCGGCTCGTCCCCGGCCAGAACTGGACGGTCGTACGCCGGCAGTTCCAGGCGACGCTGCAAGCTCGGTGTCCTGCAAACTGTTCGCTTAGCTTTCTGGACCACGGCGGCATCGACGCCAGCCTGTTGCCGCAAGGTTCACCGGCGATGAAGCTGGCCGGTGACGCAATAGAGATCGGATTCGGCACACGACCTGTGACAATTCGCGAGGGCGGGAGCATCCCCGTCGGTGGCTTGTTCAAAGAGCAGCTCGGGCTCGACACGCTTTTCGTCGGCTTCGGCCTGCCGGACGACAACCTTCATGCACCCAACGAGAAGATGGACCTCAGCGCCTTCCACGCCGGTCGCCGAACCGCCGCCGCGTTGTACGCGAAGCTGGCAGAGCTTTAACAAGGGCAAGTGTCCCGATGCAGATGCGTGGTGAATTCGGAGGAGAGGCCTGACCTGCCCTACGGTTCGCCGCCGCATGTCAGACACGACCGCTTCACCATCTCCCAGTTTCTCCGGTTACGCGACGGACGGCATCTACGACGAGATGTTCGACGAGCAGGACGGTGGCCCAGTCCCACGGCCACACTACGAGCAAGTTTACGATCGCTTGCTCCAACTTGATGGTCCGTCGCTGGAACGCCGCCAGCGGATGGCAGAGATGTCCTTCCGCAACCAGGGCATCACATTCACCGTCTACGACGAGGCCAAGGGGACCGGCGGCATCGAACGGACGATGCCCTTCGACCTCGCGCCGCGGCTCATTCCCGGTCGCGAGTGGGCTCACATCGAGAAGGGCCTCGAGCAGCGCATCATCGCGCTCAACCTGTTCATTGCCGACGTGTACGGCGAGCAGAAGATCCTCAAAGAGCGCAAGGTTCCGCCGAAGCTGATCCTCGCCGCCAAGCTGTTCCGCCGTGAGATGCTCGGCGTCAGGATGCCGGGCGACGTCTACGTGCACATTTGCGGCAGCGACCTCATCCGCGATGCCGACGGATACAAAGTCCTCGAAGACAACTGCCGAAGCCCCAGCGGCGTGAGCTATGTCCTGGAGAATCGCGCGGTCATGAAGCGCGTGCTGCCGACGCTGTTCGGGCGTCACCGCGTGCGATCCGTCGAGAACTATCCGTACGACCTGCGGGCGACACTTCGGGCCAGTGCACCTGACGGTGCAGACGATCCGACGGTCGTCGTGCTGACGCCCGGCATCTACAACAGTGCCTACTTCGAGCACGGCTTCCTGGCTCGGCAGATGGGCGTCGAGCTCGTCGAGGGTCGCGACCTGGTCGTCAGAGACAATTTTGTCTACATGCGAACGGTTGCAGGTCTGCGTCGCGTCGATGTCATCTATCGGCGGATCGACGACGATTATCTCGACCCACTTTGCTTCAGGCCCGACAGCTCGCTGGGCGTGCCGGGCATCATGAACTGCCTGCGAACAGGCCACGTCAACATCGTCAACGCGCCCGGTGCAGGTGTCGCTGACGACAAGGCGGTGTACCCATTTGTGCCGGAGATGATCAGGTTCTACCTTGATCAGGAGCCGATTCTGGACAACGTGCCAACCTACCTGTGCGGCCGCGAAGACGATCGGAAGTACGTCCTGGAGCACCTGCACGAGCTTGTTGTCAAGCCGACTAACGAGGCGGGTGGTTACGGCCTGCACATGGGCTTTCAGGCGACGAAGGAGGAGTGCGAGATCTACGCCGAGAAGATCAAGGACGACCCGCGCAACTTCATCGCCCAACCGGTCGTGCAGCTGAGTCAACACCCGTCGCTGACGCCCGAAGGACAGTGGCGTGGGAGGCGGGTCGACTTGAGGCCTTACATCCTCACGAGCCCCGACGGCTCGGGTGGCTTTAACGTCAAGATCATGCCCGGCGGGCTGACGCGTGTGGCGCTTCGCGAAGGCAGCCTCGTCGTCAACTCCAGTCAGGGCGGCGGGAGCAAGGACACGTGGGTCCTCGACGATGACAACGCAGCTGACGACCTTGACGTCGCAGCCAAGGAGGTACTGCAATGACTTTGCTCATGCCCAGAAACGGCTCGATTGATCCTGTGAATCTTGCCGGAAGGCCGTTGCTCTCGCGCGTGGCTGAAAGCGTTTTCTGGTGCGCCAGATACGTCGAGCGGGCCGAGCACCTGGCCCGCGTCGCTATGGCGACCGGTGACATGACATTCGACGCTGGCGACATGGGTGACGACCTCCGCGACCGCTTGTGGCTCGGATTGCTCGAGGCGTTCGACGTGCCCGAACCCGAGGAGTTCGAGGTCGGCAACGCGGGCGATGCGTGCATTCAGCAGCTCATCTTCGAGCCCGACACCGGCATCGTCGCCAGCATCGCCAAGGCCCGCGAGAATGCCCGCAGCGTTCGCGGCGAAATCAGCGAAGAGATGTGGCAGCTCATCAATGAGCTCTACTGGTCTCTCCACGGCAAGGGGGCCGAGACGATGCTGAGCGACTCGACGGAGAGTCTTTTCGACCACGTCATCCGCGGGTCGATGCTGTTCCAGGGCATGACCGATCAAACGCTGGCACACGGGCAGCGTTGGGATTTCGCGCTTGTCGGTCGGCAACTCGAGCGGGCGGATGCAACGTGCCGCATCGTGTCGGCCCGGTCGAAGTTCCTCGAGGAGGCGGGTAACAGGCTCGAGACGCCGTTACGCAACATTCAGCTGATGGCGGCGCTTCGGATGTGCTGCAGCATCGAGGCTTACCGGCAGCAACACCCAACCGACCTCGACCTGCGCCAGGTGACGGCGTTCCTGTTGCTGCGCAGTGAGCACCCGCGAACGGTGCGGTACAGCATTGACGGCGCGACGCGGGCGGTGAAGCGGATCCGACGAAGCAGCGGCAGCGTGGCCGGCGGGGCGATCGATCCCGCAGAGCGGTTGCTCGGTCAGATGTCGGCCCGGCTCGAATATACCGAACCGGCCGACGTGGCAGCCATCGGGATCGACACGTTCGTTACCGACATTCGGCACATGGTCGCGCAGGTCAACGCTGCCTTGCAGCGTCGCTACTTCGCCGGCTGAGGTGAATCGATTGTTTTGCTGCTTCGCACCAGGTGGCGACGGTGCCATACTCCGCGGTCCCACCCATGCAACAAGACCGCGTCCTCTCCGTCACGCACGCCACCACCTACGAGTACGACAAGCCAGTCGAGCGAAGCGTTCACCAAGGCCACCTCCGTCCAATCCATGATCGGTTCCAGACGCTACTTGCCCACCGCCTCACGGTGACGGCAGACGACGCTCGAACGATTGACGTCATCGAGTACGAGGATGCGTTTGGCAACAACGCTTTGCGGTTCGAGGTCGAGGGGCCATACCAAAAGCTCGAGATCGCCTCGGCCAGCCGAGTCTCGCTGCCGGATTACGACCCGTTCGAGATGCAGCTCGTCCCAAAGCGGCCGACGGTGCCGTTGAACTGGATGCCGCGTGAGCGGTTGGCATTGTCGTCTTACCTGCAAAGCCTAGAGCTGCCCGACACACAGATTGAGGAGCTTTTCGAGTACGCGATGAGCTTTGTAAGCAACGCCAAGGCTGATCTTGTCGAGGCGCTGTTCGCCATAAATCTGGCGATCTTCAACGACTTTGAGTACGTCACCGGTTCGACGAGCAACGCGACAACGCCGTACGAGGTGTTTGAAAGTAAGCGAGGCGTCTGTCAGGACTTTGCAGGGTTGTTCATCAGCCTCGCCCGTCTGATCCGGGTGCCAGCCCGGTACGTGTGTGGCTACTTGTACACCGGCAACAGCGAGCAGGCAGGCTTGGCAACTGGGGCAGCGGCCAGTCGTGCGCCTAGTGACGCAACGCACGCCTGGGTCCAGTTGTATCTGCCCAACGTCGGCTGGAAGAGCTTCGACCCGACCAACGGCGTCCTGCCGCGACTCGATCACGTGCGGCTGGCAGTGGGGCGATTCTGGCGTGACACGAGCCCCGTCCACGGGACGCTGTTCGGCGAACGCGTGCATGAAACGCTGCACCCGGCAGTGACCGTGAAAGATGTAACCGACGAGTCAAGGCCATAAGGCTGAATCACACTGGCATTCGTAGAGGTGAATCGTTATGGTCTCTGCCACCTCTTCGACCATTGCATAATTCATCCCTGGAAGCCCACCCTCATCTCAGCCATCATTCTCGCCACCGCGGCCACTTCCATTGCAGGAGTGCTGGAGTTCAGCGGCAGCGTTTCAGCGTTCGGGCCAACTTTTGATCGACCATTCGTCACCGGCTTTGACGTTGGGCCGAGCAATCAAGATGTCGGCTACGACGTGCAGCCATTCTTCGTGAATGTCGATGGGGTGTACAATGTACTGACTGTCACAGACGTTCCTTCGGCCAGCTTTCCTTGGGACGGCGCGTTGCCCTCTACGAGGAGGTATCCGACGCGGTAATGCCCGACAGCGGCCTCATCGCGTACACGGGCGTGACAAACGACAGCGTCATTGGGCCCAGTCAGACCGACGTCATGCTTGCGGCGGACACGCAGTACGTGCTGGTGCAGGCAGGGGTGACACCTATCGACAACGGCACCTACGACGGCTCGATCAGCGGCCCGGGCCAAGCACAGGTCGGCATCGTTCCCGAACCAGCAACGGCCACCGCAGCGGCCGTCGCTGGCGGGTTGCTCCTTCGTCGCCGCAGAATCTGAGCATGCGTCGTCACACCCCTCGAGCGTTCACGCTCGTCGAGCTCCTCGTGGTCGTCGGCATGATCGCGTTGCTGGTCGGGATTCTGTTGCCGACGCTCTCGCGAGCAATAGCTGCTGCGCGTGCCACCGCCGATGCCTTCAACCTTCGGCAGATCAATGCAACTGCTGCCGGTTATGCAAGTGAGAACCGCAACTCGCTCCCCTTTGGTCTTGTCGCTCTCGATGCCAATGGTCGCATGACCGACGAGTTTCTGTACCTCGATGTCATCGCCGGCAGTTGGGCAGACCTTCTCGCGCGGTGGCAAGGGAATGACAACGGGACAAATGACTTGTTTCGCGCACCTGGCAGTGACGACGCCAGCACGCCCGGCTACGGGGCCAACCCGATTGCCATGCCCGCGCCGCTACTCTTCAAAGTCCGGAACACGCAGCACCGTGAGGTCGAGAAGATACCAGCAAAGTTTACGCGACTTTACCCGGACAATGCGTTGTTCTGGTCGAGTGCCTCGTATGCGAACGAAAAGCTTGAACTCGGGGCTTCCATGGCGACGGCGGTCAGCTTGTCCGGCGTTGATGATGGCTTGGCCTTCGGCGCGTACTCCGGGCGAAACACGGTGCATGCTCGGTATCGGGATCGCGACAGGGATGATCCTGTCGCCGCTGATCCTCTCCTGGCGTCGAGGCTCTCGATCCGAATTTTTGACGATGAGATTTGGGGCAGGAGCAACGACCGGGACTTTGCAACGCCGCTGACGGCTCAAACGGACCTAGCCCTGCTCATGCCCGCCCGGTTTCGAAACGGCCGGTGTAATGTCGCCCGTGCCGACGGAGGCGTCGTGGCACTAAAGAAGGGGCGGCTGCAGAACGACGAACTTTACGATTCCGAGTTCAGAAGAGAAATGCTCAAGATTAAGTTCCCGGCGTTTTAGAAGCCGCCTGTCGAACGCTTGCATCGAAGAATCATCGCTGCAATTTGATGCATCTATGAGTAGCCAGAAGAACGGTTCAGTGCAGCTAGACGGTGAGGAGGCACCTCAAATGACGCCTCGCCAGGAGGAGGTGCTGGACCGCCTTCTGCTTGGCGACAGTCGCCGTGAGGCGGCCAAAGCTCTAAACATCAGCTACTACACGGCCAATGACCACATCAAGGAGGTGTACAAGCTCCACGGTGTCGGCTCGAGAGGTGAGCTGATGGCCTTATATATCACGCCGCGATCTTCGTCTCGCACCGTGTCAAACGGTGCAGAAGTCAAAGGTGCATTAGAGTCGACAGCGTCGCACATGTCGGTCGAACATCTGTACGTCACGAACATCTCTGGCCCCGGATTGTCGAAGTGGCTGGCGGCGCAAGTGCAGCGGGTGTCAAGCGTTCGCGGGGCCGCGGCAGTGGGGGGTGGAATGGCGTCGTTGACGCTTGTCGCGTTGCTTCTTCTCGGTGGGCTCGGCCGGACGGATGCTGAGGATGAGGACGCTCAGTCTGGCGTGGCACCGTACTTCTCGACCGACATCACATTGACCGTCCAGCCGGGTAGGTGGACACCGCTGGCTCAGACGCACGCCGGCCGGTCGTACTTCGTAAGGCCGACTCATGAGGTCGAGCTGAAGGAATTCGCCACGGTCCAGAAAGTGGAGGGCGAAAAGGTGATTCATAATATGAGGGGCACGATCGTTGAGGTCCGTCCGACCGGCGACCAGGTGACAAAGGTCTACTGGATCGACATGGGACCGACGTCCATGCTGGCCGAAAATCCGGTGGACGAGCATGACAGGATCGCTCGGATTAGGACGGAGCTCGAAGCTCCGGACTAAGCCCCAAAAAAGACCGGGCCTTCGCACGAATGCAAAGACCCGGCCGGGTGGGGGGACCACAGCTTACACCCCGCAAATGTGGGACGTCACAACAAGGAACATTTTTCAATCCCTTGCGAAGTTCCCGCACCAGCCGGACAGGATTTCGCTGTTGTAGGCGGGTTTCTACCACTATCGGGCGGGCGCGTCGCCGCAACAGGCCAAAGGCACGAGGCGATCTTCGCAGGCTGATCTTGGTTGTCTTCACGAGCCGCGTACCGTGACGGGTGCTGATCGAGCTGACCCACACCACCGAGCTGAAATACGACGAGCCCGTGCGGCAGAGCCAGATGGAGCTGCGGGTCTGCCCGGCCCAATTGGCGGACCAGGTTCGGCTGAGCTTTGACCTTGCCATTGGTCCGGCGGCGCAGGTGCACGGCTACTTCGACTGGCTCGACAACCACGTCCACGCCTTCGGTATCGACGGACGGCACGACCGCATTCTCATCAGTGCCACCAGCATCGTGCAGACGCACCGCGACGTGCAAGACATGGATCAATTGCTCGGCCTCCCCGACCAGTGGCCGCTGACCGATGTCGACAGCGAGTTCGAGATGTACGACTTCGTCACACTTGGTGGCCCGGTGACGCAGTCACCCGAACTCCAACAGCTGGCCGACGAGGTCCAGGCGAAAAAGGGTGAGTATCTCGGTGCAATCGTCGCTCGGGCGACGAAGGCAGTGCACGACAAGCTCGAGTACAAGCCGGGTGTCACAACGAGTTCGACACCCGTGGCCGAGTTTCTCAAGCAGGGCAAAGGCGTTTGTCAGGATTTCACGCACGCGCTCATCGGCGTGCTCCGCCTCCTCGGCATTCCGACCCGCTACGTCAGCGGCATTGTCCATGACAGCAAGCACGACGACGGCGAATCGACGTTCCTCGGCGCCAGCCAGACGCACGCCTGGGTCGAGGTCTACTTCCCGTCCGTCGCCAAGGGCACGAGCAACGCCGGCGGCCTGTCCGACGGCTGGATCGGACTCGACCCGACGAATTTCGTCCGCGCAGGACCGGCCTTCGTGAAGGTTGCAATCGGCCGTGACTTCAGCGATGTCCCCCCTAACCGTGGGGTGTTGCTCGGCGGTGGCGGAGAGTCGATCAACGTCGAGGTGCACTCCAAGCGGCTCAGTGCGGTGCCGCCGGAGCTGACGGCAGAACGGTTCCGCCCGCTCGGCGTGGCCTTACCTCCCGAACCCATGCCAACTATGGTCGGTGGCGGTCAACAGCAACAGCAACAGCAACAGCAACAGCAACAACAACAGCAGCGGGTCTGAACTGGCTCGCGTCCGGTTGCGGCGGAAGCGACACAGTCTTCAGGACGCTGACCGCTTCATCGCTACGTCAACTTTCGCAAGGACGTCTTGCGAGCGAATGTGCTTTGCCCAGTCGATGCCGTCCTGCCGCAGCTTTGGCGCCGGGTAATCCATCGGGTACAGCAGACGTGGCGACCACGTTTTGCCGTCGACAGGTGGAGGCGTGACGACGAGGTCACGGCATCCGAAAGGGCAGACACGATCGGGATCGGCAGCGGCGAACACAGTCACTGCCGGCCTGCCCACAGCTGCGGCGACATGGGCGAGGCCGGAGTCGGTTCCGATGAACATCATCGCCTGCTTCAACAACGCAGCCGACTCGCCGAGCGTGCCCAGCAATGGCCACACGGCCGGGGGCGTCGAGCAGCCTGAAGCTATTCGCTCGCCAACGCCTTGCTCGTCGGGTCCTTCGACGACGCAGACGTTCAAGCCTCGCTTCTGAAGTCCTGCAATAATGCTGCACCACGTGTCGTCGGGAAGTCGCTTAACGCGGCCGACGGTGGTGTTTCCGCATCCGGCCTGCACCACGATGGTGTTACCAGGCAATGTGTCGACGCCCTCGGTCTCGCGGAAGATCGGCGTGTCTGCCGCATGATCGGCCGCATCGTCCCAGTGCAGCGGCGCGCTGACCTGAGCGGTGAGACGAAGATTCTGGTGCACATCGTGGATGCCGCGAAGCGCCGGGACGAAGTCAGCCCGCCTCAACATCGCCCGGCCGGTCCGCCATCGCCCGCAGGGGTAGCTGTGCATCACAACACGCTCGCAGCGTGCCGTTGCCGCCAGCAGCGTGTACTGCCAGCGGTTGCTCGGGAACGGCACGACGTAGACGTCGCCGGACAAGCTGCGGTGCACCTCAAGGCGCTTGGCAGCGTCTTTCGGGAGCGTGAGGACTTGCGTGACTTCATCAAGCCGCTGAAAAACGTCAGCTATCGCGGCCGAGCCGGCTTCGACGACGACATCATCACCCGCCGCCGCCAGTCGCCTGACCATCGGCACGGTCATGACCGCGTTGCCGATACCGGCCATTACCGGGACCACAATCTTCATTCGGGCGAGATGCGGAAGATCTGCTTGGTCGCGTTGCTCGAGAACAGGATTGTTCCGTCGGGGGCGACGACGCAATCGACCGGCCTCGCGACGAACCCCTCGCGGCCGTCCTCGCCAGTGTGCGTGTCGACGATCTTCTGCTCGCCCATAGGTCGGCCGGTGGCATCGTCGAACATCAGCCGCACGACTGCGTAGCCAACCGGGATTGAGCTGTTCCAGCTGCCATGCTGGGCTTGGAAGACGTCACCGACGAAGTCGTCGCCGAAGCGTTCGCCGCTCTGAGTCGGCAGGAAGCAGAAGCCGTTGTTGGCCGTGTGCGCGCCGTAGGACCACATGGCCGGAACGGTCTTGGCGGCCAGTTCGAGCAGGTCCTCGCGTTCGGTGTACTCAGGCCGCGGGCGGCGGTCGGCCATGAGGTACGGGTGGCCGTAGAAGCTGCCTTCGTCGATGCGGTTAAATTCGTCGGGCGGGCCGAGGTCTGTGATGTTTTGGTTGCCCGCGCTCTCGCCGTAGGGCTTTCCGATCCAGTCGCTGCCGTGATCGGCTCCCCAGACCTCGTCAACGAGGTTGCCTTCGCCGTCGATGCGATGGCGAAGCTTCTCTGTATTGCGTAGGCCGGTCGCAAAGACACGACGGTTCTTGCCGTCGAGGTCGAAGGCGTAGACAGTTTTGCGATCCGAATCGAGCTCGACGGTCATGTTGCTCGGGTCGGTCACCATGATCAGCACGCGCCCGTGATCGGGCTGGACGACGACGCCGCGATAAGCGTGTCCGCCACCACCGGGAATGCCGTTCTCCTGATCACCGGCGATGATGACATTGACTTCGTCTGCCACGCCGTCACCGTCTGTGTCGCGGGCGGTTTTAAGATAACCGGGGTTGCTGGCGGTGTACCAGAGACGACCGTCGTGCCAATCCATCGAGTGCGGATTGGTGTCGGCATCTTCGAGAAACGTCTTGCGGGTCTCGTAGGTCCCGTCGCCGTCTTCGTCGTGAAGGCTCATGATCTTTCCGGCACCGGGCTGGCTGAGGTAGAGCGTGCCGTCGTCGCCGAACTGCATGAAGCGGGCCTCGCCGAGTTCGTCGGCAACGAGATCGACGCGATACCCGGCCCGCACTCGCATGCCTTCGGGCACGCCTTCGCCAAGGGTGCCGAGGAACTTCTCGTCGAGGCCGTGCAGGTCCTGCTCGTAGACCGACTGCGGCCCGTTTGCGGAGGCGACGGTGGCGAGGAGCAGTGCAGCGGGTACAGCAATCTTCATGGACCTGAGTCTAACCCGATCGGTCGGCCTCGGCGAAAGCCTGAAGCGCTTGCCGCCGCGTCGACGCAAAGGCGATGGCGTAGCGGATGAGCAGGTAGACCGACCAGATCAACGCAGCGATGAGCACGCTTACAAAAACGACGACGGTTGTGAAGACAATCGACATCAGCAGGCCCTGCCCTGGCACGCGGAACAGCTCGCTGTAGAGCGACAGCATGAAGGCGGAGCCGACGATGAGGATGACGCCGACCACGACGCCGATGATCGGGCTGTCGGCTGCCAGTAGCGGTGCCGGTGCTCGTTCGGCGAGTCGGCGGAGGCGAAGGGAAACGACGATGCTGATCCACCCGACTGCCGCGAAGGAGAGAATGGCCGCATAGGGGCCGAGTTGAGAAGCGATTCGGGCCGCCCCAGTGCCCAGGCTGTCCAGGAGATCCAAGGTGTCCGCGAGGCTCATCAGCACCGCGACGAGCGGCACGATCGGCAGCAGTCGCACGCCGAGGTGTCGGAAGCGGTGACCCGGCCCGCCCGTGTAGCTCGATCGGTTGCCGATGAGGAACAGGCCGATCGGCAAGAGCAAGACGGGCAGCAGCGCCAGAAGGCAGCCCGTCGCGATGAGCACCCAGTCTACAGGTGTTGCGAGAGTAAGAATTGACGGAGCTCGAAATACCCAAAATCGAGGGCCTGTCGCCTGCATCGTGAGGGCCATGATGACTCGGTCGAGCAGCGCGACGCCGACTCCGATGAGCGGCAGCGTCAGCACCGCCACGGCAAGGCAACAGACGCCCAGCGTCAGGCGGCCCAGCCAACGCGGGTGATTGTCACGCAACGCATCGCCGCTCTTGCGGCTGATACCCGCGAGCAGGCCGCACTCTGGACAGGGCCGCCGGTCGTCGAGGCCCGTCAGGTCGTAGCCGCACCGCATGCAGGTTCCGCCGATCTCGGACGCGTCAGACATGCGGCGGACTGTATCGGATCGCCCATCCTCTGTTGAGACGCGGTCCGTGGGATCGCGGTTCCGTTGCTGCTTACTCGACGGCAAGCCCATCGAGCGTGCGCAGCACGGCCTGTTGCCTCTCGACCAGAGCGTCGTCGCCGACCGCTTCGGCGGCTTGCAGGAGAAGCTCGTGCGTTTCGCGGTCGTACGTGTTGCCGTGCATGGCACGCGTTGCGGCATCGAGGGCGCGCTTGTCGCCGAGTTCCAGCCACAACTTCGCCGCCTGCATGGCAAAGCGGGCGTCGGAGGTCGTGCGCGCCGACAGTTCCCAAAACAGCTCAGCCGCGTCTGCTTTGCGCTCGGTCAGCGAGTACAATGCTGCCAATCGACGCATCGGCCCCTCATCGAGCGGGCGGTCTTGCTGGGCAGCTTCGTAGGCCTCGATGGCGGCCGGCCAATCGCGCTGCCGCACCGCCGCCTCGCCGGCCGTGACGTGCTTCTTGTAGTTGATCGACGACGCCGCGTCGTGACCCCAGGCGGCGACCTTGTCGCTCATCCAGACCGCGAAGGCCGCATCGAAATCGGCGGGCGTCAGGTCGTACAGCTCGGCCAGCGCCTCACGCTCCGTCAGCCCGCGGCCGCTGGCCTCCAGCACGTCGTATGGCGCCCGCTCGCCGTACCGCTCGGCCAGGTACTCCGTCACCATCCATGACTGTGCATAGGCCTGCGAACGGTCCGTCGGCTTCTGCGGCCGGACGAAGCCCCACGTCAGGTCTTCGATGCCGAACAAGCCGCCGGTCAACGTCGCAGTGCTGAGGAGCGAGAGCTGTTCCTGCGACGGCGGACTCAGTTCGCCGCGGACGGCAAGACCTTCGGTCAGCCAGTGCCACACGCGATTACCCGTCGCACCGAGCGTAATCGTGTGCACGTATTCGTGCCGCATGACGCGGGCCCAGTCGAAGCTGCCGAGCGTTTCCGACCGGTCGGCCGGTGCGACGAGCGCGATGACGGGACCGGTGCAAGCTCCGACCGTGCCGACGTACGGATCGCCAGCAACGCGGACGCTGAATCGGTCGTGCGTCGGGAAGATCTGGATGTCGGTCGGAATGTCGGGCTCCCATCCGTATTCGCCTGCGACGTCGGCGTGCATGCCGTCGAGCCAGCCCGCCATGACCTCACCGACGAGACCGTCGGCCGGATGATCGGCGTCGTGGCGGACGACAAAATGCTCCGTCGCCCGTCGCTCGAATGCGGACAGCTCGTTCAGCAGCGCAAGATAGTTGGCGATGTTGGCATCGAACGGATCGAGCTGCGCCGCAGCCGTCAGCTGCGCGATGGCTTCGGCCTCTCGACCGGCCTGCACGAGCAGCTTCCCCAACTCGTTCCGCCCTTGCGTCCACCACGGCGCACGCTGAACGACGAGCCCGAGCACGTCTGCCGCCCGGTCGTACTGCCGACGGATGGCCAGTTGCTCACCGACGATGAAGTGGGCTCGCGTGTCGTCGGAATCCAGCGCTTCGACTTGAGCCAGGACGGCATCGGACGCTTCAAAATCCAGCCGCATTGCATGCACCGCCGCCAGTGATCCAAGCGCTTCGATGTCATTCGGATTGACAGCCAGCAGTCGATCGATGGCCGGCCGGGCTCGCTCGGGTTGCCGTTGGAGCAGGAGCGAACGAGCTTCGAGGAGGTTGGCTGTGCGCGACGCGGGATCGACGCGGCGAAGCTGGTCGATGACGGCCGCCGCCTTGTCGAAGCCGTAGCGGTCGAGGTGGATGCGGCCGAAAAGGGCGAGCGAATCGTGGTCGAACGGCCGTGCCGTTGCCGCGACCTGCAGCTCTTCCAACGCGGCGGCCAGATCGCTGCGGCTGTACAGGAAAGACGCCGCGGCCGTGCGGGCGTCGGCATTGCCGCGGTCGATGGTGTCGTAGGCATAGACGAGCATGCCGAGCACGTCGTCGTGCAGGTCCGGCACGTCGCGGTAGGCAAAGGTGATGGTCGCCAACCGATCCATTGCAACCGCCGCGGCGACGAGTTCGTCGGCGTCTTCGTAGGCTTCCTGATTCGCGTAGAAGTTCCGCAGAACGTCGTTGTCGTCAAACCATCGATAAGCCTCGACAGCCGCCTCGACGTCGCCGGCCGCTTCGAGCGTCATACCCAGCCCGCTGCGCGCGGCAAACGAGCGACTGTCCTGTTCGATCGCCCGCTGAAAAGCATCGGCAGACGCTGCAAAGTGCAGCCGATTCCGCTCGATCTTGCCGAGCAGGACGAGCGACGTAACGCTCTCTTCATCGTCAAGAAGCGCAACGGCTGCGTCGTAATTCCCCAACGCTGCCAACGCTTCGGCACGAACAAGCGGATCGGCTTGCTTGCTCCAGATGACGCGCTTGTACCGGCTGCCCGCGAGGTCGAAGGCGGCGATGTCGGCCTCGTCCAGATAGGCCGGCGGCTCTTGGCCCTCGGGTCGTGGTTCGGGGAGCAGCCGAGAGATCATCCGGCCGGTCGCGTCGTGCGCGACGGCCGGTGAAACGACGGAAACGGCAAGCAGCGCTGCAAAGGCCAAAGTGCGCATGGGGCACTTTAGGAGCCTCGACTCACCGGCTCAGGAACGACCGCACGATCGGCTCGATCGAGTCGCGCAGCTGGTCATTCGCATAGCCGACCCAACTCACACCCGTTGTCACGTCGAGCGGGCAGTCGAGCGGCTGGCCGTCGGCGTCGGTGATGACCGCGCCCGCCTCTTCGGCGATGAGCAGGCCGGCACAGTCGTACGGGTGGCAGCACAGGCCCTCGGGCTGGCCCTGCATCTTGTAAAAGACGGGGCGTAGGTCAGCGTTGAAGCGGTCGCGGCCGCTGATGAGCTCGTACCACTGCCCGCCTGTCGAGATGTACTGATCTTCGAACACCGTCGCCCGCGTGACGTCCGCCTTGCCGATGAGCTGCTCGACGATGTGCTCCATCATCTCACCGGCAAGCACCTTGGTGCCGGGGAAGAAGTCGCTGATCTGCGCAAAGCCATGGTCGATCCTCGTCGCCCGGCTCGGTTGCGGCGTCAATGTGGTGACGCTGCCGTCGCGAAGGTCGGTGCGGGTGACGGTCGCGCCGCCGCCTTTAGTGGCGGTGGCGGTGTCGGCCCAGCCCATCTTCGTCGTCGGCAGCTCGATCATGACGCTCGCCACGCAGTCCCGCAGCCGCGTTGCGTCGCCGTTGTTCGGCGCGACGGCCGCGAGGAACCACGCGGGGCGTTTGTCGTACATAAGGCCACGCGTGCCGTCGATCGGGTCGATGATGACGCGAATTTCGGCGTCGTCAGCAGACGTTCCACGCGGAAAGACGCTTGCAGCCTCGTTGCCGTTCTCGTCCAGGACGCCCTCGGCAATGAGCACGAGCGACGTCTCCTGGCCCCACGCCTCGCACGCGGCCTCGATGGCCGGCTCGACGACCGCGTCGATGGCGTAGATCGTGTCGGCCTCGTCGGATCGTTCGACGCTGGCCATGGCGTCGGGTGTCATTCGGCTTTGCATCACGCGTCGCCTCACTTCATGGCCCATGGCAACAAGTCGTTCGACGGCGTCGGCGGGCGCTTCCATGCAGCAACGTAGGAGCAGGTTGGAAGCAGCACCGGCTGCTGAGATGTTGTTTGCCTGCGTCGTGAGCCGTCAGGAACGGCTGTCACCGCGACCGGTGCGGTGGGTATGGGACGTGTGGCACAGTCGCAGTCGACGGGTTGACGGCTACAGTCGCCCGCCGCGTCGCCAGAATTGGCGTCGTTTTAGCCCGGACGCTCATGCCAGTCGACGCAGTTACCCTCAGCAACGTCACCAAGACCTACGGCAAACACACGGCCGTCAACGATCTGACGCTGGCCGTACCAGCCGGGTCGTGCTACGGCTTCATCGGGCCCAACGGCTCGGGCAAGACGACGACCCTCCGCATGATCATGCGGATCCACGAGCAGGATCGGGGCGATGTCACCGTGCTGGAGCGCACCAACAGCGACCGCCCCGATGACCGTGTCGCCTACCTGCCCGAAGAGCGCGGGCTGTACAAGCAGATGAAGGTCCGCGAGGTCCTGCGGTTCTACGCGCAGATCAAGGGGGCCGACGCGTCGAAGCAAAGCATCGACGAATGGCTCGAAAAGCTCGATCTGGGCAAATGGCGGGACAGCAAGGTCGAGCAGTTGTCCAAGGGCATGAGCCAGAAGGTGCAATTCATAGCAACCGTCATCAGCAAGCCCAAGCTGGTTCTGCTCGACGAGGTGTTCAGCGGCCTGGACCCGGTCAACCGGGACATCATGACCGATCAGATCAACGACCTCCGCCGCGGTGGCACGACGGTCATTTTCTCGACCCATGACATGGCCACGGCCGAGCAGATGTGTGACCGCATCTTCATGATCTACAAGGGCGACAAGGTGCTGGACGGCAGCCTGGCCGACATCCGCCGCGAGTACGGCACCGACACGATTCGCGTCGACGTCGAGGGGGTCGACGGCTCGAAAATGGAGAAGCTGCCCGGCATCGCCCGCGTCCGTGATCTGGGCCAGACGCAGGAACTGACGCTTGAACCCATGGCCGATGAGCAGCAGGCGCTGGCCAATTTGATGCTGCTGGGCCGCGTCAAGCACTTCGAGGTCACGCAGCCGAACCTGCACGACATCTTTGTCCGCATCGCCCGGCCCAGCGAAGACATAACGCCCGCCTCTGTGGCAGTAGCGCAGTAATCCGCACCTCCTAGACAACCAGCTCGACCTTTATGCGGAAAACCTTTGTCATCGCTCTTCGCGACTATCTCGCGGCCGTCAAGACCAAGAGCTTTGTCGTCTCAATCGCCCTGATGCCGGTCCTCGTCGGGGGCGGCATGCTCGTCGGTAAACTGTCGCGCGATGTGGTCGACACGACGCCGAAGAAAATCGCAGTCATCGACCGCGCTGCGTTGAATCAAGAGGGGGACACGACGGAACCAGCAACGCCTGGCTTAGTTGATCGAGCGCTGCAGGGTGCTGGTCTGACTGTGCCCGAAGATCAGAGACCTCTGTACCAGCTTCTCATCGAGGCGGCTCAAAATCGCAACGAAGAGATCACCGGCGACGACGGCAAGTTCGATGCGGCGCCTTACGAGGTCGTCCCGATCCTGCCGGAGACTGACGACGCCGATGCCCTGGAGCAGCTTCGACTCGAGCTAAGTGATCGCGTGCGTGACGGCGACTTGTTCGCCTTCGTCGAGATCGGTCCCAACGTCGTAGCGACGAAGCCCGAAGACCTCATCAACCTTGCGCTCGCCGCTGCCAAGGCCAAGGAAGCCGCTGAGGATATCGACGTCGACACGACAAGCATGGTGAGCATGCTCACAGCGACGCTGCCACCGGAGGTGCAGGCGTTGCAGGACCTCTACAGCATTCGCTATTCGTCAAAAAGCACGACGAATCTCGACGTGAGCAACTGGATTCGTGGCACCCTCACGCCGGCCGTCCAGTACCGGAAACTGAAAGGTATCGACGGCATCGAGATCCCGCGCGAGCAGTTCGCCGACATCATGCAGCCGATGGCGGTCAACCAGCGACCACTGGCGACAAAGGCCAGCGACGGCGGCGTCAGCTACGAGGCCGAGCCCAACCTGCTGGCCTCGATTCTCGTCCCGGTGATGAGTGTATTTCTGCTCTTCGGCCTCATCGGCACCGCCGCCTTCCCGCTGACGACGAACATCATCGAAGAAAAGCAGATGCGCATCGCCGAAGTGTTGCTCGGCAGCGTGCGGCCATTCGAGCTCATGCTCGGCAAGCTGCTGGGTGGCGTGGCGATCAGCCTCACCCTGGCCGCCATCTACGGTGCCGGCGGGCTCATTGTGGCGCTGCAATTCGGCGTCCTGCAGCAGCTCGGCTTCGACGTCTTGATTTGGTTCGCCATCTTTGCCAGCCTGGCGACGCTGATGGTCGGCGCGATGAGCGTCGCCGTCGGTGCGGCCGTGACGAACCTGAAAGAAGCTCAAAACCTGCAGACGCCGGTCGTGCTCTTGCCGATGCTGCCAGCCCTGGTGGCCATTAACGTGGCACAGAACCCGCAAGGGCCGCTGGCACACATTTTCACGTGGTTCCCGCTGACGACGCCGATCACGAGCGTGATGCGGATCGGCGTACGGGACGGCATGCCGACGGCCGAACGGTTCCTCGCCGCCGGGCTGAGCGTGCTGACGACGATCTTCCTCGTCTGGCTCGCAGGCCGCATCTTCCGCCACGGCATGCTCCGAAGCGAGAAGGCGGCAGGCATGGGTGAAATGCTTCGCTGGATGACGCGCGGCTAACGAAGCAATTCATGAGCGAGTAGAAGACGCCGATCCGGCTCTCGTTGCTCATTGCTTGTTACTCGTCTCTAAGCTTCCGCGTGCTTCTCCCGCTCCGGACAGATCGCATGCACCGGCGGACGCCGTGGGCCAACACCGGGCTCATTGGTGTCATTGCGGTCATGTTTCTCATTCAGACATGGATGCCGGTGGTCGAGTCGACACTGCTGCTTCGGCCGTACGAGCCGTCGCTGTGGGGCATGGTCGGCAGCGGTTTCCTGCACGGCGGGTGGATGCATCTGCTGAGCAACCTGCTGTTTCTCTACATCTTCGGAAACGACCTTGACGACCTGCTGGGGCATGTCGGCTACATCGCCTTCTTCCTGGGCGGTGTCGTCGCGGCGAGCCTCGTGCACAGCCTGCTGGCAGACAATCCGGCCCTCGGTGCCTCGGGTGGCGTGACGGCGGTGACCGGCCTGTACCTGGCGATGTTCCCGCGGGCACGCGTGCAATTGCTCTTCTTGTTCTTCATTATCACGATGATTTCCGTGCCGGCCGTCTGGTTCATCGGAATCTACTTTGTCATCGACCTGCTCGGCGGCCTCGACAGCCTGCTGCTCGGTAACAGCTCCGGCGTCGCCCGTTGGGCCCACGTCGGTGGGGCGGTCTACGGCTTCGGCGTCGGGCTGCTGCTCGACAAGGCAAAGCTTGTCCCCGTCACCACGCCCACTGTTTTCGGTCTACTCGCACAACGACGCGAAAAGAAGGCTCGCCGTAACACCAATCAAGCCCACAGCTCGGCCACGGATATTTTGCCCAAGGAGCTGGCCGACCCTGTCGCCCAGCAAACGCAAGACCTTAAGGGCAAGATTCGCGAGCACCTCGACGCCAAGCACATCCACCTTGCCGCAGCGGAGTATGTCCGGCTTATCACCCTTGATGAGCGTCAGGTTCTACCTGCTCCTGACCAGATCACGATCGCCGAAAGCCTGTACCGCGATGGCAAGCACGCCCCGGCGGCGACGGCGTTTGAGCGGTATCTCGAGCGGTACGGTCGTCCACGTGACGCAGAGTCGGCCCAGGCGCGACTCATGCTCGGCCTCCTGCAGAGCCGCTACCTCGACAAGAAGCCCGAGGCGGTCGTGACCCTTACCGGTGCCGCCCAGGAGCTCGAGCAGATTGGTGACGACGACCACGCCGCCTTTGCCCGCGAGGAGCTTGAGCGGCTCAAGTGAGCCGATGCTCGATGCGATTGAGCACGCGATCCACTTGTGACTCGGTGTTGTAGAAGTGCGGGGCAAACCGCACGCGGCCACACCGACTGGCTAGCTCCGTGTCGTCCTGCTTGCTCAGCGACTCGTACAGCGTCTTAGCAGCACCTTCGTCACCCGGCGGCGTGAAGCAGACCGCGCCGCCGCGTCGCCGGGCGGCGATGGTGCAGCCGAGCGACTCGACGCCTTGAGCAAATCGTTCACCCAATGCCATGACAAGGCCATGCACGTTGTCGATGCCGATGTCGGTCAGCATTGACAGGCCTGCGCCGACTGCGATGAGCGGGGCGAACGCGGGCGAGCCGTACTCGTATCGATGGGCAGTCGGGCGGAGCGTGTAGTCGATCTTCTCCCACGCGAACGGGTCGACCACGCTGCCCCAGCCGACGGTCGCCGGCCGCAGCGTCTCGATTCGCTCTCGGCGGACGTACAAGACGCCGGCCCCCATGGTGCCGAGCATCCACTTGTGCCCGCCGGCCTGCAGAAAGTCGATATGAGCCGCCTCTACATCGATTGGAATGACGCCCAGCGACTGGATGGCGTCGACGCTGAAGCGGATGTCGCGCGACTTGCAGAAGGTGCCGAGCTTGACGATGTCGGCCAGCTGGCCCGTACCCCATTGCACGTGCGAGACAGCCAGCAGCTTTGTGTGCGGATGGTCGCAGGCCTCGATCAGGTCGTCCTCGCGAATGAGCGTCTGGCCGTCGTCGGTCGTTGACTCAGGAACGACGACGAGGGTTGCGCCTGCGCGATTACAGGCTTCTTGCCACGGATAAACGTTCGCCGGGTATTCGCCTTCGTTGATGACGATGCGGTCGCCGGGCGACAGGTCCAGCCCGAGCGCGACGAGGCTGATAGCCTCGCTCGTGTTGGTCACGATGGCAATGTCGTCGCCGTGAGCACCGATGGCCGTCGCGGCGGCGTTGCGGAGCTTGTCCATCGGGCCCGCAAAGTCGAAGCCGACAAAGGCGTCGGTGTGGAAGTGGTCCAGGAACGCCCGCACCGCGTCGCCGACGGGTCGGGGCATCGGGCTGACGCCGGCGTGGTTGAAGTAGTCGCGTCTGGCCAAGACCGGGAAGACGTCACTGTTGCCGATGTAGTGGTCGATTGCGGGCACACGGCAGGGTAGCGGAGGCGCACGAGAAGGGGCCGGGCGATAAAGCCCGGCCCCGTAAAAGGTGCAAGACGTGCTTACAGCGCGTCATTGTCGCGTTCGCCGGTCCGGATACGGACGACGCTGGCGACGGGGTAGATGAAGATCTTGCCGTCACCGACGGTGCCGCTGCGGGCTGCGTTGGTGATGGCCTCGACGACCTGATCGGTCGCCGTGGCGGGCACGACGGCCCGAATCATGACCTTGGGCAGGAAGCTGGCCTCGACCTTGGCGCCGCGGTAGCTCTCGGTCTCGCCGAGTTGGCGGCCGTAGCCCTTGACGTCGAAGGCGGTCAGCCCACTGACGCCGATTGCTTTAAGTGCGGCCTGGACGGCGGGAAGCTTGTCCGGCTTGACGATGGCCTCGATCATTTGCATGTGCGTGCTCCTGCTGGTGCGTGTTGCGCTTTGGTATCTTCTGTGCTCGGGCGCGGTGACCGACGCGGTAACGTCGGACCGGGCAGTGGGTTCGGTCGCAGCTTAGCGGAAGCAAGGCCCGGCGTCTAAAACCGTCGCAACAACGGCCCTTCGTCGCCTGTCGGGTTTGGCCGGTGGCTTGTGTAGCATGGACCACGCCGTCCGCATGTCGAGCCCTCCACCCGAATCTTCACCACTCAACGTGGCGACCCTGCTGGATGTCAGCCGGCCCGAGCCGCGAGGGCCGTTGTTTCTACTGCCACCCTTGGGCATGCTCGCGCTGGCCGGGTCGCTTTTGTGTGCAACGTTCCTTCCCGTCAAGTTCGGCACGCCATTGGCCGTTGGTCTGCTGCTGGCGAGCATCGCCTGCACGATCACGGTCGCCCGTATGGCCGGTGCTGCTCGTGATGAGCGAAAGCGGGTGCGGGACGCTGACGAGTTGGTAACGCTGCGGCGTTGGCCTGAGGCTGTGACGTCGCTGAAGGCGCTCATGGATCGCCCGATGCGGCTGGATGTCAATCGGAGGCCGGCCTTGGTCGCGCTCGCCAAAACCCTTGCCCGCTACGGCCGGCACGACGAGGCCATCGACGTCGCCGACGAGGTGCTCAACGACAGCCGCACCGACGCCTCGACCCGCTTTTCCGTCGGGTGCGGCCGGGCACTGTTGCTGCTTCAGGGTGGCAGGCTCGGCGACGCCAACGACGCCATTGCCGGGCTGCGTCGCGAGGTCCGCCAAGTCCAGCATGCCGTCACCCGCGCCAACCGTCAACGCGACGCCGGTGAGGAAGAAACGGTCGAAGAAGACTCGATCGACCTGCCTGCCGAGGCCCTGCTCGATGCCGACGATGCCCCGTCGGCCAAGCCTGTGTCACCGGCAACAGCCGACCTGGAGCCGGCGGCGCTGCTGTTTGCCGAGCTGTATCGCGACGTGCAGACGAACCACCACGACGAGGCGATCGAGCTCTTCGAGACGCACCGCGACAGCTTCCGCAAGCAGCTCGGCCTTCGCTTCGGCGACGTCCTGGCGATGGCAGCTTTGGCCAGCGAGCGGCTCGGTCGCACCGACGACGCCCGCACGTTCTGGCATGACGCCACAGCACTCGGCGAGGCAGCTGAGCTGCTGCGTCGGTTCCCGGAATTGTCCCACGTGGAACAGCTGTACGAGACGACGCATCAGCCGACGACGGGGGCCGCATGACCGCCGCGACGCCTGAGACGTTCGACGATGCTGCCAAGCTCGTCCGGTCGGCGACGGGTCGCCTGCTCACGGCTCGTGTCGCAGCGGTGTCGCTTGCGATGCTGGTCGTCAGTTCGCTGTTTTTGCCGCCTTTCCTTGGTGTCGAGCGGTTTGGCGACGTGCTGGGCTTCGCCGGCATCGCCGCGGCGGTCGTGTGGGTCTTTCTCGGTGTCTCGGCGGCCAAGCTGGGCAGGCGTGTCCGCGAAGCCTCGGCCCTTGCCAGCGTCGGCCGGGCTGATCTTGCCGAAGGGCGTGCGCGGGAGACGCTCGACTCGTTCTGTCTGTTGCGACCTGTGACGCTCGGCGCCGCAGCCGTGTTGGCACGCGTTCGCGCTTCGCAAGGCCGCCACGATGACGCGGCGAGATTGGCTGCATTTGTGCTTGATCGCCCTGAAAAAGCGCTCACTGGTGAGAAGCGCGGGCTTCGCCTGCTGCTCGCCGATTCGTTGATCAGCCTCGGCAACGCCGAGCAGGCACGGCTTGCCCTGTTGCCGCTGTACCAGCCGGCTTCGGGTGACGAGCGGCTTGCGTTGGCCGACGCGCTTCGGTTGCTCTACCTGCAGCTTCGCGTCGAGGCGGCGTTGGATCAATGGCAGGCGATCTACAGCCGGCTGGCGTCGTCGCTGCCGATGGTGGAGCTGATGCCATCTGCCGACATGGTGCGGTCGACGGCGTTGCTGCTCCGGGCGGTCGACGAAGCGGGTGACGAGGCGTGGGCATCGTTCCTGGCTCACCGCGTCCGCTTGCTGGGCGATGTCGATGCCATCGAAGCCGACGAGCCAGCCTTGGCGGGACGCTTGGCCGGCCTGCTGGAGCGGGTGGCATGAGGCGGTTCCTCGTCGGCACCACGGCCATGATGCTGGCCGTCGGGCTCGTCATGCTTGCGCTTTATCTCTGGCAAAGCGGCGGTGTCTGGGCACAGCAGGCCAGGCAGCCCGTCGCCGCAGAACGATCCGTGCGATTGGCAGGCGTTGCGAGCATCACGCTGGCTCAGGCGACGCTCGCGTTCGGGTCCATCCCCATGTTCTTCCGCCCCGGTAAAGCAGAGGCCATTTACGGCGTCGTCAACGGACTCTTCGCCGTCATCTCAGGCGTTGCCGCAGGACTATTGGCGGCGTCGGCCTGGTGATTCATGCGCTGCGCCGCGGCGGCCAAACGGGCATCGACCGCGGCCGCCGAGCTGTTTGGAGCTGATGTTCCACGTGGAACACAGCTTTGACCCTCGCCAGAGGCTCGGCGGAGGGTTGGCCAATGTTCCACGTGGAACATTCGGCCGCGGCAGTGCGTCGGCGGGTCGTTTGTGGCCGTGGGTGAAACGATCGCCTCACGGAAGTTTTTGCAGCAGCTTTTGACCCTGTGTCGTGCGGGTTTGGGCACATTGCGGACGATTTGCATGTGCGCCGCGGCGGCCGCCTTTGGCGTGTGGAGGTGTCGTCGATTCGCAACGTCGCATAGCCGCGGTAAGCTGCCGCCGTGACTGTTTGCCGCCCCGTGACGTTGCCGCACCGCCGCCTGTTCCTCGCCGCCGCCGTGACTGCGGCCGGTCTCGTCGCCGGATGTGGCGGTGACGGCTCACCACCGCCCGCCGATCGGCCGGTCGAACCCGCCACGCTACCGGCCACGCCGACCACCACGCCTTCGCCAGCGCCGGCGACGCAGCTCGGCGAGCTCGACCTGCCGACGATGCCCGACGCACCCGACGCGGCCACACAACCGGTCGCGTCGCAGCCGTCGGTCGCCACGACGACCCAGCCTTCGGACCTGCCGACGAACGTTCCGCCACCGACCCAGGTTGTCGAGTCCCCCGACGTGCCGGCGACGCAGCCGACGACCGAGCCGGTCGATCCTGCCGATCTTGAACCGGCCCCGAGTGACTTCGGCGACTTGTCCAATTTGTCACCGGGCACCGACGCGACGGGTTCCGTCGCCGCCGCCCTAGCTCAGTTTGCCGCCGGCACGCTCTCGCAGCCGGCGGTGTCACCGGCCGCCGCTCGTCAGGCAGAGGCCGTCGCAACGCTCGCTGTTCGACTCGCCCCCCGAGACGCCCGGCTCGCCCGGCAGCTCGTCGAAGCCCGGCTCGCCGTCACCGGCATCGACTCGGCCATCGAGGCCCTTGACCACTACCGCCGTCTCGAGCCCGATGATCGGCTGGCGCAGATCCGCTACGTTGATTTGTCTGCCGAGACGCTACAAAGCGTTGACGAGCGGCTCGATTACTTCGGCCGCCTCGTCGAGACCGACTCCCTGCCGGACGAGGTGCGTGCCCACGCCGCCTTGTCGTCGGCGGTCATGCTCCGCGAGCGGCTCGAAGACGCTTTCGCCGACGAGCGGATCGACCGGGCCAAGGAACTCGACCCGTTCAACCCGACGGCGCTTCGGCTCGACTACTTCCGCAAGCTGTCGACCGACGCGTCGCGGCCGGAGCGGGTGGCCTCGCTGGTCGCGTTGCTGCGGGCCAATGTCGTGCAGCCGGAAGCGCTGGCCGCCCTGGCCGGGGAACTGGCGGCGGTTGGCCTTGTTGACGAGGCCGGCACCTACTTCCAGGCCGCCAGCCGCGCCTACGCCGCCACCGGCACGCAGCCACCCGTCGCCCAGCTCGTCGATCAGACGGCTGCCTTGCTCATCGACAACCGGCCGCGGGAGGCGTCGCAGCTCCTGACCCCGATGACGCAGGGCGCGACAGCCGTCACGCAGCAGGCGGTTCGGACCAACCGATTCGACGACGCGAACTACGACGCAGCCGTGACCTCGCCACTCGTGGCGGCGCTTGGCCTCAAGCGGCTCACGTCGCTCGAGGCGCAGCTCAGTGATCTTGTGTCGGCGTCCAACACGTCGCTGCGCCTGCTAAGCGTGGTGAAGGCTGACATGACAGCCGAAACGCTCGACGCCGCTGTCAAGGAGCTTGCCACGTCCGTCGAGGCAGGCAATGTCGAGCTACCAGACATGAACGCGCTCGTCGCGGTGGCGACGGACAATCCTGTCACACGGCGGCCGATCGTCACGACACTGACGTCGCGGGCTTGGATGGACTTGTACCTGAGCGGGCAGCCGACGGACGCGGCCATTCTCGATGCTATCGAGAAGCTCGCCGGTGAACGGTCGTCGCTGCCGGCCCGGCTCAACGGCTGGCAAGCCTTCCGCCAAGGCGATCTGAAGACGGCCCGCGAAAAACTCGAAGCCATCGCAGACATCGACCCGCTGGCGAAACTGGGCGTTTTGCTGATCCGCAAGCAGGAGGGCCAAGACGTTGCCGCCGACGCGACTGCACTGCTGCGTGAGAACCCCAGCGGCGTGGTCGGGGCGACCATCGCTGATGCCTTTGTCGACGACGGCGTGCGCCTGAGCCCCGGTGCCGAGGAGGCGGCGCAGGTGAGTGAGGCGCTCTCGCAATTTCCGGAGCGGCTGCTCGACCTCATCGACCCGTCCAAGGCGCGGTCCTTCTACACGCTGGCGGCCCGGCCGGCGAAGGTCGGTCACGCGTACGGCGAGCCGCTCGAGGCCATCATCACCATCCGCAACGTCGGCAGTGACCCCATCACCGTCGGGCCGGGTGGCGTGCTGTCGAGCAACATTCGTATCGACAGTCAGGTTCGTGGCATCATTCAGGAACGTGTCCCGTCGGCGGCTACGGACCGGTGGGCCGGCCGCACCGTGCTGAACCCGAGCGAACGCCTCGAACAGACGATCCGCGTCGACGGGCCACGACTCAACGCGATACTGGCCGGAAATCCGCATTTGTCGCTCACCGTCTTCGGCGAGGCCGTTACCAATCCGACGACGGCGCTCGTGCCGAACCCGAACGAAGAGGGCCAATTGACAGAGGCGTACGCCGTCAGCGCCGCCGGGCAGGCGGTGCCGTTCACGCGTGTCATGGATCGTCGTGGCATGCCGCTGGACATCAGCGACGTGAGTCTTCGGGAAGGGTTGCAGCAGCGACTCACGCAGCTTCGCGACGGCACACCCTTACAGCAGGTCAGGTCGGCAGACGCGACCGTCGCGCAGCTGCGCTGGCTCGGCGGACACTTGCAGTCGCTACAGCAGCAAAACGCCGCCGCCGACCGCATGCAGGCGTGGCAGCAGCTCGGCGGTGAGATGAACGAATCGCTGCAACGGGCGGCGTTTACGGCAGAAACTGGCTCTGTCGGCGAAAGCGCCGTCGCCGCTGCGTGGCTGACGTACAACGCAGCCATCGTCGCGCCGGCCGAACAGCGTGAACCGCTTATGCGTCGCCTGCTGGTCGCTCCCGACCCGGCGGTGCGGCTGATCGGGTTGCTGGGCACGGGCGCGTTCATCAATGAAGCGGCCGAGGCGATGACGCAACCGCTCGTCGATGACGAGGATGCGACGGTGCGACGCATGGCCAAGGCCACGCTGCAGCTCCTCGCCGAGCGACCACCTGCGGAATGACGCAGGTACCGGCGTTTATCGCCAGCCGTGATATTTCATGAACTTGGGCGTCTTGACGTCTGACGTGCTGCCGCCTTGGCGTTGACCGGGCGAGCGGAGTTGGCGGGGCACGAATCGGTCGACCCACGACAGCCAGCCGAGGTGTCGAGCCAGCAGGAAACCGACGGCCGCACCGCCGAGGTGTGCCGCTTCGCCACCCGCGTTGCTGCCGGTCGTGTCGCCGTGAAAGATGACGATGAAGGCAGCCAGGACGAGGTAGACGGCACCGAAGCGGAAGATCGTGATGTCGATCGGTGGCAGGGCGAGTTGCAGGATGCGATTGGGCACAAGCGTCATGGCCGCTGCAATGCAGCCGAAGAGGCCCGCCGACGCACCGACGAGCGGCGTTTGCTGTGTGGCGTCGACGATGCCGCTGGCCCACAGCAGCACGAAGCCGAGCCCGCCACCGATGCCGCACAGCAGGTAGTAGGCGAGGAACCTGGCGCGGCCGATCTTGCGTTCGGCCATCTGGCCGAAGAGGAACAAGCCGTAGCAGTTGAAGGCCAGGTGAAGCAATCCGCCGTGGAGGAACTGGAACGTGATCAGTCGCCAGATCTGCCCACCGGCGATGCCGTCACCGATGGTGAGCGCGCCCGCTCTGGTGACCATCGGCGAGATGCTCTGGAGGACAAAGACGACGACGCACGCGCCGATGAGCCACGTCGAGACACTCCAGAGTTTGGCTTTGCTGCGTAGCTGCGTGAAGTTCATGAGAGACGTGTCGACGCTAGTCGGGTTCTGACGCCACCGGTCGTCGCCGGAGCTCAGGCGGCTTCGCGAACGGTCGTCTGCAGGTCGACGAGGCGGCGGATGGTGGCAACGAGGTCCGGGCCGTTGATCGGCTTGGTCTTGTAGTCGTCGCAGCCGGCTTCGAGGCACTTTTCGCGATCACCGGTCATGGCGTGGGCGGTAAAGGCGATGATCGGGCCGTCATAGCCGAGCTTGCGGACCTCACCGGCAGCGGTGTAGCCGTCCATGATCGGCATTTGCATGTCCATCAGCACGGTGTCGTACGGCGCGTCGCAAGCTTGGGCGTCGCGTGCTTTGGCGACCCCTTCGCGGCCGTCGGTTGCCGGGGTCACGCTCGCGCCGGCATTGCGCAGGTGCATGCCGATGAGCCACTGGTTCTCCGGGCCGTCTTCGACGACGAGGATCTTCAACCCTGCGAGCGGGCCGGTCGGGGCACTGGTGGAAGTCGCTGGCGTGACGGAGGTGTTGTGGTTGACCATGTTGCTGGCTTCTTGCGGTTGAAGAGGAAGTGAGATGATGAACGTGGACCCATGCTTGAATTCGCTTTCGCAGGTGATGTCCCCATCCATGAGTCGAACGAGTCGACGACTGACGGCCAGGCCAAGTCCGGTGCCCCCGAACCTGCGTGTCGTCGTCTCGTCCGCTTGATTGAAGGCTTGAAAGAGGTTGTCCTGTTGTGCATCGGTCATTCCGATGCCGGTATCAACCACTTTCCATAGGATTCGTTTTGGCGCAGCCGGGTCGTCGACCGAAGCCTGAATAAGCACGCCGCCACGTTCTGTGAATTTGAGGGCGTTCCCGACGAGGTTCATGAGCGCCTGCCGCAGTCGCGTGGGGTCGGCGGTGATGCTGGCGGGAATGGCCGAGCCGTAGCCGGCGTCGAGACGGATGCCCTTGTCGATTGCCTTGACCCGCATAAGGCTGGCGACTTCTTCGAGCAGATTGGCCGGGTCGACGGGCATTGCCTCGACGGTCATGCGGCCGGCCTCGATTTTGGACAGGTCCAGCACGTCGTCCAGGACGCTCAGGAGGTGCTTGCCGCTGGAGCAGATCGTCGCTGCTGCTTGAAGACGATCGGCTGGCGCCATGGGCAGAGGCGGCGTCGAGCCGTCGAGGTCGGCGCGAAGGTTGCTTTCGATGAGGTCGCCGAAGCTGATGACGTGGCTGAGCGGGGTGCGGATCTCGTGGCTCATATTCGCCAGAAACGCGCTCTTGGCGATGCTGGCGGCCTCGGCCTGATCGCGTGCGGCTTCGAGGTCGTCCTGGGCTTGGCGTTGCTGGGTCACATCGGTGATGAGGCCGTCCCACAGCGTGCCGCCGTCACTCATGCGGCTGGGTTTGGCGCGGACGTGGACATGCTTGAGCGAGCCGTCGCGATGGGTGATGCGGCCGGTCCAGTCGAAGGGTTCGAGGGTCGTCGCCGACAGGCCGATGCACTCGCCTAAGTTTTCTTTTTCTCCGTCGGCAACGGGGTCCATGATCAGCGATGCATCGGCCACACCCTCGGCAGGCGTGACGCCGTAGATTGCGTTGACGCCGATGGACATGTATGGAAAGTGCAGGTCGCCTTCAGGTGGAAGGATCGCCTGGAAGAGCATGCCCGGCGTGTTGTGGGCGATGCGCTGCAGCCGTTCGTCGTTGGCGCGAAGTTGTCGTTCCTTTTCGACGCGTTCGCTGATGTCACGGATAAAGCCGCAGAACTCGATGACCTCGTCCTGCTCACGCATGGGGACGATCGAGAGTTCTGCCGGGAATTGCTTACCCGATTTTCGAATCGAGTCGACGACGATGGTCTTTCCCAGTACCGGCCCATTGCCGGTAGACAGGAAGTGTTTCATGCCCTGTTCGTGAGCCTCACGAAGCTCTTCAGGTACGATCGTCTTGCTCAAGCTTCGGCCGATGGCTTCGGTCGCGGTCCACCCGAAGATGGATTCTGCCTGTCGATTCCAGTCGGTGATGATGCCGGCCGGTGACATAGTGACGATGGCGTCGAGTGACGCATCGAGCACCATGCGTTTGCGTGCTTCGCTTGTAGCCAACTTCTTCGTCGACTCGACGGCGGTGGTGATGTCGCGTTCGGAGCAGACGTAGTGCGTGACCTTGCCGTTACCATCTTTAATGGGCGTTGCCTGTGCGGATGAGCGGAAGGTCGTGCCGTTCTTGCGGTACGTTTCGATCTCCACCGACGCCGCTTCCTGGCGGCAGATCTGGCTGCAGTACTCGCCGAGAATCGCGATGTTGGTCTTTTCGCCACACATCCTTTCACGCGGGCACTGCCCCATGGCGTCGCCGCGTTTGAAGCCGGTCAGATTAACAAAAGCTTGATTGGCGTAAACGATGACGTTCTTGTCATTGACGACGCTGACCGCGCTCTCGGTCGTGTTGACAATGGTCTCGAGCCACTCGAGTTCGGTGCAGCGTGCCTGAAGTCCCGCGGCGGCCTTGTGCAGCTCCATTTGCGACATGACCTGCCGGGCCAGCAGGCGAAGCTGCTTGATTTGTCCCTGAGTCAGCTTTCGCGGCTTGGTGTCGACGACACACAACGTGCCAAGCGCGTGGCCGCAGTCGTCGACCAGCGGAGCGCCCGCGTAGAAGCGGACGTTGAGATCGCCGGTAACGAGCGGATTGGCGGCAAAGCGTTGGTCAAGCCGCGCGTCTTCGACGACCATCACCTCGTTTGGCTGATTGATGGCGTGGGCGCAGAAGCTGATATCTCGCGGCGTTTCCGTCGCGTCGATGCCGTGAGCCGACTTGAACCACTGCCGCTCGCTTTCGACGAGGGACACAAGCGACACCGGCATGCCGATAATCTCGCTCGCCAGCGTCGTCAGATCGTCAAAGGCTTCCTGCGGATCCGAGTCGAGGATGTCGTACGAGCGCAGGGCGACCAAACGTTCTTCCTCATTCTGAGGTCTCGGCGGTCGCTGGGGCGTCTCTGCGGTCACATAGACACCATCGACGTAAAATCGCAGTCGCTGAAGAATCGAAAGGGCCCGGGCGACGAAATGGTGTGATCACCTTGCCTGATGACGACGGAGATGGCATGTCAAAGGGGTGAAGCGAGAACTTGCACCCCTGGCCGCTCTGACGGCATTGGCCACCGTCGCCTTCGGCGTCGCCGCGGCAACATCCTCGGCTGCCATCGTCATCGGCGGTGGAGGCGACGGTGACCCCTTCGGTAACAACGACGGCCCCGACGAGCCACCCGTCGACCAACCCGACACCCCGCAGCCACCAGTCGAGCCTTCATGGGAGTACCACGAGCTGCTCATCAACGGCACCTTCGACACGGGTGATACGCAGTACTGGAACTCGCCCGCCACCGCTGGTCCGCAGTGGCAAGTCCGCACCAACCCCGTCGGTCAGGGGGGCCTGGGTAGGACCAACGACGCCTTTGCCACCGCACTCACCAGCGGCTCATGGGACAAGGGCACGACCAGCGTCCTGCAGCAGACCGCCGCCTTACCGGCAGACATCGCCCCGCAGGTGAAGGTTTCGCTCGACGCGTTCTCGTTCTTCGACCGGCTCGATGTCGAAATCGAATGGCTCGTCGACCTCGGCGGCATCCTGCAGACGCTCAGCGTCGACGACATCGCCATGAGTGGTGCCGTGCCGACGACGTCGAGCGACAACATCTCGACCGTCCTGACCATTCCCGACACGGCAACGCACTTTACCTTCCGCGCCACCGGGCACCTCGTCGACGGTTCATGGCTCGACGCCGGCTTCGACAACGCCAGCGTCCTGGCGGCGAGAAGCGTGCCTGAACCGGCCGTCGCAGGTGTCTTGGCCATGGCAAGTCTGATCGCCCTGCGTCGTCGCTCGGCTTAGGCCGCTGCGCGCTGTGGCAATAGGCCGCCCAACCCGGGCCGCGCCGCAACGTATCAATGGGCACGCGTGCTGCCCTCGACCACGACCCTCTACCTCGCCGAGGCCGCCTCCAAACGCGGCGGCGAGGTCGATGCGTTGCTCTGGCTCTTCGCCACCGTTTGCTGCGTTGCCCTCGTCATCGTCCACGTCGGCGGCTTCGTCGCCTGGCTCGGCAGGCGGTCGCGATTCGGCAAGCCCGTCGCCTGGTCCGTCGCCGCGGCACTGGGCCTGCTCGGGCTCTTCATCATCAGCGAATACGCGTGGGAAGATCTCAAAGCCGGCCGCCTTGGCGACGCCGACGCTGAGGTGCAACGCGTGCTCGTCATCGGCGAACAGTTCGCCTGGAGCGTCATCGAACCCGGCCCGGACGGCCAACTCGGCAGTTACCTCGTCTGGCCGCAACCGACCGATCAAACCTGGCCCGACGGCAAATCCTTTGCGGGCGTCCCTGGGCCCATCGACCTGCCACCTGGCCGTCGCGACGACACCATCGCCCGTTACCGCGAAGTCGTCGACCCGATCGGCAAGGACTTTGCCGACCCGCTCGGCCGCGACGACGTCTACCAGTCGGCCCTGAGCCGCTCCGTTGTCGTCACCGCCGGCCGTCCGGTCGAGGTGACACTCCAGAGCAAAGACGTCATCCACGACTTCTTCGTACCTGCCATGCGGACGAAGATGGACGTCGTGCCGGGCATGAAGGGCGTGTTGCGGTTCACGCCGACGACGCCGGGGACGTATCAGATCCTGTGTGCCGAGTTCTGCGGCTGGGGGCACACGACGATGGTCGCCGAGCTGATTGTCGAGGCTTCACCATGAAGGGCCTCGGCGTCGGTCGCGCCTACCTGGTGTTGGCCGGCTTCATGTTCGGCTTCGGCGGCTTGCTGGCGCTTGGCATGCGGTGGAAGCTGGCGTGGCCGGACGCACCCGTGCCGATTCTGTCGTGGCTGCATGACTGGCCAAGCGGTGCGATGCCGCTCGACACCTACGCGAAGACGTTCACGCTGCACGGCACGATCATGATCTGGCTGGTCGTCGTCCCGGCGATCACGTGGGGCCTGGGTTTGGCGGTCGTGCCTCGGATGTGCCGGACAACGCTGGCGCTGCCGGGTGTGGCATGGTTCAGTTGGTGGTTGACGATGCTCGGAGCGAGCGTCCTGCTCGTCGGCTGGGCCGGCTCCGGCTGGACGGCCTATGCGCCCTTGTCGAGCGGCTACGAAGTCGGGGCAAAGTGGTACCCGTACAAGCACGACGCGTTGAGCTGGCTGCGCCTGTCGCGTGGCGAGGGCTTCGATCAGGTGCAGTCGGGATGGTCGCCACTTGCGCTCGCGACGACGTTGGCCACAGCCACGATGCTCGTTGCGCAGCTTCTTCGTGTCATCATCGGTGATCGAGGTGACACCGCTATGCGGTTCATCGGCCTTGTGATGATCTCGCCGGTGATGGGTTGTGTCGTACTGCGCGGTTTGGAGCGTGTTGCCTTCGATGGTCAAACCGCATGGTTCGCCGCTGTCGGGATGTGGGCGGTTGCCGGTTGTTTGGCGGGTGCATCGCTCGTCGCCACGGTGGCGACGCGGCGTCGTCCTCGGCTGCCGCTGGCCGTCTGGGGCTGGGCCAGCGCTGCATCTGTCGGGCTGCTGGCCGGCCCGGTGATCGTCATCGCGATGGTCATGAACCTGCTCGACGCGCACGGCATCACCGGTTTCTTCAACCCCCTCCGCGACGGCCAGCCGCTGTTGCACCAGCACCTGTTCTGGTTCTATGGCCATCCGCTCGTGTATCTGATGATCCTGCCGGCGTACGGCATCGTCAGCGACGTACTCGCAAGACACGGCCGCGGGTACGTCGGTTACAAGGCCGCGGCACTTAGTATCGTCGCCGTCAGTGTTCTCGGCTTCGGCGTCTGGGCGCACCACATGTATCAGAGCGGCCTCGACCCCGGCGGGGCACTCGTCTTCTCGGCCGCGACGATGCTCATCGGCACGCCGTCGGCAGTCCTCGTTGTCACCTGGATCGCCACGGTCGCCCGCGGCAGGCCACGGTCCACGCCGGCCACCTGGGCGGCCTACGCGTTTGTCAGCTGCTTTGTCATCGGCGGCCTGAGCGGTCTCATCCTCGCCGCACCGGCCATCAACGTTCAGCTTCACGACACCTACTTCGTCGTCGCCCATCTGCACTACACGCTCTTCGGCGGTAGCGTCTTTGCCCTGTTCGCCGGGCTCTACTGGCTCTGGCCACGCCTGACGAACGGCCGCCACCTGAACGCCACACTCGGCAAGCTCCACATCGCCCTGACGTACCTCGCCTTCAACGGCACCTTCGGCCTGATGCACCTGCTCGGCATTCTCGGCATGCCTCGCCGCTATGCCGAACCGACGAAGATCGACATGTTTGAGCATCTCGCATGGGCTCAACAGGCGATGACGGTGTCGGCCATCGTGCTCGGGGCAGCTCAGCTGCTTCTGATGATGAACATGCTTTTCAGCTCGATCCGAGGAACGCGAAGACGCGAAGGGGCGAGAGTCCGCAAAGGTGCAGAAGGGGTCGAGTAGGTTGGCCTTTGTTCCTTCTTCTCTTCCTTCGCGACCCTTTGCCTCTTCGCCCGTTGGGGTTCCGCCGTCGTGTGCGACCATCCGCCGCAATGCGATCCGCGGCAACGGCCGACTCGTCATATTGTGCAGACCGTGTCAACGCCGCCTCCATCCCGAGCCGTCTTTGCCTGGGCGTGCGCGACGGTGCTGGCGATGTTTCCGCTGATCTGGATGGGCGGGCTTGTGACCAGCAAGGGCGTCGGCATGGCGGTGCCCGATTGGCCCAACACGTTCGGTTACAACATGTGGGCCGTTCCGTGGAGCCACTGGCTCGGCGGCGATGCGGGGGGCGTCTTTCACGAACACTTCCACCGCCTGCTCGGCACCGTCGCCGGCTTCGCCGCCGTCGGAACCGTTCTGGCGGCCTTTGGGGCGTCGCATCATGCCAAGGCCCGCCGCCGATGGGGTATCGCCGCTGTCGTCGGCTTCGCGGTGGCCATCGGCAGTTACGTCTTCATCAAGGCCGTCAGCCCGTTCGCCTACGAAACGAACAAGAATATCGGCCACCTCGTCGGCCTCGGCGGGGCGGTCGGCGTCACGTCGCTCGTCGCCTGGCTGATCCGCAATCAACGTGACGAGCGTGTCTGGGTCCGCCGACTGGCGGTGGGACTGCTCACGGCCGTCTGCCTGCAAGGCCTGCTCGGCGGCTTGCGTGTCGTCTTCGACTCGACCGACCTGGCCATGGTCCACGGCATCTTCGGCCAACTCACGCTCTGCGTCGGCGGGCTGGCCGTCATCGCCACGAGCCGATGGTGGCAGGGCGTCGAGGCTGTCCGGCAGCCGAGCGTGTCGTGGCCTGCGGTGACGTTGCTGGTGCTGTGCGTGGGCCAGCTCGTGATTGCCGCAGCGATGAGGCACAACGGAGCCGGCCTGGCGGTGCCGGACTGGCCGACGCACTACGGGCAGATCGTTCCGCCGACCGACGCGTCTGCGTTGCAGGCCGTCAACGTCGAGCGACGGTTCGACTACCACCTGCCAGCCGTATCGCTGGCTCAGGTCTGGTTGCACGTGGCGCACCGGCTCGGTGCCTATCTCATCTGCGGGGTGGTGCTGTGGGTGACGTGGCGGCTTTGGAACGTCGCGCGCGGTCACGTGCTTCTGGTGCTCGGCCTGGTCGGTGTGCAGGTGACTCTGGGCGTGGCGACGGTGTGGCTCGGCAAGCCGGCCGACATCGCGACGCTGCACGTGGCAACAGGTGCGTTGCTGCTCCTGACGGTGTCGATGCTGGCGGCGCGGCTGATTCGGCAATACGGTCTGCTTCCCGCCCCGGCCGGCTATGCCAAAGATGTTGCCGAGGCCGCTTCCCCGTCGCCGTACGCTGCCCTCACGTGAGCCGACCTTCTGCCCTGACTGCCGACGTGGGGCATGAGTTGTCGGGCGCGTCGAAGACGGACAAGCTGGCGGCGGTCTACGAGTTGACAAAGCCGCGGCTGAATCTGCTGGTCCTTATCACGACCCTCGTGGGCTATCTCGCCGCGGCCGGGTTCAGAGACTTGCCGTTGCTGGCCCACACGCTGCTGGGCACGGCCTTGTCGGCGGCGGGCGCGGGCGTGTTGAACCAGCACGTCGAGCGCATTGCCGACGGCCGCATGAAACGCACGCGTGGCCGACCGTTGCCGACAAAGACCTTGACGCCCGGGTTCGCACTCGCCCTCGGCGTCGTGCTTTGCGTCCTGGGCGTGGCGTACCTGGCGCTGTTCGTCAACGGTCTGGCAGCCGGCTTGTCACTGGCAACGATCGTGAGCTACGTGGCGATCTACACGCCGCTCAAGACGCGGACGCCTTGGTGCACGATTGTCGGAGCAGTGCCCGGTGCGATACCGCCCGCCATCGGTGTGGCGGCGGCGACGGGGCGGATCGACCTGTTGGCCGTCGGGCTCTTTGGGCTGCTCTTCGCGTGGCAGATGCCGCACTTCTTCGGCCTGGCGACGCTATTCAAGGACGATTACGCCGCCGGCGGATTCCGCATGCTGCCGAGCGAACCCGACGGCACGCGGCGGACGGCCCGGCAGGTCGTCGGCTGGTGTGCTGCACTTATTCCGCTGTCGCTCGTGCCGACGCTGACGCCCGTAGCAGGCTGGTTGTACGGCGTGGCGGCGGTGGCTTTGGGCGTGTGGTACCTGTGGGCCGCGATCGGCATGGCCAAATCTGGCGAACGGTCGGCGGCGAGGCGATTGTTCCTCGTGTCGATCACGTACCTGCCGGCCGTGCTGCTCGTGCTCGTGATCGACCGCTTGACGTAGCGCCGGCCCTACAACCGGTGGTGCCGCGCTCCTTTGTCAGTGACGCCAAGGTCATCGGGGCGATCACGTTCGGCAGCCGGATTCTGGGCATGGCCCGCGAAGTCGTCGCCGCCGCGGCGTTCGGTGCCGGGCCGGTCTGGTCGGCCTTCACGCTGGCCTTCACGATCCCGAACCTCTTCCGCAAGCTCTTCGGCGAAGGGGCGATTTCGGCGGCGTTCATTCCGATCTACGCACGGCTGACCGAGGCACGCGACCCGAACGCAGAACGATTCGCGGCCCAGGGCGTCAACCTGCTCGTCACGGTGCTGGCCGTCATCGTGCTCGTCGGCGAGGTGGCGTTGGCGGCGTGGTTGCTGATCGGCGTCGAGCGATTCGACTACCGGTTGGCGGCTGTGCTGACGATGATCATGCTGCCGTACGTCGTGCTCATCTGCGGGGCAGCGTTCCTGGGCGGCATCCTCAACGTTCACGGCCGATTTGCCGCACCGGCGGCGGCGAGTGTCCTGCTCAACGTCTGCCTGCTCCTGGCGATCGGCGGCGTCTGGTGGGTCATCGACCTTTCGGGCGAAGCAGGCCGGGCTCAGGCGACCGTCGTTGTCGCCGTCGCGGTGCTGGTCAGCGGCGTGTTGCAGGTGGCGTTGCTGCTGCCGGGCCTCAAGGCGGGCGGGTTTCAGTTTCTGCCGTCGGCCGGCGTGCGATCTTCGCTGACGCGGCAGATGGTGATGCTCGGCATTCCCGTCGCCTTGTCGGCAGCGGTGCTGCAGATCAGCGTGCTGCTCGACAAGAGCATCGCCTTCTTTCTTGCCGCCGCTGACGGTGCGACGTTGAGCACGTGGACGCCTCTGGCCACGGGCGCGGCGGCACGGCTGAATTGGGCGCAATTTCTCTACCAGTTCCCGCTCGGCGTCTTTGCCATCGCTCTGGCGACGGCCATTTTCCCGACGCTGTCGCGCGTCGCATCCGCAGGTGCGGGTCGCAACGACGTGTTCCGCGACGGCGTACGACGCGGCATCGAAACGGCCCTCTACATCGGCCTGCCCGCCAGTGCTGGCCTTGTCCTGGTGAGCCTCGATGCGACCAAGGTGCTTTTCGAGCGTGGCCGCTTTACGCCCGACGACACGCGGCTGGTGGCGATGAGCGTGACCATCTATGCGGCTGCAATCTGGGCGTTCAGCGTCCAGCAGATTCTCAACCGGGCCTACTACGCGCTGCAGGAGACACGCGTGCCGTTGGTGTGGGCGGGCGTGAATCTGGCAATCAATTTGGCTGTCGAGCTGCCGTTGATCTGGCTGCTGCCGCGGCCTTGGGGCGAGGTCGGTCTGGCCGTTGGCACGCTCATGAGTTTCAGCATCCAGGCGATCGTCATGACGTGGTTGCTGAGCCGACGCATCGGCGGACTCGGGCTTAGGCAAAGCGTGCGGCCGATCGGGGTGATGTTGCTGGCGACGACGGTGATGGTGCTGGTGTGCCTGCCACTTCGGGCATGGGAGCCGTCGGTGGGGCGGTTGCTGGCCTTTATGATGATCGGGGGTGGGAGCTACTTCGCTGTCGTGCGTGGCGTCGGTTTGAGGGTGCGACTCATCGAATCGAGACCGAGCCACTGAAGTAGCTTTGCGCGTAACATCGGGTTGACGTGGGCCCGGATTGGTGGTGGATGATCAGGATGGATGTGCGTGGCGGTCGCGAGGCTGCTACGCTGCTCGTCCCGATGGCAGATACCGCCGATACGTCTTCGAGTCCTTCCGCCGTGACGGGCTTGCGTCCCGTGATGGATCCGACGATCCGCACCCGCCTGCGGGCCGGTGCGACGGTCCGAGTGGTTCAACAGATTGCCGCCCGCGACTACGCGTGGGGGACGGAACATGTCGGCACTGTCCTTAGCTATGAGCAGAAGCAGACCGGCTCGTGGTACGCCCACAGCCGCGGTGACAAGCTGTGGCTTGATCGACTTGTGCTGAAGAAGAGCGACGGCGAAATCTTTACGTTCAACCTCGACGAGTACTCGCACGTCGAGATTCTCACCGAAGCCGCCCCCGAGGCCGAGGCCGCGTCGGCCTGAGCCGGTTTAGCTTGCATGGCCGCTTTTCACGACGAACCTGAGCCGACGCCGACGTGGCTGGTTGCCGCGGCCGGTTGGGCATTGCCGGGCCTTGGCTATTGGCTGGGCGGTGACAAATGGCGTGGCATCATGGGTGGCTCTGCCGTCATCGCGCTGTTCATTGCCGGGCTGCTCATCGGCGGCGTGCGGGTGGTCGATCTTCCCGGCTACGCCGACGGCCAACGTTCTGCGACACGCGACGGCAGATGGGCGCTGACGTCGAACCCCGTCGGTAGCCTCGTCAGTCGCCCGTGGTTCGTCGCCCAGTCGCTCGGCGGCCCGATTGCCTTTGTCAGCGGCTTTGCCGGGGTCCAGGCTGCGGCCAACGGCTACCCGAAACCGACCGCACGCCTTGCCGACATCGGCACGCTCTACTGCGCAACGGCCGGCATGCTCAACCTCGTGCTCATCCTCGACGCCAGCGCCCGGTCCAAGGGTGGGCGGCCATGACGGGTTCGCTCGCGTGGGTGCCCTTTGTCACTGCCGCCCCGATGTGGGACGCGTGGCAGTTTCTGATCATTCCGCTGCTGGTGGGCATTGCTGTCGCGTACAAGGCGACCAAATCGGCGACACCCGCCGCCGCTGCACTCGACGCCGCCAAACTGGCCGGCTACCTGCTACTCGGCCTTTCTGCCGCAGCAGTGGGGCTTTACTTCTTCGTCGATGCGTTGACTTGAGACGGAGAATGCTGATAAAATTGTAGTTCGGGGAAACCGTGGGGGCGGTAGCCTCGTTCATAGATGTACGGGTCCGCGTGTGCCAACGCGGCCGCCGCACCAACACCTTTTGAAAGCACTTGTGATTGTCAATTCACGTTTTGAAACGCTCGAGCCCCGCCGCCTGCTCAACGGCGACCTGCCGGTCTTCGAGGTCAACATCAACGCCAGCGATCTTAATCAGGAGATTGTCGGTTTCGGCTCCTCGATGATCGACTGGTACTCCGTCGAGTCGTACGCCGATCCGGAGTTTTATAACGATATCGCCAACGACCTCGGCGCGACGGTCGTGCGCGTGCCCGTGCCGCAGGACTTCGAGCGGTACAACGACAACGACGACCCAAACGTGGCCAACGTCGACGGCTTCCAGACGCGAGAGCTGGCGACGTCGATGGAGTATGTGCAGGAGCTCGAAAAGCGTGTCGATCACACGGTGCTGGCCTCGGTCTGGTCGCCGCCTTTCTGGATGAAGACCAACTTCGACTCGCACGGCGGTGGTGGGCACCTGCGGCCAGAGATGCGTGGCGAGTTCGCCGAGTACCTCGCCGAGTATGTCATCGCCTCGCAGCGTGAGTTCGGCGTGACCATCGATGTCGTGTCGCTGCAGAACGAGCCGCTGCTCACCGAGCCCTACGGCAACTCTCTCTACTCGCCCTTCCAGCTCGCAGAGACCTTCGTCACCGTGCGTGATCACTTCGACTCGGTCGGGTTGAGCGAGACGAAGCTGATGGTGGCCGAGGACTTGAACTTTAACCGCCGGTTCGAGGTTTGGAGCGATGCGCTGCAAGACGCCTACGCCCGCCGCAACCGGGATCTGCCTGAGGGCCTGGTGTGGGGCACGCACTGGAGCAACGCCTATGACGGCAACGTTTGGGAAGACGTGGCCAAGCAGACGGACCGACAGGTCTGGAGCACCGAATCAGCCGGTAAGGGCACAAGCTCGATGTCCGGCGGCCTGACATTCCTCGAAGAGGCCATCGAGTACCTCGAGCGCGGCGGCCTCAGCTCGCACATCGTCTGGCAGAGCGACGGTAACGGCGGCAGCTCGTGGTACCTGCGGAACAACGACGGCTTGTTCAAGACCGGCACCTACGCCGCGACGAAGCACATCGCCCGCTGGATCAGGCCCGGCAGTCACATCCTCGAGACTCGCCTTGAAAACAGCCGCGGCAGCGACAACGGCTACGGCCGCGGTGTCGGCTTCGTCACACCCGATGGTGACTATGGCGCAGTGCTGTCCAATCGCTCGTCAGGCAGCCGCGAGGTGACCATTAACTTCACGACCGACGACGGCCCCGGTGCCGCGGCGAACTGGAAGGCGTTTCTGAGCCTCGAGAGCGACGGCTACAACGCTGACGTCTGGACGCGTCGCGCCGACGCCGCCGGCACGGGCGAGGTGCCGCTGACGGTTGCTCCCGACGGTTCCTCGGTAACATTGACCCTACCGGCCCGGTCGATGCTGACGCTGTCGACAGCGGAGAGCGACACGATCGACGATGCACAAACAGCCACGACGGCCCGCCGCTCACTGGCGGTCGCCGTGCCGCGTGGCGTGCAGCGTTTGAGCTACTTCCACGAAGTACTCGCCGTTGGCTGGATCGAGGGCATCCAGAATGAGATTTCTGATCAGCGGGCCAGCCTCGTCTGGGGAGAGACCAACCGTGGCCTGCTGCATGGTGCAGGTGCTGTCATGATCGGTGACGTGCCGACCGCGATGTCGTACGTCTACGACGTCGCCGATCGGCTCAACCTCGATTACAACCGCCAGGACATGATCGGTATGACGCCGCTCATGGTCGCGTCGGCGACGCAGATGTCGGGCCTGTATTACGCGTTCCAAGGCCAGTACGTCCTTGTGGATCCGCAGGCGGCGGCGGACCGGGTCGAGCAGTACGTGCTGCGAGGCGCAGACTTGCACGCCAAAGACGATCTCGGTCGGACGGCTTTGCATTGGGCTTCAACGACGCCGCGTCTCGCCGTGACCGATACGGTCCAGCACCAGTCGTACAACGTGCCGATGCTGCTGTCGCTCGGTGCCGATGTGAACAAGGTTGATGCGACGGGTCGGACGGCCCTCGATTGGGCCACTGAAGAGGGCAACATCGCCCACGCCGCTGCACTGGCCGCATGGTCGACCGACACTGCCGCGCCCGAGCTGCTGTCAGCCGAGGGAACCATGACCGCATTCGTCGGTGCGACCCTGACTTTCGACGAAACAGTCGGTCCGTTGACGGCGAGCGACTTCGTGCTGGTTCGTGACGACGGCTTGACGGCCTCTGCCGAGCTGTTGTCGGTGACGACGTTGGCCGGTGGCAACACGCAGGTGCAATTCGCCGCCGCCGACCGCCTGCGCTTGCCGGCGGGGCACTGGCGTGTCTATCCCGTCGAAGGTGGCGCTGCCGACGTCGCCGGAAATGGCTACGTCGCTCCGTCGCTGACGCGTGGCCGAAATGTGCCGGGATTTGCAGAGATTGGGTACAACCCGGCCGATGCCAACGGTGACGGCACGGTGAACCTCAGCGACTTTGCCATCCTGCGTGGCAACATGAACAGCGCTCAGACTCAAGCCGGTGGTGACTTCAACGGCGACGGGTGGGTCAACCTTCTCGACTTCGCCATCTTGCGGCGTGACTTCGGGACCAACCTCAACAATGGCCCAGCGGGCGATTTTGGAGGCCGTGTGGGCAGCCAACGAACGGTGCCGTTCGGTGACAACGTCATCGTTGACGAGCTGCCTGCGACCTCGGGCACGTTCGCCGTACCGACACCGTTCGAGTCGCCGACGAGCGTGCTCACCGGCGATCGAAGCTTCTTTGACATCGAGGCTGAGGAAGAATCGATCTTCGCCAGGCGCTGATTCGAACAAGCAAGCTCATGCCGATTCACGACTTCACCTGCCGTTCCTGCGGCAAGACGTTCGACAAGTTCTTCCGCTCGATGCCGAAGCACGTCGCAGCCGACTGTCCGCACTGCGGCAGCTCGCAGACGCAGCGTGGCCTCTCGAAGGTACAAGTCGGCACCGGCGGTCGCCCGTTCGAGGCGTCGCCTGACGCACCGATGTGCGGCCGATGTGGTGTGCCTGGTGGGCCTTGCGTGTCGCAATAGACTCTTGTCATGCTTCGACGTCACAAGCGCTGCGGGAACGTCGAGGACAAGCTGCCCGAGGATGTCATCATCCGCGTCGAAGGGCTGTCCAAGACGTTCGGCGACACAACGGTGCTGGAAGATGTGAATCTTGACGTGCGTCGCGGCGAGGTGCTTGTCATTCTCGGCGGGTCAGGTAGCGGTAAGAGCACGCTGCTCCGCTGCATGACGGGCGGGCTACGGGCGACCGGTGGGCGCGTCATCATCAACCTGCCGGCAAAGCTCGGTGGGCCGGTCAACGTGTGTGCCATGAGCGACGAGCAGCTCGAAAACTACCGCCGCACGATCGGCGTGTTGTTCCAGAGCGGGGCATTGTTCAACAGCATGACGGTGGCCGACAATGTCGCGTTGCCGATGCGTATGCACGCCGACCTGGACCCGGAGACGATCGCGATCAGCGTCAAAATGAAGCTCGAGCAGGTCAGCATCCGCCACGCATCCGACCGCCTGCCGGGTGAAATCAGCGGCGGCATGAAGAAGCGGGCCGGCCTGGCACGGGCGCTTTCGCTCGACCCCGACATCTTGTTCTACGACGAGCCGAGTGCAGGCCTCGACCCGATCACGAGCGTGCAGGTCGACGAACTCATCTGCAACCTCAACCGCCTGCTCGGCGTTACGAGCGTCGTCGTCACGCACGAGATGGACAGCGCGTTCCGCATCGCCGACCGCATGGTGTTGCTTGACAAAGGTCGCTTCGTGGCCGAAGGCTCGAAGGACGAGTTCCGCGATAGCGACGACCCGCGCGTTCGGCAGTTCGTGCACGGCCTGGCCAAGGGGCCATACACCGACGACGAGGCGGCAGACGGCTACGAAGCGGCCCTGCTGGAAGATTGAGTCTCAGGTCAATGCATCGACGATGCCTGCCGTCCCGAGGAGCAGGCTGATGATGCCGTTGACGGTGAAGAAGGCCATGCCGACGCGTGAAAGATCGTCTGGCCGCACGATTATGTGCTCGATGATGAGCAGAACGACTGTTACCGCGACGGCGAGGAACCACAGCATGCCCAGCTGCGGCGAGGCGAACCCGAGCAGGACCAGCAGGGCAGCAGAGACGACATGCGTCGCGCGACTGACGTAAAGCGACTTTGCGATGCCGAGCCGGGCCGGCATGGAGTGGACGCCGGTGGCAATGTCGCTGTCGCGATCGGCCGTCGCGTAGATGACGTCGAAACCGGCAGTCCAGCACAAGACGCTGCCGGCCATGAGCAGCGGCTCGACGGCCAATGTCCCGCTGACGGCGATCCAAGCGCAGATCGGTGCGAGTGCAAGAGCGGCACCAAGGTAATAGTGGCAAAGGCTCGAAAATCGCTTGAGCAGCGGATAGCCGCAGATGAAGGCCAGCACCGGCAACCCGAGTAGCGCGGGCAACCAGTTGCCGTAGAAGACGCCGAACCCGACGCAACCGAGCAGGAAGATCGCGCCAGACGCGAGCGTGGTTGTCAGCACAAAGCGACCGCTGACGCGTCCGGCCGGGATGGCGCGGCTACGCGTGCGCGGGTTCTGCGCGTCGAGATTAGCATCGAGGTAGCGGTTGGCACCCATGGCCGCGGTACGGGCGGCAACCATGCAGACGAGAATGAGGCCAAAGCTCGCATAGCCCCACGTCTGGCCGAACACCGATGCCGGCGACAAGGCCGCCAGTGTCGCCGACAGCATGGCAAACGGCAGGGCAAAAACACTGTGGCTCAGCTTGATATCCGCCGCAAAGGCTAGCACCGCGGCAGGGCCGGTTGCAGGCTCATTCATCATCGCAGGGGCAGTCATCGCACGACGTTACGGCGTGAATCACGGCTTCTTTTCAGCCTTGTGCCGACCCGGCGTTGCGGCGGTCTCCGTTGCAAAGGTTGCCGTTCTAGGCTAGAGCGTGTCCGTCACTGCCGCCCTCTTCGCGTTGCCGGCCTGCCTCGTCGGGGCGTGGTACATGCTGCACGCAGGCTCGGCGGCGAGGCTTGCAGAGCGTGAGGGCGAGCGGGCCAACCGCATCCGCGTCCGGCTTCGCCGCCTGAACGGCGTCACAATCACGCTCGCCGGACTGCTGCTCTACTTCGTCATCAGTCGCATCCAAGGCCTCGAAGAGGGCGGCACGGCCGGCGTCCTGTTGCCGATCGCGACGTTGATGCTGTTGCCTGTGACCGTGCTCATGCTCGTCTTTGCCTGGCTCGATATGCGACTGACCAAACACCTCAAAAACCGCATCGGCCGCGACGCGCTTCGCTCGGCGATGGTGTTGCTCGTCTTCCTGCTCGTCGGTTGCGGCGAGGAAACAGCGACGCCCGTCCTTGCTCCGGCCGCCTCTACGCAGGCACAGCAGTCGACGCCGGCCACGCCCGCAGAGCGGCCTCAACCGCAGAATCTGCCGACTGCCGAGATCATGTTGAACGATACGCCGTTCACGCTCATGGTCGCCGATGATGCCAACGAGCAACAGACTGGCCTGATGTACAGGCGAGAAATGGCGCCGGACGAGGGCATGATCTTTGTTTTCGATGGGCCGACGCAGAAGAGTTTCTGGATGCAGAACACTTATCTGCCGCTCGACCTGATCTTTCTCGACGCGAGCGGCGTTGTCCTTAATATCGAGCAGGGCAGGCCGCTACGAGAAGTCAACGACCTGCGTAGCGACGGCCCGGCCCAGTTTGTTATCGAGATCAACAAGGACCGCGCAGCGGCGGTCGGTGTCGAGGCCGGCACGAAGATCGACGTTTCGCCTGCGCTCGACATGAACTGACACGCGGCCTCAAGCGAGACGGCCTGGCGGACGATGCTGGCGGTGCCGGCGTTGTTGCGACCGGCGTGTCATGACGCTGCTTCCCTCCAACACTTCGAAGCTCCATCCGCCCAAGCGGCCGTCACCCGCGTACGTCGAGCGACTGCTCGCTGCCGCAGAGGCGATGCACGCTGAGCTGGGCAATCTGCGTCAGCAGGCAGACGCTCGGCAATATCACCTGGAGCAAGTCGATCGCGAAGTTGCCCTGGCCGCCCGGTTGCAGCGGGATTTCCTGCCGCGGAAGCTACCCGAGGTCGGTAGCCTGCGGTTCCACGTCGTCCATCAACCGGCAGCCGGTGTCAGCGGTGACATGTTTGCGATCGACCGGCTCGACGAGCACCATCTGGGCCTCCACCAGATCGACGCCGTCGGTCACGGCATGCCGGCGGCGCTGCTGGCGATGTTCCTGCACCACGCGGTTCGGCCAAAGCAGGTCGACGCCGATGCTTATCGGCTGCTCGCCGCCGGCGAGGTGCTCGCCGGCATGAACGTATCGCTGTGTGGCCAAGGCCTGACGAGCGGCTTCTTTGCAACGGCCGTCTACGCCAAGTTCAACGCCGAGCACGGCTGCGTCGAGTTCGCCCGCGGCGGTCACCCGATGGCCCTGCACATCAGCGGCGACGACGTCCTCACCGTCGGCGGTGACGGTGCTCTGCTCGGCATCATTCCGGACGAAGTGTTCACCGTCGAGCACGTTCAGCTGGCGCGCGGCGATCGCTTGATCTTCTGCACCGATGGTGCTGAGGCTATCTTCGCCGACGAAGGCGCAGGCGATCCTGACATCTGGCGGGACGCGATTGCCGAGCGTCGCGGCCTGTCCGCCACCGACTTGGCCGCCGACATTCGTCGAGCCATCGGCAGCAAGCCCGACGACGACGTGACGGTCATTATCGTCGAGCGCGTGTAGACTATGCGGTGCGTCGATTTCCCGCTGTATTCGCCGTTCTACTTTCACTTTCAGCCGTCGGCTGCAGCGACGCGACTGAGCCACCGCCTGTTGCCGACGGGGTGTACAGCCAGATCGAGCCGACCCCGGACGGCATCGGCAAGGTGTACATGGGCCGCGAAATCAGTCAGGTGATGGGCCACCTCGGTGCCGGCTGGCTGGAGCGGCCTGAACGTGACCGCGAGGAACAACCCGCTGAGCTCATCAGCGCATTAGGATTGGCCGAGGACGCCACCGTCGCTGACATAGGTGCCGGCACCGGCTACTTTACGTTCCGCCTGGCCGAGCAAGTGCCACAAGGGCGCGTGTTGGCCGTCGACATCCAGCCTGAGATGCTCGACCTGCTCAACGCAGGCGAGGCCGAGCGGGGTCTGACGAACGTCGAGCCGATCCTCGGCAACATCGACGACCCGAAACTGCCGGCGGGCGAGGTCGACCTTGTACTACTCGTTGACGCCTACCACGAGTTCAGCCACCCGCGCGAGATGATGCTCGGCATCGTCGCCGGTCTCAAGCCAGGCGGCCGCATCGCCCTCGTCGAGTACCGCGGCGAGGACGCGACGGTGCCGATCAAGCCGCTGCACAAGATGACCGAGGCCCAGGCGATCAAGGAGCTGGAAGCAGCGGGCTTGGAGCACGTCGAGACGCTCGATGTGCTGCCGACGCAGCACCTGATGTTTTTCGAGAAGCCGGCGAAGGTGCCGTCTCACAAGTGAATCGCACGCCTGTCGGCGACGCCGGCGGCTTCCATGACGGCTTCGCTCAGCGTCGGGTGCGGGTGCATTGCCTCGATAATCTCGGCCTCCGTCGCTTCGAGCTTCTTGGCGACAACCATCTCGGCAAGCAGCTCGGTGACGTTCTCGCCGACCATGTGCACGCCGAGCAATTCGCCGGTGTCGGCGTCAAAGATCTGTTTGACAAAGCCTTCCGTGTCGCCGGCGGCAAGGGCTCGCCCGGAGACGCTGAACGGGAACTTGCCGACCTTGAGCTTCTTGCCCGTGGCCCGGGCTTTCTCCTCGGTCATGCCCATGCTGGCGACCTGCGGGTGCGTGTACGTGCAGCCGGGGACGTTGTCGTAATCGACGTGGTGGTCGCCAAAGTCGAACATCCGCTCGACGCAGTAGACGGCCTCGTGATGCGCGACGTGAGCCAGCCAAGGCGGCCCGATCACGTCACCGACGGCCCAGATGCCGTCGACGTTCGTCTTGTACGACGTGTCGACCTTAATGTGCTCCTTGAAGATCTCGACGCCGACCTTCGGGTCGAAGAGGTTGTCGATGTTGCCGGTCACGCCAACGGCCAGGAGCACCTTGTCGGCCTCAATGTGCGTCTCGTCCTTGCCCTTGCTCTCGTCGGCGGGTGTGACCGTCAGCACAACGCCCTCGTCACTCTTCATGACTTTGGTCGTCTTGCTGCCGAGCATGAGGTTAATGCCACGCTTCTTGAACGACCGCTCGAGCACGATCGAGCAGTCTTTGTCCTCATTTGGCAGCAAATGCGGCAAGTACTCGACGATCGTCACGTCGGTCCCCATTGCGTTGTAGAAGTCGGCAAACTCACACCCGATCGCCCCGGCACCAATGATGGCCAGCTTTTTGGGCTGCTCGGGCAGGTTCATCGCCTCACGCGACGAGATGATCTTGTCGTGATCGATCTCGATGCCCGGCAGGTTCTTGGGCTTGGCGCCGGTGGCGATGAGGATCTTGCCGCACTCGCTCGACTCCGTCTTGCCGTCGAGAGTCCACTCGACCTTGTTGTTGGCGATGACCTTGGCCGTTGCCATGTGGTGGTCGACCTTGTACTTGCTGAAGAGGTGAGCGATGCCCTTGTTGAGCTTCCCGGCGATTTGTCGGCTGCGGGCGATGGGCTTGTGGAAGTCGACGGTCATGTTGTCGAACGTCACGCCGAACTCACCGGCGTGGTCGCGCGCCTGGCGAACAAACGCACCGGCATCGAGCAGAGCTTTGGTCGGAATGCAGCCCCAATTAAGACATGTGCCGCCGAGATTTTCCTTCTCGAGGCAAAGGACGCGTTTGCCAAGTTGGCCGGCGCGGATGGCGGCTGCGTAGCCGGCGGGCCCGCCGCCGATGACGATGAGGTCGTACTTCTTGGCCATGTGCGTCGCACGGTAGGGCGGCACCCGACACGCCCGACACTTCCACCCTGTGACAGTCCGCGACGTTGACACCAACCTCACGCGGCAAAGACGGTGCTTGGTCCGTACGCTGCGGGTGTGACCATGCCTGCCGACCCGTTTCATGGCAAGCCGCAACCCGGCCTGTTCTCGCGTCTGCTAGGCAAGCCGCCGGCGGCGTTGCGGACGCCGCTTGTTCTTGTGGCCGGGCTCGTGGCGGCCGGCATGTTCTCGGTTGTCGGGCGAGTTGCCGGCTTTCCGTCGGGTGGCCCTTACGACGCCCTCGTCCTTCATCAGCCGATCGGTGTGGCCGTCTTGCTGCTTGCGGCGATCACGCTAGTTCTGGCGACGGTCGTCGGCCTGCTCTTTGCCGGTCGCGTCCGCTACGACGCCGCCTGGGGGGCGGCATTGACCGGCCTCATCGTCCTTCGGCTCCGCGGCGGTGAAGTGCACTACACGCTCAACGACGGCTCTTCGGGCGTCTTTCTGCTCATGTTGCTCGAGTTGTTACTGCTGGCAGGCGTGGCGGCGGGCATCTGGGCGGGGCTGCACATCGTTCGAGAGCGGGGAGCGACGTCGCCTGCACTTAAGCGGTGGCTCGAGCTGCCACGGGCGGCAGATCGAAAGGTCGATCGCCCGCGGACCGGCGAGTCACTGCAGCAGAAGTTCCTGCACCTGGGCGTCTCGGCCGGTGTGTGCGGCGTGGTCGTTTTCATGGCCTCTCGCAACGACGCTCCGATGCAGACGACGCTGAGCGTCGCGCTGGGTGCGTGGCTTGGAGCTATCGCTGCTTATGCGACGGTGCCGGTGCGACCTGCAGCGTGGGCCTGGGCGGGGCCGATCGTGGCTGCCGTCGTGGGCTACGTCGCGGCCTTCTTCTTCACGGGCGAGGCGAGGCTTGCGCTTGGCGAGCCGGGCGGACCGTTGTGGCCGCTGGCTTTGCCGTTGCCGTTGGAGTGGGTCGGCGCGGGTATACCGGCGGCACTCATCGGCTACGTGCGTTCACGAACGAAGCAGGCCGAGCAACTTGCCGAAGCCGCTCAGAAATAGCGCAAGAAGAAGGCCCGGCATGTGTTGCCGGGCCTTCTTCCAGAGCTAGGGCTTGGACTACGCGTAGCCACCACCGAAGACGCCGCCAGCACGGGCGGCTGCGCCGCCGCCGCCGCCATTACCGGCAGGCACGTCGCTGAAGCTGACGTCACCCACGGGAGCAAAGCCGACCGCCGATGAAGTGAGTGCTTCACTGGCGTCGCTGCTGACGGCACCGGAGCTACCGGCACTATCGGCAAACAGTCCGCCCTCGTAGCGGCTGGCTTTGGCTTGGCCGTCACCGGCTCGATTGGCCTCGCCAAAGTTGGCCGAGCCGCTTCCGAAGAAGAACCCGCCGCCTCCACCGAGCACGAAGCCGCCGAAGTTGGTGAACACGTCGCGAAGGCCATCTTCGAACCCGAAGTCGTCATCGGGCAGGATGTCCCGCAACGAGTCTGCAATATCGCTACGATCTGCGGGATCCAGGCCGAGGGTAAAGAAGCCGTCTTCGACATCATCTGCAAAGGCTTCGAACAGCCGGTCGTAGTAGTCGATCCAGAAGTCGACGGCCTCTTCGACGCCTGTCCGCCTGTAGCCGGTTTCGAACTCACAGAGGACTGCATTTGTTGCCGGGCCGACGCCGAAGTCGAAGTTCCCCGCCAGAAGCCGGCGGGATTCTAGCGTTTCCATCATCGGACGCTCCTCCATCGTGATGTGGTTCATAGTGTTCCTTGTATCGGAAGTTGCTGCGTGCTTCAACAGAGTTTGCCTCAGAGCAGAATCTGCAGCTGCCCGCGGACGATGAACTGGAACTCGTCGCTGAGCGAGTAATCGAGCTGCGGTTGGTCGGGCGAGCCGACGGGCAGGAAGCCGACGTCGGCAGTGACCTTAACGCGGTGCGGCATCGATTCATCGAGGTAGATGTTGACGCCGCCGGTGATTTCCAGCGAGAAGTCGTCAGCGACGGTGGGCAGATCATCGTCGAGCACGAGCACGCTGACACGGCCGAAGGGCTCGTAGCCGTTATCGAGCACCTTGCCGACTTGACCGACACCGCCGACGTTGAAGGTGCTTTCGCCCTCGAACTGGCCGAAGGTGGCAAAGCCGGCACCGTAGATGGTCAGGCCATTGGTCTGCTCCTGGCGGTAGTCACCGGTTGCGATGACGAGCACGGTGTCGCCTTGGAAGAGCACTTCACCACCGACGCCGGCAACGCTGGTGTCTTCGGTCGTGTTGATGGCCGTGAAGTCCTCGACGGCCTTCCAGTCTCCGCCGAGCAGGAACTCGGCGCGACCTGCGACGGCAAGGTCTGCATCGTCGCTGAAGAAGGCGCTGTTGGCCGATCCACTGCCGTCGGTGATGCCGATTTCTGCACGAAGGCTGCCGTTGTTCTTGGGATTGATGAGAGCCGTGACGCCCTGCACGCGTGCGGGCGACCCGAGCGTTGCGGCCGCAAGCGAGCGGTCAACGGCAAGGTTGAAGCCGCCGAACGTCGTGCCCTCAGCCGAGACGGGGTTGATGAACTGACCGACGCGGAGCGACAGCGCTTCACCGACGGGCAGGACGCCGAACGCGTCTTCAAGGACAAAGTCACCGCCGTTGGGGACGAAGGTGCCTTGCACGCGATACTCGACGGGCCCGGTCAGGAAGCCGGCGCCGTCTTCGTCACCGATTGTGCCGAAGATGTAAGGCTTGACGCGGCTGTTCTCGTAGCCGAAGTCGAGTTCGTCATCACCACCGGGCGTGTCGAAGTAGCTGAAGATGCCGCGAGCTTGAACAAGGACACCGGCGCGGGCGGTGACGCTGCTGAGGGGGCCGTCGCCGACTTCGCTTGGCACAAGGTCGAATGCGCCGGTCATGTCCTCGCCGAACTTGAGAACGTCATTGGCGGCGAGGCGACCTGCACCGTTATCGGGCGCAACTTGCGTGGTGGCCGTCACGTCCTGGGCGGCGGCAAAGGCGGGTAGAGAGGCGACTGCCGCGACGGCGGACAGAAGGACGAAACGCGAACGAATGGGAGCAGGCGACATGGCGTGTGGTGGTAGAAACAGGCCCACATCGGCACGCGGATGCGTGACTGCGACGGTGCCCGATCTGCCTTTTATCACTCGTCGCAAGGTGCTGCAACTTCATCGGTCGCTCACCGCACCCGCATCGCCACCACACGGAACAACCGATCAGCGTCCGTCCATGCCGACACCACGTCATAACCGGCCGCGTCGGCGAGGGCTCCGAACGTCGTCGGCGTGAACTTGTGGCTCAGCTCGGTCCGAATCGACACGCCACGCTCAAACTTAAACGTTCGGCCTGCAACGCGGATCACTTGATCATCGTCGGCCACCAGGTGCATCTCAATGCGGCCCTTGGACGGGACAAATGGTGCGTAGTGGTGCCACCGGCTGACGTCTGCATCAGCGTGCACCGTCCGGTTCAGGCGGACGAGCACGTTGCGGTTGAAATCTGCTGTTACGCCTGCAGCGTCGTTGTACGCGGCGTGAATGACGGCCGGATCCTTTCGCAGGTCGTGCCCGATGACGAGCGTGCCACCGCTGCCGAGCGTGTCGGCCACGCGCTTCAGAAAGGCCACCGCTTCGTCAGGCAAAAAGTTGCCGAGCGTGCCACCGGGAAAGAAGCCGACGTGAGGCCCATCTGGCAAACCTTCAGGCAGCGGCACCGCCTGCGAATAGTCGGCCAGAACCGGCCGAACGAGCAGATCGGGATAGTCGGCCGTCAGCTCCCTGGCCGCCTCCTGCAGGTACCAACGACTGATGTCGACCGGCACGTAGGCCGCGACATCGAGGGCGTCGAGCAACAGCCGCACCTTGCGCGTCGATCCGCTGCCGAACTCGACGATTGTCACACCGGTGCCGACCTGCTTTGCCAGCTCATTACGGCAAGATTCAAGGATCGACACCTCCGTCCGCGTCGGGTAATACTCCGGTAGATCACAAATCTGCTCAAAGAGCTTGGACCCTCGCTCGTCGTAGAACAACTTGGCAGGCAACGTCGGTTGCGGCGACTGCGAGAGGCCGGCAATAACTTCGGCCGCCAGATCCTCGGCCGGCGGGTGCAGGTCGAGGATCGGTACAGCTGAAGCGTCTGACATTAATAGTAGATCTAAGAAATTGACTTTGAGAAGCGTGGTAACGACCGCCTCAGACGTCTCGTGCAAGGCGAAGGCTTGTAAACTGCCATCGCGCGTCGGGCGGGAAGAAGTTGCGATACGTCGCTCGTGCGTGCGTCGCTTGCGTCACACACGATGAGCCGCGCAGGACGAACTGGTTGCACATGAACTTGCCGTTGTACTCGCCGAGCGCGCCCGCCGGTGCGACATAACCCGGATAAGCGACGTATTGGCTTTTCGTCCATTGCCAGGCCTCACCCATCATTTGCCTCAGACCACCGTGCGAGGCATCGGCGGGCTGGGGATGAAGCAGTCCGCCTTCAAGGTGGCTGCCTGTGTCGGTCGGCACCGTTGCAGCTGCGACTTCCCACTCGGCCTCGCTTGGCAAGCGACAACCACGCCAACGGGCAAAAGCGTCGGCCTCGAAGTAGCTCAAGTGCGTCACCGGTGCGTTAAGATCAAGCTGGTTCAGCCCGCTGAGGGTGAACTCGCTCCACGTGCCGTCAGCATCGCGGTGCCAGTAGAGCGGGCTGGCCCAGTTGGTCTTGTCACCGCAGATGGTTGCCCAGCCGGAGCTGAGCCAATGGGCGGCGGTGTCGTACCCGCCGGCGTCGATGAACTCGATCCACTCGCTGTTGGTGATGAGTCGGTCGGCGATCTCGAAGGGCTCGAGCCACGTCTTGTGCCGTGGCTGTTCATTGTCGTAGGCAAACTCGGCACCGTCGTACCCGATCTCGCAGAGGCCTCCAGCGACCCGCAGAAAACTCAGTGGCGTCGCCTTCGACGGCGTCGGCTGTGTCTGGCGGTACGCCGGGTAAAGCGGGTTGCAGCTGAAGACGTGCTTAATGTCGGTGTAGGCAAGCTCGACGTGCTGTTGCTCGTGATTGAGCCCGATCTCGATGAGCGGTGTGAGCCGGGCAAGGTCCGCTTCGTCGGCCCTGCTGATGAGCTCGACGACGTGCCGGTCGACGTGCTGGCGGTACTGTATGACCTCGTCGAGGGTCGGGCGGCTGAGCGTGCCTCGCTTGATGCGACAGTGCCGATCACCGACCGTGACGTAATAGCTGTTAAAGATGTAGGCGAACCTGTCGTGGAACGGCTCGTATCCCGCGTCGGCAGTCGGGCCATCGACCAGAAGAAACTGCTCAAAGAACCAGCTCGTGTGTCCCAGATGCCACTTCGTCGGCGAGACGTCCGGCATCGTCTGGATGACCGTGTCTTCGCGTGCCAGCGGGGCGACCAGATCGGTCATCGCGCTGCGGACGATTTTGTATCGTTGAATCCATCGCTCTGCCTGTGGTGACGCGGCAGGAGCGATGTACTCGGTGTGCTGGCGATGGAGCTCGCCTAGGGCGGTTGCGGACATAGCGACCACAGCTTACCAGCCGGACGTACATCAACCCACATGCAACCTGAGAAGGCTGCTGTCGCAAGTTCCGAACCTCGGGCAACGCAGCCGCCTAACAATGCGGCCATGGCCAAGCGGAGCGACGCACAAGGGAGCGACACCCAATCTACGTTCGAGGAAGCGCTGGCGGAACTTGAAGCCATCACGGCCAAGATGGAGTTGGGCGACGTTCCACTCGACGAGTCGCTGAAGCTCTACGAACGCGGCACCGTGCTCGTGCAGCAATGTCAGGATCAGCTCAACGCCGCCGAAGAGAAGATCGAGCAGTTGTCAAAGACAAGCGCCGGCAAGCTGGCGAGTCGGCCGACGAGGGACGACTCGTGACGGGCGATGTTCCGAGCTTGCTGGTGGACCACGCACGGCTGATCGAAACGTTTCTGGCCGAGTCGGTGCCGTCGATGTGCGGCCTGTCTGACGCTCCGAAGGCGGCGGTCGAACCGTTGCAGTACGCGCTGGCCGGCCGCGGGAAGCGGTTGCGGCCGACGCTGACGATCGAAGCTGCCATGGCCTGCGGTGGGCGAGCCGACGATGCTTTACCTGCCGCGGCGGCGGTAGAGCTGGTGCACACGTTCAGCCTTGTGCACGACGACCTGCCGGCTATGGATGACGACGACCTTCGGCGGGGCCGACCGACGGTGCACAAGCAGTTCGACGAAGCCGCAGCCGTGCTCGCCGGTGACGCGCTTCGCGCGATGGCCTTCGAGGTACTCGCCATCGGCTACGCGGAGCGGCCCAACGTCGCCGCTGCGACGGTGCGTGAACTCGCCCGCGCGACGGGCGTCGTCGGCATGATCGGCGGGCAGGCGCTCGACATTGCCGGTGAAAACCGGCGACTCGATCTGGACAGCCTGCGCGACATCCACGCACGCAAGACTGGTGCATTGCTGGCCAGTGCCTGCGTCCTCGGCGGGCTGGCTGTGGCGGCAGATGACGCGACGATCGGGCGCTTGCGTCGCTTCGGTCAGCAGCTGGGCCTCGCTTTTCAGATTGCCGACGACGTGCTCGACGTCACCGCCACGGCCGAGGCGACCGGAAAGGCGACGGGTAAGGACGCGACTGCCGGGAAGAACACGTATCCGTCGCTCGTCGGCCTTGACGAAGCACGACGAATGGCCGACGAAGCGGCAGACGCGGCTGTGGCCGAGCTTGATCCGCTCGGTGAGAAGGCTTCTGGCCTGCAGTTGCTGGCCCGGTTCGCCGCACGGCGTTCGACCTGAGCGGTCGGCCGCTACGCTGCGCTATGGCGAAAAAAGCTGCAGGCAAGGCCGAAGGCCCGACGACGTTGGTCATCGGCAATCATCCGGCGGCCCTCGTCGCAGCGCTGAAGCTCAACGCCCTCAAGGCAGACGCCGCTATCGCCGACCCGAGCACATTCAGCGACGCAGGCCGGCTCGTCACGATTAATCCGAGCATGATTCAGCTGCTGCCCGCGCTTGCAGATGTGTTGCAAGGCGACAGCGTCGGCCGAATCACGAGCGTCCGCTTCCACGCCGCCGACGGCAAGGTGGCAGAGACGACAGACGCCTTTGCCGACGGTGAGGCACCGGCGGTCCTGAAGCTGGCCGACCTGATATTGCTGCTTCGTGAGCGGGTCGAAGCCGCGGGCATTCGGCGTCTGCCCGGACGTGTGACGGTGAACGAGGTCGACGAGAGCGGCATCTTACTGACTGTCGGTCGCACGACCATCAGGCCACGCGTCTGCGTGCTGTCGGACACGCTTGAGCCTGAATCGGCTGCTTTGCTCGGCACCGCACGGCCGACCGAGCAGCGGGTGATGGCAATGCTCGATGTCAACGCGACGCTCGACGCGGGCCTCGCGCACGCTGCCCTCGATCTTAACGAGACCGGGGCCTGGGGCATGCTCGTCGCGACAGGCACGACGGCACAGATAACAGTGGTTGCCGCAGCCGATGAGGCGCGAGACGTGCTGCGGAGCTTCGCCGGTCGCCTCGCCGCCGGGGGCGTGTTGAGCAGTGACACGGTCGACGGGCGCAGCATTCGGACGGCACCTGTAACCCCAGCCGGTGCATTGGAATTTGACGTTGTGGCGAGGCACGCGCTGCTGTGCGGTCCGGCCGGTGGTTTCGTGACGGCCGTCGGTGAGGACGTCTACCCGGGGTGCTGGAGCGGCACCTACGCCGCCGCGACCGCCGCTAAGGCAGCCAAGGCTGTGCACGTCCAGGATGCGTTGGGCGACTATCGCAGCGCGTGGGGCGGCTCGCTGGGCGAGTACCTGCAGGGCCCGCAGCAGAACATGAAGTTCCTGCTGCCCCTCATGTTCAGGAATCCGATCATGACCGATCGGCTGGCCGATGCGTTGTTTCGAGGCAAGAGCGTTGTGCGGTGATGAGAAAAATTTGACCGGCTTCTCCTGAAATCAAACGACTGTTTTAACCTTTCACGATCATCTAACAGTTTGGGTTGTCTGCCGGGTTCGACAGTCGCTACGGTGACAACGTGATGTTGCTCCCAGGCCCTCGTCAGTCGGCTGTGTTGATGCTCACTCTCTCGCTTTTGGCGGCGGGATGTGGCGACGAGGCCGATTCTGCAGAAGGTGAAGGCGGCGGTCCTCCGGGTGGTGGTGGCCCGCCGATGGCGCTCGTGCGGACCGGTGCAATCGAGATGCAGACGGTGCTCGAGACGCGTCGCGTGACCGGCAACCTGCGGGCCAAGCAGCGGAGCCAGGTGGCGACCATTGAGCCCGGTCGCGTGCAGTCCATCGCGTTTGATGAAGCGCAGGAAGTGACTGCCGGTGACGTGCTGCTCGTGCTGGATGGTCGTCGCTTGTCTGAAGATCGTGCAGAGGCCGAGGCCGACTTGGCGACGGCCGAGGCAAGGGTGGCCGAGGAGCAGGCGGAGCTGGAGCGGGTGCGGTCGGACCTGCAGAGTCGCGAGGCCGCCGCCGGTCGTGCCGCCGGTGCGGTGAGTGAGATCGATCTTCGCCAGGGCCGAACGGCCGTCAGTGTTGCAGAGGCCAAGGTCGAAGCTGTTCAGAAGCAAGTCGCCGCCGTGCAGACGCGGCTCGGCCGTCTCGACGTTCGCGAGGATGACCTGACCATTCGTGCGCCCTTCGACGGCCGCATCCTGATGCGCATGGTCGAGGTTGGCGAGTACCTGCAGTCGGGAGACGCCGTGGCCGTTCTTGCCAGTACCGGCACGTACGAGGCCGTGCTCGACGCGCCCGAATCGCTCTCAGCGTCGGCCGTCCGTGACGCGTCGCCGGAGGCATTTCTGATTTCGGTTGACGCGACCGGTCAGGTGCTCGTTCCGGATTCGATTCGCGTGGTCGAAGACGTCGATCCGCGATCGCGTCGCTATCTCGTCATTGCAGATGTGACACCACCTGAGGGCACGAATCTGACGCCCGGCTCGAGCGTGACCGCCCGACTGCCGGCGGGCGCTGAAGCGCCTCGGCTGGTGGTGCCGAACGACGCGATCCGTCGCGGAACCAACGGCACGTTCATTTACCTCGCCCTTGGTGACGGCGAAGGTCCGCCGGCGGCGGTGCCGTCGTTTATCGAAGTGCTCTACGTCCAAGACGGGATGGCAGTCCTTGCCACACCTCCGGCCGGACCGTTGCAGCCGGGCACGCAGCTCGTAGTGCAAGGCGGCGAGCGCGTGTTATTCGCCGGGCAATCGCTCAAGGAAGCACCTGCCACCGGCGAAAGCGACGCCTCGGAGATGCAGCCGGCCGCCCCTGCGACGCAGCCTGAAGGCGGTGTTCAATGAATCCGATCAGTCTTGCCATCCGTCAACCGATCACGGTCGCCGTCGGCATCGTGTTGACGATCCTGGCTGGCTATCTCGCTTTCACCGGCGTGCCGGTCGAGATGGCCCCGGAGATCCAGAAGGGCGTCATCAGCGTCACGACGATCTACCCCAACGCCGATCCGGCACAGGTGGAAAACGACATCCTCGTCGAGCAGGAAGACGTTCTGCGTGAGCTCTCGGGCCTCGAACGATTGACCTCTACCGCCAATCGCGGTCAGGGGCAGATTCGCATCGAGCTCGGCATTGGTGTCGACGTCGAGGCGGCGACGTATGAGGTTGACCAGCTCATCAGCCGCGTGCCGGGTTATCCGCCCAACGTGCTCCAGCCGGTCGTCGAGGCCGAGGATCCGGAGAGCAACGACTACATCGCCTGGGTCGTCGTCGAGCGCGAAGAAGCCGACGGCACGCCCATTCCTAACAGCGACGTTCAGCAGATCTTCGACTTCGTCGAGAACAACATCGCGCCGCGACTCGAGCGACTCGAAGGCGTCAGCCAGGTCAATGTGCTCGGTGGCCGGGAGCGCGAGCTGCAGGTGCGCGTCGACCCCGAGAAGCTCGCCCGACGCGGCATGACAATGTCGCAGCTCGTCGGGGCCATCGAGTCGTCGAATAGAGACTTTTCCGCCGGTGCTTTGCAGCGGGGCAGCTACGACGTGGCGCTGCGTGTGCCTTCGCAGTGGGACTCGATCGAAGAGGCCAACGGGACGATCCTGAGGCAGGATGCGTCGGGCCCGGTTTACCTGTCGGATGTGGCAGAGGTGGTCGAGAACTATCGCGAGGCGAGCAGCTTCATCCGCAGTCGCGGGGTGCCGGTGTTGGCGATGAACTTCCAGCGTGAGCTCGGCAGCAACGTGCTGAGCGTCATGGGCCGAATGAAGCAGACGATGGCCGAGATGAACGCCGAGGGCGGGATGCTCGACAGCTACGCCGAGCGGCAAGGGCTCGAAGGCACCGTGCGGCTTCGCCAGGTGTACGACCAGACGATCTACGTCGAGCAGGCGATCGGCACGGTGCGGGACAACCTGTTCATCGGTGCTGGTTTGGCCGTGTTCGTGCTGCTTTTGTTCTTGCGGAGCATCCGCAGCGTCGGCATCATCGCGTTGGCCATCCCGACAAGCGTGCTCGGCGCGAGTTTGGCCATGATCGCGCTCGGGCGGACGGTCAACGTCGTCAGCCTGGCCGGGGCGGCATTTGCGATCGGGCTCGTCGTCGACAACTCGATCGTCGTGCTGGAGAACATCTATCGCCACCTCGAGATGGGCAAGAAGCCCGCCAAGGCGGCATACGACGGCACGAAGGAAGTGGCCCTTGCGGTGCTGGCCAGCACGCTGACGACGGTCGTCGTCTTCGTGCCGATCCTGCTCATCGAGCAGCAGGTCGGCCAGCTGTTCCGTGACCTCGGCATCGCGATCTGTGCGTCGGTGCTCATCAGCTACGTCGTCAGTGTGATCGTCATTCCGTCGGCGGCGGCAATCCTGCTCAAGCCCAAGAGCGACAACGGCACGCCGCAAGGCCGCAACGCCTTCACCGCCAAAGCGGCGGCGGCGTTCGAGAAGGTCAACGTCTTCGGCCGCATCCCCAGCTTCGTGGCCGACACGACGCACACCATCAACGGCTCCATCTTCGCCCGCATCGGGCTCGTCGCCGTCTCGCTCGTGCTGGTGGTCGTCGGTGTGCTTGCGCTCTTGCCGCCGTTCGACTATCTGCCCAAGGGCAACCGCAACATCGTCTTCGGGCTGATCATTCCGCCGCCCGGGTACAACATCGACAAGCTCGGCACGATGGCCGACGAAGTGGTCGACAACTTCGAGCCGTACTTCACGAGCGGCTACGACGTAATGAAGGGCGAACGCGAGCTTGACGAAGCCAGTGCCTCGTTGCCTTCGGTCACCGTGCCGTCGGAGCCGGGCGGGCCGATGCTCACCGTAACGCCGCCGCCCCTGGAGAACTACTTCATCGTCGGACTCGCCGGTCAGGACACGATTTTCCACGGCGCCATCAGCCTCGACCAAAACCGTGTCGTCGACATGGAGCCGTTGTTCGCAACAGCGACGAAGGATCTGCCCGGCGCATTCTCGTTCGCCTTCCAATTGCCGATCTTCAGTCTAGGCGGTGGCAGCGGCGCAGCGATCGGGATCGACATCACCGGGCAGAACCTTGAGGAGGTCCAAGCCGCCGCCGACGCAATGTTCCCGGCGCTCCTGGGCAACTTCGAGTCAACCGTTCCCAAGCCGTCCAACTTCAACGTCAACGGCCCTGAGCTGTCGATCAAGCCCGACGCGCTTCGTGCCAGCGACGTCGGACTAACCGAAGCCGACGTCGGCCTCAGCGCACAGGCGTTCGGTGACGGCATCATCCTTCGGGATGCCTACCAGTTTCCCGACGAGCTACGCGACGTCACGATCCTGACGCAATCCGTCGCCGACGGCAGTGACAACGGCAACTCGCTGTCGCAGTTAGCCGAAGCACCCGTTGCCACGCCAAGTGGCGCGACGGTCGCGCTGCGTGACGTGGCGACCTTTGAGGAACAGGTGTCGCCGACGACGATCCGCCGCGTAGCCGGAGAGCGGGCGGTGACGCTCGAAGTCACCGCCGGTTCTGGCGTGCCGTTGGCGGCGGCGGTCGAGCAAATCAACAGCATCGTCGACGACCTTCGCAGCCAGGGTCGTATTCCGCAAAGTGTCAGTGTCGGCGTCAGCGGAACGGCGGACGCCCTGACTGACATCCAGCAAACGCTGCTCGGTGACGGCACGTTCTTCGGCACGCTCGGCTCGAGCGTCGTCGTCGCACTGCTCGTCGTCTACCTGCTGATGTGCGTGTTGTTCCAGTCGTGGAGCTACCCGCTGGTCATCATGCTCACCGTGCCGCTCGCCACGTTCGGCGGCTTCCTGGGCTTGTTTCTGGTCAACCTCTGGACGGGCAATAGCCGCTACCTGCCGACGACGAACCTCGACGTGCTGGCGATGCTCGGATTCATCATTCTCGCCGGCACAGTGGTCAACAATGCCATCCTCATCGTCGAGCAGGCGGTCGGCTTCCTGCGCATGACGCCTGAAGAACTCGACGAATCCTGCGTCGACTGCCACGGCGAGACGGACGACGCAGGTGTCAGCCCGCGTCGTGCAATTACCGAAGCAGTCCGCAGCCGCGTGCGGCCCATCTTCATGTCGATGCTCACCAGCGTCGGTGGCATGCTGCCGCTCGTGCTCATCCCCGGCAGCGGCACCGAGCTGTACCGCGGCCTAGGTGCCGTCGTCGTCGGTGGGCTTTTCGTCTCGACCGTCTTCACGCTCTTCGTCACGCCCGCAATGCTCAGTCTCGTCATGGACGCCAAAGAGAAATTCGGCTTCCGCCTTCGGCCTGATCCGGATGACGAGGTCGACCTCACGGCCGAAGCACAGCAAGTTCACTACGCAGAGGCGGTGACGGCTTGAAGCGTTTTCTCTTGATTCCCCTCGGCCTTGCGGTTGGGGGCTGTGCGGTTGGGCCCGAGTACGTCGTGCCAGAGGTCGTCGGCCTGCCCACCACCTACGCCGATATCGAGGCCGACGCTCCTGTCGACCTGACGCAGTGGTGGACGCGCCTGAATGATCCGAAGCTGACCGCCCTTGTCGAAGAGGCGTTGCTCCGCAGCCCGGACGTCGAGGAGGCGCTGGCTCGCGTGCTCGAGTCGCGGGCTTTGCTGGCGGCGGCCCGGGGCGAGCGGTTGCCGCAGGTCGACGCGACGGCCGGCTACTCGCGCAGTCGGCAGAGTGAAAATCTTGACGGCTTTGCCGGCCTGGCCGGTGGTGAAGGTGCCGACGGGGCCGGCGGTGGTGGCGGCTTCTCCTTCGAGACGGATTTGTGGCAGGCAGGCCTCGGGGCGGCGTGGGAGCTTGACGTCTTCGGCCGCCTGACGCGTCGCGTCCAAGCGGCGGGGCGGCAATTCGAGGCTGAGCAATTCGACCTCGCCGACATCCGCGTAACGCTCGCCGCCGATGTGGCGACAACGTACATCAGCGTTCGTGAGTTGCAGAACCGTCTCGGCATCGCCCGCGAGAACGTCGGTATTCAGCAACGGTCACTCGAACTGGCACAGGCTCGGTTTGACGGCGGCCTGACGACCGAACTCGACGTCGCCCAGGCCATCGCCGACCTTCAACAGACGCGGGCGAGTCTGCCCGACCTTCAGCGGCAACTTGCTCTTGCGAGGAATCGGCTGGCGGTGCTGGTCGGTGAAGCGCCGGGATTCGCCGACGACGACGTCACGCCGCCCCAGCCGTTGCCGGTGGCCGACTTGAGCATTGCGGTGGGCGTGCCTGCCGATCTGCTGCGTCGTCGTCCGGACATTCGCCGAGCCGAGCGTGAGCTTGCCGCCGCCGTGGCCGAGGTCGGTGCTGCCGAGGCCGACCTGTACCCACGCCTCAGCCTCGCCGGCACGTTCGGTTTGGCCGCCGGTGATCTCGATGACCTTTTCGATTGGGACAGCCGCACGTTCGATGTCGGGCCGAGTGTCATGTGGCCGATCTTCCAGGGCGGCACGCTGCGTGCGCTGGTCACCGCCGCCGATGCGAGGCGTGAGCAGGAGCTGGCAAACTATCGGCGGACTGTGCTGGTAGCCGTTCGGGAGGCCAGCGATGCGGTCACGTCTCTGTCGCTGAATCGAGACCGGCGTGACGTGCTGCTGCAGTCGCAGGCGGCGGCGACGCGGGCCTTCGAGCTGGCCGACGCGCAGTACCGTGAAGGGCTTATCGAGTTCGACCGTGTGTTGCAGGCGCAGCAGACGCTCTTCGTGACGCAGGACGCGTTGGCGATCGCGGAGTCGACGATCGCGACAAACCTCGTCGAGCTGTTCCGCGCCCTCGGCGGCGGCTGGCGGCCACCGGGAGATCCGGCGACAACGTCGGGCAGTTGAGAAGACCCGGCGTTACGACCTCTTGCGGAGCGTGGCGACGTATCCGCCGTCGCGGTACGTCGCGTCTTCGGCACTGTCGAAGCTCGGCAGCCACGCCGTCTCCTTGACCAGCTCTGCCGACCGTTCGTTGGCGAGGAACTGCCGCACGACGTCGCCGTTTTCGTCGGGCCAGATGCTGCACGTCGCGTACGCCAGCAGCCCGCCCGGTGCGAGCGCGGTCCAGGCGTCGTCGAGCAACCGACGTTGCAGGCTGGGCAGATCGAGGACGGCCGCGTCGTCCTGCTGGTATCGCGCCTCGGGCCGCCTGGCCATCACGCCGCTGTTGGAGCACGGCGCGTCGATGAGGATGCGGTCGTACGCAGCGGGCCAGTCCTCGGGAAGCTCGCGTTGCCACTCGGCCCGCTTGGCTGTCAGATTCGCCATGATCGGCCGCTGACCGGCCAGCCGACGCAGCGTGCTGATGCGAGAACCGGCCGCGTCGACGGCAAAGACTTTGCCCTTCTCACCAACAAGCTCACAAAGCTGCTGCGTCTTCGTCCCGACGCCGCAGCAACGGTCCAGCACCGTCAGGTCGGGCTGCACGTCAAGCTCTGCAACAATGGCAGCGCTGGTCGCGTCCTGCGGTTGCGCCAGGCCGGCCTCTGACCAGCGGGCGACGTCCGACTGCTTAGCACCGTCGACGACGACGAGATCGGCCTGTTCGTGCGGCGTGACCTCGATGGCGGGCCGGTCGGCGATCTGCGTCGCAACAGCTGCCTTGTCTTGGCCGATCAGCCGCACGATGAGCGGTGCTTCCTCATTGTCATGCTCGCAGAGCTTGAGCGTGTCGGCCTCGCCGAGCTGCTTGATCATGCGGCGGACGAGCGACTTGGGGTGGCTCAGGTTGATTTCGCAGTAGCCCATGACGTTCGCCCGCGTCGGCAGCTTGTCGCTGACATCGGGTCGACTCACGGCCTTGCGCAGCACCGCGTTGATGAACCCGCTGGCTCGGCTCAGGCCCGGTTCGCGCAGGTTGCGCGTCTGCTGGACCGCCTCGGTGACGACGGCATGGTCGGGCACGCGATCGAACAGCCACAGCTGCGCCATCGCCACGAGCAGGATCAGCCGGGCCCGCGGATCGATATTGTCGATCGGGCGTTGGCTGTGGAGCTCGATAAGTCGTTCGAGCAGGCGCAGGTTTTTCAGCACGCCGACCACGAGCCGCTCTGCCAGGGCGCGGTCACGCGGGTCGTCGGGCAGAACAGGGCTGCTTCGCTTGAAGGCCTGCCGCGGGTAGCCGGGCAGGCGTCGGTCGTCGAGGGCCAGAACGGCGTAGTCGCGGGGGTTCAAGCCAGAAGGTAGGGGCAGCCGTCGGTCAGAAGCGCATGTGCAAAGGCCTACCGCGGGAAGGCGACGGTCTCGTTCTCGCCCGAATCCTTCACCGGCTCGCCGGTGACGTAGGCCTTGATGGCCCCGTAGACGTGGAGCATGATCTGGTTGCGGCTGTCCCAGTACTGAGCTTCTGTCGCGTCGACGCGGATAAGGACAATGCCCTTGGTGTCAAGGCCGTCTGCGAACCAGGCACGGAGGGATTCGTCCCACTTGTCCTCCATGATGCCGCGATCGTGGACGAGCTTGGCGACGCCGGCGATCGAGGCGTACTTGCTGCTCGCGTTGTCGGCAAAGGCGACGTTGACCTGGCGGTCGGCCTTGAACTCGTCGACCTTGTTCGAGTCGCTGTAGGTGAAGAAGAAGAGCGAGCCATTGTCGAGGCCGCCCTGAGCAGCCATGGGGCGGCTGTAGAGGTGCGGGGAGGTGTCGTCCGTCGTGGTGAACATCGCGATCTTGATGTCCTTGACGAGTTCGTCGAGCTTGCTGATTTTCTGTTCCTGCGTCGGGGCGTCGGGCATGGGCAGAGAGTACGGCGCGGTTCGTAACGCAGGAACGGATAAGTTCCTGGCCGTTGCCCCGATCTATAGCGCCAGAGCCTCCCCACGTTTGAACCGGGCGACGAGCCGATCCGCCTGCCGCGTCGGCTCCGGCAGGCGGTACTTCGTCCAGCAGGCCATGACCGCCGCGACGGCCGAATGGAGATCGACACGATGGCCGACGCTGACGAACAGGGGCTTGACGTTGAGCCTCGTGCGCAGCACCCGGCCGATGCAGTCACCGTTGTGGCTCAGAACCGACGTGTCACCGCTGGCAGGCCCGGGCTCTTCGTAGTCGCCGATGAGCCGGCTCTTGGCGACGCCGACGGTCGGGATGTCGCGTTCGACGCCGACATGCGTCGCCAGTCCGCACCGCCGCGGGTGTGCGATGCCTTGGCCGTCGATCAGCACGAGGCCGGTCGGCGTCGTCAGTGCATCGAGCGCGGCATGAACGGCAGGCCCTTCGCGGAAACTCAAGAAGCCGGGCACGTACGGCACGCCGCCGGAGTGTCGAATGCCTTGTGCCTCGACCACCTGCCCGGCGTTGCGGTCCCAGACGACGGCCACGCACAACACGTCGTCGCCGTCGAACGCGCAATCGACACCAGCGACGAGCCGTGGAATGTCGCGGAGTGGCTCGATGAGGAGCTGCTTGGCCAGTTCCTCTTGACGGTCTCGCCAGGAACGCATCAGCTCCGGCGGCACCTTGCGACGGCGAGGGAACACGTGGCGACCGTAGCCTGAGCGGCCGATGTCGACGCCACAGCTCCTGCCGCCGACACTGGCGTTGTTTGACAGCTATCTGGCGATGGTCGACCGCTCGCTCGCCCTTGACGAGACAGGCGACGGCTTCCGCCTTATCGAGCCTGACGCAGTCCGGAACAACCGACGAGGTTTTCTGAAGGTCCTCGACGATTGGTCGCACGGCCGCGATTTGCCGAAGGACTTCGTGCGACAGTCAACGCGTTGGCTGATCCAGGACGGCGTTGTCGTCGGCGAGGCAAGACTTCGGCACGAACTGTCACCTGCACTGGAAGTTGAGGGCGGGCACGTCGGCTACTTCATCCACGCCGACTACCGCGGCCGCGGCTTTGGGACGCTGATCTTGAAACTCGCGCTCATCGAACTTGAAGGCTTTGGCGTTGACCGCATCCTCGTCACCTGCGACGCAGACAACGTCCGTAGCCGCCGAGTCATCGAGCGCAACGGCGGCGTCTTCCGGAGCGAGACGATCAGCCCTCGCAGCGGCAAGCCGGTGAGGACCTTCTGGATCAGCTGACCTCTGCTTTCATGGGCTCGATTACAGCGCGGCCGTCACCCGCTCCAACGCTGTTTCGACGTTGCTTCGCGAGTTGAACGCACTGAGCCGGAAGTACCCTTCGCCGCATTTGCCGAAGCCGACGCCGGGTGTGCAGACGACGCCGGCCTCGTTGAGCAGCTTGTCGAACAGCTGCCAGGAGTCGAGCCCTTCGGGGCAGCGGATCCAGCAGTAGGGTGCGTTGTCGCCGCCGAAAACGGTCAATCCTGCCGTGGTCAGTGACGACTTGATCAGCCGCGCGTTGGTCATGTAGCCGTCGACGAGCTTCTTGATCTGCTGCTTGCCCGCGTCGGTATAAACGGCCGCAGCGCCGCGTTGGACGATGTACGCCACGCCGTTGAACTTCGTGTTCTGTCGCCTGCCCCACAAGCCGTGCATCGGAATCTCTCGGCCGTCTTTCGTGCGGCCGACAAGCTCCTTCGGCACCACGGTGAACGCGCAACGGGTCCCGGTGAAACCGGCCGTTTTGCTGAAGCTGCGGAACTCGATCGCACAGGTGCGGGCACCTTCGATTTCGTAAATGCTGTGCGGGATCGAATCGTCCGTGATGAACTGCTCGTAGGCGGCGTCGAAGAGGATCAGTGACTTGTGCTCGTTGGCATAATCGACCCACGCCTTAAGCGTCTCGCGGCTTGCGACGGCACCGGTCGGGTTGTTCGGGAAGCAAAGGTAAATGACGTCGACCGGTCGATCGGGCAGGTTCGGGGCAAAGCCGTTGTCGGCCGTCGCTTCGAGGTAAACGAGGCCGCCGTAGCGACCGTCGCTGCCCGCCGCCTCGGCGTTGCCGGCCATGACATTCGTGTCGACGTAGACCGGGTAGACCGGGTCTGTCACCGCCACCGTGTTGCCCGTACCCAGAATGTCGAGCACGTTGGCGCTGTCGCACTTGCTGCCGTCGCTGACGAAGATTTCGTCGGCGGCAATGTCGCAGCCACGCGACTTGTAGTCGTCGGCCACGATGGCGTCGCGCAGGAAGTCGTACCCCTCGCTCGGCCCGTAGCCGTGAAAGCCCTCGCTTGTCGTCATCTCTTCAACCGCTCGCTTCATCGCGTCGGCCACGACGGGCGCCAGCGGCTCGGTCACGTCGCCGATGCCGAGCTTGATGATCGGCCGATCAGGGTGCTCTGCCACGAACGCTTTGACCCGACGCGCGATCTCAGGGAACAGGTAACCGGCCTGCAGCTTCAGAAAGTTCTCGTTGACAAGTGGCATGGCCGGCAGGATAGCGGGTCTTGCCGCATGGACGGAGCCAAGGCAGAGCAAAGCGTGCAGGGCACCCTGCCCGGCCACATCAAGCCGCCTCTGGTCCTTCGCGGCCCTTCGCTTCTTCGCCACTTCGCGTTCCTCCGGCTCGCAACGCCAGCAGCCCGATGCCGCACAGGTATGCCTCCGTGACCGTGTGATTCAGTCGCATCAGCACCGCCGCCGCGGTGGCGTTGGGCAGGCCGATCATCGGCGATAGCAGGGCGATGAGCGTTCCTTCGCGAACGCCCAGACCGCTGGGCGTCACGAACGCGCCGAAGTAGCTCACGCACATCGTCAAGGCCGTCGCACACACAACGTAGGGCAAACTCGCCAGAGTCACCGCCGGGTCCAGCGACCGCATCACGAACCAGACCGCGAATCCGTTGCACGCCCACTGGCCCAGCGAGCACGTCAGCGGTCCGACATAATCGACCCATCGCGGCACGATCGGCAACGGCGGGCGACGCATCAGCCGAAGCGCCAGCGTCGTTACCCTTCGAAAAACCGGCGGACTCAGGCACACGAGCCCACCGACGAAAACGCCTGCAAAGACGAGTGGCGCCGCGGCAAAACGCTCCCGCACCGAGTCGTCAAGAAGCAACACGGCGCCCAACAGCGTGCCGGTCAGCACCGGCATCGCGTCAAGCAGCACAAAAACGCCTAGCGCCGTCGAAGCCGGCACGCCAAGCCGCTTGAGCAGCACGACGGCCGCCCCGGCGGCGGCGACTTTGCCGGGAATGTACTTGCCGAACAACGGCACCCACGCCGCCGCGATCAATTCTGGCCACGACAGTCGACGACCGGTGAACGTCCGCAACAGCAGTCGCTCGCTCAGGGCGATGCACACGTACATCCCCGGCAACGCCGCCGCCGCCGCCAGCAGCCAGGGCCAGTCGATCCGCACGTCGCTCAGCCCCGAGCGATCGGTCGTCCAGATCGCGTAGCCGATGCAGCCGAGCGCAACAACCGCAAAGCCCCAACGCACGGCTCGCTTGATCCATTTGCTGCGCGGTCGATCGGCTGCTTGTCGCTCGGGCACTGGCCGCAGGATAGAGACGCCCGTCCTGCCGCATCCGCTCGGAGCGTTGGCGAGGCCGCGTCGTACACTCGCCCCACATGTCCGACCCCACGCCTCAGCCTTTCCCGCAGATCGTGCTGACGAACACGGAACTCGTGCCCGGCTACCGCGTCACACGCATCCTCGGTCTCGTGCAGGGCAACACCGTTCGCGCCAAAAACTTCGGGCGTGACTTTGCCGCCGGCCTCAAAAACATCGTCGGCGGCGAGCTCAAGGGCTACACCGAACTGCTCGTCGAATCCCGTCAACAGGCAACCGAACGCATGATCGCCCAGGCGGGCCAGCTCGGAGCCAATGCCGTCATCAACGTGCGTTTTTCCACCAGTGCCGTCACCGGCGGGGCGGCAGAGCTGTACGCCTACGGAACGGCCGTCGTGCTCGAGGCCGATGCTCAGCCGGAGGCGGCGTGAACGTCATCGACCTGTTCTTCAGATTCGCGTGGCTCATCGTGCCAATCGCCTTGCTCGGCGTCGGTGTGCTCGGCGTCTTCCTCGACCGCGAGCACCGCAAAGACCTCGCTTACCGCCGGGCAGAGCTCGGGCACATCATGGTCGTCAACCTCAAGACGCTGCCCGGCATCGACACCCGCTACGCCACCGCTCTCATGACCGGCGACGTCGTTCTGTCTGCCAACCGGCTCATCACGACCATCGCCAAGTTCAAGCTGTTCATCGGCGGCGAGGTCAAGAGTTACCACGACCTGCTGACCCGGGCGCGGCAAGAAGCGCAGCTGCGCCTGATGGAGAACGCCGCCGCCGCCGGGTACGACGCGATCGCCAACGTGCGGTTCGAGGCCGTCGACATGGCGGGCGTCACGACACGTGGCAGCACGAACAACAAGCAGGGCATCTACACCGGCCTCATCGCCTACGGCACCGCCTACCGCCGCCTGCCCGACATCTACCCACCACCCGCCGCCCCGACCCTCGTCGGTTACGTCTGATCGGTCGACGCAGAGGTGAAACGCGAAGAAGCGAAGGGGCAAAGTCTGAGCGAAGTGCAGAGCAGAGCAGGAACGGGTTAAGCGCGTTTAACGGGCACCCTTCATCTGCTTCTGACCTTCGCCCCTTCGCCCCTTCGCGTTTCTGTCCGCCCGATTCCAAAGTTGCCCCACGCCCGCGGCACGCCCATGATCGCGACCATGCCGCACCGCAGTCCTTGCACCCTCGTCATTTTCGGCGCCTCAGGCGACCTGGCCAAGCTCAAGCTGCTGCCGGCCCTGTACAAGCTTGCCAGCGAAGGGTTGCTGCCCGAGAACTTTGCCCTCGTCGGTTACTCGCGGACGAAGATGAGCGACGACGACTTCCGCGAACGCTTCCGCGAAAGCATCAAGGGCAAAGACGACCTCGACGACGACCTGGTCGAGAGATTGGCCGCCCGGATCTACTACCAGCCGGGTCAGTACGACGACGCCGATGACTTCGACGCGCTCGGCGAAAGGCTCGCGACCATCGACAAGGACCACAACACCGGCGGCAACCGGCTGTTCTACCTCTCGACGCCCCCCAGCACATTCGCCCCCATCACCGAATGCCTCGGCGATCGCAACCTCATCCAACGAGAACGCAACAAGGCAGAAGGCGACCCGTGGAGCCGTGTCGTCATCGAAAAACCCTTCGGCTACGACCTCGACTCCGCCCGCAAGCTCAACGAACAGCTCCACGGCACGCTCGACGAATCGCAGATCTACCGCATCGACCACTATCTGGGCAAAGAGCTTGTCCAGAACATGATGGTGCTGCGATTCGCCAACAGCATTTTCGAGCCGTTGTGGAATCACAACTTTGTCGACCACGTGCAGATCACCGTGGCAGAGAGTGTGAGTGCTGACGACCGGGCTGGCTATTACGACAAGAGCGGCGCGTTGCGTGACATGGTGCAGAACCACATTTTGCAGCTCGTCGCCCTGTGTGCGATGGAGCCGCCGGCCGGTCTCGACGGGAAGCACACCCGGGACGAGAAGGTGAAGGTCTTTCAATCGATCCGCCCGGTCACCGAAGATCGCGTCGCCCACTACGCCGTTCGCGGCCAATACGGCGCAGGCGACTTCGGCAAGGACCAGCACACCGACGGCTACCTCAAGGCTGACGATGTGGAGGAAGGCAGCACGACAGAAACCTTTGCCGCCGTGAAGCTGTACGTCGACAACTGGCGTTGGGACGGCACGCCGTTCTACATCCGCACGGGCAAGTGCCTGCCGAAGAAGGTCAGCGAGATCGTCGTCCGCTTCAAGAGTCCGCCGCTGACGTTGTTCCAGCAGCGATGCGAGACGCCCGTGGTGCCGAACGACCTCGTCATCCACGTCGCGCCCAAAGGCGGCATCAGCCTGCGGGTCAACGGCAAGGTGCCGGGCAACACGCTGTCGATCAAAAACGTCGCTTTCGACTTCGACTACGCCGAGACCTTCCAGAAAGAGCCGCCCGAGGCGTACGAACGACTCATCGCCGATGCTATCGTGGGCGACCAAAGCCTGTTCATCCGCGGCGACGAGGCGGAAGCGGCGTGGCAGGTCGTCGACCCGATCCTCCGCGGATGGAAAAAGCTCGACGAAGAAGGCAAGAAACCCGCCACGTACGAGCCGGGCAGTTGGGGCCCCGGCGAGTCGGCCACGATGATGACCCGCGACGCGCGGTCGTGGGCCCAGGACAGCGACGAACCGCAGCCGATCATCGCGTGTGCGTTGTAGGCCCAGGGACGCGAAGGCGCCTCGGAATCGAGGAGGGTCGCAGCTGCCTCCGGACGGAGCTTGCGTGCAATCGCGTGACGCCGTTCGTGCGGCGCGGCCCCACGGCCGTAGCGTGCGGCCATGTCCGTCACCGATGCCGATGTGTTTGCATTTGCCGAGCTGCTGAAGTCGTCGGGTCGGGTGCTGCTGACGACGCACGTGCGGCCTGACGGCGACGCCCTGGGGACGACCGGCGCGATGCAGAGGGCACTGGCGGTGGCGGGGGTCGAGGCGCGATGCCTGGTGCTGAGCGACATTCCGCCCAAGTACGCGTTTCTCTACGACGGCGTGCCGCACGACGTGTTGCTGGACGGCGGCGATGTGGGGCGGTACTTCACGGGGATCGACACGCTGCTCGTGTGTGACACCGGCACGTGGTCGCAGCTGCCGGGGCTGCAGGAGCACGTCGAGGCGTTCGGCGGCCGGAAGCTGGTGCTGGACCATCACGTCACGCAGCAGGATTGGCCGGACACGCACCTCGTTGACACGACGGCCGGTGCCGCGGCAGAGGTGGCCAAGCGGGTCATCGCGGCCATGGGCGTGTCGCTGACAAAGCCGATGGCGACGTGCCTGTACGCGGCGATGGCGACAGATACCGGCTGGTTCAGCTACTCCAATGCCTCATCGGCGACCCTGCGTCATGCCGCAGACTGTGTCGATGCGGGGGCGAATCCTGACGAGCTCAACGCGCGGCTGTACCGCAGTGAGGCGGCGTCGAAGGTGCGGCTGTTTGCACGCGGACTGGCGTCGATGCAGCTGCACGCCGAGGAGCGATTGAGTGTGATGACGCTGCGTCGCGACGACTACGCCGAGGCGACAGCGACGGCAGCGGACGGCGAAGACCTCATCAACGAGCCGATGAAGATCGCCAGCGTCGAGGCGAGCCTGCTCCTCGGCGAGAACCCCGACAATGCCGCGGCGACGGCGACCAAGGTGAGCCTGCGCAGCAAGGGCAAGGTGGACTGTGCCGCGTTGCTCGCGACGTTCGGCGGCGGTGGACATCCACGGGCGGCGGGCGCGCGGGTCGAGGGATCGATCGACGAGGTTCGCGATCGGGTCGCGGCGATGGTGGTCCAAGAGCTCGGTGCCTGAGCCATCGGCGGCCGCGGCGGCGCAACAGTTTTGCGCACGTATAACGACGTACCGCTGTCATGGTTTTATGTGTTTTGCACGCGGAAGTTACAGCGGATGTGGCAGGATTTGCGTTAAGGCCGACGTACCGCCGACGGACTTCGAGAGGGCGATTGTGTTCCACGTGGAACATTTTGCCCGTCCGCCGAGACACCAAACCCTCGCCAGCGACGGCCAAGCGGGTTGCCCGATGTTCCACGTGGAACATTCTTCGCGAGTCGACCCCGCCGCCACCCCCGATGGCCGCCAAAGCGCAGCGCATAAGCTTGGCCGATGTGTCCGGGTGACGAAGAAGTGGCGCCGCGTAGGCGGCCGATGCCGGTGCGGCCGAAGGGCAGGCGGACAGCGCATCGCGTCGCTGCGTCGACCGACATCGTGGTGCCGAGTCAGTCGCCGCAACGTCAGGCGCATGAGCTGCGTGTTCTCATGAAGCCGCACGACTGGACGCGTGCGATCGTGCAACACCGCGTCGGCACCGACCGCGGTGATCCGCAGGTCGAGCAGCCTTGGCGGGACGAATTGGCCGAGCCGCTCCTGCACGCGGCAGCGGTCGCGGCAGAGCGCCTCGGGCGGGCCGTGCACGCGGTCGAGCCCGGCAGCAACGAACGGCTGCGTCTGGCCGTGACGCCACACGATGAAGACGCCATACGCGGGGTCGCCTTGTGCTGTAACGCGATCGAGCCGGCGCTTTGGCTGACGGTCGGCAAGCTGGCTGTCAGCGGCGGACGTTTCTGGCGACGCGAGCGTGGGCGGCTGCTGAACTACCGAGTCGCCAAGGACGTCGGGCTGACCCGTGAGACGCGGCAGTTGCTGCGTGATCTGCTCAAGCCGAAGGCGATCGCGTAGCGTCGGGTGTGCCGTTGCAACATGTCTCCAGCTCGCTGAACCGTGCGGTGCAGGAGGCCGACTGGCGTCGGCAATGGAGCGGTCGTGGACGGGCTTGGCGGACGCTGAGCAAGCTGGGCCTCACGGGTTTGCATGCGGCACCGATTCACCGCAAGTGGCTCGACGTTGCACGGCTGGCGATGGACATCCCCGATCTGCCGCAGGCGCTGGTGGGTAAGCGGATCGTGCAGATCAGCGACCTGCACGTCTCCCCGGTCGTCTGGCGTGGGTACATGCGCGAGCAGCTTCGCCATGTCGCGTCGCTTCGACCGGACCTGCTGGTCGTGACCGGCGACCTCATCACGGGCGGCTATCGGTATGCGGAGATGGCGGCGAAGCTGCTGGGCGATCTCGACCCGATGCCGCCGATGGGCATCGTCGCGATTCTCGGCAACCACGACTACGGCACCCACGGTGCACGCAACCGACGCGAGGGTGATCGGCGCGGCGACCACCTGGCGAGCGTCTTGCAGCGTGAGAACGTGCGACTCTTAAGGAACGAGTCGATGAACGTCGAGGGTCTGACGCTCGTCGGGCTCGACGATCTGGCGAGCGGGCGGCTTGACGCCGATGCCGGATTCAGGTCGACCGACGGGCCGACGATCTGCCTGAACCACGACCCGCGGAATGCACCTGAGCTGCTAGTGCATCGGTGGGATTGGATGCTTTCAGGCCACACGCACGGAAGACAGCTGGCGGAGACGAAGATCGGCAAGCGGCTCAACGGGCACAGACGCAGGCAATTCGTTCGCGGGCTCTACGAGCTCGACGGCGGCAGGCGGTTGTACGTTAATCGCGGGCTCAGCTACGGGCAGCGGTGGCAATGGTGGTGCAAGCCGGAGATCACGGTGTTCAAGCTGATCTCCGGGCGCGGCTGAAGTGGCTTTGGCTGTGGCCGGTTGTAGGGTGTCTGCGGTGCCCGAGTTCGACGCTGCTTTCGATGAGCTGGTGGATGCGGTCCTGCAGTTGGTCGTGCCGTACAAGGACGGCCCGATCAACGTCATCGGCATCGTGACCCGTGGAGAGACGCTGGCGGTTCGGCTTCGCGAGCGACTGACCACAAGCGGCTACGACGTTCGTGGCGGCAGCGTTGACGTGACGCTCTACCGGGACGATTTGAGTGAAATCGGTCCGGCAGCGGTCGTCCGGGCGACCGACATGCCTGACGACGTGACAGGTGTTCCGATGCTTTTGATCGACGACGTGCTGTTCACCGGTCGCAGCGTCAGGGCGGCACTCAACGTCATCGCCGACTACGGCCGGCCACAGTTCGTGAAGCTGGCGGTGCTGGTCGATCGCGACGGGCGCGAGCTGCCGGTGCAGGCAGACGCCACCGGGACGAAGCTCGAGACCAGTGGCCGCGTCAACGTTCGCATGACCGAAACCGACGGCCACGACGCGATCGAGGTGACGCCATGAGTGAAAGAAGTTCCACGTGGAACCGCCAGCACCTGCTGGGCCTCGGCGATCTGTCGGCCGAAGAATTGACGCTGCTGCTCGATACGGCCGACGGCTTTCGCGAGGTCAGCACCCGCAGCGTCAAGAAGGTGCCGGCCCTGCGGGGTCGCGTGGTGGTCAACGCGTTCTTCGAAGATTCGACGCGGACCCGCATCAGCTTCGGCCTGGCCGCCCAGCGGTTGTCTGCCGACGTGGTCGACTTCAGCGCTAAAGGCTCGAGCGTCAGCAAGGGCGAGACGCTGGGCGACACCGTCCGGAATATCGAGGCGATGGGTGTCGACGTGATGGTCGTCCGTCACGCCTCTGCCGGTGCTGCCAAGCTGGTGGCCGACAGTGTGGGCTGCAGTGTCGTCAATGCAGGCGACGGTGCGCATGAACACCCGACGCAGGGCCTGCTCGACCTTTACACCCTGCGTCGCCACTTCGGCAAGATCGAGGGACTGCACGTCGCGGTCGTCGGAGACATCGCCAACAGCCGCGTTGCACGGAGCAACGTGTTCGGGCTGACCAAGCTGGGGGCGCGGGTGACGCTGGTGGGTCCGTCGACACTGTTGCCGACGTCGCTGGCGAAGCTGCCGGGTGTTGCAGTGTCGACGGACTTCGACGCGGTGCTCCCGACGGTCGATGCGGTGAACATGCTGCGGGTCCAGCATGAGCGGATGAAGTCGGCAGCGTTTCCCAGCGAGCGCGAGTATGCCAGCCTGTTCGGGTTGAATGCGACGCGACTGGCCAAGGCGCAGCCGACGCTGCTGGTCATGCATCCGGGTCCGATGAATCGCGGTGTTGAGATCGATTCGAGCGTTGCTGACGGACCGCAAAGTGCGATTCTGAGCCAGGTCAGCCATGGCTTGGCGGTGCGGATGGCGGTGCTGTACCTGGTGAACCAGGCAAGGCCGTAGCGTGGCGGACATGGCGAGCCTGCTGATCCGGAACGGAACGATCTACGACCCGTCTGCCGCGTTGCCGCGGGGGGCGGACGTGCTCCTGCGGGACGGCCGCGTGGTCGCGATCGGTCAGGATCTAGGGGCAGCGGACGAGACGATCGATGCCGAGGGCTGCTGGGTGACGCCAGGCCTGATCGACCCGCACGTGCACCTGCGGGAGCCGGGCGACGAGGCCGAGGAGACGATCGCCAGCGGCAGCGCCGCGGCGGTGGCCGGTGGGTTCACGACGGTCGCCTGCATGCCCAACACGACGCCGCCTCTGGACGACGAGGCGTCAGTCGAGTTTGTCCTGCGCGAGTCGGCACGGGTCGGCTTGGCCAACGTACTGCCGACGGGTTGCCTGACGAAGGGCCGGGGCGGAACGGAGCTGGCAGAGATCGGGGCGATGCACAAGCGTGGGGCCGTCGCATTCACCGACGACGGCGCGGGTGTGAGTGACGCGGGCGTCATGCGGAAGGCACTGCAGTATTGCCGCATGTTTGACGCGGTGGTGATGCAGCACTGTGAAGAGCCCAGCCTTTCGGGCGGCTGCGTCAACGGCGGGGCGGTCGCAGCTGAGCTTGGTCTTCCCGGCATACCGCCCGAGGCCGAAGAGGTGATGCTGGGTCGCGACATTCTGCTCAACACGCGCATCGGCTGCCGGTATCACGTGCAGCACATCAGCACGCGCGGCGCGGTCGAGCTTGTCAGGCGTGCCAAGGCCGACGGACTTCGCGTGACGGCAGAGGCCTCGCCGCACCACCTGTTGCTGACGGATGAAACGCTCCGCAGCTACGACGCCAACTACAAGATGAACCCTCCGCTACGGACGGCTGACGACGTTGCAGCCGTCATTGCAGGTGTGGTCGACGGCACAATCGATTGCCTTGCGACGGATCACGCGCCGCACCTGGCACAGGAGAAAGCCGTCCCGCTCGCCGAGGCGGCGTTCGGCATCATCGGTCTCGAATGTGCGTTCGGCCTCTACAAGAAGGCGCTCTACGAAGCCGGCTACATCGACGCGATGAAGCTGATCGAGCTGTTGACCACAGCCCCGGCGTCGCTGGTTTCCCCCGACCGCGGCACTCTGGCTGTGGGATCGATTGCAGACGTTACCATCATCAACCCGTCGCTGCGATGGACCGTCGACGCTTCTGGTTTCGTCAGCAAGAGCCGCAACTGTCCGTTCGACGGCTGGGACCTGACAGGCCGCCCGACGCACACGATCGTCGGTGGCCAGTTGAAGTGGAAGCTAAGCCTTTAGATCGCATTAACCGCTTGTCGTTCACTTGAACTCGATCACGCCCACCTTGCCTTGCCAGTCGCCGTAGTAAAGCTTGCCGTCGGCGGTTGCGGACATGCTCGTGATCTGGCCGGCGTCGGTCAGGATCGTTTCGGTGCGGACGAAGTTGTCGTTGGCGTCCATGACGACTGCCTCGACCGTGCCGCTTTGCCAGTCGATCAACAGCAGGCTGCCGCGGAGGGCGCTGGGGTAACTGCTGCCTGTGAGGAAGTCGCCGATGATGAAGGCCCGGGCACCGTCGCTGTGGTCGCGGCTGAAGACCGGCTCGGTCAGGACGCCTTCGAGCACCGTCGGGTTGTCGTAGATGCCGTCGGCGTAGCTGAGGTTGCGATAGCCGTTCGTCGGAGCGTCGCCGGTGTAGCGGCCTTCGTACCAGGGCCAGCCGAAGTTGGTGCCGCCGAAGCTGCCGGTGGCCACGCGGTTGATCTCTTCGACGGTGTTCCAGCCGACGTCGCCGATGAATAGATCGCCGTCCTCGGGATCGACCGCGACGCTGAATGGGTTCCGCAGGCCAAGCGCCCAGACGCGGCTGGCGTTGTCGTTGGGGTTGCCGGTGTAGAACGGGTTGGTCGAGACGCCTTGGCCGGTCTGCGGGTCGATGCGGAGCACCTTGCCGCGGAGCGTGTTGATGTCCTGCACGAAGCGGGTGCGCGGGTCGACGCTGCCGTAGCTGGTGGCGTCGCCGAGGGTGACGTAGAGGAATCCGTCGGGTCCGAAGGCAATGTCGCCGACGCTGTGGCTTTGGCTGTCGCTGGCGATGAAGTCATCGATGTACCCGCCGTTGTTGCGGGAATCTTCTGGCGTGCCGCTGGCGGGAATGTTAAAGTTGTTCGAGCCGGTGGAGTCGCTGCCGGGCTGGCTGATGTTGTTCCACGTGGAGTTTTTGCCGAGGATTGTCACCTGGCTGTTCGGGACGGCTTTAAGGTAACCCTCGTTGATGTCGGCGGTGAAGCGGACGAGTCGGCCGGCACGGTTGCCGTTGGCATCGCGGGCGGCCAGGCCTGAGCCATTTGCCGCTTCGGGCGGGTCGTAAGTGTGCAGGGCGTAGACGTACGGCTCTTGCGGGAAGTTCGGGTGCAGCGTCAGCCCGAGCAGGCCGCGGTCGCGGGTGCCGTTGACTTCATCTTCGAAGGCGACGAACGAGCCGGCCTGCATCTGGCCATCGATCATCACGCGAATTCTTCCCGCCCGCTCTGCGATGAAGACTGTCTCGCCGCTGAGGCCGTTGGCGATGACGACATCCGTCACGCTCTGGACGTCGCTCGTCAGAACCGTCCTCTGGAAGGTGCCGGTCGGCTCGCCGGGGTCGACCGGGCCGCCGTCGCTTTGAACGGCGTCGAGGCCTGCGTCGGTCGGCGCGTCGGGCGTGTTGGTGACGTACAAGCCGTCGAGGTCTGCGCCGCGCTCACGCGGGGCGATCTCGATGGTGTGCGTGCCGGCGTCGAGCCAGAAGCGAGCGATGCCGTCATCGGCCGTGTCGCTGTTGCTGACCGGCGCCCACTCGAAGCCGCTCGTGGCGGGCAGGCTGTTGAACTTCACGAAGCCGTCGCTGCGCGTGACGTTCTGACTTTTGTTGCGGTCGCTCGTGTTGAGACGCACCCAGAAGCTGTTGTCGCCGCTTCCCGTCGTACGTGCCGACAGATGAACGTCGTGCAGGCCGGCAACGTCGGTGGTGAAGCTGTAGGTCAGTGCCTGTGCGGCGCTGGGTGAGTCGTTCTGTGACGGGCCGGTCCACTCGACGAAGCCGCCACCGCTGCCGCCGTTGCGGAGCGTCCAGTTTCCGACACCTGCCTGGTCGGCGTTCTCGGCCTGCTCGTAGAAGCGGGTCGTGCCGACGGTCGGTGCGTTGTCACCGCTGAGGGTGATGTCGTCAATGTAGAAGATCTCGTTCGTCGTCGTCGAGACGCCGCGGATAATGATCGCAATCGAGTCGCCGGTCAGGCCGTCGAAGCTGAGGCTTTGCACGCCGTCGGTCTCTGCGACCTGACGCTCCAGCAGCACGGGCGACCCACCGTCGGCGGCGTAGAGAATCTCGACGTAGTCGATGAAGCGACCGCTCGTTTCCATCGGGCCGGTGCCGTTGAGCGTGAGCGACAGCGACACGCTGTCGACGCCGCTCGTGTCGATGGGCTCGCTCGTCCACGTGACCACGCGGTCACTGTCGATCAGGCGAAGCTGGCTGCCGCCGACTTGGAAGGAGTTGGCGCGGGCACCGTCAAGGTCGATCGACCAGGCCGTCGCGCCGGTGTCGACGCGAGTGTTGTTCGGCAGGCTGAAGTCTTCGATCCACGGCAGGCCCGATGCAGGTGGCGGCGGGGCGTCGTTATCCGTAATGGTGATCTGCGTCGTCCGCGGTGCGCCGAGGTCGGCCCCTGTGACGGCATCGAGCGAGACGCCGAAGATCTCGTCATTCTCGACGAGCGTGTCGTCGGTGATGTTGATGCGGATCGTCTTGCGGGTCTCACCGGCTTCGAAGCGGAGCGTTCCGTTCCGGCTGGCGTAGTCGACACCCGCCGATGCGGTGCCGGGGACGGTGAGGAAGTCGAGCGTCGCCACGCCGGCACTGCCACCGGTGCGGAGGACGCCGATGTCGATAAAGCCGGCATTCTCGTTGACGGTGTAGCTGCCGCTCTCGAGGGCGAAGGAGCCGCTGGCCGGTGCTTGGTCGACGGTGACGCTGACGGTCGCCGTTGCCGATCCACCACGGCCGTCGCTGATGGTGTAGGTGAAGCTGTCGAGGCCCGCGTAGCCTTGGGCTGGCCTGTAGAAGACGCGGTTGCCGTCGGTCGAAGCGGTGCCGTTGCTGGCTTGGCCGACGCTGGTGATGATCAGGCTGTCGCCGTCGACATCGCCGTCGTTCGCCAGCACGTCGATCGGTGTGGCGGCGGCGTTCTGGTTGAGTGTCTTGCTGTCGTTGCCTGCTGTCGGGGCGGTGTTGCCCGGGCCACCCGTGACGGTGTCGAACGACCAGCTCAAGACGTCGTGCCGGTTGCGGAGCCAGCTGTTGGCAGCCGTCAGGCCCAGACTCGCCGCGTCGCCGGCAAAGTCGCTCAGGTTCAACGTCGCCGACACCGTCGGCAAGGACGGCTTCGTGCTGGCGTCATTGAGGTATACTCGCATCGTGTCGCTCGGCGCGTTGTAGTCGACCCACGCCCAACGCGTGCGGCCGTCATTGAGGTCGCTGTCGAGGACTTTGAGAGCCGACGTCTGCACCGGGCTGGAGCTGTCGCCGTAAGCGTGGATGGCGACATGGTCACCTTCCGGGTCGCCGAATGTTTGCTGTGTGTCGAACTCGACCGCGAGGCTCGGGAAGAGCCCGCCGTACCCGAGGCTGCCACCGGGGAAGCTCGGCAGCGCCGGGTCGCCGTCTCCGCCGAAGAGAACGAAAGCAATGCCGTCACCGCCGCGAATGCCGTCGCCTTTGCCAAGGTTGAAGCTGAAGTTGGTCGAGAAGCCGACGTCGTCACCGAGGATCAGGCGGTCGTTTGTGAAGGCAGTGCCTTGCTCGAACCGATTGGCGGTCGTCAGTCGCAGCCGGTTTGAAACGAAATCACCGTTGCCGCGGACGGTCACGGCATCTGTGCCATCGACGCCGGGTCCAAACCCGCTTGCAATGGTGGCTGCCGAGAAGTTCGGCAGGTTGAAGTCGATCGCTGTCACTGCGGCGAGCAGGCGGCGGTCTTCCAGGCATTCGGTGAGTGGTCGCATAACAAGTCCGAGCGGGATATGCACCGCATCGGCCCGTCTGCCCAGTCAGTTGGGAGAATGAGACGTCCGAATAATGAAAGAATCTGGCGGCCAATGCATCTGAATGCGACGCGGGATCACCGCCTGTTCCACGCAAAGTTGCCAAGACCTGCGGATTTGCGTTAAGCTCCCCTCGCCGTTATGGGACCGTCACGGACGGCCGCCCCAGCAACGACCACGACACCCTTCCCGCAGAAACCGAGCGCCACGATGGCCAAGAAGACCAAGGCAATTCGCAAGAGCATCCGCGATGACGATGACACGTTCGAGACCAACGGCGTCGGTGGCCGGCACGCCGCCGCGCTGGCGGCGAGCGATGGCTCACCCGACTCGCTCGACCGCGTTCGCGACATCCTCTTCGGCAACCAGCAGCGTGACACCGAGCGCCGCCTGGGTGACCTCGAGGAGCAGATTCAAGCCGACATGGAGACGATGCGGGACGACATCGTCTCCCGCGTCGAGTCAGCCGTCGAGGCCCTTGACGGCCGCATCAGCGACCTGTCTGAGCGGCTCGACGACGGCCTGAGCAAGGGTCGCGACGAACTGCGCGAGCTCGACCGCAGTCACACCGACGCGATGCGGAAGCTCGACAGCGACCACAGCGACAAGATGGATGCGATCAGCACCAAGCTCAAAGCCGCCGACGCTGCCAGTGTCGAGCGTGACGCTGAGCTCAAGAGCCTGCTGACTGATGAGTCCGCCGCGCTGCGTGAAGAGCTTGCCGCCGTTCAGGCGGAGCTGACCGAAGCGCTGGAGACGGCGACGGCGAATCTGACGGACGTCAAGGCCGATCGTGAGGCTCTGGCCGACCTGTTCACCGATGCCGCCGCACGTTTGAGCGAGTCGACCGGCCGGGCGAAGTCGAAGCGGAAGTAGACGAGACACTTGCGGAAGTAGACGAAACGCTTCGTAGAATCTTCAAAGCCGCGTCACCGTGTGACGCGGCTTTGCGCGTCTGGTGGTCTCACGTCATAAGGTGAGGTGCTTGCCAGAGAGCTCTCCTAGTCGCCGTCCGATTCGACCATTGCCGGCTGACGTCGTCGACCGCATTGCTGCCGGTGAGGTCGTGGCGCGACCGGCGAGCGTTGTCAAGGAGCTGGTCGAGAACGCCCTCGACGGCGGGGCGACGCGGCTGACCGTTGACATTGAAGACGGTGGTAAGGGACTTATCCGCGTCGTCGACGATGGCGTCGGCATCCCGGCCGACGAGTTGCCGCTTGCCTTCCAGCAGCACGCCACCAGCAAGGTTCGCGACGATCGGGAACTCGAAGGTGTGGCCACGCTCGGCTTTCGCGGCGAGGCTTTGGCCAGCATTGGCAGCGTCAGTCGTTGCCGCATCTTGAGCAGGCCGGTCGGTGACGAGGCAAGCGAAATCACCTGCGACGGCGGGCAGCTGGGCGTCGTTCGACCGGCGGCGGGCAACGCGGGGACGACGGTTGAAGCACGCGAGCTGTTCTTCAACACGCCCGCCCGACGCAAGTTCCTCAAAGCCGCCGCCGCCGAGAGCGGGCAGGTGACCGATGTCGTTACGCGACTGATGCTGCCCCGGGCCGACGTGTCGCTGCGATATACGCGTGATGGCAAGACCGTCGCCGAATGGCCTGCGACGGACGATCCGTGGGCACGGCTGTCGCTGGGATGGCCGGCCGAATATCGCGAGCGCTTGCTTCGCGTCGACGCCACCGACGGCGACTGGCACCTCTGGGGCATCGTCGGCCTGCCCGAGTACGCCGCGACGTCAGCCCGGTACCACCACCTCTACGTCAACGGCCGAGCGATCAGTGACCGCAGCGTGCAACATGCCGTCCGCGAAGCGTTCCGTGGCCTGACCGAACCGGGACGCCATCCGCCGGCCGTGTTGCTGCTCGACGTGCCCCCTGGTGCGGTCGATGTCAACGTGCACCCGACGAAGAATGAGGTGCGGTTTCGTGAGCCGGGCCGCGTCTGGTCGCTGGTGAACGCGACGCTGCGTGAGACGTTGCTGGGTGACGACCTAATTCCGAAGGCCAAGCCGACGCCGGTCGAGCCGCTGCCGCCGCGGGCGGACGTGCGGGAGACTTTGGCCGACTTCTTCAAGGCGTCGCTGCAGAGTGAGCAGCGCTCGACTTCTGGAGGGACGATCGGATGCGGATCTGCCTGTTGCCGATGCTGAGGACAAAACGCCTGAGCATTCGCCCACGGATGACAACTTCAGTCACGCGCCGCCTATTGAGGAATGTTCACCCTCGCGCGTGATGCAGCTGCACAACAGCTACCTCGTCGTCGAAGGGCCCGAAGGCATGGAGATCATCGACCAGCACGCGTTGCACGAGCGGGTGCTGTACGAGGAACTTCTAGCTCGTGTGCGACGAGGCCCGTTGGAGTCGCAGCGGATGTTGCTGCCGAGCGTGGCCGACGTAGGCGAGGCCGAGGTGTCGCGGCTGGACGATGTGGGGCCGATGCTCGAGCGGTTGGGTATCGAGGCCCAAGCTTTCGGGCCGGATGCGGTGGCGGTGCACGCGTTTCCGACGTTGCTGCTCGAACGCCAGCGGTCGCTGGACCCGGCAACCTTCGTGGCCGAGGTGCTTCGCCGTAGCGACCTCGGTTCGGGTGACGAGGCGGCCATCCACGACGTGCTCGACATGATGGCCTGCAAGGCGGCGGTGAAGGCAGGTGACCCGCTGAGCGAGTCGGAGATTGCCCACCTCGTCCGCGGCAGGCACTTGTCGCCCCGCGCCACCAACTGCCCGCACGGCCGCCCGACGACGCTCCGCCTCACGCTCGACGACCTCGAGAAGCAGTTCAAGCGGCGCGGCTTCTAAAGCCCGAGCGCCGCCCGCACGAATGGATTGTCCCGCTGCTCGGTCTCCAGCAATGACGGCTTGCCGTGACCCGGCAGAAGCTTTGTGTCTGCTGGCAACGCCATGACGCGCCGAAGACTGCCATCGAGCGCGGCCGGATCGCTGTCAGGCAGATCCGTGCGGCCGACGGCTCCGCCGATGATGAGGTCGCCACCGATGAGCAGGCTACCTTCTTCGAAGTAGAAGCTCACATGACCCGGCGCGTGGCCGGGCGTGTGGAGCACGACGCAGCTCAGCCCGCCGATGCTTAGCGTTTGTCCGTCGGTCAAGTCGCCGTCCGGCTCACGCGGCGGAATCTCCAGCGGCACGCGGAAGCCGCTCCGCTGCGCAAAGGCCTCGAGCTGCCTTGCCGGGTCGCGAAGCTTTTCAGCATCGAGCGGGTGAAGCAACACCGGTACGTCCGTCGGCACGAGCGGGTGATCGGCGACGTGGTCGAAGTGCCCGTGCGTCAGCCACAGACCGCGAAGCGTCCAGCCGAGCCGGTGCACCTCGCGAAGCAAATCACCTGCCGTGTGATCGGGCGCATCGAACAGCACACAGTCGCCCGTCTGGTCGTCGGCGACGACGTAGCAGTTGGTCTGGGCGATGCCACCACCGGCGGAGAGAACGCGAAGCGAAGACGTCATGGTCGCGACGGTAGCGGCGTGGTGCTGTCTGTTTGGCTCACGACCACATCCCGTGGATGAACCACACGCCTGCCGGGCGCGTGCGAAACACCCACAACCACAGGCCGTCGTCGCACTGGAGCTTGTAGTAGTCGCGGACGTCGAGTGATCGCTTGGAGAGGCTGTGTTGCCACCACCGCCTGCCGATGCGTTCGGGACCGACGGTCGTGACGACAGTCCAGGACTTGCCACGCCAGCGCAGCGTCGCCAGCGGCCCTTCGGGGTGCATGAATGAGACGTCGACGGGCTCGGCCGGATCGAAGAGTTGCGTCGGCCGATCACCGCTGGTCGGTATCGGCGGGTGCGACCGCGACGCCACCGCCGCCGGTTCGTCTGCCGGTCGCAACTGATACGCCGCCTCGGGTACGTGCGTCGGCATCGGGTCGACGCTCAGCACGTTCTGTCGACCCAGCCGTCCCTGCAGCAGGTCGACCAAGCGACCCAGATCGCGCTCGTCCTGCGAGGTGTCGCGTCGGCCGTCGAGCCGTGACTGACCGTGCGGCAGCCGAACAACGCGTGTCGCCGACAATGCCATCGCTTCGACGCCGCGGCCCATGTCGATCGCTTCGACTTTTGGGCGGAGCACGTTCCACAGGTGCGATGTGTCTCGAGTCGCTGCCGCCAGAACGATCGACGCCGTTGCAAAGGTGGGCCGCAAATCATCATCGAGGCACTCGACGTCGAGCACGACCCGCCGCGCCGCCGCCTCACCGCGGGACAACCGGTCGCACAAAGCGTCGACGAGCTGCTCGGCCGTCTGCTCGATCGCCTCGTACTGCGTCGCAGGCCCGGCGAATCGAAACTCGACCCGCGGCGTTTGCGTCGCCTGAAGCCAATTCAACGGTTCGACCGCTTCGCCTCTGGCCTGGTCGAGTCGCAGCAACACTTCACCGCCGAATCGCCGCGCGACTTCGTGCCGCGGAATGTCGACGAGCTGCCCGACACGATCGACACCTACCTCTGACAACGCTGCCACGACATCAGGCTCGATCCGCAGCGACGCCGTCGGTAGCTCCAGCACGTCAGCGACGGCCCCGCAAACACCCTCGTCACCGAACCGGCTCAGGCCCCAGGCGAGACCGACTGTCGGTGCGATGGCCACGCGTGCGCCGATGCCGAGGCGGTTGACGGACTGACGAACCTGCCGGGCGATCGGCAGGAGTCCGCCGAAGAGTCGCTCGCATCCGCCGACGTCGAGCAGCAGGCCGGTCGGCGGATCGACGGCGACGCCGGGCGTGAACCGCATTGCCCAATGGCCGAGCCGCGACAGGGCGGCTGCGTCTTCGGCCGGTTCGTGGTCGCACACCTGCGGCGCCGCCGGCAGGACGGCGGTGGCGTGGGCGACGGTCATTCCGACACGAACACCTTGGCGGACCGATGACCGGCACGCTGCGGCCACAAGCCGCTGGCCACCGGTCGAGACGCCGATGATGAGGAAGGGTGACCGCTTGGTCTTGCTATGCCGCGAACGTCGCAGACGCCGATCGGCCGGCCACGTCGGCAGGAACAACGCCAGGTACGCCTTGGGCCACGTCGCCTTGGTCGGCGGTGTGGGTTTGTCTGGCCCGGGCGGTAACAGGGTCCCACTCGAAGATCCACGAGGAGCCGGCGTGGCCGACTGCTGAGGATCGAGCTTGATTGGTTGCACCGGCCCGGCTGGGTCGGTCGGCTTTAACATCTTCATGGCAAAACATCTCTCCGGCCGTCAGCAGGCCGGCGGGGCGATCACCCGCCTGCCCGATCAGGCCACCAGTTGCACGATGCCCTCCTTTGCTCTTTAACAAGGTCACGCTCCAGCGCGGCCTTCTGGGTGGGTCGCCCGTCTGCTCGTCCTGCAAGGCCGGCACAGATTCAATCTGCCAGCGGCACCCGGCCGCCGACGTGCCGGCCTGACGCTCGGGTCGCACCAGGATCAGGCGACACGACCTGCCTCGCACCGCCAGCTGAAGCCGCCGTGTCATTGTCAGGTCAAACCCGCTGCCGTCGACCACGACAGCCCCGACGGCGGTGCACTTGACGCACAACTCTGCCGCCCAAGCCCGCAGCGAGCTGGCCGAAGCGTCGAGTAGCAGCGCCCGATGAAGCAGCGTGGCCCGGTGCAGCGTCGCCAGGCCGGGCCAAACCCGCTTGCCGATCCAGACACACTGACCCGAGGCCGAATCCGCATCATCGGTGATCCATCCGATTGTCAGGCCAAGCCCGCGTGACTCTGTTTCACCGACAACCTCGTGCAGGCAGCCGACTTCGACGCCCGGGAATACCGGGGCGGTTTGCACCTTGGTCCACGCCGCCGGCAGGCGGTAGGACTGGAGGTCGGCATGGAGTGCGAGAGGACTCACCACCGCCGTTGTAGTTAGGATGATGTAAGGACGCAACGTTTACTTCAATTAACGTCGGTCCGATAACTTTTTGCAGGAACTATGGTAAAAACGACCGATTCCTGCAAAAGACCAGCCGTGGGTGACGTCTGCCGCGTCTGCCGCCACATCTGGGGTTCGATTGGGGTGACGCGTCACAACCGTCGTCATCTGCATGCCCGTCATCGTTAGCCTTATCAGCGCAGTCAGATTGTGCCGTTCGAGTTCGCGGCCGTTGTTGCCCGTGGAGTCGGCGACTACAACCCTCGCATGGGCATTGCCTCCAACCGCTCGCAAGGGACAGTACTTTGAAAGTTCTCATCTCCGGCGTCGCCGGGTTCATCGGCGGGCACGTGGCCCAGCGGTACCTGTCGCAGGGCGTCAGCGTCGTCGGCTTCGACAACCTCTCCCGACGCGGCAACGTGGAGAACATCCGATTCCTCCAAGATCAGGCCCGCCGCCTCGACGGCGACTTCTCGTTCCAGCACACTGACATCCGCAACGAGACCGACTGCCTGGGCCTCTTCGAGCAGCACAAAGACGCCCACGCTGTTATCCACCTTGCCGGGCAGGTGGCGGTGACGACCAGCTTCCTCAACCCACGCATGGACTTCGAGGCCAATGCGCTCGGCACGCTCAACCTGCTTGAGGCCTGTCGGCTGCACGCCCCGGAGGCGGCGTTCGTCTTTGCGTCGACCAACAAGGTCTACGGCGGCATGGAGCAGACCAAGGTCGAGCTCGATGCCGAGCGTGATCGCTACCGCTACGCAGACTATCCGCACGGCATCCCGGAGACGGCACCACTCGACTTCCACTCGCCCTACGGCTGCAGCAAGGGCACGGCCGACCAGTACGTGCGGGACTATGCCCGCATGTACGGGCTCAACACCGTCGTCTTCAGGCAAAGCTGCATCTACGGCACGCGGCAGTTTGGCGTGGAAGATCAGGGCTGGATCGCCTGGTTCACGATCGCGCGGCTGCTGGGCCGGCCGATCACGATCTATGGCGACGGTAAGCAGGTGCGCGACGTGCTGTGGGTCGACGATCTGGTCGACCTGTACCAGGCGGCGATCGGCAACATGAGCGTGGCCAGCGGCAAGGTCTACAACGCAGGCGGTGGCAGCGAGAACGTGATGAGCCTCTTGGAGCTAATCGGTTACCTCGGCGGCGATCGGGACGAGGTCAGATTTGATGACTGGCGGCCGGGGGATCAGCGGTGCTTCATCGCCGACACGGCAAAGGCCAAGCGGGATCTAGGATGGTCGCCGAAGGTGAGCCCAAAGGAGGGCGTTGCGAAGCTGGCGGCATGGGCGCAGGAGAACCGCGAGGTGCTGATCAGCGTGCTGGGCAACGTCGGTGGCGGCAAGAACGACACGCAGAAGAAGGCCCTCGAGCAAAAGCGGCTGCAGAATGCGAAGCGGGCAGAGCCGTCTTGACGCCGTTGGTTGTACAAGAGCAGGATCATGCGTTACCCCAGCTATGGCTTTACCGTCACCTGCGTCGTCGGGCTCACCGCCGCGGCATCATCTGCCCAGACGCCGAAGTTCGACGCACAGGTAGCTCGCTTTGTCGCTCAAGACGCTCTGGATCCGGTGCCGCAGAACGGCATCGTCTTCACCGGCAGCAGCAGCATCCGACGCTGGGAAGCACTGACCCGTGACTTCGCCGACTACCACGTCATCCAACGCGGTATCGGCGGGGCCAAGTTTGAAGACATCATCGCCTACACCGATGACATCATCGTCCCATACAACCCGCGGGCGGTTGTGGTGTGGGCCGGGACGAACGACATCGCCCTGGGCGGCGATGATGGCGAGGCCGTCTTCAACGACTACAAGAGGTTCGTCGAGAAGGTGCACGCGAGCCTGCCGGCAGCGAAGATCTACTTCCTTGGCATCAGCCCGACTCCCGGCCGCAGGGCGAACCGGCCACAAGAGGACATCGCCAACCAGCGCATCGCAGGCTTTGCAGAGACTGACGAACGCCTGCATTACATCGATCTTCCGAGAGCGTTCTCAACGCTGAATCCATACGACGATGAAGTGTTCAACAGTATGTACGTTGACAAGATTCACCTCAACAGGATCGGCTATGGCTTCTGGAGAAGCGTAATCCGTCCGGCCATCGAAGCCGACCTCGCACCGGACAAGAAGCAAGCCGCCGCCGACACCACCACGTTGGCGGCGGGTGAATCATTCCTGTTCGACTTCGGGCCGAGCGATGGCGACGACGGCGCAGTGACAAAAGGGCCGGATCATCACGGCAACGTCTGGAACAACTGGCACGACGGCAGCGCTGGCAACGTCGGCATCCTGCCCGGTGAGCACCGCGGCCGACTCGTGAGCACGAAAGGCGACGAGACCGGGATCGGCCTGACCATTACCGGTCAATTTAAAGCAAGCGGCCTGCGGAAGGGTGGACTGCGTCATCCGCAGGCGACGCTGCTCGGTGATCTGGCAGTCGGTTCTGCCACGGGTGACTTCTTCTTCAGCACAGCAGATGACAAGCGCGGCGGTGGCAACGACGACACAAACGGAGGCTTCATGCTCAACGGCCTCGACCCGAACTTGGCCTACACGTTCGCGTTCTTCGGGTCTTGCAACGCGACGCAGACTCAAATCACCGAGTACCGAATGATTGGCAAGGGTGAGCACGTCGTGACGCTGCAAATCAGCGGCAACAACATCGGCAGCGACGGCGCATCTGACGCCAACGACAACGAGCTCGCCCGCGTCGTAAACGTTCAGCCTGACCCATTCGGCCAAGTCTTCGTCGACCTCACGCTGTCGCAGGGCGATTTCGCGTGTGTCAACGCGATGCAGGTGACTGCCACTGATCCCAAGTAAGGCGACATGAAACAACCCCTGCGGCTGCAGGGGTTGTTGTCGGTCGGACGCTAATTGTCCTTCAGCGAGGCGGACGGGGATCGAACCCGCAACCTCCGGATCGACAGTCCGGTGCTCTGACCAATTGAGCTACCGCCCCGTCTCGCTGACTTGTTCCCGCCGGACGAATCCGCCGGGGGGCCAGCTTAGGCGGCCAGTCGGCGGCGTCAACTGGACGCCGTGCGTCGCTCTTCATTGCTCCAGCGAACGTGCCCGAACTCCGCCGACAGCCAGCCGTGACTCGACCGTCCGGACCCAAAGCTGACCGGTATTTGCAAGCACGCCGCCCGAAGATGAAATCAGGAGAACACGCTGATTCTGTAGAAAAACGTAAGGCCGGAGTGGGATTCGAACCCACGAATCACGGATTTGCAATCCGTTCCCTTAGTCCGCTCGGGCATCCGGCCGCGGCGGGCATGGTAGGGCGGGTCAACGACAGCAGCAAGGCACCTCGACTCGCTACTGTTCTGATATGCAGAGCGAGCAGCACAAGAAGATCCGGCTGATCCAAGCCGGCGTGGGCGGGCACGGTGGTGGCTGGGTGAGAAACAGCGTAGCAAAAAGCGACGACTTCAAAGCCGTCGCCGTCGTCGACCCCAACTCCGAAGCACTAGCCGCTGCGGGTACCATTCTTGAGCTCGATGAGACACGGCAATTTCGCGACCTGGCGACAGCCGTCGCACAAGTCGAGGCCGACGCCTTGCTGAGCGTAACGCCGCCCAACGTTCACGCCGAACACGCCGAGATTGCAGCAGAAGCGGGGCTACATCTACTGGTCGAGAAGCCGCTGGCACCGGACCTGAAGGCCGCCACGAAGATGGTGGAACGTGCGGAGGCCAAACAGCTACAGCTGATGGTGGGGCAGAACCGTCGGTGGGACCCGGAGCCGCTGGCGCTGAAGGCCGCTTTCGACTCCGGCTCACTCGGAGCTTTCGGTCACGGTCACATCGACTTCTTCCTCGGCATCGACTTCCGCGGCAGTTTCCGGCAGACCATGCCGCACGTCTTGCTCGTCGACATGGCCGTCCACCACGTCGATCTCGCCCGCTACATCCTCGGCCGGGATGTGGTGCGGGTCTACGCGGAAGATTTCAACCCGGCCTGGAGCAAGGCCGCTGAACTTTACGAAGACGGTGCAGCCTTGCGCATGATCATGACGCTCGACGACGGCTCGAAGCTGAGCTACGCAGGCGACTGGTCCGCCCGCGGCAGACGCGACAGCTGGCAGGGCAACTGGCGGCTGCAATGCGAGCGAGGGCGACTCTCGTTCAACGATGATCTCGGGGGCGTCGTCCTCGACTTCGGCGGCCTCGGCCAGCCCGAACATCAGGAGACGCGGCCAATCGCCCCCGTGCCCGCCAGCCAGGGCCAGCTGCTCGCCGCCTTCGCCACGTCCATCCGTGCCAACACCCCCGGCCTCACCAGCGGCCGCGACAACCTCAAGACGCTCGCCACCGTCCTGGCGGCAGTCGAAAGCTGCGAAACCGGCCGGGCGGTCGATGTGGCGTTCTGATTCGCAGCGACGTCGACCGGAACGGGGCCGCCGTACGCATCCACGGCAACTCCAGGACCTACCGGCGAATCGAAGGTGAACCCCACCGAGACATTGGGCCGTGCAGGGCTCGAACCTGCGACATCCTCCGTGTAAAGAAGGCGCTCTGGCCAACTGAGCTAACGGCCCGAAAATGAATAGCTTGCCTGAGGTCTGGCGGCAACCGCTGTTCACAGCTGCATCAGTAACGCTTCGTTCAGCGCGACCCGGTTTCGGACGGGAACAGGTGCTTCAGGCAAGCTTGTGCTGGTGCGTGGTGACAAGGCGGACGGAAGGCTTCACATGTGGGCCGGGCTCACGAGCGCGGCTTCAATGTTATCGTCTCCTTTGACGACTGTATGTACGCCCATCGTATCGCCGCTGACGTCGTCGGCAACGTCGGGCATCTCATCCGGCCCTTCAAGTTCCTTCGTCATTCCAAGCCGGTCCGTCGTCGCCGAGTTGCATGGTGCCGATTCGCCGGGCATACTCCCGCTCCCGCCGCATGAGGAGCCTCACGGCTGCGACGGGGCGCGGGTTCCGCGGCGTGGTGCAACCCACGTGCAAACCCACCAGCAGAGGAGGGTGTACTCGGCAGGACACCCGAGACCGTCGCAGCTCCAGGTACGCCTCCGCAACAGGGTGCACCGACAGGGGCGAAGCCCGCCCCGAGCGGGCCCATCGTTCAAGCCGCCTCGAGCCGCGGCACGACGTGCGACTCGATCTTCAGTGACGGCAGTGCCGCCGCATCCGCCGTCGATCCCGCCAGCGACCTGGCGATGTCGTACTTGCCCATCGGGCACAGCAGTTCTTTGGCATTGACGTGCTCCAGATAGTGATCGCGAAGCTCACGCACCTTCCGAACCAGCGCCGGGTCAAGCTTCGGCCGTGGCGCCTTGGCCCGCCTGGGCTTGGCCACAGCCTCGCTTCCTAGGATGGGGGGAGTTGGAGGAGTGGGGGGCGTGGGGGGAGTGGCTTCGAAGCGGAAGCCGCCGGAGCTGATGTTGCCGGGATCGATCGTCGGCACCTTCGCCTGGGTTGCCTTCTTCCGTGGCTGTTTCGTCGCCGGCGGCAGGGCGGGCGGTTCGGTCTCCATCTCCGGCAGCACGATCGGCTCGAACCCGCTCCAATGCGTGCCCGGCGGGATCGGCAGCACCAGCCGCCCCTCGCCCATCATCCCGCCCATCGTCTGGCTCGGGTACCACCAGTCGCACCCCCCACCGGCGTCGACCGCTCGCACGCGACGCTGCCAGAACACATGCACCCGCTGCTTCGATCGACTGCCGCCGCGATAGGCGATCGGCACAAAGCCCAGCGACTCCCAGAACCGATTGGCCGCCAGATCCTGCGCACACCAGCAACACGCCAGCCGCACACCGTACGGCCAACGCTCGAAAACGCCGCGGACCATCGCCGCCCCGACGAGGCCGCGCTGCCGGCCCGGCACGACGTTGACCTGGTAGATGACGCCGACGTCCTCCCGCTTGTAGTAGCGGTCGCTGGAGATGCAGTAGCCGACGGGCTCGCCCGCGGGATCGAGCGCGACGACGATCTCGCCCGCCCGCACCTTCGCCTCCAGCACGGGCAGCATCAGGAAGCCCAGCGCCTTGGAGCATTGTTTCTGCAAGCGATCGACGAACGGCAGGTCGCCTGCCGTCGCCTCGCGAATCGTCACGCCGCCCGCCTCCGTCGGCAGCGGCAGGGCGGCGGGCACTTGTCGCTCGATCAGCGACGCAGCAGGCCGCCCGGCGTCGTACACGGTGAGATCCGTCATGATGTCTCCTGGGTAAAGGGCCAGCCGACCACGCAGAACACGGCCGATGGCGAGAATCGCCACCTCCGGGTCCTGCGGTCAGATGACCGGGTGACGGGGTCAGGCCGCCTGCGCGAGCCCGTCGGCCCCGGAGAGGTACGTGAAGAGCGGACGGCTGGGAGGCGAGCTCATCGACGTCCGACTAAACCACGTCGCGACGATCCAGACCTTCGCCCCACGCGGCGTCATCGGCGGGAACGTGATGTCGACCGTCGTCTTGCTCGTGTTGCCCTGAAAGGTCCAGCCCTCGATCGTGGCCGGCGCCGTCTCGCCGACGTGCGTCAGGATCGTCGCCCCGATCGCGCCCGCCGGGCGGCGACGTCGGGTCGACGCGGCCGCGTCGCGCAGGCCGACCTTGACCGACAGCCCGTTCTGGCTCAGGATGTCGATGAATGGCGCGACCGTCAGCCGCGTCTGCGGGGTCGGCTCCCGATCGCGGATCGGGAGGTTGAGCTCGCTCCGCTTCGCGTCGGTCATCTGGGGCCACGCCTCACACACGGCGATCAGGCTCCGGCTGGCGTTGACGAGGTGGTAACGGGCGTCGTTCTTGACGATCGTGTCGGTCCGGGTCCGGTTGTCCCGGTCGGCCACGGCCCGCATCGCATCGGCGAAACGGGTCTAGGTGGTCTGATATTCCGTTGCCTGCTGATCGCTCAGCCCGTAGTTGCCGGCCGCACCGGTCGCGCTGATCTTGGCGGCGAAGACTGCCGACCGGGCGAGCAAGTCGCTGTCATGGTTGAAGATGGAGGAGAGATTTATCGGAGGGTTCCGTCATGGGGTGAGGTACGTCGCGGGAACGCCCCGCGTCGGCCGTCGGTAGAACTCGACAGGGGCGAACGTCGCCCGCTACCGCAGCCATGCTCCTGATGTCGGCCACAACAAAGGTTTTTCTGAGCACGAGTCCGCTTTTGGACGATCGTTCGGTCACGCCCGAGAAAAAGCGGCTTGGCGCAGCTGATATGTTGCGATGCATCACGGAACCGCGCGTTTTCGTTCCAAACCGTGCAGGTTTCGCTCCTCAGCGTGCAGGTTCTACGCGGGAACGTGATGACTGTGGTCCGGAACCTGCACGTTCCACGGCGGAACGTGCGGGTTCCGCGACGGAACCGTCACGTTCTGCCTCGCAACGTGCACGTTCCGCTTCAGGACGGATTAAAACGGAACAGAATCTGCACGTTCTCATACAGAACGTGAACATTGCGTCCCGCACCGAGAGGTTGACGCCTCTTCCCGCACTGCAACGCTCGTCGCCCAGGCGACATCGAGGTCGCCCCGTCTTGCTGACGACGATTGACGCTCCAACGCAACGTTGCCGCCGCCGCCCGACCCTCTAGGCATGTCGACCGACGCCCCCAGCCTGCTCGCCCCCACCGACGACCGCGAGACGTCCCGCGACGCGGCAACCCCCACCGTCGAGCCGCCGATCACGTGGATCCGCCCTTCCTCCGGCTGGCGGGCCGTCGACTGGAAAGAACTATGGCAATCGCGAGAGCTTTTCTGGGTGCTCGCGTCGCGCAACATCAAGGTACGCTACAAGCAGACGGTCCTCGGCTTCGCCTGGGCGATCATCCAGCCGCTCGCCTTCACGATCGTCGGGAGCCTGCTCTTCGCCGGCGCCGTCGACTTTAAACCCGCGTTCCTGTTCTTCCTGGCGAGCCAGCTCCCGTGGCAGATGTTCGACACCGGCCTGCAGCAAGCGAGCGGCTCGCTCGTCGCAGCGCAGAACATGGTGAAGAAGATTTACTTCCCCCGCCTGATCCTGCCGGTGAGCGCGGCGATGGTCACGGTGGTCGACTTCCTCGTGCAGCTGGCGCTCGTCGCGATCATCATGCTCGCCCTGCCGGTCGCCTTTTTCGCCCTGGGCGGCCACCCGCCGGAGGACGCGCCCGCGTGGCGGCAGAACATCGTTCCGCACCTCCCGCCGATCCAGGTCGTCCTGCTCCCGCTGGCGATCGTCTGGACCTTCGCCGCCTCCATGAGCATCTCGCTCTGGCTGTCGGCCCTGAACGTGGAGTACCGGGACGTGCGGTACGTCCTGCCGTTCATCACGAAGTTCCTGATCTTCGCCGCTCCGGTCTTTTGGTCGGTGAGCGAGTCCATCTCGTCGCCCGTGTGGCAGGCGGTCTACGGCCTGCTGCCGATCGCCGCCCCGATCGAGTTCTTCCGCTGGTCCCTGCTCGGCACGCCGGCGACGCCGGTCCTGTGGGTCTCGGGATTCGTCTCGACCAGCCTCCTGCTCGCGGGCGGCCTGTTCTACTTCCGTCGTGTTGAGCGGACCTTCGCCGACGTCGTCTGATGCCTCCAAGCGGCGAACTAACCGGACCCACTTCGGCCGCGAGTCGGCCGCGGGATCGTGCACCATCGAGTCCTTCGGCTCAGCTCAGGCCCGCGGGAGAGCCCATCTGGCTACGTGTCGCCCTGCTGATCCTCCTGCTCCTGGCGGGCGGCCTGTTCTGCACGCGAGGCCTCGCCCGAGGCTTCAGCGGGACCCCGGTCGATTTCACCGCTCCTTATGCGATGTCTCGGTCGTGGATTCAGCAGGTAGACCCCTACAACCGCGAGATCGTCGAGCCCCTGTTCCGGCGCCGCACCCAACGCAGACCGGCCGTTGATGCATCTCGTCTATCCGCCGAGCGCGCTGCCATTTTTCGCTCCCTTCGGCGCACTCGATTGGAACTGGTCCAAGGGCCTCTGGGTGGCGTGCCTTGCCATCGCCTATCTTGTGGGAGGGGCGACCGTTGCGCTTACGATCGGGCTGCGTCGTCGACCCATTCCGCTTCTCCTGGCGGCCGCCGCCATCTTGGGTTTCGCGCCGGCACATACCGGCCTCGCCGTCGGCAACCCCGGGATGCTCGCCGGCTCGCTTGCGGTTGCTGGTCTCGCGGCTTCACTTGGCGCACGCCGTTCGCGGCACCTTCTCGCCGGCCTGCTCGTCGGCGTCGCAACGGCGATCAAGCCGCAGATTGGGTTGCCGCTCTGCCTCTTCTTCGCGGCAAGCCGACGCTGGACCACGCTGTCGATCAGCCTCGCCGTCCCACTCATCTTCGGATCGATTGTCGCCTTCCAGTTACTGACGCTCAACCCAAACTGGCCTGAGGGCGTTTCGAGCGAAGTAGCCTCTATGCCGGATCTTCGAGTTGGGGCTGGCGCCGCATCGCAGTTTGGCAAGCTCCACCTCGACACCCTCATCCGCTTCTTCATCGAAGGGCATTGGGCCAAGGGCGTCGCAATCGTCCTGCTCGTTCCGGTGCTGGTGCTATGGGTGCGGCGAGTCTGGCGGACTGCTCCCGGCCAGGTCGCGACGGACGAGGCTCTCCTGATGACCCCGCTGCTTGCGATGACCCTGCTCGCCGTGTACCACCGCCCGTACGACGCGGTCATCTTGCTGCCGGCCCTCGCCGTTGGCATCGCCAAGCTGGCAAGCCGCGACAGCTGGCGGACCGGGCTCCTCCTGCTTCTGCCGCTGTCCGTCTTCCTCGTCGCCCCTTGGGCAGAAATACTTATCCAGGCGGCGGAGCGGAACATCATCCCGAACGGCGTCGCGTCGAACGCGCTCTTCCAGTTCTTCGTCATGGCGCACCCGACGTGGGCACTCCTCGCGCTCGCGGTCATCCCGTTGTTCCTCCCGGTGCCTTCCGCCAACTCGCACCCCGCCGAGACGAGCCGCATTCGCTCCGAAGGCACCACCGCCTACGTAGGTCCCGAAGCTTGAGCGACATCGCAATACGGATTGACGGCGTCGGCAAGCGGTACCGCATCGGCACCGAGAAGAAGCCCTATGGCAACCTCCGCGAGAGCCTCGTCGGCCTCGCCAAGAACCCTTTGTCGGCCCTTCGGCCGAAGGGCCCGATGACCGAGGAGAACAGCTTCTGGGCCCTCAAGGACGTCGGCTTCGAGGTCAAGCGAGGCGAGGTGGTCGGCATCATCGGCCGCAATGGCGCGGGCAAGAGCACGCTGCTCAAAATCCTCAGCCGGATCACCGAACCGACGACCGGCGAGATCATGGTGAAGGGCCGCGTCGGCAGCCTGCTCGAGGTCGGGACCGGTTTCCACCCGGAACTGACCGGCCGCGAGAACATCTTCATGAACGGCGCGATCCTCGGCATGAGCCAGGCCGAGATCCGCGGCAAGTTCGACGAGATCGTCGCCTTCAGCGAGGTCGAGAAGTTCCTCGACACGCCGGTAAAGCAGTACAGCAGCGGCATGTACACGCGGCTGGCCTTCGCGGTCGCGGCCCACCTGGAGCCGGAGGTCTTAATCGTGGACGAGGTCTTGGCAGTTGGCGACGCTGCATTCCAAAGGAAATGCTTGGGAAAGATGAAGGATGTGGCCGGGGAGGGGCGAACCGTCCTGTTCGTTAGTCACAACATGGCGGCAGTGGCTGAACTTTGTACACGTGTTGCTGTTCTAGGCGAAGGACATCTCAAGGATGTTGGACCGTCGCGAGAAATGGTCGCAGTGTATCTCAAGCCCGCGGACCTGACCTTGGAAGCGGATCTATCGGATGATCAAGGCTGGGAGCGGAGCGGCAACGGCCCGATGAGGATCCAGCGCCTTGCGGTCAAACCTCCTCGACGGAGCGGAGGTACTTTCAGTAGTGGAGATGATCTTCATTTCTCCGCGATGGTATACTCCGACGCAGATCGTTCAGCTCTGTTAAGTTTCAGCATGAGAGATCGACTTGGAAATGTCGTCATTCATCAATGCAATGACGATGAAGAGTTCCCGCTTCGCCTGAAGCACGGGCTTCACGAAATCTGCGTCACTGTACGAGATGTGCGGCTCAGAGATGGTGATTACACGTTGACAGCTCGGCTCAACGATGAGCTGAATCTGGTGCACGACAGGATTGGAGATGCCGTCGTTATGACGTTCGACACGCGCAGTCGCGAAATGCGTCGAAGCTTGGGCATGTTCATTTGCCCCGGACTCTGGTCTCACGAGGAGACACGATGCTGATCGGAATACAGCATGACGATTACACTAAGGAGGGTCAACCGGCTTATTCCGACTCCTGTAGTTACTGGTGGAAGCGTCGCCTCGATGAGCATGGAATACCGTATCAAGATCTCGATTTGTATGCACCAGACGCGGGTAGGCAGTTAGCTGAGGTGGATGCTGTGATGTGGCGCTTTTATCAAATGCCATGGATGATGCAGCACGCGATGAGAGTCCTCAGCGTCGCGGAGCACGGTTTATCAATACCGGTGTTTCCGGACCTGTCGATGAGATGGCACTATGATGACAAAGCATCACAAGCCGTTCTTTTCGCTGCACTTAACTTGCCGACACCGAAAACCTGGGTGTTCACGCGTCGGGTTGATCTGGACCGTTGGCTCAGCGAGCACCCTTTCCCGTTCGTGATCAAGCTGGCTTCAGGTGCAGGTTCGTCTGGGGTAAAGCTCGTTGAAACGAAGTCGGAGGCAGAGAGTTTTGCCGACAGGTTCTTTGACCGAGGTCTCCAGCAGCTGTCTGATGTTGAAACGCTACCTCTTCGAAAACGTATTCGACGCGCGACCTTGTCCATGAGGCAGGTAGTTAACCCCGTGCACCGGATGAAAAACTCAGCCGCCATCGAGAGCGATTGGCACTGGCCGGTCCATGCTGGCTACCTTATTGCTCAAGAGCTTGTTCCTGCCAATGCTTTTGATACACGGGTGACGGTCATCGGCGATCGAGTCTTTGCATTTCGTAGGTACAATAGGCCGAACGATTTCCGGGCGAGTGGGAGCGGACTAATCGACTATGACCAGGACGCTGTCGATCTTAGCGCTATCAAACTTGCAGTTCGGGCAGCAAGAGTGATAGGATCAAGATGCTGTGCCGTCGATATACTACGTGGCCCTGAAGGGCCGTTATTGGTAGAAGTGACGTATACATTCTCAATGGCAGCTGTTGCAGGTTGCCCTGGTTCATGGCGAATCATTGATGAAACGGGGGGTCAGGTGGAGTGGGAGCCTGGTCATATTCAGCCTCAATATGAACAGGTCGACATGTTCCTCAAGAAGCTCAACCTCCAGCAGATGAGGGTCGCATGAGCTCAGGCGTTCAACATTTCGTATACATCCTGTCGGGCAAGGAGAAGGTTTACCAGAGTATGTTGCTTCTAGCAGTGTCGAGTTTGCGGCGGCATCATCCAGACGCCCGTGTGTCAATCTGCACCGATCCCGCCACGGCGTCCGACTTGGACATCTGGAAAGATGTTGGCCCGCTTGTAGACCGGATCGAAGCGTTTGAGGTAGATCGTCCGGCTGGCGCGCCCGCGAGCCGCGCTTTGAAGACGAGTCTAGCGGTTCGCGTGCAGAGGCCGTTTGTGTTCCTTGACGTGGATACGCTCGTGGTACGCCCGGTACCGGCGGTAGCGGACGCATTGGGCGAGGCCGACTTCGGGGCGGTCCAAGATCGCAATCGACTATCGCCTACGCCGGCTTTTCCGGAAGCCGCTCGGCAGATCAGCGTCGCATTGGAGTGGAGTCATCCCACTCGAAAGTACTTTAACAGCGGCGTAACGTTCTGGGCCGATACGCAAGCAGCGTTAGTCCTTTGCGCTCATTGGCACGAACGCTGGGTCCGATGCATTGACGAGATGAAAGACCACCGCGATCAGCCGTCTCTCAACAGCGCAATTGAGGCAGTCAATGTCCGAGCTCGTGAGCTTTCAACAAGCCTCAACGCCATGATCGACGGCGAGCCGCGGCTGGCGCAGGGAGCACGGATTGTCCACTTCTTCAGCAAGGGCGGCCGGCCGGTCGAGGACACGCTGCTTAAGCACCTGCTCGACCAAATGGAATCGACCGGCGAAATCGACTGGCCGATGATCGACCGGGCGGTCGAGCGGGACGACTATTGGATGCGGCCCGGCACGTCCTATGCCCGCGCTGTCGCCCAGCGGCAGTGGGGCCGCGCTGTGCGGCTCGGCTCGGCCGAACTCGCCGCTTCTGCAACGCAGAAAGCCCGCCGGGTCGTCCGCCGGCTCCGCCGCGGTGTCGGCCGGATCACCCACCGCAGCGAGGCGTCCGCTTGAGCCGGCACGGCGCGACGCTCCAGTTCGTCGACTCCCTCGCCCGCGGCGATGGCTATGCCTCGACACCAGATCACGATGCCGCAACCTGCTATGGCACCGGCTACGCGCTTCTCACCCGCCACTACCTCGGCCACGATACCTCGCCCGCCGACGCGACCGCCCTTCTGCTCGCCTCCTGGCAGGACGAGGACGGCTACATCTACGGCCCCGAGCTACGCGACTGGACGCCGGCGGCGGGCGCGTCGCACGACCGCGAGCACCTCGTCCTGCACTCGACCTGCTCGATTCTGCCGGTCTTCCGGCAATGGGACCTGCCGCTCCGGCCGTTGCGCGCTGCCGCTGAGCAATTCGCCGACCTCGATCGGCTGCGGGCGTGGCTCGGCGAGCGCGACCTCGTCTACAACGCCTGGCTAGAGGGCAACAATCTCCTATTCGCAGGGCACCTCCTGATTCACCTCCGCGACCACGAGCGCCACCCGCACGCCAACGCGGCCCTTTCGCTCTGGTTCGATTGGCTCGACGAGCGCGTTGACCCGGGGGCCGGCCTGTGGGGCACACAGCACGGCGCTCCCGTGCATCAAGCCCTCTACGGCGGGTACCACCAGCTGCTGGTCTACTACCACGAGGATCGATCGATTCTCTATCCGGAGCGGCTCGTCGACTCGGCGTTGTCGATCCAAGGGCCTGACGGCGGGTTCAACCCGTGGGGTAACAGTGGGGCTTGCGAGGATGTCGACGCCGTGGACATTCTCGTGAACCTGTACAAGCAGCTCGACTACCGCCGGGCGGAAATCAGGCTGGCCCTGCGGCGGTGTCTTCGGCACATCCGTGCGCTCCAGAACCCCGACGGCGGATACCCCTACGCGAAGCGCGGCCAGTACACGCACATGGGTATTCCGGCAACGGCGACGCCGGCGGGACACTCGGCGGCGTTTCCAACTTGGTTCCGCGTCCATACGCTAGCTCTGATCGGGGAAGTGCTCGCGGACGAGCCATGCCTGCCCATGCGGTTCAACGACCACCTTTCGATGGGCTGGCACCGCAGGTGGGACCGCACTGCCCACGGGCTGACCGACGTCGATCGCCGGGGGGAACGGCTCGCGGCGGTAAGGCAGCTTCCAATGCGGCTCACGGAGTCGAGCCGTCTGAGTCTTCGTCGGCTCAAAAGGGCGGCACGTCGGCTGCTCCTGTCAGCATGAGCGAACATGTGCCGACGGTCTCGGTGTTGATGGCCGTGCACAACGGCCAGCCCTACCTCGCTCAAGCAATCGAGAGCGTCCTCGGCCAGACGTTCCACGACTTCGAGTTTCTCGTGCTCGACGATGGTTCGTCGGACGGCAGTGGTCAAGTTTTCAGCGATTACGCGAAACGCGACGAACGCATTCGCATTGTCCACCGACCTGACGGCGGCAACCGTGGTCTGACGGCGAGCCTCAACAAACTTCTCGCCGAAGCCCGAGGCCGCATGGTTGCAAGAATTGATGGCGACGACATCTGCCGCCCAGAACGATTCCTGCGGCAGGTGTCGTACCTCGACGACCCGAGTAATACTGATTGCGTCTGTCTCGGCACAGGTTCGATCGCAATCGATCCGGGGGGTGAACTGCTCGCGTTGGAGTACACGCCATTGCGGCACGACATGATCGTCAGTGACCTCTTTCGCGGTAACGGCGGAGCAATTCGCCACCCAAGTATGATGGCGAGGCGTAACGACCTGTTGGCACTAGGCGGGTACGACGAGCGATACCGCACGGCGCAGGACCTTGACCTGTACCTGCGCCTCTCCGAGCGCGGCCGGCTGGCGAACCTACCGGAGGTGCTGCTGTACTATCGCATGCATCCGGATCAGACGAATCAGGCGCAGTCAGAGCGGCAGACGCAGGACATGCACGCGATGCTCGCCGAAGCTCATCGGCGTCGTGGAACCCGTTACAAGCCGTCGGTGCTCTCACACCGGCGTGTTGACCCCATCATGAGACATCGACGACGCTTTCGCAGGATTCTTCAGGACCGAGGGAGAGTTGCTGCCGTACCGGCAATTCTCGATGCTGTCCGAAGTCACCCATTCTCGTTCCGATCCTGGAAGGCTTTCGCCTACTTGATGCGCGGGCACTAGCTCTGTCAGGGTCGTGAAGACGCCACACGTAACTGTCCTCATGCCGGCCCACAATGCTTGCGGCTACATCCGGGCAGCCGTTCGCAGTGTGCTTCGGCAGACATACGATGATCTCGAGCTTCTGGTCTACGACGATGCCTCAACGGACGGAACTCGAGAGATCCTTCGTAAGCTCGCACAGCGCGATCCCCGGCTGCGGCTGATCGAGGCGGCAAAGACGGGCTACGTCAATCTACTTGCCCGCGGAGTCTTCGAGGCACGCGGACGGTACATCGCGAGGATGGACGCGGATGACGTGTCTCTGCCGCGTCGTCTGGCTACGCAGGTCACGGCGCTCGAAGCGGACCCGCGGCTCGGCGTCGTGGGCGGACAGGGCTTTCGCATCGATGCAGGTGGCTGGAAGATTCGACCGTGGTCGGTCCCGCTAGCCCATGATGAGATCGACTCGCGCCATATGGCGGGGGAAGCAGGACAGATCATCCACCCGGCCGCCATGTTTAGGACGCACGTGCTTCGTGACCTTGGGTACAACCCAGCAATGGAGCCGGCGGAAGATTACGATCTGTGGCTTCGCGCAGCCGAGGTGTGTCGGCTTGCAAACGTGCCGGACCTTGTACTGCGTTACCGCTGCCATGGCGGGAACGTGTCCACCGCTCGTAGCCGGGAGGGAACCGAGGCGATGCAACGGGCGCTAGAGAACGCATCGGCCCGCCGAGGCGTCGCCGTGCCGAGAATTCCCCTGGCGACGCCCGGCACGCAGACGCAGGGGGAAGCGAGCCTCGTCCGCCACGCTTTTCGAAACCGTCATCCGCTGACGGCGTTGAAGCACTTGTTGCCGCTGGCCCTGAGGGTGCCGCGGGACTCGCAGGCGCGAGATCTGTTCCTCGGCATCGGTCGGCGGATGTTGGGCGGGCGAGCCCGTCCGGTGGCTGAAAGCGAGATTCCAAGATGTCGCTGAGCGACCAGCCGAGGGTGTCCGTCATCATCCCCACCTACCGCCACGCTGCGTACGTCGGCGAGACGATCGCATCGGTGCTCGCGCAGACTTTCCGGGACTTCGAGCTCATCATTGTCAACGACGGCAGCCCGGACAACACGGCAGACGTCTTGCGACCGCTTATTCGGTCCAATGCCTGCATTCGCTATGTCGAACAATCGAACGGCGGGCAAGCCTCGGCGAGGAACCATGGGCTCCGGCTGGCGCAGGGCGAATTCTTAGCCTACCTCGACGATGACGACCTCTGGCCACCCGACAAGCTGGCGTGGCAGGTGCCGTTACTCGAGTGCCATCCCGAAGCCGCCTTCGTATACGGCGCGCACATAATGTTCCACCCAGACGGACGTACGGAATCAGACCCGATCAAGCCGCGCAGCGGGCAGTTCTATAACGCGATGCTCGAGCACTGGCTCATCCGGTCGCCAGGGCAGACGCTTCTACGGGCGTCAGCGGTTCGGGACATCGGCGGTTGGGACGAGTCGATTCGAGGTAGCGACGACTGGGACTTGAACCTTCGGCTCCTTCAACATCAAGCCGCCGTCGGCGATGGCCGAGTCGCGTTGAAGTACCGCGTCCACGCCGGAAATGCCTCGAACAGCTACTGGCCTATGTGGCTCGGGCGTGCTCGGCTTGCAAGCAAGCATGTGGGGCGGTGGCCGCAGTCGCTGGCTAGGGTGCGTCAATGGTGGAGGGTTTGGCGTAGCGCGCGCGGCCACTATTCCCAGCGGGCTCACAATGCAGCGCGAGCCGCCGCTGCGTCGGGTGACTACGCCGGGTTCTGGCGACACTTGAGCCGCGCCGTCCGCATCGACGCTCTATCGCTATGCAGGCCGACCATCCTGAAAACAATCGGCGTCGGGCTGCGGGTACTCGAACCTTGAGCCGCTTATCGCTCGACTCGGCGACTGGTCGACGGATGGAGTCCGGTGTCGGCTGAGATTGAGGTCGTGTTCGTCGCTGACCGTCGGTGCGTGCTCAGCCTTGCAGTTGCGCTAGATGGGCTGGTCCGGCACCTCACATCCGATTCGAATGTCACGGTCCATCTTCTTCACGACCAATTGCCGGCTCGCCTGATCGATCGATTGACTCGACTGGTCGCACGTCGGAGGAAAACGTGGCTTCGACCTCAGCAAATTCCAGTCGATGAGCTGCGCGGGTTACCCGCCGTCGCCCACATCCCGCCGATTAGTTACACTCGCCTGTTCCTCCCGAACCTGATTTCGGGGCCTGGTCCTCTAATCTACCTCGATGCTGACTTGGTGATCAATCTGGACGTCGGAGAGCTGCACGATCACGACCTGAATGGACATCCGCTTGCCGCCGTCCGAGACGTCGGCCTTGGCACCCTTGCTAGCGATCGGTGTCTTCATTACTGCCGGGAGGAGCTTTCCGCCCCGGACGCCCCGGCGTTCAACGCCGGTGTACTTGTGATAGACCGGGGGCAATGGCAGGCCGAGTCGTTGACGGAGCGTTCCCTCGATTTCGTTCGCCGGCATGCAAGTTCTTTGGTGTGGGCCGATCAGGACGCGTTGAACTACGTCATGGCTGGGAAATGGGCGGAACTGCCGGCACGGTGGAACGTTCCGATCAGCCGACTGGTCGGGCCGACGGCTGAGCGGGAGCCGCCGTCTGTAGAACTGCAACCACTCGCCGACCGAAATATGGCGGGGCCGGCAATCTACCACCTCTGCGGCGGACACAAGCCGTGGAATAGCGGGGTGCGTCACACGCTAAGGCGGCCGTGGTTGCACCACCTTCATCGCAGCGGCTACGCGGGCATCTTGACACGACTCCGACTCGACCTTTCGGCTGCGGCGTTCCCGTTCCTTCGCTGGCTGGGATGGCGATGAGCGACCGAGCAACTTGCCACGTAGCCTTCGCCGTAGACCAAAAGATGGCGATGCCGCTCGGGGTCACCATCGCAGGCGTGCTGGATCATCTTGCCGCCGACGTGCAGGCGACGTTGCATGTCATGACCGTTGGGCTTAGTACGGCAACGAGATCACGTCTTGACCGCGTCGTCGCGAAAAGGTCGGACGCCGGCAGAAGGCATTCGATACACGTTCATCGGGTCGATGAAAGCGACGTCGCTCATCTGCCTTTGATACGCCATCTTGGCATTGCAACGTACCTTCGCCTCCTTCTTCCATCGGTGCTGCCGGAAGTTCAAAAAGTCGTTTACCTTGACGCGGATTTGCTTGTTAGAGCTGACGTCTCTGAGCTCGCGTCAATCGACCTTCAAGGCTGCCCAGTCGCGGCCGTACCCAGCCTGTGGGGCGAGCGGCTGGGCGATGCTCGCGCTCTGCAATACTGTGTTGCCGATGAAGAATTGTCACCCGATGCATTGTTATTCAATGCTGGCGTGCTTGTCTTGGACCTTGATGCGTGGCGTTGCGAGGGGGCGAGTCGAAGAGCCATGCAGTTCATCAAGCATCACTGTAACTCACTCCGCAACGCGGATCAGGATGCAATCAACGCGATCTTCGCCGATAGGATTCTCCCGCTTCCTCCGCGTTGGAACGCCGTCGCAGCCCCGGGGCATGGGGTCGCGCGGATGCCAGATCCCGTGGTGCGACGGTTGATCGAGGATCTCCGACCTACTGCTCAGGCACCGGCATCCCCAGTGGAGGCAATCATCCACTTCTGTGGGCGGCACAAGCCGTGGGGCAACACGTCGTTAACCCACGCCTTCGCCAAGCCATATCGTGAGACGTTGCGCCGGTCAGAGTGGTTCTCGTACCAAGAATACGCCTTCTGGGTATTAAGTTGGTACATCGCAAACGTGCTACGGGCCGCGGGGTCAGTGGTCGGGAGCCGGCTGAAGCGAGTCAAGAGCTAGCGGATCACGGAGTGCTTATCTCGATCGTCATCCCGACCTACCGACGGCCGACGTTGCTGGCCGAGGCTGTCGCGTCAGTATTTGCCCAAGAGTACGGGCCAATCGAGATCGTCGTCGTCGATGACTCGAACGACGATGAGAGCGAGCGGATGCTTCGGTCGCTACATTGGTGCGACGGCGTCACCCTGGTCTATCAACGCAACACTCCGCCGCTCCGACAGGCGGGCAACGTCAATCTCGGCTTCGATCTTGCAAACGGCGAGCGGCTCGCGCTGCTGCACGATGATGACCGTTTTGCCTCACCGACCGCACTTGCGGCGCTCGCGACTGGATGGCGAGCGACCGATGACGTGGTGTTCGGGAAGCTGTTCCGGATCGAATACGATGGAAGTAGGAACTATACTGCTTCCGAGGGGCTCAACCGCGACTACTTCAAGACCGCTCAGTGCGTTGAGCGACAGCTGTCGGCGTGGCAATCGGCTCTCGTCGGCCAATTCCCAAACAACGGCTATCTCATCCGATCGGACCTCGCTCGACGGGTCCGGTACCGCGATCGATTGGAGTTCAAGACGGACCGCTGGTGCGACTTCGACTTCGGGCTCCGGCTCGCGGCTGCCGGAGCACACTTCCGGTTCGTCGACGACTACATCACCGAATACCGCCGGTCGCCGGACGGCATCGGGCGACAGGGCCAGCCGACCTACCTCTACGACGTTGTCGAAGGGCTCGACGTTCCGGCGGAAGCGGAGTGGGCGAGGCGTGTCGCGCTGAAGAGACTTGCAACTCGTGTCGTGACGTCCTTCATCCAGAGCGGCAATCGCAGGCGAGCCAACGCCGTGTTTTGGTCGAGTGCCTACGGCTGGCGCAATCGTCTTTCCCCAAAGGGATTGCGGGACGCGGTCCGGCTTGCTTTGCCGGCTCGAATCGGCCGGCATCACCAGCGTCTCGACGCCTCGTCTCATTAATGCTTTCCATCCTAGAGTTGGCATGAAGGTCGCCGTCGTTGTTCCGAGCTACAACCGCGTCCTCGAGCTGCCCAAGTGCCTCGACGGACTCGTCCGGCAGGAGCGGCCGGCGGACGTCGTCGTGGTCGTCGTCCGGGCGGATGACGCGCCGTCGCGTCGGGTGACCGTCGACTATCGCGATCGGCTGCCGATCCGCGAGGCGTTCGCGACCGAGGTCGGCCTTGTCCACGCGCTGCAACGCGGCGTCGAAGAGGCCACCGAGACGGGCGCTGACATCATCGTCTTCACCGACGACGATGCGGTGCCAAGGCCCGACTGGGTCCAACGGATCGAGGCGCAGTTTCAGGCCGACCCGACGCTCACCGGCTTCGGCGGCCGCGACCGCGTGACGGAGGACGGGGCCGTGCTGGAGGGCGAGCGCCGCCGCGTCGGGCTCATCAGCCGCTTCGGGCGTCTCACGGGGAACCACCACCTCGGGGCCGGGCCGCCGCGGTTCGTCGACCACCTCAAGGGCGTGAACATGGCGTTCCGGCTCGACAAGCTTCGCGAGGTGAACTTCGACCCGCGCCTGCTCGGCACCGGTGCCCAGGTCTGCAACGAGGTGAGCCTCTGCTGCGGCATCCGCCGCCGGGGCGGCCGGCTGCTTTACGACCCGTCGCTCGTGATCGATCACTACCCCGGTTCACGGCCGAGCGGCGACGCGCGGCACGGGATGAACCCGGAGCAGACGGCCGAGGCAAGCTTCAACACGAGCCTGTGCGTCCTCGAGGAACTGCCGCCGTCGCGGCACGCACTGTTTCACCTCTGGGCGTTCCTTGTCGGGACGAAGCGCTACCCGGGGCTGCTGATGTTGCCGCGCCTTTGGCCGACGCTGGGCGTCGATGGGACGCGCCGTCGCTTTGCTGCGGCAAGGGCCGGTCGGCGGTTGGCCGTCGAGCTCAGGCGTGCAGTCGACGATCGACCGCACGCGGGGGCAGCATCGTGCGTCGGGCGGCGGTGGAGCGACTTGAGTGAGCATGGCAACTTACTTCGAGGTACGTCATTAGTCGCGCGATGAACCGGTCTCCGAGACTCATCCTGATGACGGCGACCGTCGCGCCACCCCCGGGGGCGACGCACCTGAAGCGGCGGGATCCAGCGGCGAGGACGGCCGACTACGTCGAGGCTCTCCGCTTCTACCTCTCGCTACCCGACGAGCAGTTCGACCGCGTCGTCTTCGCCGACAACTCGGCCGGCGATGTGGGCCCGCTGCGCGAGGTGGCGGCGGAGGCAGAAGCCAGAGGTTGCGGCAAGGCCATACGCATCAAGTCGTTTCAGGCCAACGACCACCCGCCCGAGTACGGCAAGGCATTCGGGGAGTTTCGCCTGATGAACAAGGCGATCGACGACCTGCTGCAGGAGGGCCTGCTTCGCCGCGACGACAGGCCGTTCTGGAAGGTGACCGGACGCCTCCGCTGCACCAACCTCGCCAAGCTTGATCGGACGCTCCCCGACGGCGTTCCCTTCCTGGGCGACTTTCGCCGCTACCGAAAGCCGTGGCTCGACCTGCGAGCCTGGGCGGCGACGATCGGGGGCTACGACGCCATCTTCCGCGGTCGACTTGAGGTCCTCCGAGAGGACCGTCTCAGCGGTGCCGCACCGGAGGAAGAGCTGTTCGCCTCGCGAGACCGGCAGGACCCGGAGTGGCTGGGAACCCGGCCACGGTTCAGGATCGAACCGGAATGGCTTGGTCGCGGCGGGCAATTCGACAACGATCTCTCGGACCCTCGCCTGCGTCGCAAGGCGGCCATCCGGCGGGTGACCCGCTCATTCGCCCCGTGGATCTGGATCTGAGGCCGCCCGCCACGCTGCACTGCGTCCTCGTCAGCCCTTTCAGCGACCAGGCCGGCGGAGCCGAGCTCTCGCTCATGCACCTGCTGGCCGGCAGGGATGTCGACGGCGTGTCGTGGTCGCTCGCCGTGCCGCGGGAGGGCGACGTCTCCGCGGCGGCGCGCGGGGCGGGATTGCCCATCCAGCTGCTCGGCGAGGCTCGCATCCGGCAAGTCGGTCGCTATGCGAGCGGCATCGCGAGGCTGCGTCGGTTCTGCCGGCGACAGAGAGCCGATCTGGTGCTGAGCTGGATGCCGCACAGCCATTGGTGGGGGCTGCCGGCGGGCGTGCTGGCGGGCGTGCCGACGGCCTGGTTCCAGAAGGACCGAGCTCTGCCCGATCGCCGGACGACGCGGTGGACGGCCGCCCTGCCGTGTCGCGGCATTCTGGCCAACAGCGTCTACACCGCGAAGCTGCAAGCGGAGATGTCACCGAAGCGGCCGATCCACGTCGTGCCGTCCGGCGTCGACGTCGGCCGGTTCGACCCGGATCGCCTGCCGTCGCCGGGCGACTGCCGGCGAGGACTCGGCCTGCCGGCGGACGGACCGCTGATCGGGATCGTCGGGCGGCTGCAGGCCTGGAAGGGAATCGCAACGGTGGTGAAGGCACTCCCGCAGGTTCGACGGGACCATCCGGCAGCTCGGCTGGTCGTCGTCGGCGGGCCGCACGGCTCGGAGCCGGGCCACCTCGACGAACTTCGGGCGATGGCGAAGAAGGCGGGCATCGCGGATGCCGTGACCTTCACCGGGGCGGTGCCGCACGGCGATGTGCCGCGATACATGCAGGCGTGCGATGTGCTCGTGCACGCGAGTCGTCTCGAGCCGTTCGGCATCGTCGTGATCGAAGCCATGGCGCTGGGCAAGCCAATCGTTGCGGCGAACAGCGGCGGGCCGAGGTACACGGTGACGGACGGCGTCGATGGGATGCTCGCGCCGTTCGGCGACGCCGACATGCTGGCTCGACAATTGTCGAAGCTGCTCCCCGGCGGTGCCGAGGTCGAAGCGATGCGTCGGCGGGCTCGCGAGACCGCCGCTAGCTACGACATCGGCGTGTTCCGACGCCGCATGGCGTCTGCCGTGCGCGACATCGTTGCAGGAGGCCCCGCCGGCATCTTCCTCGACGGCCAACCCATCCCATCTCGGAACTCAGCGACTTGACGGACGCTTCCACTCCATTGACGGGCCATCAGCTTCGCGGCGTGCGCCGGCCGGCGTCGCCGGGGCAACATCGGACGCTTCGGCCCGCGGCGGCATCCTTTCGACCCGACCTTTCGATTGTCGGCGGCCTCTCGATGCTGGCTCTTGCCGGCGTGGCGGGGTGGATCGTCCTTGACGTAGCACGGCCGCTGGACGCGGTGGTGGCGGCGCTGATGTACGTGGCGGCGCTCTTCGTCGCGGCGAACCGGCCAACCTCGGTCGTGCCGCTGCTCGTCGGCTACATGATCTTCAACCGGGAGATCCGGCGATTGATGGACTGGGGCTTCGGCGAGTTTTCGCAGCTGCCGCCGACGTCGATGGTCGTTCCGGCGGTGGCCGTTTCGCTGGCGATTCTTTCGCTGCGGGACTGGAGGCGCCTTCCCCGCCTACCGCGCCTCGGCGTCGTGCTGATCCTCGCCAGCTTCGGCTACGGGATGCTGATGGGCGTCATCGCGGGCCGGGCCGTGGGTGCGGCGTTTGAGCTGTTGGGGTGGCTATCGCCCGTCGCGTTGTTCGTCTACGTGCTCCGCCTCGGCGTCACCTCGGACGTCCTGAAGCGATGGCTTGTCTCCATCGCGCTCATGACGGCGATAGCCGGGGCTTATGGATGGTTTCAATGGTCGGTCATGCCGCCCTGGTCGGCGTTCTGGATTGAGGCCTCCGGCATGGGCTCGATCGGGCGCGCGGTCCCGTTCGAGTCGCGCTTTTTCGGGCCCTTCGGCGCGCCGGGGGCAATGGGACAGACCTGCGCCGTCGTTGTCGCCCTGCTGCTGATGTTCCGGCCTGTGCGGCCGCCGATTCTTTGGCCGCTCTGCGGCTTCCTGACCGTCTGCTCGCTCGCATCCATGGTCAGGTCAGCCTGGCTCACCGCAGCACTTTGCCTCGTCGTGTTCGCGATCCTCGCGCGTCCCGGCGAGAAGCTCCGGCTCATCGTCTCGATGGCCATTTTGCTGGTCGGCATGCTCGTGGCGCTGCCGCTCGTCCCGCAGGGCGACAAGATGGTCGACCGCATGAGCACGTTGGGCGACGTGCAGAGCGACGGCAGTTTCCGCGGGCGGGTCGACTTCTCCGGATACGCGCTGCGCGAGATCCTTCAGCGCCCTCAGGGCTATGGGCTTGGCTCGACGGGCGCCTCGACCGGGCGTCTCACGGGCGGCGACCTCGAGGTGACCGCCTTCGACAACGGGTTCCTCCAGATCCCCTTCGCGCTTGGACTGCCGGGCGCGTTGATGTTCGGGCTCGGCCTGTTTCAGATCGGCAGAGCCCTCGCGCGGGTTCGGCCTGCCACGCCCGCCGACAAGCTGCTCCTGCGGGCGACGGTCGCGCTGGCCATCGGCCACTTCATGGCGCTGGCGGTGTCGAACTTCTTCAAGTCGGACAACGCGATCTGGCTTTACGTCGTCACGGCCTGCGCGCTCGCGATCCGCCCGCCGGCCGCCGCGCAGCCGACTCCTGCAGTCCGGCGGTGACGAAGCGAGCCGCCGTCTCAGCGCCAGCAGTGCCGAGTTCTCCCGAGGCAACCCCGGCCGGCGAGAGTCCGAAGCCGCTTCGGATCGCGTGTAACGGCTACGTCGATGCCCGCAGCGGAAGCATCGCCGCGGCGGGGCATCAGTTGCTCGACGCGCTCCTCGCGCGCGGGCACCAGATCGACTTCTTCTCGAAGCCGTCGTTCGTCCACCCGGTCGACCTGCTCGACCGCCATCCCAACCTGCGGTATCGCCGGGCGGAGGATCCCCTGGCGGACCGGGCCAAGCGGCTGGCAACGCGGCTGGTTGGCGCTCAGCTTGCGACCCCGATCTCACTCCTCCAGCATCGGGCGTTCGCTCGCGCCGTGACGCGGGCGATGCGCGCGGCTCACCATCTCGAGCCGTTCGATGCCGTCCTCTTTATCGGCACGCCCGCCTTCGGTCGGGTGGCCGGGCTTCGGGCCGTGAGCTGGGTTCAGGGCGGCGCGGGCACCGACGTCCGATCCCTCACCGCCCGCAAAGACCTGCTCCGCCGGACGGAGACCTGGTGGCGTCGGACGTTGCTCCGGACTTACGGGAGCTACCGGCTGGCGCTGGGTCGGCCGGATTACTCGGCATCGGACGCGCTCATCTGCGGGAGCCGTTGGTCGCGACAACAGCTGATGAAGGAGTTGGCCGCGCAGGCGACGCCGATCACCGCGCTGCCGTACCCGCTCGACTTCGCCGCTTTTGATCGTCGAGAGCGCGTGCCCTCGCGTGACATGCCGCTGCGAGTGCTCTGGCTTGGCCGGATTGTTCCCCGCAAGCGGCTGGATCTTCTCCTCGACGCCGCAGCTAGGTGCGAGCAAGGCGGAACGCAGGTCGAGCTCACGATCGTGGGCAGCTTTGGCTTCGCCCCCGGCCTCCGCCGGCTTCTGGCGGAGTATCCGGTTCCCTCGCGGCTTTGCTATGTCGAGCGCGTCCCAAGGCCGGAAGTCATCGGCTACCTGCAGGCGGCTGACGTGCTCTGTCAACCGTCGGACGAGGAGGATTTCGGCATGAGCGTCGCGGAGGCGATGGCCTGCGGCACGCCCGCCATCGTCGGGGCGACCAACGGCACCGGTGACTACCTCTGCCCGATGTCTCGCCGTCTTGAGCACAACACCGTGGAAGACCTGCGCGACGCCCTGCTCGAAGCCGTTCGACGAAAGCGGGCCGGCTCCCTCTGCGATCCGGGCGTGACGCGCGCCCATGCCGAGGCAACCTTCGATGCCGCCTCCATCGCCGGCCGCGTCGAGGATCTCCTTCGGGGGCCGGCTTGATAGGGATCAGTCCGGAGTTGATCTGGTCGTGGTCGCGCTCGCTCCACGCGTGCGGGTTTCGCCGGAGCGCGCGGGTCGTCAAGACCGTCAACTTCCTCGTCTTCAAGTGCCTTCTCCCCGCCGAGGCGGAGGTCGCTGGTCCGGTCGACCTCCGGCATTGGGCCCTGGGCACGGTCATCCACCCGAACGTGACGTTCGGGCGCAACGTGACGATCTTCCACAACGTGACAATTGCCGGAGAAACGTGGCTCGGATCGCCGCACCGGGTCAGGATCGGCGACGGAGCGACGCTCGGCGTCGGGTGCCTCATCATTCCACGCGTCGACCGCGGACTGACGATCGGCGAGGGGGCGATGATTGCGGCCGGCGCGGTCGTGACGCGGGACGTTCCGCCGGGCCACATCGCCGTCGGCGTTCCCGCGGTGTCACGGCCGAGGCGAGTTCCCGAGCCTGCGCGGGAGGACCCATCGGACGCCGTCTGATCGTCGCGACGCACCGGGTTGTGCCGACGGACGGGCAAGGTCAGGTCTGCCTCCGGCTCGCCCTGGCCGCGGCCGAGGCCGACTGGCAGGTCCAACTGCTCTGTGATGCGGCGGACGAGCGACTACTTAAGCACCCGGCCGTCGCTTTTCAACGCGTGCCGGCAGCGCGATGCCCGACGCAGCTGCTGAGGCAGGCCGCCTACGCGGCACGGCTTCGACGCGCGGTCGACGTTCTTCGCGGCCCCGACGCGGTCGTGTTGCTCAACGGCGACGCCGCGGGATCGGCCGCGTCGGACGTCAACGTCGCCCACTTCGTCCACTCGTCGTTTCGAAACCAGCTGCGACCGAGCGGGCCGCGCTCGGCCTACCGCCGCCTCTACTCCGAACTTCACGCGCGGGGTGAGCGGCGGGCCTTCGCCGCGGCCGGTGTAGTGGTCGCCGTCAGCAACCGCGTTCGCGAGGAGCTCGTGGCGGACGCCGGCGTGCCGGCCGAGAAGATTCGGGTGATCCCGAACGGGGTCGACGTCAGCCAGTTTCGCCCGTGCGATGTGGCGACGACGCGCCAACTGCGAGAACAGGTCGGATGTGATGCGAGCGAGCTTCTCGCGATCTTTGTCGGCGACCTGCGAAGTGAACGCAAAGGATTTGGACGCGTGCTGGAGGCCGTTGCGGCGACGCCCGGGGTTCGCCTCGTTGCCGTTGGAGGGCATGAGGGGGGGCCGTTCCCGGCGAAGGCGAAAGGCCTCGGGGTGGCCTACCGGGTGACGTTCCTCGGCCGTCGTTCCGATGTCGCCGATCTGCTTCGTCAGGCGGACGTGATGACCTTCCCGTCCGTTTACGAGCCGTTCGGCCTTGTCGTCGTCGAGGCGTTGGCGAGCGGCGTGCCGGTCATCTGCGGGCCGGAGGTCGGCGCCGCGACGTACGTCCCGGATGAGCCGGTCCTCCGCCTGCGCGACGCGAGCGACGTCGCCGGCCTCGCGGGGGCCCTCAGAACGCTTCGAGACGATCGCGAGTCGCTCGAACGCCTCCGCCAGCGGTCGCGGGCTTCGGCGGAGAACGTGACTTGGACCAAGATGACGGCCGCCTACCTCAGGCTGTTCGAAAAGATCTACCGGCGGAAGGTCGGCTGATGGTGGGCCGGACGGCACTCCTGCTGGAAAACCTTGAGGGGTTCCCGTCGCGGAGTTCGCAGCGGTACGCGGCGTCGCTCGCCGGGGCACTTTCGGCTCTCGGCTCGCTCGACGTCACGATGCGCTCCACCGCTCCCCCGCCGGCGCTTGCCCGGTTGGCAGGCATGGCGAATGCGTCGCGGTGGGGACGGCTCGTTCGATACCCCCGCCTCGTTCGACGCTGGCAACGCGAACTGCGGCCCGACGTGACGCACGTGCTCGATCACTCGCACGCGAATCTACTCCGCGCCTGTGACCTCGATCGGAGCGTCATCACGCTGCACGACGTGATCCCGATGCTGTCGACGCTCGGCGAACTCGACTTTAATCGTGGCCGCTTGGTCGGGGAGACGTTCAAGCGAAAACTAAGGCTCGTCGAGAAAAGCACCCGCGTCATCGTCCCCAGCGAGGCGACGAAGAGCCAGGCCCTCCGCTTCCTCCGCATGCCGGCCGACCGCGTCGTCGTCGTGCCTCACGGCGTTGAGCGGAGGCCGGACGGCCTGTGGCATGACGCGGCCGAGAGCGAGCGCGAGCGGGTCCTTGCTTCGCACGGCATCAATCCGGCACATCGAATCGTCCTGCACGTCTGCACCCGCAACCGCTACAAGAACTCGCCGGCCGTCCTGCGGATGCTGGCGCGGCTGCCGGAGGACGTCGTGCTCCTGCGGGTCGGGGCGCCGCTCTTCGACGACGAGGCGGAGCTGGCGAGGCAGCTGGGCGTGGCCGACCGGGTCGTCGATGCCGGGCGGGTTCCGGGGGATGACGGGCTGGCGGCCCACTACCGGGCGGCTGACGCGTTCGTCTTCCCGAGCACGTTCGAGGGGTTCGGCTGGCCGCCGTTGGAGGCGATGGCGTGCGGGACGCCCGTCGTCAGCAGCAACGCGGCGAGCTTGCCCGAAGTCGTGGGCGACGCGGGGGTGCAGGTCGACCCGCACGACGACGCGGCGCTCGCCGAGGCGGTGCGGCGGCTGCTCGACGATCCGGCCGAACATGCCCGGCTCCGTGCGGCGGGGCTTGAGCGGGCGAAGGCCTTCTCGTGGGAAGCGTGTGCGAAGAAGACGCTCGACGTCTATGAGGCCGTCGCCCGCGAGGCTGACGCGGCGGGAGTGCCGCACTGAGGCAGGAGCCACCCTCCAACGTCGTGGACGCAGCCGAGCCGATTCGCGTCCTGTTCCTCGACCACACGGCGAAGCTCGGCGGCGGCGAGATCGCGCTCGCCAACCTGGTGGGCCAGCTCGCCAACGACTCGACGATTGAGCCGCGGGCGATTCTGTTCGAGGACGGGCCGCTCGTTGCCAGGCTGAAAACGGCCGGGTGTCCGACGCGGGTCGTGCCGTTGAGCGATACGGTGCGGGCGGCGAAGAAAGGCGGGGTCGGGCTCTCGTCGCTCGCGAAGGTGCCGGCGGCTATCGGGTTCGTCCGGCGGCTGGCGCGGGCGATTCGCGAGGAGCGGGCCGACCTCGTCTACTGCAACACGCTCAAGGCGGACGTGCTGGGCGGGCTGGCGGCGCGGATGGCTGGCGTTCCCTGCATCTGGCACGTGCGGGATCGGGTGATGCCCGACTACCTGCCGGCGAAGGTCGTGCCGGTCTTTCGGCGGCTGTGCCGGCTCGTGCCGCAGGGCGTCGCGGCCAACAGCGAGCACACGCTGGAGACGGTCCGGCTGGGCGGCCGCAAGCCGTCGCGGGTCGTCTACTCGGGCGTCGTGCCGCCGGACGAGGTCGCGGACGAGCCGGAGGGCGACGGGTTCGGGGATGATGTGGGGGGGCCGGGGGGGCCGGTGGTCGGCATCGTCGGGCGGCTGGCGGCGTGGAAGGGGCAGGACGTTTTCCTCGAGGCGGCGGCGATCGTCAGGCGTGAGCTGCCGCAGGTTCGCTTCCGGATCATCGGGTCGGCCCTGTTCGGCGAGGACGACGTCGAGGCGGCGCTTCGCGAGCGGGCCGGGCGCGGCGACCTGGCGGGTCACGTGGAGTTCGCCGGGTTCGCCGACGACGTGTGGGGCGCCCTGGCAAAGCTGACGCTCGTCGTCCACGCCAGCACGACGCCCGAGCCGTTCGGACAGGTCGTCGTTGAGGCGATGGCGGCCCGGCGGGCGGTCGTCGCGACCGACGCGGGCGGCGTGCGGGAGACGGTGGTGGACGGCGAGACGGGCCTGCTCGTGCCGCCGGGCGATGCCGAGGCAATGGCGGCGGCGATGGTGCGGCTTTTGCGGGATCCGGAGGAGCGACAGCAAATGGCGGCAGCTGGGCGAGAGCGGGCGTTGTCACACTTCCACATCGAGCAGACCTCGCAGGCCTGCGTTAAATTGATTCAGGACGTACTGCGGCGAGGCGATGAAGCGGGCGGTTGAGTAGCCTCGGGCAAGATCACGTGGCATGATCGAACCCCAGAGATGACGCAGGTCGCACTCCATCCTCCCGCCCAGCATGGACGAACCCGCGCCGTGCCACTGCGTTGGTTAGCAGCCGTCGTGCTGCTGGGTCTCGGCTGGTACGTCGCCCGCGACGCTTGGGCGTTGCTGGCGAAGCGGGCGATCAGCGATTCGGAATCGAGCCACCTGATCCTCGTCCCCGTCATTGCGGCGTGGCTCGTCTTCGTGCGACGCCAGCGGCTGCATAATTACTTGGTGCGATCCACTTGGATCGGCTGCGTGCTGACGCTGGTGGGCCTGCTGGGCTTCTTCTTCGGAAGCCAGTATACGGCGTTCCTGGCCTACCACCTCGGGGCTGTGCTCATCATCGTCGGGGCTCTCGTGACGGTCGTGGGTCGTGAGGCACTCGTCAAGTTCCTGCCGGCCTTCTTCGTGCTCGGCTTTTTAACGCCGCTGCCGCCGCACGTCGTGCAGCAAGCGGCGAGCCCGCTGATGGACATTGCCGCGGTGGCGACGGAGGTCACATTGTCGGCGATGGCAATTCCGGTGGAGCGGACGGGCAATCTCTTGGCGATCAACGGCGTCGAGGTGACGGTCGAGGAAGCGTGTGCCGGCATCCGCGGGATCTGGGCGCTCGCGCTCGTGGCAGTCGCCTTTGCCTTCGCCACGCCATACCGCTGGTGGGTCAGGTTGCTGATCCTGCTACTCAGCCCTCTCTTGGCATTGGTTTGCAACGTGATTCGTCTCGTGCCGACGGTGTGGGTCTACGGCAACTACAGCGACGAAGCAGCCAAAGCCTTTCATGACATGGCCGGGTGGGGCGTGCTGTTTATTGGGTACCTCCTGCTCACCGGATTTGCTTCGCTGCTCGAGTTCCTCGGCGTGCCGATCCATCGCGAGGCAACACCCGGCGGTAGCCGGAGTCTGGAGGTAGCTTCATGAGCGGCTTCAAGAAGCGACTTGGACACGGGCTTCTGTTAAACCTCGGACTGCCAGTGGCGGTAACAACATCGATGCTCCTTTACGCAGCGATGCGTGGTGAATCGTCTGGGCCGAGCAAGGTGACGGAGGCGTACTTCGCCCAAGCCCGCGAGGCGGCGGACGAGGTGCCGTACACGCTGCCCGGTGGTTGGATCGGCAGCGACGTGCCTGTGCCGACGCAGGCGGTGGACATGCTGAAGCCGAACGTCCTCGTGTCGCGCAGCTACGAATCGCTCGGCGGGCGTGGGACGGTGAGCCTTCTGCTCGTTCAGACGAGCGACATCGCAAACCTACTGAACCACTACCCGCCTGCGTGTTACCCCGGCCAGGGCTGGCAAATCATTAGCCGGGACGAGGCTGACTGGACGGTGGATGAACTGCCGATCCGCGGCACGATCTACCGAATGGTGCCGCCTGGCGGCGATGAGGAGCAGCCGGTGGTCATCTACAACTTCATGCTCCAAGCCAACGGCAAGACGAGCCGCGACATGGAGTCGCTCCGCAGCTTCGCGCGACAAGGAACCGGCCGTGTCTACGGCGGGGGGCAGGTGCAGGTGCTGTTCTACGGCGGCATGGACGAGGAGGCTCGGGCACATGCCTTCGAAAGCGTGATGCGGGAGTCGATGCCGGCTCTGAGGGCGATTCTCGACGGGTATGGTCCGTCGGCCGACGCCGTGTGACGCCGCTAGGTGAATTGCTGAGACGAAGGGCCGGAAGTGACTTGTTCCGGCCCTTTCTCATGCGCATTATCAACGGCCACACTTCGCCAAAGCCTGGGCGGGAGGTGGAGGTTCGGCAAAGCTCGTGTTCAACCTGTTCCTGATCGTTCAGCGTCACGGCGGGTTGCCGCGGCGGCTGTTAGTACAAAGACATGTTGACCCCAATCACGAGAAGCTCGCCGAGCTTCGACCAAGCCAGGTCGGCCTCTGATGCATTGGCCGACCAATGCGGCTTCATTGCGACGGCAACGTGCAACGGCTATCAATGGGAGCAGCGACGCCGCTGAGGAGTTGGATGAGTGTCGTACAAATTAGCCACCATTCCTGGCTGCTCGTACGGGCAGGCCGCTGACGCGTTAGACTAGTTTGATCCGCCTGACGCTAAGTCCGAGACGACGAAGCTGCAACTTGCGAATCACGCAAAGTGCGGATCAATCAACGTCCGGTACCGCCCGAATCGGTAAATTAAGTTGTGAGAACGACTTGCGGGGGTATGGGCGATACAGGGCTCGAACCTGTGACCTCATCCGTGTCGGGGATGCGCTCTAGCCAACTGAGCTAATCGCCCGCAAGGAGGGCAGCTTAGCCCGTGCCGCTCCAGCGTCAAGTAGGAATGGCTCGGACGAACCTCGCGTACGCTTTTTCGACAAGCGACTTGTCACGATCATCGACGTCTGTTTTTCGAACCGCAGCGATAGCAGCGTCAGCTTGCTCTTGAAGTGGAGTGTGACGTTCGGGTGGGGCGGCGTCGAGGAGGCGGGTCAAAGCATCGAGCAGTCGGCACATCACGGACGCGTCGCCGGTACCGTATCTTCGAATCGGGTCGAACGCCCCGGCAACTAGATCTGCCCAAGTTGGTCGAAACGCGACGAGGCGCAACTCGCCTTCGCCTTGCAGGCTGGTGGGCTCGTCTTCCGCGTCGTATCTGCCGACGCGTGCGGGAAGCTTTCGATCTGCTGCACGGCTGAGGGCTGCCCCGAGTCGGTCGACGCATCCGCACGCGGTGAACGGGTCGTTGATGCCCGGGCTCATCGCCCGCTGTGCAATTTCGGTCAGCTGATCGATGCCGAAGAAGACGTCGCTCGTGATCGTTCGTCGATCTCCGATATGGAAGGCGTCGCGTGCTTCTTCCCGCGTGTCATCGTCAAGGCACGCTCCACCGTCAGCGGTTGTAACGAGCAAAGGCGTGCGTTCGTAGACGTAGCTGCCGGGCCTGACGATGAGCCACATACTCGTGCCGCAGTCTCGCGCTAAACGTGCGATAGTGCCTTCTTCGATGAACGATACGTGGCCGCTGGTGCGCGCTCGGACCACTACGGTTCGCGAGACGCCCTGTGGTGGTTCGGGCAGTTCGCCTTGCCGATCAAGCGATCTTCCGCGTGGCAGCACGCTGTCGACGGCGTCGTCGAGTTCGATTCCGACCGTTTCGACCACGTGCGGTGCCCTGATGAGCAGGGCGAGGTGGTGGATGAAGTAGATCAGCACGCCGACGGACGTGACGCCGAGCACCATGGCCAGCGTGACACTGATGTGCGGGACGAACCCGTCGCCGCCCCCTTCGTCGGGCGTCTGGACGGTTCTTACCACGAGCAACGGATACAGGAACGTCGCCAGGAACGTGCCCATCGAAAGCTGGATGCCGCGGTCGACGACAAATGTGCGGAGCAAGCGTGGGCCGAACTGCCCGCTGGTGAGGGCGAGTGTGGCAATCGTGATCGAAAAGACGGTCGCCACGACGGTGATCGAGCTGCCGGCGATGCTTTGTAGCATCAGCCGTGCGCCACCCGCACCCGAGTCGAACGTGAAGGCAAACGTCCGTGAGCTCTCTTCATCGCCAATGGCCGCATCGATGTAAGGCATCATCATGCCCATCAGGGTGGCCGTCCCGGCGAAGAGGCTCGGTACAAACCAGAAGCTGTCGCGCAGCCGCTCGATCCAAAGGCGAACCGGCCCGCGGCTGACGTCTTTGCGCTTGGCCAGGACGAAATCGACAACGTGGTTTAGCCCTAGCACAAGGTAAAGCTACACCATGCAAAGCAGCAGCGAGCAGCCAAATTGATGCCAGCCATGTTGCGTCTGCCGCTTCCTACGCTGCTCCATGCCGTCCTCCGTTGCCGCTAAGGAGCCCGCAAAGAAGCTTAAAAGTCGCATCCCATCGCAGGACGTGTCGCCCGTTCCGCCAGAAGTCATCCGCGATCTCATGAGCGATCAGGCCCTCGTTGCGATGGCTGGAGACGTCAAAGCAGGTTCGGCCACGCTGATCAGTGGCTTGTGGGGCAGCAGCGTGGCACTCACCGCCGCGGCCATGCATCGGCACACGGAGCGGCCGATGCTCGTGGTCTGCGGGCACATCGACGAGGCCGATGATCTCGCCGACGACATCGAACTTTTCAACGGCAGCGGGTCGCGACCCGAGATTCTAGCGGCATTAGAAACCAGTGCCGGCTTGGGCGGGGCGTCGGAGGAGCTGGTAAGTGATCGTATCCGTCTGCTCACGCGCCTGGCCAAGCCCGGTGACGCACCGGCTATTCTGGTCGCTCCGATCCAGGCGCTCATGCAGGCTGTGCCTGAGCCGGACGAGCTGCGTTACCTCACCTTTAACCTCCATCCTGGCCAGGAGATCGAGCCCGAGAAGCTCATCGTCTGGCTCAGCGATCACGGCTACAACCGTCTCGACCAGGTGGAAGTCCCAGGCGACTTCGCCGTCCGCGGCGGGATCATCGACGTCTACCTGCCAGGCAAATTCGGCACCGTCGACGGCAGCGGGCTGCAACAGCTCGGCCTGCCCGTGCGGGTCGACTTCTTCGGCGACCAGGTCGAGACGCTCAAGCGGTTCAACATCGACACGCTCGGCAGCGAGGGAACGCTGGAGGCCGTCGAGTTCGTCGACCTGAAGGGGAAAGTCGACGAAAGCCGTTCGACCAGCGTGCTCAAGTTCGTTCCGGACGACGCGATCGTCTTCTTCTGGGCTCCACTTGAGATTGCTGAACAGGCCAGAAGTTACCTCACGAAAGCCGCTGATCAGCGTGGCTTGTACCCGCTGGCCAGCGTGCTGAAGCTCATCGGCAAGCGACCCACGATCGAGGCAAGTCAGTTTGATCAAGGCTACGTCAGCCTGGTCAACGATGCCGCGGCCGACTACGTGAAGAGTCTGAAGCTGCCGGTGCGCAGCCTTCAAATGTTCGAGACGGAGTCGAAGAAAGCGCTTGAAGAAGTTGGCGAGCTGTCGCGCCGGCAGAGCGTGACCGTGTTCTGCGAGAACAGCGGCGACCAGTCGCGGCTGTGCGAACTACTCGAGGCCGAATCTCCCGGTGCGTGCGAGCGGATCGACACACCGATCGGCTACCTCCACCGCGGCTTCGTCTGGGGGGATGAAAGAGACGAGGAACGAGGATTGAGCAACGAGGCCGGAGCGGACGCCTCTGGACCCGTTGCTCGTTCCTCATCTCTCGTCGCTTTGGTAGGCCACCACGAGTTGTTCCACCGCTACGAGATGCGAAGGCGCGTCAGGAGCAAGGGCGTCGGTGGGGGCACCACCAAGCAGATCGACTCGTTCCTCGACCTCAGCGTCGGCGATTACGTCGTCCACGTCGCCCACGGCATCGCCAAGTTCACCGGCATGCAGACGATGGAAAAGGAGGGCCGCAAGGAAGAGTATCTCACGCTCCGATTCGCCGAGAATGCGGCGCTGTACGTTCCGGCCAGCCGCATCAACCTCGTCCAGAAGTACGTCGGCGGCTTCAGCGGGCACCCGACGCTTTCCAAGCTCGGCGGCACCGCTTGGGAGAAGCAGAAGGAAAAGGTCGGCGAAGCCGTGATGGACATGGCGGCCGAGATGCTCGAGGTCCAGGCTCGCCGTGCCGCTGAGGTCGGCCACCCATTCCCGAGCGACACCGAGTGGCAAAAGGAGTTCGAGGCCGAGTTCCCGTACAGCGAGACGGAGGATCAGCTCACGGCGGCCGAGGACATCAAGAGCGACATGACCAAGCCGCGGCCGATGGACCGCCTCCTTTGCGGCGACGTCGGCTACGGCAAGACCGAGATGGCCATGCGAGCCGCATTCAAAGCCGTCGAAGCCGGCAAGCAGGTCGCGGTGCTCGTGCCGACGACGGTGCTCGCCGAGCAGCACGAACGCTCCTTCAAGGAGCGGATGAAGGCCTACCCGTTCGCGATCGAATCGCTCAGCCGCTTCAAGACCGCACGGCAAACCAAAGACATCCAGGCCGCACTCGCCTCGGGTGACATCGACATCGTCATCGGCACGCACAAACTTCTCGGCAAGGGCACGCACTTCAAGGACCTCGGCCTCGTCATCGTCGACGAAGAACAGCGGTTCGGCGTCACCCACAAGGAAAAACTCAAGCAACTCCGCACGCAAGTCGACGTCCTGACGATGTCGGCCACGCCCATTCCCCGGACGCTGCACATGGGCATGGTCGGCCTCCGTGACATCAGCAGCCTAACGACGCCGCCGCAGGATCGGCGGGCAATCGTGACGGAAGTCCTTAGCTTCGAAGAGGAACGCATCAGGCTCGCCATCAACCGCGAACTGCAGCGGGGCGGGCAGGTGTTTTACGTCCACAACAAGGTCTTCGACATCGCAGAACAGGCGGCGATGATCAAGCGATTGTGCCCCGACGCCCGCGTCATCTACGGCCACGGCCAGATGGACGAAGGCGAGCTCGAAAAAGTCATGCTCAAGTTCATCCGCCACGAGGCGGACGTGCTCGTCGCCACGACGATCATCGAGAGCGGCCTGGACATTCCTAACGCCAACACGATGTTCATCAACGGGGCCGACCGGTTCGGCCTGAGCGCGTTGCACCAGCTACGCGGACGCGTCGGGCGGTACAAGCACCGGGCTTACTGCTACATGCTCCTGCCCGCCGACCGCGTCCTGACTGAAGTCGCCGCCAAACGGCTCAAAGCCATCGAGGAGTTTTCCCACCTCGGCGCCGGCTTCAAAATCGCCATGCGTGACCTCGAACTCCGCGGGGCCGGCAACATCCTCGGCCCCGAGCAGTCGGGCCACATCGCCACCGTCGGCTACGAGATGTACTGCCAGCTCCTCGAAGACGCCACGCGCCAGCTCAAGGACGAGCCGATCGCGACCAAGCCCGAGGCCCACGTCGAGATCGACGTGACGACGTTCATCCCCAAGACGTACGTCCACAACGACCGCCAGCGGATGGACCTGTATCGCCGCCTGACCCGCTGCACGACCATCGAAGAGATCCGCCAGTTGAAACAAGACGTCGCCGACGCCTTCGGCGAGCCGCCGCGACAGATGGAAGTCGTCTACGCCCTGACCGAGCTCCGCCTCCTCGCCAGCCACTTCGGCATCGACCGCATCGTTCGCCAAGTCCCCGACGTCGCCCTCGGCGTCCGCGACGCGACCCGCGCCCAACAGGCTCTGCAAGGCGCCCCCGGCACCCTCCGCGTGATCGACCAAAAGACCATCTACCTCCGCCCCCCGGCCGTGTTCATCGAGCCCGAGCCGTTGCTGCTGACGCTGCGCAACCTGCTCATGAAGGGCTACGAGGCAGAGCAACCGGCGACGGCTTCTTGAAGTCGTCACGGCAAGGTGGCACGGGTCGCGGCGGGCGGAACTAAGGGGTCAGGCGGAACCGAGGGGTCAGGAGCCTATCTGCAACGGAAGCAAATGTCCGTCGTCTGTAACGCAGCGGCGGGGCAGGTGAAGGTTCCGTGAGGATCCTCCAAATGTCGTTGGTGCGGCGGCGGGACGTGGTACCTTGGGGCGTCGCCTGCGCCGTCGTCCCTTGCCTGCCGCCATGCCGAAGTTCCTCATCGCCGTTCTTGCCAGCCTCGCCCTCGCCCCCGCCGCACCGGCGGCCATCACGATCGACGTCATTGATCGTGGCACGCCCACCGACGGCACCACCACCCTCGACGGCTTCCGCGGCTTCACCCTCCGCGTCACCAGCGACGACCCCATCACGCTCGTCTACATGGGCGTCCGCCGGGCAGGACCAGATCGCCGGTGCCGCCTTCGGCGACCTGCACCAACGCTGGACCGACCCGACCGGCACCGGCAACTACACCGCCACCAGCCCAGTCGACGACGCGCAGAACCTGGTGCCGTCGGCGATGAACTTCGACAGCCACGTGCTGACGCCGCCGCCGGAGGCGTTCAACGTCAACATCTCGGAGGTCGACCCGCTGTTCGATCAGCGGATCGCCAACAGCCCGCTGCCCAGCACGCCCCTCGTCGCCTACGCGGACCCGCCCGACGTCGGCGGGCCGTTTAGTTGGTTCCTCGGCGGCTTTGTTTACGGCCACTACGAACTGCCGGCGTCCGCCGACATCACGCAGCTCGACGTGGCCTATATCGTCACCGACTCGACGGCCGGTTATGAGATTTTCTTAGCAAGCACGACCGATACGTTCGGCATCGTCGCCTCGCTCTACGTCCCCGAGCCGACGGGCGTCGTCGCCCCGCTGGCGCTGCTGGCAGCGTTCCTGCGGCGACCGTCGCGTGAACGACGCCGCGTCGCGTTCGAGACACTTGAGCCACGTCGCCTGCTAAGCATCGCACCACCCGTATTCACCTCGACGGTGGCGGACCCGCACGGCGTTGACCTCGCGTGGAATGCCGGTAGGTTCAAGGGGTCTGACCCCTTATTCTGCCCCCCCTTATTCTGCCCCCCCCTTATTCTGCCCCCGAGGGGGCTGACCCCTTATTCCGTTCCGCATTTATCTGCGTTGTCACCCATCATCATCTTGTAGTGAGCGAGGTGGTTGTGCTTCTCGAAGATCTTCCGAAACACGGCGAGATAACGGACTCTGGCGTCGGGACTTTGAGCGGCGTGCAGGTCGTCCATCGCCGCGTGCGATCCGTCGTGGGCCCAGGAGAGTAGCGACGCGCACAAGACCCTCTCGGAACCGTCGAATTTGTCCTCAAGAGTGCGCAGGTCAACCGAGCCAAACATCTTGAAATAGGTTTCAAGGATGCGGCGCAGCGTGTTGCAGAGTTGGTTAGCGCTGCGCTGTTGGTCGCGGACGTCGTCCCACAGGAGGCCATAGGAATCACGGACCGGGTTCCTGTCGTGCTGCTCGATTGTCGACATCGTGTTCACGCGGCGGACGACCCAGAATGTCTCGTCCTTAAAAGCTTTTCCCTTCTGCCGCTTCGTGTGGAACGCAACCTGCTTGTGAAAGTAGACATTGTGCGTTAGCACAAAAACCTGCGTTACCTCTCCTGTTTCGCCCCCACCATCCTGCGATTGGCTGTCTGACGATTCCCGTACTCTCTTGATCACGTCCTGGATCAGGTGGCTTATAACGAAGAGCGTGTCGCCGTCGACACTCGACACCGGGTCGTCGAAGACGACGACGCGGGGCGTGGTGACGGCGTCCGACTCGTGACTGCCGTTACAAACTAGGTGGTAGAAGTAAAGAAGCGTGACGAACGTTTGCTCCCCGTCGCTGAGGGTGTCGCCACAGGCGGTGCCGTCCGGCCGGCGGAGCTCGTAGGCGTTGGAGGAACCCGTCGCTTCGGCGAGTCGAAAGGTGTCGAAGCCGTAGGCCTCGAGCAAGTCGTTGATCGCCGTCATGGTCGGGACGACACCAGTCACCTTCCGCTCCAATGCAGCGAGTTCCGCCTTCAGGCGGTTTTGTTCTTTCTCGGCCGTAACTTGCTTCGTGGTGATCCCGTCGATTGCCTTGTTCAGGCTCTCAACCTCGGCTTTGTGCTTGTCCAGTGAGTTCTTCAGCGGACCGTCGATCAAGTGACGCCAAACCTGATCCGTGAGTTCGCGTGTCTCTTCGTGCCGGTTGTCGACGAGGGCATTGTGCTGCTTGATAGCGGCGTTGGCTTCCGTGATGAGGTCGGCGAGTGGTGTGACGACGTCGCCAATGGATTTGAGCGTTACCTTTTGACCCGGAGCACCCTGTTTCGTGAGGAGGGTGGCGTGGTTCTCGTCGAGGACGGAGACGATCGCCTGACGGTGCGCCTCGAAAAGCGCCGCGTCGAGGCGCGGGGTACCACGTTCGGCGAGGTCGTCTAACGATTGACGCAGCGCCGCGTCGTGGCGCTTGTAGTCGGCGACCAGATCGGCGAGTGCCTCGATGTCCGCCTGGTAGCTCCCCCCGAAGAAGGCGTCTAGGTCAGACCGGAGCTTGTCCGGTACCGGTTGCTGGCAGAAGGGACATGAGCCGTCGGTCCGCTCCAGATGCGACAATCCCGCCTTGACCCAGTCCCCATGCTCTAACGCCTCGATGAGTCCGGCGAGGTCGACGTCAGCGCTCCCGACGATGACCTTGCTAAGCAGCGGGTGCTCTTCGCACCGCATGATCGCATCCCACGACAGGTTCGGTAACGCCGACTTCGCGTACTGGTGCGGTCCCGTAGAGCGTGGCCGCACGCGCCTCCAGATCCTGCTGTGCTGCAGGCTCGGCGGTGTTCTCTTCGGCGCTCCTTGAGGAGGCGGTTCAGGAACTTGCCTTTGTCCGCACTGACACCCTTGAACGCCTGCTGGAATGTGCTCTTATGGGTCTTCATCACCGTCCACGCGGCCGTTTTCAGGGTCTCATCGACTTGTCGTCGCTGCTTACGCTTCCCCTCGTGTTCTTCATCCCCGTCGAGTTCAACGTTCATGTCACGGATGCGTTCTTCCTTGCGGTCCATCTCCTTCTTCGCCGATTTAATCTTCTCCTGAAGCTCGACTAGGTCGGCACCGAGGGTGAACACGCCCGGCACGGATGCGTCCTGCCGGAAGTGTTTGCGCGCGGAAGTCGCGGTTGTAAACCAAACACCTCACCTCCTTTCCGTCGGCCCAGGTCGCACTGCAGCGTGGATGACCCGCGAGATCAGCAAGTACACGGGAGATCGTCGTCTTGCCCGTCCCGTTAGCTCCGTAGATGTAGTTGACCTTTCTCAGGTCTGCCATCTCCGTGCGGGTCCTGAACGTTGCGACGTTATCGAGGACGAGCGATTTCAGCATTGTTGACTGTTATCTTGGTACGCGAGCGTGCGACGATACGGTATCAATCTCGCAGGGTTGATGAACGGGTCACCAAAGCAGACGACACGGGCAGAAACCTAGACATCTGTGCAGGAACATGGTCGCAGGGATTAGCGTTCGGGAGCCGGATCCGGTGGGGAAGGAGGCAAGGGCGGGTCGAAACGGGGACATCGGGCTCTGTCTCGACCCTCTGATTTCGCCAGTCTATCCGGCCCGGTGCTAGCAGATCAGGTGCGAGAATAATCAGAAAGGACGAAGATAAGGGGTTAACGAAGGGAAGTAAACGAAGTTTAGAGGTCAGACCCTTATCGCAGCACTGATGTCGGCACGGTTCCGGGATGACCCGCGATTGTGCGTTGATGACCCGCGGCGGTGCGTTGATGACCCGCGGCGGTGCGTTGATGACCGGCGGTTGTGCGTTGATGACCGGCGGTTGTGCGTTGATGACCGGCCGTGGTGCGTCGATGACCGGCGGTTGTGCGTTGATGACCGGCCGTGGTGCGTTGATGACCGGCCGTGGTGCGTTGATGACCGGTGGTTGTGCGTCGATGAACAATCGTCGGTCATCGGGAGGATTGGACCTTGTTCTCGGACGACCGGCGTTGGCAGTCGCGAACGGGCGATGTTCCCGGACCGGGTGAGCTATCGGAGCATGAGGACACCGATCTGTCGATGGCATTCGAGACGGGAAGGGGTTCGGCCGAAGGTGGCACGGGTCGCGTCTGCGAGACCCGTGTCGGGAACCATCGCCGACACGGGTTTCGCAGACGCGACCCGTGCCACCAGAGTTGTTTGCCGCTCCACGTGACGCGAACACGATCAAGAAAATCGTACGTCGTCGTCAAGCAACCGATGGGTGCTGCCGATGCCTGGGCTGCAAGCGAACTTCATCCGCGTTCAGCGGCCCGGTCGGCGTGATCGGGTCCGACGCCTCAACCCATTGTCGCTTGCCCGTTGGAGCAGCCGCTCCGGAAAGAACACGCCATGATCGTTGTTCCCCGCAAACGAATCGACAAGGTCTCGTTCTACGAGAACCACGTCGGCCCCTGGTCCACGAACGCCGCGACGCTGGGCGTCGACCCGGCGGGCGTGACGGCTTTGGAGACGAAGACGACCGCTGCCCGCGACGCGTACAACGCGCAGCAAGCCGCACAACAGGCGGCACGAGCCGCGACGGAAACGTTCTACGAGGCTGTCCGCAACATGGCATCGGCCGGCTCGGCCATCATTTCGCAGATTCGGGCGACGGCCGACGTCGACGGCGACGCAATTTACAATCTGGCCGAGATTCCGGTGCCCAGCGGCCCGAGCCCGCGGCCGGCCCCCGGCACGCCGTACGAGCTCAAGTCAGAAGTCAACGGCAACGGCGAGCTCATGCTCAGCTGGAAGTGCGACAACCCCGCCGGCACCAGCGGGACGATCTATCAGGTCTACCGGAGCGTCAACGGGTCGCTCGACTTCGAGTACCTCGGCGGTGTCGGCAGCCGCAAGTTCGTCGATGCGACGATCCCGGCCGGGGCGACGCAGATCACGTACAAGATGCAAGCCGTCCGTTCGACTGCGGCGGGCATGTGGGCGACGTTCAACGTGCTGTTCGGCAGCAATGTTGCCTCCGTCACGCCCATCGCCACCGGGGAACAGCCAGCCCTGAAGATCGCGGCGTAGTCGTTGTCGACGTCGATCCGCGAGGTGCCGGGTCCGAGGTGCCACGGATTGAGCCGCATTCCGATGCGGGCAGGCCGTGTCGGCGAGGCCACGCCATGCAGACACGGTTTGCCCGCCGCAGACGTCGGCTCAAACCGTGGCACCGGAGACCGGGCGCGACTGCCACCAAGGCGGCAAACCAGGCCCTGAAGATCGCGGCGTAGTCGTTGTCGACGTCGGTCCGCGAGGTGTCAGGTTCAAGGTGCCACGGCTTGAGCCGCATTCCGATGCGGGCAATCCGTGTCGGCGAGGGCAGGTCATGCAGACACGGTTTGCCCGCCGCAGACGTCGGCTCAAACCGTGGCACCGGGGATCGGGCGCGACGGCCACCAACGCGGCGAACCAGGCCCTGAAGATCGCGGCGTAGTCGTTGTCGACGTCGATCCGCGACGTGTTAGGTCCGAGGTGCCACGGCTTGAGCCGCATTCCGATGCGGGCAATCCGTGTCGGCGAGGCCAGGTCATGCAGACACGGTTTGCCCGCCGCAGACGGCGGCTCAAACCGTGGCACCGGAGACCGGGGACCGGGCACCGTGGCACCGGGTCCATTGCACCGGGCACCGGGTCCATTCTGAAGGTTCTTGTCATGTCTATTGCATCCTCCGAGCTCGCAGCGACCTTCACGCCCGCCAAGGTGCGTCGGATGGGGCGACGGCGGAATCGGGGGACGGAGGCGTCGCCGACACGGCCGACGCTGACGGCGGCGGCGTTCAACCCACTTAGCCAGAACGTTTCCCTCGTGCTGACGTTCGACGTGAACGTCGACGTGGCGGGGTTCGACGGGTCGGCGATCCTCGTGACCGACGGCAGCCGAACGCCGACGCGGTATGCAGGCGCCGGGGCCGTCGTTCAGTCGCCCGCGAACGTGGTTCACGTCGGCCTGGTCTCGCTCGGCCCGGCGGCGTCGCCGACACCCCTGCTCAACGCCTCGGCCGACAACGGCATCGTCGCCGTGGATGGGGCGGGGGGCGTGGGGGGCGTGGGGGGTGGAGCGGATGGACCGGAGCGACGGATCTGCCGTTGCCTTACTCCCTTTGAAGGATTGTGATGAACACCCTTTCCATCCGTAACGGTTCGACGTCTTCGCTGCCCGTGCCGAACGCGCCGATCACGGTGCGACTGGCGACGCGGGACGACCTGCCATGGATCGATGCGCTGCACAAGAAGCACTCGAAGCAGCTCGGGTACTCGACGACGCAGCAGTTCGAGGGGTACATCAAACTGGACGGATTGCTGATCGCGGAGGAGGCGGGCGTGGGGGGCGTGGCGGGCGTGGGGGGCGTGGGGGGGACGGGTAAGGCGGTCGGGTATGTGATGTATCGCGACCGGTACCTGAAGCGTGACGAGCTGGGCGTGGTCTATCAGTTGTGCGTCGATCCGACGGCGCAGCGGACGCTCATCGGGGCGACGTTGCTCAAGGAAGTGTTCGAGCGGAGTGCGTACGGGTGTCGGCTGTTCTGCTGTTGGTGTGCGCAGGACCTGCCGGCGAACCGGTTCTGGGAGGCGATGGGGTTCGTGCCGATCGCGTTCCGCGGCGGGAGCACGGCGAAGAAGCGCGTGCACATCTTCTGGCAGAAGAAGATCGTCGAGGGGGACGAGGGCGTGGGGGGGACGAAGTGGTGGTATCCGCACAAGACGGAGGGCGGTCAGATGCGGGAGGATCGTTTGGCGTTGCCGATCCCGCCGGGGCTGCACTGGAGCGAGCCGATGCCGACCATCGAGGCGAAGGAAGAGCCCAAGCCCGAGCGGAAACCGCGCGTGAAGAAGGCGAAGGTCGTGGCAGTCCCGCCGCCGGTCGTGACAAAGAAGGCGCCGTTGCAGTTCGGCCCGCCGCCGACGACGGAGGTGGAGGTGGTGGTGGAAACGCCCGTGGAGGCTGAGGTGGTGGAGGCACCGAAGGCGGTCGAGAAGCAGCTGACGGCGTCGACGCCGAAGGCGAAGGTGACGATCGATCCGAAGCTGATCGCGCAGTGTCGGGAGCTGCGGGACCGTTACCTGGAGCAGGTGAATCGGCCGGAGCACGCGCACCTGCTGGAGAGTCGGGCGCGGTACGCGGTGGCGAAGTCGTTGCCGGACGCGTTGCCGTTGCCGACGATGAAGCGGCTTGCGGCGTAGGGCGGGATGAGCTGTATGATGCGTGTCGTGCATCACCTGCTGCCGATCGTCGTAGGTATGATGTTGTTGCTTACCGCTGCCGTGCCACGAGAGGTCGCAAGCGCTGCCGCGGCAGAGACGGAGCCTGGCGAGTCGATCGCGCCGATCACGTTTTTCAACGCGAACTGTGCGTCGTGTCACGGCAAGTACGGGTCCTTTTGGGGCGAAGGGTTCGCCGCGGACTATGGGCGAGCGGAGCTTGCTGGCGTCGTGCGTGAGATGACCGAAGGGCCGGGGTTTGCACCCATTGACGGTGCCGAGTTCGACGCCCAGGTGGCTTACAATGCCGCGATGTCGACCGCGGGTCGGGAGCAGGGGCCGTTCCTGTTCGTCGAGCGGTTCAGCGACGGCCTACGCGGCGAGGTGTTTCCGGGCAGCAAGGTGACGGTCCACGTCGACGGGGCGGAGCATGAGGCAAACGTTGAAGGTCACACCTGGCGATTGGTCGACGCGGCGACCGCCACGCGGGTGACGGCAGTGCTTGATGAGTCGAAGACCGTGCTCGATGTGACGAAGAAGGTCGTTTGGTCGCACGCTGCGTCACCACCAGCGACGCAGCCGCGTTAAGGTGCGTGCATGACGCAAGCGACGCAACAGGCAGGGCGACGCCACCTCACGTTTGACACGCTCGACGACGCAGTAATTGAGGCCCGGCGACTGCTAGACGGCGGATACACGCGCGCGGGCAAGTGGTCGCTCGGCCGCGTGTGCGAGCACCTTTCGATGACGCAGAACTGCAGCCTGGACGGGTTTGACATGTGGAACATGCCGTGGCCGATCCCGCCGCTGATGCGTCGCTTTGCTTTGTCTGACAAGGCTTTGAGCAAACCGATGCCCGCCAATATGCCCGCGCCCAAGCGGATGCAGCCGAAGGTGGCGGACGAGCAGGATGCGATTCAGGTCGACCTGTTCGCGACGTCGTGTCAGCGGGTGCAGGAACGGCTCGACGCTGATGGCATCTTCCAACGGAGCCCGCTGTTCGGCCGCCTCGAAGCTGGACGATGGCACCTCTTGCACCTTCGGCACGCGGGGCATCATCTTGGGTTTCTGCTACCGTCGTCGACGTGATGAAGCGGCTTGGGCTCTTATTTTTGCTGCTGATGATGTTCGGCTGTGGCCCGGAGCGGGCGGCGCCTGCGGCGTCGGCGACGGTGCGGACGGTACAACCGCGGCCGACGGATCCGGCACCGCTGCCGACTGCACGTCGGATGCTGATGACGCACCGGATGTTCGTCTCGCTGTATGGCGCCGACGCCGCCTGGTCGCGCGTTGACGAGACGGCCGTCGATGCCGCAGATCGTGACCGACTCTGGGCCAACGGGCTGCGTGTCGGCATTGGTAATGCGAGTGATCTCGAGGAGCTCGCCCGCACCGCTGGCGGGAATCAGGTCGAGTCGCGGACGAGCATTGCCGCGGACCTGACGCCGCAGCGGTTTGACGTGCTCATGCCGAGCGATGAAGAAGCCGCACGGCAAATGTCGACGACGGTCTTCTGGCACGACGATCAAGGTCTCGGCGGCAGAACGTTCGGCCCTGCGTCGCTTTCGCTGGCTGTGACCTATGCCCCGACGCCCGGTGGCGGTGGGGCGATGACGCGACTCTCGCTCGTGCCACGCGTTCAATCCTCCCGCGGGCAAACCCGCTTCACCGCCACCGGCCGAGACGCGGTGCGATCGCTGTCGGTCGACGAAGCCCTGACGGCCGCGCGCGTGACGGTCGACATTCCAGACGGCGGGTACCTGCTCGTCTCGGCCTCTCCCGAAGCCGGACGCGACACCACCATCGGAGGCCAATGGTTCCGACCCGAGCGGCAGGACGAGGAGGTCCTCTTGCTGTTCGTCCCGCAACGGGCGACCCTGACCCGAGCGTCGGCTGAGCAGTAGCCTGACCTTTGATGCTCAAGCTGAAGATTGAGCACCGAGTTGCACCAATTCCAACACGTCGGCGGCTGACTGTTTGCGGCGGAGTTGGCCGCAGGCGGCGTCAATATCGCGGCCGCGGCTTTTGCGGACGTGGACGTTGATGCCGACGTCCCGCAGAATCTGCTGGAACTTCATCACAGCATCACCGGCCGGTCGGGCGAACGGCAGCCCTTCGACTTCATTGTAACGCAGCAGATTAACGTTGACCTTGAACCCGCCGTTGCGGCAGATGGTGGCCAGTCGCTTGGCATGGTGCGGTGCGTCGTTGACGCCGCTGAGCAGGATGTACTCGAACGTCACCTCGCGGCCGGTCTTTTCGAAGTAGTACCGACAGGCGTCGAGGATGTCGCCTAGCTCGAAATGCTCTGCCCATGGGATGATCTGCCGCCGAAGGTGTTCTTCGGGGGCGTGCAGCGACAGGGCGAGGTTAATCGGGATGTCCTCATCAGCAAGCTGACGCATGCGGGGCGGGACGCCGACGGTGCTGAGTGTGATGCGTCGCCAGCCGAGGCCGAAGGTTTTCTCGTCATGCAGCATCCGGGCGGCGGTGACCACGGGGCCGTAGTTGCTGAGCGGTTCACCCATGCCCATGAAGACGAGGTTGGTGATTCGGCCGGTGCGGTCGCCGCGTGAGCGGAGGCCGCGGGTCAAGTGCCAGACCTGCTGCAGGATGCGGCCGGCCGTCAGGTTCTGCTTTAAACCGGCCACGCCGCTGGCACAGAATCGGCAGCCGACGGGGCAACCGACCTGACTGCTCACGCACGCCGTCCGCCGATCGCCGTCTGGGATCATGACGCACTCGGCCTCTGCCCCGTCGGGCCAGGAGATGAGCATCTTGTGCGTGCCGTCGTCGGACAGCTGGTCGGTGACGACTTCGCCTGCAGTGAGGTCGACACGCTCGTGCAACTCACCGCGTGTCGCGGCAGGCAGGTTCGTCATGCGGCGCGGGTCGCTCTCGAGCTTGTCGAACACCCACTGCCGAAGTTGCTTGCCACGGAACGCTGGCCAGCCCCACGACCGGGCCAGCTCACCGGCGGCCGCTTCGTCCAGATCAAAAAGGCTCGGCAGAGTTGTCGGCATGGGAAGCCCGGTTGTACGTCACTACATCTTGCCATGTTCGGGAGCGAACGCGTTTCAACACAGTTTCTGCCTGCCATCGACAGACCGGCTCGTATAGTCGCTGCCGATGGCCGTGGCCGCGAAGACATCTTCCAACACCAAGAGCGGCAGCGCCACCGAACTTGCGACCGACGAGCAACTGCTCGAGCGGTATCTCAATGGGGAGCTGGCCGCGTTTCGGCAGCTCGTTGCCCGCTACGAGCGAGAGCTGTACGCCTTCCTGGCTCGCTTCCTCGGTGACCGGACGGCAGCAGAAGACATCTTCCAGGAAGCGTTCCTCCAGGTCCACCAGAGCGGACACAGCTTTGACCCGACCCGCAGATTTCGGCCTTGGTTGTTCACGATTGCAGCCAACAAGGCTCGCGACCTCATGCGGAGCCAAGCCCGTCGGCCGGCGGCACCCTTGGATGCCAAGATCAGCGGCGGGGCCAACGGTGACGGTGGCACCTTCGTCGACCTGATGGCTGCTGATGTGCCCGATATCGACGAGCCGGCCAAGCGGCAGGAACTTTCAGATCAGGTGCGGAATGTCGTCGAAGAATTACCGGACCACCTGCGGGAGATCCTGCTGCTGAGCTACTTCCACCAGTTTCCGTACAAGCAGATCGCGGACATTCTCGAGATTCCGCTCGGAACCGTTAAGAGCCGTCTGCACGCGGCAGTGGCAACATTTGCCGAACGCTGGCAGAACAGCCACGGCCTCAGCATTGACGGAACGCGAGCGACGGACGCGAGCGATCGGATGGCCTGAAGGATGTGCAGATTCGACCGTCAGTTCCCTTTTCAGAACTTGACCGAACGCTTGTCATCGGTTGTCGTAGCAAACAGACGAAGACGATGCTGCCGATGAAATGAGGCAGCCACGACCTTGGCTTACCTGTCGAGGCTCGTCGACTACCCAACGCCGCTTTGCCGCTGCACCTTTGATCCGATTGCTTTGGAGCCCGCGATGAACCCCCAACCTTCCGCAACGTCCGCCGACTTTCGGCTTCAGGCGGTTGACGCCAACGCGGTCGATGTCTTGCTTGATCCTGATGCCAAGGCCGCTTCGGCTTCGCTGGCTGATCGCACTAAGCACGCCGGGCAGTTGCTCGGGCTGCTCGACGCCATGCAAGTGCCGACACCCTCTGCCGACGTGGTCGAGCTGACGATGCGTCGGATCCAGGAAGCTCCCGCGGCCACTGAGTCGGTCGGAGTCACAGCTCCGGCTGCGACGGCGACGGGCAACGTCGGTGCGACCATGCTCAATACGCCTGACGAACCTGAAGGCGTCTGAGGCAAGTCCTTTACTAGTTCATGAAGCGGGCGACCTTCTACAGGTCGCCCGCTTCGCGTGAACAGCGTCCAATAGTTGAAGGCGATGTCGACAGGTAGCAGGGTCGTCGGCAGCGGCATCAAGTTGGCTCGTGGCGATGACGACGCAACAGCGGACGGGCATTTGCGCCCGAACCGCACGCCGTTGCTTTGCCACCACCAATGACGCCCTCCGCCACTTCGCCTGTAGTCCAACCCGTTCGCCGCCGTCGCGTCGGCCGCGCCGCCGGTCGCAAGATTGCCGCCCGTGCCGTCGCTGACATGTCGTGGCTTGTAGTAGCAAGTGACACGGAAGAGGTGCGGGCCGTTCGCGACGCTACCAACGGCAACGTTCGGCGTGTAAACGCCGACGAGATCGTCAGCGAGATCGAGGCATGTGATGGGCCGGTCGCTGTCGTGACCAGCTCCGACGACAGCACGCTACTCTCGATGAGTCGCCAACTTACGCAGGCACCAGTTCCCATCGTCGTCGCAGACCGCCAGCCGACGCTCGACCGAGCAGTGCTCGCCGTGCAACGCGGCGCGTGCGACTATGTTCCGTCTGCCCTGGTGGATGCCGCGGATCTGCAGAAGCGTTTACGCCGCGTGGCCGGGAAGGCGTGGAGCGAGGACAAGTTCGACCGCCGCCTCGACCGCCTGCGGGCGGCTGTTCGGACGCTCAACATCGCCCGTCGGGCCGTGAGTCAGAAGGTCGACGTGCTGTGCAACGATTTTGTCGACGGTTACGGCGACGTGGCCAAGCAGGTCGAGGAAGTCCGCCTCGGCGGCCACCTCCGCTCTCTGCTCGGCGGAGCGGCTGATCTCGAGCAGTTGCTGTGCCACACAATGGACTGGCTGCTGCGGCACGCGGGGCATTGCAACATTGCCATCTTCCTTGACGATGACGAGGGGCGCTCGGAGCTTGGGGCGTACATGAAGCACACCGTGGCCGGTGAGGCAGCGGTCGTCGAGTGGCTGTCGACAGTCGTCCTGCCGCGGGTTGAAGATGAGACAGAAGGCGCGGTCTTCCGTGCCGAGCCCGAGGCCATGCTGCCGGAGATCGACGTTTTGGATGCGGAGCTTTCCCAGCTTGTCGACCACGTGGTGCTGGCCGCCCGTTGCACGTACTTAGCCGAGCCTTTGGCCACAATTGTCTTGACGCGTCGCGACGACAAGCCGCTCGGCGACCGTGAGAGCCGCGTGCTGCAGATGGCAGCCGAAGCCTTTGCAGGAGCGCTCACAGCCGTCGTTCGCCAAGGCGAGCCCGACCTCGGCACGGACAGCGAAGAAGACGAAGACGACGGCGAAGAGTGGTGGCAGCGTGGCGACAACGCCCCGTACTGATTTGCGGTCAGAGCCGCTCGTGGAAGACGAAGCGGGCGGTCCGCAGCCGGGCATCGGTCTGATGTCGAAGGTGCGTTGCCAGGAGCCGATGGGCAGCGTCGGCGTCGGATCGGTCGATCGTCGGGATCTCGCCGCCTGTGCGGGTCAGCCGAAGCAGGGACAGAATCACTGCCACGCCCTCCGCTGCAACCGGCCGCGCGTCGCTTGGCACATCCTCATCGCCGCGATGCAGCACCGCCCGGTCGGCGTCGAAGCTGAGCGTGTCCTGGTCAGCCAGCGCCCGATGCGTCGGTGTGCCGTCGTGACACACCGCAAAGTCGGGCAGAATGCCGGCTTGCCGAATCAGATTAAGCACGAATGCGACCATAACGGCTTCTCGGGTCTGATCCTCTGTCAGCCGCGACAGCAGCCTGAGAAACCCGTCGTACAGCTTCGGGTGCGGGTCGTGCTCCTCGATAAGGCGGTCGACGAGCTCGGCTGCGTACATGCCCAGCCACATCGCCCGCAGGTCATGACGCAGGTGTCGATGCCCATCGAGCAATTTCCACTCCGTCATGACGCTCAGGTCGCGATCTGGCACGTGGGCGAACAACACGTGCCCCAAATCCAACGACTCGAGTCCGCCGTCGAACTTGCCCTTGCCGGCCTTGGTTCGACGCCTGGCCCCCTTGACCAGCAGCCGTACCCGGCCGCGTTCACGACACAGAACCGAGACGACCTGTGACGTCTCGCCGAAAGGCGTGATCCTCAAGCAGACGGCATCGTCACGGGCGAGCGGCATATCTGCGACAACGCATCGGGAAGTGGACCGGGTGGGATTCGAACCCACGACACTCCGGTTAAAAGTCGCCAGCGTGGCGAACGCTTGCGACGCTCTGACTGTAGCTCGTTCGGCCCTGGCGTCCTGATAAAAGACGATTCCGAGTGGCTGCGTGCGATGTCCGCGTGTAGCTTGCAACCTGCGGGCTCGCCCGCTCTGGCGGCCTGCTATGGCCGTTTTGGCTGAACGAGGTTGTGACGAAGGTTGTGACCTATGGCCCGATCCACGAGCAAAGAATGGCCTGTCGTTAAGCCGTACCCGTCGTTCCCGTTGACTCCGCACGCTCGCGGCTGGGTGAAGAAAATCGGCGGCAAGGTTCGCCACGTCTGCGGCAAGCTGCCGGCCGATGAGGCCCTGGCGTATTGGGAAGCGAACGCCCCGGCGTTGCGGCTGCGTTGGGGCCTGCCGCCTGACGGGTCGGCTCGGCCTCGTGTCGATGGCCCGACCGTCGCCGACGTCGCGGCCTACTGGCTCGGCGGTCAGCAGGAAGCTTTGCTCTCCGGCAAGTTGACTCCGTCCTACTTCGGCGAATGCCGCGACGCTGTCGGCCTCGTGCTCGATCACCTCGGCCGCCACGAGCCCGCCGAGGTGATCGGCCCGGCTGCGTTCCGCGTGCTGCGTGCCGGCGTCTTTGCCAAGGCCAAGGGCGAACGGACGCGGCGGCTGATGCTGTCGCTCGCGAAGACGATGTTTAGGGCTGCCGCAGACGACGAGGTCATTGATCGCGTGCCGGCGTTTGGCCGTAGCTTCATGGCCGACCTGCGTGCACCCGACCACCGGCTGACGGGTCGTCGTGGTCGTGACAAGATGTTCGACCGTGCCGAGGTGCGGGCGCTGCTGCGGGCTGCCGGCCGTGGCGTTGGTCGCTCGAGCATCGCCGGCCGTGGCGGCGGCGTGCATTCGCGGATGCGGGAGTCGGCGGTCCAGATCCGTGCCATGGTGTGGCTTGCGATCAACGGCGGGTATCACGCGGGCGAGCTCGCTCAGCTTCCTGTCGCGGCGTTGCACCTCAAGGCGGGTAGCTTCGGCCGCGTCGATGAGTGGCGACCTAAGACGGACGTCGATCACCTCGTGCCGCTGTGGCCTGAGACGCGGGCCGCCCTCGATGTCGTGCTGCAGCGACTGGCAGAGACGCGGCCGGGTGATGAGCTGTTGTTTCGCACCTCGCGTGGCCTGCCGTGGGTCCGTGATGACCTCGTGGTCGATGACGACGGTGCACCCGTCGGCGGCTCGAAACAGTCCGCCGTCGCTCAGGCGTTTGCCAAGCTCAAGGCGGCCGCCGGCATCAAGGCACCCGGCAAGGGCATCCACGGCGTGCGTCACACTCATCGCAGCATTAGCGGCGGGGCCGGCGATCCGGTGGCAGCTCGCACCGTGTCCGGTCACAAGCCGAGCGGCATCGACGCGATCTACGAGCATCCGCCGTGGTCGAGGTTGGAGAAAGTTTCCGGGCATGTTCGGGAGTGGCTTAGGGATGGCTAGAGGCCGGTCGGGCAACTGGTCAGGCGGGTTTGGGGCGTGTTTTCGCGCGATCGCTCGTGGTCATTCGGCCTCTAGCGGGTCGAGCTCGGCCCGGGCGGCTTCAATCGATGCGAAGACGCGGCCGACGTAGCGGGCAGCAACCTCGTTTCCGAGGTCGGCTTTTCTCCAGACAATCAAGGTTCGGGGACCCGCCATCACGATCGGCGCGAAACCGACAACGTCGCCGTATGCAACAACAAACCTCCGCCCGTCCACGACTACGACTTCTGCAATGAGAACGGAACCGCCAAGGTCCGGTGGCTGGACCGGAATCAAGTCTCCGTCTACCAACGGACGGAATGGTGGATCGATCTCGTAGAAAAAATCAAACAACATCGGTCGGCTCCTTAAGCTGTTCGTTGCTGGGCTGGTTGTTGTTGTCGTGCATGGGCTTTGGGGTCAGGCGGGGGAAGGGGTCAGGCGGCTTGCTGGCGACGGCTGCGGACGTTCTCAGTAAGCCGCATGCGGAGCATCAGCGGCTCCGCAAAACTCACCGCGTCGAACGGCTCAGCTCGCCTTAATATGCGAAAGCCGCAGCGGCCCTTGCCGTATTCGACCCAGCCCCATCCGTCTGGCGCATTACGATCAAAGCACGGAGCGTCGATGAGGCCGGCGGGTGTCATGTACCAACGCCATCGCCCCATGCCTTCACTCGGAACTTGGCGGAACGGCTTGTGCTTGTCGCGAACAAAGTCAGTGATGCTGACCTTGCATTCAACGACGTGGCTGCCATCAGGGGCAATGCCGTAGCCATCCGGGCACTCGCTCACACGCCTGTTGGCGACGACAGGCTCGAGCAGAACGACGTCGCACCTGCGAATGCGTTGCAGCCACTCTCCCGCTTTCAGCACCGCGGCGTCATGCGTATGTGGTTTGGACTTGCTCATGGGCGTTGGGGTCAGGTGGGGGTGGGAACGGCGGCGGCCTAGAGGCCGGCCAGGACGCTGTGGTCGATTGCCGGGCGGTGCTTGGGCTTGCGGCCCGGCTTCTTCTTGGCGACGCTGCCCGACACCTCCTGCGTGCCGCTGGCGTTCTCAAACTTGGCGAGGCGAGCAGCCGGTACGCGGCGGGGCTTGAACGGCAGGGCGAGGTCGTACTCATCGATCCGACGGGCGGCGGTGTCTTCGCTAACTTTCCAGCGCGTCGCCAGCTCCGCCGTTGTGTAGAACGTGTCGGCTTCGCTCATTGCGGGCTCCTCAGCGTCAGGGTCGGCCGAACGATCGGCGCGTGCGTGTTGATCCTGTGGCCGCACTTGTCGCAACGTCCGCGGAGGCTGCGGCTCTCGATCATGTCGAGTGGGCCGCAGTTGCACCGCTTGCGGCTATCCGCCGGCTGCAGATACGGCGTCTCGGCCACGGTCACCGGCGGCACCGGCAGCGATGGTCCGCCGCGTTGGCGTGCTGCCTGCTTGGCGTTGTCGATCGCCTCGCGGTCTGCGATGACCGTGTCAGGTGCCGATATGCCGAGCCGGACCTTGCCGCGGCCGATTTGCGTCACGGCGACGACTGCGATGGCAGCGTCTGTGTCTCGGTCGCGGAGGATGATGCGTTGATCGGTCAGAAGCTGAAGAACGAGCATGATGGGTGCGTCCTGCGGGTCATGGGTTGGCCGCGTTGTGCGACCGGTAAGAACGAGCGGCCGCGTTAGCGGCAGCTCGTCCGGGCGTGACTACTGAACCGGAACGGAGGCCGAGCCCGTCCCGACAGCCGGTTTCTTCGCTGTCTTCTTTGCTCCCTTGGCCTTGGCGGCGACGGCTTCGTTTTCCTCGCTCCAGTTGAATTGCAGCTGGTTGAATCGAGCCGACTCCTTCTTCCACGACCTGATCTCGGGCGAGTCGTGGCCGTAACGCCTGGCGATCGTCTCGTACCCGCTGACGAGCCAGTCGGGCCGCTTGATGCGGAACTTTGGCCGACCGGCGTCGTCTTCCTTGTCCGCTCCGTCGGCGTCTCGCATCACCTCCAGGCTGTGAAGTTGCTGATCGAGAACGGCCTCCCGTTTCATCTGGTCAAGCTCCTTCCACGAGTGGTCATCGATCTGCAGCACGATGTCATCCATGCCGCCCACGCGTTGCTCGAGGCTGGTGATCCGCGTGCGTGCCGGCACGTTGAAGCCGAACCGGCGAAGGCACGGACCGGGCTTGCGTGATTCGCCGTCTTCCGAGTCCGGCAGGATCTCGAACGCCATCAACGCTGTGATCGTCGGTTTCGACTTCTGGAGGTCTGGGTGGTTCAGGTCGATGAGCCGGTTGATCATGGCATCGACGGTGTCTGGGGCTGGTTCGTATCCAGTGGGCATGTGACGTGTCCTGCGGGTGAAGTTGTGCGGCGTCGTGAAGGGCGGGCCGGGAGTCGAACCCGGCGAGGTGTGCCGACGCCGCGTGCATCGCATCACCTCAATCCCATCCGCCCGAAGCCCTGCCGCCGCGTGAGGTCGGCGGCAGGGTGGTCGGCAGCCGCTGATCCGGCTGCCTGTTCGTCTCGTGAACTACTCGGCGGTGTCTTCCGTGGGTACTCACACGGGGCCGCTGCGGGTGTTTGCTGGGCGACTTGTCGCCGCCCGGGCCGGGCTGACCGCCCGCTGCATGACTCCGGCCCGTACTTCCAGCTATGCCCCGGCCGCCATGGCTGACTGACCGTCCGACTCCTGATCGAGCTCCCAGGCGTTGTTCATGTCAGGCAGCTCGGCCTCTTTCGCCTTCTGCTCGGCAGCTGGCATGACGTCGGGCGGCGGCTGGTCGTCTATCTCGTCCGCGTCGTAGTGACCCGGCTTGCGATCCCGTCGCGGATCTTCGGGCTTGGCTTTGTCGGCTGGTGACTCGGCGGCAACCTCGCCTTCGTCGTCGTGCTCGGGTCGTTCCATCCGTTCCGTCTTGGCCTCGGGCTCGTCGTTTGGCGGCTTGATGACGCCCGTCACCGCCGGGCTGCTGTCGCTGTGGTCTGGCAAAGCGGCCAACGCGTCATTGGTGACCGCCCGGCTGTCGACCTTGCGAGGCTTCGGCTCGTCTGGCGGGATGTCCTGGGCTTCCTCCGCTAGATACAGGCCCTGCAGCACGTCGGCGAACGTGTCGCGAAGCGCGAAGCCGCGAGCCCTCAGCTTCAACATGCGGGCCCGGTACTGCTGCCACGGCCCGGACTTGCCAAGGAGCCCGGCACGCTTGGCGTCATCGACGCTGAAGGTCTGGACGACGGGGCGGGAGAAACCTCTCCGCTTAACCTTCACTGTCGCCACCATGTCCTCATAGTCGCCCTCGACGTATTCCTCGAAGTCTTCGAGTTCTCCGCTCGCTTTGCAGAGGGCCAACGCGGCATCGCCCCATATCGACGGCCTGCCGTTGATGACCGCGATCTGCCGCAGCGAAGCCATGGCCGGTAGGCCAAGCTCGAGGCCCATTTCCAATGCGACGAAGATCGTCTCGGGCGTGCGCATGTCCTTCGGAGCAAGGCCGCTGCGGTCGATCGCTGTTGCAAGCCGCCAGAGGTCGTCAAAGTTCTCAGGCTGCAGGCCACGCGATGTCATGGACATCGAACGGCGTGGCTCGATCGCGTTCTGCTTGTTTTCGGTGGTGTCGCTCATAGCTCTGTGTTCTGGTTGCGGAGGTAGGGGGGAAGGTTGAGCGCTTTGGGCGTCCCGGCCGCCACGCCCGGCCATGTGCCGGCGTTGCTGCAGTCGGCGTACAACTCGATCGCGGCACGGAACGCGGCGTAGCCCTCGCTCATGTAGTCGTCCGTCGCGACCCAGCGGACCACGTCATGCGGGGCTGCTGACTCGACGGCGATGATGCCGGCGTGGTCGATGTCGATGCCGTTGGCGGCGAGGCCGTCGGCGTACATCGCAAGCTGCAGGTGGTACGCGAGGCCGCCGGCTTTTCGCTCGAACTCGCGCAACGTCGCGGCGCTGGTCGTCTTGAGGTCGTACATGACCCGCACGTCCTGCTCGATCAGCAGGTCAGGCCGTGCCTTGCACAGCAGGCCCGTGGCCTCGTCTTGCCAGATGACGGTCAGCTCGACCCGCGTGGCCTGCTCAAGTGCCGGCCGTGTTGCGTTGTCGCTCCATAGCCGGCGGCGGATGCGAATGAGCCGGTCGCGTTCCTCGCGGCTGACGAGCCGTTCGGGCGTGATCTCCAGCTCGGCGTCGGCTGACTTCGCGTGGACGCCGCAGAACCACGGGTCGAGGGCCGGCTCATGCTCGCCGCACGTCTCGCGGGCGAACTGCCGCGTGCCCTGGTTGCTGCAACGTGTGCTGTCCTTCTTATTGGCGTTGCACTGACCAGCCACGACGTACTCGGCATCGAAGCGGTCCGGCTCGAGCAGTGCGGCGTGGCAGCTGTCGCCGAACGTCAAGGCCTTGCTGTCGGCCATGCCCTCGGCGGCGAGGTGCTGGGCGTGCAGCGGGCTGGTCGTGTGCATCCGCTTGAGAATGCTGCTGCTGACGGCCTCGATGGCGTGGTAGGTTGCCGGCGGGATGTCGGCATAGATGCCGGGGGCGAAGGTGTTGCTATTCACTACGGGCCCCGCTTTCCTTGACGGCGACGAACTCACCAACGTCAGTGACGCGGTAGGGCGTGCCCGGGAGCAGCTTTTCTCCGTCAACGTGCCCGACTGCGCGGCGGTAGCAGCCGTGCTTCTGGTCGTACCACTCCACGACGAGAGCACCCTCTTTGCCGGCGGTGGCCGTGCCGCTGTCGCCGGCGGTGGCCGTGCCCCTGTAGCCGGCGGTGGCCGTGCCCCTGTCGCCGGCGGTGGCCGTGCCGCTGTCGCCGGCGGTGGCCGTGCCCCTGTAGCCGGCGGTGGCCGTGCCCCTGTCGCCGGCGGTGGCCGTGCCGCTGTCGCCGGCGGTGGCCGTGCCCCTGTAGCCGGCGGTGGCCGTGCCGCTGTAGCCGGCGGTGGCCGTGCCCCTGTCGCCGGCGGTGGCCGTGCCGCTGTCGCCGGCGGTGGCCGTGCCGAAGACAATGGGCGACGCAGGATAATGGGCTTTGAGAATTGCAGCCGCGTCATGGATTGTCCCGGCAAAGACGACGCGACCTCGTGAAAACTTCACCTTCTCCCCCAGGTCCACGATGTCCGACTCGTGCACGACGACGAGCATGGCGACATACCCGACCTCCCGGCCTGGGAACGGGTCGAGGTATCCGGCGTCTCCCACCCCCCGAAGCAGGCCGTGCAAGCCGTTTCCGCACTTTGAGGTTGGCAGCCAATCCGGGCAGCTCACCTCTCCGCTCATGGGCCATTGAAAGTCGCAGCGGCTTTTGCCGTCCGGCTTGCACGTCCGCAGGACGAGTACCTCTCCCTCGCGGAGGTCGATCTTTGACGGCGTTGCTGATTGTGGTGTTGTGCTATCGTGCATTCGCTTGTTTCCTTCTGCCCGCCTGCGGTTGCTGCCGCGGCGGGCTTTTTGGTGGGTGGGGTGGATCAGTTGAGCGACGGCTCGCGCAGCTCGTGGATGTGGTGCTGACTGCTGCGCTCGAGGCACTTGCGGGCGTCGCTGTAATGCCGTGTTGCCCGCCGCAAGAGGCGGTCGCTGTCGCGGAGCTTGCGTCGGCTGCGGCGGTTGTCCCGGACCTGGGCGATGAGCAGCAGGGACCACGTCAGCAGGAAGACGACTGTGAAAAGGGCCTCGGTCATGGCGTGTCGGGTGATGGGCTCAGGCGGCCGAAAGACCCGCCGCCGCAGTGGCGCGACGACGGGCCGGGTGGGGGCTCAGGCGGCCGCGTGGGCGGGCTCGGTTTTCTCAGCGGCCGGCTGCGGGATCATGCTCTCGGGCATGCCGTGCTCGCGGATGAACGCCACGAGGGACTCGTGCGAAACGCGACGGTCACGACCGCCGGTGGGCAGCCGATACCCCTTCAGCTTGCCGTCGTCAATCAGCCTGCAGGCCGTTCGAGGAGCAACCTTCAGGTGCCTCGCGACCTCTCCGGCCGTGTAGATAATCGTGTCGGTTGTGACGGACATGTGACGGCAACATAATGCCCATCTTTGCGTCCGTCAATCATCATAACCATTTTGACGTTTGACTGACGGTCGAAACGGATACAACGTGTACCGTCGATGCTGACGAATCTCACCGTGAATCAAGCCGAGCTCGTACAGATGAAGCTCGACAGAAGTGACGAGACCATCGGCTCGTTCTCACGCCGCGTCGGCATCACTGACGCTGCGCTGCGAAACCTGCTCAAGGGACGCACGAAGTCTCTTAAGAAACTCAATTGGAGGCCGCTCGCGGAGGCGCTTGATGTCGACCTCGATGTTGTTGTAGCAGCCGCCCGTGGCGAGGCCGACGACCCTTGGGCAGGCGAGCAGAACCTTGGCGAGCTGACCCCGTTCCAGACCACCGTGCCCTTCGTCCACGTTCCCGCCGATGGTGAGCGTGTCCGCGACGATGAGGAACAACAATCAGCGGGCTTGCCGCCAGGCGTGGATGCCGACTTCGCCGCGATGGTGGAGGGCGACTGCATGCTGCCGACCATCGGCCCCGGCTCGCTCGTCTACGCCAAGGTCGTGGACAAGATTGATGACGTGGTCGGCCGCGTGGTCGTCATCGAAACACAGACCGGCATCCGCACCTTGAAGCGGCTGGAGTCGATCGACGGTGCGGGGCGACGCGCCGTGCTGGTGCTGTCGTGCGACAACCATGAGGCCCGCCCACCGCTCCCTATTCCGCTGTCGCAGCTGCGCCGCGTGGCACGGGTGACGTTCAGTGGCGGACCGGTGAACGGCAAGGCCGAGCAGGATCACGCATGAGCAAGCACACATGGCGGGTAACGGGTGCGGACCGATCAACCGGCGATGATCGGGTCGTCACCGTCGACGCCGACGACGAAGAACAGGCGACGCGACGGGCGAATCGTCGTGGCTTGGTGGTGAAGTCGGCGACGGAGGTTCGGCACACCACTGAGGAAGTTGGCCGGCACCCAGATGCAGCATTCACGGCTAGCGGATTCCGACGGCTGGCAACAGCCGTCGGCGCGGCTATCGTGATCGTTTGCCTGCCACTCTTCTACATAAACGCTTTCTACTTCGCCGAAGCTGAGCCGACTCAGGAACAGCGATTTGAGGAGATTGCGAAAACCGCCATCTTAAACAAGCTCCGCTCGCCCTCGACCGCAGAGTTTTCAGATGTCAGCGTGCGCGACGTCGGCAATACGCGATGGGTTGTAAGCGGGTCTGTCGATGCGCAGAACCGATTCGGAGCCATGGTGCGGGGCGACTTTGCGGTGCGCCTTTCAGGCGGCGGGAGCGTAATCAGGGCCACGATTGCAATGCGGGAGTAGGGCGGCCCGTAGTCGCCTCATCGCCGCTCGATCCTCAGCTCCATCATCGCCGCTTGCGGCTCGCCGTCGATCTCGCAGATGAATATGACGCCGGTGAAGTCGATGATGGCCTCGCGGTCTTGCTCGTCCACGCCCGTCGCGGTGCCCGTCACGCTGTAGTAGCCGCCGTCGACGTTGCCAATGCCGGCCATTGGTGCCTGGCCGTCCCTCAGGTGATCCGTCGCGGCATGACTGCTGTCGAACTTCAGGGCAAACTGCTGCTCGATCGTCGTCGCGGCCGTGCCGGCGGCGAGCATGTCCCGCTCGACCCGCGGCAGGTGCCGGCCGTACGTCAGCCACCACCCGCCGTAGCCGACGGCGAGCAGGAACAGGACGACGGCAGTGTCTCGGAGCAGGCGGGGCACGACCAAATGCTACCACTTGCCCAGCGGGCACGCCTCCGACTTGATGCGTCGCTTGGCGGCAAGGCTGCAACCGCAGACGCCGCACGTCTCAAGGCCGAGCGTGCGGCCTTGCTTCTGACAGGCGTCACACGTCGCCTTGCGGCTGGCGATGGTGTCGTCGCCGGCGCGGTCGATGCCGGTGGCGGCCTTGGCCAGACCGACGACGCCTTTGATGACGTTGACCTTGACCGGCTGCGGCTCGGCGGGCTGGTCGAACTTGCCCAATGGGCAGGTGCCGGCGGTGGCAAGCTCGCCGATGTCGCGGCCCTGCTCGTCGGCACCGCACGGGCACGCACCGCTGCAAGGGCGCCGCCGCTCAGGACATACTTGGCACGTGTCGATATTCATGGGTTCAGTGTCACCGTGGCAGATCCCCACGAATCCTGCTGGTCGGTCACCCTAATGAGGTCGGGAGCACTATCCGGGATGGGAGGATCACAGCAGGCACCTGATTCTAAGTAGGGTTCGGCGGTCCACTTTCCAGTGCTGAAGGGCAGCGTGAACGTCATTGGGTAGCACGCACCGGGCGAAACTGGCACAAAGTCAACGCCGCCGTCGCTAAGAAAGAACGAACCGTTTGGAACGCCGTAGAAGCCGCCTCGACGAACAGCGCTTACGGTAATGCGAACACCACACTGGCCGTCGTTCGTTGTGCCCCAATTAAGGATCGCTCGCACCTCGGTATGTTCTGTTTGAGTGCGCGGCGAAAATGGAACCGCAACGCAGTCTCGCTGACTGCTGCTGTTAGTCTCCGGCTGCATTTTCCACCTGCCATAGCTGCGTTGCTCCGTTGGCCCTTCGTAGAGGTAGCCGCTCTGGCCGTAGGGCAGATCAAACGTGCCGCTAATCGACTCGCCTGATACCTCTGAAAACAAGTAGCAGGGACCAGTGTTTCCGCGCGAATAGCTGCCGGCGAATGGGTTTTGCAGCGTCGGCAGAGAGACTGTGATACTGCTCGGGCCGTAGGTTGACGTCGAGGTCGGCGAATAAGACCTGCTTCGGGGGCAACAGCTATCAATGCTGTTCAGGAACCGCACTGCGCCCAAGTCCGCAAGCTCGGCATCGGTGAGGGGTTGTGCACCTTGTGGTACGCGGGGGCACTTCTGCAGTCCGGGCTTGAAAATGTCTTGCGTGTCCACCAGCTCTTGCGGGTGACAGGCCAGATAGGGGCGGCCAGTCGAGTCTGTGATCGACTGGCCGTCGCAGTCAAGGATGAGATAGCGGTAGAACGGTACGATTTCTTCGGCCGCGCAGTCGCTGGAGCCATCGGGGCATCCTTGGCCACAGGAGCCCACCACGCCTCCGCAGCAGCACCTGCGTCGTAGCAGGGTCGCACTCATTCGCAGGCTCCGTTCAGGCCGGTCGCGTAGCTGAACAGCCACCGCCCGGAACCGTTCGGCCCGACCGACCAGGTCAGCTCTACGATTAGCCCGCTCGGCGAAGGCTGCGGCTCAATACTCGTGGCGTCGAGGCTGGCTGTGTCGACGCCGTTGCCGAGCAGCCCGCTCGCACCGTTCATCGCTTCGAATCTGTTGAGGGCCTGGCCGTAGCCGCTCGACGTGTAGCCGGCGGCCGTGTACTCGAAGTCACCGCCGTCGGGCACGACCTGTTCCCAGTCGTACCGCCACCGCCAATTCGATCCGTCCCGCGCGTGGCCCGTGATCCGGGCGTCGATGGTGAACCGCTTGCCACGCTCGGACCCGGTGTGCTTGCCGTCGCCTTTGCGGTGGGCAACGGCAGCGTCGACCATCGCGTTGTACGCCTCGGCCGGGATGCTGAGCGGCTGGCCAGGACTGACCTTGCCGTAGCTCACAGCCCACTCTCCTCGAGCACGGCCCAGTCTTCATACCGATACACCCGCTCGATATTCACCTGCTTCGGCGTCACGACCATCTGTCCGCCCGACACCTCTGACGTCGAGCGAACCCAAAGATAGTCCCAGCCACGCTTCGTCGGCACGGTGATCGAGCCCACGGAAAGCCCTGTCTCGTTTGGGCTGAACGCAAAGCCCAGGTCGACCCGGAACTGAGTCGAGCTCGTCTGCCGGCCGGCGATGCGATTCAGCAGCAACTCGCCTGGCTCGAATCCCTGGCTGGCCACAGAGTTGACCGTGCCGACCACGAGGCACACGCGGCGGAACCATCCGTCGCTGAAGGCCCGCTCGACAGAGAAGGGGATCGACCGTGTGAAGCTGGCCTGCGGCACGATGACGTCGGCCCCGTCGATCGACTGGTCCGGCCCTTCGCCGCGGACGTTGATCGCCTGGCCGTAGTCGGTCAGCTCGCTGCCGTACTGCCCCATCGTCTCGAAGCTGTGGGTGTACCGCACGCCCTGGCCGCTGACGTCGAACCCGAACGTCTCCTCCTCGCCGAGTGCGACGATCGGCGGCTCGCCCCAAACGGCGGTGACGTACCAAAGCCGATCGCCAGCCTCCTCGAGGTCGAGGGCGTCGGTGTTGAACGGAAGGCCATCGACCGTCGTCGGCAGCTCGGCCTCGAGCGGACCAAGGAACTCGGACACGTCGATCGGCGTGCCGCTGTTGTCGTCGCGACGGATGACGTACTCGCGGGTCGACGAACTCGCCGTCGCCCGCCGCTTGCCCGTCCGCTCATCGATGAGGAAGCTCATGCGAAGGTCACTCCCGGTTTGTCTGCGATCTTGCGGGTGTTCCGCACGACCTGTTTGGTCTCATCGAGCAGTTGCTGCTCATACCCGCCGCCGACGAGCGACTGGATCGCCCGAACGTTGAAGATGCCGGCCGACGTGACGTTCTCCTGAACCGCCTCGACGCTCTGGCGGCGAAGCTCGCGTAGACGCTCCTCGCGATCCTCGTCGAGGCCCAGGGTCTTGAGCTTCACCTCGAACTCGGCCGCGGCCAGCTCGTCACGTAGCCGCTTGGCCAATGCCCCGTCGCCGCCGGCTTCGGCGACGTCGATCCGCAGCTCGGTCTCGAGCTGGTCGGCCGAGCGGCTTCGGGCCAAGCTGCCGGCTTCGTCGAACAGCTCGAGCGCGTCGGCGGCACGCTTGGAGCCTTCGCCGTACATCTTGTTGATCTCGCGGACCACGCGAGCCCGTTCCAGCTCGTCACGCAGCTGCGTCGCCTGGCCCGTGTCGCCCGACGCGTCGGCGAGCTTGATGCGAAGTCGGTGCAGGTACTCCTCTGCCTCGGTGGCACGATCGCGGTAGCTGGCCGTGTACTTGTCGCGGATCGCCGCCCGCTGTTTCTCGGCCTCGGCCAGCAAGGCCGTCCGCCGGCGTTCCAGGTCGGCCGGCTTCACCCCGGCCTCGGCCTGCTCTTCGATGTTGGCAAGCCCGCTTGTCTCGAAATCGCCGAGCCGGGCCAGGTCGTTGAGCAGGGCCTGCAGCTCGTCATCGTTGAGGTAAGGCCGCAGCTCGTACGCGACGCGGCGGTTGCTCGCCTCGCCGATGTCGATGACATCGTCTACCTTGAACGAGCTGAACAGTCGGGCGACAAGACTCGCCTGCCGACGGGCAAGCCGTTCCTGTTCCTCGAACCGCTTTTGTTCCTCCGCCCGACGTTGGGCTTCGGCGTCGGCATGGATTGCGACCATGCGTGCCTCGGCCTCGCGGTACAAGCGGACGCGCTCGTCCTGGAGCTGTCGCACGGCCAGCTCATTGCCTTCGCCCTCCGCATAGTCGACGAGCGCGTCGAGCCGAATCTCCTGGGACTCGACGTACGCCTTTAGATCGCGGAGCTGCTGATCTTCGATCGTCAGATCTTCAATGCTGGCGGCAAACTTCAGACGCTCGTCAGTAACATCTTGAAGCCCGGCGATATAGTCGGCCTTCGCCTTCTTGCGGCTGGTGGCGGTGTACTTGCCGAGAAGATCGGCCCGCTTCGCCATCAGCTCATCAATCTTTGCGTTTTCCTCCTCGAGCGCGATAGCAATGTCGTCGACTCGGCCGACGTTCTCGTCGCCACCTGTCAGCATCGTTCCGCCGGTACCAAAGAACCTGCCGCGGATCGAGTCGAGCTCCTTGCCGTACTTCTTCGCATTCGCCGTTGCCTGTCGCAGTGCGGCGTTCGTTGCATCGAGGCGTTCGTTCCGATTCCGCTCATCAATCGCGTCGAGCGCTTCACTCAGGCCCTTGATCCGGCCGGTGGCCGCGTCGACTTGAAGGCCAAGGTCGCCGAACTCTTCGGACAGTGCTGCGACAAGCGGAGCCGCCTCGGCCGCCGCCGCGCCGCCCGCCCCCAGCTCGTCAAGCTCGCGGAGCCGAGCAACGGCTTTCTCGCGAGCACGAATGCTGTCCTCGAGCCGCGCTAGATCCTCGGCGGCAGTTTGTGACGGCTTCGCCGTGTCCACACCAGAAGACAACCAGTCGCCGCCGGCCTTTGCCAGCACAGCGAGCAGCGCCACCACCGTGATCAGCGGGGCGATCCACAGACCGATCGCCAGTGCAACGCCCTTCAACGCCAGACTCATGTCGCTCGTCAGCACGTACACCACCGCCAGCCCGGCCGCCAGGGATGCGACGGCCGCGACCGCCGGCAGGATGATCGGCGACAACAGCTTCAGGACGAACAAGAGCCCGGTGAACCCGATCTTGGCCACGCCGATCGCCGTCGCCAGTGACGCCAGCGGTGCCATGATGATCCCGATCACCGACACCACCGTGAACAGACTGCCGATCATCGTTCCGAGCAACACGACGCCGGCGGCCAGCGTCGCCAGCAGGGCGGCCGCTGCGGCCGTCAGTCCCACCACCACCGTGGCAGCGATCGCGACCACCTTCACCAACGTCTCGTGCTCCTTGGCAAAGTCGGCCACCGTGCGGACGCCGGTCGTCAGGGCCCGCATGAGCGGCAGCACCACGGGCATGACCGCTTCACCAATCGTCGCCGCCAGGTCGGAACCGGCCGCCGACAACGCCTTGACCTGGTTGACCATGGACCCGGCCGTGCGGGTCGCATCACCCTGAGCGGCCGACGTCGCTGCCGTGATGATCGCGAGCCGGGCGTAGACCTTCTCCGCGTTCGTCGCGTTCTTCGGGTCGATGTTCTGCTCGAGCAGCTTGGCCTTGGTCGCCGCCTCCGTCAGCAGGATGCCGTACCGCTTCAGCGGCTCGCTCTCGCCGGTGATGCCGCTGCGAAGTGCCAGAAACGCCGACTCGTCGGTCGTGTTGTTGAAGCTGGCCAGGTCGACCGCCAGGCGGGTCATCGTCTTGCTGATCTCCGCCGCTCCCTGCTCGTCGACGCCCATGGGCACGATGAGGCCCTGCGCGTCTGACAGGAACGCCCGTACCGACGCCTGCGACCGTCCGACCTCGCGACCAAAGTTGTCGGCCCACTGCCGAGCGGAACGTGCCGAGCCGCCAAACACCTGATCGAGCTTCGAATCCGTCTCGGCCAGGTCGCTGGCCGCCTTGACCGCCGGGGCCAGACCGATGGCCACGCCGGCACCGATGCCGCCGATCGCCGCACTCGTCTTGAGCAGGTTGGTGCCGAAGCCCTTCAGCCTCGCCTCGATCCGGTCGAGCACCGGCGTTAGCTTGTCCTCCGCGTACAGCAGAACAAACGCTTCACCAGCGCGAATTGCAGCGGACGCTACCACGCCCTACAGAGGCGTCCGCCACGATCATTTGACGGATCCCGCGAACCGGCCGAGCAGGTTCTTGACCTCCCGACGCAGCGCCGGGTTCATGAACGGCCGGGGTGCGTAACGGTGGCCGTCGTCACTGATACCGCCGAACTCGTGCAAGTCTGCATTCGTGTCGACGCCCGACAACTTCGCCGGGCCGATCACGAACCCGTTCAAGCTGGCATCGAAGCTGAAGTAGATCTGCTGGAGCTGGCCCGTCTGCGAGTTCGGCGTCGAGCCCGCGGGGGAGGTCTCGTCCGACGTCTTGATGGATCGCCTGGCCGATTCGCGGATGAACGCAGCCGACTGCTCGAGCTGCTCGGACGTCGCGTCGTCTACAGCGTCGGCGATGCGACGCTTGTCGAAGGTCACTTTGCTGCTGAGGCCGATCATGATCCGTCGTCGAACATTCGCTCGAGGGCGTCGAAGTTCGTCACGGCACGCTCGCCGTCACGGCGTTCGCCGTCGTCGTAGAACGGGAAGATGTCTTCCCAGCGGAGAGAGACGCCGCTTGATGCCGAGATCGTCTGGCACATGCGTGCCGTGTGCTGCCACTGCTCGAACCGCTTGCCCTCTGCCAGCTCCTGGAGTTGCCAGAGGGTGAAGCGGTGAGGATCTACGCCGACGTATCCGCCGAGCCGGTAGCAGGCTTCAATGACGTCTCGACGTCGTCCATCTTGTCGATCGCCTCGTCCATCATCCGGTCCAGGGCCAGCCTCGCCAGCCGACAGCTCTTGCGGATCGTTTGGCCCTGTCGGTGGCCGCCGAAGAAATCCGCGATGCCCTCGGTGAGTGCTTCTGCCGCCCGCAGGATCACGCCGTCGCCGAGACGGGACGCAAACTCCTCGGGGCCGACGCCTTCCGGTGCTTGATCGCGGACCAGGCACCACAGCAGGTTGCAGAGCTTGATCGGGCTGCGGATGGCCTCGGCCGCACCCTCATCGGATGGAATTGCGAAGACGTCGATCGACTCCTCGCGCTGCGCACGAGTGGCGAGCGGGAGCGTGATCCGGAGGCACCAGGCATGGCCCTCGGTGTCGATGAAGGTGGAGCTTTCAGGCATGGCGGGGGTTGGGGTCGGCGGCGGCGAGCGGGCTCTTAGGCCGCCGGCACCTTGGCGAACGCCACGTCGCTGTGAGGCTTGGCCTCGAACGTGACGGTCGTGGTGTTGCGGAGCGGCTCGTTGCGGGTGAACGTGGTGACGCTGTAGTTGCCGAGCAGTCCACGGCTGCCTTCGACGGTGTACGCACCGGAGAGACTGGCCAGGAACACGGGCGTGCCGTTGTCGAACGCCGACTCCAGCAGATCGAAGACGGGGTCATCTTCCTTGAACAGGAGCTCGCCGCTGATCGTCCCGTCCTTCAGACCGACCTGCATGTAGTCCCAGTCGCTGCCGCGGCTCGCAGCTTCGAAGGTCTCACGGGTGAGGTTGGTCGTGATGTCCCTGGCAAGCGTCACCTCGTCGCCGGCAGTGATGTTGGCCAGGCCCGCGGTCGCGCGTCCGGCGTTGGTCGTCCCGGTGATGAGATCGGTGTTGGCGTAGAACTTGCAAAGGCGTCCGGGCTTGCTCATGACTAACTCGTTGTTGTGATGGTGAGGGACAGGGCCCCGACGTAGACGCCTCGCTCGTCGAGCGTCTTCCAGTCGTACAGAGGGGTCGCGTCCACTGATTCGACGAAGAAGCGGTCGAACTCGCTCTCCATCAGCAGGTCGGCCACGGCTTGCTGATACTCGACAAGCTCATCCACCGCCTCCAGCTCCGTGTTCTTGCCGACCCGTTTGCGAATGCCGACGGCCAGGTGGTACTTTGCGCCGACGTCGCCGCGGGCGTCGGCCGCGTGAGACGATGCCTGGGCGATGACGTCAACCTTCAGGTCTGACGTGGTGCGGCTGTCGTAGCTCGGGTCGTAGGTGCGGCCGACAGCGACGGCCTCACCAGCAAAGTCGACGATCGCGACGGAGGCGACCACCGCTTTGACGACGTCGGTGATCCCGATCATGGCGTCTCCGTGATGCTCGTGGTGTGGATACGGATCCGCGTGCGGCCTGCATCCATGTACCGCCAGGCGGCGTCGGCTCCGTCAGGCTTGCGAACTTCGTGTGACGTCGCGGCGACGCCTGCTCCGACGCGAACAACATCCCCCTCGATTGGCAGCTCGAGCCCTGCGGCAAGGAAGTCGGCGGTCGCGACGAGGAAGTCGACGGTCATCGTCGTGACCGCCTGGCCGCGGGCGTCGTTGGACTCGTGCCGGCTGTGGCCCTCGACGGCGACGAGCTGTACGACGATCTCGCCGCGGGCGTACTCGACGGGATCGCCGGCCGTTTCGGCCACGGCAGCAAGTCCGGCGCTGAGGGCGTCTGTGAAGATCGACATATAGCCAGGTTCAGGAAAACAGTCGGCCCCGGCCGACCGAAGTCAGCCGGGGCCGGCGGAGGAGACACCACCTTCAGGTTCAGGCCTCGTCGATGACGATCGGCTCGACGTTGGAGATCGAGTCGGTTGTCACGAACTCGATGCCAAAGGCATCGGTCGGGACGGGGACGGGTGCGACCATGACGTTGTTGCCGCGCGGCTGGCGGCTGGCCCGAAGCTGGAACTGTGACCGCCGGCTGCCGACGATCATCGTCGGTTCCATGCCGCTGGGGCACCGCTCGATGCCCTTGGCGATTAGATCGTCCGTCAGGCCCTTACCATCCTGCTCGGTCAGGTTTGCGATGCGAATGACGCTGTAGGCGGTGCCGAACTGGAACCCGGTCCACGTGCCCATTGGCGTCCGCTTCACGTCGAAGCTGCCGCCATTGACCAGATCCTCCTTCTTCGCCATGTAGGGGTCGCCGATCGACAGCTCGCCGTTCTTGCCGGAAACGACCGCAGCGCCGCTGTAGTCGGCGGGGGCGTAGAGCAGGTAGACGCTCGAGCCGGTGTTCGCGGTCGTGCCGCCGGCGTTGATCACCCCGGCGGTGTCGGTGTAGCGAAGCGTGTCATTGATGCCGACAAAGCCGTCGTCATCCCCGTTGAGCAGCGCCATACCAGAGCTGTTGCTCCGTCTTGTGAAGTCCGGCCGCCAAGTGGCGTCGAGCCTCGCGAGACAGGAATTGCTCCTCCGGCATGACGAGGCCCGACAGGAAGGCGACGTCGACGTCGAAGGAAGCGTCGAGGTACTTCAGGTTCTGGGTGACGAGCACGTCGCCCGACTTGGAGTTCTCGCGGCCCACGTTGATCGGGCGGTAGCCGACAGTCGGTGCCGTGACCTCCTTGAGGTACTTGTGCATCGTGCCGTTGCTCGCCGGCACGGCGGGCAGACGACGAACGACAGGGGCACGGTTCAGCAGGTCCGACAGCTCGTAAGCGGCAAGGCCGGCTTCGTTGATCTGCAGGAGGTCGGCGAGGTTCTTGAGCTCTTCGGCCATGTTGGGTGTGGGCGGTTGCGGGCGGGTGGGAAGCGGCGGGTCGCGTTAGCCGCGACGTTTGAAGAGGTCGCTGAACTGGCGTTTCTGGTCGTCGCTGGAGCCGGCGGGCACGGGCGTGTTGCCGCGGTTCCCGGAGGCCGACAGCTTCGTGCGGAGATCTTCGTTTTCGGCTCGGACGGCCTTGACGAACTCGACGGTGGCGTCGCTGAACGTCAGGCCCTTATCGAAGTACTCGCCCGCCTTGTCGCCGAAGGCGTTCTTGAAGCGGCGGAACTCGGCCCGCGGGTCGTCGGCCGCCAGCTCCGTCGCCGGGGCGGCATCCTCAGCGGGGGCCGGCGTGTCGGCGGCCGGCGTGTCGGCATCGGGCGTGGTCGGCTCGGCCGGCTTCTGGGTTTGATCCGCCGGCTTCGGCGTCTCGGTCTTGGCTTCGGCGGCCGGCTTGTCAGCTTCGGGCATGCCCTTACTGAGGGCCTGCGGCCCGAAAGGACGTCCCGCGTAGCTCAGCAGCAGCTCGGCAGACGACTGTGCGTCATAGCCGAGCTTGCAGATCGCGACCGCCCGCAGCGTCCACCGCTTGATGACGAGCAACGGTCCCTCGACCTCGCGGCCGTTGACCGTGGCCGTCTCGCCGGGTCCAAACGACTCGGTGTCGAAGTCTTCGCCGAACTCGATCGATGCCTCGTACGGGAACTCCGCCTCCATCTTCAGCATGACCTCCTCGGCCCGGTCGCCCTCGAGCACGGAGGTAAGCCGCCCCGTCAGCACCAGGTCACCGTCGGACGTGTCGAAGCCATTGACGAAGCCGATCGTCTCGTCCCGCCAGTGTTCGAAGTCGATCGCGATGACCGGCTTGTGGGTCATCGTGCTGAAGTCGTGCACGACCTTGCCGTAGTAGTAATGGTCGATCGGGTCACCACTGCGAGCGACAAGCCGGACGTCCTTCGACTTCGGGTTCTGAGGCGAGCCCGCCGACAGCTTCACTTCAGCGGGCAACGCAAGCACGGTCCGCAAGGCCTCGGCCGGCGGGTTGTTATTTTTCTTCGTCATCGGGATTTTTCTCGTCAGGTTCTTCGAGGTTCGCGACATCCGCGGACAGGCTCAGGCCGATGCCTGCTGCGTAGATCTCTTCGTCATGAAGCTGATCCGCGACTTCGAACCAGTCGCGGCCGTGGCTCATCGAGATCTCCTGCCGCGACCGCAGACCGCCAGCGACAGCTTCGATCTCCGCCTTCGTCTCTTTGAGCGGGTCGATCCACGGCAAACCGACGCCGATGTGCTTTAGGTTGAGCCCTTCGACATTGCGGCCGCCGAGATCCAGCTCGCCGTCCATGACGCCGATGCCGATCGCCCACGCCAGGAGCTCGCCGCGAAGCGTCCGTAGCACCTTGCGTTTGTTGCTCGAACTCTGCTCGTACTGCAGCAAAGCCGACCGCGACCCGCTGTAGTTCGTGAAACTTTCGTTCCACGCGCTGTATGGGATGTCGAGCGACTTCAGGGCCTCGCCGATGACCTCCTGCATGAAGGCCTGGAACTCCGTCGACGGGTTGCGGCTCTCGAGGAACTCGGCATCGTCGCCGCTGTCGAGGTCGAGCGTCTGCGGCCCGTCATCGAAGCTGAACTTGTAATCGGCCCCGACATCGTCGTCCTCGGTCTCGGCACGCTTGAGCTTCAGGCCGAAGATCTGCGACAGCTTCGCCTTGGCCAGGGCATGCTGCTGGCACTCCTTGACGTCGAGGATCGCGTTGATCGCCGACGCCAGTGGGCTGACGCCTCGCACCTGGTCGTAACGGTCGAGATAGGCGTGGTGGTACACGTATCGCGCCGGCAGGATCGACCGGAGCACGTAGCCGGCACCCTCTCGGTCGCAGACTGCGTATCGCAGCGGCTTGCCCGTGTCGGTGACCTGGACGCCGTTGATCCAGTTGCCTTTGCGAATCTCCTCAGGCGTGTCGCCCCAGTCGGTGGGCGTTCGGACGCGGTCGGCTTCGATGATCTGCAGGCGGCCGTCGCTGATCTGGCTGACGAACACGTCGCCGTCGACCACGGCCAAGCCCTCGATCAGGCGAATCAGGCGATCGAAGTCGAAGCGGCCGGAGACGTCGCACCGATCGCGGCGAGACCACTTGCGGATGAAGGTCTCGACCCGGCGATCGAGCTGTACGTCACCGCTGCGGCACTGATCCGTGAACGTGCTGACGTGGTCGAGGTGTTTGTTGATGGCCCACTTCGCCAGCGACGAGTTGCGGCGCAGAGACCGTGTCTGCGACATGACCTTGTCGCGGTCGCGGTCCTTAAGCAGATCGTCCTCCCGGCGAAGGTTGGTCACCTCTGCCTTGCGCCGCTTAGATGGTTTGGCGGCGTCGTAGCCGGTTGGCAGCCACGACCATTTGAGCGGGTTCATCGTCACGCAGCGCCTCCCGATAGGTCCATGCCGCGGAACAGCGGCCGACGGCCCGTGGATCGGGCGACGCGGTTCCGCCAGTACTTCAGTTCGGCTAGTGCCTGAGCCCGGTCCCACCGCACCTTCTGCCCGTCCACGACCACCTCGACCACGCCGGCGTTCTTTGCCAGGGCGGCTTCAAGCGTGGCGACCATCGTCACCGCGGTGGTTGTGACTACAGGGCCGCTCACTCGGCCGTGGCCTCCTCGGCGACCATCGTGGTGATCACGCGGACGCAGCCACATTCAGAACAGGACGCGATGCGACGCTCGAGCCGGTCGTATGCAAAGTCGTCGTACTTGCCAGGCGTTGCGATTTCGGGAAGGTTGCGGATCTTCCGGTCGTGATGGCAGCCGCAACGGCATCGCGGGTTCTGCTCCTGTCGATCAATCTTGGCGGCAACGGCGGGCTCTTCGCTCGCGGGCGGGGCTGGGGGCTGTGGATCGGCATCGGGTGCCGGCGGTACATCACCATCGGCTTGCGGTTCAGCGTCGCTGGCACTGGCGGTGGTGTCCGCGGGGGATGCCGCGACCGACTCGGCCGGCGGGGAGGTCTCGGCCTCTGGCGTAGCCGATTCAGTCTCTGCCGGCGTCGGTTCGACGGGCGTCGCTGGGGCTGGGGCCGGCTTGCTCTGCTTCGTCGCGTTCTTCCTGCTGGCCATGCCTTACAGAGCGTCGCCGGCGTCAGAACGTCACTTGGAGCTTGCGACGCCGGCTCCGCTTCTTGTCCTGCTCGATCTCAACCTGGCCTGCGATCCTCACGCCTTGCTCGCTCGCGCCGACACTGGCCATGGATAGGCAGTCGAGCAGGTGGTTATCGCTGCGGCCCGGGCGGATCCGCCAGACGTTGACGAGACGACCTTGCCCCTGCGTCGGTATGGGATACTCGGCCGTCACGTGCTCGGCGAGCATTCGGTGCTTCAGGTCGGACCCTTCGAACAGCGTGAGCGGGCCCCGGCCATCGATCGGCTGCAGGATCCGCTCGGCCAGCCCCGTCTTCCAGAGGTTGGAGTCGAAGATCAGTTGGCCGCGTTCGTTGACGTACCAACCGTGGCCGAGCCGCTCACCGGGCTTGCGGCTGTACTCGCTGATCGGCCGACGATCGGCCGTGATGCCGCGACCGAAGGCTGGTAGCACCGGGTGCGTCGTCTCCTTCGCAAATTGCTCCACCGTCGTCGTCGACTGGCCCCAGTTGGCGTCGACCACCATCCGAGCGATCGTGGCGCGGCGACCGTCGGCATGGCTGTAACGGTCCGCAAGAAAGTCCGTCAGGCCTTCGAGGCCGTGCCGCAGCCGCCCCTCGAGCGTTGCACCAGGCGTCAGAGAGTCGAGCGTCGGGTTCAGCTCGCCGAGCGTGAAATGAGACCTCTGCTGGCGAGGCCAGGCCCCGTAGTCGACGACGTGCGTGCCGAAGTATTCGTCGAACCCGGCGATGAGCCAGAACAGGACTTGCCCCTGGACGTCTATGCCGGCGGTGATGATCTCGCAGCTGTCGGGCACGACACCCTGTGGCACGTCGATCGCCTTAACCGTGACCTGGTGCGGCTCGAGCTTGAGTAGTGTCTCGGTAACCTCAGACATCGGGTCGTTCTGGAACTCTGCCTGGAATGAGGCGTTGTCACGTAACTTCAGGTTCATCGCCGACTGGATCGCCGATGCCTCACCAGGGTCAAAGCGTTCCGGCCATGACACCGCTGCCCCGGCGTCCAGCTCGGCTCGATGCTCGATGTAGAACGCCGTCGCGGGGCCAAGGCCATCGTCGTTCCTCAGTGCGTCGGCCCGGATCTCCGCATACCGCTCCCACAGCTTGATGTCCGTTGGCTCAGCCGGCATGAGCTTCACCCGCTCGCCACGCCATTCGGGATTCTCCTTCCGGTCGAGCAGCTGGTCGGCGACGTCGCCCTTGACGATCACGGTGCACGGGCACACGCCGGCGATCGCCTTGCCCGGACCGGCCAGACCAAGGATCGCCTGGTTCATCGTCGCCAAGCGGTCCCGCACCTGTTTCGCCGACCTTGCAGACTCGTCGGTCTGCGGATCATCAACGATGACCAGGTCCGGACGGATCTTCGCCCCGTCACTCGGCCGCGTCGCTTGGAGTCCGCGGATCCGACCGGTGATGCCCGCGACACTGACGGTGGCACCGCTCGCCTTCGAGCCCGGCACCGTCGGCAGTGTCGCGACCTTCTTGTTCCAGTCGATCAGTGTTCGCTGGCCGTCGAGCAGCTGGCCCTCAGCCCGGCGGCCGATCCCCTCAAGCGCCCGGATCGGGTGGATGACCTCGGGGAAGTCCTCGAGCAGAAGATCGTTGTGCTCGAAATCGGCCTTGAGGCCGTCGAGCAGCCGCTCGGCCGCATCCGCTGACGCGCCGACCATCACGACGAAGCTGCGATGCCCGTACAGCAGGGCCCACTCGCAGGCAGCTACGCGCAGCTCGTCTTGCCGCTGCCGCGTGGTAACGCCATGGCAGACAGGCCGCCGTCCAGGATCGCCGACTGCAGCTTGTCGAGGATCGTGTGGTGAAACGGCGCCCACCCGAGACTGAAAACGGCAGGGTGATAGGTCTCGCAGAATGCCTCGAGGTTCAGCTCGCAGCGCTTCCGCCGCTCCGGCTCGCGGACGCCTGGCAGCGGACCGATGTCTCGGCCTTTACTGCGGTCCGCTCGCTTGCGATCAACGTCGATGCTCCGCAGCTCGTCATCATCGTGGTGGCGATCTCGTGGCATGGCGGACGTAGGACGGACGACACATACTTTCCCGACTGTTCCCTTTGCCAGGCCCCGTCTTTTTCCTCGCGAAAGGGACCCGTTGCATCAGGCTGCCTGCCTGAGACGCCTCAGGGCTGCTGTATCAGCTGACAAACGTCCTGTAGGCCAGGACACGCCAGCTGGCGACGATCGTCTCGCCGCTGCTGAGATTGACTTGTAGATCTACCTGGTACTCCTCAGCTTCAGCCAAGTCGGCATCATTGATCCGCAGGTCGACGTTCATGTCTTTCGCGTCACTCCACCGAACGTCTTGATCCTTCGTCTTCGCTGCTGCGAGCAGAGACCCGGCGGCCGATCTGCTGGTGGTGACTGGATTGTCAGAGTCGGGCAGCTTGGTGACGTAGAGCGTCTCAGTCACTACGTCAGCGGCAAGCGGCAGCGAACCATCGGGAGATGGCAGGTGCGCGAGCAGAGATCCGGCCGACTTGGCTGGCACATACTCGGCGATGAGGTTTGCTGGTAGTCGGCGAGCCATGGATCAGAAGTCTGATGCTGTGCGAAGGGTCTTGGTCACGACGGACAGAGGCGGGGGCGGGACATCGGTACTGAGTGCATCGGGTTCCCGTTGTCGAGCGAGTCGCGGCACATGAGATTGGAGGAGTTGTGGGATCTCCGTCCGCACCTGCGTCGGGACGTCCACTTCAATCAACAGCGGAACCTTCGACTGCACGGAACTCGGGACGTCGGCCAATGCGAGCCGAGGCACGAAGCCGGCCGGCGCTTCGTGCACGTGGAACCGTCCATAACTCGGCACGACCTCGATGCCGTCGCCGATCATCGGCAGCGAGTACTGCAGAGGAAGCAACGCCGCCTCATGCAGTGTCAGCAACGCAGCGTCTGCAAGCGACAGGTTCATCGGAGCAGTGTCCCCCAGAAGCTCGTGTACCCCGCGGTCCCACTGTTGATGTACTGGAGGTTCGGGCTCGAGTCGCTGCTGAAGACTTGCAGCGTCACAACATCGCCAGCGGCAAGCGGAATCATGGTCGCTCCGCCATACCCGGCCCAGTCTGTGCCGCCAGCAACGCCCCGGCCAAAGAGCGCGTACCTGGTGCCGTTGACTGCGACCGCCGCGATCATCTTCTGTCCGTTGTCGAGCGAATTGTGAGCGGCGTGGCCACCGATGATGTACAGGCCGGCGACTGGAGCGGTGAATGCTCCAGCGGACGCGTTGAAATGGTTATCAGGGTCATGCTTCACCGCCGACCATCCCGTGACAGTCGCCCAATTACCACTCGACCAGGTGAAGGTGTTGTCGAGGTGGGCAACGAACGCAGCTGAGCCCGCGACCGCCGGGCTCGCAGGCACATTGGTCAGGCCGCTGCCGTCGCCGGTAAACACGCCGTCGAACGTGGCCCCGGTTCGACCGTCTACTCGGATAGCCAGCGACGGTGAGACGGCATCGCCGTACTCGACCTTGAAACGACCCGGAAGCTCGCCAGCGACCACATTGCCCGCGGCGTCTGCCCTGAACTTCTGGACCCCGCGGATGATCGGCGGTTCACCTCCACCCTCGCCGCCGCCGACATTGCCGGCGGCGGCCACGATGGCTTGCGTCCGGGCGTTGACATCGGTGCGAACGGCAGAGGCTGGAAGGCGATCAGCGTGCAGCGTTCCAGCGACGAGGTCGCTGGCGTCCGTGGTCGCTGTCGCGTTACTGCCGGCCGGCCCCTCTGGGCCTTGCTGCCCGTCGACGCCGTCGGCACCGGGAATGCCTTGAGGTCCGGCCGGTCCCGCTGGCCCGGCTTCACCCTGGGAACCCTGCGGGCCCGTTGCTCCGTCCGAACCGTCAGCACCAGCCGGACCTTGTTCGCCTTGTGGCCCGGGCGTGAGTTCAACCGCCTCGAGTTCACTGGCCAGATACAGCAGAGAATCCGCGACTGCCTGATCGGCGTCGCGGATGTAGTCGAGCAAGGACGCTGCCTCGTCATCGGCCGGAGCCGCCGCAATGCCCGACACGGTCGGCATGATGCCGCCGCCCGGCAGGGTCGGACCGTTAATACGTGTGGCCGGCATATCAGAAGCTCAGCCAAACGGCTTCTGGTGCACCCTGGGCTGCGACGACCGTGTGATTGATCAACGTATCGTTCGCTTGCGGGGCCACTCCTTGAGTCGTGCCAAGCACGCCTCGATCGATCCGGAACTCGAAGTCGCCAGCGGTCTCGACCACCTGGGCCACCTCGTCAGTTCCCCAGCCGATGAAGTCTCCTAGCTGGAACTTCCTCTCAATGCCGTTGTCGACGGGCGCGATCTGAACCCAGACACCCGCATCCAAAGCGACAACGGGCGTCGTCTCCGGTCGCGGCTGGTTGAAGTCGACCAACATAAAGGGGATGGCTGTCGAGAGCGTGCCGCCGGATGCAACCGACCTTGCGAGCCAGATGTTGCCGAGTCTGAAGCCGGCGTTGGTCGAGTGGGAACCCCAGGGCCCATACGAGCTTGAGCCTGGACGGGTTACAAAGTCGTTCCGGTTGGCGGCGTCCATGACTTGGTAGCCACCACCGGGCAGGTAATGGCCGACTGTCCCGATGACGAGTCGTTCGCCTGGCACAGGCTGAAGATTGAGGCCGGCGATCAAGCCAGTGGTAGGTCCGCTTCGTGGTAGGTCGATGGGCATGTGTTACTGAGGGCGATGGGCTTGAAGACTGGCGGAAGCGTCGACCAACAGGCGATCGAGCTTGGCCGGCGTGACTCCGAGCCGCCGCGATAGGGCAGACCGGTTTACGCGGCCTCCCTGCGTCATGCAGCCGGGTGAATCGAGTGCGGCCGCCAGCCGGCGGAGCAGCGGCGCGGCGGCGACGGCTGAACGCAATTCGTCGGCCTCAGCCGCTTCGGAAGGGTCGACGGCTTCGGTCATGCGGCGAGACGCTCCAGGTCGTGAATGTTGATTTTCCGCTCGCCGCCGATTGCGAACGAGCGGACGCGGCGGCGAGCACGAAGACGACGGACGGTGCGGCCGGTGACGTTGAGCCTTTCCGCCGCGGCGTTGACGTTGATGTGGCGATCGAGCAGTCGACGAATCGTCTCGACCTGTCGCCGGCAGTACCGAGCGGGCCGAGCCTGCACCCGTTCAAGATCTCCGCGGCGACCGAGGCGCTGCACGAGCCGCACGTGCAGGCCCAGCCGAGCGGCGACCTCGTGCGAGGTCATCAGTCCCGGCTTCCGTCCGTTGCTGGAGCCTCGCAAGGCAGCCGTTGTGTCGCCGGCTTCTCCATCAAGCGTGACGTCCTGCGGACGTCCGATCGACTCCCGCAGGCTGTTCATGACGAGCGTCGAGAGCCATGCGAAGGGGTTGCTGATCGTCGACAGCACGCCGAGCCGCTCGATCGCCAGCACGGCGGCATCAGCGGCCGCATCCTCACGATCCGCCTCGCAGCGCCAATTGAATCGCGGGCTGCGGCTTGCTCGCTCGGCGATGAGCTGCACCGCGACAGCCAGCTCGTCGTGGTTGGCCACAACGTCGGCGGCGAGACCAGTCAGATGCTGAGCGTCGACGTAGTGATTCATCGCTTAGCTATGCCGATCGGTGGCGACGTCTCGTCGGCGACGCGGCCGGCGTGGCTGGAGGCTCCCCGGAGGTTGCCGTTGATTCCCGTGACCGTGGCCGATGTGCTGAAGTCGCTGCTGTGAACAATCGATCGCTGCCCCTCACGCATGTTGAAGTACGTTCCATCGACCGCCACGCCCTTAGTGCCGTTCTTGCGGATGCCGTGGCCGACAAGAATCTCGTCGTCACCGCCGTTGGCTTCCATCCAGCCGCCAAGATGGCGCACGAGCCGGACGTCGCGGTACACCATCGGACCTCTGTTCCGTTCGACGACGTTGCGCTCGAACGTCAGCCCCTCCTGGTTATCGAAGATGATCGACTGCGGACCGCGGGCGTTGAGGAAAGTGCACGACGTGTAGGAGCTGGCCGTGCCGCTGGCCTGCAGGTGCAGGCCGTTCGACTCGAAGTGCGACCGTTCCATCTCGACGTTCACGGCGTCGATGTCGACGCCGATGACGCAGTCGCTGATGTTGAGGTCACGGAACGTCGACCAGTGCCAGGTGCCGGCTACGCCGACGGCGGCATGCTTCAGCTGCAAGCCCTCGACGATCCGGCCGGAGCGGTTGGAGTTCGTCGGGCTCGTGCCGATCAGCATCGGCCGGTTTACACCCTTTGCCGGCTGCAACCTCGCGCCGTGGCCGAGGATTCGCAGACCGTTTGGGACGACGATGGCTTCCTTCGAGCGTGTAGTCGCCAGGCATCAGCACGAGCGTGCCGCTGCCGTCGCGGGCCGCGTCCACGGCCTGTTGAAGATTCCCATCCGGGGCGACGTGCACGTGGCCGGTGAGGGCGAGCTGTAAGGCGGCAAGGCTCATTACTTCGCCGCCTCCACGCCCGGCAGCTCGCCGGCACGCTTGTAGCTGTCACGGTCGTTTTGGCTGCCGACAATCGCCAGCGACCCCTTCGCGTGCGGCCAGTCGCCACGCAGAGGAGCCTTGACGTTCCGCAGCGTGATGCCGCTCATGTCGGCCGGCAGACGCAGGGCCGGCATCGGGTTGCCGGGCGTGCCGCTGTCGCCGTCGAGGATCAGGCCGTCGACGATCACCTGCTTCGTTCGGCCGCCGACGGTGAGCGTGCCGCCCGTGTTGCCCGTGAGCGTCACGCGCTCGACAGTGCGGTCGAAAGCGTCGACCCAGCCGTCGATCGTGATGGGGCCGTCGACCGTGTTGTTGAGCACGGTCGCGTCGCTTAGGCCGTGGTCGGCCTGCCAGCCGCTCATGCGATTGTTTTCGATCCTGACGTTGCTGACGCGCCACTGCTTGTTGCCGAGGCCGTCGCCCTCACCGAGCGGGCCGGCACCTGACGGGCCGTCGAGCGTGTTGTCTTCGACGTGGTGGAACCGTCCGACCTGAAGGATGACGGTCGACTTGCCCATGTCGCCGCGGGGGCCGCCGTTGTGCTGTCCGAGGTTCGAGAACGCGTTGCCGTGGACGGTGGCGAACGTCGTCTCGCCGCCGATCGGGTCGCCGCTGAGCCGCAGGATGTGCTCGTGGTTCGAGTTCGTCGCCTTGGAGTCGTAGACGCTGACGTGGCTCGACGTGCCGAATAGACCGACGAGGTAGCGTTGCAGCGTGTCGGTGCCGACCTGCTCGACGCGCTCGAGGAGCAAGCCGTCGAGCGTGCCGCCGAAGTCCAGGACGATGAGGCTCCGGGCCGAGTCGACGCGGCAGTCGATCAGGGCCAGGTCGTCGCCAGGACGCACGGCCGGGAGCTTGGCGTCGGTGCCGGTGTCGAGGATCAGGCCGCGGAGCGTGACGCCGCCGGCCGACGCGTCGATGGTGCTGGTGATTCGCGTGCCCTTGGCGTGCGCGACATATTCAGTATCCGCGGCGGCAGTGAAGCCGACGACGTCGCCGGCCGGCAGGACGACCTGCAGGTTCGGCGGCCGGGCCAGGACGTTGACGGTCGCGTGAGGCCGGCCGCGGAGCGTGACGGTGTAGGTGCCCGGTGCGGCGTAGACGTGGCCGGCGCCGTACCCGGGGCGAAGCGTCGAGCCGTCGCCGAAGTCCCAGACGTACCGAATCGTGTGGGCGTCGGCCGTCTGCAGCTCGGTCGGGATCTCGAACGTGACGAGGCGGCCGGTGATGGTTTCGACCGTCTCGACTGCCGCCGTCTTGGCGGGCTCTTGCTTCTCAATCTCGGCGGCAAGTCGATCGACTCGCCCCTGCCACTCTCGCAGCTCTGCGGCGATGCGTCGGCCTTCGTCCTGCAGGTCTCCGATCGGGCTGGCGACGGCGGTGGTGGCGACTAGAACGGCGAGCAGGAGCAGGCCGACGGATGCGGTGGGGCGGTTCATTGTCGTTCGTCTTGTGGCTGGGCCATTCGCAGCCGGTCGATCTCGGCATCAAGCACGGCGACGCTTTGACGCAACATCGCAATGTCGCCCGAGTCGCGGCCCATGGCGTCCTTCATTGCGGCGAATCGCTCGCTGACGATGTTCGCGTAACTGTTGTGTTGGTCCAGCGTCCAGCGCGAGGCGGTGCCTCGTTCGATCTGAACCTTGAGGTCTTCCAGCCGGTCATTCGTGTGCTCGACCTTCATGTCGAGGCCGGCGACGCTCTGCCGCATGCCGAAGTAGCCGGCGATCAACGCCAGTACCACGGGCAGTAACGGCTTTGCCACCTCCATCAACTTGTTTTTGTCGGTTTCTGTCACGGCGGGAATGCCTTGCGGCAGCGGTTCAAAGTGCAAGGTCGAGCAGTCGGTAGCCACCTTCGATGGCGGCCTGCTCGAGGAAGTCGATCGCCTGCGACACGCGGTCGGCCGCGGCGGCTTCGGCGTCGATTCGTGCGGCTTGGCCCATGCGGCGCAGCCGGCCGATGGCGAGCTTCTGCTGACTTCGATTAGCGGCGGCGGCGTCTGGCCGTTGCTCGGCGGTGGCGATGCGGGCCTGGAGCTCGAACTCAGCCGCACGCCGGACGGCTCGCGTGATGACGCGGGCATCGTCTGGCGTGGGCTTAATGCTCCGCAGATCCTTCAGCACGAGCCGGCCGGCCTGACGCGCGTAGCTGTCAAGGCTGGGACGGCGACTGAAGATTCGGCGGAGGAAGTTCATGGCGTGGGCGAGGATGCGGCGGGCGGTGGCGGTGTTCATCGGTCAGGCGGGTTCGGCGGCCTCGCGTTGCGGATCGAGTCGGCCGTCTTGCGAAGCTGGTGCATGTCGTCGCGGAAGTCCTGGGCGGTTTCAGGATCAGGCGGCGACGTGCCGTCGAGCAGGGCGGGGTAGACGGCCTCCATGTCGTCCGCCTGCAGTTCGATCTCGTCCGCGACCTCGTCTGCGGTGGTAGGGTCGAGGCTGGCAAGCGGCCCGGCGCAACCGGTGAGCATGACGACGGCGAATGCGACGGCGATAAGGCGGTGGTGGTGCTTCATGTCTTGGGCTTCGTGAGCTTCTTGGCGGCGTCCAGCTCGCGGCGGAGCTGTAGCTCGACCTTCGTGGCTTCCTCGCGGTCCTGCTTTCGTTGCAGGTCACGGGCGATGATCTGTTGTTTGCGCTCTTCGGCGATCGCTTCGGCCGCGGCCGCCTGATCTTCGAGAACCTTGATGCGGGCCTGCTGTTTCAGGTCGCCAAACTTGGCGATGCCTCGGCTGATCGAGAATCCGAGAATGGCGAGGCCGCCGACGAACGCGCTCCCGTGGACGGCGGCGATGATGACCGCGTCCGGCACTTTGCCCGTCGTCAGCTCGAGCAGGGCGGCCACGACAAGCGACACGATGCCGCCGATCAAGGCCAGCGGGATGGCCGTGCGGCCTTCGCTCGTGTTCTGGCCCGGGGTCAGGCTGGTATGGCCGGCATCCACGTTCCGCACCTACGCCGTTGGCTTCTGCGCAGCCTGATAGCTTTCCAGCCGCTGGGCCAGACGCTGACGAAGCAAGGCGACCCGGCTGGCCTTGCTGTTCCGCTGCTTTGCGATCTGCCTGTCGCTCTGGCCGGCGAGGCGGGCTTTGATGATTCGACGTTCGGCCGGCGTGGCGATCGACTCGATCAGCCATAGCTGCTCGGCACATTCCGCGTGCTCGCTCGGCTGCAGGTCGCGGTCCTGCCGCTCGACACTCTCGACCCGCCAGTCGTCCCGCTCTTCCCGCCTCATCGCCCGGCCGCTGTAGCGGAGCAGCGATTTCATTCGACGCTCGCCGCAGATGAACATAAAGACGCGGAGCGTTCCGGCCTCCGCTACATAATTCGGCAACGCCTTAATCATCGCCGCGTGCATTTCTTGACGGAGGTCGGCCTCATCAAAGTGCGGGATGGCGTTAAACTTCTTGAGCAGCACGCCGGCGATGCCGTCGAGGGCCGGCCACAATCTGGCGAAGATCGCTTCACGCCGCACCGGGTTGGCCTCCCGGACGTACGCGAGCGCGTCGCGGCTCAATTCATCCGCTGCCGCTCTAGCTGGCAGGTCTGCCGGCTTAAAGGGTAACGGAAGCTGACGGTGCGGTTGCGCCATTGGTTCAATGTAACGGGTGCGACTGATTTGATGTTTGATCACGCGGCGAACGCCGGCAGCTCTTCCTGCACCCGGACGATGCGGATACCTGCTTCACTCGCTTTGTTGATCAATGCGTCCGCGCCCCATGCCAGCCGCTTGGCAACCTGCAGCAATTCCTCCACGCGCTCGGCCGGCAGCTTTGCATCGGATGACTCGGCCGCGACGAGTTGAGCGGCACAGTGGCGAATCGTGTTGCTGCAGTGCGTGTACAGGGCACGGATCGCGGCTTGCTGGGCCTCGTTCGTCAGGCTGCGGGCGACGGCGCTCGAGCTCGGCCCGCCTGCTGTCGCGTCCGCTCCAGTGGGCGTGGTACGCGACGACGCAAGCGGCATCACTCGACGGGCGGAGCGACGGGTTGTTCCGCCGGACGACGGTGGCGAAGTCGAAGCCGGTCCCGTCGCTCTGCCGTTGCGGCTGACTCAGCGTTGGCAGGTTCTGACGGATCGACTTCGGGCTCGGCTTGGCGAGGGCCACCTTGTCCGCGTTCGCGTAGATCTTGTCGATGGCCTCGATGACGGCGGTGCCGTCGATGTCGCCGAAGCGGCGGAGCAAGTCTTCGCGTTCGCTCGGCTTCCAGTTCCAGTGCGTGGCGAGCTTTTTCATCGCGATGTCAAGTTCTTCGTCGGTCATGGGCTCAGGCTGCGGGGTTGCTTGATCGGTCGGGGATGCTGAACGGGTCGTCTCGCCAGTTGCGGCGGGGTGTTGCTGTGCCGTCGGCTGTGGCTGGCGTTGCGGTCGTGGCTGCTTCGGCGGCCTCTCGGCGTGCCCTGGCGGTGGCAAAGCGGATCGGGGCCCGGTCGGTCTTGCCGGTGGCCCATGCCACGAGGTCGCAGGCCGCGTCGACGCCGACGATGGCGAGCAGCTGGCGGGCGTCGCTTCGGTCGCCGGGCGGGGTGTTGAAGTCGGGCTTGCCGGTGGCGCGGCAGACGCGGGCGACGTCGGCGGCTGATGCCTCGCGGCGGCTTGGGTCCACGAGCCGTAGGCCGTCGTCGTCGTCGGTCAGCTCGATGCGGCTGGCGGCCTCGGCGTGTGCCTGCTCGCAAGCCTCGCCGAGTGTCGGTCCGGTCGGCTGCGGTTCCGCCTCGCGCTCCCGCCCGCCCGCGCTTGGCTGGGTCTGGGTTGGCTCGGTAATTGGCTCGGCCTTCCTTATTCCGCTCGAATACCCGCCAGTGGGCTGGCGGGTTTCGCGCAGCTGGTTGGCGGGTTTAGCGTCTAAACCCGCCAGTGGGCTGGCGGGTTTATGGCCAATACCCGCCAGTGGGCTGGCGGGTTTACGCTCTAAACTCGCCAGTGGGCTGGCGGGTTTAGCGGCTTCGGCAGGGACTCGATCGGCGGCATCTTGGTCGTCCTGCGGGGTGCTGACGAGCCGGTATCGGGCGGCCTTTCCACGTCCGCCACCGTCCGTCAGCCGCTCGATCAGGCCGGCGGATTCGAGGGCCCGGTGGGCGGCCCTGCAGCTGCTCGCGGCGGTGATCCCGGCCCGCTCGGCGACCTGCAGACCATCGGCAAGGGTGGTGCCGTCGCTGCTGTTGCAAACGCGTAGGTAGGCGAGCAGGAGGAGCGCGGCGTTGCCGCTCAGGTTGGCCAGGCCGTAGGCGTCCGCACGATCGATGATGTGGCCTGGGCCGTGTCGTCTCACTGCATGCCTCCGTCGTGGTGGAAGAGTCGGCCCTGTGCGGCAAGCGGTGCCGGGGCGGTCGGTGCTGCTGCAACGGCGGCCGGTGGTGCGTCCGTCCGGTCGATCTCGACCCGGATGCCGAAGCAGCCACGTCTGACGCGTTCCTGGTCGTACTGCCACTGCCACGCGGTCTCACGATCATCGACGTCGTAGAACGCGGCGATCTCGTCGCGGATGCCCTTGAAGGCTGCGTTGAGGTTGTCGTCCCGATCGAGCAGGCCGGCGCTGTAGCGGGTGAACCTGACGGTCAGGCCCATGCCGAACGTCTCGGGGATGGCTCCGCTGCTGCGGCCCGCGAGCAGGTGCTTGGCCGCGGCGGTGCGTTCGCGCTTCACGCGGTTGCTCTTGCTCCGCCAGTGCTCGCGGCTGTTGAGGGTGCTGACGGTGCGAATGGCGATGAACAAGCCGGGGCCGGCCCGCATGGCGTCGATCCACTCGCGGGGCGGTGGCTGTGGTGGCTTACGAGGCAAGGGCGGCCTCCTTCTTGTCGGCGTACTCGAAACGTTGCCCGCGGGACGGACGGCCGCGAACGAGGGCCATGTGCACGGCGGAACTGCAGACTCCAATGTCGTCCGCGGCCTGCCGGATGCTCGGATACCACCGGGCGCCGTCTCGGATGACCGGCCGGTGACGCCTTCCCAGCGTCGGGCGTGGCTCGGGCTCCATCTCGCCACGCTCGATCAGGCACGCAACGCACTCAACGAAGTCGAACGAGCCCACGCGGCCACGGTGGTAGACCGGGCGGCCACGCTTGAGGCAGTGGCGGATGGTGCTGGTGGCTTTCCGCATGGCCTGGGCGGCGGCGAGCACGCTTTCGAAGACGTGTCCGTCACTCAGACGCCGGACCCGCTGACCGTGGCTTTGGCTGTTGTCCCGGCGGTCGCAAAGGCATGGCGGACGCCTCGTGTCGGTTGTGACGCGTGGGGCTTGGCGGTTGATCTTCGCTTGCTCGTGCTCGCCGTCGGACTCCACGCGTGCGGCGATCTCGGCAAGGCGTGCGAGCCGCTCGGCCTCGTGTTGCTCTGGGGTCATGCTGGCACCGCCTCGCCGAATAGCGGCAGCTGCGCAGCCTTTGCGGCAGACCGCCGGCCCGTGCGACGGGCACGTTGCAGCCGCTCAAGGTTGCGGCACGCCCGGTGCATCGACTGCTCGTATCTGACGTGCCGCAGCAGTTCCTCGGCCTGCAGGTCGGTAAAGGGCCGATCCTGCTGGAGCAGCTCCGTCAGGCTGGCCGCCGACGCGGTGAAGGGCTCGCCAGCGACGTTGCGGCGGCGTTTTTTCTGCGGGCTCGGCAGACTCAAGGGCGGCCGCCTTCCCGCGCTCCATCACAACCGCGGCGGCCTTGCGGCTGCGGGGTTGTGATCCCAGGTTGTGACCTTGTCGGGGGGCGGCGATGACTTTGCCGCATTTCCCCTGATAAACCAGTGGACCGGGTGGGATTCGAACCCACGACACTCCGGTTAAAAGCCGGATGCTCTAACCAACTGAGCTACCAGTCCAGGCGGGCCACAGGCTAGGACCTTCAGGGGCGGCCGTCGATCCACAAGTGGAGCGACCGTCTTGCAATAGATGGTGCGATCGTGGTAGGTTATCGGTCGAGCAAACGAGATGTTCCGCTTTGACCTGTGGCGACTTTCGTCTCGTCATGTGTCTTCCGGAGGAGAAACAGCCCGACTGCCATGCCAGATCAAGCCAAAGCCGTTAAGGGTCCGCAGCCGCCTGAGCGACCGTTTGAGCCGCATCGGCATGACGACGGCAGCGACAAGCTAAGCGTTCGGCAGGCGGGGCACATGCTCCGCCGCGTCGAGTTTGCGGCGACACCAGAACGATTGACAGAGGCCTGTGAGGCCGGCATGAAGGTCGCGCTCGATCGCGTCTTCGGTTTTGATCCCAAAACAGATGTCGGCGGGCTCAACGCCTTCCTTGATCAGGCCGCCAGCATGTTCGACGTGCGGCGGAACGTGGGGCTGGTGGCCGACTGGTGGTTCCACCGCATGACCCACTCGCCTAAGCCGCTGCAGGAGCGGGTGGCACTGCTCTGGCACGACCACTTTGCCACGAGTGCGAGCAAGGTCAGGCGGGCCGACTGGATGCATGACCAGATCGAGCTGTTCCGCACAGACGGCCTGGGCAGCTTCCGCGATCTCGTCGTGAAAGTGGGACGTCAGCCGGCGATGCTTCGTTGGCTCGACGGTGAGAACAGCCACAAGGCCAGCCCCAACGAGAACTACGGTCGAGAGATTCTGGAGCTCTTCTGCCTGGGCGTCGGTCAGTACGAAGAGCACGACATTCAGGAACTCGCCCGCGCCTTTACCGGTCGCCGCATTGCAGGCCGTGACAGTCGCTTCGAGAAGGACCGGCATGACGAGGGCGAGAAGGTCGTTTTTGCAGGTACGCCTTACGAATCACGTGGCACTTTCGATGACGAGCAGGCCGTCGATGCCATACTCAAGCATCCGGCAGCGTCGCGATTCATCGCCAAGCGGTTGCTGCAGACGTTCGTCCACCCGCAGCCGTTCGACGAGCACGTCGAGCACTACGCCAAGCGTTTACGCGAGAACGAGTGGCACATCGGCAACACGCTGCGCGAGATGGTGTCGAGCCGACTTGGAGTGAGCCGCTGGGCCTATCGCAGCCGAATCAAGTCCCCGATCGAGATGGTGGTTGGTTCCTGCTACGCCGTCCAGACGCGACCGCGGGCGGATTACCTGCGACGGGCAGTTGAGCGGATGGGACAAAAGCTTCTGTATCCACCCAATGTCGCCGGTTGGGAAGGCGGTCAAGCCTGGATCAACTCGACGACCGTGATCGAGCGGTTCCGGTTCTGCCGTGATCTCGGCAGCCAGGGTTTCAACGAGTTCGTCAACAACGGCCATTACGACTTCGTTAACTCTCGCGAGCTCGACACGGCGTCGGCTGTCGCCGACGCGTACGGAGAGCTGCTGCTCGACGGCGAAATGCCAGGCGACGTCCGCGGTCGCCTGCTCGACTACCTTAGCCGGGATCAGCAGAACAAGCCGTCCGAGTTCAAACGGGACAGCCGCATCATCCGCGAGAAAATCGGCGGCATCGTGCAGTTGCTCGCCAGTAGCCCGCAATACCAGCTTGCCTGAAGAGACTGATCTCGCCACGACCTTCGCCAACCGACCCTCGTCTACAGATTCTAATGAACAAGCCCACGTCACGTCGCGACTTCTTGAAGGTTGGCCTCGGTGCCTTACCCGCGATCAGCCTCGGCGGCACCGTGCCGCTGGTTGTTTCAAAGTTCGCCTTTGCCGATGGAGACACACCCGGCACCGCGGTGCCGAAGGACAACATTCTCGTCGTCGTCCAGATGTCCGGCGGAAACGACGGCCTCAATACGCTCGTGCCGCTCGGCAACGACGATTACGACAAAGCGCGCCCGACCATCAAGCTCAGCGAGGGGCTGCACAAGCTTGACGACAGCTACGCGCTGAACCCAGGGTTGCGGTCGTTCAAACACTTGTGGGACGAGGGCGACCTGACGGTGCTGCCAGGTTGCGGCTACCCGAAGCCGAACCGCAGTCACTTCGAGTCGATGGGGATCTGGCACGCCGGCGACGTGGGCGGTGGTGACGGCACCGGTTGGGTGGGGCACTATCTCGATCACCTCGTCCGCGGCACCCGTGAGACATCCATCGCCAATAACCCGCTGCTCGGCATCAACATCGGCCGGGAAGTGCCCATGGCCCTGGTGACGCCCAGTGTGACGGTGCCGAGCGTTCAGTCACTTGATGATTTCGGCCTGAGCTTCCAGAACGGCAGCGACTACGACAAGGGTCTGGAGCGTGACATTTTGGTGAGTCTGCAGGACTTGGCCAAGGACGACGACAATCCGCAGCAGGCCTACTTTGCTCGGCAGGCGGCCGACGCAATCGTTAGTGTGGACGAAATCCGCAAGGCAGCCGGCCAGTACAAAGCGGACGCTTCCTACGGCGGCGGTCTCGGAAGCCAACTCAAGCTCATCGCACAGCTCATCAGCGGCAACTTCGGCACCCGCGTCTTCTACTGCGAGACCGGCGGCTACGACACGCACGCCAACCAGCTCCAGCAGCACGAGAACCTGCTTCGCAACGTCGGTGACAACGTCAAAGCATTCTTCGATGACCTCAAGGCCAAGGGAATCGCTGACAAGGTCACACTGATGTGCTTCAGCGAGTTCGGCCGCCGGGTCGAACAAAATGCCAACGACGGCACTGACCACGGCGCTGCCGGCCCGATGTTCGTCGTCGGCCCGAAGGTTCGTGGCGGGTTCCAGTCGCCGCATCCTTCGCTTAGCGATCTTGATCGGGGCGACCTGAAGCACACGGTCGACTTCCGCCGCGTCTACAACGGCCTGCTCCGCGACTGGATGAATGCAGACCACACGAAAGTCATCAAGGGCGACTTTGACCCGCTGTCGCTCATCCAGGGGGTCGGCACCCCCACGACAAAGCCGAGCACTCAACCGGCGGCTTAAGCCTCTCGGTACACGCCCGGCCGCGGTAGCGGGTTGTCGTCGCTTCGTGACGGCCAGCCCTCGCGTTGCTTCTTGCGGTCACCGTCGTACTCATCGGTCTGGTCGTGGAACAAGATCTGTTGCGTCGGGAACGGCAGATCAATGCCGGCCTTCGTGAGTTCGACTTTTGCCGTCTGCAGCACCGCGTCCTGGCTGTAGAGCAGATCGCGTTTTTGCGGCGGATCAATCCACCAGCGGGCCCGCAGCAGCACGGCCTCGCCGCCGAGCTCAACGACGAGCACCTCAGGCTCGGGCTGATCATTGACGTGCGGCTCGTCCTGCATGACACGAAGCAGAATCGTCTTGGCCTCTGCGATGTCGTCTCCGTAGCCGATGCCGATGTCGTACTCGACCCGCCGCGTCTCAAAGGCGGTGTTGACGGTCACGCTGTTCGTGAACAGCTCGCCGTTGGGGATGACGACCCGGCGGCCGTCGTAGGTGCGGATGAAGGTCGCCCGTGTCTGGATGTCCTGCACAACGCCTTCGTGGTCTCCGAAGATGATCGCGTCGCCAATACGGAACGGCTGTGTGACGAGCAACAGAATGCCGGCGAGGTAGTTCTGCAGGATGTCGCGGAATGCGAAACCGATTGCCACGCTGCCGAATCCGAAGAGCTGGAACAGCTTGGTCGGCGTGAAGTTCGGAAAGACGATAACCGCGGCGATGAGGATGCCGAGCACGATCGTGACCCCGCTCGCCAGACGGCCCAGCGCAAGGGCTAAGGCGTAAGGCTTTCCTCTTGCCGAGTTGATTTTGCGGACTGCCCACCGGATGGCCCACCCGAGCAGAATGAAGATGATCACCACTCCCAGCCCAACCGCAATGGTGGGCAGCGCCTCGACCAGAGAATCTGCCAGCTCCTTCAGCTTGTCAAAGCCTTCTCCGACATCGCCAAGCTCGAGATCCTTGTCCGTCACCGCGCTTTCGCCTGGCCCGGCGGCATCACTGGCCGGCTCGTCTTCAAGTTGCACGTCGAGAGCCTATTCCGCATTCGCCTGATCGCGACAAGTTCCGGCCGACGGGTGCAGAAGGACGTCTGCCACCGCGTCGGCCACTTCGGTGGCGAGCCCCCCGTGCGTCCCGCGTCGGCGACCGACGAGTTCACCCGCCAGCCCATGCCGATGCACACCCAGCACCGCCGCCTCGAACGGCGGCATGCCCTGTGCCATCAGCGACCCGATAAGCCCGCTCAGGACATCACCGCTGCCCGCCTTAGCAAGTGTCGCGTCTCCTGTCGTGTTGACGAAGTACCGCTCGCCGTCGGTCACAATGGAGCGCCTGCCCTTGAGCACGAGGACGCCGCCGAAACTGTTGACCGCAGCTTCGGCGACGCCGAGGCGACCTGCATCGTCACTCGGCAAGTCATCATGCTGATGCACGTGCGCGAGCAGTCGCTTCATCTCGCCGGGGTGAGGCGTTAGCACGACATTCTGAGACAAGTGCTGCCAGGAACCGCGGGCGGCAAGCAAGTTCAGGCCGTCGGCATCGACCACCGTCGGCAGCCCGCGAACCAGAACTGTCTCGAGCAACGCGTGCCCACCCGGCCGCTGGCCGAGGCCGGGACCAATGACGACGGCATCTGCGGGCACATCGGCCAGTCGATCAGCGTCGGCTGCGTCGCCGTCAAGACTGATGCCGACCGCCTCGGGCAACAGCGAGAGCCCCAGCGGCAGCATGTTTGCCGGAAGGGCGACACGCACGTAGCCGCAACCGGCGCGATATGCGCTGCGGGCGGCAAGCATTGGTGCGCCGAGCATCGTTTCGGATCCACCGACGATCAGCAGCGAGCCGAAGGTGCCTTTGTGCCCGTCGGCGGCCCTTGTCGGCGGATCAGGTAGGTCAGTGACGTGCTGCACGATCCACCGTACGGCATGGTCATTCAGGCTTGAAGCACGACGGCAAAGCCCACCGCTGCCGCTGAAAATGCATCGCTGAATCCACGGATTGCCTCGTCGCCCGCACCTGTCGGCAGCAGAGCGTCTGCTCTTTGACCCTGCGGATGGCCCGCGGCAATTACCAGATTGAAAGGCCAGCCGGCTCGGTGGATGAGTGCAGCGTCTTCATCTAGCGGCTGAATCTCGAGCAGAAGCGACGCTGCAGAAGCGTGCAGCGCGTCGAGGTAATCGTTAGCGTCGACACGCTGATGAAGTAGGCCGCCCTGCAGTTGCCAAACTTCGAGCCGCCATGCCTGCTCGCCATCGATGAGGTTGAGACGGTCGTGCAGCGTCACGACGACGCCTCGTGCGGCTCACGCGGCATGTCGGCGATCCGCAGCGTCGCCGACTCGCGGATGCTGGGCAACGCGTTGATCTCGTTCATCGCTGATTGCAGGCTCGATTCTCGCGCACGGTGCGTCGTGACAACGACGGGCACTTGCTCAGAGCTGCCGTCTGCCTCGCGCTGGGTGACGCTGGTGAGGCTGATGCCGGCTCGGCCGAGCGCTCCGGTCACGTCGGCCAGCACACCCGGTGCGTCGTCAGCGCCAAGCCGCAGGTAGTACCGATGCTCGGTCCGACCGAAGTCGAGCACGTCAGCGGCGCGGGCGACGTCGGACTGCGTGCGGAGGCTGCTGAAGGTGCGGCCGTACGCGCCGCTGGCAACGGCCAGCAGGTCAGCAACGACGGCGGCTGCGGTCGGCATCCCGCCCGCGCCGCGACCGACGAACAAGCTGCGACCCAAAGCCTTGCCATAGACGGCTACAGCGTTAAAAGGCCCTCCGACGTCGGCCATCGGATCGCCGCGTCGGACGAGGCCGGGGAAGACGCTTAAAGCCAGGCGACCCTGATCGTCCCGCTTTGCGATCGCCAGGAGCTTGACCGCGTAGCCGAGTTCGCCGGCGTATTTCACGTCGCGCGGGTCGAGCGTGTCAATGCCCTCACGATGCACTGCAGCCGGGTCGATCTTCTCACCGAATGCAAGTCCAGCCAGGATTGAAAGCTTCTGGGCAGCATCGCTGCCGTCGACATCGAGCGTCGGGTCAGCCTCGGCGTAGCCGGCGTCTTGAGCACCTTTAAGAGCGTCCGCGTACGAGCGGCCGGCCGTCGACATGTCGCTGAGGATCACATTGCTCGTGCCGTTCAGGATACCGACGAGGGCCGAGTGCTCATCGGCCAGCAGCCCGCCGTTGAGCGCAGCGACAATCGGAATGCCACCGCCGCACGCGGCTTCAAATGCAAGAGCAACGCCATGTTCACGAGCAACAGCAAACAGTTCGGCCCCGTGGGCGGCAACGAGCGCTTTGTTGGCTGTGACAACACTCTTGCCGCTTCGCAAGGCAGCCAGCACCAAGTCGCGAGCCCGCTCGACACCGCCGATAAGTTCGATTACGACATCCGCCCGTTGATCGCACGCAGCGCCGTTAGCATCGTCTGTCAACGGGGCAGATGTCTGGTGCTTGGCAGTGTCTCGAACCGCGACGGCGACAATTTCGAAAGTCTGACCGGTTCGACGATGCAGATCCCCGTCACGATCGCTCAGCAGCTGCACAACGCCTTTGCCGACGGTGCCGTGGCCGAGCAGGGCGACGCGAATCGGGCTTGATGTCGTCTCTGCCGAGGGTGTCACAACCCGAAGATAGCACCTGCGAGACGCATCAGTTCACAACGGCAGCAACTCGTGTTGAAGCGCTGTGTGTGTCGCCGCTCTGCGTTGCGACGAAGTCCGCCTACGTTTAGGCTGAACGATCCTCATGCTGGCGATTCTCAGCGACATTCACGGCAACCTGGAAGCGCTGACGGCCGTCTTTGCCGAGATTGATCGGCGGGGCATTCAAGATGTGCTGTGCTTGGGCGACGTCATCGGTTACGGGCCCAACCCGGTCGAGTGCCTCGATCTTGTTCGTCAGCGATGCCGTGCGACGATTCTTGGGAATCACGACTTTGCGGTTCTTTATGAGCCGTACAACTTCAACACGGGTGCCGAATCAGCCGCCTACTGGACGAGGCGGCAGCTTGATGCCGAGACGGACCCGGTAGCCAAGCTCGCCCGTTGGCAATTTTTAGCGAGCCTGCCGGTCCGTCGCGAGTTTCAGCAGGAAGGGCGTCGCTACCAGGCCGTCCACGCCTCGCCGCGTCGACCGATCAACGAGTACGTCTTTCCCGATGACATCTACACGAATCCGGGAAAGTTTACGGCATTGTTCGAGCGTCTTGGAGTCACGCCGACACAGGTTGCCGCCGGGACCAACGGCGAATTGGGGAAAGACGAAACGCCACAGTCGAACCCGCCGACGAGTCGCGAAGCCATCAGCGCTGCATCGCCTGCCTTGCCGTTCGGTTCGGCTGCGTCGATCTGCTTCATCGGCCACACGCACGTGCCGGGCGTCTTCACGGAACAGCCCGACTTCTTCAGCCCGACCGAGATGGACGGGCCCTACATCTTCGAGGCCGGTGAAAAAGCCATCGTCAACGTCGGCAGCGTCGGCCAGCCGCGTGATCGCGATCCGCGGAGCAGTTTTGCCATTCTGTCGACGCCTCCCGGTGAGCAGCCGCGGATCGAGTTCGTCCGCATTAAGTACGACATCCAGACCACAAAGAAGAAGGTCCACGCGATTGCAGACCTCGACGAGTTTCTCGGGCAGCGGCTGCTCGAGGGCCGGTAAGGCGGCATCGCCACGCGGTCGTATGGCATCGCCTACCGTGCCGCCCGAGGTCGCGCGTCGAGCGTGGCCAGATCCTGCAAGCGTTTCCGATGGAAAACAAGCGCACGCTCCTGCTCGTCGTCGCGTTCCTCGCGTTCATTATTCTGTGGCAACTCGGCACATCGTGGTTCGCCACGTACATGGGCTGGGACATGACGATCCGCGAGGAGCAGTCGACAGAGGTCGTCGAAACCAACGTTGGCACCGACGGCGAGACGACGATCAACCCGACGACGCAGTCTGGCCTAACTGCGACGACGCAAGCCGCTGACCCCGTTGCCGTCGAAGGCGTTCGCGTGGAAGGTGGCGAGGCGCAGGTCCTGACGCTCGGCAGCGACGCCAAGGACGGCGACTTCACGATGCAGGTGAAGGTCAACACCGTTGGCGCAGGCTTTGAAGAGGTACGCTTGAATCGCTTCGCAGCCGAGGTAGGCGAGCCGGCGAGCTACACGTTTGAAACGCCATACGCCGACAATGAAGACACCTCGCGACCGCTGGCGACGCAGTCTGTCCTGTTTAATGGTCGCGAGCTCGACCTGAGCGACGTTGCCTGGAAGATCAACGCCGACCGCACGAGCGATCGGCAGGCAGAGCTGTACGTCAACCTCGTCGACGGCGAGACACGTGTGGGACAAATCCGTAAGCGGATCTCGCTCGCACCGAGGCTCGATGCCAACGGCGAAGACGATCTCGCCGGTGGGTACGAGGTGCTGGTGCGGCACACGATCGACAACTTGTCGGGTGCTTCCGCCAAGGTCGCCCTCATCTTCAACGGCACCACAACGCCGCCGCGAGAACTTGAGACGGGGTATGACCGCACCATCTTGCGAGGCTCTCTCAGCGAGAGCGGCCGCGTCAAGTACGAGGCTGAGCAGGTCGAATCTTTCGACGAAGAAGATCCTCTTCGCATCTACCGCTTCAGCGAGCAGCCGCTCGCGTGGGCGGGAAGTGGCACGATTTACTTCAACGCAATCGTCCGCCCGGCTGATCCGAAGCAGTTCGATCGTGTAATCGCCGAGGCATTGAACCCTGATAGTAAGGGTGAAGACCGCCGCGTCGGCCTTCGCTTCGAGACGAAGGAGCAAGCCGTCGCCGCCGGTGAGCAGATCGTCGTGCCGGCTTACGTGTTCCTGGGTCCGAAGAAGCGCCAGTTGCTGGAGAACGGCTACTACAGCGCCGCCGGTATCGAGTACGACAGCACACTCGTCAGCCCGTTCGGCTGCACGTGGTGCGTCTTCCAGCCGGTGGTGGACGCGCTCGTCTTCTTGCTGGGTTCGTTCCACTTCTTCCTGCGGGACTGGGGCTTGGCGATCATCGCGCTGGTGTGTCTGGTGCGTCTGCTGTTGCACCCGATCACGAAGCGGGCCCAGCGGAACATGCTCCGCATGAGCAAGCTGGCCCCCAAGATTGCCGCTGCCAAGGAGAAGTACGGCGATGACAAGCAGAAGATGGCCCAGGCGATGGCCGAGCTTGCGCCGGAGCAGACGCAGGCGTTGCTGCTCGGTTGCCTGCCGATGATGCTGCAGACGCCGATCTGGATCGCGCTTTACTCGACCCTGCAAGCAACTATCGAGCTTCGCGGCGCACCGTTCCTCTACGGCTACACCTGGATCGACGACCTCGCCCGGCCCGACCACCTCATTGACTTCGGCCAGCGGTACGAGTTGTTCTTCGGCATCGGCATCAGTGGCCTGAATTTGCTGCCGTTGCTGATGGGCGTCGCTTTCTACATTCAGATGAAGCTGCAACCGCAGCCGACGCAGGCGATGAGCGACGAGCAGAAGGCGCAGCAGAAGATGATTCAGGTCATCATGGTGACGCTCTTCCCGCTATTCCTGTACAGCGCACCGAGCGGCCTGGTGCTCTACATCCTGACCAGCACGATCATCGGCGTCTTCGAGACCCGCCGCATTCGGCACAACCTCAAGCTCGAGGAAGAGGCCGAGGAGGCCAAGGCCGCCGAAGATCTTCGCCTCGGCCGAACGCCTGTGGAGAAGCCGAAGACTGGCTTGGCCAAGAAGCTCGACGGCTTCAAGAAGACGATCGCAACCCGGGTGGCCGAGGCGCAAAAACAAGCCGAGGTGGCTCAAAAGAGCCAGAAGCCTCGGAAGAAGTAGCACCCGTGAAGACGCCGCAGTGCGCGATCAGAAGTTCGGCTTCATCACGTAGAAGCCGACGCTTGTCGCCTGCTTAGAGTGGATGACGATGGCGTTTTTGCCTTGGTGTAGGCTGACGGTGGCCTTGCCGCCGTCGCCGTCGAACACCTCGCTGCCGTTGACCCAAACCTTCACCGGCCGACGACGGGTTCCGCTGATGCGAATGGGTGCCTCACGATCGTGCACGCTGTCAAGCTCCGCCACGGCGACAACGGCCAAACCGTTCTGCGGCTTGAGGTCGACGTGGCCGTCGTCGCCGGCGGTCGCGACGGTCCATTCAGCGGCGTCGACGGCAGACGTGTCGGGTACACAGTCTGCATCTGCGGCAACATCGGCTGTCTTCCAGTCGGCGACCACTTCCTCGTCGCTCGTCGCCTTCTTGGCTTCTTCCCAGCTCGCACGCAGTGCGTCAGGCGTCGGTGGATCAAAGGTCTTGCCGCTCGAGGGGATGAGGGTCTTCGTCGCGTCAAGGTCTGGAAGGACGCCGCCGTTCTTTTCAAAACCGTGAGCAGCGATGAGCTCATCGCACATCTCGACAATCTTGTCGAGCGGCAACGTGGCCGCCGTCAGCGGGTCGGCAATGGCAGCCTGGTAGACCTTGTCCCGCCGACCGTCCATCGCCGCCTCAATGAACAGCTCGTGCTGGCACACGTGCGGCATTATGTAGTTCAGCAACTGGTACGGCAGCGGATTCACCCGCGTCAGACGACAACCGTTTCCGTCGACAAGCGTCGGCGTCTCCACAATGGCCGTTGCCGGTAGATTAGGAATGGCACCATCGTTCAGCATGTTGCCGTAAATGACGGCCGGCTCGTTCGACGCGATGGCGTTGGCGATGACGCTGCCGTACTCGTGGCTCTTCTTGATGTTGCTGCCGTCCATCTTTTCGTCGCTGCGTGCGAACTCGGACAGTCGCTCGAACTCGTCGACAATCCCGTCACAGCGGCGGAGGTACTCGTCGATCGGCACGTCGAATGCCTCAACAAGACCCTCGTGCGGAATGAAGTCGGCGCAGTACTCGGCGTTGTGTTCCGACGACTCGGTGACGCAGTACCCCAATCGCCGCATGAGCTCGTACCGGACCTTGTCCTTGCCGCTCTTGACCCGCTCGTCGGCGAGGGCGAACAGGTCGGGGTACAGGTCGCGACCGTCCTTGTGCTGGAGCTTGGAGAAGAAGTTCATGTGATTGATGCCGCTGCATTCGAAGACGGCATCTTCTGGCGCAACACCGATGTTCCGCATGCGGTCCCTGAACGTGCCCTGAACACTGTGGCACAGGCCGACGGTGTTAATGCCGTTGCGTCCCGTCGCCCGCTCGCCGCTCGTGTGCAGCAGCGTCTTCATGTTCATGCTCATCGGATTGCTGTAGTTCAGCAGCCAACAGTCAGGCTTGGCCACTTCAGCAATGTCTTGGGCAAGGTCACGCATGAGCGGATACGTTCGCAGCGCCCGGAACAACCCACCTGGCCCGGTCGTGTCGGCAATGGTGAAGTTGAGGCCGTACTTCCGCGGGATCTCGAAGTCGACGAGCGTCGAGTTGAACCCGCCGATCTGAACCATGCAGATGACAAAGTCGGCGTCTCGCACCGCCTCTCGGCGGTCCATCGTCTGTTCGATCTTCGCATGCGTCCCAAGGGCCCGCGCCGCCTTCTCGCTCAACTTCGCCCCGACCTCGAGGCGGTCGGCATCGATATCCATGTAGGTGAAGGTCGCGTCTTCGAACGCTTCGTATTGCAGCAGGTCACCGGTCAGGTTTCGACTGAAGACGACGCTACCGGCGCCGATCATTGCGATTTTGTAGCTCATGTGGATCTGGGTCTGTCGCAGCAATCGCAGGCCGATGTGCCGTACGTGACCTGCGAATCGACACCATACCACGCCAATTCCGCCAGCCAATAGCACGAGCAGGCAACCTTTAGTACAATGGTGACGTGTCCTTCGACGCCACACTTCTTCGCCTCAACGGTGGCGGCTGCGAGCAGCGGCGTCACGGGTATTTCTTCGACGCACGCCTCCGCACCGAACGGCCGCACGTCGTTCTTCAGCTCACGCTCGCCGGCTGCGGGTTCTATGAGCATGACGACGGTCGCCACATCCTGCCAGTTGGTCACGCCTTCTTCGCCGAACTCCCGGGACCTTTCAACTACGGCATCGAGGGTGACCGCTATGACCTTGTGTTCATCTCGCTAGCGGGTGCGGTGGCGTGGCAAATGCTTCGACACGTGCGCGCGACTTTCGGTTCAACCTTCGCGATCAACGATGCCCAAAGCCTTGGCGGCGACCTTCGGCAGTTTCTGGAACGACGTGGTGACGACGGACGGGCGGCTTCGTACGAGACTTCGGCAGAGCTGTACGGGTTGCTCATGCGCGCCTTCGCCGGTGCCGCGGCAGCACGAATGGCGTCGGGTGGTAGCGACCCGCTCGTGAACGATGCGACCGGCCTCGTCAGCATCCACGCCGGCGACCGTGACTTCACGGTCGCCGGCTTGGCGGCGATGCTCGGCGTCAGTCGCGAGCACCTTACCCGCACGCTCGTCCGTCGCACCGGTCAGTCACCGGCCGATGCCATCGTGCAGGCGCGGCTGCGACTGGCCGCCTCGCACCTACGAAACGGCGACGACAAGTTGCAGGTCGTCGCCCGTCAGAGCGGATTCGCCGGGGCGAACTACCTCTGCCGCATCTTCCGCAAGCACGTCGGTGTGACACCGGCCGAGTTCCGCAAGCGGCCTTGGCTGGCCGGCCCCTAGCCCCTACTCGGCCGACATGATCGACACGTTGTTCTCGACCGTCGCCGCGTCCGGGCGGGCCAGCACCAGCTTGCCCCAAGTGAACGGGCGGTACTGACTACCGGCCGCCTTCGGGGCTGACCAGAAGAATTCGCCTGCGGTCTGGTAGTCACTGACCTTCACGTCGAAGCGGATAGCTTCCATCGAGTCGGGCGAGAAACCGTGCAGCCGATCGGCCGGGATGAACAGCTCGGTGACGTAGCGACCCGGCAGCACACGGGCGGCGTCGATCACGCCCTTGGCAGGGATTTCGTGGGCACCTTCCAATGTGTCGCCGGGGCGGCTCCATCGCGACCACGTGCCGCTATCACCGCTGTGCGGGAAGGGGTTGGGCACGAAGAAGAACTGGTGGTCGTAGACCGAGTAGCCACGGGCAGGGCGTTCGGCATCGGGGTTGGTGCTGATGAACAGTTCGACCGCATCTTGAACCCACCAGGTTCCATCGGGCGCAGCGGCCTGGATGTCGCGGTCCGGCACTTCGACGGCCACATAGAGCCCGCCCTCGTTCCAGCCTGCGTAGATGATCGGCTCGCCGTTCGTGCTGTTCCGCTCGCTGCCGACGGTGAGGCCGCGTCGCAGGCCCACAAGCTGTTGGCCGGCCGTCCACTCGCGAAGCGAGCCGTCCATGTTGGGGGTCTCGTTAAGGTAAGCGATGCTTGCCGTCGGCGTCGCGTGCTCGTACTCGGGACGCCAGGGCTGGATGCCCTCGGCCAGTTCACCACTGTGGATGCCGTTGACCCGCGGCGTCGTTGCACGAATAGCCGCGACAAGCGTGTCGTACTCGCGGTCGTCGACATCGACGATTCCGAAGTTCACATCCTCGCCGTCCATGATGCGACCCGACGGCGGCTCGTCGCTCCACTGGAACCAGTCGGCACCAACGATGTAGGGAACGCTCGCAAGACGCTCGGTCATGAGCTTGTACCCCTCGGCCCGGGCGAGCTGGTCCGGCACCTGGGCGGCGAAGCCGAAGGTGTTTCGGTTGCCGCTGCGGCCGTCGAGGGCGTGGAAGCTGTACTCGCCGATCATGACCGGCTGACCACCCGAATCCTGGTGCAGACTTTCGAATAGGTCGCGGTCGAGCCGGGCGTCGCTGACGTAGGTGTTGATGCTGACGGCGTCGGTGTAGCCCCACTGGCCGCGAATGACTGCGGGTAGCGCGTAACCCTTGTAGCGGACACCTAGGATCAGGTGGTTTGGGTCGTGCTTGCGGACGAGACGGCTGGTGGTCTCGAAGTAGTCACGACTGACCTCTTCAATGAAGACGTTGAACAGCAGGCCGTATCCCGGCACGTGGTGCGGCAGGGCGGTCCAGCTGTCGAGCTCGCGGTAGCTGCCGAGCGATGTCTTCCAGTCGCTGTTGAAGGCTTCTACGGTCGGCCAAATCGTGCGGATGGTTTCAATGACCTTGAGCCGGCTCGGGTCGAGCGGCGAGAGCCCGTCGAAGTAAGCGGCCGGGCCGACGGAGTCATCGTTCCAAGGCAGTTCATTGTCGGTGAAGTACCCGACGAGCGTCTTGGAGTCCTTGAGCTGCGGCACTTGTGCGACGACGGCGGCTTCGATCTGCTTCTCGAACTTCGGGTCGTAGACCCGCTTACCACTCCCGACGGTCCAGAGCCAGAGATTCAGGTCACGCGTGATAGGCGTATCGGGGTTGATCTCGGTGTCGTGGAATGCCTTGTGGCACCACGCGCCGAAGCCTTTGAAGCCGGCTTCCAGAACGCGCAGACGCGTCTGCTTAGCCCAGGTGGTGACATCGCCCTCGAGCAGGGTGCCGGTGAGCTTGCCCTTCCAGTCGCGGGAGATGTAGTGCGGCCCGAGAGCCCGACGACCCTGCTGGTACGGCACGACCGTGGTGACGGTATTGAGGAACTCTTGCTCGCCGGTGGGCGAGATGAACCACCAGGTGCCGCTCTGGTCACGTGCCAGCTGCCAGAAGCCTTCTTGTCCGCGGATGATCTCGTAGTTCGACGGTTCATCATCTGCAGCGACGGCCGGGGCCGGCTGGAGCGACGTCAAGCCGACGGCGAGGACGAAGGCAAATGCCATCGCCACCCGGCGGGCGTTGAGGGACGGGACGGGGAGTCGAAGGCGGTAAGACATGCTGTGCTCCGGAGCGGTGGTGCCGTTGGATGTCGTCGCTGAAGGGCGACGGCAGAAGTGACCCTCTGGTTATCGGACGGCAGTCGCATCCATCCGTAGTACGAGCGACAAGATGGCACGGATCGGCAACGTCCTACCGGGAAAAGGTGACCCGATAACTCACCCGTCAGCGCTTGAAACCCGTTGCGACGCGCCTAGCCTGCCGCGACCGCTTCGGCCGGAGCGGGCGCCGTGCGTTCATCTGCACCTGCGTCCGTGAGTCGACCGAGCGGCTGCCCATGGCTTCTTAACCACCTCAGCCCGCCGCCGGTTCTCGTGCGGCTTCCGACGCCTTCCCGCTGATGTTGCGGCACGTGTCGGGCTTGGTTATCCACCGTCATCACACAACGCCTGTCGCGCAGCGGATCCGCGTTTGGTCCGGCCCGATAAGGCTTTCGCAGTCGCCCCTGCTCCGTCGCCCGTGACGGCCGAGCGGGTCGGGGTGTCGGCTTTTAAACCGCCCACCAGCAATACTTTCCAAAGACTTATGCCACGCGACAACACTGTCCTCCGCAACATCGGCATTGCCGCCCACATCGACGCCGGCAAAACCACCTGCTCCGAGCGAATTCTCTTCTACACCGGTCAAATCCACAAGATGGGTGAGGTCCACGACGGCACCGCCACGACCGACTTCGACGAAGAAGAGCAGCAACGCGGCATCACCATCTACTCGGCTGCCATCAGCGCGCCGTGGCTTTACGAGCATGACGCCAACTGGCTCTACGGCGACAAGACCGCCGAGAAGACCAGCAACGAGGAGGACAAGAAGCTCGGCACCACCCGCACGGGTGTGATGCACAATATCAACATCATTGACACGCCCGGCCACGTCGACTTCACCGCCGAGGTCGAGCGTTCGTTGCGTGTGCTGGACGGCGCCATCGCGGTCTTCGACGGCAAGGAAGGCGTCGAGGCGCAGTCCGAGACCGTCTGGCGTCAGGCGACCAAATACAAGGTGCCGCGCATCTGCTTCATCAACAAGATGGACAAGCTGGGTGCCGACTTTGACTTCAGCTTCAACTCGATTCACGAGCGTCTCGGCGCACCGGCCGTCGCGGTTCAATACCCGATCGGCTTCGGCAACGAGTTCGTCGGCATGATCGACCTCGTCAAGGGTGTCGAGTACCACTACGTCGGTGAGGATCAGGGCACCACGGTCGATGAGCGACCGCTCTCCGAAGAGAACCGGCCGCTTTACGAGAAGTGGCGTGAGAAGCTCATCGACAAGTGCAGCGAGTTCAGCGACGAGGTCATGGAAGCCGCTCTCGAAGGCAACGAGGTCAGCGAAGCTGCCCTGAAGCAGGCGCTCCGCAAGGGCACGATCGACTTCAAGCTCCACCCCGTCTTCTGCGGCAGTGCCCTCAAGTACGTCGGTGTGCAAAAGCTCATCGACGGCGTCATCGAGTATCTGCCAAGCCCCCTCGACGTCCCGGCCATCATCGGCACCGATCCGGTCGACACCGACATCAAGATCGAGCGTCACTGCGATCCCGACGAGCCCTTCTGTGGCCTGGCCTTCAAGATTGTCGCTGACAAGTTCGGAGAGCTCACCTTCGTTCGCGTCTACTCGGGCACCGTCCCCAAGGGCACCCGTGTGCTGAACGCCAACCGCGACCGCAAGGAGAACCTCAGCCGCATCTTCCTGATGCAGGCCGACGACCGCCAAGCACTCGATCAGGGCGAGGCGGGCGACATCATCGCTTGCGTCGGCCTCAAAGACGTGCTGACGGGTGACACGATTTGTGACCAGGATCACCCGATCATCCTCGAGCGGCCGACGTTCCCGGAGCCGGTCATCTCGATGTCGATCGAGCCCAAGACCGGTGCCGACAAGCAGAAGCTCGGCGACGCCCTCGTGCAGATGCGACGCGTTGACCCGACTTTCTTCGCCAACTACGACGAGGAAACGGGCGAAACGATCATCGCCGGCATGGGCGAGTTGCACCTGGAGATCATCCGCAACCGGCTGACCCGAGAGCAGAAGGTCGAGGTCATCGTCGGCAAGCCGAAGGTCGCTTACAAGGAAGCCATCACCGGCTCTGCCGAGGCTCGTGGCCTCTTCAAGAAGCAGACCGGCGGTAGCGGCATGTTCGGTGACGCGACCATCACCGTCGAGCCGTATACCAAAGAAGAGTTTGACGCGATCGAGAACCCCAAGTTCAAGTTCGTCGACGGCATGGCCTTCGAGAACAAGGTCGTCGGCGGCTCGATCCCGCGTGAGTTCATCCCAAGTGTTGAGAAAGGCTGCCGTGACGCCATGAAGACGGGCGTGCTGGCGAACTACCCGATGCTCAACGTGAAAGTCACGCTGATCGACGGCTCGAGCCACGCGGTCGACTCCAAGCCGCCTGCGTACGAGCAGGCGGGCAGCATCGCGTTCAAGGACGCCTGCAAGAAGGCCGGCCTCGTGCTCCTCGAGCCGATCATGAAGGTCACGATCACGACGCCCGAAGACTTCTTCGGCAGCGTCACCGGCGACCTCAACAAGCGTCGCGGCGTCATCCTCGACCAGCGGACGAGCGGCAACAGTCGCATCATCGACGCCGAGGTGCCGTTGAGCGAGATGTTCGGCTACACGACCGAGCTGCGGTCGATGAGCCAAGGCCGGGCCAACAGTGCCATGGAGCCGCTGAAGTACGCCCCAGTGCCTAGCAACGTGCAGAAGGCGATCCTCGAAGAAATCGGCTGATTACGTTCGAGTTGGAAAAGTTGCCGCGGCGCTTCTTCGGGAGCGTCGCGGCGTTTCTTTGCGCTGCGCGTTGGCGGCCGATTTTGAAAAGGCGGGGGCGAATCGGCATCAATGTTCCACGTGGAACATTGGCAACCCCTTGCCACGCCCCAAGGCGGGGGTTCGGTGGTTGGCGGCGGGGTGAGAATGTTCCACGTGGAACATGTTTCGAGCCGCCGAGTGCGTCGGCGGGTGGTCCGCCGTGCGTGATTCTGCCGTGCAGCGTCCGGATTTCGATGCTGTGCCGCGTGGTACTTTGCGCTGGCGGTCCGACGCGTTACGACCGCCGATCATGTGCGCGGCGGCGGCCGCCTGCGCGCCTCGTGTAGATCGTCAATCGTCGCCGTTCGCCGTAGGTAGAATGGTCGCCAGGTTCGTGACCGTCCCCTCTAGCATTGGCCGATGTCTCCCGCACGCTTTGCCGCTGTTGCACTCGTCGCTCTTGCCTGTGGCAGCCCGGCGTGGGCACAGGACACGCAACCTGCCGACGCCCGGGCGATTCTGCAACAATTCGTCGATGCCACCGGCGGCGTAGAGGCTTACGAGGCGGTGAAGTCGCAGAAGCAGGTCGGCACACTCGAGCTGCCCGCTATGGGCATCACGGGTGAGCTCAAGATTCTCACCCGGCAGCCGGCGGACATTCGCATCACCATCGACCTGCCGGGCGTCGGTCTCTTCGAGCAAGGCGTCATCGACGGTGTCGGCTGGGCGATCGATCCGTTCAACGGCCCACGCATCATGTCCGAAGGCGAACGGCTCATGCTCATCGGCGTCGTCGAGGTGCCCGTGCCCGATGACCTGGAAGCGACGGCCACCGGTGAGGCCGAGGACGTCGAGCTTCACGACGGGACGACGGCTAGCGCCCGCCGCGTTGATGTCACCACGCAAAGCGGCGTTGTCGTCAGCTCGTGGTACGACGTCGAGACGAAGGTCCGCATCAAAAGATCAGCCGAGTGGAACGGCGACTTCGGGCCCGAGTCCCAGTCGACGCTCTTCGACAACTGGCAGCCGATGAACGGGGCAGATCTCGTCGTCCCGATGGCAAGTCACCAAACGGTCAGCGGCAGCGCGCTCGCCATCAAGATCACCGAAGCGATGGCCAACCCGGAGCTGCCCGACGATGCTTTCGCCATGCCCGAAGCGGTGGCGAAGCTCGTGGCTGAGTGAGTCAATTGCAACGACGGCTCCGACTCTGGACTTTCGATCTGGCTCGCGTTCCGACGCGGGCAATCTGTGTCCGAAACGGCGGCTCAAACCTTGGCACCGGAGCAGCAGGAGGACAGCTTGCGCTGTGCATTGCCGTTGCGTCATCCCGAGCGCAGCCGAGGGAACTCGGACGGGCCACGCTCAGCAGGACGAGACCATCACAGGATGCCGGCAGGAACCGGGGCGGGAACCGAGCGATCGTCAGGCCGCGGCGGGTCGCCAACGACCACATGCTCAGCCCAGAAGGCATCGAAGCTCTGACGAATGCTGAACCGAGCCGCCCGCGCGAGGCTGGCCGACCGCATGGTGCCCAGCGTCAGGTCGTCGGACAACAAGCGGTCAATGGCCCCGACCCACAGGCCGATGTGTGCATCGTCGCGTGCGGGAAGCACCAAGCCTGTCTCCTTGTCGGCGACCGTTTCCTTCGGCCCGCCCTCGGGCGAGACAAGACACGGCAGGCCGCTGGCCTGGGCTTCCATGACGACCTGGCCGAGCGTGTCGGTGCGGCTGGGAAAGACGAAGAGGTCGCTGGACGCATACAGCGCAGGCAACTCGCGGTCATCGCAGTAGCCAGGGAAATGGGCCGGAAGGCCCGAGAGCCGCTCCATCATCTTCTTCCGGTACGGCCCGTCGCCTGCCACGACCAGGCACACGTCGTCGCGACGCTCACAGAGCTTGGCGAACGCGTCGGCCAACAGCGGAAGGTTCTTTTCGACGCTCACACGGCCGGCGTACAGCAGCACACGCGGCGTCTTGTGTGGATCAACTCCGGCGGCACGCAGGGCATCGGGATTGCGGGCGTCGGGCGTGAACTTGGAGAGGTCGATGCCCGCCTGAATCTGGCGGATGCGGCCGTCGTCGACGCCGAGGTCGGTCAGCTTGAAGCGGTACGCGCTGCTCCGCGAGAAGACGGCGGCGGGGCGGCGGTAGAACCACTTCATGTAGTTCGCCACGTTGCCCGCCTGGCGGTGGTCGCCGGTGAGCTTTTCGACGTACGCCGGGAAGTCGGTGTGGTAGGTCGCCAGCACCGGCACCCGCAGCATGGCCGCCGCGGCCAGGCCGAGCATGCCCATCGGTCCAGGCGTGCTGACGTGGATCACGTCGTACTGCTCACGGTCGCAGTGCTCGAGCACTTCCAGGATCGGCGGGACGTTGACCTTCAGCTCGTCGTACAACGGCATCGGGCGGCTGACCATCGGCTCGAAGTTTCGGCGGAACGGTGCCTCGTCGCGGCCAAACCGCATGTCAGCGGCGGGCACGCTCGTGTGGACCGTCAGGTGCTTGCCGCTCTCGGTCGCGAGTCGGCCCATGTCGCGGATGAACCGTGCGACGCCGTTGATTTCGTCGAAGGTGTCGGTGAAGAGCGCGACCTTGAGCCGGTCGCCGCGACGCCGAACATCCTGCCGCGTCAGGCTCGGCAGGAGCGTCCGCTCCTTGTTCTGGTGGAACAGCGCGAAGTAGTACGGCGACAGAACGAACTGCTGTGCCAGGGCCGCCCCGACGGCGTCGAAGATGCCGACGAGCGACGCGCGGTCGATCGACTTCTGGAATGCGTCGGCGATGCCGCCCGAGACGTCGCGGTTGACGCTGTGGACGAACCGCAGCATTTCGTCGTGATCACCCAGGGGTGGCAGGCCGCGTTCGAGCTCGGCGACGAGGCGCGGGTGCTCGGGCAGACGGCGACGGACGCTGGCGACGAAGAGGTTCTTGACGAGACCGCTGGTCTGGAACGTGCCGTCGGCCGGCTTGCGGAACTTGGCGGTAACGTTCTTGCGGATGGCTCCGACCTTGCCTCGTGCGGCGAGATAGGCCAATTGAAGCTTTCCGGGCTTGGTGCGTTCACCGACGATGGCCTGCATGAGCGCCGCCGGCAGGTTGGCCGCCTGGCCGCCGCCGTCGAGCATCTGCCGCGTGTAGTAGCGGACGGCCACGCCCCAGAACGTGTGAGCGAGCTTGACGCTGCTGCCCGCTTCGCCGCCGGGCGCGGTACGCCCTTCGCGAATGGCTGCGTAGGCGTCCTCTGCGGTGCGAACGTCCTTGGGAAACTCGGTCCAGGTGCGGCCGATGTTGAGCAGGCCGTGATCGTCGCTGCCTGCGGTGCGGCCTTTCTTCCAAGGCTCGGGCCAACGCGGCTTAAGGCCGTGCGTGGTGCTCAGCCGGCTGATCTGGGCGGCGTCGAGCTTGTCGAGCAGCGGCTCGAACGCTTCGCGGTGCAGGCTGCTGTGGGCACCGTTGAGGCACTCGAAGCTCTTGAACATGAGCAGGAGTCGTTCGAGGTGCCACCGTTCGAGCTTGTCGTTTTGCCGATAGATCGGGTGGGCGACGCTGTGAGCGAGCTGGTGGTCCTCGAAATACTCGGCGACGTCGTACAGGTTGGTCGCGAGCCGTTGCAGGTCGTCGTGCTGCTGGGCCGTGTGGCCGTAGACGAGAACGTGCATCTTGCAGCCGTCCTCAGGGAACCAGCACGTGAGTTCTTCGCCGATGAGCACGCCCGGCAGGTGGCGGATCGTGTGGACGCCTTCCTGCGAGTCATGGTCGGTGATGGTGACGAGGTCCATGCCGCGGCGAAGCGCCTGGGCGTAGACGTCCGTCGGCCGCGAGTAGGACTCGGGGCAGCCGATCATGTTCAGCGCTGCCTCGCCGGTCTTGTTGGAGGCGTCGCTGTGGCAGTGCAGGTCGGCGCGTACGACGTCGCTTGACCGGCTGCGGGTCAGCGTGTCAGCCACGCTGCCGAGCGCATCGAACAACGGCCCGACGCCACTGGTGGCGGGGTCAGAAGCGCGGTCGCTGGAGCGAGAAGGCATGGGATGTGGCGTGTCAGCCACCTGAGCCGCAAAGGTTGCGGAGATCGGGGCGGCCCGAGAAGCTTAACACGTTTCTACGACCGCGGACAAGACTTCGGTTCGCCGATGAGACCCGATAATGGCGATGCAGCGGGCGCTTAAACGGCTGACAACCTGGCGAGCGTCTCGGCGGCGCGGCCACTTGCGACGGCGTGACGGGCGACGTCCAACCCCTCGGGCATGCTCTCTGCACCGCCGGCGATGACGACGGCCGCGGCGGCGTTGAGCACGATCGCGTCGTGGGCAGGCCCTTCGTCGTCACCGGCAAAGACGCGACGGATGATCGCCGCCGACTCCGCCGGTGAGTCGGCCTGCACGTCCCGCAGGGACCCCTGCAAGCCCAGCGGCCTGGGATCGAAGGTCCACGTCCTGACATGGCCGTCTTTGACCTCGCTGACCAGCGCCGGTGCGGAGGTCGAGAGGTCGTCCTGCCCGTCGTCGCTGTGGACGACCCACGCCCGTTCGCTGCCGAGACGGAGCAGCGTTTCGGCGAGCAGCTGCGTGAGCGAAGGCCTGGCGACGCCGAGTAGTTGCCGCTTGACGCCAGCGGGGTTGGTCAGCGGGCCGAGCAGGTTGAAGATGGTGGGAACGCCCAGCGATTTGCGGACGGCGGCGACGTTCTTCATCGCCGGGTGGTGGTTGCGGGCGTAGGCGAAGGCGATGCCGGCCACTTCGAGCTGTTTAGCCGGGTCGGCATCGATGTCGACGCCGAGCGTTTCGAGGACGTCGGCGCTGCCGGTCTTGGAGGAGGCGGCCCGGTTGCCGTGCTTGACGACGCGGACGCCGCACGCCGCGGCAACGATGGCGGCCGACGTGGAGATGTTGAACGACCCGCTGCCGGTACCGCCCGTGCCACAGGTGTCGACGACGCCGTTGATGTCACCGACATTGATGGGGACGGCGTGGTGACGCATCACGTCTGCCGCCGCGGAAAGCTCGGCGGCGGTCACGCCCTTGGCCTGCAAGGCGACGAGGAAACCGGCGACCTGGATCGGGTCAGCCTCGCCCCCCATGACCTGCACGAACGCCTCCCGGGCCGCCTCGGCAGAGAGCGGCTGGCGTTGAAGAACGGTGTTGATGGCGTCACGCATGGGTCGCGGCGGAGGCTAGGGCCGGCCGGCTTGAGGTCGCTCTCAGTCGAGCACCACGCGCCCGGTGGTCGCCTTCGTGACGAACGGCATCGTGTCGATGCCGAACTGTTCCTTTGCCGCGTTCTTCAGCGTCTCGATGACGTCATCGGCGGCGTCGGGACGGCAGAGCGTGACGGTGCAACCGCCGAAGCCCGCGCCGGTCATCCGGCTGCCGTACACGCCGTCGACGCCGCGGGCGGCTTCGACCAGGGCGTCGAGCTCCTTCGTGCTGACTTCGTAGTCGCCCGAAAGGCTCGCGTGGCTTTCGTACATCCGTTCGCCGGCAGCTTTGAGGTCGCCGCTCTTGAGCGACTCGGCAAAGTCGAGGCAACGCTGGTTTTCCGTCGTCACGTGGCGGGCCCGGCGGTACAGCAGGTCGCCAAGATCGTCCTTCTTGGCCTCGACGTCGTCCGGCGTCGCATCACGGAGAAACGGCACGCCCAACAGTTTCGCCGCTTGTTCAACAGATTCCCGCCGCTCCGCGTATTCGCCGCCCGTCAGCTCGTGCTCGGCCTTGCTGTCGCAGATAATGACGGCCACGTCGTCTTCGGGCAGCGGGGCGTACGTGCGATCGAGTGTGCGGCAGTCGAGCAGCATCGCGTGACCGGCCTTGCCCGCCGCGACGGCCATCTGGTCCATGATGCCGCACGGCACGCCGGCGTACTCATGTTCTGCCTGCTGGCACAGCTTGGCGATCTCGGGTTCACTCAGCGTGCCGCCTGCCAGGTCGAGCATGACGCGACACATGCCCACTTCGAGCGCGGCCGAGCTGCTGAGGCCGGCACCGACGGGCAGGCTCGACATGAGGAAAATGTCCCCGCCACTGAGCACGTCACCGTGCTTGCGGAGCAGGGCGACGACGCCGCGCAGGTAGTTCGTCCACTTCGGCTCGCCAGCCTCCGTGTCGATCGTGAAGGTGGTGATGGTGCTGTCACCCTGGTCGCTTGAAACGCGGATCTGGCCGTCGCTTCGGCGGCGATAGGCGAAGGTCACCCGCGGCTCGATCGCCATCGGGAAGACAAATCCCTCAGCGTAATCGGTGTGCTCGCCAATCAGATTCACGCGGCCCGGGCGATCGGACGACGCTGATGGCGGCGTCGTTATACGGATTGTCGTCGTCATCATCCTCGCCAAAAACATCTTCGAAGCTGCGACGAAGGCTGGCGAATTGCGGATCATTTCCGCTGCCGGGTTTTTCGTAGCGGTCGGCCGGTTCGTTGGCTTCAGGCATGATGGGGCCAGCCTACGCGCTCGCCGCAGAGGGTGACTAACCTGCCGCCGATGCCCGCCGCCGAACGCCATCCGCTCGCCGGCCGCTTCATCGTGCTCGACGGTGGCGAGGGTTGCGGCAAGTCAACTCAGCTCCACCGTCTTCACGAGACGCTTTGCAGTGAGGTCGACATCTGCTGCGTGCGAGACCCCGGCAGCACGCTCATCGGCGAGCGGGTGCGCGATCTTTTGCTGGATCCCAACAGCGACATGACCATGCGGGCCGAGATGCTGCTCTACATGGCCGCCCGGGCGCAGCTCGTCGTCGAGACGATTCGCCCGGCGTTGCTCGATCGCAAGCTGGTGCTGTGCGACCGGTTCATCAGCTCGACGCTCGCCTATCAAGCTGGCGGTGACGGCTTGACGGCAACTGACATCGAGCAGGTTGGCGACGTCGCCGTCGGCGGGTGCTGGCCGGACCTGACGATCATTCTCGACGTGCCGACGGAGGTCGCCCAGGCCCGCGTGGTACCCAAGTACGTCCCGCTCTTTGCCGATGCCGATGACGCGGGTGACAAAGACCGCATCGAGCGGCGACCGGCCGCGTATCACCGGGCCGTGCGGCAGCGATTCCTGGAGTTGGCCCAGCGACATCCCCAGAATCATGTCGTCGTCGATGCCTCGCAAGCCGTGGAGCAGGTCACCGCAGACGTGCTTGATGTGGTCCGTCGGCTGTAGCGGCCTGACAGACGTCGCAAAATCTACATCGACACCTCGGCCGTTCACGCGTCTAATGGCGACCATGCCGAAGCTTCTCACGTCGCTGCTCACCTTGCTTGCCCTCGCAGGCCTTGCCACCGGCTGCGTCAGTGACCAGCAGGTTATCGCCCAGGCCCAGGACGTGCACACGCAGATCGAGCCGACGGTCGTCCGCGAGCCGGCCGAGTTGGCCCGCTACGTTCAGGCGGTGGGCGATCGCATCGTCGCCGCCGCCGAGGAGATGTACGAGGCCGGCGAGCTCGACGAGTACAACATCGAGCCGTGGATGTTCGAGAACATTCAGTTCCACCTCGTCGCCAGCCCTGTGACGAATGCCTTCACGACCGGCGGAACGCACGTCTACTTGTACACGAAGCTGTTCGAGGCCTCTGACACCGAAGACGCCTTTGCCGGCGTGGTCGGTCACGAATTCGGTCACATCGTCGGCCGGCACGTCAAGGAATCGATGCAAAGCCAGTACTACACGCTTGGTGCAGCCGCCGGTGCCGGCCTGATCGGGGCCGCCCTCGCCGAGGACGGCAAGCGGACCCAAACCGCCACGACCGTCGGCGGCATCGCGCTCGCCGGTGGGCAGGTCGTCGGACTACAGTTCGGCCGCGACAAGGAGCGCGAGGCCGACGAGCTCGGCTTCGAGTTCTACCTGCGTGCCGGTTACGAGCCGGCCCGCTTTGCCAACTTCTTCAAGGCCATGCTCGAAGAACAAGGCGACGCAGGCGGTGGCATTCAAGGCTTCCTCAGCAGTCACCCGTCCCTTGCCGAACGCGTGCAGACGGCCCAGAAGCGGGCACAAGACGTCCCGCCGCAGGTCGCCCGCCAGTACGCCCGGCCGGCCATTGCCTCAGGTCGAGAATTCACACAGCTCCAGGCCGACAGCAAGCCGCTGACGGCCCGTGCCGCCCAGGCCGCCCAGGCCAGGCAGCAGACGGCCTTCACCGAAGCCCTCGCCATCCTCAGCGCATTCCCAGCCTGCGTCGGTGGTGAATCGGACGGCGTCCCGAATGATGCCGACCGCCGCTGATCAAAAGCGGTCTGGACCGGCAAGTGCTTCAACAGTGCCCTCCATCATCCAAGGCGCAGCCGAGGCGGAAGAGCAAACAAGCTCGAAGCGTTAATTAGCCTGAGAAGCGTTGGCAAGCAACTGCCGCCGCAGGGCGATCCTGTTGAAGATGCCGTCGAACTCGTCGACGACGCGTTCGGCCTCGAACATGCCCGTGCCGCGGGCGCGGGTGCGAAGCACTTGCATCTGTGCGTACATCTGCTGCTTCGTCGACCGCGGCAGATCTTGCACTTCGTACCGGCCGACGCCCTCGGGCAGCACGTCGGCATCGACGTGATACCAAATGACATAGTCGAGCCCCAAGCCGGCCGCTTCCTCGTATAGAGCATCTGCTCGGGCTATCGCCGCTGTTCTGTCGTCGGCAAACTCGCCAAGGGCCAGGCGGGCGTACGTCTCGTCGGCTTCGAGCATCACCTTCAGAAAGCCGAAGTACTGGATGGTCCAGGCGAAGGTGCCGAATGCCTCGGGGTACGACGCGATGTGCTGCTCGATCCGCTCGATCGACGGCTCAGCCAGTTGCTGGCTCCGCTCGTAGTACAGCAGCGCGAGCTCGAGCATGGCCGGGAACGGCACGCTGCCGTCCAGCGGAAGGTCGGCCGACAGCAACTCCGTCTCGGCCTGCTGCTGTCCATCCTTGGTTCGGCGCGGCGGCACGCGTCCCATGGCTTCGGCTTCGAACTGGCGACCTTCTTCGTAGGCAGAGGCCGTCCAATCGCGCAACGCCCGCACCGGAGCCGCCCGCACAAACGACGGCGAATGCAGCACGTGCTTCTGCCCGGCAAACTCCTGTAGCACGTACGCCCGCACCGCGTGCTCGTACGACAAGGCGTGCGGGCTCAACCCTTCAGGAAACGGAGCAAACTCTTCAAGAAACTGGATGGCGCTGCCGTCGAGATACTCACCGGCTTGGACGCCTTCTGGTGCTTCGCGTTTCGCCTGCGTCAGTTCGGGCAGCACGTTACCCTGGGCGTCGATCACGGGCAACAGTCGTCCCAGGGCAGCGCCCTCGACGGACGTGTCGCGGACGAGTTCTTCGAGCGTGATGTCGAGTTCGGGCAAGGCCGCCCGCACCGCATCGGCGGCGGCGGACGACACGATGGCCGTACGCAGCGACGGGTTCTGGCCGCGTCGGACCTGCAACTCGCGCGGCGACACACCGGCCTGGGTGGCTGCTGTCAGCACCGCACCCTGGGCGTCGGCGGGGAAGGTCATGCGGGTCGACCCCACACCCGCACGCGTCTCCTGGCGGACACGAAATGCGTAGTAGTCGCGCTCGTCGGCGCTGCCGAGCTTGTTGCTGTAGAGCTGGTAGAGCTGCGTCTCGAGCGTGACGTTGTAAGGCCGATCGTCGAGCACCTTTTCGGCATAGTCGACGCCATCGAGAACGGCCGTGTATCGGGCGGCGGGGGAGACAACTTCGGCGCTGATGTTGTACGCCTTGTTGAAGATCTGCTGCAGGTGGACGTTGTCGAACTGCGGCTGCAGCAGGCGGATGAGCTCGAGCTTCGTGTCGAGCCCGCCGAGCAACTGGTCACCGCCTGCGCCCTGGCCTTGCTGGTCCCCGGTGCTGGTCCACAGGGCCATCACGAGCGGCCCGCGGAGGCCGCCCAGGACAAGGGCGAGCGCTGCCGAGTCGAGCCGCCCGAGCGTTCCGGCCGAGGTACCCGCCGCCGCTGTGCCAGGGGCAAGCGTCTGACGTGTGGCCTGCGTGACCGGCCGCATGATGCCCGCCGCCACGAGTGCTGCGGCCATGGCGATGAGGGTCGTCTTCCGCGTCATGCCGCAACCTCTTTTCGCTTGAGAACGATGTAGCCGATGACAGCGACAGGTAAACCGTAAAGCAGCGTCACCAGCAACGGCCCCAGCAGCATCCGCAGCGACACCGGCTCCCGTGCTGCCACGACGGCTGACACGTCGTACAGGCTCGTCGGCGGAAGAAATTCGCCCACCGTCTGCGTGGTGGCACTGAGCGCAGAATAGCCACGCTCGACCACCTCGCGGGCGGCGGCGGAATCGGTCTCGACGTCGAACACCTCCATCACTGCGTCGCGGCCGGACGACTCACCGACCGACGTGATAACGCTGCGCCCGCCGACGAAGGCCACGCACAGCACCAGCGCGACGGGCCAGGAGACGAAGGTCCCGAAGACGAGGGCGACCGTTGCCACCAGCACGCCGAGCAGCCACTGCGCGGCAAGCGCTTTGATAAAGGTCCAGGCAAACGATTCACCGACGCCGGTCATGCGAATGCTGGATGTAGTCAAACTGATGAATCGGTCGCGGGCGGTGGTCTGGATCTGCAGGTCGAAGTCGCCGGTGTTGGTGTAGTCGGCATCGAAGGCGACGTAGCCGGGACGAGCGGTGTCGACGGCGAGATCTTTCCACTCCGACGCCGAGCCGTCTGAGCTGACGATGCGGGTTCGTGAACCGGCCTCGACGGCTGTGGCGAGGTAGTCGCTGATCGTACCGTCCTGCTCGGCGTCGCCTGCCAGTTCGAAGCCGACCGTCTCACCGGCCGCTGCGTCGAAGCCGCGATAGGCGAAGACGCCGTAGGGCGCGATGTAGCCGTCGCCGGGGCCGCGAAGGCCTTGACCACCGCTGCCGAAGTGCGTGCGAAGCAAAAGCTTTGACCGCGTCTCGCCTGGGTTGATCGCCGGCAGATAGGGGCCAAACGTTTGCGTGATGTCGGGGGTGGTGACGACGAGCAGGCGGACGCTATCGGGAGCGATGCCGTAGGCAAAGCTCGATGACCTGCCCCAGATGCCAATGTGGAACGTCTCGATGACGGCGACATCGCCGATGAGCTTCGCGACGTCGTCCGGCAAAACGATGGCCGCGGCGTCATCCCATTCGACGTCGCGACCATTCACTGGTAGCTGCGCGACGTTGTTGGCGATGCCGTCGAGCATGCGCAGCGGCAAGTAGTTGACCGTGCGAAGATCGACGCCGACCAAAGGCGGCAGCAGGGCGGGCAGGTTGTTTGGGTTCTGCACGCCGATCGGCAGCGAGCCGGGTGGCTGCTCGCCCTCGAGCAGGTGCCAGTCGAGCCGAAGCTGCACGACGACCGTCGCCTTGCCCTCGGCAGCTATAGACGACAACGCCACCGCCTCGTCGGCCGGAATGGTGAACGGCACGGCGGCGAAGTAATTGTTCGGCGGGAAGAACCGCGATGCTGTCGTGTCGTCGCCGTACACCTGTGGCGGCTCGGCGTAGAACTGGAAGTCAGACGCCCGCCTGCTCCCGGCGATACTCAGCAGGCCGTCGTCGACCACGTGCGTGAGATAGGGCCGCCGGCTCTCGTCCGGCAGAACGCCTGCAAGCTGATCCTTGATGGTGCCGACGAGCCGCGCTTCGAGGATGAGCAGGACGATCAGCGAGAAGACGCCCATGACAACCAACGCGACGGCGAGCAACCGGGCGAGGCCGACGATCTTGCCGAGCAGCAGTTCGAGACGCGTGACCGGCTTGGTGACGACGCCGTAGAGGATGCGGTTCTCGATCTCGCGAGGGAAGCTCGTGCATCCGAGCACGAGCGGCACGAGGATCGCCATGAGCCCGCTGGCAAAGAGCAGCGACTGGATGGCCTGCGACATGGCCTGTCGTTCGTCGGCGGGATCGGCCAGGATGATCAGAAACAGCGCCGCGATCATTGCCAGCGGCATCGTCCACAAGACCCGCCTGCGGATGCCCTCGCGAAACGTCAGCGACCCGACGGCCCAGGTGCGGATGATGCTGAACCGGACCAGATCACGCGGGCCGAAGATCGCAAGGCCGACAAAGACGATAAAGCCGCTCAGGACGAGCGGGAGGTTGGACAGGAGGAACGACACGGTTTCGACGGGTGACGCACGCGGCTTCGAGCTAGAAGAGTCTACTCGGAGGACGTATACGTGCCACCACCGCTGTTGTCGCGGACGATGCGGAGGAACAGGTCTTCGAGCGTGGTCCGCGGGTGCGTGAATCGGGCGTCGCCGTGGCCTATCTTGGCCAGAAATTGGCGAAGTTCGTCCTGCTGCTGAGGCGTCATGTCAGGTAGTTCAACACTCGTAACGCCGCGATCCTGCGTCAGCTCGCTGACCTGGCCAAGCGTCTGCATCTTGCCACGAAACAGAATGGTCACGCGATCGCAGACGTCTTCGACGTCGGCCAAAAGGTGACTGCACAGCAGGACGGTTTTGCCTTGCTCCTTGAGCGAAACAATGAGGTCCTTCATCTCCCGCGTGCCGATGGGGTCGAGGCCGGTGGTCGGCTCGTCGAGGATGACGAGTTCAGGATCGTTGATGAGCGCCTGGGCAAGGCCGATGCGGCGGGCCATGCCTTTGGAGTACTCTCGTAGCTTGCGGCGTCGTGCCTTGGCGTCGAGGCCGACGGCGTCGAGGAGGAGCGGAATCCGCTCGTCGAGTTCGCGGCGGCTGAGCTTGAAGAGCTTGCCGTAGAACCGCAGGATTTCCTCGCCGTTGAGAAAGCGGTAGAGGTACGACTCTTCAGGTAGAAAGCCGATGCGGGCGTTGACGTCCGGATGTCCGGCCGACATGCCGAGCAGTTTGGCGCTGCCACCCGTAGGGAAGATCAGGCCGAGCAGAAGCTTGATTGTCGTCGACTTACCGCTGCCGTTGGGGCCGAGCAGGCCGAAGACTTCGCCCTTTTTGATGGTGAGGTCGAGGCCGTGCAGGGCGGTGACTTTGGGGCGGCCCCAAAAATCTTTGTAGACTTTGCTGAGCTGCTGAATCTCGATGGCGTTGTCAACGGCACCAGCCCCGCCGACGGGCGGGGCTGGTTCAACACGCGTTGCCGGTTCGGCGACGGTCATCGTGACAAGGTGGCTCAGCCGCGGGCGGCGTAACGAAGACCCATGGGGCGGCGCTTGGCGAGGCGACGCTTTTCTTCGCTGGGCTTCTCGTAGTACGCGTTCTTCTTTATGTCCTTGACAAGACCTTCCTTCTCGCAGGACTTCTTAAAACGCTTGAGCAGCTGGTCGGTCGTTTCGCCGCCGCGGAGCTTCACCTTGATCATGAGCCGGTCATTTCCTTCGAGAGGTGTGTCATGTGTCGCCGCCTGATAGAGGTCGATGCGAACGCCACCGATGCCCATGCACCGGCGGGCCCGCAGTGTAGCCCGGCCGACGCGGCCGCGTCTATAAACTGCTGCATGTCGGCCGATCTCTCTCAAACCACCACCCTTCGCGTCCGCTACACCGAGGTCGACGCCATGGGTTACCTGCACCACAGCCGCTTCTTGCAGTACTTCGAGATCGGTCGCGTCGAGCTGCTCCGGGCCAACGGCGTCGCCTACGCCGACCTGGAGAAGGCCGGCGTCTACTTCGTCGTGATCAAGGCCGAAATCACCTACAAGCGGCCGGCGAAGTACGACGACGAGGTCGACCTCACGACGACCGAAACCCGCCGTACGCATGTCAAGATCGAGCACGACTACACCCTCAAGTGCGGAAACACCTTGCTGGCGACAGGCAAGACGGCCATCGCCTGCGTCGGTCGCGACGGGCGGCCGCGGGAGATTCCTGACGAGCTCGCCCTGAAGTGAAGCGACTCAAAGCACTTCGCGTTCGACAAAGCCGGTGTCGAAGCCGCCGTCGCGAACCTGCGGCACTTCGAGCAGTTGCAGGTGAAGCGGGATCGTCGTCTTGATCGGCCCGACGCGGAACTCGCTCAGCGCGCGCTTGGCACAAGCCATCGCCTCGGCCCGATCACGGCGGTGGATGATGAGCTTGCCGATCATCGAGTCATAGTTCGGCGGAATCCGGTACCCGGCATGGGCGTGCGTGTCGAGTCGAACGCCCGGCCCGCCCGGGGGCAGCCACGTGTCGATCACGCCCGGCTGCGGCATGAAGTTCTTCGCCGGGTCCTCGGCGTTGATGCGGAACTCGATCGCGTGACCGATCTGCGGCACGTCGGCCTGCGTCAGACCCAGGCCGTCGCCGCTGGCAACCTGCAACTGCAGCTTGATGAGGTCGAGCCCCGTCACCGCCTCTGTCACCGGGTGCTCGACCTGGATGCGGGCGTTGACTTCCAGCAGGTAAAAGTTCTCGTCGGCGTCGACGAGGTACTCGACGGTGCCTGCGTTCTCGTACTTCGCCTCCTCGATCAGCCGACACGCCGCGGCGCACATGGCCTCGCGTGTCTTCTGGCTGATATGCGGCGAGGGCGACTCTTCCATGAGCTTCTGGTGGCGTCGCTGCAGCGAGCAGTCGCGCTCCCAGAGGTGGATGGCCTTGCCGTTCTTGTCGGCGATGACCTGCACCTCCACGTGGCGGCCGTACTCGACAAACTTTTCGATGTAAACCGTGCCGTCGTTAAAGGCGGCCTGGGCCTCGTTCTTGGCCTGGTTGAAGCCTTCGCGGAGGCTCTTCTCGTCACGTGCGACCCGCATGCCACGCCCGCCACCACCGGCGGCGGCTTTGATGATCACCGGGAACCCGATCTCCTCACAAAGCTCGACGGCCTCCTCTTCGGTCTCCAGCTCGCCTTCGCTACCCGGCACGGTCGGCACGTTGGCGGCACGGGCGAGCCGCTTGCAGTTGACCTTGTCACCGACGGCCGCCATCGCCTCGGGACTTGGGCCGATGAAACCGATCTTGCATGACCGCACGACCTCGTTGAAGTTCGAGTTCTCAGCTAAGAATCCGTAACCCGGGTGAATCGCGTCCACATCGTGCACCTCGGCGGCGGCGATGATGCGGCTGACGTTGAGATAGCTGTCAGCCGACGGACCGCGACCGATGCAGATCGCCTTGTCGGCCAGCTCCAGATAGCTCGCGCCGCGGTCGGCCTCGCTGTAGACCGCCACTGTGCTCACGCCCAGCTCACGACACGCACGCATCACCCGCAGCGCGATCTCACCCCGATTGGCAACAAGAACTTTGGAGAACATGGCTCGGCGTCTCCTTAGCTCGGCTTGACGAGGAACAGAACCTGACCGAATTCCACCGCGTCGCCGTCGGCAACGAGGATCTGCTCGACCGTGCCCGACACGTCGGCCTTAATTGTGTTGAAGACCTTCATGGCTTCGATGATGCAGACGTCGGTGCTGCCGGCGACCTTGGTGCCGACGCTGATGAAGGCGGGCGAGCCGGGCTTGGGCGAGGCGTAGAAGGTGCCGACCATCGGGCTGACGATCTCCTTGAGCCCGGCCGTCGACGCAGCAGCGGCAGGCGCGGCGGCGGGGGCAGGTGCTGCCGCAGGCGCCGCGGCCATCGGCGCCGGCGGCGCGGCGGGTGCGGCGGCGACTTGACCGCGGGACAGCGTGATGCGTTTGTCGCCGTCTTGGAGTTCAAGGTTGGTCAGGCCGTGCTCGGTCATCAGGCCGAACAAACGCTCGAGGCGTTCGACGTCCATCGGGTCACCGGTCACGCTCTTGGCGTCGGGCTTGGCAGGGGGTTTGGTCGCCACAGTTGAGGTCTCGATTCGGGTCAGTGCGGTCAAAGCAAGTCGACGTGCCGTCGCGACGACTATTCGATGTGGCAGTCCTGGAAGGTCTTGGGCAGGCCTGTCAGCAGCTCGTGGCCGGTGTGCGTGACGAGGATGTCGTCTTCGATTCGCACGCCACCTTCGCCTGGCAGGTAGATACCTGGTTCGACGGTGACGACCATGCCGGGCCGCAGTTCGTCGTCGTCGCCTTCTTTGCGAAGTCGCGGCAGCTCATGGATGTCGCGACCGATGCCGTGCCCCAGGCCGTGACCGAAGTAGTCGCCGTATCCGGCCTTTTTGATGATGTCGCGGGCGACGGCGTCGACTTCCTTGCTGCCGACGCCCGGCCGGATGAACTCGATGGCTGCCAGTTGCGCGTCGAGCGTGACCTTGTGAATCTCCTTGAGTTTTGACGACACGCGTCCCAGGGCGAACGTGCGGGTCATGTCGCTGCAATAGCCGTCCACGCGTGCGCCCCAGTCAAAGAGGCAAAAGGCGTCCTTCTGCAGCAACGCGTCGCTGGGGCGATAGTGCGGCAGCGAGCTGGCGGGGCCTGCTGCGACGATTGGGCTGAAACTCGGGTCCGTCGCCCCACGCGACTTCATTTCCATTGCCAGCAGGCCGGCTAAGTACCCCTCGGTTTCGCCCGGTTGAATCGACGAGCGGACAGCATTAAAAGCTTCTTCGGCAACTTCGGCGGCGACGCGGAGCAGGCCGATCTCGTGATCGTCCTTTACCTTCCGCTGCGTAAGGATCACATCAGCCGTTGCAATGAGCTCGCAATCGTGGTCGAACCCGTCGAGGGCCTCGAGCACCGCGTCGTACTGCCCAACCAGCATCGAGTTGGCGTCGAAGCCGACCTTCGAGAAGCCCTGAGCCTTGATCGTGTGGGCGATGGCGGTGGCCATGCGGTTGATCTCATCTTTCCGCTCGATCACCTTCAACCAGGCTGCCTCCATCTCGGCCTGTTCCGTGTAGCGGAAGTCGGTGATGAGGAACGTGTCGGCCTTGGTGTAGATGCCGATCGAATCATCACCGGTGAAGTTGGTGAGGTAGGCCAGATCTGCCGGGGTCGTCAGCAGCAGGGCGTCGATGCCGAGGGAGTCGAGCGCCTTGTCGGCGGTTTTGTGGCGGGCCTTGAGGTAAGCCTTGGGCTTCAGTGCGGGCTGTCGAGAGGGCATAGGCGTTGGCAGACGAAGGCAGAGGGGTCGCCACCCTAAAGAGGCCGCTTCGGCAAAGTCAACGCGGGGCAAGTGGTTGCACCAACGCTACGCCAATCGGATGTTGGCGGTGTCGACGGTGTCGTCTGCAGGCTCAACGGCCGTCCGGTAACGGGCGCGGGGACCAGTCGACCCTTTGTGATGGCGATGAAGAAGCAAGAAGATGACCGCTGAACACCTACTCGAAGTGCTCCGAAGCCTCCGCAGCGACGGAATTCACGCGCGCTCGGGTCAGGCCGGTAGCGGCCTGCGTCGACGAAAGCTGCCACGCGTCGGTCTTCGGCAACGTGTGACGATTCTGCCTCTGCCCGCCGACGAAGGTCATCCGGCCGTCGCCGACCACATGAAGCTCACGCCCGGCGGGCACGCCTCGATGATGGTGCGGGTCCGCAACATCGCCCCGAGCGGTTTGGGCATTATCTGCAACACCCCGATGGCCATCGAGAGCCGCTTCCTACTCGTGCTCCCGCGAGAGCGTGGCGGGATCGTTCACCTGCTCGGCCAGGTCAAACGGTGTCGCCCGCTCGATGCCGACACCTGGGACGTGGGCGTGCAAATTCGCCTGGACGCAACGCCCACCGAGCTGTCGGACCACGTGCGTTCGATCCGCAAGGTCGCGTGAACCGTTTTCGCTACTCGTCGGCTTCGACGGGCGGAATATCACCCGAGGTCCGCGGGCCGAGGCCGAAGAACCAGTAGTCGGTCCGGATCGTGCGGCCGACGAATGGCCCGCTGCTGGCGACGAGGTTGCCCGTGTCACGCCAGTAGGCCGTGATGCTGACGCTGGCAAAGCCGCGCTGCTTGACGTTCTTGACGATCGCCAACTCGGGCAGGATGACGGGAATCTGGTTGCCGCTGACCTCGACATCGCCCACAGCCACATCAGTTCCGGGCACGCCGAGCAGGAAGTCGCTGCGGTTGACGCCGACGGCTCCGGATCGCACTTCGAGGACGATGTCGCTTGTGTCGATGGTCGAGGCCAGCTCCACGCCCTCGATGAGCATGCGATTGCGAAGCTCACCGAGCAGGAACAGCCGCTCGTACTCCGGGACGGCCCCAATGCCCTCGACCTGCAGGTTGTCGGTCGTCATGAGGTACTGGTCGCTCAGGAAGACGCGGCGGTCTCGCAGACTGCTGAACGAGAACTGTGCGATGGCCTGCCGGATGGCCTCGCTCTGGAGGAACTGCTCGTCGGCGGAGCGCGGCGGATCGGTGACGCGGATCGTGGCGCAGCCGGTAAGCGGCAGGATGACGAGCAGCAGGAGAAGGCGGACAACCACGAAGCCTGAACGTAGGCGACAACGGTTGTGACGGATAGGCTCGATCGCCCATGCCCAAGAGTTGTCGAAACGTTGTTGCCGTCGCCGCCTTGTTCGTGACCAACGCCATGGTGGCGGCGCAGACGGGCCCGACCCTGCTTCTCGACCCGTTTCGCCGGGACGATCAGATCGAGATCAACAGCGAATGGCTCATCGGTACGCCGACGACGACGAATAACGGTTTCGACTTCCGCATCGACCAGATCCGCTTCGAAGGCCGCGTCCGCCTGACGCCTGGTGAAAGTGACGAGGGACTCGCCCGTGCGCAGCCGCGTGCGGGGTATGCGTTGACAGCTTTTCAGCTCGATTCAGACGACCCGAACGTACCACGCCGCATCGGTGATGGCAGCGTGGGTGTCGGCATGGGCATTCTGGCCGTCGACGGCTGGCTTGGTGGCGTGACCGTCGGCATCGGCTACGCATCGGCGAGCGGCGGCGGTGACGAAGCGGCCAATGACGTCGCGCCATTCCTGCCCGAAGACGGCAATGCCCCGTACGCCCAAGCCAACTTCGCCGTCGGTAAAACCTTCGAATCCGGTGACAGCTTCGGCCTTGTCCTGAGCTTCGACGGCAACCGGACGATCCTGCCCGACGTCCCGCTGCCAGGCTTCCAGTACCGACGCGAGCTCAACGACAACTTCTCGCTGGCTGTCGGCTTTCCGTTCAGCGGTTTCGAATGGGAGCCGACCGATCGGCTGTCGATCGACATTCAGCTCGCGCTGCCCAGCGCCGTCAGCGGCTCGATCGAGTACGACATCGCCCGCGTGTGGGACCGGCCGTTGGAGCTGTATGGGAGCATCAGCAGTCGAACCGTTGCCGCCTCGTGGGACGAACTGCGGGCGGGCGACCGCGTCTTTTTCAGTCAGAATCTGGCAGAAGTCGGTTTGGCGATCGAGCCGGGGAAAACGATTGAGGAATTTCGCTTTGTCCTGGCCGGCGGCTGGGCGTTCGATCGCAGGATCGAGGAAGGGTGGGACACGCGCGACGTCGATCTGCTCGCCGAAATCGACGACGGCGCGTACGTGCGGGCGGCGTTCGAGCTGAAGTTGTAAGCGCTTCGGGTTAGGCCTCGGCATCGATCTGCTGTTTCATCTTTCGCATGACGCGGTCACCAACGCCGGGCGTGATGGTGGTCATCCCAAGCAGGAACCGGTAGACCCGTGCGGGCCAGACCTCGCGGACCGGCTTCTGAATGGCCGCGAGCATGCGGCTGGCGACGTGCTCGGCCGTCTGTTGCTGGCCACGGTTTCCGATGCCAGTCACCTTGGTGTTGTCATGGCCGTCTTCTGCAACGTCAAAGAAAGATGTGGTCGTGCCGATCGGGTGAACGCTCGTCACGGCGATCTTCTCATCGGCCAGTTCGACTCGCATCGTTTCGGCCAGTGACAGCTGGGCCGCTTTCGTTGCTGAGTAGGGCCCGAAGAACGGCAACCCCCGGCGGGCGGCGGCGGAGCTGACATAGACGATCTGCCCGCGATAATCGTCGCGTTTGTCCTGCTCGAGCATCCGCGGGACGGCATGGAATGCCAGGTCGTGACTGCCGAAGACGTTCGTGGCGAACATTTGGCGGACCTCGTCAGGGGTCTGCTTCCACGATGGCTTGCTGATGCCATAACCGGCGTTGGCGACGAGCGTATCGAGGCGGCCGAAGCGGTCGTAGCAGGCGTCGATCATGTCGCGACACGCGTCGGCCGTCGAGACATCTCCGACGTGGACGAGGTGCCCACCGCCGAGTTCTTCGTTAAGGCTGTCGAGCTTGTCGCCGCGTCGGGCGACGAGGACGAGCTTTGCCCCTGCGTCGCCGAGTTGACGGGCCAGCGCCTGGCCGATGCCGCTGCTGGCACCAGTGATGAGGCAGATCATGTCCTTCAAATGGCGTGACATGATCGACGCTAGCGGGCACGACTGTCACCGCCGCTCCGCTACGGTGTTGCATGTTCACGGGCATCGTCGAGGCGGCCGTCGAGATCGCCACCCTGCAGGACCATGCCGGCGGACGCCGCATTGTTCTGGGTCACCGCTGGGGCGACGAGCAGCACGGCGAAAGCATTGCCGTCAACGGCTGCTGCCTGACCGTCGCCGAGATCTTGCCCGACGGCCTCGCATTCGACGTCATCCGCGAGTCGCTCGACAAGACCAACCTCGGCGACCTGCAGCAGGGCGACCGCGTCCACGTCGAACGGTCGCTTCAGCCGACGTCGCGCATCGACGGCCACTTCGTCCAAGGCCACGTCGACGGGCGGGCAGAGCTTGTCGAACGCGTCGCGACCGATGAAGAATGGCGACTCACTGTAAAGCCGCCCGCGGCATTGATGCCGTTCGTATTTCCCAAAGGCAGCGTCTGCATCGACGGCGTCTCGCTCACTGTCGCGTCGCTGACCGCAGAAACCTTCGACGTCGCCCTCATTCCGACGACGCTGCAAAAGACGGCCCTCGGCGATCGCGACATCGGCTGGCACTTCAACTTCGAGGCAGACGTGCTGGCCAAAGGCGTCGTGCACACGTTGGCCAAGATGCTCGCCGCAAATGCCGACGCGTCGCAGTTGCCCGCGGGCCAGTTGTTGGACATGATTCAGCGTCGAGAGCTGACAGGACCGCGATCATGACCGACTTCCGCCCGACTATCGCCATCACCATGGGAGATCCGAGCGGCATCGGGCCCGAGGTCGTGGTCAAAGCCCTGGCCGACGCAGAGCTTCGTCAGCGGGCACGGTTCGTCGTCTACGGCCTCAACGAGCAACTGGCCTACGCGGCCGATTTGGCGGAGATGGACGTCTTCTGGTGGCGTGACGCCTTTGCCGGCCGGCAGCGTCGGTACGGGCACGAAGTCGTGGTCGTTGACTATGACCAGTTCTCGACCACGAGCGGCCTGGCGGCCAGCACGCGCGGGCCCAGCCGCGACGGCGGCAGGGCGAGCCTTCGGTTCTGTCTCGACGCCATCACCGCCGCTCAGGCGAATCTCGTCGATGCCGTCGTCACCGCTCCCATCGCCAAGCGAAGCTGGCACCTCGCCGGGTACAACTACCCGGGCCACACCGAGCTGTTCGCGGAGAAAACCGGTAGCCGTGACTACGCGATGATGTTCGCCGGCGGCCCGCTTCGTGTGGCCCTCGCCACCACACACGTCGGCATCAACTCGCTGTGGGGCCGCCTCAAGATCGGCACGATCTTTCGCCCGATCGACCTGTTGCATCACGCGCTCGTCGACTGGTTTGACGTACCTCGCCCGCGCATTGCTGTTTGTGGCCTCAATCCCCATGCGGGCGAAAACGGCGCGTTCGGTGACGAAGAAGAACGCCTCATCGAGCCGGCGATGCAGCTGGCCCGCAACAACGGCATCGACTGCATTGGCCCGCTGCCGGGCGACACGGCGTTCCTGCGTGCCCTGAAGGGCGAATTCGATGCCGTCGTCGCAATGTACCACGATCAGGGCCTGATTCCGGTGAAGCTCGTCGGCTTCGAGAAGAGCGTGAACCTGACGCTGGGCCTGCCGATCGTGCGGACCAGCCCGGACCACGGCACCGCTTTCGACATTGCCGGTAAGAACAAGGCCGATCCGTCGAGCATGAAGGCCGCCATTGCCATGGCGATCGACCTCAGTGTCCGTCGCCACCACCGCCAGCGTGTGCTCGCCGCGACAGGCGACGCAAGCAGCGAAGCATAAGACGTTCCGCTGACAACCCGCTGATGTAGACTGACGACCACGGATGGCCGACTCGACTCCCGAACAACCCAAGCCCAACGCCGACGCCGAGCAGACACCTGCCGTGGTCGAGGAGAAGCCGTCCGCCGACACGGTCGACAAGCAGCCGTCTGTCGACGAACCACGGCACGTCATCGTCGACAATGTCCGTCACGTCGAGCCACGACACGGGTTCATCAGCCGCTGGCTCAGGCGTCTCGCCGCCGCCATCACGCTGCTGTTGATCGTTCTGCTGATCGGCTTTGTCGCCATCTCAGTCGCCTTGCAGTCGTCGCTGCCCCGATCGATCGCGCAAGAGATCGCCACCGGCCTCGTCGGCCACGACGTTTCGCTCGGCAACCTCGACATCGGCTGGGGTGGTGGCGTCACCATTACAGACCTTGTCGTCCGCCTGCCCGGTGAGGCAGAGGCCGAGGGAGACAAGGTCATCGAGGTGCCGACGATTTACGCGGAACTCGACCCGTTGCCGCTGCTCGCTCTCAAAGTCTTGACGGGCGGGTCGCCGCTGCCAAGTCTGGTGCGGGTCGAGTCGCCGACGGTTTACATGACGCAAAGCGACGCCGGCGACTGGACCCTTCTTCAGTCGCTCGATCTGCTCGCCAGTGCGGGCGGCTCCTCGTCGTCGCCCGACACGGGCCCGTCGGCCATCAGCCTCCCGCCGCTGCCTGACATCGAGCTGATCGACGGCACCGTCATCGTCCGCAACAACGCCGGGGACGAAGAGCGACTTACCGGCCTGGTCATCGAGGCCGGCGACACGTCGCCACTAATTTACCGGGCAAAGATCGACGCGCCCGACGTGGCCGAGATCCGGGCGAGCCTGACGCCGCACAACGGCCGCACGCAAGAGGCTCGCATTGTTGTCACCGACGGGCTGCGCAAGCTCGCCGAGCCGTTCGTGTCGCTGCCCGAGTTCGCAGGAAACGTCGGTTGGACCGGCGCGTTCACGAGCGACGGCGGCATCGACGGTGTTTTGAGCTTCAACAAAGGCACGACTGCCGTCGGCGTCGAGGCGCTTGGCGATCTGACGGTCAATCTGCTCGACGGCATCATCACCGTCGAACCGGCCGCCACGAAGGGAAAAAGCCCGCAGCGGCTTCGCCTCGAGAACGTGCCGGGCGTTGACGGGCCGGTCCAGGTTGTGGCCGGCAAGATCCAGCTCACGCCCGACGCGGCCAGCATTGAAGGTTTGCTGCTCGATCTGCTCGGTGGCAACGTGCTGGTCGAGGACATCGTCGTCGGGCTCGAGTCTGAAACGCTGTCGGCCGTTGTCGGCTTCCAGAACCTTCAGCCGGCCGGTGGCATCAAGCTCACCGGCAGCCTCACGGGCGACTTGTGGTACGGCCGATTCGGTGAGCCGCGCGGGTCGCTTGTGCTCGAAACCAGCGGCGAGGCGGCCGGCCGCACCTTTGAGAATGCGTCGGCCCGCGTCGAGGTCTACGGGTACGACTTCCACGACTTCACCACGCTCGACATCGAGCTGGGCCTGCCCGAAGGCGTGTTGGCCAAAGGCGGCCCGGAGACCGACGACCTGCCGATCCCGGCGATCCGGTCGAAGATCGAAGTGCGGCTCGACGCCGATCGCAAGTCGGTCGATGACCCGCACATCCGCCTGGCCAAGCTCGAGACCGTCGACGGCAGCGGCTCTCTCTCGGCAGAGGGCATCTTCTACCTCCCGCAGCCCGACAGCGAGGTCGAGTCGAAGCGGGCGGCGAACTACGGCCTGTGGGTCGACGCCAGCGACTGGCCGGTGCAGGTACCGCGGATCGACGTGCCGCTACCGCTCGGCTTCGGGGCGGTCTTCAAAGGGCAAGTCGCCGACAACGAGCTGCGGCCGGTCGAGATTGGTTCGATCTACGCCCGGTACGGCGACATCAACGTCTACGGCGGCGGGTGGTACATCGTCGACCCCAAACCGAACGATGCCGGCGAGCCATCGCCGCCATTGTCGCTCGACATCACGCTCGTGCGACGTGAGGGGGATGGCTTTGATCCGCCACCCGATTACGAGCTGGCCGAGAACAAGTTTGCCGTCGACCCCGGCGCGCCCGGCAATCAAGGCGATCCGGCAAACGACGATTCTATCCAATTCAGCGGCGATCTGACGTCGTACTTGACGATCTGGGGCGACCCGCTGGCGAGCGACCTACGTGCCGAAGGGCGTCTTGACGCACAAGGTTTTGCCTTCGGCCCGTACGAGCTGGGTGATCTGGCGACGGGGTTTGTGGCCAACGTGACGCCTGACCGGCTGACGTTTGAGACAACCGACGCTGACCTGTTCGGCTCGCAAATGGCCGTGTCGGCCGACGTGCCGTACGACGTGACGCTGCCGGGTGTGGTGACCGTCGACATCGACGACCTGTCGGTCGGCCGCCTCTGCGAAGCCATCGCGTTAGAGGTCGGTGGCGAACCGGCGACGGGCAACATTGACCTGACGCTCGAGGCCACGCTCAGCGGCTTCGACGCCAACCGCATCAAGGCCGCCAGCTCGATCACGGTGACCGACCTCGCCACCGCGTTCGGCCCTGTGGCCGACACGATCACGCTCGACCCCGCCTACCTCGAGGGCCGCGTGTTGCTGCCGATCAGGGTCGTTCGCGCTATGCCAGAGGGCTTGGTCGATCCGGTGACGGATGCCGATCCCTTCTTCCAGCCGGACGTGGCGGAGGGCGTGGAAATGGAGACGGCAGATCGCTCGATTAGTTTGACGTTGGAGTACGACCTCAACGCTCCGCCGAAGCTGACGGTCCGCAATCTGCTGGCCGACGGTTATCCGCTGACGCCGGCGCCTGACCTGCTCGGTGACACGTACGCGGCCGCGGCGACGCTCCGGCTCAAGAGCCAGGAACTGGTGATTTACCTTGAGGAAGAGGCTGTCGACGAGAACGTCGAAGGGCCGCAGTTCAACTCGCCGATCCGTTTTGCCGGCGAGCTCGATGCGGGCCTGAAAGGGTTTGTTGGGCCGAACCTGTTCGACCTCGAACCGATTCTCGACGCCAAGCTCGACATCCTGGGCCTCGGCGAGACGATCGAGATCCGCGAGATCCGCGGCCAGTTGCCCAACATTGGACACATCCGTGGCGGCGGCTCTCTTCTGCTTGGTGACCTGCCCGGTCGCAGCAACGTCTGGGTCCGCGGCACGGCCTTGCTCGAACCGCTCGCTCAGCGGATGCAACTACCCGAAGGGGCCGAGGGTGAGGTGAACTTCGCGCTGAACGTTCGTCCCGCGCCTGGTGCACGTCCCAAGGGCGACATCCTGTTCGACGCCGCCTTTAGCGGAGAGAGCGCAAGATGGCGGTCGGTCGACATCGACCGCGGTCAGGTGGTCGCCTACTTCAGCCGTGCCGACCGCCCGGACGGCTCGGCACCGCGTAGCGAGTACGACTTCACCGTCGCCAGCACCGAACGCGCCCGGCTCTTCGTCGCCGGTGGCTCGTTCGACGGCTACCTGAAATACCGCGACCGTCGCGCGCTCAACGAGGACGGCACGCTCGGCGGTGACCAGTTCGGTCAGGCGTCGTTCACCGGTATCAACTTTGACCTCGGCCAGCTCGGCCCGCTGCTCGAGCGGGACAAGCTCGAGGGTGTGATGAGCTTCAACGGCAACGTCTTTGGCCCGCTCTCACTCGCCGCAGGCGGACGCGGGGCGGCGCTCGGCGAAGAGTCGCTCACCGGCAGCCTGGCCGCGGCGTCGGCGTTCAACGGCAACATCGACGTCAAGATCCGAGAGGCACGGCTCGGCACCATCGACGTCTTCCGCGTCATTCTCGAAGCCGCCAAACTCATCCAACTGCCCGCCCGCGACGAGGTCGACCTGTCGGCACGCATTGACAACGGCACCGCGTTCATCAGCGGGCTTCGCGCTTATGTCGACGGTGTCGAGATCCGCGGAAACGCCACCATTCGTGACGTTTTCGGTGCTGGGCCACAACCTCTGTCCGGCACGGTCATCGTGCTCGCCAAACCGCTCGACGCCTTCGGCCTGCCGTTCCTGTCCGGTGCCCAGGAGATTCTCGACGCCATTCAGTCGCAGGCAAGCGCGCTGCAACTCAGCGGCACGGTCGAGAGTCCACGAGCCGCACCCGCCGTCCTCGGCGAGTTTGGTGAGACGCTGGGCGCACTGCTAGGTCGCTAGCAGACACAGCTCAGGCGGCCATGGCGAGCTGGTCGGCATCCACGTCCACGCGGACGTCGCCTGCCAGTACGCAGTCGATGTCGAGCAGGATCTTGACCTGCTGACCGACCTTGCCCATGCCGAGAATGAAGTCGCTCCGCACGCCCGCACCAAGCGGCGGGGCGTTTTCGATCTGGTCGGTCGCGATTGACAGCACTTCGCTGACCCGGTCGACGATGACGCCGGTCGTCGTCTTGCGACCGTCGCGGCCGTCACCGCTTTCGACGACGACGATGCACGTCTCATCGGTCGGCTCGGCTTGCTCCATCTCGAACTTCGAACGGAGGTCGACCACGCTGATGACCTGGCCACGCAGGTTGATGACGCCGCGAACGTAGTTGGGCGTGCGAGGCACCTGCGTGATGTCCATGTACTTGATGATCTCGCGGACCTTGAGAATCTCGAGGCCGTACCCCTCGTCGCCGAGGGCGAAGGTCAGGTACTTACCGCCGGCATTGGCTTGTTCGGCCTGCACGTCGATGTTGATGGGGCTTGTTTTCATGTTGTTTGGCTTGAACGGCGGGATCAGTCTTCTGCAATTTCGAGGAGCGTCGGCACGTCGAGGATGAGCGAAACCGTGCCGTCGCCCAGCACGGCACCGCCGCTGACTCCCTTAATCGGCCCGATGCTTTCGCCGAGTGAGCCCAGCGACTTGATGACGACCTGTTCCTGCCCAAGCAAGTCATCGACCAGGAGGCAGCAACGGCGGTCGGCGTCGTGAACGATCACGACCAGCGCTTCGTTCGGCACCGTCGACTTGGGCTCGACAGCAAACAGGCGGTGCAGCCGCACGAGCGGCAACAGCTCGCCGCGAACGTGCAGCACTTCGCCGCGACCTTGTACGGTGCTGAGCATCTCGGGCGTCGGACGCATCGACTGCTCAACCGAATTGATCGGCAGGATGTAGCGCTGGCCTTTGTCGTTCTCGCGTGCATTTGGACCCGGGCCGACGCGGATGACGAGGCCGTCAATGACCGCAAGCGTCAGCGGCAGTCGGATGGTGAAGGTGCTGCCCTTGCCGGGCTCGCTCGTGATGTCGATACGGCCGCGGAGTGATTCGATGTTTCGCTTGACGACGTCCATTCCGACGCCGCGACCGCTGATGTCGCTGACCTTCTCGGCCGTGCTGAGTCCGGCGTGGAAGACGAGGCGGTACGCGTCGGCGTCGCTGATCTGCTCGTGTTCCCCAATAATGCCGTTCTTGCGCGCCTTGGCGATGATCTTCTCGGCGTTCAGGCCCTTGCCGTCGTCGGCAATCTCGATGTTGATCGCACCGCCCTTGTGTTGCGCCCGCAGTTCGACGCGACCCACCGGTGACTTCCCGGCGGCCTCGCGCTCTTCGGGTGTCTCCAGGCCGTGGTCGACGCTGTTGCGGACCATGTGGACGAGCGGGTCGCCGAGCGCGTCGACCACGTTTCGATCCAGTTCCGTGTCACCACCGACGATGACGAGTTCGGCCTTCTTGCCGGCTTTCTGGGCAACGTCACGGACGACGCGCGTCATCTTGCGGAAGGCGTTGCCGACGGGCACCATGCGCAGGCCCATCGACAGGTCCTGCAGTTCGCGGACGATTTTGCCCATCTGCGCGGCGTTGCGGCCCAGTCGCGGGTCCTTCATCGCGATGTCGGTAACGTCACGCGTCACCATGGCGTTGGCGATGACGAGCTCGCCGACCGTGTCGATGAGAGAGTCCAAGCGATTGGTCGCGACCTTGACGGTACCGTCACCGGTGGTGCGTGGAGCGCGTCGGTCGGCATCGGGCTGACGACGATCCGCGCCGTCTACCGGCACGTCCTGCTTCCGGCGATCCTCCGTCGTTCGTGTGTCGTGATCCTCGACGAGCTGCTTCCCACCCGACTCGACGAACAGGCTCAGTCGCTTCGACAGGCTGTCGACCTCGGGCCGATGCTCCACGCGACGGTCGCTCTTGGCGGCGGCGTCAAGCTCGACAATGAGCTCTTTCATCAGGTCCAGCGACTCGAGCACAATGCCCGTCGCGTCACCCGTCAACGACAACTTACCCTCGCGTGCCTGATCGAGCAGGCTTTCCGTCGCATGGGCCAGCGACTGCACCTGACCCAGGTTCATGAAGCCGGCGACACCCTTAATCGTGTGAAATGCCCTAAAAAGCGAGCTGATCGCTTCGACGTCCGTCGGATCGTCTTCCAGCGTCAGCAGGTCCTGCTCGGCCTGTTCGAGGTGGCTGTTGGCCTCCGTCACGAACTCGATCAGCAACGGCAGATCGTCCTCGCTCAGCTCGACGGCCTTTGCGGTGGAAGCGGGAGCCTCTTCTTCAACAGGCTCGACTGACTCATTCGTGATGATGCCACCGACCTCGCCGATCGGTACCGTCGGCGGGGCCGACTCGCGTCGCTTGACTGACTCGCCGTTGAACAAAGCGGCCAGATCACCTGCGATCTGACGGACATTATTCAGCTCCGCCTGCGCATCCTCGACATCAGCCAGAATCAGCTTCTCCAGCGACTCGGCACCCGTCGAGGCAGCCGTCTTCATCTGCTCAAGACGCTCTGCGTCAAGATTTGCCTCGTCTAGCGAGCCGAGTAACGACTCGAACGCCGAGTGGGCATCGGCCAAACCTGGCAGGTCGTCGGCGGCTGCACCGTTCAGCAGCGTCGACAGCTGACCCAAACGGTCAGCCGGCAGGATCTCAGGAGTAACGACAGCGGGAGAATCTGGCATAGCGGCCGGTTTGCATCGGCCGACTCTGCAGGGCAGACCAAAAGCAACCTGCAGAAACAAGCCGCCGCCGGGTTATCTGACGTCACACCGCGACGCGACTCAGCCGGTTGTAAAGGAGCATGAGCGCTGCCCCGGCCACGGCGAGCAGCCCGGCCGGGACAAAGGCTGCCGACAGGTTGCCGCGCTCGAAGTGGCCGTAGATGGCGATCGATAGCGTCTGCCGGTCAGGCTGCCAGCCGAGCACCATCAGGGTCGCTCCGAACTCGCCGAGTGCCCGGGCCATGCCCAGCGTCACGCCCGCCAGCACGCCGCGCCGCGCGATCGGCCAATACACGTGCCACGCCAGCTCCAGTGGACCTGCCCCCAACGTCTTTGCCGCCGCGACCAGATCATCATCGACGGCCGCAAAGGCACTGCGGCTCGGCAAGATAAACCAACGGCAGCGCCACCGTCGCACCCGCCAGCACCGCCGCCGTCGGCGTGAACAGCAGCGAAAACCCAACCCAGCCCAATGGTCCGTTCCTGCCGAGCACCACACCAAGCGCCAAGCCGACCACCGTCGGCGGCATGACGAGCGGCAACAGGAGCAGCGTCTCGACCACCGTCTTCGGTACGCCGCGACGCCCGCAGAACCACCAGGCGGCCGGCACCGCCACGAGCGTCGCCAGCACCGTCGCGGCCGTGGCGATCTGCACCGTCAACCACGCCGCGGCCGGTGTCACGGTGTCACCTCTCTGAAACCGGCATCAAGCAGGGTCTGTCGAACCTCGTCGCTGCGAAGCAGGTCGAGCACCTCTTCGTGCAATTGCGGCTTCGGCTTACCGTCGACACGGGCCGACGGGTGAACGACCTGTGCCGCGACGTACAGAATCGGGTCGTGCAGTGACGGATCGAACGCGTGCAGAATGGCGAGGTCGCCCGCGTCGGTCGCGTAGACAATGGCCGCGTCGACCTGGCCCTGCTGTACGTATGAGACGACCTGCCGCGCGCTGCCGCCGAAGATGAGGTCGACAAAGTCCCAGGATGTTCCCATCGCTTGCTTGGCGTAGCGGCCGAGCGGGACGACGTCCGGCTCGCCCGTCGCGACGACCAGCTCCTGCCAGTTGTCACTTGTCGCCTCACCTCCCGGAGCCGCGACGACAACGAGCCGATTTCCAGCAATCGGTAGCAGGTTCTGCAGGTAGCCGTCCGCTGCCAAACGATCGGCAAGGGCCGCGTCGGCAAGCACCACGATGTCGAGGTCGAGACCCAACCGCAGCCGGCTGCTCGTGTGTCCGCTCGAAGCAAAGCTGACTTGCACCCATTCATCCTTCGTATCCGCCCACTCGTTCAGCGCGTGGCCGAGCGACGGCTCGAGACTGGAAGCGACGCCGATGCGAAATGCCGGCTCACTCGGCGGGCCCGGCACGAGCATCAGAACAAGCAGTGCCAGGAGCAGCAGCGACAGGCCGCCGATGAGCCACTTCACGCTGCCCCCGTTTCGTGCGGGTCGCCGTCGGTTCGCAGCACCTTCAGCGCGTGCGGCAACACGTCGGCAAGGGCGTCGAGCGTCTCGACCGCACCCTTCGGCGAGCCGGGCAGTGTCAGGACCAGCGTCCGCCCGGCCACGCCCGCAACGCCTCTTGACAACGCCGCTTTCGGCGTCGACTGGAGCAGCCGCTGACGTGCAAGATCGAGCAGCTGTGGATGCGGACGATCGAGCAGCGGGGCGACCGCCTCGGGCGTGACGTCACGCGGTGACAAACCCGTGCCGCCGGTGGTCAGGATCAAGGCGGGCGACGCTTCGAGCCACGCGTGGAGTTGTGTCGCGATGGCCTGTCGCTCGTCGGCGACGACGACCGAGTTGGGCTCGCAATTGAAATGTCGTCGCAGCCAGTCACACACAGCAGGTCCGCCTTGGTCGGTTCGCTCGCCACGACTGACGCGGTCGCTCACGGTGAGGACGCAGGCGTCGATCGTCTGACGTCCCCTCCCTGTTGCGCCGCCGCGGCCGCCTGTCTTGCTTTTGAGGGCGATCTGCTCGATGACGATGTTGCGGTCGATGCTTTTGCCCATGTCGACCACAGTGAGCGCTGCCACACTCGCCGCCGTCATGGCCTCCATTTCGACACCCGTCTTCCATGTCGTCGCGACGGTGGCACGAATGCGAACAGCGTTGTCGTCCAGCGTCACGTCGACCTCGACCGCATCAATCGGCAGGGGATGGCAGAGCGGGATGAGGTCGGCCGTCCGCTTGGCGGCGGCAATGCCGGCCAAGCGGGCCGTCGCCAGAACGTCGCCCTTTTTCACCGCGTCACGGGCAATAGCGGCCGCCAAGTCGTCGTTGACCGCGACCGTCGCCTCAGCCGTCGCCCGACGCTCCGTCATTGGCTTGGCCCCCACATCGACCATGCGAGCTTGGCCGTCAGCGTCGAGATGCGTCAGCGGCCTGGTCATGCGGTGAGCCAAGGGTAGAACGGCAGCTGCCCCTCACTACGCGTCCGTGGTGGAACAGCGACGAAGCCGTCACTGACGGCCGGCCCGACCGTGTCGCCGCTACTGCTGGGTAAGGCCAGCTCGGCGCGGACTTCTGTTGTCAGTCGGACCGGCCGGTAGTGCCACAGGTGTAACGTCTTGTGGTCGGCTGCGGTAAGCCAAACCGTCGCCATTCGCTCGGCAGGCTCGGCAAAGCCGGCTCGTTTCCGAAGCGCCGGCGTCGCCAGCAAGCGACTGCCTGTCAGGACCGACATCGGATTTCCCGGCAAACCCAGCACAATTTGCCCGGCAGGGCCGACCGCGCCGAGGTTGGGCTTTCCCGGTCTCATCGTCAGGCCGTGGTACAGCAGGCGGCAGTCAGTGTCGAGCAACGCCTCCTTCGTGTGATCATGATCACCCATCGAAACGCCACCCGTTATGAGCAGGACGTCAGAATCGTCGAGCAATGCCGAGACCGATGACGCCATCTGCTTGCGGTCGTCCTTTGCGTGACGCGTCGGCAGCACGTCGAGCCAAGGCACGTTAGCGAACAGGGCTTGCAACCCCGGTCCGTTGGCGTCGCGGATTTGCCACGGCGAAGGGTGATGTACAAGCTCGTCACCGGTGACCAGGATTGCCAATCGGACGCGACGGTGGACGCTGACGCGGTGCTGTCCGAAGGCGGCAAGGGTGGCCGCCTGGACACCGCCGATGGTGATGCCACGCGGCAGGGCGAGCGTGCCGGCTTTGGCATTTTCACCGCGTCTGCGGATAAACCTGTTCGCCGGCAGACTCAGATCATCAGGCAGCGTAACCAACTCGAGCGTCTCGACCGTCCGCTCTCGCGGCACGACCGCCCAGGCTTTGCCAGGCACCGGGGCACCCGTGAAGATGCGGACGGCCTTGCCGGGGAGAAGTTCCGGTGGCGGTTGACCGGGTACGGCCTCACCGCTGACGGGCACTGCACCTGCCGCACCTTCGGCAATGGCGTAGCCGTCCATCGCGCTCACGTCGCAAGGCGGTTGATCTCGATCGGCCGTCGCATCGTCGGCCAAGACGCGGCCGAAGCTGCTCTGAAGCAAGACAGACTCGACACCGACCGGCGTCGCCGTGGTCAGCAGACGCTCGATTGCCTCGTGCGGATCAATCAACGCGTGAGGGTCAAACATCTGCGTCGCCCTTGTATAGAGCTACTTTCCACAGCGGCACCTCGGCCTTGAGGCGATCGATGAACTCGCCCATCGCCGCAAGGGCCGGTGCTCGATGTGGAGCGGCGACGTGCAGCCGAAACGAGATCTCGCCGACGGGCACCTTGCCGACGGAGTGCGTCACGTCGATGAGGTGGAGCTCATGCTTCAGAGCGACCTCAGCGGCCAGTCGCTGCAGCTGGCTTGTCGTCATCGGCTCGTACGCCTCATAGTCGAGCGAGAGGAGCGGCTTGTCACCTTCGAGCGGCCGGACGACGCCTTCGAAGCTGATGAACGCGCCGCAGCCCATCACGCAAGGCGCGGCCTCAGCCCGCAGCGGGCCGTTGACGAGTCGGACGTTGATGGTGCGCGTGCTCATGATCAGCCGCCGGAGATCATGCCGATGAGGGCGAGCTCGTCACCTTCTATAATGAGCTGATCTTCTCTGGAAAAAGCGTGATTGATGGCAAGGCGGCTGCTTCGGATGGAATCTGCCAAAGCCGGCTCGGCCTCGGCCACAAGCCGCAGCACATCGTCAACGGTGGTATTCGGTGGCAGCGTGAGATCGACGGCCGCCTTGCCGGCTAGCTCTTTTTGTGGCCCGAAGAGAAGGACGCGCTGCCGCATGCGTGAGGTTATGCGATCAGCCGCCGATCGTGACCATCTCGCGACGGACGGTGAGCGGGACGAGGCCGTTCATCTGATGGCCGGCCCACTTCAGTCCAGCAGCGGCGACGAAAGCGTCGGCGATGTCGCCGTCACTACAGCCGCCTTGAAGGAGCGGGCGAAGGTCGTGCTCGACATCCTGGTGCAGGCAAGGCCGAAGCGTGCCCTCGGCGGTGAGTCGCATGCGGTCGCAGGCGTCGCAGAAGTGCTGGCTGACAGAATGAATAAAGCCGACGCTGCCACCGTCGCCGGTCCGCCAAGGCGAAGCCGGGTCGGCCGGGTCAGGTCGTTCGACGGATGCCAATTCAATGCCCGCCTCGGCGAGTCGCTGCCGCATGGTCGCGGCGGTGACGATCGCCGAGCCGTTGATGTCTCCAGAGACGCCCATCGGCATGTACTCGATGAAACGGATCGGCACGTTCACATCGGTCGCGTAGCGGACTAGCGACGCGAGGTCGGCAGGCGAGTCGTTGACATTCGGCACGACGACGCAGTTGAGCTTGACGGCGAGCCCGACGTCGCAAGCGGCGGCGATGCCGTCGAGGACGGCCGCAAGCACGTCGCCGCGGGCCAGTTTCGCCGCGGTGCGAGGACACAAGGTGTCGAGACTGATGTTGACCCCCTCCAACCCCGCGTCTCGGAGCGGCGTCGCATGGTGGCGCAGGAGCGACGCATTGGTGGTCATGGCGACGTCAGAGATGTGCGCGTCACCACGCAATTTTGCGACGAGGCCGACGACACCTGAACGCAGTAGCGGCTCTCCGCCTGTGAGGCGGATGCGGGTCATGCCGAGTGTGGCGGCGACACGGCAGACGCGCACGATCTCATCGATCGACAGTAGCTTGGACTCCGGCGGCACCGCCACGCCCTCCGCCGGGCGGCAGTAGGTGCAGCGGAAATTGCAGGCGTGCGTCAGGCTCACCCGCAGCTTGCCAAACCGTCGGTTGAAGCCATCGACAAGGTTGGTCACGACGCGTCCACGCGAAGCATCCCCGTCGACAGCACCCGCGCCCGCAGGCCGCCGAAGAACGGCTGCTTCATGAACGCCTGCACGCCCGGCGCGACCGCCCGATCCATCCACTGACACGGCTTGCACTCCTGGCTGCCTTCGAACGTAACGCCTTGAAATGTGAACTTTTTGTTTAAGAACTCACCCAGTTCAACGCCCCGAACAACCAGATTGCGACGGAACACGGTGGGCGGAAGTTGCTGGAGCTTGTAGTCCCGCTTGATCTGGTCAATTATGTCGGCGCTGATGAAGGTAACTTGCGCCTTGCCGCCCGGCTTCTCGCCGAAGTAGCGGTCGCCTTCGAGGCCCATGTCTGTCACGCACTGCACTTCGTCGACAAGCTGCGCACCGTGTTGCATTCGGCCTTGGCCGGCCTTGCCCCAGTAGTCGTGACCGGGCGAAACGACGATGTGCTCGAGCGTCGCGCTCCAGGCGGGGATGGCGTCGTCGCTCATGCGGAAACCGTATGCCACGGACGGAAGTTTCGACACGCTGATCAGCGGTTCCATCAGCCGTCAGCCGGTGCTAGCTTCAGCGCAAGATGTCTCACCAGCCGGAGCCCGCCACGCACACGCACGCCCTTGCCGTCATCGGCGCGGGTGCGACGACCATGTACTTTCTGAAGCATCTGCTTGACAATGTAGAAAAGGCGACTGCTTCGTCGGGCAGGCTGACGGTTACCATCTTTGAACGCGGCGAGCGGCCGGGCATGGGGATGCCTTACAACCCGCGGACAACCGATCGGTACAACATCTGCAACATCTCCAGCGAAGAGCTGCCGCGGCTGCAGGTGAGCTTCGTCGATTGGCTGCGCGATCTTGACGACGAGCGGCTCGAGCCTTTCGGACTCGCACGCGATGAGGTCGACCCTGCCGAGACGTACCCGCGCGTGCTGCTGGGCGAGTACTTCGAGTCGCAGTTTGTGGAGATTCTCAGGCAATTGCGAGAGGCAGGCATCGATGCCACGCTCGAGCACGGGCAGCATGTGCTCGATGTGAAAGACGAAGACGATCATGTCGACGTCGAGACGCAGCACGGCAGCCGACGCTTTGACACCATCGTCATCGCAACCGGCCACCCTGCGACCGAGGGGGATGATCCGGCCAACGGCTACTACGCCTCGCCTTGGCCGATATGCAAGCTGCTACCAAGAAACGGGCAGTTCTACAACCACGCTGTCGGCACGCTCGGTGCCTCGCTAAGTGCGTTCGATGTCGTCGCTTCCCTCAGCCATCGTCACGGCTCTTTCGTGGAGAAGGGCGACGAACTCGTTTTTGAGCCCGATCCGAATGTGCCCGATTTCCGGATCGTGCTGCACTCGTCTGAGGGCTGGTTGCCGCACTTGCAGTACGAGCAGGCTAAACCGATGCGGAGCCTTTACCGCCATGTGTCGCGGGAGGCACTGCTTGATCTACGCGATAGTCGCGGGTGGCTCCGGCTCGACGAGTATTACGACGTCGTCTGCCGGCCGTTGCTGGCCGACGCACTCGCTCACGACGGCAAATCTGATGTCGCCGCCGCCATGCGAGACGGTCTGTCACTCGATGACTTTGTCGAGACGATGGAGGCAAAGCACACGTACGACGACGCGTTTGACGGAATGCGGAGCGAGCTACCTGCCGCCCGGCGATCGATTGAGCAGGATCGGCCGATCCGCTGGATGGAGGTGCTCGATGACCTCATGTACACGCTCAACTTCCATGCAGAGCTGATGCCGGCAGAGGATCACGTTCGCCTGCGAAAGGTCGTCATGTCCTTCCTCATGAACGTCATCGCTGCCTTGCCGTTGCAGTCGGCCAGGACGCTGCTCGCCCTGCGACAGGCCGGCCGACTCGACCTGGTGGAGGGTCACGTCAGCGTCGACAAGCAGGCCGACGGCGAGACGCATCTCAGGATTGAGCAAGGCGACGAAACCACGTCGTCCAGCTACAAGCTTTTCATCAACTGCAGCGGCGAAGACGCGGTCAACATCGACGACTACCCCTTCCGCAGCCTCGTCGACGCAGGCGTCGTCAGAGCACCGCGGGTGCAATTCGCCGACGCCGCGCAAGCTAGCGACGTGTTCGATGACATGCCCGAGCGGAGGGCAGAGGTGGATGGGCAAGTCGCTTTTGAACTGGACGGCATCGAAGTCGACGCCGGCTACCGCGTCATCGGTCGCGACGGGAAAGCGAATAGCCGCGTCATTGACATCGCTTTCCCGCACGCACTCGGCCTGCGGCCTTACTCGTACGGCCTGCAGGCTTGCGACCACACTGCGGGCACGGCCTTGGCGGCGTGGCTAGACCGCAACGCCGGCGGGCCTGTAGGTGAGCCCCTCGATGTGCAGGCCGACGTTGCCGCCGAGCGGGAGGCCATGGCTTGAGCAGGTCAGGCTCGGATCTCGCCATGCCGCCGTAGCGTCGAGTCGTGCGGACGCTGACCAGAGGAACGCTAGCGATGATCTGGCTGATCGCCGGTGTTTGCGTGTGCGTTGCGTGCGTCGTCGGCCTGCTCGTCGGCACCACGGGTGGCGTGGCGTGGCCGAGCGGGTTTGCCCTGAGCATCCGACTCGACCGTGTAACGACAGCGGCCCTCGTCGGCGCGAGCCTTGCCGCGGCGGGCGTCGGTTATCAGGCGACGTTGCGAAATCCGCTGGCAGAGCCGTACCTGCTGGGGGTCAGTGGCGGTGCGGCATTGGCGGCGTTTGCGTGGACGCTGCCGCAGTTGGCTTGGCCGGCCGCATTCGCGGCGGTCGGTCGTGAAGTGGCCGCCTTTGCCGGTGGCTTGCTGGCTGTGATGATCGTGCTGGTCTTGGCCGGTGGCCGTGGCCGACTCGATCCAGGTCGGGCGGTGCTCGTCGGCGTGGTCGTCAGCGTCCTGTGCGGCGGCGTCTTCGCGCTGCTCGTTCAGCTTGTCCGCGAACCGACCGGTGGGGCAATGAGCTTCCTGTTCGGTCGCATCGGTGCAACCACGCTCGCTCAGCGTCTCTGGCTCGGCGTCTCGTGCGTCTTTACCTGCGGCGTGTTGGCGTTCATCGGTGGCAGGCTCAGCGGCATGGGGCAAAGTGACGACGAGGCGTTGGCGCTGGGCCTCGGCGTCAACAAGCTTCGCTGGACGACCATCGCCATCAGCAGCCTGGCCGCCGCCGTGGCGACAGGCGTGGCCGGTCCGATCGGATTTGTCGGCCTGATGGGGCCGCACCTGGCCCGCTCGATCGTCGGCGTCGACCCGCGTCGCGTGCTACCTGCGGCGGTCGCTTGCGGAGCCGCACTGTTGGTTTTGAGCGACGCAACCGGCCGCTTTGCCGTGCAGATCGCCGGCAGCGAGGTCCCGGCAGGCGTGGTGACGAATCTCATCGGCGGGCCGTTCTTCCTGGTGCTCCTCTACGCCCGGCGTGGCAGGACTGCCGCGTGAGCGACACGGCCATCGAACTCATGGGCGTCACTGTGGAAGGTGCGCTGCACGACGTGACGCTGACGGTTCCTGCCGCACGTGTGACGGCTGTCGTTGGGCCGAATGGTGCGGGAAAGAGCTCGCTACTGCGTGCTTGCCTCGGCGGCCCGAGGACAGGTGGAAGCGTCGCCTGGTTCAATCGTCCGCTCCAGCAATGGTCGCGGCGTGAGCTTGCACGCCGCGTCGCTCTACTGGCACAGTCGCCCGCGTGGGAGCCGGACGAGACTGTCGCGGCTTGCCTTGCCTCTGGCCGATCACCGCATTGGGGAGCATTTGGGGCAGAGGCGGATATTGATCGAGACGCGGCCGAAAAGGTTGTGCACCGACTTGGGCTTCAGCCGTGGCTGACGCGCCGTATCGGCACGCTGTCAGGTGGTGAACGGCAGCGGGTTCTGCTCGGCCGCACGCTAACGCAGATCGAGGGGCAAGCTACGGCAGCGGTGCTGCTTGACGAGCCAGATGCGTACCTCGACGTGGCTAAGGCTGCTGAGCTCGCGACGCAAGTGCGTGCACTCGAGGCGTCCGGTCGAACCGTTCTTATCGCGAGCCACAACCTTGGCTTCGCTGCCGAGGTTGCAGACAACGTCGTGCTGCTCAAGGGTGGTCGTGTTGTTGTGGCCGGTCGGCCACGCGAGGTGCTGACGGACGAACATCTTCGCAGCGCCTACGGCGTTGAAGTGCTGACTCGCTGGATGGAGGGTCGCCTCTTCGTCCTGCCGCCGATGAGCTGAGGATGCCGTTGCTACGGTCGGTCATGGCACGCCCGGCGCTGGATGCTCAACTCGATGCCGTCTCCAGCGATCTTATTGAAGACATTCGAGAAAAACCGCTGCTCCACCGGTTGGGCGAGGGTTTTTTGCCGAATCGCGAGACGGTCCACACGGCTGTCCGCACGCTAATGCAGCTTGTCTTTCCCGGTTACTTTGGCCGCCAGGGGCTGACCGACGCGATGCTGCCGTACCACGTGGGTGAGCTGGTCGGTCAGCTGTTTGAGGATCTGTTCGAGCCGGTCCGCTACTGCCTGCGGTTCCGCGACGCGGCCGGTGACTGTCCGCAAAAGGCGCAGGCTTGCGACGAAGAGGCCGAGCGGATTGTGCTGGCCTTTGCCGCGAGACTGCCAGCCGTGCGGGCGCTGTGTGCGACGGACGTGGCCGCCCACTTCGACGGTGACCCGGCAGCGGGGAGCCCGGATGAAGCGATCTTCAGCTATCCGGGCGTTTTCGCCATCGCGGTGCAACGGCTGGCGCACGAGCTGTACGACCTCAACGTGCCGTTGCTGCCGAGGGTGATGACTGAGTTCGCGCACGGCCGGACGGGCATCGACATCCATCCCGGCGCGACGCTCGGCGAAAGCCTGTTCATCGACCACGGCACCGGTGTCGTCGTCGGCGAAACCTGCACCATCGGCCGCGGGTGCAAGCTATACCAAGGCGTCACGCTCGGCGCGCTCGCACCGGCCAAAGGGCAGAAGATCCGCGGCACGCAGCGTCACCCGATCATCGGTGAGGACGTCACGATCTACGCCGGGGCCACCATCCTCGGTGGCGACACGCACATCGGCGACCGCAGCACCGTTGGGGGCAACGTGTTTCTGACGCAAAGCGTGCCTGCCGACACCCGCGTTGTGGCCGAGGCACCGCGGCTGAAGTACCGCAACGGCTCAATGTCGCGGGAGACGGAACCGGTGCCGCTCGACTTCCAGATCTGAGTTGGTCGCGGCAGCGCTAGTTTTGGCCGTGGCAGAACAACGCGTATCCGTCATCGTGGCCGACCTGATGTTCGCCTCACGGCTGAGGCGGCCGGGCGTCGAGGGCGTGACGGTGGAGCTTCGAAAGCACGCCGATGCATTGCCGGACGACCTGGCGGCGGTGGTTGTCGACCTGACCGTCGAAGGGGCCGTGCAGGCAGTGGCGGCCTGGCACGAGCGGACGGGGCGGCCTGTCTGCGGGTTTGCCCCGCATGTGGAGATTGAACGCATCACATCGGCCAAGTCGGCTGGTGTTTCGCTGGTGTGGCCCCGCTCGCGGGTGGTTGAGCGGCTGGCAGCGTGGCTTGAAGAAAATGTTGCTGGCCGATAATGCGGTGAACGGGTCGCGGCCGATAACGGTGGTAGTTGCCGATCGGACTGCGACCCAATCGGTACTGTCTGAGTCCTTTTCGGCCATGTTGATGGTCGACCGTCCGAGGATTCCGTTGCGCCGGGCAGGTGGCCCGGTTCCGTTGCCGACCGCGGGGCCGCCAGTTGGTGGCCTTGTGGTCTTGCGCGGCGCAAGAATAAATTGTGACGCTGCTAGCGCCGTGGATGTTGCTGCTCCTCCTGCCAGTCGCCGTGGCAGCGTGGTGGCTCTGGAGCGCGACAGCGACGCCGACGCAGGTGCCGAGCACTGTCCTCTGGCGCGCGATGGCGACCCGCCGTGGATCGCAGAGCCGTCGGCCACCGCCGCTGCCAGTCTTGCTGTTGCTGATTGCGACCGTCCTGGCCGTGCTCGCCTTAGCGCAACCGGCGTTGCAGCACGGGCGTCAACTTCCGCTGACGGTGTCGGTTGATGCGTTGTCACCGTCACGCCTGGCCGAAGCCGAGGCTCGACTGGCGGCCGTGCTGCAGGAACTGGGCGTGCCAGACAATTTACGGCATGGCAAGGACGGCGACATCAGGCTGACCGATGCTGCCGTGCCGCCGGGCGTCATTCGCATTGCCCCGGCAACACCACGCGAAGCTGAGGAGGCAGAGGAGCTACCGGCACGCTTCGCGCCGCGTCTCAACGTGCCTGCTGATTTACCGGCGCCTTTCAGACGCTTCGCCACCGCCTATACCGGCACCCGGACGCCTGGTGAGCAGTCGGTGGTGGTCGACATTGGGGGAGCGATCACGTTTCTCCCTTTCGACGGCCCAGCCGAATCACCTTTGACGCTTTCGCCGTTTCCGCCGCTTCGCCAGTTGGAGCACGAGTCGATGTTGCTGGCGAGGCCGTCGATCGCACCTGACTTGCCGGGTGTCGCCTGGGACGCGGCGGGCAACCCGCTCGTATTCGCCAGTGAGTCGCCACGTCGGGTCGCACTGGCCTTCGATGATGAAGCCGCAGAGTCGGCCGAATTCGTGCGATTCTGCACCAACCTTGTCGAGTGGCTCGCCGAGACGCCTGAAACACAGATGGCGAACGTGACGCCCACACTGCCTTCGCTGGCCTTTGATCAGGCGGCGACGGTTGCAAAGCTGCGGCCGATGCTTGTGCGGCCTCTCGTCGGTCAATGGGTTGCGGTCGTTGCTGCGATGTGTGTGGCGGTGGCCGGTTGCGTCGTCGTCCTGCGGCAGCCTTGAACCCGTGGTGTGCGACCACTAATGTTACCTCGCGACGTGCCGGCAAAGGTTGTCAGTCGTCGCCCGACCAGCCAAAGCATTATGTCCGACACTACCGCGACCGGATACGCCGACCCTGCCGCGGCCGCCTCGGCAGATCAGTTGCTCCGCGTCTCTCAAGTGAAGCCAGCGACACCTGCCGGCCCGCAGGAGTCGGTCGACCTCGTCGAGTTTGTCCAGAGCAAGGTGCTCGACGAGGCGAACATCACCGAGATCGGTGGCAGGCTCAACTCCATTGTCGACGCCAACAGTAAGCCGCGTCTGCTGCTCGACTTTGCGACGGTCGAGCACCTATCCAGTGCGGCCCTTGGCATGCTGATCAACGTCAACAGCCGCATCCGAGAAAAGAACGGCCAACTCCGACTGTGCAATATCCGCCGCCAGATCATGGAGGTGTTCTCGATCACGAAGCTCGACACGCTGTTCAAGATTCTCCCTGATCGTGACGCGGCGCTGGCCAGTTTCGCTCAGCCGCGGGCCTGACTCTCGTTGACGTTCCTCTGCAGTTTTCGACCCACCGACCTTGATCATGTCCTCCGACAGCCCAGACAGCGGAAACCCGCAAACGGGCGCGTCGGCGAGAGGGCCGATGCACGGCCCGCAGCCGGGTGAGAATGTGCTTGAATTTGAGATCGTGAGCGACCTGCTCGAGGGTCGACGCGTGCAGGATGCCATTCTCGACGCCTGCCGCAAGAACGGCTTCGGCGACGATGCTTACTTTGCCGTCAAGCTTGCGCTCGACGAGGCGGTGACCAACGCCATCAAGCACGGCAACGGCATGGATCGCAGCAAACGCGTTCAAGTCCGGGCCGCGGTGAGCGAGGACCGTGTCTGGATTGAAATCCGTGACGAAGGTCCTGGGTTCAAGCGGGAACACGTGCCGGATCCGCGGAACGAGGAGAACCTGCACAAGTGCAGCGGCCGCGGCTTGTTGCTCATCGAGGCGTACATGACGCACGTCGACTGGAGTCCTGACGGCCGAGCGATTCAGATGGCCAAGGCAAACCAGAGCGAGCCGCCGGCCGTTCCGAGCTGATGAGTGCCCTCAGCCGCCGTAGGAACGGGGATTCGCAAAGATGTTGTCATGACCAGGCACAATCGTGTCGGCGACTTCATACACCTCCTGTAGCGACTCACCGGCCTGTGCCTTGTCATACGTGTCGGGCAGCAGCTGGGCGGCCAGCAAATGGTCACGAGTCGGCACCGCGTCGCCGGTGATCAACGTCGTCGTTGCAGCATCGGCAATCAGCAAGCCGCACGTGCCAGGCGTGTAGCCCGGCAGCGGGAACAAATCGACTTGCGTGGCGAGCTTGTCATCAGGAACACGAGTCTGCTTCAGCAGTTCGAGTTCGATATCCACCACGCGGGCGACATCGGAATCACCCCGCTCCCGCAGCTCTACAAGGTGATCGTGGACGGCATCATGCTCCGCCTCTGGCAGCAGCCACTTTGCATTGGGGAACGCTTCCAGCCCGTTACGGTGTGCCGGACGAAAGGTTGTCAGAAAAACGATGTCGATGTCTTCGGGTTTAAGACCAGTCCGCTCGAAGAGTCGTGCAACCAGGGCAGGACCCGGCAACCCCGGATCGACAAGAATGCGTTTCTCCCCGTCGTGCGGACCGGCGCCGTCGGCGCTGGCACGGATGAGCGTCGTCGTCGCGTGCGGCGTGCGGACGGCAGAAGTTTCACCCCACAAGCGGTTGCGACTCAGGGTGCCAATGCTCACGATATCAACCCGGACGGCCATGAAGACGCAGCCTAGTGCCCTCTATCTCCTTCGCGTGACCATCATAAGCGGTTTGTTTCTGCTGCTCATCGGTTGCGAAAGTGCCAAGCTTCCCGTGCAGCCTTGGCCGGATGGCCCGGCGAATGGCCGCCTCATCGAGACGCCGAACTACCGCCTCTACACCACCGTCGGTGATCCAAAGCTGCGCGAACTCATTCTCGACACGCTGGGACGAAGCCACGCGACCTACGAGAACTTTGCCCCGGTGCCGGCCGGTGACGACAAGGCAGACGCCTTCGTCTTCGCCTACCGCGAGGAATGGGCTCAGCACACAAAGCAGCGGCTGGGAAATCGCGCGTCGCTGTACCTCAACATCAGTCGTGGCGGCTTCATGACCGATGGTTGGTTTTCGACCTTCTACAGCGGAAGCGTCGCCAAGCTGCTCGCCATCGTGCGGCACGAAGGCTTCCACCAACACGTCAACCGCGGCTTCAAGTCACCCATGCCGCCGTTTCTGGAAGAAGGGTTGGCGACGCTGTTCGAGGAGGGGTTCGAGGAGGGTAATCCGCGCCAGCCGATCCCGAGCTTCGACCGCCTGAGCCGCCTTCGCGAGGCGGTGAAAAGAAGCCGCGTGTGGCCGCTCGATAAGCTGTTGCGGATGCACGCTGGCCACGTCGTCGGTGCTAACGACTACCGCCAGGTCCGCACCTTTTACGCCCAGGCCTGGGCATTTGCTGATTACCTATCGCGGTATCACGGCCCCGGACTGCGACGCCTGCTGGCCGCGTACGCCGACGGATCGGCCCCGCAAGATCCACGGAGGGCGCTGGCGAGCTACCTCGATATGTCGTTTGAAGAGCTGTCGGCAAAGTATGAGGCGCATGTCCGCACCATTACGCGCACGAACTAGCCGGCTCGTTGCAACGCATCCGGCATCTGTGCATGCTGAGGCACGATGCGCTACCTGCTCGCCATCATGCTTTTGCTCGCTTCAAGTGCAAACGGTGCGGAATTGACGAGGCTGACGGATGCCACGCCCTTCCCGCGTGGTTTGGCCATGGCCGACCCTGACGGTGACGGCATCGCGTCGTTATACGTCCTGTCTCGCGGCAGAGCCCGAGGTAACGGCGGGGCCAATGTCACCGTCGACGACAAGGCTGGCACCATATGGGAAGTTGATCCGACGACCGGCAGAACCCGCGTCTTCGCCGAGCCGACGAGCCCGCCGTTTCGGCTGCTCGATCGGACGCTCGCCGACGCCCGTGACGACAAGCACACGGATCGCCCCTACTGCGGCCTGCGCTACGACGAGGCGACGCACAGCTTCTACATCGTCGCCTTCAGCGGCATCGACCTGCCTGCGGCCGACGTGAAGAACGCGGAGTCAGGCTACTTCCGCAAGAACTACAGCGACGGCGTCCTGCGCTACGACATCGACGCCGAACAATGGTCGGTTGTCGACCGGCACGAACCCCGCGACGGCGACGCCTACCCCGGCACCGCGGGCGGCTACGCCAAGGGGCCGAACAACCTCGCCATCGTCGGCAGCACGCTCATCGTCGCCGCGAAGGACAACAACCGGCTCATTGCTTACCCGCTCGAGCAGCCCGGAGCTGCGAAGATCGTGCTAGCTGAGACGATCTCGCTGTCGAACATGGACGGCTCGAGCCGCACCGTTCTCGGCCACAGCGCGCTGGGCTACCACGATGGCTGGCTCTACGTCGGCTTCCGCACGAGCGGCGAGATCATTCGGCTGCGCCTCGAGGATCCGACGCAGGCCGAGCTGCTGGCAGAGTTTGAGCCGTTCGATCCGGAGACAGGCCGCAGCGCGAATGTGACCGATCTTGCGATCGGACCCGATGGCGACATCTACGTGCTCTCGGCCGTGCCGGCGAGGGTGTATCGGTTCACGCCGGACCCGACCGACGTGCGAAACTTTCGCGACGGCAGTGGGGCGTGGCTCGACGCTGCATCGCTTACCGGCAACGCGCGGATGAAGGCTGAGAACCTGCTCATCACCGGCGATGGCACGCTCTACCTCGCCAGCGGCGACGCATACGCCGACGACAGCGGCCTGGGCGGTGCTGTCTGGGTCTACCGCTGAAGCAGCTCGACGACTCTCGGATTTCCGCGGAGGAAATAGCCGTGCCCTCGCCGCGGGTCGAAGTGCCGGGTGCATTCGAACGCTTGACACGCCGACGGCCGGTCGTCGTAGATCGTGCACAAGTTGCCGTCACCTAAGAATGGACAGCGGCCGTCGCGATACGGGATGACCCGCTCGCTGCGAACATGTTCGCCGTCCTGCACCGGCAGGTTGATCGACCACGGGCCGAATCGGCGACGCTCGGCCTCACCATTGAGCAGCACCGCGTACTCGCTGACGCTCTGCCGACAGCAGGCTGCGAAGCAGTCGCCGCACGGGCTTGGGCCGACGATGGCGATCCTGAGAGTGCGTCGAGCGATCCGATGTTGTAGTGCGGCTCGAAAAATTTGCCTTTTCGATAAGACCGCCCGCCGCTGCGTCGTCATGCAAGAGTAAGCACCGGATGGCCCCACCTGAACCACCGCCCGACTTGGCCGACGCCGGTGTCCGCACCCGGCTGATCCGCTACGCCGCCTCGATCCTGAAGGACGAGGCGAGGGCCGAAGACGCCGTTCAGGACGTCATGTGCAAGCTGGTCGAGCGGGCCGCGGCGGGCGAAGCGGAGGCGGTCGGCAAGGCCTGGCTGTACGCCGCCGTCCGCAACCGGTGCATCGACTTTCTCCGAAAGGACGGACGCATGAACCACATTGCAGACCTCAACCAGACGGAGGCGAGCCCGGCGGATACGGACCCTGCCGCCGTCGCCGAGCATCACGACGAACAGGACCATGCGCTTGCCGCGTTGGAAACGCTGCCGGCCTCACAACGCGACGTGCTTCGGCTCCGGTTCAGCGGCGGCCTGAGCTACCGCGAAGTCGCCGACGCGACCGGCAAGAGCGTCAACCACGTCGGCGTCCTGATCCACGAAGGCCTCAAAACGCTGCGCCGGCAACTCGGCGCGGAGGTGACGAAGTGAACGACCACAACGGACATGAAGTGCAACTGACCGCCTACGCCCTCGGCGAGCTTTCGCCCGACGAAGTGGCAGCGTTCGAGGTAACACTGACCGACGAAGATTGCGAGCAGATCGAGGCGATCCGCGATGCAGCCTCCCAACTGGAGAACGCACTTGCCAACGAAGCGCCCATGCGAGCCCCGACCGTGAGGGAGGGGTCTGCGAGCGTGTCGGACCAGACCCCGCCCTTACGGTTGGGGCTCGCAACCGATCTGGAGGTACCGCAGGACAACCGCGACGCTTCAAGCCTACAAATCAGCCCGTTCCGACCGTTCCCGCTCCTCGCCGCCGCGGCGGTGGTCGCGGGCGGGATCACCGCGGGGCTGGTGCTGAACGATCAGACGCAGGAAACAAATCTGTCGCTTCAGGAGACGGAAGCGTCGCAGGTGATCCGCGAAGAAGGTCGGGAGGACACGCTGCCGATGCACCAGCCGCCTGCGCCCCGGCTGGGCGATGAGTTTCGGGAGCAGGTCCCACGAGTCGAGCAGAAGCAGCAGTCGGTTGCCGACGCTGAGCATAATGAGTTGGAATCGAATCTCTTGCCTGCCGATTCGCTCGCTGCTGCGGACGCAAAGCGGCAGAATTCAGCAGACGCCCGAGATGCATTCGCCCGCACGCCAAGTCGAGGCTCGTCGCCCGCCGTGGCCGCACGTTCGCCCGCGCCTGCGTTACCTACTGAGTCGGCTGGCGGTGGCGGAGGTGGATTCGGCGGCGGAGGTGACGCTCTCACAAGCCTCAGGCGACCTGCGGCAGCCGCCGAGATGTTGCAACGTCACCGACTCGGTCTGACACCCGAGAGTCCTGAGTTCCGTCACGCACGTGTTCAGCCGCCGCCAAACGATCGCGAGGACTACGGCCACCTCGAAGACAATGACTTCGCTAGCCCACTCGTGTCGCCGCTGTCGACGTTCAGTGTCGACGTCGACACCGCCAGCTACGCCAACGTGCGTCGGTTCCTGAACGACGGACAGCTTCCGCCGAAGGATGCGGTGCGCATCGAGGAGCTGGTCAACTACTTCACCTACAGCTACCCGGCCCCGGCGGTCGATGCGCAGGTGCCGTTCGCGGCCGACGTGGTGGTGACGGACTCGCCGTGGAATGCGGGCAACAAACTCGTGCGCATCGGCATTCAGTCGGCCAAGCCCGACGCACAAACCCGGCCGGGGGCAAACCTGGTGTTCCTAATCGACGTCAGCGGGTCGATGAACTCGCCCGACAAGTTGCCGCTCGTTCAGCAGGGACAGCGAAGGCTGGCCAGCGGCCTGGACGATCGTGACTCTCTGGCGATGGTCGCCTACGCGGGCAACAGCGGCGTGGTGCTGCCGCCGACCAACGGCAGCGAGACGCAGACGATCGAGCATGCCATCGACAACCTGTCGGCCGGCGGCAGCACCAACGGTGCGGCCGGCATCGAGCAGGCCTACGACATGGCTGCGTCCAACTTCCGACCGGGAGGCGTGAACCGAGTAATCCTGGCCACCGACGGCGACTTCAACGTCGGCACAAGCGACACCGGCAGTCTCGTCCGACTCGTCGAAGAGCGCGCAAGTCAAGGCATCTATCTCACCGTGCTGGGCTTTGGCACTGGCAATCTCAATGACGCCATGTTGGAGGAGATCTCCAACAAAGGCGACGGCAACTATGCCTACATCGACTCCGAACAGGAGGCCGGCCGTGTGCTCGGAGATCAGCTGCTCAGCAACATCCAAACCGTTGCCAAGGACGTGAAACTTCAGGTCGAATTCAACCCGGCGGCCGTTACGTCGTACCGGCTCATCGGCTACGCCAACCGCACGATGGCCGATGAGGACTTTGCCGACGACACAAAAGATGCCGGCGACGTCGGCGTCGCTCAACAGGTGACGGTGATCTACGAGATCGTGCCCGCAGCGACCGCCGAAGCAGAGCCGGCGCTTGATCTGAAGTACCAGACGCCGCCGACGCAGCGGGCAGGCATCGATCCGTCTGAGCTCGCGACGATAAAGCTGCGATGGAAGTTGCCCGACGCTGCCAAGGAGCAGGGCACCAGCGAGCTTGCCGAGTTCGTCGTCGGCAGCAGCAGCGTGCCTTTCGCCGACGCCGACGATGACACGCAGCACGCCATCCTCGTCGCCGGCTTCGGGATGATGCTGCGAGACAGCGACGACAAGGGCAACTTGACGTGGCCAGGGCTCATGAAGCTGACGTCGTACCTCGTCGCGTCGAAGGACTCGGATCGCGACGATCCTGAGATGTCCCGTCGCGAAGAGTTTCGCCTTATGGTTGAACGAGCGGCGGCGTTGGCGGGCGAGTGAGGCAAAGGAACGCAATGGCCTGAAGGGCTGCGACGGCAGAAGAAGATGGGGTGGCAGAGTCTGTTGCTACCTCCTTCACTTCTAACTTTGCGGCCCATCGTGCCTTCGCCCCTTCGCGTTCCTCCCAACGAGCGCCAATGATGCACCGTGGCCACCTTCAAGCCCAGCAAGATCGTCCTGGCCATGTCCGGCGGCGTTGACTCGTCCGTCGCGGCGGCGTTGCTCAAAGAGCAGGGTCACGAGGTCATCGGCTGCTTCATGCGGCTTGGCTCGCCGAAGGGCGTCGAGGAGGCCGAGAGTTGTGGGGTCAACAACACAAAACAGCACAAGCAAGGCTGTTGCAGCGTCAATGACGCCGCCGACGCCCGGCGGGTGGCCGATCGGCTGGGCATCCCGCTGTACGTGCTCAACTTCGAGCGCGACTTCTCGAAGGTCATCGACTACTTCGTGGGCGAGTACGACGCCGGCCGCACGCCCAACCCGTGCGTTCGCTGCAACGACTGGCTCAAGTTCGGCAAGCTTGACGACTACGCCCATGCCATCGGGGCCGACTACGTCGCCAGCGGCCACTACGCCCGCATTGAGCACACGACGGATGGTCCGCGCCTGTTCCGCGGCGTCGACAAGGGCAAGGACCAGAGTTACGTCCTCTTTGGCGCAGCCGAGGATCGGCTGGCGCGCACGCTCCTGCCGATCGGCGATTACCCGAAGTCGGAGATTCGCGCGATGGCCGAGCGGTACGATTTGCCGGTCTATAACAAGCCCGACTCGCAGGAAATCTGCTTCGTGCCCGACGGCGACTACGCCGGCCTCGTTGCAAGGCGCGGGCGCGGGACGCAGCGCGGCGAGATCGTGGACACCGACGGTAACATGCTCGGCGAGCACGAGGGTTTTCAGCGCTACACGATCGGCCAACGCCGCGGCCTCCGAATTGCGACGGGGCGGCCCACGTACGTCGTCAGCACGGAGCCCGAGACGAACCGCATCATCGTCGGCAGCCGCGAGGCGTTGTTGTCAGACTCCGTTGTTGCCGACGGCGTTAACTTTCTGACGCCCGAAGCATCGGCCGCGTTTCATGGCCTCAAGTGCCACGCCAAGATCCGCTACAACGCTGACCCTGAGCCGGCGGCGCTCTATCGCACTGGCGACAACACACTCCGCGTCGAGTTCGACGAGCCGCAATTGGCCGTCGCTCCTGGACAGGCGGTGGTCTGCTACGACGGCGACCTCGTGCTGGCTGGGGGCTGGATTCAGAAGGCAGAGCGTCAGACGACCCGACGCGTAGAAGACGTCGCTTGACGCCTATGATGCGTCAACATGCTGGGCGAATTTCTCGGATCAGTCAATAAGGAGCGGGTTTTAGCCTTCATCGTCTCGCGCCGATCGGGATACGCTCGTGAGGTGTCCCGCTTCTACGGCGTCACCCTCAGGCCGATTCAAGAGGCAATGGATGGGCTGGAAGTCGCAGGTGTGCTGGTGTCTCACAACGTAGGGCAAGCCCGCGTCTACGAGATGAACCCGCGGCACCCGGCTTTGTCAGAGATTAAAGCACTTGTGGAGCGGGCAGTGTCGCTATATCCGCCGGCACTTCATGATCGGCTGATCGTGGTGCGTTCGAGACCCAGACGTAAAGGCAAACCAGCATGAAGGGTGTCGACCAGATGACGGTTGAGGAGCTTGCCGCCTTCATCTGCGAGACCTTGTCCAAAAGCGGTATCCGCGTCACGCTGAGCGGCGGCGGGTGTGCTGCGATCTGGAGCCGCGGCCGATACGTGTCGAGCGACCTCGACTTTATTACCGAAGAAGCAGTCACAAGCAAACAAGTCTCTGCCGCTTTGCAGAAGATCGGCTTTGCTAAATCAAATCCGCGTTACCGTCACTACCACCATACGGATCACGACTTTCACGTCGAGTTCCCTTCTCCGCCGCTGATGGTTGGAAACCAACGTGTTCGTGAGACCGCCGAGCGTGTGACGTCGACCGGCGTATTGAGACTTCTGACGCCCACAGATTGTGTAAAAGATCGCCTCGCCGCACATCTACATTGGCACGACCAGCAGGCTCTGCATCAGGCAGCTTACGTTGTTGCCGAAGCTGATGAGATTGATCTCGATGAGGTGCGGCGCTGGGTTGCTGCCGAAGGTGGAAAAGAGCGGTGGCCGGAGATCGTCAAGATGTTCAACAAATGAAGGCTGAGCCGGCAAGCTTGGCGACTATCGTGCCGCCCGACCTTTCAGCACCATGATCCACCGCCTCTTCACGCCCGGCCCGACTTCCGTTCCGCCCGAGACGCTCCTCGAGCTCGCCAAGCCCATTGTCCACCACCGCACGCCCGAGTTCAGGGCGGCGTTTGCGGCGGTGCAGGAAGGGCTAAAAGCGGTCTTCCGCACGAAGCAGGACGTGCTCATCGTCACCGGCAGCGGCACCGCGGCCTTCGAAGCCGGACTGCTCACCTGCGTCGCGCCCGGTCAGAAGGTGCTCAACATCAACTGCGGCAAGTTCGGCGAACGCTGGGGCCAGCAGTGCAAGAAGTTCGGCATCGACGTGACCGATCGCGAGCTCGAGTACGGCACGCACGTCACGCCCGAGTCAATGAGCAAGGAGCTTGACGACCAGACGTACGACGCGGTCATCGTCACGCACAGCGAGACTAGCACCGCCACCGCCTGCGACATGGCGGGCGTGGCGAGGGTCGTCCGCGAGAAGAATCCAAACGCGTTGCTCATCGTCGACGGCATCACGGCCATCGGGGCGATGCCGTTCGAGATGGACGCGTGGGACATCGACGTGGCCGTGACGGGCAGCCAGAAGGCGCTGATGCTGCCGCCGGGCCTGGGGTTTGTGAGCCTGAGCGAGCGGGCGTGGAAGGCGGCCGAGGCGAACAAGGGCATGGGGGGGCAGAATCCGTTCTACCTCGACCTGCGCAAGTACAAGAAGTCGGCGGCGGACAGCGACACGCCGTTCACGCCGGCGAACACGCTCATCCACGCACTGGCGGTGTCGCTCAAGATGATCACGGACGAGGGCGTCGAGACCGTCTGGAAGCGGACCAGGGCCCACGCCGACGCGGTGCGGGCGGGCATGCAGGCGATGGGTCTGACGCTCTTCAGCCAGATGCCGGCCGACAGCGTGACGGCCATCAACTACCCCGAGGGCGTCGACGACGCATTCCGCTCGACCATGAAGAAGCAGTTCGGCATGAACGTCGCCGCAGGTCAGGCGAGCATGAAGGGCAACCTGTTCCGCGTGAACCACATGGGGTACACGGACGTGTTTGAAGCGATTGCCGTCGTTTCCGCGACGGAGATGGCGCTGGCGAAGCTGGGTGTCAAGATCGAACCCGGCGTCGGCGTCGCGGCGGCCCAGAAGTCGCTTGCGGCGGCAATGGCCTAAGTGATGCCACAGCCCCGCCAAGAGATAACTGACCTGATCGGTTACGCCCCCGGCGAGCAGCCGGCGGTGGGCATGCGCGTCGTCAAGCTCAACACGAACGAAGCCAGCTTCGACCCGCCGCCGAGTGTGGTCGCGGCCGCGCAGGTTTCGGCCGATTCGCTGCGCAAGTATCCCGATCCACGGGCGACGAAGCTGCGCGAGGTCATCGCCGAGCGGCACGGCCTGACGCCGGACCACGTGCTCATCGGCAACGGCAGCGACGACATTCTGACGATCCTGCTGCGGACCTACGTGCCGAGCGGCGGCCGTGTGGCGTACCCGTGGCCGACATACTCGCTGTACCCGACGCTGACGCAGATTCAGGGGGCGACGCCGGTGCAGGTCGATTGGGCGGACGGTTGGCAACTGCCGGCGGACAACTTGGTTCACGCCGCGGCCGACGCGACGTTCGTCGTGAACCCGAACGCCCCAAGTGGCACGTTCATCGAGCCGTCAGAGATCGGCCACCTCGCCAAACGGCTCGACAATCGCCTGTTGCTGATCGACGAGGCTTATGCCGATTACGCGAAGACCGACTGCGTGTCCCTCTTATCACAGCATGCGAACGTCGCGATTTCCCGCTCTTTCTCGAAGGGATTTGCACTGGCCGGAGTTCGCTTGGGCTACGTCCTCGCGGCCCCGGCGATGATCGAGCAGATGGACAAGGTCCGCGACAGCTACAATGTCGATGCCGTCGCACAGGCTATAGGCCTGGCGGCGATGACGGAGGCAGCGTATTACAAGTCGGAGCGGGCCGGGGTTTGCACGCGACGTGAGCAGCTGGCGTCAGCGGTTGAAGCAGCCGGCTTCGACGTTTTGCCGAGCCAAGCGAACTTTGTCTTCGCCCGCCACGCCGACTCGCCGCGCTTGTACCGCGAGCTGAAGAAGGCCGGTATCTTCGTCCGCCACTGGGATGAGCCAGATTTGAGCGAGTACCTCCGCATCACCGTCGGCACCGCCGCGGAGAACGAGGCACTCCTCGAAAAGTTGTTCACGTTGTTGAAAAAGTAATTCCCGAGCCGCGGTGCCACGGACCGCGGCTCGGGGAACGCTCTTTAGCGCGTAGTCTCGCCCATGCCTCGTACCGCGACCGTAACGCGAAAGACCGCTGAGACCGACATCACGCTGAACGTCGACCTTGACGGCAACGGGAGGGTCGCCGTAGCTACCGGCGTTGGCTTCTTCGACCACATGCTGACGCTGCTCGGCCGTCATGCGATGCTCGATCTCGACGTAAAGGCCATCGGCGACCTGGAGGTCGACGCCCACCACACCGTCGAAGATGTCGGTTTGGCCCTCGGGCAAGCGCTTCGAGAAGCGATCGGCGACAAGAGGGGCACACGGCGTTACGGCGACGTGCGGCTACCAATGGACGAAGTGCTCGCCGCCGTCGCGCTCGATTTCAGCGGCCGCCCGCTCTACCGCGGCGACCTTGGCCTGCCGCAAACGGCGACCATCGGCACGTTTCCCGCAGAACTCGTCGCCGAATTCATGCGGGCGGTGTCGAGCGAAGCCAAGCTGACGCTCCACATCGACGTCATCGCCGGCGGCAATCTGCACCACGTTGCGGAGGCCTGCTTCAAGGGGTTCGGGCGCGCGTTGCGGATGGCCGTTGAGTCTGATCCGCGGCAGGACGGTGTGCCGAGTACGAAGGGCACGCTCTAGGATTGGCAGATCCTTTTGCATTGTGACCCTCGTCGTCGGTGGCGTGGCGCTGCTCGTCTACGCCGCGGCGAATCAGGACGAGGACGACTTCGACTAGAGCGGACCGCCGTCAGCTGTAGCGTCTATCGCTCTCATATGTCCAACGTTTCTGGTGCCACTGATTGACCACCTTCTGAGGTGGGCAACCAGTGTCTGTGACGTTGAACTCGCCGACGCAAGCTCCGCCACTGATCGACCACCTCAGAAGGTGGTCGATCAGTGGCACCGGATGCAGCAGGTCGAGCCAACGCTGCCGCTGAACGAGCTGCTCTCGAGCATCGCTCGGCGGTTTGGTTGTGACACACGTCGGCCGGCGGTATCATGCAGTCGTCTTGACACGGAAGACAAGACGCAGAAAGCCTTTCTCCTTGCACGCGGAGGCGTGATGCAGCTCAGCGAACTACTGGCAGACTTGCCCGACGTGGCGGCACAAACGTTGCCGACGATCGAGGTCCACGGGGTCCAGGAAGACAGTCGCCGCGTATCGACCGGCGATCTTTTTATCGCCCGCTCCCCCCACGCTGGCGGCGGTTTCGATGGCAAACGCTTTGTCGCTGACGCACAGCGGGCCGGCGCGGTCGCGGTGCTCGCCGACGGTCCGATCGACCGTTCGCCGCTACCGACGATCGTCGTCAACGATGCCGGTCGTCTAGCGAGCATCCTTGCCAACCGACTGGCCCGCGACCCGTCGCGGCACATGCAAGTGCTCGGCGTCACCGGCACCAATGGCAAGACGACGACGGCTTTCCTGCTCCGCCATCTCGCCGCCTTCGCACAACAACGCTGCGGGCTCATCGGCACCTGCGTGATCGACGACGGCATTCGGCGGCGGGTGGCTGACATGACGACGCCCGGCCCGGTGCAGCTGGCCGAAATGCTCGCGACGATGCGGGACAAAGGCTGCAAGGCAGTCGCGATGGAGGTCAGCAGTCACGCCCTTGATCAAGGCCGCTCGAGCGGCGTCACGTTCGCCGGGGCGGGCTTCACGAATCTGACGGGCGATCACCTTGATTACCACGGCACGATGGAAGCTTATGCCGCAGCAAAGGCGAAGCTGTTCGACGACCTGCCGGTCGGCACGCCGGCGGTGGTGAACCGTCGTGATCCGTGGAGCGACGCGATCATCAAGAACACGAACGGCCGCGTGGTCGGTTTCGGTGTCGGCGGCGAGGCGAATGGACTCGATTACCACGCGGGCGACCTGGCCGTGACCGCCGAGTCGACAACGTTCCGTCTTGCCACGCCGCGTGGCGAGGCAGACGTCACGATGAAGCTCGTCGGCCGCCACAATGTCGAGAATGCTCTCTGCGCCGCAGCATTGATCGGCGAGGTGTACGAACTTGACGCCGCCGCACTGTCGGCCGCACTTGCCGACGCGCCTGCTGCGCCCGGGCGACTCGAGCGGGTTGATCACGACGCGGGTGACTTCGCCGTCTTCGTTGATTACGCACACACGGACGACGCGCTCGACAACGTGCTGCGGGCACTTCGGCCGGTGACACGCGGGCGGCTTCGCGTCGTCTTCGGGTGCGGTGGTGATCGAGACAAGAGCAAACGGCCCCGCATGGCAGCCGTCGCCGAGCGGTTGGCCGACGACGTCATCGTCACGAGCGACAACCCTCGAACAGAAGCGCCGACAGCCATCATCGACGACGTGCTGGCCGGCTTCGCCGACGCGTCGGCGGTGACGGCAGAGCCGGATCGACGGGCGGCGATCGTGCGAGCGCTGGCCGACGCACGCGACGGCGACATCGTGCTCATCGCCGGCAAGGGGCACGAGGATTACCAGATCGTCGGCACCGAGCGGCTGAGCTTCGATGATGCCGTCGAGTGTCGCCGCGCGCTGAAGATGACGTCTGTCGGGGCGTAGCTGATGACCGAGATGACGCTCGACACCATCGCAGCGGCAGTCGGCGGCCGACTTGTCGGCCGCCGACTTGTCGGCTGCAAGGGTGTGAGCGTGTCACGCGTGTCGACCGACACCCGCAAGCTGACGCCAGGCGACCTCTTCGTCGCCTTGCGCGGTGACCGATTCGACGCCCACGACAAGATCCGCGACGCAGACACGGCCAGCGCTGTCATTGTTGAACGCCAGGTCGAGCTTGACGTTCCGCAGATCATCGTGGCCGACACACGGCGTGCACTTGGCGCCTTAGCGGCGGCGCATCGGCAGACGCTTGGAGGCACAGTCATCGCCGTCGCCGGTAGCAACGGCAAGACGGGCACGAAGTTGCTCATCAATGGCGTGCTTCGGACGCGGCTGAAGGGAACGGCCAGCCCGGCGAGCTTCAACAACGACATCGGCGTGCCGCTCACACTGCTCAACGCCGACGCGGGTGATGACTACGTCATCGTCGAGTGTGGCACGAATCATCCGGGTGAAATTGCCCGCCTGCGGGAAATCGCCTTACCCGACGTGGCTGTCGTGACGTCCATCGGCCACGAACATCTTGAAGGCCTTGCCGACCTCGACGGCGTTCGCCGCGAGAACCTGAACATCATCGCGGGCGTCCCGACGCTCATCATCAACGGCGACGACGAGCCGTTTATCGAATTGTGCAAAACTCGCCGGGCCTTCTTGCCTTACACGTCCGCCGATGTGAGCGACGTCGACGTGACAGCGACGGGCACAGCTTTCACCTACGACAGCCGCCCTTGGCACGTGACGCAGCTTGGCACCCATTCGGCCGTCAATGCCGTAGCGGCCATCCTGGTCGGGCGTCACCTGGGCCTCGATGATGACGCAATCGCCGCCGGTTTGGCGTCGGCCGACGTGCCGGACAAGCGGCTCAATCTTCGAAGCGTCGGCGGTGTGACGATCATTGATGACACGTACAACGCCAACCCGGAGAGCGTCGCAGCCGGCCTGATGTTGCTCAAGTCACTGCCGTGTGACGGCCGTCGCGTTGTCGTCCTGGGCGACATGCTCGAGCTCGGCGACGATGCCGCCAGACTGCATGACGAGGCCGTTCAAGCTGCGGCCAGAGCAGGCGACATGATCATCGGTGTCGGCCCGCTCACAGCCGACTGCAAAGGGTGCGACATCGCATTTGACAACAGCGCGGATGCAGCCGCGCACATGGCTCAAATTCTTAAACCGAACGATCTCGTATACCTCAAGGCTTCTCGCGGCACGCAGCTCGAGCGCGTCGTCGATGCCCTTACGCGCTGAACTGTGCTGCACCGCCTGTACATTCTCTTTGCCGACCCGCTGGAGGCGTCGCCGTTCGACTTTCTGCGCGTCTTCACGTTCACAACGTTCACAGCCATGCTCGCCACGCTGCTGGCGTTCGTGCTCGTGCTCGCGCTGGGCGGGCCGACAATTCGGTGGCTCAAGCGACGCAAGATCGGCGACAACCCCGACTTCGACGACGCGGCCATGAATGCAGCGATGGCCGACAAGCGAAACACGCCGACGATGGGTGGGCTGCTCATCGTCGCCGCCATCACAGGTGTCACGCTGCTGCTCGCGGACATCGGCAACTTCTACGTCCAGATGTCGCTCGTGTGCCTGCTCTGGCTCGGCGGCATCGGGGCCGTTGACGACTGGCTCAAGCTCAATGCCGAAAGCCGTGCCGCCGGTCGCGACGGGCTCAAAGAGCGGGAGAAGCTGCTACTCCAGTTCGGTCTAGCCTTCATTCTCGGCTATTTTCTGTGGAAACACGGCCTCCACACGCCCGCCGGCACGCAGCTCTTCGTGCCGTTCCTCAAAGGGTTCTCGATCGACTTGCCTTTGTGGCTCTTTGTCATCTGGAGCGGCCTCGTCATCGTGGGTTGCACAAACGCCGTCAATCTCACGGACGGCCTCGACGGCCTGGCCAGTGGGTGCGTCGCACTCGTCGCGATCGTGCTGCTCGTGATGACGCTCATCATCAGTGACGGCGGCCTGGCACGCGATCTGCTGTTCCACCACATCGCCGGCGTCGGCCCGCTGGCCGTCGTGTGCGGCGCGATCCTCGGTGCGTCGCTCGGCTTCCTGTGGTTCAACTGCCACCCGGCCAGCGTCTTCATGGGCGACACCGGCAGCCTCGCCCTGGGCGGCCTTCTCGCGTTCGTCGCATTAGCCATCCGACAGGAACTGTTGCTCGCGATCGTCGGTGGCGTCTTCGTCGTCGAGGCCGCTTCGTCCCGCATGCAGAAGTACTACTTCAAGTACCACCGCATCCGCCACGGCCAAGGCAAGAAGCTGTTCCTCATGGCCCCGATTCACCACCACTTCCAGAAGGTCGGCTGGAGCGAAACGCAAATCGTCGTCCGGTTCTGGCTCATCGGTGCCGTCCTCGCCGCGGCAGCGTTGGCGACGGTAAAGCTGCGTTAGCAAGCATCCTGCAGCCCTGAGCGCTTAACGTCCGATAGTCGGTAAAGCGTGCCCGATTCGATTTACCGCCTTCGTGAGCGTGACCTGCTGGCCGTCTGTGTGCTTGGCCTGCTGGGCTTGGGCGCGCTCATGGTTCAGTCGGCAGCGGTCGACGTGGCCGGTGGCACGCTGCTCGACGGTGGCCAGATTCCGCTCATCGACTGGGGAAGCCGCGCCACAAAGCACGCGCTTTACGCGACGCTGGCGTTCCTGACGTTCATGACCGTCAGCCGCCTCGACTACCGCAGACTCGTCGGCACGACCGCCACTCGATCACCGGCCGTCTGGTTCGCTGTGCTTGCCGGGTTGGCCTGCGTCGCCGTGCTCGTCCCAGGCATCGGGGCCGAGGTCAATGGGGCCCGCCGATGGCTTCGGATCGGCCCGGTCACGGTGCAGCCGAGCGAACTTGCCAAGTGGGGCGTCGTGATGCTGCTCGCTTGGCGGCTGAGCCGGCCCACGCCGTTCACGCTCGCCCGCGGCTTCCTGCCCACGGCCGCGGCGGCAGGCATGCTCTGCCTGCTCGTCGTCATTCAAGACTTCGGCACGGCCGCCCTCATCGGCAGTGCCGCGTTCTGCCTCTTCCTCGTCGGCCCGGTCCGCACACGGTGGCTCGTCCTGTCGGGCATCCCGGCACTGTCAGCTGCGTTCTACTTCGTCTACAGCGAGCCGTATCGCTGGCGCCGGATCATCGCGTTCCTCGACCCGTGGGCCGCCCCCGAAACCGACGGCTACCACGTCATCCAAAGTCTCTACAGCTTCGCAGGTGGCGGTTGGATGGGTCGCGGTCTCGGCAACGGCGTGCAAAAGCTCGGCTACCTGCCTGAAGACACGACCGACTTCATCTTTGCCGTTGTCAGTGAAGAGCTTGGCATCTTCGGGGCCGGCCTGCTGGCACTGGCTTACCTCACGCTGCTGGGCGTCGGTTACGCGGCCGCCCGCAAAAGCGAAGACCCGTTCGGTCGCCTGCTGGCGTACGGCGTCGTCGTCACCATCGGACTCCAGGCGAGCATCAACGTCGCCGTCGCCACCGCCAGCGTCCCGACGAAGGGGATTGCACTCCCGCTCGTCAGTGCAGGTGGCAGCGGCCTCATCACGACGGCTGCGATGCTCGGGCTCGTCTACAGCGTCGCCCGCGGCGGCAGGCACCAGCAGCAACCCGACGGCGCGTGGGAGCAACTGCTGCGTGAAGACAAGAAGAAGCCAGAGCCTGACGAAGTCGCAGCAGAGGATTGACCTGGAGCCGTAGACCTGCTTCGCTCCAGCCTTGGACGCCTCCGAACAGCACATTCCAGAAGGGGCGACCATCGTCCTTGCCGGCGGCGGGAGCGGCGGGCACCTCTATCCAGGGCTTGCTGTGGCAGAGGCGCTCGTCGCGCAGCGGCCGGACGTCAAGCCGCTGTTTCTGTGTACGGACCGCGAGATCGATCGTGTGATCCTCGAGCCGACGGGCGTCGAGTATGTGCCGCAACCCATCGTGCCGCCACGCAAGAGCGTCGGTGGCATCCTCCGCTTTTGGCAGGCTTGGCGGGCGACGAACGACCTCGTCAAACGCCTCCTCGATGAGCGGCAACCCGCCGCGGTTTTAGGGCTCGGCGGCTACGCGGCGGGCGTGGCCGTCAAGGTCGCGGGCAAACGCGGCATCCCGGCTGCGATCCTGAACCCCGACGTTGTGCCCGGTCGGGCCAACCTGTACCTCATGCCTAGCTGCCGCCGGGTTTATGCCGGTTACGAGGCGACGCTGGAGCACGTGCCTGCCGAGCATCGCGAGCGATGCCTGGTGACAGGTTGCCCGCTCCGCAAGAATGCTCGTCCACCGGTCGATCGGGCCGAGGCGGCCAAGCGACTCGGCCTTGATCCGCGGCTCAGCACGCTTGTCATCACCGGTGCCAGCCAAGGTGCTCAGACGATCAACGAGGCCGTCATTGCCGTTGTGACCGACTTGCTCAAGCCGTCGGACAAGGCGTTGCAGGGTTGGCAGGTACTGCATCTGGCCGGTCGCGAACACGCAGAAGAGGTTAAGGCGGCGTGGCGGGATCTGGACCTCAACGGCCGGGCGAGCGTCATCGACTTCACCCCGTCGATGGGCGACGTTTGGGCGGCGGCGGACCTTGCGATCAGCCGCAGCGGCGCGGGCAGTTGCGCCGAGCTTGCCGCCTTCGGTGTGCCGTCGATTCTCATGCCGTACCCGTTCCATAAGGACATGCACCAGGCCGTCAACGGCAAGGTGCTGGCCGACGCCGGCGCAGCGGTGCTGCTCGATGATCGGCGTGAGAAGGCGGCCAACGCTGCGGCACTCAAGCCGATTCTCGAGGCGTTGCTGTACGATTCAGACCGGCGCGACGCCATGCGGGAGGCTGCGGCCGACGTTGCTTATGTTGATGCTGCCGATCGGGTGGCGACTGATCTGCTTGCACTTGCGTAAGACGCTTCGGGTCGTCATAGGGTGGCGTCGCATGTCCGACGACTTCGACGGCACCAACGAGGACGCACCGCTCAAGCTCCCGAGCCTGCGGGGTAAGTTCCTGCTGGCCAGCGCGACGCTGAACGATCCGAATTTTGCCCGGGCGATCATCCTGATCGTCCGCCACGACCAGGAGGGCGCGCTGGGCGTTGTCATCAATCGGCCGCTCGGTGTGACGCTTGAAGAGGCCTGCGGCGACGATGTCGAGGCGGCGAGCGGTGTGTCGGTGCCTCTCTTTCACGGCGGCCCGTGTACGGGGCCGCTGGTTGCCGTCCACAACCTGCGGAGTCTGGCCGAAGCCGAGGCTGATCTTGCAGGTGGCGACAACGCCGCCGAGGAGGAGGAAGAGCACGTTGCCTCTCCGGAACTAGTGGCGGAGGGCATCTTTTTCTGCAGCCGTCGGGAGGCGCTTGAAGCCCTGATGCGGCACCTTGGTGCCGAGGAAGAAGGGCGCGACCTTAGCACGACGGCGGTCAAATTTGTCGCCGGTTACGCCGGCTGGGCGGCTGGACAGCTTGAGGCTGAATTAGCTGAGGACTCGTGGCAACTGCTAGACGCCGACGCCGCCGAGGTCTACGCCGGTGGCGATGAACGGCATCCGTCGGCCCAGACGCTGACCGCCTTGCCGCCGGGTGCGGTCGGCCTGCTCGGCCTCGTCGGGGCCGACGGCGGCGAAGATCCGGCGTCCACGTTGGCAGCAGGGGTCCGCCAGTGGGTCCGCCTCCGCACCCGTGCCAACCTGTCTCGCATGATCGACATAAATCGCATTCCCAATGATCCGAGCGTGAATTGAGGTGGCGGGTGCAACAACGAGCCCGACGGTGTATCCAAGCCAGCGAGTATGACTGAAGCCGCCGACGACCAGCCGTCGATCATCGCCTACCGCGGGATGCAAGCGATCCGCTTCTACGCGGGGCGGTTGCTTGCACTTCCGTTGTGGCTGCTTGTCGGCGGCGCGGGCGTCTGCGTGGCGGCGGCATACGTGGTGCCGGTGAGCTTTACCACAGACGCGCGGCTGAATCAGCTCGTCAACACGCTCGTCTTTGCCGCTCGTGTGATGCAGTTCCACATCGGCTTGATGGCGGCGGTCCTGATGCCCATCGCGTGGCTCGTGATGCGGCGGCGACTGGCGATCGTCTCATTGCTCGTTGCTGCGACGCTTCTTGGGGCCGAGCTGTACCGGGCTGCGCCGACACCATCACGACCTCAGCCGCAAGGCGAGCGGTTGCGCGTGCTGGCGATAAACCTGTACTACTTCAACGGTGACCTGGACGCGATTGAGTCCTACATCCGCGAAGTAGAGCCCGATGTCATCTCCTTCAGCGAGTTCGGCAGAATCCACCACCCGCTGTTGGAGCGGATGGCAGACATCATGCCCCACCAGGCGTGGCCGAAGATGAGTCAGATCAACCGCGTGCTGGTGATGGCCGACCGGCCGATGGTGCAGCAGGACGTGGGCTTCGGCCGCGGGGCGGCGACAATCGACTTCGGTGGCAGGCCGCTCGTCATCAGCGGCGTCCACCACCAATCCCCCGGTGGCGTCAAATCGGTGACAAAGAACTACCGCCAGCTTGCCAGTCTCCTCGATGAGCTCTCAGCCTACCAAGCCGCCGGGGCAGAGGTCGTAACACTCGGCGACTTCAACGCCAGCACGTGGACGCCACAACTCGCCGCCCTACGCGACGCGGGGCTGACCGAGGTACACGACGCCACATCCTGGGGCCGCGGGACGACGTGGCCCAACACCTTCAAGAGGCGGTCGGGCGTCGGCAGCTTCGTCGACCGCTCCGGGCTCGGCGTGCGCATCGACAACATCTTTACCACGAGCGGCCTAGTCGCATCGCAGTCGGGCATCGGCGAGTCCGTCGGCAGCGACCACAGGCCCATCTGGGCCGACCTGTACCGCACGACGCCGTAGCGTAACCTCGTGCAGGACCCCGACCCGATGCTGGCGATCAGCAACGACCCGGCAGCTGTGCGGGCGGACCTGTGGCATCGATTTGCAGCAGCGCTGAGAGATCGGCACAGCACGTTCCACACGCCGACCCTGACCAGTGTCGATGGGGATGGAGTTCCAGTTTCGCGGACGGTCGTGCTTCGAATCGCTGAGGCAGAGAGCGGCACGATTGGTTGCCATTCCCGAGCCGACGCGGGCAAGATAAAGCAACTTCTCGAGCGGCCGTTGGTCACGTGGCACGTTTACGACCGTGCCGCCAAGCTGCAAGTGGTGCTGACGGGCAAAGCGTCGGTGCACCAGCGTTCAGCGCTGGCCGATGAGCGGTGGGACGCGACGAGTCACGGCTCGCGCAAGTGCTACCGCCTGACCGATGGCCCCGGCACGCCACGACACGAGTTCGACGTACCTGCCGAATCAGGTGACGGCCGCGACCGGTTCGCCGTCATCACGGCAGAGATTCTGCAGATCGACTGGCTGTGGCTGCATCATCAAGGCCATCGTCGCTGGCTGTTGAAAAAAGGGATTAAACGTTGGCGCAGCGACCGTGTTTCCGCATGATGCACATCGGCCGGTGCAACCATTTGCAATCGCCCCCGCGAGGGATCGACTCGCATCGCATCATGACCACGACCGCTCACTCATCCTCGTCTGATTCCGCTGACCTTGCTCTCAACATTCTGCTGGTAGAGGACAACGACCTCGACGTCTTGAGCCTGCAACGGGCGATCAAAAAGGCGAAGCTGCCGCACAGGATGGCCGTTGCCGGCACTGCCGAGCAGGCGCTTGCGGTGCTGCAGGATCGTGAGGAGGCCATCCACCTGCCAAAGGCACGTCGTATGGTGCTGCTTGATCTGAACCTGCCAGAAGTCAGCGGATTCGATCTGCTGCGGCGGATCCGGGAGGACGAAACCCTCGCCCACACCCTCGTCATTGTCCTGACCAGCAGCGACGTCGTGAGGGACAAGTACCAGGCCTTCCGGCACAACGTGGCGGGCTACCTGATCAAGCCGGTCGAGCAGGAGGCGTTCAGCGAACTCGTCGAGGCGTTGCACAAGTACTGGACAACGAGTGAGTTGCCGCCGGAGTCGAATTAGATTGTAAGCCGGTCGAGCAGGTCCTCAATCCGCTTCAGGTACGTGTCGCCTGTTTCGATGATGGCAAGGTTGTGCGGCACATCAGGTCGCCAAACGACAAGGTGCGCCATGGCCGCAACCGCGTCAGCTTCGGCTGTCGTGACCAGCACATCCTGACGCGGCAAGATAACGAGATTCGGCACGTTCATGGTCGCAAGCGACGTCATCGTTTCGAGCGGCGAGCGCCGACCGGCAGCCGGTACCGACCACACCAATCGAAGCTGTTGGGCGAGCGGCCCCGCCGGTGGCAGGCCGAAAATCTTGGCCCAACGCAAAGTGGCTGCATTCCAAGTCATGATCGGACTGTCCAGCACCAGCGCGGCGACATCGTCGCGCGACGCAGCCACGTCGGCGGCCACCATCGCTCCGAAGCTGATGCCCACCAACATCAACGGGCCCGTCGGGCGAAGCTGATTGAGCAGGGCGTTCAGGTCCGCTTGCTCCGCGTAACCGCCCGTCGATGCGTGACCGCCAGACGTGCCGTGAGCGCGTTGGTCGATCACTAGGACCGACATGTTCAGCTTGTGCAACATGGCCGCCCAAGGCAGCACCCCCGGCCGCGAGTCGCCGTAACTGTGCACCACGACAGCCGTCGCCCGCTCTTGTTCTGCAGGCAACCACCAGGCGTCGAGCTGAAGCCGGTGACCCGGCCGCATGACATCGTCGACTTCGTAGACGCGCTCCTCGAAGGCGACGCCGATGTCGTCGGGTGTCGAACGTCCTAATCGCATCATTGCCCGCGGCGGCGTCAGCCGTGGCGGACGGTGCATCAATCGGCCGGTCCACCACACCGCCAGCAGCCACGACGCCACGCCACCCGCCAGCAGCATCGCTGCCGCACCCGCGAAAGGCCAGGCATCGGTCGCGTACCCGCTCATGTCAGCAGCCCGAGCGGATCGTCGCTCAGTAGATGAAACCGCAGCATGGCCAAGGCGGTGTACGCAGAGCGCAGCCGCACCATGTCGCGATCGCCGTGAAAGCTGAACGTACGTGAAACGACACGTTCCGGCGACGCCAACGCAATGCAAACGGTGCCGACGGGCTTGTGCTCTGTCCCGCCGTCGGGCCCGGCAATGCCGGTGACGCTGAGTGCAAGGTCATTGCCTTCGCCGCGGATGCCCGACGCCATCGCCTTTGCCACCGGCTCGCTCACGGCCCCATGCTCCGCCAGCAGCTTCGCCGGCACGCCGAGCAGGTCACGCTTCACATCGTTCGCGTACGCGACGACACCGCGGTGAAAGATCGCGCTGCTGCCCGGCAGATCGGTCAGTAGCTTGGCGATGAGGCCGCCCGTGCAGCTCTCGGCCAGGCTCACGATCGGCCGGTCCCTGTGCTCGCTCAAAGATGTCATTACCGCCATCGGCAGCGTCTCGTCGTCGCGACCGAAGACGAGCACGCCCAGCTCATCTCGCACGCGTTGCTCTACGTCATCCATCAACCTCGCCGCCGCGTCGACGGTGCCGGCACGGACGTAGATGCGCACGCTGACAACACCACGAGCGGCCGTCGTGCCGACGTCAAGGTCGCCTCCGTTGCCGCGTGTCAGCAAGCTGCCGAGCCGTTCGGCCAGATCACTTTCCCCGATGCCGAACGTGTGCAATGCACGCGTCCTGATGATCCGCCCGCCGGCCGCCTCGCTGAGCTGCGTCGCGTAAGGCCCGATGTGGTCGGCAAACATCGCCTTGGCCTCGCGGGGCACACCCGGCACCACGAAGACGCGGCAATCGCCCACCGTCGCTGCCACACCCGCAGCCGTGCCGACCGGGTTGTCGAGCAGCTCCGTGCCTTCGGGCGCACCGGCCTGCTTACGATTGGCCTCCGGCATCGGCTTGCCACGCTTCGCCCAGATCTGTCGAATGTGTTCGACCCACGACTCGCAAATGACCACCGGTCGACCGACGACATCGCCTAGCGCTTCACGCGTCAGGTCGTCAGGCGTCGGCCCGATTCCGCCGGAGACGATGAGCAAGTCACAGGCAGCAGCATGCCGCACAATTTCGGCAGCGATGGCCGCCTGGTCGTCGTCGGCCGTCGCGTGCGCCACCGTGCGAACGCCCACGGACGCGAGCTGCTGACTGAACCAGGCGGAATTGGTGTCGACCGTCAATCCGCTGACAAGCTCGTCACCGACACTGAGGATTCGAGCAACGGGTGCAGCCTTGGACATTGCGGCGACGCTAGGAAGCCGTCGGGACGCATTGGTGCCTCTGCCGCGACATCAGCCCATCACCAAGGGTGAGCCGCCCGACCGACCACCGGCCGGGCCGCCCGCCTGCTGCTCGACATCGTCCTCGCCCTGGGCCTTGGCGACAGGCCGCTGCCACGTCTGGCTGGCCTTGCGAAGTACGTCCGTCATGTCGGCCTGGGCGATGGAAAAAGCCTTGACCTTGATGTTGCTGGCGATGGTCTGTTGCATCTGCTCGAGCTCTTGCCGCTCGGCCTGCGTGACAGGTTGGCCCATCTGCTCGTTGCGGCCGAGCACCATTGCCCGTTGCTCGAACTGCTGGAGCAGTCGGCCGGCTTCGGTGTCTTTGCGAAGGGCTTCGCTGGCCTCTGCATAGGAGGCGATGGCCGGATGCTGGGCGACGAGTTCTCCCAGCTTCTCGGCGGCGGCGGTGATCTGCTGGTCGAGGTCTTGCTCAGGCATGGCAGTAGTATTGGGCCGATGAACGTTTCCGGCGACCGCTACGACCGCCAATGCAGACTGCCGCAGATCGGCGAGGCCGGTCAAGCCAACATCGCCGCCGCTCGCGTGGTCGTTCTCGGGTGCGGCGCGCTCGGCACCGTCGCCGCCGATGGCCTGGCCCGGGCGGGCGTCGGCACCTTGATTCTTGTCGACCGCGACATCGTCGAGTCCAGCAATCTTCAACGGCAGACGCTGTTCGCAGAGTCGGACATCAGCCGCCCCAAAGTCGTCGCCGCCGCAGAGCGACTTGCCAGGATCAATGGGGCGATCACGCTCGACCCACGGCCGATCGACGTCGACGCCGAGTCGGTCGGGAACCTGGTTTCCGGGGTGACACTCGTGGTCGACGGCACGGACAACGCCGCCACCCGCTACCTGCTCAACGACGCCTGCGTGAAGACTGGCGTGCCTTGGGTGTACGGCGCGGCCGTCGGCACGGTCGGTCGGGCGATGGCGGTCATTCCCGGAGAGACGGCTTGTTTGCGTTGCGTCTTCCCGAATCCGCCCCGACCCGGGGAACTGGAGACGTGCGACACGGCCGGCGTGCTGGCGGCGGCGGCGGGCGTGACCGCGAACCTGCAGGTCGCGATGGCCATCCGACTCATCGTCAACCGCGACACGGCAGGTGTGCTGCACGCCTTCGACGTCTGGCACGGGACGGCACGGCAGGTCGAGGTGCCACGCGACGAAGCGTGCCCGTGTTGTGGAGCTCGCGAGTTTCCGTTTCTCGATATGCCTACAGATTCATCGACAAGTCTGTGCGGACGCGATGCCGTGCAGGTCCGCCAGACCGGTCGGCTCGACTTGCAAGCAGCCGCGGCAAAGTGGGCAGGTAGCGGCACGGTGAAAGCGACCGCGTTCTGCGTCCGACTCGTCCCGACGGAGCGGCCGACGCTGCAACTCACCGCCTTCGCCGACGGCCGCGTCATCGTCCAAGGCACCGACGACACCGCGGCGGCGCGGTCGCTGGTGGCGCGGCTGCTGGGGAGCTAAGACTCGTGGTTGCGTCGTACGGAGCACGTCTCGCAGAGACGCAGCTACCTGTCCTACCCGTTCTCGATGTTACGTGTACTGAAGTAGAACCCGGTGCCACACCTTCCCCTTCGGGAGAAGGTGTGGCACCGGGTGGAGCATCAACGGCTTAAGGTGCGAAAAACCCGCGGGCTCGGCATGATGCCGATCCTGCGGGTTCAAATCTGCGACGCGACAGGACCTTAGCTCTCGTCGTCCGCGGCGGCCTTCTTGACCGCCTTCTTGCGGATTCGCTTGGGCTTGGGCTTCTCAGTCTCCTCGGCCTTAGCTTTGGCGACCTTCGGCGTTGCCTTCTTGCGTGGTGCAGGCTTGGTGGCCTTCTTCACGGGCGGTTCGGCCTCAGCCTTGGGTTCGGCGACGGGCAAGGCTGCGTCGACGACTGCCGGGCGACTCTTGATCACCTTGCCGGCCGAGCGACGACGGCGGCGGGCCGGTTGCTTGACCGGCTCCTCCGGCGCTTCCTCGACCTCTGCTTCAGGCTCGGCGTCGACCGCATCGGCCTCGTCAGCGTCCTTGACCACAGCGTCCGGCCCCTCTGCCTCGGTGGCGACGGGATCGGCGTCGGCCTTGCTGCCACGACGGCGACGACGCGTCCGCTTGGGCCGAGCCTCCTCCGCCACTTCAGGCAAATCGGCAACTTCGGGTGTCTCGTCGGTCTCCGAGTCGGGCTCGGCATCGTCGTGGATGCCGTTGACCTTCACGGGCGTCGGGCGACCGATCGGCGCGTCTGGCTTCGTGTCCGAATGTTCGCTGTTGCGACCGAACACGGGCGGCGCGGCCTTGACGAGCTTGCGCTTCGGAGCGGCCGGTTCGGCTGCTTCTTTGGGAGCACTGTCAACAGCCGAATCGGCTTCGGACGCTGCCTCGCCAGAGCTTCCACCGCGGCCGCCACGGCGGCGACGACCACGACCGCGCGGTGCTTCCTCGTCGACCGAAGGCGATTCGGCAGATGGTTCGGCGGGCTCATCATTGCTGTCAGCAGGCGTTGCTTCGGCCGACTTTCCTGAATCGCCGCCCCGGCCGCGACGCCTGCGACGCCGACGACCACGAGGTGCTTCGTCGTCTTCCGACGGTGTTTCGGCATCGTCGGCGTCCGATGCAAGCGGTGCTTCTGCCTCGGCTGTCGCCTCTTCGGCACCGCGAGACCCGCGGCCACGACCGCGCCTGCGACGCGAGCGGGGCGGCGTGTCGTCTGCCTCTTCGGTTGACGACGCTTCTGACGTTTCGTCCTCGTCGGACTCGGGCTGCTCTGCCTGGGTCGACGACGCGTCATCGCCCGACTCCGACCGCCTGCCACGTCCGCCACGGCGACGACGGCTTCGCTTGGGTGGCGACTCGTCCGTGGCTTCAGCCTCGTCCTCGTCGTCGCTGCTGTCGTCAGTCTCCTCGATGCTTTCACCGCTTTCGGTTGACTCGTCGGCACCTTCGCCGCCACGACGGCGGCGGCGACGCCTGCGACGGCGGCCTGTCGACTCGGAGGCTTCTTCCTCGCCAGTATCGTCAGTCGCTTCAACAGACTCGGCGTCTGAGGCTTCGGCTTCGGTCGAGACTTCGTCGCGACTTCCTCGCCCACGCCCGCCGCGGCGGTTGCCACGGCGTGACTTGGGCTTGTCATTGTCTTCGTCGTCTTCGTCATCCGCCTCTTGGGCGGCAATGACGGCCTCGTCCTTCTCGGCCCGGCCGAGGGCTTCGAGCACCTCACGCATCGGATCGGCGTCCTGCTCGACCTTCTTGCTGACCTCGGCGGCAAGGGCTTCGACTTCGTCGAGCTTGAGGTCGCCAAGCTCCTTCATCTTCGGCAGATCAACGAGGCCGTCCTCGTCGAGTTCGACGGCTTCGTCGATGCCGGTGTTCTCGACCTTCTTCGTCCGCCCGCGGCCGCCGCGACGACGCTTGCGTTGGCCGCCCTGATCGACGCCTTCTTCCTCGCGGTCCTTGATCGATTCGATAACGACGTTCTGATCACGGTCGTCGTAGCAGTCGAATTCAATGGCGTCGGCGGCGAGCTTGTCGTCCGGCACGATCTCGATCGGCAGGTTCTCCTTCCGCTCAATTTCGGCCAACGCGCGACGCTTGAGGTTCAACACCTTCACGGCGGCGGTCGGGTGCAGCCGGACGCAAACCCGCATCACACGGTCATTGGCGGCGGCGACTTGCAGGCGACGCAGCACGTCGAGGGCAAGGCTCTCTGGCGTCTTGATGAATCCGCTGCCGCGACTCCACGGCGAGGGCATGAAGACGCTCTTCTTGAGGTCAGGCCGCATCCGCTGACGCGTCATCTCCACAATCCCGAACTCACTCATCATGAGGTGCCGGCTCTTGGCACGGTCACGCTTGAATTGCTCCGTCAGGCGATCGTGCAGCTGCTGACGGTGGCGGCTGTACCGCAGATCGATGAAGTCGCAGATGACGAGGCCGCCAAGGTCACGCAGGCGAAGCTGGCGGCAAATTTCGTCGGCCGCTTCGAGGTCCATGCGGAACGCAGTCTCTTCGGCGTCGCCATGCTCGCGAAACTTGCCGGTGTTGACGTCGATGGCGACGACGGCCTCGGTCGAGTCGATGACGAGGCTGCCGCCGTTGGCCAGCGGCACGTGTCGGCTGAACATCGTCTCGATCTCCCGCTCGATGCCGCTGGCGTGAAACAACGGCACGCGGCCCTCGTACAGCCGCACGTCGACCTTCGTCCGCGGCATAAGCAGCTTGAAAAACTGCCGAATCCGGACGGCCGTTTCGACGTCGTCGCACACGATGCGATCAACTTCGCCGCTCCAGACGTCGCGAACGGTGCGGGTGACAAGGTCGCCCTCGCTGTAGAGCAGGGCAGGCGCTTTGGCGGTCTTACGCTTGGCGTCGATTTCGGCCCAGAGGCGGCTGAGGTACTTAAAGTCCCGCTCGAGCTCGGCCTTGGTCTTGCCTTCGCCGGCGGTCCGGATGATGAAACCGACGTCCTTGGGTTGTTCGAGGCCGTCAAGCACCTTGCGCAGGCGGCGACGTTCCTTCTCGTCTTCGATGTTCTTGCTTACGCCCATCTGCCCGACGCCGGGCATGGCGACGAGGAAACGACCGGGGATCGACGGGTACGACGTGAGTGTCGGGCCCTTGGTGCCGATGCCCTCCTTGATGATCTGGACGACGATGCGGTCGCCGCGTCGCAGGCAGTCCTGGATGGGCGGCCTGTCGCGTCGGCCGATCTTCTTGCCGACGCGTTCTTCCATGTTCTCCCACCGCCCGCCGTCGGGGAAGTGGTCAGGGTGCAAGTCCTGGACGTGCAGGAAGCCGTTTCGGCCGTAACCGAAGTCGACGAAGGCGGCCTGAATAGAGCCTTCTACGTTGGTGACCTTGCCGAGATAGATGTTGCCGACGCTGGAGGCGGCATTATCTCTCTCAAGGTAGATTTCTTCGAGTTGTCCGTCCTCGACGAGGGCGACGCGGACTTCTTCACCGCGGGTGACGTTGACGAGCAGTTCCTTGGCCATAGGGGCATTGGGACGGCCGTTGTCGCTGTTGTCTGCAGGTAGCTGCAAAGACGTTCAGGCTGCGCGGGAGCGTTGCGGTCGGCGTGTGCCGTCCGTCGTGCTCGACCGCGTCGCGTGAGCGGGCTGGCCGTCCCCCTTGATGTGGGTAACGGGAGTGTGGACCACCGACAGATCGTCGGCGGTGTGTGCTTTGGACGCGGCAAAAGCCGGTCAATGACGGACGATCAGACGTTTTGCTCTGGAAAGAGCTTTCGCTGTTCTTCCTGAAGATAGCGGGTGACTTGCCGTTCACTGTCGAAGCTCATCACCTGCCGGCTCACTTCTCGGGCGTGCTTGTTAGTGGTCGCACGGATGATCCGTTTGACCTCCGGCACGTCAGGTCCGTTCATGGAGAACGTGTTCAACCCGAGCCCGAGGAGCAAGAGAGTGTAGATCGGCTCGCCGGCCATTTCCCCGCACACGCTGACGCCGATGTTGTGTCGCTGCGCCGCCCGGATCACGCCGCGAATCAGGCTCAGCACCGCCGGGTGCGCCGGGTTGAACAAGCCGGCGACGCGCTCGTTCGTTCGGTCGACGGCCAGCGTGTACTGGATGAGGTCGTTCGTGCCGATCGAAAAGAAGTCGACCTCGCGTGCAAGCTGCGACGCCATCAACGCCGCCGACGGCACCTCGATCATCATGCCGACCGGAATGCCACGCTTGAACGGCAGATCCTCGTCCTCGAGCTCTTCTTCCACGTCCCGCAGCACCATCTTGGCCTGACGCAGCTCCGTGATCGTCGTGATCATCGGGAACATGATCCGCACGTCGGCGTTGCTCGTAGCGGCGCTGGCCCGCAGGATCGCCCGCAATTGCCGCTTGAACATCGGCAAGTCGTGCAGACAAAGCCGGATCGAGCGGTCACCCAGGAACGGGTTGCGCTCGGTCGGGCGGCCGTCGTAGGTCTTGCGAGTCGCAGGATCTGCCGAGGCAGAGCCTTCGGAATACTTGTCGGCACCAAGATCGAGTGTGCGGATAACGAGCGGGCGACCCTCGAGCCGCCGAACCGCGTCTGCGTAGGCGGCAAAGTGCTCTTCCTCCGTCGGTTCGTGGTCGGCGGCGAGGTACAGGAACTCCGTGCGGTACAGCCCGATGCCCTCGGCACCGCGTTCCAGCGCGTCTTTGATCTCGCCTGGAAACTCGATGTTGGCGTGCAGGCCGACGCGGTGTTCGTCCTTCGTCTCGGCCGGCAAATCGCGCAGCAGGGCGAGGTCGGCCGTCTGGGCCGCCCGCTTGATCGCCTGCAGACGATATTCGGCCAGTTGCTGCTCGTCGGGATCGATGACGATCACGCCGTTCGTGCCGTCGATGACGACGATGTCGCCACCGTTGAGGCGACGCGTCGCGTTGCCGAGGCCGACGACCGCCGGGATGTTCATCGCCCGGGCGACGATGGCGGTGTGGCTCGTCCGTCCGCCCGCATCGGTGGCAAAGCCGAGCACGTGATTCTTGTCCAGCGCCGCCGTCTGGCTCGGCAGCAGGTCGGGCCCGATGACGACGACATCGCGGTCCAGCTTGCTCAGCGACTCGTGCCGTTCCCCGATGAGCAGGCGAAGCACGCGTTTTTCAACGTCGTAGACGTCGCCCGCACGGGCGGCGAGATAGGCGTCGGGCATCTGCTCGAACTGCCGAGCGAGGTCACGCATCGTCCGGCTGACGGCATACTCGGCCGTCAGCTTGTCATCACCAACGGCCTTGGTGATCTTGCGCACAAGCGAGCGATCACCGAGCAGCCCGAGGTGAAAGTCGAAGATGCCGGCGACTTGCTTGCCGTGCTCGGCACTGACCTTGGCCGACAGGGCCGCAAGCTCTTCGCGTGATTGCCCGATGGCGTCGCTGACACGCGTAATTTCGGCCTCAACCTTGTCGGCGTCGATGTTCCGCTCGCGGATCACCACGTCCTCAGCGTCCAGCACGACAGCGGGTGCGACGGTGACGCCGGGCGAAACTCCTATTCCTTTAATGATCTGCATGAGGCGGCACCGGGCTGACGACTTAGCAGCATAGCCGGACGGCTAAAGCCGTTCCTTTTCAGACGCAGCGGCTCGTCAGGTGCCACAGGGACGCGGCCGCTTCAAATCGTGCCAGGCACGAGCAAAGCTCCGGCCTTTACGCTGCTGCAACAAGTCGCAGGTCGCTTGGTCCGTAGTTGTCCCCGACCAGCAGGCCGTCGCACAAGCTTCTTCCCGGCGTGGCGATCGTGATCCCACGTGCAACGGCCGGGTCGAGCGGCTTGCCGAAGTAGTAGCCCTGCAGCAGGTCGCAACCCATGTCGCGGAGCACGCCCCACTGGGCAGCAGTCTCGACACCTTCGGCGACGAGTTCAATGTCCAGCGCCCGCGTCAGCGTCACGATCGCCTCGATGACCGCTGCGTAGTCGTTGCTCGTTTCGAGCTGACGGATGAACGATCGATCCAGCTTCACGCAATCGAGTGGGAACTGGTGCAGGCAGGCCAGCGAGCTGTACCCCGTGCCGAAATCGTCGATCACGATCCGCGTGCCCAGCGCCTTGAGCTCGCGAAGCACGCGGACGCTGTCGGTCGGGTTCTCCATGACGCCGCCTTCGGTCACTTCGAGCTTGAGCTGACCAGGTTTGAGGTTGTTGACCTCGATGACCTTGGCCACGCGGCTGACAAGGTCGGTCTCGATGAGCTGCTTTCGGCTGAGGTTGACGTTCATCGTCACGTCCAGCGGCGTCGCCGATTCGCCGAGCCAACCGGCGTACTCCTGTGCAGCTGTCCGCAACATCCAGTCACCCAGCTCACACACCAGCCCACTCTCCTCGGCGGCGGCAATGAAAGCGACCGGGCTTAGCAAGCCCTGCTGCGGGTGGTGCCAGCGAATCAATGCCTCGTGACCCGCCAGCGTGCCGTCGGCCGCATGAACGATCGGCTGATAGACGACCCGCAACTCGCCACGCTCGGCAGCACCTCGCAAGTCGTGCTCGACCAGCGTCCGCTGACGCGCCTCTTCCTGCATCTTGGCGTTATAGCTGATCACCCGGCCGCGACCCAGGCTCTTGCCACGATGCATCGCCGCGTCGGCGTCACGCAACATTTCCTCGGGCGATGCGTAATTGAGCCGGCTGCTCGTCACGCCCAGGCTCACCGTCACGTCGAGCTGCTTGCCCTTGACGTGGTACGGCATCGACAGGATGTCCATCAGACGGTCGGCAACGATCTCGCCGTCGTCTTCGTTCGTCAGGCTGTCGAGCAACACGACGAACTCGTCCCCACCGATGCGGGCGGCGGTGTGGCCGGTCGCCTGCTTCGTCTTCGATGCGAACAATCCGCTTGACGGCGCACGCTTCACAGCATCTTCGGGATCGGAGGATCGGCGACCGTGATTGTCGGACCGTCTGCCCAGAGCACCGACCGTGTCGGTCGCACGCACCGCTTCGTCAAGCCTGCGGCCGATCTGCCGAAGCAGCTCGTCACCGCCGTCGTGACCGACAGCGTCGTTGATGACTTTGAACCGGTCGATTCCCAGGAAGACGAGGCCGAACTTGTAGTTTGGCTCGGTCCGACGCCGCTTGATCGCCTTGGCCAGTCGGTCGTTGAACGTTCTGCGGTTGGGCAGGCTCGTCAGGCGATCGAGCACGAGGGCGCGCTGCAATTCTGCGGTGCGGCTACGGACCAGCAGTTCCAGCTCGTTGACCTGACGCTCTGCCAGGCGGCTTAGCCGCCATTTCTCGCTGAGGGCGACGGCGATCTGCCGAATTTCGATCAGGTCGAACGGTTTCTTAAGGATCAGCAGTCGATCGCTTGGCCCGAGCTCGCCGAGCACGTCCTGCCAATCGCGGTCGCTGTAGGCGGTGCAGACGCAGGTTTGAAGTCGTTCGTCAATCTTCCAGAGCCTGCCGATGGTTGTGATGCCGTCGATGCCGGGCGGCATGCGGACGTCGACGAACGCCATTTCGTATGGTTGATCTTCATCCAGGGCAGCCTGTGCCATGGCGATGCCCATTTCGCCGCTGTGCGCATGATCAATGTCGAAGTTAGCACCGATCCGCCACGTCGGGTCGCTGTCGGTCCCGAACAAATTGCTGGCCGCCTCGCGGAGCTGGTCGACGCGCTTGTCGCCGTCGCTGGCGGGCAGAAGGCCTTTGCGAAAATCGCGGTGGATGGCCTCGTTGTCATCAATGATGAGCAACCGTCTTGGCCTGAAGCCCGGCAACACCTTTGCAGTGGCCAGGACAGACTCTGGACGTTCGCGGCGCTCGTTAGAAGCAGTCATAAGTGAAGGCAAGGGATCAGGCTGCCGCGTCGCGGCCGACCGTCATACGGATTCGAATTCGGATTATGCGGCGAACTTCAGGTGATCCTGCTGGACGACCGGAAGCGGGACCACCAGCTCGAAGATGGCGCCAAGGCCAGGTCCGTCGCTGTGTGCCTTCACGCTGCCTCCCACTTCTTCGGCCGCCAGGGCGACCGAGTGAAGCCCGACGCCGTGCCCACCGGGGCGAGTCGTGTAACCTGGTGCGAACAAGGACTTTCCGCGCTGGCTCTCGAAGCCGATGCCGTTGTCTCTGACGTAGAATTGGAGCCGTTGCCCGTGCTCATCATCGCGAAGGCGGACACCCACAGTAATTTCGGGTTGAGTCGCTTGGCCCTCGTCGACGGCCCAGCGGGCATTGGTGATGAAATTCGTCAGGATGCGGACAACGCGATGGCCGTCCGTTGTCACCCACGGCAGGTCGTCCGGCAGATCAAGGTTGAGCGTGATTGACGGGTCGTCACCGCTGAGTCGAAGCGCGTGACCGACAAGGGCTACCGGATTGACCGGCTCTACGGCTGCAGAGATCTGCTCGGCCTTGGCAGAGGATTGCTGGGCGGCGACGATGCTTTGGATGTGCTCGAGCCCCTGGCACAGCTCGGCGACCTCGGTGCCGACGGCGTTGTAGGTGTCGGAGATGCTGTCGGCGATCGTCTTGAGATACGCGGCCAAGCTGCGGCCTCGGCCGTTTGGGGCAAAAAGCGCTTCGAGGCCGTTCGACGCTTCGGCATCCCGCAGTAGCGCGACGGCCCGCATAAGTTCTTTTGCGAGGTTTCTGCTTCCACCGAGGCGTTCACCGGCGACTTGGCTCGACACGTTGACACTGTTGAGCGCGTTGCCGACGTCGTGCAGGACGCTGCAGGCGATTTCTGCGCGACCGGCGGCACGGTGGGCGTCGTTAAGCGTGTGCTGCGCCCGACGGAGCAGGTTCAACTGAGCGACCAGCAGGTCGTGAACCTCGACGATGAAGAAGTCGTCGTCCTCATTTGTGCCTTGCACGACGACCGGCTCGTAACGCCAACTGGCCTTGCGACCTTTGATGGCGTCGACCACGTCGCCGATCCGGTCGTTGGCCTGAAGCACAAGCGTCCGAACCGGCCAATCGACAAGGGCGTCTGCCACCGTGCGGTGGGCGTGCAGGTCCGCAAAGTGCGGCTGGGCGAGCTTGCGCGACAGCGCATCGGTGCTGACGCAAACAACCTGCTCGTGCTGGCCGTGTGGAGGGACGAGGACCGCCCGACTGCGGGCATTTTCACCCAGTGCGGCGACGAGGTGCTCGAAGGGTGAGGCCTCGCTAACCCAATCAGGCGTCGGTTGTGAGCCGCGAAGCGACTCGAGCGTCGCAACGGCTGGCGAGGTGGAATCAGTCTGCATGGTGAGCGGCGTAAATGTTTGGGCATCGATGGAAGTCGATCGCCCCCTCTGATACGGACATCGACAGATATGTCGTGCGAGTTGATCAGCGGCGGCGACTCCCACACCCGTGCGCCGCGGCGGCCGCCAAGGCGACGGGGCAAAAGCCCTGACCAGCTACTGACCCACACGCCGCCGTTTGTGACGGCGGATGTAAAAGTGGACCTGGCACGTACGCCAAGACCCGTAGCAGCAACGACACGGCTACGACCACGAAGACGCCGCGGGTGTGCCACGTGGAACATCTGAGGTAACAAAACCCTGCTGCCGAGGGCCAAAGGGTGATCGCAATGTTCCACGTGGAACATTCCCGCCGCCCCCGGACCCGCTTGGCCGCCAACGCGCAGCGCAGATAATGTGGCCGATGAGCAGACCCAAGCCGATCAAGCCCGGGCCCGGACAGGAGTCGGTGTGGGCTTACCCCCGGCCACCGGCTTTGCAGCGGGTGAGCCAACGCGTCACAGTCGCGTTCGGCGGCGAGACGATTGCCAGCAGCATGAACGCGTACCGGGTGCTGGAAACGAGCCACCCACCGACGATCTACATCCCGCCGGCCGACGTGCGGCTGGACCTGCTACGCGAGGCCAGCGGGTCGTCGATGTGCGAATGGAAGGGCAGGGCCACCTACGCAGACGTGGTCGTCGGCAATGACGTTGCCGAGCGGGCGGCTTGGACGTATCGAGACCCCGTCCCGGCCTTTGCGGAACTTCGGGATCACTGGTCGTTTTACCCAGGCCGCATGAGCAAGTGCACAATCGGCGACATGACGGTCGACGCTCAGGAAGGCGACTTCTACGGCGGTTGGCGGACGCCAAACCTCGTCGGACCCTTTAAAGGCGCAAGTGGGACGTGGGGCTGGTAGAACCTCGACATGTCAATCAGCCAATGGTTCATCGGCGAGCCGACCGGGCCGCTCCGCGTGTTCGTGGTCGGACTATTCGCGTACCTCGGGCTCGTCGTGATGCTCCGCGTCAGCGGCAAGCGGACGCTGAGCAAGATGAACGCGTTCGACTTCGTCGTCACCGTCGCCCTCGGCAGCACGCTGGCGGCGACCATCCTCAACACCGGTGTGCCGCTTCTTAATGGTCTGGCGGGGTTCGGCACGCTCATCGGCGTGCAGTACCTCGTCGCGCTCTCCTGCTCGCGGAGTGACGCAGTCGACAAGATCGTCAAAAGCCGGCCGACCCTGCTGCTGTGGCAAGGAACGATGCTTCACGACGCGTTAAAGCAGGAACGCGTGACCGAAGCCGAAGTCGTCGCCGCCATTCGTGTCGCCGGTCACCGCGACGAGCATGCCGTCGCAGCCGTCGTGCTGGAGTCGACCGGCTCGCTCAGCGTCATCCAAGGCGACATGCCGCAGGAAGCCAACGACACGCTGTTGCGGGTCAACGGCTACGACCGCCACAAGCCGGTAGGCGTCGCCACCGCCTGAACCCGCACGTCGTGTGGCTCGGTCGGCAGGTCATCGAGCAGCCGCTCATTGCAGCAGACGCCGCACGTCGCAACCGTCGGCAGCGACGCGAGCAACCGGTCGTAGAACCCGCCGCCACGCCCGAGGCGTCTGCCGTCACGTGCAAAGGCAACGCCCGGCACGATCACGAGGTCGAGGCAGGTCGGATCGACGGCATCACCCGTCGGCTCCCAGAGTTCGTATCGACCCCGCCGCCAACCTGCACCGCCGGGCGACGCCGTGACTTGGGCGACCTCCAGCACGTCTTGCGACACCCGTGGCGCGTGCAGACGAGCATGTTCCACGTGGAACAACGGCGTCAGATCAGGCTCTGAAGCGTCGGGTGCAAAGAGCAGGATTGCAGACGCTTTGGCCCAAAGATCACTCGCCAGCACGACCTCACTGACACCGACGCAGTGACCTGGCACAGCCCGAAGTCGACGGCGAAGCTCGTGTTTAGCTTGACGAATCGGCGACGCGTGCATGTTTATCCTTGTGCGAGACGTCCGGCGGCGGGTACGTTAGTATGGACTGGTCGGGTCCCACGGTGGGACCCGCCACGCCCACGAGCGACCTACCGCCGCCGGCCGACCAATGACAGACGCCACGGCCCCCGGCGACCTTCAACGAACCTGAGACCACTGCATGAGAAGCCGCAGACCGAGGAACCACAACGCCCGCGAAGACGCGTTTTTCCGCCACAACCGACAAATCCGAATCAGCCCGATACGCCTCATCGACGCCGAAGGCGAGATGCAGGGCGTCGTGGCGACCGATCAGGCCCTGCGAATGGCACAGGACGCCGGCCTCGACCTCGTCGAGATCGCGCCCAACGTCAGGCCCCCCGTCTGCCGCATCCTCGATTACGGCAAGTGGAAGTACGAACAGCAGAAAAAGACGGATAAACAGCGTGCCAGTCAACGGCACACCGGCCTCAAAGAGGTCAAGATCCGCACCACCAAGATCGACCCGCACGACCTTGGCATCAAGACCAACAACGCCCGCCGCTTTCTCGAACAGGGCTACAAGGTCCAGGTCACGCTCCAGTACCGTGGCCGCGAGATGGCCCACCAGGAGATCGGCCGCGACATCATGGACAGCGTCAAGCGTGAGCTGTTCATGATCAGCAAGGTCGAGCAGGACTTCCGTATGCAGGGCCGTCGCGGCAACATGGTGCTCTCGCCAGACACGAAGGACGCCAAGAAGGTCCGTGCCCCCGATGTCGGTGAGGTCATTACCGTCGGCACCAAAGGCACCGCCATTGCCGACGCGCCTCATAAGCCGATCGTCGACGCGGCAGCCCCTGGGGAGACGAAGGCACCGAAGAAGAAACTCTTCCCCGACCGTCTGCCCAGCACTGAGCCGGCTGAGGAGACGGAAGCCAAGCCCAAGGCGACATTCGGCCTCCCGCCGCGGAACGCCGAGGACGCGGTGATTCCAAACGCTCCCGAGCCGACGGACGAGGCTGCGACCGATGACGTTGCTGCCGAGGAAGCCCCGGCCGAAGAAGAAACTGCCGCGGCGAGCTGAAAGCTCGTTGACGGGTGATGACAACTAGTGCCGCGCCCTTTCGGGTGCGGCACTTGTCGTTGTGCCGTCTCATGTTTGTCGACCAAAGACCCAGAGCCGCGGTCCCACGGACCGCCGGTCTGACGAGCAACACAGCACCAGGTTTGTGTGCTTCAGGTAACCGGCTCCTGCTTTGCCGGGTGCCTTTCCGGGAAGACACATCAGTGGTGCATACTCCATCTTCAGACCGGCGGCCCGTGGGACCGCGGCTCGAGTTCGATCTCCCAATAAGCGTTGCTTTAGCTGCAGGTCGTTCAACGGCGCAGCGACGGTCCCATGCCAATGACCAGCCGAAGACCGGATAGGCTTGCCACGTGGAACCTTCTGCTCTGACGCTTGTGGCGATCTTGTACTGGTTTGCGCTGGCAGCGTGGTTCGGGGCGACGTTGTTTCTCGTGCTCGCGGTGCCCATCATTCATGCCGCGGTTGAGCGGGCGGATCCGACGCTGCCGACGGTGCTGAGCGTAAATCTTGACGGCCGACACTCGGCGTTGCTCGGGGGGCAGATCGTCGATGACCTGCTAAAACGCCTGTGGCCGATCGAGCTCGTCGCGATGGTCGCGATGACATTCGCCCAGCTCGGTGAGTGGATCGTCATCCTCAACAACGGCGGCGACATCCTGCTCCCGGCCGTGCGCACGGGGTTGCTCGTCATCGCGGCCGTTGTGGCTGGCTATGGCTCGCGCGTCGTGCGACCCCGGGCGGCGGGTCACCGCGAGCGGTACGTCGAGGTCGCAGACGACCTCGAAGCCGCCGCCGAAGCTGCAGAAGCGGGTAACCGCGATCAAGGCGAAATCATGTCGCTGCTGACGATGGAGCTGTTCGCCCTGGCCGGGCTAGTTCTCTTTGCAGCCATCGGCCTGGGTGTTGCCGCTGGGCAGACGCTGATCTTCAACTAGGTGACAGCCTCACCGTCAGGCAGCCAATTGTGTCGCCGATCCGGCGACATTGACGTCCGCCCAATCGAGCATCGCGCCGGCAGGCACTTTGCGGGTGACAATCATGCCGACGATGTCTTCAAGCTTCGCAACGCTCACACCCGTACCAGGGCGCTGACATGTCAATGACTCCCGCGTCACGATCGAGCCGGCCGGCAGCGTCGTCTTGGCCACGAGCGACTGACGGCTTTGGCTCCGCACGTCCAGCTCTGCCTCGAGCGGCGTGCGCGCCGAACTTGCACCCAGCAGCGACTCCGCCTCGCGTAGTCGGTGAGCGTACTCGATGAACTGCCGCGGGTCTGCACTGGCGGCATGGTCCGGGCCGCGGGCGCTTCGGTTGTGCGTCAGGTGTTTCTCGACGATCTTTGCCCCCGCTGCGACGGCCAATGCGCCCGCCGACAGGTTCTCCGTGTGGTCGCTGTAGCCGACGACGCAGGCATAGCGCGCAGCCAAGTCGGTGATTCTGGCAAGCCCCGCGTCACCGTCTGCCGTCGGATAGCTGCTGACGCAGTGCAACAGGGCAAAGGCCGCGTCCTGCTCGGTGAGCTTGAACACCGTCTGGTCGATCTCCGCCTGCGTCGACGCGCCAGTGCTGAGCAACATCGGCAGCTTCAGCTCCGACACCGCGTTGATCAGCAGCCCGTTGATGATATCAGGCGAAGCCAGCTTCACGGCCGGTAGCTGCAGGTCGGCGACGCGATCCACGTCATCAGGTGAAAAGGGCGTCGCGATCGGGATCATGCCCGCCTGCCGAATCGCCCCGACGACGTCGCCGAGCGTTTCGTCGTCGAGTTCGAGCCTTTTGAGCAACTCGTTTGGAGACGCAGCACCTGTCGCCACCTGGTACGCCGCAAGCCGTGCACGCGGGTGGACCAGCTTACCTGCCGAAAACACCTGCAACTTGACGGCATCTGCACCGCCTTCCCAGGCGGCTTCGACGAGCCGCATGGCCGTGTCACGTCGGCCGTCGTGGTTGACGCCGATCTCGGCGATCAGGAATGCAGGCTCACCGGCACCGACGACGTGGCCGGCGATGTCGAGGTGCAATCGGCTGCTGGAGTCAGGCGTGATGTGCATGGGCGGTGTATCGGCTGGAGGTGGTTGCGACTAATCTGGATGATCAGGCGGCGAGTCGGACGGTCGGTCGGCCGTACCCGCGGCTACGGAGGGTCGCCTCGGCAATCGACAGGTCACGAGCGGTGTCGACTTCAACCGCAGAGCCGATGGCGACCTCGATGCCGCGACGGTCGGTGCCGAACATGGCGTGGGGGTCTTTGCGCCTCGTGCGGCCCAACTCAAGGGCTTGGCGACGCATGACGAGGCCTGCCCCGTCGTGCAGGAACAGAGGCTTGAGGTCTTGGCGGCGGTCGATGCTGCCAGCGGCGAGCGGGTGGACGACGCCGTTGTCATCGAGCTCGCTCATCCACTGCGGGTGCCACTTACCGACGGGCGAGTACGAGCGGACCGAGCAGCAACCGGTCTGGCGGAGCTTGTCGATGCAACGGTCGGAGACGTCGTCGGGGCGGGCGGGCACGTTGCCATACACGCAGGCGACAGCGTCGGCGGTGAAGCTGCCGTGCCGCTCGACTTCGTCGAGGGCGTGAAGCAGTGCATCCTGTACGCTGGCCTCGCTCGTTGCCAGCTCGGCCGGCCGGTGGATCGTCGTCAAGCCACGGGCGTGGGCGATCCTGCGGATCGTGGGGCAGTCAGTCGAGACGACGACGCGGGTCAGGCCGGGCGAGGCGCGGACGTGGTCGAGCGTCCACTCGATGACAGGCCGCCCCAGGAGCGGCTGCAGGTGCTTGTCGGACAGGCCGACGCTGCCGGCACGGGCGAGGATGACGCCAAGGACGTTGAACGAGGTCTTCATGCTGCTGGACGAAGGACGGTGCCGACAGGTTGTCGGTCGGTGCGGGCGATAGGAGCGGCGGCCAACGAAGAAACATCGTCGGCCGGGGACATGTTGAACGCGTCGGGGCCGCGGATCACCGCAGCACCTGCCAGGCGGATCCACTGGTCGTACCAGCCCTCCATCTCGCCGACATTGATGGCGAGCTTCGTGAAAGTCGGGACGATCACCATGCCGGTGTCGGCGGTTATGAGCCGGGCGAGGTTCCCCAGTGCGGTGGCCATCCCGTTGGTGCCCATGACGGCCGCGTAGGTGGCAGCCGTCGTGGCGGGCAGGTGGACGGAGACGATGTCGACGCCAGCCGTGGTGAGCGTGGCGATGTCGAAGGCACCGAGCAGGTCGGTCTCGACGTGGATCGACGCGACACCGAGCGTGCGAAGGTGAGCGACGGCTTCGGCAAACTGCGGGTGCAAAAGCGGATCACCCTGGCCGGCCAGCGTCACGCGGGCGTGGCGAAGGTCAGTCAGAGCTTCAAGATCTAGATCGCAGTCCGGCTGACGGGTCAGCCAGATCGGCTTCGACCGCCGACGTGTCGTCAGGTCGACCGTCGCGTCGCGACGCTCCGGCAAAGGGTTGCTGATGAGGGATTGCAAATCAGCAGGCACATCGGCCGCCAATAAGGTTCTCGCGTCGGTATCGATACGGTAATCCCCGAGGCCGTGCGTCAGCCAAGACGGCCCGGCACAGCTGGCGGCGAGACCGATCGGGTCGAGGCGCGGCCGATCGGGGTGGTAGTGCAACAGAGAGCCCGGATGTTGCCGCTTGGCGTCGGCCTGGCTTGCGAGCTGCCAGACGGCCTCCCGTGACACGACGTGGCCGACAAGCCCGGGCGGCGCGGGCGTGAAGCTGACGGGCTCTGCCTTGGCTGCTGCTGCAATCGCGTGGCCGATGAGGCGCGACGTGAGCTCGACATCGAGCAGCGCGAACGAGGCGTCGACGGCGTAGAGAAAGGCGGCGTCGGTTGCGTCGGCGACAGCTTCGACGGCCGTCGCATGCCAGCCGCGATCGGCCGGACACGTCATCATCGGGCCGCCACGCCAGCCGTCGGCCCATGCCTGGCTCCGGCGGACCAGCTCGATCGCCCGGTCCGTGCCGCGAGGCCCGACGGGCACGATGCTTGCCGTCTCGCCCATCACGCCTGATGCCGCGGCGACCTGATCTTCCCAGCAAAGCACGACGACCGCGTCGATGCAGTCGCATGAAGCAACGCGATCCACCGTCTGCCGAAGGACCGCCGTGTCACGGATGAAGCGTCTGGCCGATCCGTCGCCTGCTTCGTGGAGCATCGAGACAACAGCGACGATTGTCGGGTGTTCTGGTTCTGAAACGGCCGGCACAACCCGTTTATCGGACACGCGCACCGCCCGACGACAGCCGCTTATACAAACGGCAACGCGACCACCGTCGCCTTGGCGTGCCTGCCCTCGGCGGGGACCGTGACCTTCGTCCCGACCTCAAAGTGCGGCCGCTTCACCGTCGCCAACGCCAGCACGGCAGCTGAGCGAACAGGCGACAGCGTGCTGCTCGTGACCTGGCCCACGTCGGCGTCGTCGACTTCCACCGGCGCACCGGCAGAGGGCAGGGCGTCTTCATCCATCTTGATGCCGACGATGTTCCTGGCCTGCACCTTCCGGGCATGCATGCGGGCGACAACCTCCTGACCGAGATAGCAGCCACTGGTGACGCTGACGCAACGCTCGAAGAGCGGCCCGGTTTCGGCAGGCAGGACGCCGCCTTTCATGTCGGGCGCGTCTTCGTCCTTCTTGGGTCCAGGCCGACTCGGCGGGGCGGGAGCAAAGTCGACACCCATCACCGGCACGCCACGCTCGATCCGCCAAGCGTTGTACATCGCCCAGCCGACCGGCCGCAGGCGACGCTGCCCGAATCGCCTGTCGTCCAGCGTGTCGCCGAACCGCGTCGTCAGGTCCTGCCAAAGGCTCAGGGCCGTCTCCTTCGGCACGATCAGAAGGCGAGTCATTCCATCGGCGACGACCACGGCTTCGCTCCCGGAGAACTTGATGGAGGATGCAGCAACGAAACTCGTTGCCGGAAAGTCGTCAGGCCGGTCGATCAGCGTCGGTGTCGTATCGGCGGCATCTGCCAGCACCGCGTCAGCCGTCGGGCCCACCAGCGACAGCACATACTGCTCGTCCGACACGTCGCGAAGCTTCACCTTCTCTGCAAAGCGGAACAGATCAAGTGTCTCGACAAGGATCTTGACAAGAGGCCGAGAGACCGTCATCAGCACGCTGTTGTCGCCGGTCCGAACCACGATTGGATCGGCGACGACGCGGCCGCGAAGGTTCAAGAAGAAGCTGTGGCACCCGGTGCCGACGGGCATGGGTTGCTTCGTCTCGGGTTGAATCAGGCCGTTCGTCAGCAGGTTGTTGAGAAAGGAAAGTGCTTCCTCGCCAACCGCCTCGATGACCCCGACGTCGCCGCGAGCCATAAGGCCGCACGCCTTGTGCAACGCTGCGTACTCGGTTTGCGGTTCACCGAACGTGGACACAATTGGAATGTCGCCCCAGGCGGCGACGTCGACCAGCTCTTCCTCATCCGTGCGGACGACGTGTTCAACGATGGCATCTGGTATCGACATAGGTGGCAAACGCAAGCGGTAGTGGTCCAGCAGACAGGCGGCGAAACAGAAAAATTGGAGCGTGCTCGGCGACATGTTGCGCGCCATGTTGTCATGCGCGCGGCGCGCGCCGCGGGTTAGAGTTCTTTGCGGAGCGACTGATCAGATCCGCCGCGGAGCGGACCCGACGAGGCACGATTCTTCCAGCCGACGCTATGCGAACCACGACGCGGACCCACGACACGATCAACCCCCGCGACCTCGAGCCGGTCGTCGAGGTCATGCCCGACCCGGCAGCCGTCGATCAACCGGCGACCGGCCAGGATGCCCGTGACATGACCGAATTGCTGGCCACCTGGCCTTGCGACGAGGGTCAGGCCGACGGGTCGGCAGCTCGTCTTATTCGTACCGCAAGCGGCGAGGTCGAACTTCAGGTCCGCGTCGAGCTCGGCATGCTCCAGATGCGGGCCGTGGGTCGGCCTGACGGGGTGCCAACCGAAAAAACTGCATTGGCCCGGCTGCGTCAGTCGCTCGCGGCTCACCGTCGCGGGTGCAATCGGCACGAGTCGTTCGGCATCGGTGAGTCCGACGCAGCTGAGCTCGACTGTGAGGGCCGGCTCTACGCCAAGCGATACCTCGCCTGGTTTGGCATGGGCCGTTGGAACCGCGTCGCCCGCGACGCCCGGCATCACCTGGCGGCCATCGAGTTTGCCCAGTCGCACGCCTCGCCGACGTCGCCCTCGCTCTTGTCGCTGCGTCGTTGGTTGCCTTACGCAGTGATGATGCTCGCCCGTGCCGAGTCGGCCAAAGCGACGGCAGAGGGCGACGTGCGGACGGCTCTGAAGCTCATCAATTCAGCCCAGCGGCGGATCAAGAGGCACTTCCGCCGGTTAGGTGACGGCAGAATTGCCTACACCGAAAGCAGCGAGGTCGCCGCGCTGAAGCAGGTCACGCGTCGACTTCGCGAGCAGGTGCCTGAGTCGATGCGTCGCAAACTCAAGCGGCAATTGAACAAGGCGGTTGCCTCCGAAGACTTCGAGCGGGCGGCGACCTTGCGAGACCGCCTCGCGTTGCACGAGCAGCAAGCATCGGTCGCGCAGCCGCGTAGGGTGTGACATGCGTTCGATTTTCACCGGCCAGGTCGGCGTCGAGAAGAAGCCCTATCTCGACCTCGTCCAACAACACGCCCACGACAATGGGCACAAGCTGACCGTCTGTCACGTGGGTGACATGATGTACGACGAGGCACCCGACGTGCCCCGCGGTCGCATCCTGAACCTGCCGATCACGCGCCTCAACACGCTCCGCCGGGCCGCCTTCAAAGAGATCCTGCGGATCAGCGACCGCGAGCCCAACGTGCTCGTCAACACCCACGCCACCTTTCGCTGGCGGCACGGCTTGTTCAGCGCATTCGACTATGACCAGATGCAGGCGTTTAACCCAGATGTTTACATGACGCTGCTCGACAACGCCGAGAGCGTCCACCAACGCCTCAGCCGGGATCACGGGAACGTCGAGCACACGCTCAAGGACATCATGGTCTGGCGCGAGGAAGAGCTGCTGGCCACGGAGATTCTGGCCAACATTCAGAAAGGGCACGGCCATTTTTACATGATCAGTCGCGGCCGGGAGAAGCTCACGGCCAAGACCGTCTACCGCATGATGTTCGAGCCGTGGCGGAAGAAGGTCTACCCGTCATTCCCGATGACACATGTGATGGACCTGCCCGATACGCTGGCGGAGATTGAGCGGTTCAAGGAAGCCCTGTACGAGCACTTTATCTGCTTCGACCCGGCCGACGTCGACGAGTTCGTCCTGCACACGAAGGGCGAAGCGGCCCGCGACGCCGGTGAGCCGACGGTGACGGTCGAAGCTGCCGACGGGCCGACGACGCTTCCAACGCAGCAAGTGCTGGACATCTCCGGCGACATCATGGGCCAGATTTACGCCCGCGACTTCAAGATGGTCGACCAAAGCGACATGATTGTCAGCCTCGTGCCCGAGCTGCCCGGAGGCGGTCCCGGCCTGTCGAGCGGCGTCGAACGAGAGCTGCACCATGCCTGGGAGGGCGGCAAAGAGGTCTTTGTCGTCTGGATGCCCAAGAGGCCGCCCAGCCCGTTCATCACCGAGACCGCCACCAAAGTCTTCCGCGGCGTGCAGGAAGCGATCGACTACTTTGGCGAGCGGGGTTACCTGGAGAAACCCAATTGAACCGACGGTCCGTGCTGCTGACGCTGCTCGCGGCCGTCATCATCGGCGGTGTAGCGGCATGGACCGCACACGTCTTTCGCACGGCCGCTTGGAGCCACAAGCTCATGGCCGCAACCGCGACATTGGCGGCGGTTCAGCGGGCGGGCGATGCGGAAGATCCTGAAGCATTTGCCGAACTCGTGATCCTGCCGGCAGGGCAGGCGGCGACGCCGGTTTTCGTGCTGCTCGACGCGACGGGCCGCCTCGACGCCGCAAGCCGCAAGGCCTTTGGGCAGCCGATGACGTTGCACCCGCTGCCGGCACCGTTTGCCGCCGACCCGGAGGCCTATCCGCGACCGGTCGATTCGATCTACATCCGTGACGACTTCGGCCGTGCGGTCGAACTTGTCCGGCAGGCGGACGGATGGGCTGTCGACCTTCGGCCTTACGTCGAGGAGGCCGTGTCGGCATCACAAGCGGCTGCGATGAGTGAGGCTCTGGGCGAACTCGCAACGCGCATTGAAGCCGGCGACTTCGCGACATTCGAAGAGGCCCAGGCGGCGGTAGGGCCATCGATCTTCCTCGGCAGCTTGAAGTCGATCGGTCCCGCGACGCAGCCGAAGTAAGGAGCGGGTTGTCATTGCCGGTCACGTCAGCAGCATGGCGTCGCCGTAACTGAAGAAGCGATAGTTCTGCTCGATTGCTTCGTGATACAGGCGGCGTTGTTCTTCCAGCCCGATCAGGCCGGCGACGAGGGCGATCAGCGTGCTGCGTGGCAGATGGAAGTTTGTCAGCAGGCCTTTGACGTGCTTCCACACGTAGGGCGGCTGAATCAGCAGGTTCGTGGAAGCGTCGCACGGCTGCAGCTCGCCGGCCGGCTGGCTTTCGAGCACGCGGGCAGTCGTCGTGCCGACGCTGACGACGCGGCGACCCTCGGCTTTGGCGGCATTGATGATCTTGCAGCACGATGCGGGCAGGCTGTACCGCTCGGTGTGCATCTCGTGTTCATCGAGGTCGTCTGCCGAGACGGGACGAAACGTGCCGATGCCGACGTGAAGCGTGAGCGTCGTGCGAATGACGCCTGCCGCGTCGAGTGCGGCGAGCAGGTCGGGCGTGAAGTGCAGCCCGGCTGTCGGGGCGGCGACGCTGCCGGGCGTGGTCGCGAACACGGTCTGATACCGCTCTGCGTCGGCGTCGTCGGCAGGCCGATCAACGTAAGGCGGCAGCGGCATTTGACCGACCTCGCCCAGCACTGTCTCGGCCGGTCGGTCGTCGTCGACCTCGAGCAGGTAACGCCCGCCGCCCAGCTTTTCGACGACGCGAAGCGGCGGGCCACCGGCTGCAAACGACCACACTCCGTCCGGCCGTACCGGACCAGGCGACTTCAACAACGCGACCCAGCGGCCGCCTGCCGACTCCTCAAGAAACAGGCCTCCCACGCGTCCGCCGGTTGGCTTGATCAGGCTGAACTTGGCCGGTGTGACACGGGCGTCGTTGAAGACAAGCACATCCCCCGCCCGCAAAAGCGACGGCAGGTCGCTGATGGTCCGGTGACCTGCGTTGCAGGTGGTGCGGTCGAAGGTGAGCAGGCGAGCGTCCTGGCGACGGTTGGCCGGCCGCTGGGCGATGAGCTTCGGCGGCAGGTCGAAATCGAGGTCGTCGGCACGCACGCCGGCACGCTACGGCCTCAGCTCGGTGGCAGGGCGTCGCCGCTGCTGTTGGCAAAGCTGCGCTCACGCTTGGCCGGACCTTCTTCACCTTTTCGGGCAAAGCGACTGGCCAGCCGCTGACTCTGCATGCCGCGAGCGATGGCGATCACGCCCGTGCGGGCAAGCTCGGTGACGCCGTACTGCCCGACGAGATCGACAAATGCTTCGACCTTCTCCTCACGGCCGCTGATTTCGATCGTGATGCTCTCGGGGCCGACGTCGACGACGTTGCCGCGGAACATGTTGCACAGCTCGGTGATCTCGTGCCGCTTCTCCGGCGGGGCATCGACCTTGATGAGGGCGAGGTCGCGCTCGACATAGGCCGTCTCTGTCAGGTTTCGGACGCGTGCGACGGGCACGAGCTTGGCAAGCTGCCGTTCGACCTGACGGATGACGTTTTGATCACCCTCGACGATAACGGTCATGCGTGACAGCTCGTCGTCCTCGGTTCTGCCAACGACGAGGGAATCGATGTTAAAGCCGCGGGCGGCGAACATACCGGCGACGCTGGCGAGGACGCCGGGTTCATTGGTGACAAGGGCGCTGATGACGTGACGCATGAGACGGCCAGCGTAGCGGCTTCGTCGCCACCTCGCTTAGGAACTCGCAACTCGCTCGCGATGTTCTGCCGAACGGGCGGCTTTGGTCACCGTCAGGCGATCCGGGGCGACGGTAAAGAAGGTGCCGAGCGCGACGTCGCCGAAGCGACCGGCGGCACGGGAGGCCAGCGTCTGCGGATGCCCCAGCCGCACACCGACGGCAGGCGGAAGCGTCGCAGCCAGCCAGACGCGGGCGGGGATGCCGGCCGGTCTGAGCCACCAAGGCTTCGTCGGCGTCGTGATCTCGCCGATGAGCTTGCGAGAAACGTCCGAGTCGCCCAGCGCGGGATCCGCCAGGCGATCCTTCCAATACGCCTCGAACTGCCCGTAGCTCTGCGGGCCGTAGTCGCGGCGGAGGCCGAATCGGGTCGTGCTGTCGCGAGTTTGGGTGTAGTAGTCAGCCTTGTCGGCGTCGCTGATGGGCCCGACGAATCGCTCGTACGCCTCGATGCCGCAGGCGACGAGGGTGGCCATGACCCACAGCAGCAAGTCAGGGTCAAAGGCGCTGTAGCCGTCTCCCTTCACTCTGGCGTGCAGCCGATTGACGTGCCCGACGGCCGCATTCGACTCGGCAGGCGGGGCAAAGACGCTGGCGTAGCTGGCCTCAAGCGTTCGGTGCAGCCGGGCGAGCGGGTCAACCGAGAAGCTGCTGTGTTCGGCCACGCCTCGGGCGACACGCTCGTCGCTCACCTGCAGCGCAAGGGCAGCGGCCCCGTACAGCAGCACGCTCCGCGAGCGCGTGACGCGACGGATGGCGCTGTCGGGCGGGAAGTAGGCCTGAGGCGACGAGGACACATTGTCATCGTTCGCACGCTATTGAAGGCTTGCCCGTTGCAACGTCGTAGGGTCGCGGCGTGGCAAGCGACGGCACCATTTGGGACAAACAGCGGCTCGCCAACCCGCACGGCGAGGCCGACAAGCAAAAGCGCGTCCGCGACATGTTCGCGGCCATCGCCCCCAGCTACGACCTCAACAACCGCCTCTGGTCGCTGGGCATCGACCAGCGGTGGCGGAAGAAGGCGGTCAAGCTCTCGCGGCTCAAGGCGGACGACCGCGTCGTCGACGTGGCGTGCGGGACGGGCGATTTGACAATCCTCTACCGCGACGCGCTTGATCGCATCAACGATGGTGCCTGCTCGGTTCTCGGCGTCGACTACACGTTCGACATGCTGCCGATCGCGCGCCAAAAGCGGCCGGATCGCGGCGGAAAGATCGACTACGCCCACGGCGACGCCCAGCGGCTGCCGCTCGCCGACGCTTCGGCCGACGTCGTCTCGATCGCCTTCGGCATCCGCAACGTCGCCGACTCGGCCGCCGCCTACCGCGAGTTCCACCGCGTCCTGCGGCCCGGCGGCAGGGCGGTCGTGCTCGAGTTCTCCAAGCCGACCAACAAGCTCATCCGCACGGGCTACGACCTCTACTTCAACCACGTCCTGACCCGCCTGGCCAGCCTCGTCGCCCGCGACAAGACCGGGGCCTACCGCTACCTCGCCCAAAGCGTCGAGACGTTCAAGCCGCGCGAGCAAATGGTTCGCGAACTGGAGGAGGCCGGCTTCGCGAACGTCACGCAGACGCCGCTGACCTTTGGGATTGCGGTCATCTACGTCGGTGTCAAGGAAGCGTCACCGACCTGAAAGGTTCGTGTCATAACAAAAGCGACCCGCTGATGCGGGTCGCGTTTGTGTTGCAACGGATCGGATGCGGTTCAGCCATCGACCTGGTCGAGGCGGAACTTGGCACCGGGAAATTCCGCATTGAGTTCGCGTGCCCGCTCGACCATCGGCTCGGTCGTCGGGAACGTGGTGCCGAGCGGATCGCCGCCGGGCAAGTTCTTGCGGTCGACGCTCTCGGCATGGCCGTCGAAGAAGGTGATGTTCGTCTTACCCGAGGTGACCGGCTTCTCCGAGTCAAACGAGCCGTGCCTTTTGCCAGAGATGTAATCTGCGATCTGCGGCTGGAAGACCGCCTGCGTCTGACGCTCGATGCCGTCACCAAAGTAGGCCATTTCGGTAGAGCCCTTGATTGCCGCAAGGCTTTTCAACGGCGGCTGTCCACCACCAGGGGCAAAATTGACCTGCGTGCTTGGGATCAAGCGGGCACGCTTGTACGCATCTGAAGCGGGGTTCTGCAGTGCCGGTATGTTGGGAGCAAAGTAGCCGTTGATGAAATAGCTGAAGTCCGTCGCCTTCATGGCTCCACCCGGATCGAGCAGGAAGCCTGCAACGCGTCGGGCACCGTCTGCATTCTGTGTCAGCCCGACCGCCAGGTCAGCCGTGCTCGGACATACGAGGATTGAGTCGTAGTCGATGCCAGAGATGATCTCCGAACCGGGACCGGGAATGGGTCGCCCGCCCCGCTGTTCCTCGACAAGCTCAGCATTGATCAGGAGGTTGGCCCAAACGTCGTAGGTCCCAAGTGGCGGATTGGCTCCAGGTGTCTGCGTGATGCGGGTCGGCAAAACCCGTTGTTGGTTGTCATTGCTGTACAGCAGCGCGATCTGGCCGAGTCGAGCGCAGGTTGGAGAGGCACTTGACGTTCCTCGCCGACGCGTTGGCGCTGTTGAGCGTCGGCAGCAGGATGCTGATGAGCAGGGCGATGATGCCGATGACGACGAGCAGCTCCACGAGGGTGAAGGCGCGGGACCGGTCACGGCGTGACGACGAGTTGATGCTGACTTTCACGATAGCTCCTCTGGCTGATTGGGCTCAAGACGCTTCTGCCGTCATATCAAGCCGGTCCCGCAGTGTTGCGGTCCACCAAGCCCGTATGACGCTGCCGACGTGCCTCCACAGTCGTCGGCCACGGACCATCCCACGAGGGAGGGCGAGTGAAACGTAGATCACCTACAATAACTGTTTTCGACCAGGAACGCCATGCCGCTTCAAAGAATGCGCATTTTTAAGCCTGAACAGGGACTGTATGAACTAGTCCATACGAGCGTGGTTCTCAGTGTCGTCCTGCTTTACGACGCGAAAAGGCGGGGGCGACTGTGTCGCCCCCGCCTCCTTCGTCAGGTCTTGTCGCCGGTTCAGGTCGCGTCGCCAGCGGCGACTGCAGCCTGCTCCTCTTCCGTCGCAGCCTCGGCCTCAACAGCCTGGGCGTCGAAGAACAGGTGGTCCAGCGGCTTGTCCTCATCGTCCTTGGCACGCGTAATCAGGATCTTGGCCTTGTCGTCGTAGTGCCCGCGAAGAATTTCCTCGCTGAGCGGATCCTCAACGAACTGCTCAATCGCCCGACGCAACGGCCTGGCACCGAAATCGGTGCTCGTCCCCTTGTCGATGAGGAAGTCTTTGGCTTCCTGATCGAGTTCGAGGCGCAGGCCACGCTCGACGAGACGCTTGGTGACCTTGCGGAGCTCGAGCTCGACGATCTCGACGAGGTGCTCGCGAGCGAGCGGACGAAAGACGATGACGTCGTCGAGGCGGCCGATGAACTCAGGGCGGAAGAACCGCTCGATTTCCTTCATCAGCGTCGACTTCATCTTGTCGTAAGACTGCTCTTCGTCGGTGCCCTTGCCCTTGCCCTGCAGGCCGAACGGCGTGACGCCGCCCTTGATGAGGTCGGCCCCGATGTTGCTAGTCATGATCATGACGACGTTCCGGAAGTCGACGTGCCGGCCGAACGAGTCGGTCAGGCGGCCTTCTTCAAGAATCTGCAGCAGCATGTTGAAGACGTCCGGGTGGGCCTTCTCAACTTCGTCGAGCAGCACCACGCTGTATGGCCGACGACGAATCTTTTCGGTGAGTTGGCCACCTTCTTCGTAACCGACGTATCCGGGAGGCGCACCGACAAGGCGGGAGATGTTGTGCTTCTCCATGTACTCGCTCATGTCGATCGACACGAGCGCATCCTCGTCGCCGAACATGAACTCGGCCAGCGCCTTGCTCAGCAGCGTTTTGCCGACGCCTGACGGGCCGAGGAACAGGAAGCCACCCATCGGACGGTTCGGGTCCTTGAGGCCCGAACGTGCCCGGCGGATCGTCTTGCTGATCGCCTCGATCGCCTCGTGCTGGCTGACCACACGCTTGTGCAGCTCGTTCTCGAGCTCGAGCAGGCGCTGGGCCTCCTCCTTCTCCAGACGCGTCAGCGGGACGCCGGTCATCTTGCTGATGACCTCGGCGATGACCTCTTCATCGACGACGCCGTCGACTTCCTTGGCCTTTTCCTTCCACTGGCGTTGCAGCTCTTCCTTGCTACTACGCAGCCGCTCGGCCTCGTCACGAAGCTTGGCAGCCTCCTCGTACTCTGCGTTTTTGACGGCTTCGTCCTTAAAGATGCTCAGCCGCTCGATCTGCTCCTCGAGCTCCGCCAGATTCGGCGGCTTGGTCATGCTCTTGAGCCGGATGCGAGCACCGGCCTCGTCAAGCACGTCAATCGCCTTGTCAGGAAGCGCTCGGCCGCTGATGTAGCGGTCAGACAGCTCGACGGCCTGCTCCAGCGCGTCGTCCGTGATGCGGACGCGATGGTGCTCTTCGTACTTCTCGCGAAGGCCGGCCAGGATCTTGACGGCATTCTCCTTGCTCGGCTGCTCGACCGTGATCGGCTGGAACCGGCGGGCCAGGGCGGCGTCCTTCTCGATGTACTTGCGATACTCGTCGAAAGTCGTCGCACCGACGCACTGGATCTCGCCACGGCTCAAGGCGGGCTTGAGGACGTTCGACGCGTCGATCGCACCTTCGGCCCCGCCTGCCCCGACGAGCGTGTGCAGCTCGTCGATGAACAGAATGATGTTCTTGGCCCGACGGACCTCGTTCATCACGGCCTTGATGCGCTCTTCGAACTGACCGCGGTACTTCGTACCGGCGACCATCATGGCCAGGTCCAGCACGATGAGCCGCCGTCCGTGGAGGATCTCGGGCACGTCGTGGCCGATAATCATCTGGGCCAGACCCTCGACGATGGCCGTCTTGCCGACGCCTGCTTCGCCGAGGAGCACCGGGTTGTTCTTCTGCCGACGGCAGAGAATCTGGATGACACGCTCGATCTCCTCGGCCCGGCCGATGACCGGATCGAGTTGATTCTCCTTGGCAAGTGCCGTGAGGTCGCGGCCGAAGGAGTCGAGGGCGGGCGTCGAGCTCTTGCCCTTCTTCTTACCCTTGCCCTCGGCACCGCCGCCTGCGGTGACGGTTTCTTCGTCACTGTCCTCGCCCTCGACGCCGGCACCGAGGAGGTTCAAGACCTCTTCGCGAACCTCTTCGAGCTTGAGCCCGAGGTTCATAAGCACCTGCGCCGCAACGCCGTCGTGCTCGCGGAGCAGGCCCAGCAGGAGGTGCTCGGTGCCGACGTAGTTGTGATTGAGGTTGCGAGCCTCTTCGATGGCGTACTCGATGACCTTTTTGGCCCGCGGGGTTTGCGGGAGCTTGCCCATCGTGACCATCTCGGGGCCGCTCTTGACGAGCTTTTCGACCTCGACACGGACCTTGCGCAGGTCGACGTCGAGGTTCTTAAGGACGTTGGCCCCAACGCCGCTGCCTTCTTTGACGAGGCCGAGCAGGATGTGCTCAGTCCCGATGTATTCGTGGTTAAATCGCTGCGCCTCTTGGTTGGCAAGAGCCATGACCTTGCGGGCGCGGTCGGTGAATCGCTCAAACATGGTGTTGATTCGCCCTTCGGAGTCGTAGTGGTGAGCCGTCGGCAGGTTACCGGCGGCCAGTCGGGAGGCATTCCCGTCGTGCGGGAGGTAGTCCCGCTAAGACCATACGTCGCGGCCTGACCCTTAGATCGGCATGAAACGCAAGACGCCGCAACCTTTGAAGGGTCGCGGCGTCTTGACCATAGAAAAGTTCGCCAATTCAATCAGCTACGGCGGCGGAGCAGCAGCCCGCCGACCATCGCACCGACCGCAGCCAGCGTCGGCTCCGGAACCGCCGTCGTGGTGAACTGCGTCACCAGGCCGGTGCTCACGGCCCCGAAGTTACCGACTTTGCTCGCGATGCCGTCCACGTCAGGCTGGTCGACGACAGCGTCGAAGCTGTCCACCGCACCGAAGCCCGGGCCGGCCGTCAGCGTCGCACCGGCCGGGACCGTCACATCGAGCAACAGGTTGCCCATCGAAGGATCGAAAACGAAAGGCGTCTGCAGGACAAAGCCGTAATCGAACGCCTGCGGGCCGGACGCATTCGCAGCGCCGCGGGCCAGGGTCAGCGGGCCGCTGTAGACGACAACCGAGTCGCTGCCGACGTTGCTGTCGTAGCTGCCGGCGATGCCTGCCGCGTTGGCGGCGCTGGCGGTGGTCGACAGGGTGATGAAGGTGTTGGAGGCCGTGATGCTGTCAGGCCGGAACTGGCCTGCGTTGGCAGCGCGGAATTGGATCTCGTTGATCGATACGGCGTCGTCGAAGAAGTCGGCCGAATAGACCTGCTGGTATCGGCGGCCGTTGGCGTTGGCGCTGGCCATGCCGAGCGGGCCATCGCTGATCGCGGGGCCGTCAACATTTTCGAAGCCGGCCGGGGCCACCACAGTCGATTGACCAAAGGCGGCGGTGGTGAGGGCAAGGGCAACAGCAGCCGAGGCCGCGGTGATTTTGATCAGGTTCATGAAGTGCATTCTCGTGGTGACAGTGTGGGTGCAGTAGACCGCACCTCTACACAACCTAATACGTCATGGCGACTCGATAGGATGCGCAACGACAATTTGCGGCGGCATCTGCTCATCCTCGTCCCGAACCCTCACGACAAGGCAGCGGGTTCAGCTATCTCACGCCTCAATACCGTTTCCGCCGCCAGCAGCGGCCGAAGCGTCCGCACGATGCCTGCCGCGTCGATACCCGCCTCTGCCAGTTGGGCCTCACGGCTCTTGAAGCCGATCATCTTGTCCGCCGGGTGGCCCAGACGCCTCACCTGACCCGTAGGCAGGCTCGCTGCGACGGCGGCTTCGATGAACGCGCTGCCGAAGCCGCCCTCAACGGCGTGGTCCTCGACCGTCACCACCGGGTGCGCCTTCGTCCAGCACGCGCGTGACCATTGTCGTATCCATCGGCTTACAGAACCGGGCATCGACGACGGCGACGTCGTGTCCGTCCTTCGCTAATTCCTCTGCAGCGGCTATGGCTTCTGCGACCAACGTGCCGTAGGCGACGATCGTGGCGTCGCTGCCGTGCTTGAGCACGCGGCTTTGGCCGACCACGATCTCCTTCGCCGCCGACGTGAGGTCGTGTGCGACAAGATTCTCGTAATCGACGGCCGGCACCTCGTCTCGCGGGTAACGCAACGCCGCGAAGGTGCCCAATTCCATCGCCAGCGACAGCATCCGTTTCAGCTCTGCCTCGTCGCTCGGCGCCATCAGCACTGCGCCGGGCATCGGCCGCAGGAAACTCTGGTCGCAGAAGCCGTGGTGCACCGCGCCGTCGCTACCGACGTAGCCGGCCCGGTCCATGCCCAGCACGACCGGCTGCTCGTTGTAAGCCACTTCCTGCCAGATCTGGTCGAAGCACCGCTGCGTGAACGTGCTGTAGATGGCCGCAACCGGCTTGAGCCCGCTCTTGGCCATGCCCGCCGCCATCGCCATGAGGTGTGATTCGCAGATGCCGGTGTCGATGAACCGCTCCGGGTGGGCCTTCTCGAACAGGCTGAGCCCCGTGCCGTCCGGCATGGCCGCGGTGAGCGCCCACACCTTCTCGTCCCGATCCGCCAGCTCGATCGTCGCCTCGGCAAACGCCTTCGTCCAGCTCTTGCCGGCACCCTTGTTCAGCTCAACCCGGCAGCCTTCGACGCGAAACGCCGCCGGGCTGTGCAGCGACGTCGGGTCCGCCATCGCCGCGTCGACGCCTTGCCCCTTCTTCGTCTTGACGTGCAGCAACACCGGCTTGTCGACGTGCTTGATCTCACCCAGAAACTGGATCAGCTCCGGCAGGTCGTGCCCGTCGATCGGCCCCATGTATTTCAGGCCCAGCGCCTCGAACAACCCGCCGGCCCACATGGCGTGCTTGACGCCGCCCGTCAATCCGGTCCAGGCGGCAGTCACCGCGTCGCCGACGGCGTGAGGCATCGTTTCGACGAGCTTCTTGCTGATCCGCTTGAACTCCTCGTACGTCGTGCTGACCCGCACACGCTCGAGATACTCGGCAAACGCACCTTGAGGCCCGCTGATGCTCATGCCGTTGTCGTTGAGCACGACGAGCAACTGCCGATCGAGCGTGCCTGCGTTGTTGAGACCTTCGAAGCTGAGGCCGTTGACGATGCTCGCGTCGCCGACGAGAGAGACGACATGATTCTTGCGACCCAGCGCCTGATCCGCCCGGGCCATACCGACGGCAGTCGAGACGGCCGTGCCGGCGTGACCGACGCCGAACAGGTCGTAGTCACTTTCGTCGGGCATCGGGAATCCCCCGACGCCGCCGTCTTTGCGGAGCTTGCCGAACCCGTCTTGGCGTCCGGTGAGCATCTTGTGCGGGTAACACTGGTGTCCGACGTCGAAGAGCAGCCGATCAGGCCCCTCGGGGTGCGGCCCGAAGTCGTAGACGTAGTGCAGGGCGATGGTCAGTTCGACGACACCGAGGTTGCTCGCCAAGTGCCCGCCAGACTGCGACACAGCTTCGAAGATCTTCGCCCGCAGCTCGTCGGCGACCTGCTCCAGGCCGCCGATATCCAGCCGCTTGAGATCGGCAGGCGACACAAGGGTCGGCAATACGGCATCGGCAATGGTGGCAGTCATCGGCAGTCGCTTCTCGTCCCTGGCTTCGCATCCTAGCGGCATCGCCAGCTGCGTGTAACCACGCCACCCTCTGAAAGGACAGACGGCCCCGCCACGCGAACGCAGCAGGGCCATCTTGGTTGCACCGGCGTTAGAATTAGAAGAAAGCTGCCTCTTCATCGGCAAAGAGCGACGCCGACGGAGCCGGCAGGCTTTGGCCAAAGTTGACGCGCAGGATGGCAAAGTCGAGGATTGACACCTGCCCGTCGTAGTTGAAGTCGCCTTGGCTGAACGTCGCGTCGCTCGATCCAAAGTTCGACCGCAGCACCGCAAAGTCCAGGATGCTCACTTGCCGATCCCGGTTGGCATCTCCTGCGAGCACGAAGAAGTCGAGCGTGGCCGCCGTGCCGGTGCCCGCGACGCCGAAGGCATTGGCCAAGTCGGTTGGTGCAAGCGAAAGTCTGTAGCTGCTATTTGGCAGCGTCCCGTCGTAGTGCACGGTCGCCTGCAGGTTCTGCTCGTCCCAATCAAGTTCGACCTCATCGAGTGTCGGGACCACCGCACTTGTCAGGTTCGTTAATACGAAGTCATCAGCGGTCAGATAGGCCGAAACATCCTGGTCGAAGTTGATGCGGAGCACCTGCTCAGTCTCGAACTCGTAGCTGAGGCCGAGGATGCTCGGCGGCTGCGTAGCAGGCTCAGCGAACACCTTCGCATCTAGCGTATTGTTGCTGTCCCGCACGATACCAATAGCAGCATCCGACGCCGTCTCGTCGACCGAAAACTCGGCAGGCTGTCCGACGAGGCCGCCGCCCACCTCGATCAGCGGAAAGACGTCGCCGACGACAAGATCAAGGTCAGTCTGCCTCGCGTCCGCGAAAAGGTTCAGCTGCAGGCCGCGAAGGTCGACGCTGCCGCCACTGACGAGGCGGCCGAAGGGGTCCGGCCCCGCTGTGGAGGTCCAGCTTGTGTTCAGCACGACGGAGCCCGCTGCATCTAAAGTCGAGCCGCCGGCGAGGGTGACGGTCGCGGCTATTTCAAGCGTCTCGGCTTGGTCACCGAGGGACAAGCTGCTGTTTTCGTCGAGCGAGAGGCTGCCCTCAAGCAGCGTGACGCGTCGACTCATTGAACCTGCCAATCGGTTGTTCGTGCCGATGACCTCGATGTCGGCCACGAGCGTCTCAAGAGCCAGATTACTGGTTAGCGTGCCGCCATCGACAACGCGTACTTGACCGAGTCGAAGTTCCTTACCCTTTAATGCGCCGCCGCCTACCTCCAGCGTGCCGCCTTCTTTGACGATGATGTCGAGCGGGCGACCAAGCGCTGGTGCGATGACCTTCATCGTCTCGCCGGCCACACCAGCCTCAAGGAGGCCGTTCACGGTGAGTAATCCGGTGGCCGACCCTACCGAACTACCACCGATCCAGAGATTTCCACCTGAAATGACAATGTTCTCATCGATGGTGACTTCAGCACCGTCATCCAGCGCGATGCGTGCCGCCCCGGAGCTGGAGTCTGCAGGCCTGCTCACGCGGCCGGCTCCCGCCAGTCGCTGCACGTCACCGTTAAAGCTGAGGCGAGCTTCCTCATCCAGGACGAGCGTTGCGCTGTCGAGCGTCAGCCCACCCTCGACAACCAGCTTGGTGCCGTCATTAACGGTGAAGTTGCCGCGAAGCGTGACATTATCTATGAATCGGGCGATATTTCCGTCAATATAAAGCGACTCTATACCGTCGGCATCAAGAGTGCCGCCAACGACGGTGCCTCCGACGATGCCAAGCTGTCCGCGGAAGACGTCGATCACGTTGAGGTCAGTACCGGTGTTGTTCAGAGTGCCGCTGAGCCTGACGATGCCTGCCGTTCGGATCCACGTGCCGACGTCGCTGGCCGAGAGCGATCCTGCGAACTGCACCAACGCGTTAGTCGTCAAGAAGGTGCCGTCGTTCTTCCAACTTTTCTCTAGCGTGAAATCGGAGTTAGGTTGAAGCTCTATGACTCCATCAACGCGATTAATGGTGTCCGATCTCAACAACACGCTGGCTCGCTCGTTCGCAGTAACGCTGCCGCTGTTGTAGAAATGATCAACCCGGACATCAAAAATGCCGTTGGTGCTCAAGCTGCTGTTGGAGTCGCCGATCGAGATTGAAGCGACGTTCTCAAACGACGTTTCAACGGCTGAATCGTCGGCCCGATTCACTCCAAGCAATCCCCCACGATCTACGATCACGTCCGTCTCAAGCGTGAAGAACGTGTTGTTGCGTAGCAGTAAGTCGAGGCGGCCACCATTGAGGATGCGGATCTCAGGGGCGTTGATTCTACCCGGGCCGCTGTCGAAGACGAAGTCGATACTCTCGTCAATGACAAGTGCATCATTGACCGTCAGGACATTGCGAACAGCAATGTCCGTGCCGGTGTCGAAGAGGTAACGTTCAGTATTTAGTGGCCCCTCGAAGGTCAGGCCGTCGAAGATCAGGTCGCCGAACGAACCGAGCGACAGGCGATTAGCCGGATCGGAGACGAGCGTGCCGCCGACGATGGAGGCGTTCTGAAGGGTCACGGGACCGTCGAGCAGGGCGACCGGATCGAGAGTACGGCCGGTGTTGTCGAAGTCGCCGCCGAGCTTCACGGTGCTGCCCTGGCGCAGGAGCGTGCCGATGCTGGCAGCTTCAGGGCGGGCATTCAGATCGAGTGTCAGCGCGGTGTTGCGAACTGAGATCAGGCCGTCGTTCTGCTGGAACTTGTTGAGGCGATAGTCTTCAACACCGTCGACATCTATGACGCCAGCCGGCCCATTTGCCAAGCCACGAGCACTGCCCGATCCACTGCCGGCGGCCATCGTGATGGTTCCGTTGTTGATGGTCGTCTGACTCTGCAGGTGGAGGTCGGCGTTAGCTGTCGCCTCGATCAGACCGTTGTTGATGAGGTGTTGCGTAGCAACGCGGAACCCGTTGTAAATGGCAACGCCAGGAGAAGAAAGATTGGTGAGTATCGCGCCATTGTTGATGAGCGTGGCATTAGACGCCGAATCCCCGTCGATAATGTCCAACCTGCCCTCCATGGAGACACCCGACTCAACGGTGACGGTATGATTACCGTAAAGCTTGACAACCTGTGGACCCGAACTGATCGGTGTACGGTCGCTTATGACGCGACCCGTGCCGCTGATGCTCTGATCGCCGCCACGGAAACTGAGCTTTCCGGTGCCATCGTTAATTTCCACGTCGGCACCATCAAGCACGATGCCACCTTCGATGAAGAGCTCGGTGACGATGGAGATGTCGCTGCGCAGCGTGATGCCGGCGGCAACACCATCTGAAACAAGGTTGTTCCTAAACTCTCCTTGCTCGAAATCCCAGATCCCGCCAATGATGGTGCCCCCGCGCAGGTGGAGAATGTTGTGAAACGTGGCCAATTGTCCGTCGGCAACGCGAAGACTTCCGGTGACGACGATCCGCCGTGTGGTCGTAAGCGAGCGGACCTCCGCATCTCCAGTGACCTGAATGGCGGTGGTGGTCGCTGATCCGATCGTTACATCATCCGCAAGCGTCGGGACGGCGTCATCAGACCAGTTCTGTGCGTCGTCCCAAGACGTGCCGTCGCCGCCGGCGTCCCAGGTGAGGGCGGCGAGGAGGCGGCGGGTTTCGAGACCTTCGATGAGCGGAAGAAGGGTGGATGAGGGACGGCGGCTGATCAGGTTCGATGGCATCTTAAAGACTCACTCGGTTATGTCCCCCCGCGGATCATGTCGACCGTGTAACAGGTTCGCCGGTTTGAACCAGATCCCCGCCCGCCACGAGAGAAGACACATCATGATGAATCGACCTCACGATGCAAGCGTGTACGTCGCGGAACTTGCTGCGGCACCTGATCGGCGGTGACCGATTTTGACGCTCGTGCGGAGGCTTCCGAAACTTGAACCCGAGGTCGCACCGTGGCGATCTGGCCGACAAGAGTGATCTTCGGCGGCCGCGGCGGCGCAGGTCGCGTGGTGACGCAGTGGCCTTGACCCAAGTTGCAAAAACAACGCCTCAAGTCGCAATCGGCGGACGGACCCCATCCGCAGGGCGGACGACCCGTGTACGCAGTCGGCGACCCGTTTTGTTCCACGTGGAACATCGGCCGTTCGTCGGCGGATGCGGCGAACCGGGCTGGCGGAGCGTGGCGAGGGGTCGGCATGTTCCACGTGGAACATTCCCCCTCCGCCGGCCGGCAGCGGCCCGACTTGGCCGCCGCGGCGCAGCGCGTCCGACGGCAGCGAACACATCTGAACGAAAACGCCGGGGCAACTTGTAGTTGCCCCGGCGTCGGATGTTGTGATGCGGTGACGCCTACTCGAGGCCGCCGCGGAGGTTCTTGCGTTCCGGACGCTTGGCACGCTCGTCTTCGCGTTGCTCCTGCTCCTGGGCCCACTGGGCACGCTTGAGGGACAGGCCGATCTTCCGCTCTTCGCTGTCGACGCGGAGGATCTTGGTCTCGACCTCCTGGCCGGCCTTGAGCTCGTCCTCGGGCTTCTCGACCTTGTGGTCAGCGATTTCCGAAACGTGCAACAGGCCTTCGAGGCCGTCTTCGAGCTCGACAAAGACGCCGAAGTTGGCGATCTTGGTAACGACGCCCTTGACGACCATGCCCGGCTTGTAGTTGTCGGGAATGACGTGCAGCCACGGGTCTTCCTGCATCTGCTTCAGGCCCAGCGCGATACGCTGCTTCTCCTGATCGACGCTGAGGACGACACTCTGGATGTCCTCACCCTTCTTGAGGACTTCGGACGGGTGGCCGACCTTCTTGGTCCAGCTGAGGTCGCTGACGTGGAGCAGGCCGTCGATGCCTTCTTCGATCTCGACGAACGCGCCGTAGTTGGCGATGTTGCGGACCTTGCCCTCGACGACCGACCCAGGCGGGTACTTCTCGGCAACGCGGTCCCAGGGGTTCTCCTGGACCTGCTTCATGCCGAGGCTGATTTCCTGCTTGTCCTTGTTGATCTCGAGGACTTTGACCAGCACCGGGTCGCCGGTGGCGACGACCTCGGACGGGTGGTTGATCCGCTTCGTCCACGACATCTCGCTGATGTGGACCAGGCCCTCAACGCCGTCTTCGAGCTTGCAGAAAGCTCCGTACGACATGATGTTGACGACGTTGGCCTCGTGGATGGTGCCGACGGGGTACTTGCTCTCGATGTTTTCCCAGGGCGAGGCGTCCTTCTGCTTCAGGCCCAGAGCGATCTTCTCTCGCTCGCGGTCGATGCTGAGCACCTTGACCTCGACTTCGTCCTCGAAGTTGAGCATCTCCGACGGGTGGTTGATGCGGCCCCACGACATGTCGGTGATGTGGAGCAGGCCGTCGATGCCGCCGAGGTCGACGAACGCACCGAAGTCGGCGATGTTCTTGACGGTGCCGGTGACGATCTGGCCCTCTTCTAGGTTCTCCATCGTCTTGTGCTTGAGCTCGTCACGCTGGAACTCGATGAGTTTGCGACGGCTGATGACGATGTTGCGACGCTCTTCGTCGATCTTGAGGATCTGCGCGTCGATGTCGCGGCCGATCCAGTCAGAGATCTCGCCGGGGCGGCGGATGTCGACCTGCGAGGCCGGCAGGAAGACGGGCACGCCGATGTCGACGAGCAGGCCACCCTTGATCTTCTTGGTCACCTTGCCGCTGACGGGGTCACCCTCGCCCTTGAGCTTGATGATCTTCTCCCAGTTGATGATGCGATCGGCCTTGCGCTTGGAGATCTTGACGGTACCGCTGTCGTGATCGACCTCTTCGAGTAGGATGCGAACATCGTCGCCCATCTCTGGGGGCGTGTCCCATTCGTTGCGGTCAAGAACGCCCTCGCTCTTGAGGCCGAGCTCGATGACGTAGTCCTCGCCGGCGCGGCCGGAGACCTTGCCGGTAATGATCTGATTTGCACGGAAATCGTGCACCTCGTCGCCGCGGACGAGCATTTCAAGGTTTTCCGCGGCGTCGCCGAGGGCGTCCACGAGCGCAACATCGAGATCGTCCTCGAATCCTTCGAGGTCAACGTCGAGGTCGTGGAGAAGGTTAAAGTCAACCATGGGTGAAGAAATCCGCCCGAGAAAAGGGCGGCCTGGGTAGTGACGCGGCCGGCGGGTGCGTCTTGCAGAGTCGTTGCAGATTTCGTCGCGTGCCGACGACACGACGCCCCCGGCTCAAGGTCCGGGGCGGTTCGCATAGTAGTCGGCAAAGTCTGACGCCGCGGGACAGAATCAATCAGCAATTGGAGACTTCACGCCGCCTGCTGGCAGTGCTCGCAAAAGTGCGTTGATCGGCCGCCCAGGACCAGTTTGGAGATGACGGTGTGGCACTTGCGACACGGCTGATCGTTACGGGCGTAGACCTTGTGGAGCTGCTGGGCCCGACCGGCTTTGCCGTTGGCGTCGACGTAGTCGCGGAGCGTGCTGCCGCCCGCGTTGATGGCTCGTCGCAGGATCCGCTTGATCGACCGACACAGCCCTGCCGCGGCGGGGCGGTCGATCGCGTTGCAGGGCGTCAGCGGATGAATCCCGGCGGCAAATAGTGCCTCGTCGGCGTAGATGTTGCCGAGGCCTGCGATGAACGTCTGATCGAGCAGGGCCGACTTCACCGGCCGCCGAGTCGTGAGCAGTCGGTCGGCCAGGTGCGCCGCCTTCAGCGTCAACGGCTCAGGGCCGACGCCGCTCTCGCAGCAGTCGCGCCCCATCCACGTAAGGTTTCCGAACCGCCTGGGGTCGCAGAACCGTAGCTCGCCAACACCAAAATTGAAGACGACGTGCGTGTGCTTTGCCATGTCGTCGGACGCGTCGCAGAAGGTCAGCCGTCCGGTCATGCCAAGGTGGGCGATGAAGCGGTTGCCGTCGTCGATGGTCACGATGATCCTTTTGGCCCGCCGCGAGACGGCTACGACCTCGCGGCCGACGATGCACTGCCAGTCAAAACCGTGTGGTTTGGCGAAGTCGTGGCGATGGAGCGTGACGCCGCGCACCACGCTGCCGACCAGTTGCGGGCGGAGGGTGCGGACGACGGTTTCGACTTCGGGCAGTTCAGGCATCCTTGCAAACCTTGTTCGTCGCCGCGAGCCAACGGGTTCTGTAGAGTGCTCCACATGAGCGACTCCACGCCCGTCGACGAACTGCAAGCGGCCCAGAAGCTTCGCGACGCCTACAGCCAGATGCGTAGCGAGCTGGCCAAGGTCATCGTCGGTCAGGACGCGGTCATCGAAGAGCTGCTCATTGCACTGTTCTGCCGTGGCCACGCGCTGCTGGTGGGCGTGCCGGGACTGGCCAAAACGCTGCTCGTCAGCACGGTCAGCAAGACGCTCGGCCTCGACTTCTCGCGGGTGCAGTTCACGCCCGACCTGATGCCCAGCGACATCACCGGCACCGACGTCATCAAGACCGACCAATCAACGGGCGGCCGTGAGATGATGTTCATTAAGGGGCCCATCTTTGCCAACGTCATCCTCGCCGACGAGATCAACCGCACGCCACCCAAAACCCAAGCAGCCCTGCTGGAGGCCATGCAGGAACGCCACGTCACCGCAGGCGGCAAGACGTATCCGCTGCCCGACCCGTTCTTCGTGCTCGCCACGCAGAACCCGATCGAACAGGAAGGCACTTATCCGCTGCCCGAGGCACAGCTAGACCGCTTCATGTTCAACATCCTCGTCAGCTACCCGACGGAGGACGAAGAGCTGGAGATCATCCGCCGCACGACGGCCCCGCAGCGGCACGAGCTCAAGCAGATCCTGACGCTCGAGGAAATCGTCATGCTGCAGGAAACGGTGCGGCGAGTTCCGGTCGCCGACCATGTCATCAAGTACGCGCTAGCCCTGACGCGTGCCAGCCGCCGCGACAACGATTCACCCGACTTCGTGAAGGAGTTCGTCGACTACGGCGCCGGCCCGCGTGCCGGTCAATTCCTCATCCTCGGCGGCAAGGCCCGCGCACTGCTCAACGGCCGGCCGTACGTCAGCACCGAAGACATCCGAGCGTTGGCCGTTCCGTCGCTGCGTCACCGCATCACAACGAACTTCAACGCAGACGCCGAAGGCGTGACAAGCGAGGAAGTCGTCAGGCGGCTGATCGAGCATGTGCCGCGCCAGCAGTACGATGACCTCGACGGCCAAACGGCAAAGATGATGCAGAGCGGTAAGGCGGCCTGAGGTTTCCTATGGCCAGTACCACTGCCGACGATCTGACCGACTTCCTCGACCCGCGGGCACTGGCCCGCGTGAAGAACCTCGAGCTACGCACGCGCAGCGTCGTCGAAGGCCTCATGTCCGGCCGGCACCGGTCGCCGCACCAGGGCAGTTCCGTAGAATTTGCCCAGCACCGGCCGTACGTACAAGGCGACGACACGCGGCACATCGACTGGAAAGTCTTCGGCCGCTCTGACAAGCTGCATATCAAGCAGTTTCAGGAAGAAACACAGCTTCAGATCGTCATAGCTGTCGACGCAAGCGAAAGCATGAACTTCGGCAGTGTCGCCCGCGGGGGACGCGACGGGTGGACGAAGTTCGACCATGCGACGACGCTCGCTGCCACGCTGTCACTGCTGGCGACGATGAAGGCCGACGCGGTGGGATTGGCCATTTTTGACGAGGGACTGGTGCGATATGTCAAGCCAAGTGCCAGCCGAGGGCAGTGGCGGACAATCGTCAGCGAGCTGCAAGCGGTCCCACGTTGGAACAAGACCGGCGTCGGTGGCGTCCTGCAACAACTCGCCGGCAAGATCACCGGCCGCAGCCTCGTTGTCGTGCTGAGCGACTTCTTTGACGACCCGGCAGGCGTAGAGCGCGGCCTCAAAGCCATGCGGTTCCGCAAGCACGATGTCGTTTGCCTGCAAATGCTCGATCCGCAGGAGATTCAGTTCAATTTCAAAGACGTGACGATGTTCAAAGGGCTCGAAGAAGCGGGCGACCTGCTTGCCGAGCCGGACGGCTTGCGGAAGGGTTACCTTGACGCAATGCAGAGACACAAGGAGCAGATCGCCCGAAGCTGCCGACGCGTCGACGCCGACTTCCACACGTTCGATACCGGCGAAAGCCTGGAGGTGCCGTTGGGCGTCTTCCTCGCCAGTCGCGACGGCCGCATGCGGCGATAAACTTGCACTTCGTGATGTTCCCGCCACCAGCTGCTGTCTTTGTTACGCCCGCTCTCGCGGCGGCGGGGCTGTTGCTGGCATCGGTTCCGATCATCATTCACCTGCTTAATCGTCGCAGGTTCAAGACCGTCGAGTGGGCGGCGATGCGGTTCGTCCTCGAAGCAATGCGTCGCAACCGCAGGCGGCTTCAGTTCGAGTCGTGGCTGCTGCTTGCGATGCGGTGTCTGCTGGTCAGCCTCATCGGCCTGGCCCTGGCAAGGCCGCTTGGATGCGCCGGCTCCGCCCTGGCTGCCGCGGCAGGTGGAGACCGGACGCTGCACGTCTTCGTCCTCGACAACAGTGCCTCAACCGGTGCAAAGCGAGGCGAAGCAACCACACTCGACCTCATGAAACAGACGGTTGCGGCCGTGCTGCAGACGGCGGGCGGCGAAGCGCGAGCAGCGGTTATTTCTGCTGCTGCCCCGGCGGGCGAAGTCGTTCCCGAACCGGCGTACGACCTGACAGCCGTCGAGGCGGCTTCGATGGATGTCGAGCAGACCTTTGCCGCCACCGATCTCGCCGGTGCGCTCGACCGCGTGCTCGACCTTGTCGCCGCGTCGGACGCCGGTGAACGAATCGTCGTGCACGTCCTGACCGACGCTGCCGGTTCAGCCATGTCCGAAGCTCGCCTGGCGACGCTCGGCCCACGCCTCGAGACAGCGACGGCCGAGATCAGGCTTTATCTGCCTGAGGGTGACGCACCGCAGAACACAGCAGTCGTTGCCGTCTCGCCTGACGACACAATCATCCGGCGTGGCTTCGACACGTCGCTCCTCGGCACGGTCACTGGCCGGGCCGAGTCTGCCGCCTGGTCCGTCGACGGCCGCACCATCGACACGCCGCGACTCGGAACGGACAGCGAGGTCGTTGCGAGCCCGACTGTGCTCGATGCAGTTCGCGACGGGCGACCGCACTTGGTGCAGTTGAGCCTTGCGTCAGCTGACGACGCCCTGGCCTTCGATGACAGTCGGCTGCGGGTGGTGCAGGAGGTAACGGATCTGCCGGTGTTGGTGGTCGAGGGACGATCGGCTGCAACCGCCGCTGCGCTCGGCGGCCGATCGCTTCTGGCAACGGCCCTTGCACCGGGCGAGGCCGGCTACATCAAGGTCGACCGCATCAGCGATCTCGAACTTTCGACGCGGCCTCTGGGTGATTACGAAGCCGTTGTGTTGGCCAATGTGGCCGGCTTCGATGATGCAACGGCCGCCAGGCTCAACGACTTCGTTCGAAGCGGCGGGACGCTGATGATCTGGCTCGGCGAGGGCATCTCACTTGACACTTACAACGCGACACTCGGCGGCCTGGGTATTCTGCCGGGCCGGATCGAGCGAATCGTCAACGCCGACGCAGCCTCACAAGACGGGCAGCGGGCTCTGCTCGGGTTCGACTTCGATCCCGGTGATCCACATCGCTTCTTAGGTGCCTTCCGAGGCGTTGACCGGAGCGGGCTGTCAGCTCCGACGATCCGCCGCTACTGGGGCGTGACGCCGGCGGACTCTGCAGAAGTTGTCCTTGCTTTTGCCGAAACGCAAGACCCGGCCGTGCTCACAGCGAGGGTCGGCAGCGGTGCCGTGACCTTGGTGACCACGTCGGCCGACGACCCAGAGTGGACGCTCTTGCCGCTGATCGACAATTATGCCGCGTTCGTGCACGAACTTTTCCGCGGCACGGTCGGCGAGACCGGCGGCGGGGCATCCTGGCAGAATCTGCTCGTCGGTGATCACCTGTCGATACCAGCCTCGGCAGGGTTGCCCAGCGGCTCGACGCCTCGGCTGATCGGACTAGGCGAGACCATTCTGCTGACTCGCGAAGCACAATCAGGTGGACTAAGCCGCTGGACCTCGCCGCCGTTGACCGTTCCAGGTGCGTACGAGGTCGTCGCGGGCAGCTTCCGCTCCCCGATCGCCGTCAACGTCTTAGCTGCCGAAAGTGATCTCGAACCGGCGTCGGCTGAAGCCGTCCGGGAGTCGCTCGGCGACATCGATCTCGAGGTGGTCGGCCTGTCAGCCGAGACGGCCGGCGTGTTGGTCGAGTCACAGGATCGCCCCGACTGGGGCTGGCCGGTGCTCTTACTGGCTGGTTTTGTTGCTGCCGGCGAGTCGGCTTATGCAGCTTTCCTGAGTAGGCGGCGAGCCTGACACATGCTCACTCTGCCAGAACCGTCTCGCGAAACACGGCTTTGGCCTTGCGATCGCGGGTCGGCGTGCCGTTGGTCGAGGCAGCGGGCCGGTCGATGCTCGTCCGTGCCGGCAGTCGACTATCGCCCGAGCCGTAAATGCGACGCCGGGCGAGGTACAAAAGCTCCTCGGTAATGCGGCGGTGCCGGGCCATCATGTCCGCGAGCAAAGCCAGAACACCGACGATGACCGCCAACGTGAGAAAGGCAGTTCCAAGTGTGATTGCACTGGTAAACGGTTGCGTCTTGCCTGGGTTGGCGACCGTGTAGTTCAACGTCACGAGCCCAAGAAGCACGAGACCCGGCAACGCGAGCAGACCTGCAAGTGCGCCAAAGAACTTCAGCGGCCGAATGTCCCGCATCGCACGCACGATGATCGGCAGCGTATTCATTGCGTACTTCCACACGCTCTTGGCGACGCGACTCTTGCCGTGCTCACGGACGCCGCGGACACGGAGCGGCACCTCGACGATCCGCAGGTTCTTCGAGAACAAGTCGATGAAGCACTCCTGCGTGTACGTGTACCGACCGAACAGCGTCAGGCGGTACAGCGCGTCGCGGTTGAACCCTCGGAAGCCGCAGGAAACGTCGGTGAATCGGCCGCCACCCCCGCAGGCAAAGTTGACGATCTTGACCACCGCAAAGTTGCCCCAAAACTTCACCGGCGGCATCTCCGGGTGATACTCCGGGTTGCCGAACCGCGTGCAGGTGACAAAGTCGGCACGATCTTCGACGAGCGGCTCAACGAGATGGCGGATGTCCGCCGACTGAAACTGCCCGTCGCCGTCGATATTGACGACGAAGTCGGCCCCGCGACGCATGGCCTCTTCGACGCCGACCTGAAAGACCTTGCCTAGACCCGGCCGACCATCAACCCGCACCACGTGTGCTCCGGCAGCACGGGCTTCTTCAGCCGTGCGGTCGGTCGAGCTGTCGTCCATAACGATGACCTCGACGCGGTCGATGCCGGCGATGTCTCGAGGCACGCCGTCGATGACACGACCGATCGTCGGCTCTTCGTTCTGGGCCGGGACGGTGACGACAAGCTTCATTGGCAGTTGGGGCGACTTCGCGTCGAACGCCGGCCTGAGGGGCGTGTGAGTGTGCTGTGGCCGGTCGGCGATGTTAGCGGCGTGTGCGTCGCCGAACAAACGACGCGCCACCTCTGATCAAGTTCACGCTATTGCTCGCTAGCATCACCCGTTGCAGATTGCCCGATGGCCTTGAGCGACTCTCGCAGAATCGTCGGCATCGGCTCGCTGTAAAGCGTCAGCCCGCCGTTGCCCTGGAGCGTGATCGTGTACACCTGATCGGGCGAGAAGACGCCGAACACATCTTGCCCGAATGCTACTTTGGCCCCTTCCTCATTGGCCAAGGCAGTGTCGGAGGCAATCTCCCAGAACCTCGTCCACAGGTCGGCCTCAAAGGCCGCCCGTTCTTTGTCGAGCCCACGGGCGGCGGGATTGCCGGCATAAACCCGTGGTGCTTCGCCGGTCTCATCGAGCATCTGACCCTCTTCGGGCGGTACGGCTGAACCGTGGATCTTGTCCCAAAACGCGATGGTCCTGCCTCGCAGTTGCTCACCGGCTTTAACCTTCTCCTCGTCGAAGCGAATCAGCAATGCCGACACGTGCACCCGCTCACCGCGGACGGTGAAAGCCTTGGCAGGCAGCTCTTTGCCGTCGGGGCCGACATCGAAGAAAAGCAGATCCGTCTCGAGCGTGCCGTCGGCACTTCGGTCTTGATCCGTCACCACAATTCTCGCCACACGCTCTTCGAGAGACAGTCGATCAGCTACGTCCTCGAGATACTCGATCTGCTGCTGTTGCTCGGCTATCTGCCGATCCTTGGCCGTCTGCTTCGACTGGTACCACCAGGCCGACCCACCCGCAGCACCGGCGACGGCTGCGAGTCCAACAAGTTTGATGGCTGAGCGGGTAGCAACGGACATGACTTCTTCCTTATCGGCTGCCAACGGGTTCGACATCCGGCACGTCGGGGCGACGCTCGGCATCGTCCCAGATAGCGGTGCCGACAAGAGCCTGTTCAAGAGCTTCTCGCGTCACGGGGTAGATCTGCGTCGAGGTTGACGGCGTCGAGCTGCCGAGCCACACAAATGTCTTTGGGTCGATGAAGTGTCGTGTCGGTTGGCCGCTGTATCCCATGCGGGATGTAACGACAATGGCCCGCCCCTGACCACCGGCCGGCAGGGTCACAACCTCAGGCTCGCCCACATCAAGGTAGCGGCTGAAGATCTCACGGCGGTCGGGTGCGTAAGCAGCAACCATGTATCCCTGCGGCTTGCCCCAGGTCGCCAGCAGTCTCGGCAACAGATGGTCGATGGCCCGCGGGACGTAAAATACCGGGACCTGACGGACCAGCGGATCGCCCACCACGTGACCATCAAGCGTGAAGGTCACTTCCAGCTCCGCCTGCTCGACGAGGTCGAACGTCGGTGTGCTGCCGAGCCCAGGGCCACGAGGCGTCAAGTCTCGCACCGGTACCTTGCGCGACCGCATCTGACCGATGACCACGCCTCGCTGAGCGCGGCCTTCTTCATCAACAAGGATGTTGGCCTCCCGGAAGTCACCTTCATCTAATTGACGGCTGGCATAGCTCCAGGAAGCACGATCGATCGTGTCAGTCTCGCCGGCCTGCATGCGGAGCCGGACACCGACGCGGACGCCATCACTGGCCATCGGATCAGCCCGGCCGGGTCGCTCGCTGTCGCTGAAGGCATTGAACGCGTCGGGCGGCAGGCTGTCGGCAGCTTCTTCAATGACCTGTGCGAATCCGACGGGCTGGCCCGCCTGCTTGATGATCCACCACTGCTCGCCTCCGCATGCCGCTGCCAGTCGCCCACGCGGCTGCAGGTTGACGAGCATCGCCCGCGTCGAGACGAGCCGCTTTTCCTGTTCGTCCCGCAAAGCGCTCTGATCGATCGACTCAAAGGAATCGAAGGCTTCACGAAACGCAACAACGGCCCGCTTGACCTCTTCGCTCTCCGACAACGCTTCGACGTCACCGGCCGGAGCGGGACTGACGAGCGTCAGCCGGTAGTAAAGCCGGTCGTTGGCCCGGATGAGCGCGTCCTGGCGAAGCTGCGTCACCGGTCCCAGCGTGTACCGGACGGCAAAGACACCCGCATCGGCATCAGGCAGCGGTGCGAGCTCGAGCCGAAGCAGATCTCCATTGAGCCGCCTTTGCATGTCGGCCGCCGTCAGCTCGAGCAGGCCGGCCTGGCGACCGCCTTCAGGAAGTTCGTTCGAACGCAGCGACACGGGACGATCCAGCGGCACGGCCCGCAGCTCGAACCGCCAATTCTCGCTCGGATTCGTCACCACCGCCAGCGCCTGCGGATCCTCAGGCGGATTGGCCGATCCGACCGTGCGGGCGTCGCCGGCTGGAAGTTGCAGCTTCACACCGGCTTCGACGCTCTCGAACATCTGACCCGCGCCTCGGCCTTGGCTGGCGAAAACGAACAAAGCCGTCACGATCAGTAGCGTCCGAAGCATCCGCATCACCGCCACAGTACGCGAATCCGCAGCGACATGTTCATCTGTTGCCGTCGATAGAAACACTGCCGGCCACGGCCCGCAACAGCAGCGTGTCACGGCCGTCCCATTCACCGTGCCGCTCGACTTCAATGATGACTACGTCGTCACCCGTCCGGGCGACGGCAATCGTGCGGAAAAACAGCAGCTGACCGCCACGCAGGCCACCGATCAGCGACTCACCGAGCAGGTATCCGTAGGTCGCGACGATGCCCTCAGCGTCTCCAACCTGAATCGGCCGCGGTGCATCGTACAACTCCGGCTGGATGACGAGTTCAGTCCCGACATCGCCGCGACGCGAGGCAGCGAGGCTCAGAAGCGACCGGTTGTCCCGTCGTCTTCCGTTGGCTTTCTCCGTTAAAGGTTGAAGATCGACCGTCAGTTGGACCAATGACTCCTCCTGCTCGATTGCGGCGTAGAGGCGGTCAAGGCCGTCGCGAGACATGGAGTCGACCGCCCAATCCTCGGGTAGCCGTGCCGAAAGTCGGCCGGCGGTGGTCGGTGTCGGCCTCATGAGCGACTCGGCCGACCACCGGCTGACGCTTGTGTAGAGCATGCCCAGGCCGAGCATCACGCCGAAGACGCACAGCAACGTGATGGTGCGGAAGCGGTCCTGACGTTGCTGTTTCGTCTGATCACGCGGCATGCCGGCTGACGGTAGTGGGCGCTGATTCGCGACGTTCGAGATGAGAAGGTGTTGCGTTAAGGTCGGCAGGCCGTGAGCGATGTTGTTGCCCCCGATGCCGTAGCCGCCTTTGCCGCCGCCAATGACGCGACGGCTGCGACGAGCAAAAAGCTCGAGAAGCAGAAGATTCTGGCGACGTACTTCCGATCGCTCCCCGACAAGGTCTTGGCTGACGGTGTCCGATTTGCCGCGGGTAAAGCATTCGCCGTCACCGACGAGCGAACCACCGGCGTCAGCTCAGCCGGCTTTCGCGACGCCGTGGCAGCGCTGTTCAATGAGTCGGCAGAGGCTTGGCGAGCCAGGGCGATCAAAAGTGGGGAAACCGGAGAAGCCCTCGCTGGCCTGTGGCAGGAGCGTGGCTCGCCCGGAGCGGTCGATGCTGAAGCGCTCAGCCTCAGCGACTTCCGCGAAGTGTTCGACGCACTTGCGCTCGTCAGTGGCTCAGCAGCCAAGCAGGATTTGCTCCGTGACCTGCTTGCCCGCTGCGTCTTGCCCCGATCTGCTGCCTACGTCGGCAAGGTCATCAACGGGGACCTTCGGACCGGTGCCCGAGAGGGCGTGCTGCACGGAGCGATCGCCGAGGCATTCGAAGTGGAGGCCGATGCTGTCAGGCGTGCCGTCCTGCTGCTAGGCGACTTGGGAGAAGTAGCCGTGCTTGCACGTCACAAGCGGCTGGACGGCATCAAGTTCCGGTTGTTTCACCCGCTCGGTTTTATGCTCGCCACGCCGCGAGAGACAAGTGAGGCCGCGGCAGACTTCATCGGTAAGACTGACCGTACGTGGACGGCAGAGGACAAGCTCGACGGCATCCGCGCTCAGATTCACAAGCAGGGCGTCGGTGACCTCGCCCGCATTTCCATCTACAGCCGAACGCTTGACCGCAGTGACAATGCCTTCCCGGACATCGTCGAACAGGCTCGGCAGGTGCCGGGCGACTGGATTCTGGACGGCGAGATTGTGCCCTACGATGAAGCGACGAAGTCTGTCACCGCCTTTGCCAACGTTCAGAAACGGCTGGGGCGGGTTGACCCGTCGGCCGAGGTGCTTGAGCAGTACCCTTGCAGATTCGTTGCCTTCGACCTTCTATACCTTAATGAAGCACTCTTGATCGACTCGCCGCAGGACGAGCGGCGGACAAGGCTCGTCAGCTTGCTAGAGCCGCAGTCGGCAGTGCTGAAGCTGGAGACTACGGGTGTGACGGACCAGGCTTCAATCGACGAAGCTTTCGCCGCCGCGAGGGAGGCGAAGAACGAGGGACTGATTCTCAAGGACCCGCAGAGCCGATACGCGCCAGGTCGTCGCGGCCAGGGGTGGATCAAGCTCAAGACGCATCTGCCGACGCTGGATGTCGTGGTCACAGCCGCCGAGTATGGGCACGGCAAACGGCGCGACTCACTTAGCGACTACACGTTTGCCATCTGGTCGGACGATCCGGCAGAAGGTGGAACGCTGCTGAACATCGGCAAGGCGTACAGCGGGGTAACGGATGCTGAGATCGCGATGCTTACGGAGCGGTTCCTGGAGATCCAGACATCAAGCAGCGGCAGAGTCTTTAAGGTCCGACCGGAGGTGGTGCTGGAAATAGCTTTTGATGCCATCCAGAAGAGTCGCCGCCATGCCAGCGGCTTTGCGTTGCGGTTTCCGAGGATTAAGCGGATTCGGTGGGATCGTTCGCCGGAGTCGGCCGATCAACTCGCTCGCGTCGTCGAAATATTCGAAGACGTGGAGAATTTCAACAAGGTGGGCGAGCCTGCAAAGGCGGAGAAGCTGGATCCGCAGCTCATGCTGTTCGGGCCATAAGTTCAAGTTGGAGAATGAGACCCGGTCGTGTTGGCGATGCCGGCGGTGATGATTCTGCCGGGCGAAGTGCGACTATCTCGGCCTAAACAGGTGTTCACCATCGAAGAAGGCCCGAGAATCTTTTGCAGGAATGCGTCTGGCGGGCTACTCTGGCGAAGTCCGTTCTGACGACCTGTGCGCCTCGCGTGGCGCAGGATGGTCGTCGGACGTTGTCTGTCGCCCGTGTGGCGGCGTCAACGGCTTGTGCCCAGCCGCCTTCCTGCGGTGGCCGCCCGTCGGCGGTGCACGAAACAGTTTTGCTGTAAGAAACAGTCTCGCTGTTGCTGATTCTCCTCGTATTCAACCCAAGAAGGGCAAGATTCAATGCGTTCACCGACCACCCGTACCGGCCACAGCCGTTTGCTAGAGCCGCTCGAAACCCGTCGCCTTCTCGCGACGTTCACCGTCAACTCGCTCGGCGATGTGTCGGCCCCCGACAGCAACCTCACGCTCCGCGAAGCCGTTGTCGCCGCCAACGCCGCTGCCGGCACTGACACCATTGCGTTCAGCCCAACGCTGTTCTCGACCCCGCAGACCATTACGCTGACGCAGGGTGCGATCCCCGTATCGCAGTCGCTGACGATCAACAACTCGGCCGGCGGCGTCACCGTCGACGGCAATGGCGCTAGCCGTCACTTCACCCACACGGCCGGCACGCTCGCCATCGGTGGCCTGACGCTGCAGAACGGTTTCGTCCCGATCACCGGCCTGCCCGGTGCCGAGGCACGGGATTCGGGCGGCAGCATCCTCAGCTCGGCTGGCACGAACCTCACCCTCACCGGCACCAACCTGCTCGGCAACGAGGGTGGTGACGGCGGTGCCGTCTTCACGAGCGGCAATGTCACGTTGACCGATGTCACGGCCATCGGCAACGTCTCCTTCGACCCCGACAGTGCTAGCTCCGGCGGTGCAATCGCCGCCTTCGGCGGAGCCGGCACAACCGTCACCGTTAACGGTGGACTCTTCCGCGGCAACTCGGCACTCGTCACGCCCGTGGCGACCGGCACCGGTGGCGCCATTCGCGCTCAAGCTGGCACCGTCTCGATCGACGGTACCGATTTCGAGCTCAACAACGGCCAGGATGGTCCCGGTGGCGCACTCTACTTCGCGACCCCGAATGTCACGATCGCCAACTCGACCTTCACAAGCAACGGTGCTTCGGCCGGCGCGACGGTTGGCGGTCCCATCTACGGCGGTGCCATCTACGCGACTGACGTTCTGAACAACGTCACGCCATATAACCTCACCGTCACCGGCTCCACATTTGACGGCAACACATCGACGGACACCGGTGGTGCGATCACGTCGTATGGTCCCAACACCAACATCAGTGGCTCGACGTTCACCAACAACACTGCTGAGTTCCAGCAGGACAGTGCTGATCAGAACTTCGTCACAGGGCGCGGTGGAGCACTCGACGTCATCCCCCGCTTCGGTGAGGCACTTGGACTAAGTCACAGCATCATCGACTCGACCTTCGACGGCAACACGTCGCAGGGCAACGGTGGTGCAGTCACCTTCCAGGGCCTTCTCCCGCCGCCCGCGGCCCGCGGTGGTGTTGTTGCCGACACGTCAGTTGTCGGTGGCGAAGAGGTTCAGCGCGAAGGCATCGACCTCAGCAACATCAGCTCGGCAGCCAAGCTGTCGCAGTCGATCGAGTCTGCCAATACCCGCGTTTCCGGTGACGCCGGCGTCAGCCGGTTCGGCCGTGCCCTCGACACTTCGGTGCCGGCTCTCACGATGACTGACGTCGTCATGAGCAACAACGAGGCCTTTAGCTCGGGTGGTGCAATGCTCTACACGGGCCCGCAGATCGTTGATGCTTCTCAGGGCGAGAACCTCGTCATGGACAGCGTCTCGTTCCTTGACAACACCGCACAGAACTTCGCCGGTGGTGTCCTGCTCTCCAACGGCACCATCCTCGGCACCAACGTCCGCGTCGCTGGCAACGTCGTCACCGGCCTCACCCAGCAGGATGTCGACGACAACGGTGATCCGGTCTTCGACGACAATGGCGATCCGGTCCTTGTGACCAGCCGCGGTGTCGTCGGCGGGCTTGACGTCAACGACGCCAACCTGACCCTCATCGACTCTGAGATTGCTGAAAATGCCTCGCTAGCCGGTGACCTCGAAGGTGTGTTTGGCACCATCGGTGGCTTCCGATTCCTCGCGACCGAGCCGGGCCCGACCTTCTTCGATCCGGGCATCACGCTCGAGCTGAACATCGTTCAGTCGACGATCTCCAATAACACGGCCGACTTCTTCGGCGGCATGGCAGTCATTGGTGCTGGGCAGGCACAGCAGGCTGGTGAAGGCACATTCGCTGTCGAAATCACGCAGTCGACCATCGTCGAAAACTTCGCACGTCTGGACGAGAACGTCACGATTAATTCGAGCAATGGTCAGGCCGGCAACTCGGTGGTCATCGAGAACACCGTCATCTCCGACAACACGAGCTTCGAGTTCGATGTTGATGGCAATGCCTTCCTCGATGACAACGGCGACCCCATCCTCTTCCCGGACAACCTCAGCGTTGTTGAGTCCGAAGAGTTCGACACCATTGCTGACCCCAACGCCAGCGATAACCTCGCTGACGGCGACCTCACGCTGGTGATCACCAACTCGCTGATCGGTACCGGCTCGTTCTTCCAGGCCGATGTCGTGACGGATGTCAACGGTGATAAGGCCGTTGAACGCCGTCCGCTAAACCCGTCGCTGCCGACGAACTCGATCATCAGTGACAACCCGATGCTCGGGGAACTGGCCTTCAACGGTGGCGAAACCCGGAACCACCTGCCGCAGGCCGGTAGCCCGCTGATCGACGCCGGCTCCAACGCCATCGCCAATAGCGAAGGCCTCGTCTTCGACCAGCGTGGTAACCCGTTCGAGCGGCTCTTCAGCGATCCGGACACCGCTCCTCAGATCGTTGACATCGGCTCGATCGAGCGGACGGTGGCTCCGCCGGTCGTGACGGCTCAGGCCTTCGACGCCAACGCGTTGGCCGTTTCGTTCACGTTCGACCAGAACGTCGGTGCCAGCCTGCAGGGCAGTGACCTCGTCATCCTCAACACGACGACGAACACTGTCATTCCGAGTGGTCCGGTCACCGTCAACTACAACCCGGCCACCAACACCGCCACGTTCTCGCTGGTTCCGCTCATCCAGAACGGCACCCTCACGAACGGCAACTACACCTTCACGCTCGTCGCTGGTGGTGTGACGAATGACGGTGGCGTTGCCCTCGAGGCAGACGGCGTGGTCATGGACTACTTCCTGGCCGGTGACGCCAACCGTGACCGAGCCGTGTCGATCCTGGACTTCGCCATCCTGCGTGGCAACTTCGGGCAGACCGGTGTCGGCTTCACGGGTGCTGACTTCAACCTGGACGGCAGCGTTTCGATTCTCGACTTCGCCATCCTGCGTGGCAACTTCGGGCAGTCGGTCGCCGCTCCCTCGTCGATCTTCGCCGAAGATGAGCTCAACTGAGCCATCCGACGTCTAGTGGCCCGGGCCACTACCTGATCAAGGTCGGCCTGCTCTAGCGAGCAGGCCGACTTTTTATAGAAGTCGACATCTTCCTGAACTTCTGCAAGGTTCGTGAGGTAGATTCGACTAAGGAAATGTACGCGGACGCCTGGAGAAAATGCGCAATCACCTGGATCAACTAGAAGCCCGTCGCCTCCTGTCTGCGTCCGTGTCGACCGATCTGGCGCCCTTGTCGGACAATGTCGCTGTAGTGCAGGCGTGGGACCGCGGCCTGGCCTCGCCTGCTGCCGAGGGTTCTTCTACTCGCTGGATCGTCAGAGACAGCGGGCAGTCAGCGCGTGATCTTGCCGATGCGTTAGGCGTAGCCCACGATGCCGTCAGGCCGTGGCCATCGCTGCCTGGCGTTCAGGTTCTGGATCTCCCGCAGCCTGTCGATGCGGCGAGACTTGCGACCCTTGGACTTCGGGCTGAACAGGTACAGGCTGTCCGGGACGCGGGCATCGGGCCGCGATTCGTCCCCGACGACCCGTTCGTCTCAGGGCAGTGGCACCTGGATGCTTCGAACTCCGCCGCAGTGGTCGACGCCAATGTCTTTGCTGCCTGGGATGTGCCGGCTCCCGCCGACACGCGGATCGATGGAACCGGCATCGTCATCGGCGTTCTCGACGATGGCGTGGTTTACACGCACCCTGATCTCGTCGACAACTACGACCAGGCGCTCGACTACGACTATCTGAGCAACGACGACACACCGCTTCCGTTCTCCTTCGACGGTCACGGCACCAGCGTCGCCGGCGTCGCCGCGGCGGTTGGTAACAACGCCGTCGGTGTCAGCGGCGTCGCCTTTGACGCCACGCTCGCCGGTCTTCGCATCTACGGCGGGTCCAGCGGCGGTAACGACATCGGCATCGGCGGGGCGCTGCAGCACCTCGCCAACGACATCGACGTCTACAACAACTCCTGGGGACCCAGCGACGACGGCAAACGCTTTGAAGGGCCCGGCCCACTCTCGGCGGCTGCGCTCGAATTCGCCGCCACCCAAGGCCGCGGCGGACTCGGCAGCGTGCACGTCTGGGCCGGTGGTAACGGCGGCCTCAACGACGACGTCAACCGCGACGGCTACGCCAACAGTCGCTTTTCTATCGCCGTCGCGGCGCTGAACAATTACGGCCAGCGGTCCTGGTACAGCGAGGAAGGGTCGAGCCTCATCGTTACCGCTCCAAGCAACGGTGGCAGCCTCGGTATCACTACCGTCAGCTCGACCAACGCAAGCGGCTACACCAACAGCTTCGGCGGCACCAGTTCGGCAGCTCCGCTCGTCAGCGGCGTGGTGGCGCTCATGCTCGAGGCCAACCCGCTGCTGAGCTATCGCGACGTGCAGCACGTGCTCATCGAATCGGCTGCCCCGGTCGATGCCGCCAGCACTGGTTGGTCAACGAATGCCGCCGGGTACGACGTGAACCTGGCCTATGGCTTCGGCCTCGTCGATGCCGCCGCGGCGGTGAGTGTTGCCTCGACGTGGCAGACGGTTGCCCCAGAAGTCACCTACACCTCGGCAGCGGTCACAGATCCGGTTGCCATCCCTGACGGCGGCACGATCGACCTCACGTTCGACGTCCCCAGCGGCTTGACGGTCGAGCACGTCGACCTCGGCTTCGACGTCAGTCACAACAATCGTGGCGATCTTCAAGTTCTGCTGACATCGCCCGGTGGCACCGTCAGTCGCCTGCTCGACAACAACAACGATAACGGCGACAACATCAGCAACTGGACGCTCAACACCGTTCGCAACTGGGGCGAAGACTCCGGCGGCACCTGGACGGTCAACGTCAGCGACACCTCCACCAACGGCATCCCTGGAACGCTCAACCTTGCCCAGCTCCGCGTCTACGGCGCGGGTGTCATTGCCGCCCCGACGGTCGAGGCGGCAAGCTTCGACGGTGCGACGCGGCATGCGATCGTGTACGACTTTGATCGCCCGTTCCCGAACGATTTGTTGACCACTGAAGGTCTGACGCTCATCAACACGCTCACCGGCGAGAGCTACACCACCGTGTTGGAGACGCTCGAGAGCGAGAGCCAACTCGCCACCTTCGTCGTCACCGGCGGGCTCGGCACGACGACCACAGCCAGCGGTAAGGTGCTGCTGCCAGACGGCCGCTACATCGCAGAGCTGCCGGTCGGCCTGGCGGATCTCGACGGGCGAGCGGTGATGGCAGAGCCGCTCAGTTTCAACGTGCTCGCAGGCGACGCCAACGGCGACGCGACCGTCTCCATTCTCGACTTTGCTATCCTGCGCGCCAACTTCGGCTCGACAGCTTCGACGTTCTACAACGGCGACTTCAACTACGACGGCACGGTCAGCATTCTTGACTTTGCGATCCTGCGGTCGACCTTCGGCAACACGCTGCCGGACACGCCAGCGAGCCTGTTCGACGACGCGTAGTCACTCGGTTGGTGTTCCCGCGACCTGCTCACGCAGCTCGCGCTTGAGCACCTTACCCGTCGGCGAGCGGGGCAGGTCGTTGACCAGCTTCACCTCCTTGGGCATCTTGAAGCTGGCAAGGCCCTTGTCACGCAGGAAGTCCTTCACGGCCTGATCTGTCAGCTCGTGCCCCTCGGCGGCAATGACGAAGGCGACCACCGCCTCGCCGCGAGACTTGTCCGGCCGACCCACGATTGCCGCCTCAGCGACGGCCGGGTGCGTGCCGAGCAGCTCCTCGATCTCGCGCGGATAAACATTCTCACCACCGACGATGAGCATGTCTTTGGCCCGTCCGGTGACAAAGAGGTAGCCATCCTCGTCGATGTGCCCGAGGTCGCCGCTCTTGAAGAAGCCGTCGCTCGTGCGTGCCTCGCTCGAGGCCTCTGGCAACTTGAAGTAGCCGCGAAAGACCATCGGCCCCTTCAGCAGCAGTTCGCCCGTTGTTCCACGTGGAACATCGTTCCCATCGCTGTCGACGACGCGAGCCTCGCCACCCGGGATGAGCTTGCCGACGCTGCCGGGCTTGTGGGCGTGGGGCATGTTCACGCAGATCGGGCCACACGTCTCCGTCAGGCCGTAACCCTCCATGAGGTCGGCGTCGAACTTGCGACGGAAGGCCTCCCGCACCCGGCCTGGTAAAGGCTCACCGCCGCTCAGCGGGACGTACATCTTGGCGAAATCCGCAGGACCAGCGTCTTTGACACGGGCGATCGCGTTGTACATCGACGGCACCGCCGCCATCACCGTCACGCCGTGCTCGCGGATCTTCTTGACCGCCTCGGCAGGATTAAAGCGTGCGCAGAAGACCATCTGTGCCCCCAGTTGCACCGGCGCCAGCAGCGTCGCTAGCAACCCCGTCGAGTGGAACAATGGGACGATGCCCAGAAATACGTGCTTATCCCCGTCGCGGTCGAGGCGGGCGTGCTCGATGCAGCCCTTGGCGTCACTATCGAGGTTGCCGTGCGTCAGCTCGACGCCCTTGGGCAAGCCGCTCGTACCGCTCGTGTAGAGCAGGACGGCAAGGTCGTTCGGCCCCGCCTCGCCACCTGGTAGCGGTCGAAGCTGTGCGAGGATCGAGCCGAGCGTCGGCTTGAGCTTCATGAGGTCGATGATCTCGACCTCGCCCCGCTCCGCAGCGGCCTTGACGGTCTTGCCGGCGTCGAGCTTGTCGAGCAGCAACCCGACCGACAGCACCAGGTCACAACCCGCGTCCTTAAGAACGTGCTCGGTTTCCCGCTCGCCCAGCAGAAAGTTGATCGGGACCGGCGTCTTACCCGCCAGCAGGCAAGCGTAAAAGCTCACCGCAAACCCGCCGCTCGTCGGCAGCAGGATGGCCACACTCGACCGCTTCGTTCGGCTTCGCAGCAGCTTGGCCAGTCGCTTGGACCGCTTGTACAGCTCGGCCCACGTCATCGACCCGCGGTCGTCGACGACAGCCGTCGCACCGGCGCGGCCTTGGGCGTTTGCAATGAGCGGGCGAAGAAGCATGGCCGCACCATATGGGGCCTCGCTACCGCATCGCCCAACGCAGGCCACGCCGCATCAGCTCCGCCGCCTCCGGAATATCGAAGATGTTCGCCTGATGGCCTAGCGCGTTGTAGTAAACCCGGCCTTCACCGAAGTACTTCGTCCAGACCTGCGGCATCAGCACCTCGCCGTTAGGCGTGTGCGGCCCGTCTGCGATCGGGAACTTCGTCGTCGCATAGACCTTCACCGCCGGGTCGACGTGCAGGTAATACTGCTCACTCTTGACGCTGAAGTCGTCCAATCCGTCGGTCAGCTCGCCACGCTCGGGGCCGAAGTTGATGGTGTATTCGACGCCGTCGTTGCCCGGGTGGCTGACCCATTGGCCACCTGTCATGAATTGCCAGCCTTCATCCCGGCGAAAGGCGTCGCACATGCCGCCGTGACACCCGGCCATGCCGGTTCCAGCCGTGACTGCCGCCTGCACGTTCTTCGACTGTTCACTCTCGATCGTGCCCATCGTCCAGACCGGCACGATGAGGTCTAACGCTTTGAGCTGTTCGACGTCGTCGAAGCTTGACAGCGAGTCGCTGACGGTGACATCTACGCCGTCGTCTGCCAGGTAGCCACGGAAGCGTTCGGCGACCTGCTCAGGGTCGTGTCCGTCCCAGCCACCCCAAACGATCAATGCAGACTTGCTCATGACCGCACGTTAGTCGGCCGCCAGGCGCTGCGCCGCGGCGGCCGAATGGGTTTGGGCGACGCGGCGGGCGGGTGATGTTCCACGTGGAACATCGGCCGACCCTCGCCACGCTCCGCCAAACGGGTCGGCGGGCGCTCGCCGATGTTCCACGTGGAACATTCGGCTCGAAATCTGCGTAGGCGGGTCGTCCGCCGTGCGGGATTTTGCACGTGCGGGACGCGTGAAACGGCGTGATTTATCGACGGCGGGTCGTACGAAATCGTGAAGCTTGCGCACCGGAAACCTGGTGCGCCGCCGCGGCCGCCGTTGCGCACTACTTCGCCGCCTGAACCTCAGGAGGCAAGTCGTCCTTCTGCTCGTACCGCACGCTGCCGTCGGCGAACAGCACCATCGTGCCCTCTGTCTCTTCCAGATGTGCGTAGCAATAACCCAGCACGACGGACGGACCCGCCTCGTCCGTCATGCCGTCGCCGAGGTAGGCATAGCTTAGATTCTGTCCAAGTACAAAGGGCGGCGGTGCGGCAGACGACACCTCATCCATCGTGCAAACAAAGCCTGACGGTGGCAGTGCAGCACTGGCCGCCACGCCCTCCAGATTCGGCGGGTAGCTGAAGTCGGGGTCGTTGTTGATCGCGTACAGCCGAACGGCTTGTCCGATCTGGCGAAGGTTGCTCGCACAAAGCTTGACACCGACATGATGTTCCATCGCATTTGCGAGCAGACACAGAACCGGCAGCACGAGGCAAGTGGCGATTAAGCTGATGACGATCCCGCTCGTCGCCATCCAGCGGCCGCGTTGATGATCCCGCCGAATTCGGGTGCGGGCGACCACGCCGAGCGCTACGGTCGCAACGCCGAACATGGCCAGCAGGACGATCACGAACGTGGGCAGAAAGAGTCTGCCTGCGATGAAGACGGTTAACGCCAAACTCGCCACGCCCGCCAGCAATGCGACACCAGCTGGTCGACTCACCGGCCGTCTGGGGATCGGCCGCTCATAATCGAGCGTGCCCGGTCGTGGCGGCTGCGGGTGCATGCAGTCATCCTAATGCCGTCGAGGTGAAGTACCATGCCTGATGCCGGCGCGGACGAAGGACGGCCGCTACATTGTCGTTCGCGGGCGGCTGTGGCGGGCGACGAACTCGAATCTGCCTGCCGACGTCGCCGCCGGGCTTCGGAAGGATCTTGGCCGCGCCCGCTCCGACGTCCGCCGGGCGATGCTGGCGGACGACGCCACGCTCATGGCCGACGCAAGACGACGCGTCCATGCAGCCAAAGTCGCTCTCGGCGAACGCGGCGACGTCTGGTGGATGCTGGCGCGGACTGTGCGACGGTTCATGCCGGCTGGGGCAACGAGGAAGATGACGCCGTCGACGCGCTGGTGGATGCCGTGCTGGAAGCGTCCGCGCGGTACGACGTGCCGATCTACTTCGAGACGCACCGCGCGACGCTGACGCAAGATGTTTTGCGGACTCGCAAGCTCATCGAACGGTGGCCCAACATTCGCTTCAACGGAGATTTCAGCCACTACTACTGTGGCCACGAAATGGGCTACCGCGGGTTCGAGACGACGCGGCACGACCTCGCGCCGATCCTCGCCCGCTGCAGCTTCCTGCATGGCCGCGTCAGCGACGGCCAACGCATGCAGTCGGACCTCGACGACCCGGCGACCGACCCGCACACCGAGAACTTCTCGTGGCTCTGGCGAGAAGCGATGCGAGGGTGGCTTCGCGATGCAGCGCCCGGAGCAACACTGCCGTTCGCACCGGAACTGGGCCCGCCGTCGTTGGGATATGCGGCCACGCTACCCGATCGCGACGGGGGACGTTTGGAGCTGTGCGAACGATGGGCGCAGACGCTTACGCTGGGCGAGATCGCCCGCCGCTGCTTCGGCGAAGCGGGCCACGTCGATGAACGAAGTAATTGAAAACGATGACACCGATGCCGATTCTGCCGCTCAACGCCAGCCGCCGCATTCATTGCGGGGAATTCGACCGATTCGACGCCGCCGAGCTCGTGCTGTGGCGGGAGCATGCGTGGTGGATCGCGTTTCAAAGCGGGTCGGCCGAAGGCGAAGCGGTGATGGCAGCGTGGCGGCAGGATGACGGCAGCGTCGCGGTCGTGTTGCCGTTGGCCGATGAGCGGGGCCGAGCGATGCTGCGGGCCGACGATGGTCGATGGGCGCTGACGCACGATGGCGTCGATCCTGGCGCAGTCGTTGCCGCGGCCGACGATGTAGCGGCGGCGTTGAAGCTCGCCGCCGAGGCAGCCGGATGGCGACGACAGGTTGCCGATGACGGCTGGTACGACCAACTCGGCTGGTGCACGTGGGACGCGTTCTACCAAAGCGTCAGCGCTGAAGGCGTGCTCGACGGGCTACGCCGCTGGGTCGACGTAGGACTCGTGCCGGGCACGCTCATCCTCGACGACGGCTGGCTCGACGCCCGCTACGTCGACGATGCCGAGTGTGCGGCGGACGTCAATCCGAACGGCTTTTTAAGCAGCTTTGACGCCAACGCAAAGTTCCCCGACGGCCTCGCGCCGCTCGTAGCGGAGTGCAAGCGGCTGGGCGTGCGGAAGTTCGGTGTCTGGCACACGCTCATGGGCTATTGGTGCGGCGTCGATCCGGACGGCCCGCTGGCCGAAGCGTACACCGTGCTCCGTCGCGATGCCCGCGACATCGGCCAGCCGACGCTGCCGCATACGTCGTTGCGCGGACTGGTGGACGCGGCCGACGTCGGGCGGTTCTATGACGACTGGTACGCGCAACTCGCCGCGGCGGGCGTCGACTTCGTCAAGGTCGACAACGGCGGGTCGCTGCCGGAGTTCTGCGATGCAGCCGACGAGCACGCGGTGACCGCTGCATACCACAAAGCCTGCCGGGATGCCGCCGCGAAGCACTTTGGTGCCGGCTCGCTATTGCCGTGCATGTCGATGACGAATGCGGCCGCCTGTGCGCCCGATGTCGGCGGTGCGGTCGCGGCATTTCGCAACAGCAATGACTACTTTCCCAAGAAGCCTGAGTCGCACACGAAGCACGTCCGCGACAACGCCGCCGCCGCGGCGTGGACGAGCGGCTTTGCGCTGCCGGATTGGGACATGTTCTACAGCCGCCACGAGTGGGCACCGTTCCACGCTGCGGCGCGTGCCATCAGCGGCGGGCCGATCTACGTCAGCGACGAGCCCGGCAGAAGCGACCTGCCGCTGATCCGACGCCTGATCGACGGCGCGGGCCGCGCACTTCGGTTTGACGGACCGGCCGAAGCTGCAGATTTTGGTGCAGGCCGCACCCTGGTTCGCAACAGCCACGAGCGTGGGGAGCACCGGAGCGTGACGCTCGGCACGTTCCTCTTCGGCGACGGCCCGGCGACGCTGACGGCGTCCGATCTACCAAACGCGGGCGAGGCGGTCGTCTACCTGAGTCGCGCTGACGCCGCCTACGCCGCTAGTGAGTTGCCGGACATGTTGGCTGAACGCTGGGAGTTGGCGTGCGTCGTAACGCTCGTCGACGGCGTGGCGGTGATCGGCTGGTCCGATGCACTGTGCCCGCCGATCACCGTGCGGGACGTCCGCCGGGACGGCGAGACGTGGCGCGTGACACTTCGTCGTCCCGGCACCAAAGGAGCAGCTTTGCTCGTCTGGTCAGGCGACACGCTGCACCGCTTGGTCATCGCTGACACTGAGTTGGACGAGGCGCATGTCCAGCTTGAACGCGACGCGGCCGGCCAACTCATTACCGTCTAAAGAGAACGGCCGCACGATCACGTGCGGCCGGGGTGGGGTGACAGGGCTCTCGTAGCCCGACGCGTGACGACAGTTGCCGGCTTGTCGAAGCGGAGGAACTCACTCATAAACGTGTGATGAGCAAAATTGTTTTCCACCGTCACGTCGACCGCATTATCCAGGTAGATGTTGACGGAGAAATTGTCGCGAACGTCGTTGCCGATCACACTGCCGCCAGTGCTTACGACCTGGATGATTCCCTCGCCGAAGTTCTCGTGCACGGTATTGTTCCGGATGATGACGTTGTCTGCGTAATGCGATATGATCGCACCGCCCCACACGACATCCCCCGCGGTATCAGAGTTCGCTTGAATGTTGCGGTAGACCACGTTGTTCTCGATCAGAACGTTGTAGGTCTCAAACGAGAAAGGTGCGGATCGGGCACTGACGCCAGAGCCACCGTTGTGGTGGAAATACATGTTGCGAACTCGCACGTCATGAGCTTCCCAGATCGCAACGCCGTCCTCCGGGCTGTTCCTGATCTCCATATCGCGAATCTCGACGTATTTTCCGTCGATCACGATGACGTGACTCTGACCGGGATCTGAGGCCGGGACGACCATGTTGCTGCCGTCGAGAATGACCTGTTCGTTACCGTAGTTGTCGATGGTGATCCAGTTGATGGCGCTTCCCTCGGCACCGAACCACTGACTGTTGTCCCATTGATACGTTCCGCCGCGAAGCAGAATCTGGTCGCCTGGCCCCGCCTGGTAGCCGACGCCCTCAAGCGTCGCCAAGGGTTGATTGATGTTCGTTCCGGCATGGCTGTCGTCGCCCCACGGGGCAACATACCACGTGGTAAGCAGCCGGCGGTTTTCGAGCCGTTCTACGATCGATGCGGACATGGTGTCCTCCAATTGATGAACCTTCCGCCTAGCGGCTCCTCACCGCTAACCTGGAGAGGGAAGAAATCAGCGTGTCAGGTGAAACCAGACTGTCGAGTGGCCGCCGGTATTGAACCTCGATTGGTCGTCGCTGGCGGTCTCGTCAGCGATTGACTTGAGCGGCTGGCCGTTCGGATCGAGCGGCGTGAGCTTCCATCCGTCCCTCGGCAGCGAAAGCATCAGGTCGACGGGCTCCATGCGCATCGGGCCCGGAAGCATGCGGACCTGCGTTAACCCTTCATCGAGAAAGTCCCAACCCTCGCCGTAGCCGGTCGCGACAACGGTCAGCAGCAGGCTCCGGCTTTCGTTGATCGGCTCGTCATCAAGACTGATGAGTGAAGCATTGGCGTAATTCCCGTCCGGCCCGCCGCCATGATGGACTACGACGTCGACATCACCCCAATCAAGATCTACGCCGAGCGTATGGCCGATGGCGAGCTTGCAGGACGGCGTGTCAACCGTCAGGTATTCCGCACGGGGCTTGGATCGATCGAAGGAGATTTCACCCGTGTCGCTCACAACGTGAGCGGCATCGCCGGTGACGGGCTCTCCTTCTACAGAGGGCGTGCCGGTTCCCGGCTCGAGTTGTGTCACAAGCTTTTGTCGCCAACCCTGATCGACGTCGAAGCCGAGCGACTTCCAAACCGGTTCGAGCGGCGACCACCCGATGTCGCCCTCAAGCATGTCATCGGCATACACCGTCAGCGTCGCTGATTGCTCGGCAGTTCGGACGCGAGCTTGGCGATAGAGCAACGCAGCCGTCGGCGCGAAAGCTACCTGCTGCATCATCCCGCTGGTGTGATAAGGATGTGAGCCAGTGTCGGGTTCATAGCTCTCCTGAAAGTTGAGCCACGCGTACTCGCCGAGCGCGTCGAAGTCTTGGTACGGCCCGAAAAGCGCCAACATCAGGAAGATTTCGCTGCTGTAAGGCGACGGCGGGTTGAGGTCGTACTCCGTCAGGAACATCGGCAGATCCGGTGCCTGCCACTGAGCGCTCCACGGCAGATCGTTGAAGCCCTCGCCGACGAACAACTTCGGGATCACCTGCCACGTCCGCTCGCCGCCGGGTTTCATTATGTCGGCCGGATGAGCGGGGTAGCCGAGTAGGTCATTGACGTCGCTGAACGTTCGCTCGCGGACGAGACCGACGGCACCGCCATAATTGAGCTGCGTGTCGAAGATCAACGCCTCCACCCCCAAATCCTTGCGAAGGAACTGAACCATCTCTTCGGTGTAGGCCAGCTCCAGACCCGTGCAAAACCGGCGAAAGTCCGCCAGAGCACGGTGCGAGCCGCCGGGCAATGGCATTGACACTGTTGCTTCCTCCAGCGACGCATCGGCGGCAACGCCTCGAACATCACCTTGGCCCAGCGAGAGCGACGACATCTCCAGCGTCGCCGCCTCGTTGTCAAGGTCGAAACTCAGCCGCACCGGAACGTCATTCGGGTTCGTGACGGCAAGCGAGATGACCACGTCCTGCCATGCATCGGTCAAGCCGACCTCCGTCTGCGCCGCCACATCCTGCCACGGGTCCTGCATGTGCATCAGCCGAATCTTCAGCGTCGCAGCATCGCCGGCGGTCCGCCTGATGCGAAGCCGCAAGGTATAGGTCGAACCGTCTTCCACCGGAATGGAATAACGGTGCAGCTGCAGCGACCACGGATCGGCTCCGGGCCTCTTGGCTGCCCACGTCAGCGTCTTGCCGTCGACATCGATCGACGAGTCGCCGGCACCGACGTCCTGCACATCCCACAGATGCCGCTGCTCGGTGAAGTCGTTCGCTTTGAAGACTTGAACGCCATCCGCCCGGACGTTGGCATCCCAGACGTTGCGCAAGCCGTCAGTCGTCTCGTACTTGTCGATCAGCCAGTCGTTCCAACGCTGTTGCAGCGGGGCGGCTTGGTCGGGCGAGAGCGTGCCCAGCCGTTCCCACCAGCCCTGCATCAGTGAGTTCTAGTTGTTGATCTCGACGGCGACGACAGCCGGGTCGGTAGAGAGCGGCAGGCCTGTGTGCGGGTTGACAGGCGTGAGCAGGTCGCGGGCGAACTGCTTCTGGTCCTCGATGAGCGACCGCATCGCGCGGTCGATGCCTTTCGACATCGGGTTGTCCCAAGCCTCCGGCGTGCCCGGAATCCGCCGGGCGACGTGCAGGTTGATGTCGACGTAGATGCCGGCCCGTTTCAGTTCCGCAACGAGGTGATGCAGTCGATCGAGCTGCCCTGCGTCAAGCCCCGACCCATCCGCGGCCATAATGCCTTCTGGCGCTTCGGCCCAATCGAAGTAGTGCAGCCGGACGAAGTTGATGCCGAGCTGCGCGAGTCGATCAGCAAGTCGCGGAGCAATCTCCGGCGGCGGCATGACGTGGAAGTCGCAGATGTTCGTGCCGAAGAGTCGCACGACGTTTCCCGCGCCGTCGATCAGCCGGCCCTCACCGTCGCTTCGAATGCGTCCGTTGGCCCCGGCGGGGGAGGCGTTCAGGTGCGAGAGGTCGATTGCGTCTCCCGTCGTCGCCGCATCGGCAAGCGTTGGAATGTGGAACTCGAACCAATCGTCCTCAACGGGCGAGTGCTGTGCCACAGCGGGAGTCGTGGGAAGCAACAGACTGGCCAGGGCAACAGCGGCGGCAAGGGGGCGTGCAAACATCGCTTTTTCAGCCTTTCGGTGCGAATACTTAGTACTGGTCGATCAACATCACGTTGCGGAACGTCAGCTCGCCGGCGTCTACGTCCTCCGTGTTGCTGTCCCAGAAGTCGGAGTTCTCGCCGAGACCGAAAGCCTCAACGTGTCCGTCAGCGAAGCCGACATTGATGGAGTTGTTGTCTTTGTGGCGGAACCGCAGGTCACCATTTCCCCACTCGCCCGCGGCGGCGGAAAGGTCACGGTTACCGATGCCGAACAGCGGCAGCGAGGTTGAGGAGACCGCTCCGGCCGTGGCACTCCCGCCGGGCGACCTGACGAACTTGTGCGAGTAGATGCCGTTGTTCGCAAAGGCACCCATGAACGAGGGAGCGTTCCCATGAACCCGACCGCCGTCGACGTTGGGAGCATCGAACTGCCGGGCGTCAGCGACGAAAAGGATCTCGCTGCTCTCGGGGATCTGAGCGAGCTTGAAGGGCTTGAACGCCTTGCCCGTCAAAGCATTGCCCGTGGCCGGCGGGCTGGCAACTGATCCGGCGGGCGGTTGCGGCGGCATGAGGCGCGGGTGGACATTGTAGTGCATATAGCCAGCTTCGATCGTCGCACTGCCGCAGACGAAGGCCTCGCCGTACTCCTTAGCGTCGAATGCGCCACCCGAGAAGGCATCAGGAACCTTCTCGCCAACGTACTCCATAATGAAGTCGTACCAGAAGGGGGCCCAGTCGCCGGTGCCCGAGGTGCTCGAGCCCGGTGGCAAGACCTGCCCGTTGTCACCGGCGTAAATATTCGATGCCAACACCACCTGTCGCTGGTTGCTGGCACACGCGACGGCACGGGCCGACGCCTGCGCTCGCGACAGCGTTGGCAAGAGAATCGAGATCAACAGCGCGATGATGCCGATAACGACAAGCAGCTCAACGAGCGTGAAGCCCCTTGTGCGGCGGAACTTTGAAACAGCCATAGCTACCTCCTCGGCAGGACGAGAAGGGTGGGCCAACGCCCGATCCGAAAAGCATGTCGGCGACCGTCAAGCCGGCGACACACGGGTGCGAGACTCGAAAGTCGCGAACGAAGATCGCGCACGACGCCGGCGGAGCGTGAGGGCCAGGCCCATCACGCCCGCGCCGAGCATGCCTGTCGGTTCCGGGACGGGCGTGAAGCGCAGCTCGCTCAGGACCACGTTGGGGACGCCAGCAGACGGGATCCGAGATCAGCTTATCGAAACTAGTGTCATACCAGAGTGTCTCTGGCACGATGTCATGCTCCTCGCACCACGCCTCGTAGGTCGAGTGGCGGTCGAGCATCCATTGGCCGACGTAGCGGTTGATACAGAAGCCGATCCGGCGGTGCCCGGCGGCGGCGTCTTCGACTACGTCCGCACCCGGCCGTGCGTGTTGTTTCTCGACGAGTTTGACACAATCGGCAAAGAGCGGGGCGACACACACGAAACGGGCGAGATCAAACGTGTGGTCAGTTCACTATTGCTCGGGGTTGATGCGCTGCCGAGCTACGTGATCCTCATCACGGCGACCAATCACCCCGAGTTGTTAGATCGGGCGGTATGGCGGCGCTTCCAAGTGCGGCTGGACCTGCCGGCCCCCTCGCGGGCGCAGGTTGAACGGTGGGTGCAGCTGGCGGAGGAGCGACTCGGCTTCAGCTTCGACTACAGCCCAAGGCGGCTCGCCGACGTGCTGCACGGGGCGAGCTACGCGGAACTGGAGGAGTTTGGGCTGGACGTCGCCCGCCGGCGGGTTCTGACCATGCCGGGGCAGGATGTGCGGTCGATCGTTGGCCAGCGCCTCAAACAGTGGCGTAACCGCAAGTCCGGCACGAGTCGAGGCCGTAAGGAAAAGAGTCCAGTCGATGGGTGATCTGCCGTTCCTGCTGTAGCCGTTGCAAACCACCCGCTGCTGCGAAACCGTCTGATCGTCGACGACCCGGACGGCGTCGCGAGCATGGCCCAGGTAGAGGCCCTCCGGCACGGGACGGCGATGGCATCGTTGATTCTTCACGGCGGACTCGACGCGGGTGAGATGCCGCTGGAATCCCCGCTCTATTTGCGGCCGATCCTGCGACCGTTCGGCGGTGACGGCGACGAGTTCATGGCCGACGACGAACTGGCGGTGGACCTGATGCACCGGGTGTTTGTTCGGATGTTTGAGGGCGAGGCAGGGCAGGCACCGACCGCGCCGGGCGTGAAGATCGTCAACCTTTCCGTCGGAGATCGAGCCCAGCCTTTTCTCCACAGGATGAGCTCGTGGGCGAGGTTCATCGACTGGGCAGCGTGGAAGTGGAACGTCCTCATCCTCATCAGTTGCGGCAACCATACCGATGACATCGTCCTTGACCTCTCGTACGCGGAAGCGGACCGAACACCAGCCCAAGAGCTTGCTCGACTGCTCTTGTCAAGGATTGACGCTGACCGCCGTCTTCGCCGTCTTTTGAGTCCTTCCGAAGCCGTCAACTCGGACCTGGTCATCGGGTTGCCTCACCAGCCAAGGGTGGCGGCTTCTCGAAAAACGAGCACGTTCGAGGCTCAAGCGGCGCGACGGCTATGGCAAGCCGCCGATCCGCGCAGGTACTGCACGAGGTCCGCAAACTTACCATGGCCTCGGACGCAAACGCCTTGCCCGCCGACTATAACCCGGTCTTGGTGAAAGCGTTGCTTGTACACGCCGCCGCGTGGCCAGAGCAAGCCGAAATGTTGCGCGACCTCCTCCCATCGGATGCCAATGACCAGATGGCGCTGCGGAGACTAGTGACGCGGCACTTCGGCCACGGTGTGGTCGCGCCCGATCGCCTGATCGGCTGCACCGAACAGCGGGCGACGCTGCTCGCGGCCTCGGAGCTTGCACCTGACAAGGCTCATATCTACCGCGTGCCGCTGCCGCCGTCACTCTCCGCCAGATCCGATTGGCGACGACTTACGCTGACGCTAGCGTGGATGACGCCAATTAATCCGCGTCGCCAACGCTACCGCGGTTACCGCCTTGAGTTCGCCCCGCCCACAACGAGGCTGCAGGTCGCCCGACAGCATGTGGATCACCACGCCGTGAAGCGCGGAACGGTCCAGCACGAGGTTCTCGAAGGCGAACGAAGCGTGGTTGTAGGCCTCGACGACAGCATTGAGTTGAAGATTAATTGCCGTGAAGTCGCGGGCGTTAGCGGCCCGGTGCGTATCCGATATGGCCTCGCCGTGTCCCTTGAGGTCAAAGCTGAAACCGAGCTTCCGATATACGAAGAGGTACGCACGCGCGTCGACGTCAAGACGCCAATCGCCACGGCGACCTGATGCCGTGCAAAGACCGGCCGATTTCACATAATGCGGATTATCGGTCTCTACAGTGAATGGCCGGCGCGGAGGCTGATAATTCACCAGGAGGCTTGGCTCACGCCGCGTCCCAGGCTTGACGGAGCTTTGCGAGCGACTTCTCAAGCGCTTTCTGTTCTTTGGGCCACTCGCCGCACTCCATGCTGATGCCGCCGTCGTAGTTCGACTTCTTGAGCGTCTTGAAGAAAGCTTTGTATGACGTCGGGTTTGACGACTCGTTGACGAACGGGAGCACGCGGTCCTTCTTGTCTGCCACGTGGACGTGATGGATCGCTTCGCCCGCTTCTTCGACATCTGCTAGCGACTCACCTTCCTGCCAGTGGTGGTAGCTGTCGACAAGGCATCGCACGTTCGGGTGGTTGAGCTCGCGAACATACGTCATCGTCTCTGCGACGCCGTTGAGCACGTTGCTTTCGCTTCGCTGGAGAGGCTCGATGACGACGGTGACATCGCCCGACTGAGCCAACGGCGCTGCGATCGAGAGGAAGTCGATGAGCTGAATGCGTGCCTCTTCTCGTGCGGTACCGTCGGGGATGTTGCGCGCGCCACCACTACCGAACACGAGGGTCTTGACGCCGGCCTCGCCAGCGCGTCGCATGACGCGGGTCAGGTACGTTTTGATCCTATCAAGATCGACATCGGGCCCGGTCAGCTTCATGCTGCGAGGTGCGATCATGTTGCAGGCTTTCACCGGCAGCGGGCAGTCACCGCGTACCGCGTCAACGCCCGCATACTCGGCGTCGGCGACCTCGCCTTGGAAGAACGTTTGGATGCTGGGCTCGATGTAGTCGAAGCCGCTGTCGGCAATCAGGCGGGCGTTTTCGAAGCCCGTGCAAAATCCAAAGGTTGGCATGACCATTCTTAGGTCACGTTCGTTGCCTGAAACGAACGGACGACATCTTCACGCGTAAGATGGGCGTGCCTCGGTATGAAGCGTCGGAACTGGTCGTGTGCGTGCTGTGTCAGCGGGCCGTGCCTGGTCGGTTGATCACGCTCCATCACCTCAAGCCCAAGAGTCGTGGCGGCGGAGCGGAGGTGCGGGTGCCGACCTGTCGCACCTGCCACAGGCAGGTACATGCGAGCTTCACCAACAAGGAACTAGACGACGGCTTTCATAGCGTTGAAGCCCTGCGGTCGTCGCCGCGGATGAGCGGGTTCTTGACGTGGGCCAGGAAGCAGAAAGCGGACCGAGTCTTCAGCGTCGCAACCGACGGGCGTAAGCCCAAGCGGAAGCGGATCCGACTGGCTGCTCGACGTGAGGGTCGATAACAGACGCATGCGAACTTGCACCTAGCCGCTGCGTCGCGAATCGCTAGGCTACTGCAGATGCAGACGGTTGTGCCGCCCAAAACAGAGCACGGCAGCGGCTATGAGCCGGCCAGTGTTCGCCAATTCACCGTGTTCCTCGAGAACCGCGTGGGCAAGATGGCATTGCTGCTCAACAAGTTCGAGTCAGCCGGCCTTCGCATCAACGCGTTCTCCGTCGAAGAATCGACCGACATCTCGCTCATGCGGCTCATTGCCAGTGATCCCGAAGACGCTCGTACCTGTTTGCGGGACAACCACTTCAGCTTCAGCGAGACGGCCGTCTTGGCCGTTGAAGTGCCTACGACGACGCGGGTGCCGATGATCCACATCGCCCAGGCGCTCCTGGCGGCGGAGGTGAACATCCACTACGCCTACCCGCTGCTCCGCGCGCACGCCGAGCCGGCGATTGCCATCTACGTCGATGACATTGTCTTTGCACAGAGGATCCTGATGCGTAAGAACTTCCGCATTCTCGGCGAATCGGATCTCCGCAGGTAAATGCCCGCACAATCGGTACAAGTTGAACCTTTTCGGGTTCAGGGCAAGTGCCGCAACATCCGATGCAACGGGTGACGATGCCTGGCTGTGCCCCCGCTTTTCCTGCTGCGCCGTCCGTGCCGGCGTTGTTCTGTCTCCACGGCCAAGGCGTTCGATTGCGGGTCGAGCACCCGCTTGTCGCCGGTCCGGCGGCTGATTTGCTGTCGCAGTTGGCGGAGGACGAGCTGCCGTTCGAGCCGATCGACGGCGCGGTGTGCACGTACAACGGCGACGACGTGCTACGCCGCGTCGACGCCGAAGCGGTCCGAGTCTGTCCTGGTGACGTAGCCTTTCACCCACTTTACGAACTTTTCCGTTGCCCCGGCGGTGACCGTTACTGGCATGTTGATGAACGTTGGGGTCTTACTGAGGTCGATTTAGTCCGTGGCCGCTGGCGGTCGCACGTGCTGCCGGAGCCGCGTCTTGACGCGACGCGTCTGTTCGAGGCGACGGTTTGGTGGCCGCTGTCTCACCTGTTGGCGGGTCACGGCTTGCACCTTGTGCCGGCGACGTCGCTTGCAGGGTCGGACGGCCTAGGAACGCTGTTGCTGAGCCCAGGCGGTGACGACCGCGAAGCCGCAGCCGTCGGCCCGCCGATCCGGCTCATCGGTCCCCGCTGGACCGCCCTTCGTGAAGAGTCTCGCGGCATCGACCTGCTCACCATGCCCGGCACCGCACTCGGCCGCTCGTCTCGACGACCGCTTCGGCAGCACACCGACATGGTCTACTTCGGCAGCGGTGACCGATTAACTTGCCGCCGCGCCTCGTGCCAGAACGTTTACCTGGCGGAGTCGCAACGGGATGATGTTGTCACATCCACGCCGATCCTTGGTCGCGGCACCATCGCCGCTGTCAAGCGGGCCTGGCCCCTGCCGACGATCCACCCGGCGTCGCAGCGGTTCATCCAACGCCTCGCCACCACCGCATCGGTCCGCCGCGTCAGGCTTGCCCGCGACGGCCGACGGCTTATCGATCACCTTACCGGCGACGACGGCCTCATCCGCGCTGCCTGATCCTCACGCCGAACCCAGCAGTCCCGCCGGGTCGGACAGCGTGTGCCCTGCATCAGTCAGTGCGTCGCGTACGCGGTCGAGCCGATGGGCCTTGACCAGGACGTAGTCGGTCTCGAAGCTCGCCATCACCAGGGCCGGCACCTGTGCCTTGGCCAGCGGGACCAGCACCGCCGCCAAAACGCCGACTTCGCCGAAGTCGAACGTGCCCTGAATCTTGATCACGTGCCAACCGCGATCAATCTCGGCACCAGCTGGGGCGTCGGGCTCGTAACAGACCAGCGTCGTACCTTGCGACTCTCCCGTCGATCGAATAATGACTAGAAATTCGTCCGTCACCCGGTCGACTGGCGTACCCGTCGGTAGACGACATACGGCATACGTGCCGGCCAACAGCTCCAACATCAGCCGTCGTCTCGGCGTCTCGTCACGTTCGCGCCAAGCCATGCGGCACGGTAGAACGTCCAAACCTCAAGCGACTCGAGCCCAGGACGCCGTCAAACGGGCCAACTCGGACAGCTGTCCGACCAGCGCCGCCGCCTCAGCCAGCGGCATCATGCTCGCGGCATCGCTCAGCGCCTTTGACGGTTCGGGGTGACACTCGACAAACAAGCCCTCAACCCCCGCCGCGACGGCCGCTCGGGCCAGGATCGGCGCCATCGTCGGGTCGCCCCCGCTCGCCCCGCCGAGGCTGGCGGGTGTCTGCGTCGAGTGGGTCGCGTCGAAGACGACGGGGCAGCCGACATCGCTCATGGTGCGGAGCCCGGTGAAGTCGTTGACGAGGCGGCCGTATCCGAAGAAGGTGCCGCGTTCGCAGAGCATGACGTTGTCGTTGCCGGTCGACCGCACTTTATCTGCCGCCGTCTGCATCTCGACCGGAGCCATGAACTGGCCCTTCTTGATGTTGACGGCAAGGCCGGTTTCGCCACAGGCTTTGAGCAGGCTTGTCTGCCGGGCGAGAAATGCAGGCACCTGGAGCACATCGACAGTCTCCGCCGCTGCCCTGGGATGGTCGGGCTCGTGCACGTCCGTCAGCGTCGGGACGCATAGCGCATCTTTGACTTTGGCGAGTACGTCGAGCCCTTCGTCGATGCCCGGCCCGCGAAAGCTGGCCGCACTGGAACGGTTGGCCTTGTCGAAGCTGGCTTTGAAGATGTACGTCACACCCGCCGCTTCACAGGCGGCTTTCATCGTCTCGCCAACTCGTACGCACAGGTCAAACGACTCGATCACACAGGGCCCTGCGATGATGAACAGCGGCGACGCGTCGAGCCCGAGCAATTGGCGAAGGTGCGGAGACATAAGCGGCTAGACTACGGGCGGTGCGGCCCCGAGCGGTCGCGCGTCGGGCCTTGCGTCCGGCGTGAGGAAAGTCCGAACTGCAGAAGCGGAGGCTCTGACTCCGCGTGGGTAACGGTGCTTGCTAACGGCAAGGCGATTTTACGATCGACGGAAAGTGCCACAGAAAACAAACCGCCTCTCACGAGGTAAGGGTGAAAAGGTGCGGTAAGAGCGCACCGCGCCTTCGGCGACGAAGGTGGCAGGGCAAACCCCACCGGCAGCAAGGCCAAACAGCGGGACACTGGCAACAGTCGCGTCGGCCCGACGCGTGTGCCCGCGGGTAGGCCGCTACTGGATCGCTTGCGATCCGACGAGGCGACGAGCGATCGTCGTCCCAGAGAAATGACCGCACCTCCGCACGCTGTGTGGAGGCACAAAACTCGGCTTATGACGGTTCGCACCACATTACAAGCGGCGGCCGACGCACCCGCGTCGGCCGCCGATTCAATATTGCCCGATGAACAATTGTTCGGGAGGTTGACGGGGCATGGTCTGTTTGGTTAATGTCCGCCGGAACACGTTCCGTACGGTCCACGACCTTCCATCGGCCTCTTCGACTCGCCATGAACCTCACGCCCCGCCAGCTCGACGTCCTTGTCGCTATCCGCGACTACCGCTATCTCAACGGCGTCGCTCCGACCATGCAGGAGCTGGCCGACCAGCTCGGCACCAGCAAGGTCACTGTCTTCGAACACGTCGGTGCCCTTGAAAAGAAGGGGTTGCTCACCCGCGATAAGCACAAGGCCCGCTCGCTGACCATCACGTCGGATGAGTTGCTGCCGGACGAAGACCGCGGCAGCAAGTTGCCGCTCGTCGGCTCCATTGCGGCAGGTTCGCCCATCGAAGCTGTCGAAAACCGCGAAGAACTCGACCTCGAGCAACTCTACAACCGGCCTAACGGCGTCTTTGTGCTCAAGGTGCGCGGCGAGAGCATGATCGAAGATCACCTTTGTGACGGCGACTACGTCGTGGTCGAGCGGCGCGAGTCGTGCCGAAACGGTGAACAGGTCGTCGCCCTGCTCGACAGCGGCGAGGCGACACTGAAGCGCTTCTACGCCGAAGGCCGCAACGTTCGGCTGCAGCCGGCGAATCACACCATGGAACCACGCATCGTGCCGGCCGAGGAGGTGCGCGTGCAAGGGGTCGTCATCGGCGTGCTACGGAGCTACTGAGCTTCGGCAGTTGATGGAGACTCGCCGCGTTGCTGATGGCGGTACTTGATCGCCAGGCCGACGAGGCTGGTGACGAGGAGCAACGCGTTGGCGACGATGAAGACAACGTCGCCGGTGAGGCTGGCGTACGTCAGGAACAGGCCGTTGGCGAGTATTTGGCCGAGGAAGAGGTAGAGGCTGACGCCCTTGCTCGTGTCGTCATGCCACTGCTTGAAGACCTGGCTGCCGATGGTGCAGACGAGGACGGCCGAGGCGGCCCAGCCGATGAGTTGCGTCATGCCTTGCCGCCTTTGCAACGGCCGTACCGTGCTGCCATGGCCGCCTGGCTTCTTAAGACCGAACCGACCGACTACAGCGTCGACGACCTCGAGCGCGACGGTGGCACCTGCTGGGACGGCATTGGCAACAACGCGGCCCTCAAAAACGTCCGCGCGATGAAGCCGGGCGACAAGTGCCTGATCTACCACACCGGCAAAGAGAAGGCGGCCCTCGCCATCGCAGAGACGGTCGGCCAGCCGTACAAGAAGGACGGCATTGACGTCGTCGACATCAAGTTCGAGCGACGCATCGAGCGGCCCAAAACACTTGCCAACGTGAAGGCCGACAAGCGGTTCGCCGACTGGGACCTTGTCAAGCAGTCGCGGCTGAGCGTGGTCCCGGTCGACAAGACGCAGTGGGCGTTCATGACGAAGTAAGGCACGACATCAGACGTGCCGCAGCGCCTGGATCGGATCGAGGTTCGCCGCCCGGACGGCCGGGTAGAGGCCGAAAACGATGCCAGTCAGGACACTGATGCCGAGGCTCAGGCCGACCATCCACGGCTGGACGATCGTGCGCATGTCGGCGTATCGCTCGATGATCTCTGGGATAGTCACGCCCAGCGCGACGCCGATCGCCCCGCCGGCGGTGGAGAGCACGACCGTCTCGATGAGGAACTGCTGGATGATCTGGCCGCGCCGGGCACCGATGGCTCGGCGGATGCCGATCTCGCGGGTGCGTTCGGTGACGCTGGCGAGCATGATGTTCATGATCCCGATGCCACCGACGAGCAGACTGATCCCGGCAATGCTGCCGAGCACGATGTTGCTGCGCCGCTTCGTCGCCTCGGCCTGTCGCAGCAGCTCGAGCGGGACGGTCATGCGGAAGTCGCCCTTCTCGTGGAACTTCTCGAACATACGACGCACGCCCGCCGCCACGCCCGGCACGGCCTTGGGGTCGGCCACTTCGACGATGACCTGGTGCAGCTCGACCTGCTCACGCTTGAACGAGCCGGACGTGTTCTCGACGACGACATCGCCCAGCCGTTCCTTCAGCAACGGCAGCGGGACGTAAGCGTCGACGTTTTCGTCGGGCGTCGGCACGCCACCCGATGCGCCACCGCCGCCGCCCTCTTCGCTCACGCTGGCGGCTGACTCGACGATGCCTGCCACCTCGTAACTGCCGCCACCGATGACGATTTGCTTGCCGACCGTGCCCTGCCCGGCCAGGAGTTTGCGGGCACCTTGTTCAGTAAGGATGACGACATTTCGGCGGCCATCACTGTCGCTCGGAGCGAGGTGCCGACCGGCAATGAGGTTTCGGCTGACGAGTTCTGCCCAGCCAGGCGTCGTGCCGACAAGCCGGAGTTCGACCGTCACGTCGCCAAGTCGACCTTGTTTACGGACCGCTTTGGCGGGTACGACACGCTCGATGAGCGGCAGCGACGCGAGGCGATCGGCATCGGCGTAGGTGATGCCGTAGATAGTCAGTCGACGCCGTTGACCGTCGGCTGCGCCGTCAGGTTCCTGGCTGCTGACAAGGATGTTCCGCACGCCAAGCTTGTCTATCTCTGCTAGAGCAGCGGCACTGGCACCTTCGCCGACGCTGAGCATTGCCACCACGCTACCGACGCCGAAGATGACGCCCAGCATCGTCAGGATCGACCGAAGCTTGTGGAGCATCAGCGTTTTAATGCCGAGCGTGATGTTCTTGAACAGTCGCCTCATTGAACAACCTCTGCCATGCGGACATCATGATTGAGGTCGTCTGACTCGACGCGCCCATCGCGCATGTGGACATGACGCTTGGTCCACTCGGCAATTTCGGGTTCGTGCGTGACCATCAGGATCGTCTTGCCGCTCGCATTGAGTTCGAGCAGCAGCTTCATGATCTGCGCGGTGGTGGCCGAGTCGAGGTTGCCGGTCGGTTCGTCGGCGAGGATCACCGGCGGGTCGTTGGAAAGGCTGCGGGCGATGGCAACGCGTTGCTGCTGACCGCCTGACAGCTCGCTTGGTCGGTGATCGAGCCGGTCACCAAGCCCGACGCGGTCGGCTAGTTCTGCAGACCGCCTGCGAGCAAACGCCGGGTCGGCATCCTGATAGCTCAACGGCAACTCGATGTTCTCGCGGACGGTGAGCTGCGGGATGAGATTGAAGCTCTGGAAGATGAAGCCGAGCGTTTGCAGGCGAAAGTCCGACAAGTCACCGTCTGCCATGCCGCTGACATCGCGGCCGGCGAGGAAGTATTGCCCGGTGGTCGGCCGGTCGAGCGTGCCGAGCAGGTTGAGCAGTGTGCTCTTGCCGCTACCGCTGGGGCCCATGAGGCTGACGAACTCGCCACGCCGAAATGTGAGGGTGACTCCATCGAGTGCGTGAACCTGCTCACGGCCCATGATGTACGTCTTGGTGACGTCACGCACCTCGGCCACGACGGCATCATCGGCCGGCTCGAAAGCGCCGCGTGGCGCGGCTGCATCATTCACCGGCGGCCTCGTTGGGTTTGGTTGTTGGCGGACTTGATGAAGCGTCGTCAGAGGTGCTCTGGGTCGCCGTATCCGCACGTTCTGGCTCAGCGGCAGGGCGACCTGTGTCCGAAGCAGCGTCGTCGCCAGACGACGTTTCACCATTGTCGGGCCGCTCAAACGTGACCTTGTACTTCTTCATCATGGCACCGCCGTAGGTGCGCATCTTCTGGAAGTCCTGGTCAGCCATCATCTGCTGATACTTCTTACGTTCGCCCTCGTTCATGCGTCTCATGAGGACCGTTCCGATCTCGCGGAAGTCGGTGACGACGACAGGCTCGAGGTCTGCTGGGTCGACCTCGGCCGGCTTCGTCGTCGGCATCGGCGTCGTACCGGCACCTTCAGGTAAGTCGTCGACGCCGATCGCGTCCCGCTTGCCCGTATCCTGCAACGGCGGCGTCAGCGAGACGCGCTCGCCTTCCTCCAGGCCGCTCGTGATGACCTGGCGAGCGTTATCGTCGGGGCCGACGACGACCTTGCGAGGCTCGACCGTGCCGTCGTCGTTGACGACGAAGACGGTCGACACGCCGGCGATGCGGACGACGCTCTGCACCGGCACGCTGACGGCGTCCTCGAGCCGGGCGACAACGATCTCCGCCCGACAGCTCATGCCACTCCGCAGACCCGGGTGCTCACCCTTGATACGAATCTGCGTCGGGTAGACCTTAAGATCCGGGTTGAAGAACGACACGCTCGCGTCGGGTAGCGGTGCGATCTTCTCGACGATTCCCCAGTAGACCTCGTCGGGCTTGGCATCGAGGGTCACGCGAGCGGTCATGCCCTCAGCGACCTTGTCGAGATTGCTCTCGTTGATGCTGATTTCAGCGATTCGGTCCTGGTCGGTGGGCAGGTTGATGAGTTCCTGCCGCTCGCGCACGCTTTGGCCTGCTTCGAGCGGTTCGTCGTTGCCGCGCCATCCGCCTCGGCCGCTGGTGGCATAGACGACCATGCCGTCGGTCGGCGCGTAGAGCTTGCCCTTGTCGATCTGCTCGATGAGCCGATCGAGCCGCAACTGTTCACGCCGCAACTCGGCCTCCCTGGCGGCGACGCGGGCCTCTGCCTGTGCGGTGTCGGCCTTGGCCTTACGCCTCGCACGCTCCAGGGCCATCGTCTTCTGCACGATATCACTCTCGAACTCATCGATCTTGCGGCGGTGCGTCCAGCCTTCGAGCAGCTCCTTCGACTGGATCGACACCTCGAGATTAAGCTGATTCTTCCGCTCACTCAGTCGGTCGGCGTCGAGCTCGGTCAGACTGATGAAGCCCTGCTCGTAAAGACGCTCGCTGCCACGACGCGTCTCTGCCGACCGCCGCAACTCTTCCTGGGCGATCGTGATCTTGTTCTCGGCTTCCTTGAGGTCCTTCGGGAAATCGCCTTCGAGATACTTCTTGTTGTCCTCGATGGCAAACCGCAGGTCTAGCTCGGCGGCGGAGACGTCGGCCTCTGCCTGGTTCAGCTTCACCGCCAGCTCTTCTTGTGCCTGGATCAGGTCGCTCTCGTCGTTGCGCACCTTGATCTCTGCCGTCACCTTCTCGTCCTCGAGACCGCTCGTGTCGAACGAGACCAGCAGGTCGCCCTGTGCCACACGAACGCCCTCGGGAACCAAGTCGAGAATCATCGCTTGACCCTCGATCTCGCTCTTGATCGTCGTCTGCTCGGCAGCCTTGATGGTGCCGGTCTCGACGATGCCGATGACGATCGATCCACGCTCGGCCTCGATGGCGTACACCGCCGCCGGATCCTGTTCCTGAGCGGCCCCGAAGGCCGGCATACTGAAGCCAGCTACGAAGAAGTACACACCGGCGAACAACACGCACCCGAGCAGAATGGCCCCTCCGATTCCGCGACCGACCCAGCGCTTGACGTTCTTGTCATCGTGATCGGTAAAGTTCGTGGCTGGTGAAGTTGGAGCGGTCGTCATGGCAGCAAAGATGTGGTGGCGGCAGAAATCTCAGGCTCGGCAGCCGGTGCGTCGCCGGCAGACGGCAGGTCAAACAGGTCGACTTCCTCCAGCAGACCCTCGGCCGTCACCTGTAGTACCCCCGTGTCACGCTGGAGTTCCAGTTCGGCCAGACGATAGTCGACCAGCGACTGCGTGAAGTCGTCCTGCGCGTCCGTCAGGTCGTCTTCGGCCTCAGTGATGTCGCGTGTGTTGCCGCGGCCTAGTTCGACGAGCTCATTGGCGGCATCGAGTCGTCGCTGGGCCACGCGAATCGCCTCATATTGAATCCGCACCGACTGTGCCGCCGTCTGCAGACGACGCAGTGCGTTGGCGATGTCAAGTTTCACGAAGTCCTCGGCCTGCTGGGCATCGCGAATGGCCTGCTCGAGGCGGATGATCGCGGTGCGGTAGGCGTTGCGTTCTGCCGTCCGCTCGATCGGCAGGTCGAGTCGAAGACCGGCGCCGTATCGGCCGTCGGTGAAGTCGAGCGAACTGTCGGGCAAGCCACCGCTGAGGGTGCCGCGTCCGCCGCCGTAGTTAGCGTTGGCGGTGAGGTCGAGCACGCCGTTGAGGCCGTCGGCGGCAACAACGGTCTGCCGTTGTGCGTCGATCACGCGGCCGTACGACGTCGCCAGATCCAGACGCCGCCGAATCGCTAATCGCGTCGCCGCCTCCCGAAGCGCGCGTTGCGGCTCGTACGTGTCGGCAGGCAACGCGGGTGACGTCGTCGCGGCCGTCGTCGGACCGTCCGGCTGCACGTCTACGTCGACCGTTTCGTCGGGGTCGACCAGCGTCTCGACGTCCGGCACCTCGACGCCACGCGTCGCCGAATCGAGACGGCCAAGAATCGCATCAGCCTCATCGACCAAAGCCTGCAGCGGTTCGTCCGACAGCTCCAGCCGGGCGTCCGTTGGCAGGCCGAGCGTGATGTTGAAACGGTCGAGCTGGCTCTGGTACCGCTGCTGGGCGCTGATGAGGCGAATCTCGGCTCGCAACTGCTGGCTGCGTACACGGTCGAGTTGGATGCTCGGCAGTTCACCCTCGTCGTAAAGTGCTTGCGAGCGGGCGACGTTGACCGACAGTCGCCTGAGTGTGCCGGCGGCGTTGGTGATCTGGTCGCGGCTGACGAGCACGCCGAAATAATCGCTGACAATGTCGACCGCAAACTCCCGCTTGAACCGCTCGAAGCTCCAGATCGCGTAGACGGCGTCTCGCTCTGCCTGCTGCAGCGGCTCGGCGACGACTTCCACGCCCGCACCTGCGAGCAGCGGCACGGTCATACTGACATCGGCAAAGGTGCCGAGCGACTCGCCACCGTCGCCGCTGAGCAGGCGCGCCAGGTCGATGCCGATGCGCCCGGTGATGCCCACGCCGTTCTTGAAAAGTTTGCCGACGTCGAGGCTCGGGGACACCACCACGCCCGCGACATCGTCGCCTTCAAGGTCAGCCGCGGCATCGACGCCGAGTCCGGCACCAAACTGTGTCTCGAACCGATCCCGGCGCAAGTCAAGCGCCAGCGCGGCCAGGTACACACGCTCCTTTTGATCCTGATATTGCCGAGAACTCTTGGCGGCGATGGTCAATGCATCGACCAGCGACAACACCAGGGGCGGCCTCTCCGGTGGCACCACCAGCACCAGCCGTTCATCAGTCGCCGAAGGAAGCTCGGCGGCCTGATTCGTCGGTGAGGGATACGCCCCGACATCGACCAGCGCCGCGTCGAAAGAGAGCACCGGCGTGTTGAGGCCGGCAAAATACAACTCGCGATGGGCCACTACATTGCTGCCGTCGGGGAGCGGCAGCCCTTCGCTGATGCCCGGTGGCTGCTTGGGCACCGGCTGCAGATACAGCCTGCCGTACGACGACTCGTCGCCTGCGGGCAACTTCTGCTCAATCATGAGCTTGCGACGCAGTTGATCTTCGAGCTCGTCAATCGTGAACGGCTGCACCTCGCCAAGGGCGGCAAGCTGCTTCTCTGCAATGATGTCGTATGCAGTCGCGTCGGCGTCACGGGCGGCACGCTCAGGCGACAAACAACCCGCAATGAATCCGGCGGCGGTCACGGCACAGCAGATTGAAAGCGGGCTTGGGCGACTCATCGGGCTCGTAAGGTTAGCCGCAACGGGCACCCTGACTTTCATCGCCACCGCGCCCGCGGCATGATGTTGCACTCATGGCCGATTATCGCAGCGTCGACGACGCCCTCCTGCACCAGACGGTGCAACGACTCGAAGAACGCATTGCCGCCATCTTCCCTGATGCGGGCCTCCGCAGCGTTGCCAACGAGTTGATCAGCATCACCAGCGTCGCCCGCGCCCGCTCCAAACAGATCGGCCGCCCGGTGCAGTGGATCCGCGTCCCGGCCTACTTCGCGTTGGCATTGCTGCTGGTCGTGGTCGTGGTCGAGGTCGTCATCATCGGCAAGATCGGAACCTTTGAGACGGTCGACAGCTTCATCCAGATTTTGGAGCCGACGCTCGGTAGCATCTTCTTCCTCGCCGCCATCGCCGCGTTCCTCGTCAGTCTCGAAACCCGCTGGAAGCGGACGCGTGCCCTCGAAGCCATACACGAGTTGCGGGCCATGGCCCACGTGGTCGACATGCATCAGCTCACAAAGGACCCGACCGAGGAGCACTTCGGCGAAGGCCGCATGCCACCCGATGATCGCCCGCTGACGCCAGGAGAACTGGTGCGTTATCTCGACTTCGCCAGCGAGATGCTGTCGCTCATCAGTAAAGTTGCGGTGCTGTACGTGCAGCGATTTCCCGACGACGGTGCGGTGCGGGCCGTTGACGAAATCGAGAACCTGACCAACGGCCTCAGCCGCAAGGTCTGGCAGAAGATCACGATCCTTCAGGCGGCAAAGAACGGCCCGCCGTAAGACGGTCCAGATCCGTCGTAACCACCGGGGGAACGTCCGACAAGACGCTTCGCGGTGCGGTCCAGCAACGACATCACTCGATCGGAGGTTGTGGGGGGGGGGGTAGCAGGAGCAAGGCAATGGACCTCCTCTTCGCTCAGCACCCCTTTCCCCTCGAGCGTCTTGACGAGCGAGGCGAAGCCCATCTCGAGCTGCTCGTTCTCCGCCCGCAGTCGGCGGATGATGTCGTCCTGCGAGGCATCGGACGCAAACAGAGGGTCAGACCCAGGTTGCGAATATTGGGTGTTCCAGATCGTGCATTCGACCGCCGTCGGGCCGAAGTCGCGAACGGACCGATCGACCATCGGTTGCACCGGCTTGTCCGCCGGGAAGGTGATGCGGTGCTTCACAGACCAACGTCCGTTGATATAGGTGACCAGGTAGAGCCGCGACTTCACGGGCTGTACAGCGAAAGCAAACGGCTGAACGTACTCGAATTCCGCCATAAAGCCAGCGCGACCATCCGCCGTGGTGAACGACCCCTCAGACGCGAGCACGGCTCGCGGATGTGCCTGTTGAATCTCCCGTTTGCACCGGGCGAACTCGTCCTTGCTCAATTTGACGCGAGCCGTATCGACCACGCGCTGAGGTGAGCCGATGGAAACCAGCTTCGGCGAGGGATACACGTACGTCGTGGCCGCGATTGCTCCATGCGGGCCGACATAGTTGTATCCCGCGCTCACGTCAGATCCGTCAGCCGCATACTTCTTCAACGCGGCTTCACGGGTGAAATCCCCGAGCCGAGCCGGAAAGGGAATGCCCGATTGCTCATGGACAAGCGAGTCGGCGTCTCCCGCTCGAAATGTCTGAGCCCCGGGAGGGCCGCTGTTCGGCAGGCATCCCGCAGTGCCGATTCCGACGAGGATAAAGAGGATTGAGATGAGATAATGTTTCACAGAGTTTTCCGGCCCACTAACTGGTGATTCTCTTGACCGGCGGCGCACCTTCGCATGCAGTTTGAAATCCGGCCTAGCTTCGTCGCTCGTTCCGTTGCTGTCAAACCATTCCTTGCTGAACATGAGGCCGTCTGTGCGGTAGCTAGTCGGGTATGAAGCTACTTGACCAGATCACCCTCGTCTGCCGGCGGCGCGAGTTGGCGGAGGGTACGGCGGCTGTGCATCAAAGCTGGGTTCGGTCGTACTTGTGCTATGTCGCGGCGCGCCGCGGGGTGTGGGTTCCGCCGGAAGCGTTGCACACGGAGGACGTGGAGGCGTTTCTCAACCAACTCGCACCAGTCGCTGCCGGCAGCCTGACGCAACGCTGCAGGCCCCGAGATGGACAACCCGCCGCTACGTCGCGTTCATCACCGCGAACCCGATGCTGAGCGTGGCGGCGTACGTCACCCAGAGCAGGTACGGCACGAGCAGGAGGCCGGCGAGGCGGTCGAGTCGCCAGAACAGAACGACGAGCAGGACGATCATCCCCCAGAGCACGACGATCTCGACGGCCGCGAGCGGGAGCAGGTGCAGGCCGAAGAAGAGCCACGTCCACGCGGCGTTGAAGAGCAGGTGCACCAGGAACACGACCAGCGCCCGTCGCGTCGGCCGGTCGCCGAAGCCACCCCGCCCCGCCTTCGCCCACACCCGCCACGCGGCGACGCCCATGAGCAGGTAGAGCACCGTCCAGACCGGCCCGAACACCCACGACGGCGGCGTCCACGCGGGCCGATCGAGCCCGTCGTACCACGGGCCGACCTCGACGAACGCCGCGGTCAGCGACGGCAGGAACGACACGACGATCCAGGCGAGCAAGCCCAGCCACTTCCGCGAATCGCTGCGTGGCGGCATGCCGCGATGGTACCGGGCAGCGTTCATTCTCGCGGTTGGCTGGCCCTACGTCGAGCGAAACAGGGCGTCGTAAAGCGAAGGGACATCGAGACACTCCGCGAAAGCGCCACGCGGGACAACGCGTAGATCGGGCCGCTCCGCCTTGTGCCCCTCCGCGTTTGCCTTCGTGTGCTTGGCCACCTTCATCTCGGCCAGACTCGGCAGCGGCGTGCCCGCCGTGCCGCCGAAGTAGAGGAACGGGCCGAGCGTCAGGTCGTCCTCGTTGAAGTAGACCCACACGACGCAGCCCGATGGCTTCTGGGCGAGAGCGATGTGGACCTTCTGCTGCGACGTGCGCGAGCCGTGGTGTGACGCCTTGAGCTGGACATGACGAACAACGCCCTCGGCCTCGGCAATGAGGTCGTAGCCCTTGTTGTCCACCTCGGGCTTGGCCACCTCGAGCGAGCAGTCGCCGCGACGCCACGAGATCTTGAGCAGTTCGCTGATGAGCAGGTGCTCGACCAGCTTCTCGCGGTACGACGAGTGGATGAAGTGCTTGCTCATTTGGCGGTTCAATCAACGCTGTCCCGGCCACGTATCGACGGCACGAAGCCGACGTTGTCCCCGAACTGCTGCATCGGCGGATCTGGCCGTTCCTCGTCCGTGTCCGGCGAGGCGTAGTCGAGGGACTTGTTGTCGTGATCGTTGTGCATTCTGCCGTCGCTTCTAATGGACAATCCAAATGATCCGATCTTCCGGCAGCTTCTGCCCCGCGAGATTGTCAAGATTTCTATGGCAAGGAGCATGCAGTAGAACTGTCTCGTCGCTTACTGATCCCTCGTACCAGTGAATGATCAACGCGACCTCCATGCCTCGCTGAAGAAGCTGGCTCAGTCGTTGACAAACATCATTTCGCAGCCCAACAGGGACAGGCCCCATAGTTTGTGAATCGAGCGACTGCCGAACCGCACGGCTGATCTTGTTTGCTGACCATCCCTTCCTCTTGTACTTACTTCGGACGTCTGCTTCTGTAGGCCCTTCTGGTGGCGCATCGTCGCCGTTGTACAACTGACAGGAGCAGCCATCGGTCGTGAGTAAGTGAGCTGAAAAATCCGGCGGCAAAGCTTGCTGCACCGACAGGTTTGAGTTGGGTTCAAGATGTAGTGGACGCTCGCCAAGATTCAGAGGCTGTTCTCTCGTGATGATGGTCAAGTAGTAACACATGATCGGGTCACGCCACCACCGGCAGCGCCTTTCCCGCCCTTTCCGCCGCAATCTTCTCCCAGCCGCTGCCGAGCTCGCCGATCGGGTCGGGCGGGGCGATTTCGACGACCTTCTCGCCCAGCTTCGCCTCGCCGGATTCGACCTTCGCCTGGAACTTCTCGCACTCGTCGCGGAGGCGGACCAGGATCTCGTCCTCCGGCACGTTGGCAACCTTCGCGCCCTGCACGTAGATGATGCCCTTGCGGTCGCCGGCGAAGATGGCCACGTCGGCGCCCTCGGCCTCGCCGGGGCCGTTGACGACGCAGCCCATCACGGCCACCTTCATCGGCACGCGGATCGTGTCCTTCAGCATCATCCGCACGTCCTGCGTCAGCGTGAAGAGGTCGACCTGGATGCGGCCGCACGTCGGGCAGGCGATGAGCTCGGCCCCCTTGCGCTCGCGCAAGCCGAGCGTGTAGAGCAGCTCGAGGCCGTCCTCGACCTCGTAGATCGGGTCGTTGGCGTAGCTGAGGCGGATCGTGTCGCCGATGCCGCTGGCGAGCAGGTGGCCCAGCGGGACGACGCTGCGGATCGTGCCCGTTTCCTTGGGCCCGGCGTGCGTGACGCCGAGGTGCAGCGGGTAGTCGAACCGCTTGCTGATCTCGGTGTAGGCGTCGATGACGAGGCCGGCGTCGATCGACTTGGCGCTGATGGCGATGTCGTGGAAGTCCTGCTCGTGGAAGATGTCGAGGTACTCCTCGAGCTTCGTGATCATGATGGCCAGGAGGTGGCCGTGCTTGCTCTCGCTGAAGTAGCCGCCGAGTTCCTTGAGGCGTTTCTGCTTGTCGCGGCGCTCGATGATCGAGCCCTCGTTGACGCCGATGCGGATCGGCAGGCTGCGGTCCTTGCACGCCTGGATGACGTCGATGACCTGGGCCCGGTCGCTGATGTTGCCGGGATTGAGGCGGATCTTGTGGACGCCGGCCTCGACGGCTTCGAGGGCGCGTTTGAAGTGGAAGTGAACGTCGGCCACGATCGGCACCGGCGTCTCCTTCATGATCTCGGCGAGGGCCTCGGTGTCCTTGCGCTCGGGCACGGCGACGCGGACGACGTCGGCCCCGGCGGTCGCGAGCTTGTTGATCTCGGCGAGGCAGGTCGTCACGTCGTGCGTGTAGCCGCTGGTCATCGTCTGGACGACGACGGGGGCGTCGCCGCCGATTTTGACGTAGCCGACGCGGTCGTCGCCGAGGGTGATCTGCCGCCGATCTTGACGTAGCCGACGCGTTCGTCGCCGAGGGTGATCTGCCGGGTCTTGCGTCGCGGGAACATACTGTTCCAGGGTATGACCCGTGCTGATCCGCCGCATACAGTTCGAGTAGCCAAGGGGAATCCAACGAAGACGGACAAACCGTTTACGTTCTTCGCGGGCAAACCGATCACTAGTTATCGAAGATCACCCGATCGCCGCCAACTGCACGAACTCGATCGCAGCTTGTTCTGGTAGCTATATCATCGCGTAGGACGTCGCACCAGCAGTTGTGCCTCAATCTACCAACTGCCTCGTTACGAGGGGAACAAAAGCGACCGAAAGACATTGCCGACACGGTCGATCTCTTGAAGATTGTGCTGGCAACTGGTGCGACCAAGCGGAATCAGATTCGTGCTGCTTTGGTGATAAAGTTCGTCAGCCAGCCAGCCGACTGCCTCGTTGGACCCAGCCAGATGTTGCCGCAAGTCCCTTGGTTCCCTCGCACTGCCTAGAACGCAAACACGCGACCGCAGATGCTCCGGCACAACCTCAATGACTTCTTCGTAGCGTGCTGGACCCCTACCGTTAAAGTCGATGACGAGGGCGACGTGACACAGGTTGCTCGCCAGCTTCGGAACGTAGACATTCGAGAGCTCGTCCCTCGCTTTCCTCCACCCGCCAATGACCGGCATCGGCTGGACAAACGGATCCAGAACCTCATGGTGTTGGAGGAATTGCAGCACTAGTTCCCGATCGTCTTTGTCTTCGGGAGTGATGAACAGGTGCGGCTTATACTTCGTCAGGCGTCCGATGAGAGCACCTCCCCACGAAGTAGTGCAGTGGTCACGTCTCCCAAGACTTCGATGTCAGAGAGGCGTGTAACCGACGTGCCGTCGAGATGCGTCTCCCGCCGCAGAACGAACGTGTTGTCGCTCGAGAAGCGACGAACTGTTTCAGGATGGTGAGAGGCCATCATCACCTGATGATCGCCATACCCAGCCCTGCCGCTGTTCTCGGCAATCTTGCGGAGGCCAAGCACCGCGAGGCCCCGCTTCAATCGCACCAGGTGGTTGTCCGGTTCATCCCAAAAGACGAAGCCCTGCCGCTCATGCTTCATCGTCGCTGTGACCAACGCCCCCACCAGCATGCACTTCTCGCCGTGCGACAAGCTTTCGAACCGTGGTGAGAATACGGCCCATGGGTGATCTCGCTCAAAGTGCGTCGTGAGGTGGTGGCTCTCGCCAACCGCATCGAACTCAAGCGACGAGAAGTCATGCATCGACGTGCTGAGCGTTTCAGCCATCGTCTGGTAGGCAGCCGGCTTCGCCAACAGCAACCCCTGCACACAAGCGGCCAAGTTAGAGGCGTCCCGATCAATCTGGCGCTCGGGCGACTCCGCGTATGGCTCCATCAACGAAGGCACCGGCTGAATCAAAATCATCGACGCGAACCAGTCGTACCCTGTCGAATCTCCTCGGCGTGCTGCTTGTCCCCCACGACCGGCAACGCCGGCACATGCCAGTCGAGCGTAAAGGTGACATCGCTGCGGACTGTCACATCCGCCTTCTCTCGTAAAAAGATCGGCTTCCCGTCACACTCGACACTCCTCCACAATTCGCGATTCCCGGAACTGGTCCGGGCCAGTCGAATGCAATTATATAACGAAACAAACGTCCATGGAGGTCGAGTTCCGCCTCAAACCGGCACGTTTCGTTTTGCCGCCACTGCGTGAAATCTTGGCTCTTGAGTGCCAGCAGCGTGTTCGACCCGGACCGCGGCCGACCACCTGCAGCAGTTCCAGAGATCGTCGTACCGCGGACTTGCCTGCACCGTTCAGCCCAATCAAAAGCGCCGACCTACAGTCCACCAAGTCGAACGTGATGTCTTCAAGACACTGAAAATTCTTCACGCGGAGACGGTTGAGCATCGACGCGTCATTGTAGCCGGAAGATCGGGTCGGTCGTGACAGGCTCGGTCTCGCCGTCAAACTGCCGGGTGCCACTGTACGACGTGTCGTAAACAAACGCTACTAATGTGCCGAAGCAGGCGGTCTGATGTCAGGTGGCCGCCAGACACGGGTTTCGCGGATGCAATCCGTGTCACGAGGTTGGCGGCTCGTCGCTCCACGACGGGGTGGCGGAGCAGCAGCGGGTCGTGACCGAATTACGTCGGGCAGATCAAAGAGTTGGACCTGGTCCTGCAGGCCCGGTGTTGCTGTCGGGTGATCAACCGTGGCGTCAGGGTGAGCTAATGCCGCATTTCGTTGGGCAACTCAGGGATTTGCTCGCGCGAAAGTGCTTTCTGTTCGCGCAAATGCTCCGTGTGGTCGCGCACAAGGGGTTTGGGGGCCGAGCGAATGCTCCACTTGTTGCGAAGAGCGGTTTGGGATCGCGCACATCGTCGGTCTGCTCGCGCACCAATGTCTTTCGGATCGCGAAAACGATTTTTGATCGCGCAATTATTTTCTGCGAACGCAAACGGAGGTTGTCGGACGTGGACCTGCGTTTGTAACGCCTAAGCGCGGTTTGACGGCGGGAGACGCGGCGGAGAGCGACTTGGTCGGGGGTTTGGGTGGCCTGAGGGCCTGCATTGGGCGGCGGATGGAAGGGATATGGGCGGAACGGAAAGCGGAATTCTCGTTTCGCCTTAATCGGTTCGTGATGGGGTCGATGCGTCGTTTGAAGTTTTTCTGGCAACAGCTGGTGTCTGACGGAGGCGTGTACCTCTGGACACGGGCGGCTGGCGAGGCGATGAATGTCAATACCAACATCGGCTGCGGCCGCTCTTTACGGTGGCACCGCCGATGAAGCTCGCGGCGTAAGTCGCGTGACTGTTGTCGTCATACGCAACGGTCAGGTGTCGCGAGCGACACCTGACCCCTTTGCTGTTGTTCTGTCGCTTGGCCACCCGTCTCAATCGGCAGCGGGCAGCCGCAGGGTTGCGTCCGCCGCCATCGCGACGTGATCGACGTGGGCCGACACGTGCTTGCCGTCGAGCTCGATAAGGGCGTGCATGTGGAGGCTTGTCCCGTGGTGGGTCATGACGCCGGCGGCATCGGGGGCGTGGAAGCCGACAGGGATACGGTAACGGGAACGGGCTCATCGGCCGACCAACGCCACGGCTGCGCGTCGACGGTCGCGGGATCGACGCCGACCGGGCAGTAGCCGTTGATGATGTGGAGTTTGAGACGGTTGGCAGAGCCCTTGAGCACGAACGGCGTGGCCGACTGTCGGATCGAGTCCGGCACCCTTCGTCGCTTCCGCGATGTGTGCTTCGAGCGCAGATTGCCGTCGGCGGGTTGCTTGATGACGGTCTTGCCCCAAGCCGGAACGCTGGTCAGGGTCAGCATCGTCGCCTCGTCGTTGTTGACGGCCTCGGGGCCGGTCGTGACGACGCCATCGCCCGTAACACGGCTGACCCAGACCTTGCCGTTGGCGATCGTGATCTCTCCGCTGAGGCCGGCGACGGCTCCCACGCCGAAGGCATTGGGGTCCGCAGCCACGTCGGCCAGCGCGATCCGGCCCTGCGTCTCGCCGAGTCGCATGACGGCCCGCATCTCGCCGTGCTGCGTGACTTCCGGCGAAGTCGATGGCTCAGCCGCCTCCGCCGGCAGGCACCCGATGACGAAGGCAGCGGAGGCCAGAACGCGAGACGGCAGGGACATCTCCATGACGCGTCACTTTAGGAGGCCAGCGTCGCTTCGAGCTCGATCGGCGTGGCGGACAGGGCCTGCTGACGGGGCAGCCTTCCTTGGCGTTGTCGGCGTGCTCGGAAATCGTCGGCCGACATGCCGGGGACTTTGGCGGTCAGGACGAACTTGATGCCGGTGATGCCGAAGCCTCGCCGACCTTGTCGAAGGTGACGTGGGCGCGGTCCTGAGCTCCTCGGGGGCGTGGCCGGCGTCGTTGAGCATGTGGCTCAGGGCCATGTTGGAGAAAGCTCCACCGGCGTGGGCGGCACCGATGAGTTCTTCAGGGTTCGTCCCCCCACCGCCCGGGCCGTCCTCGGCGCGGCTCTTCCAGGCGTAGTCAGTGTCGATTTTGCCCGACTCGGTCTTGAGGTGGCCGGAGCCTTCGGTAAGGGAGCCGTGCCAGACGGATTCTGCGGTTTTGACGCTCATGGGCAAAGGGTAAGGAGGCGTCGGGTGACGCGGAAGCGGCAATTCCGCTACGATGCCAGGGATTGCACATCGCAATCGGCTTGATCGTGCTGTTGGCCAGTCTTCGCGCCCGCGTTGGCGGGGTCGCCGAATCTGTTGCGGAACGGGTCGTTCGAGGGGGCGTTGCTGTACTGGCACAACGTCAGCGAGGAGAAGCACAGGCTCGTCGATGACGCGAAGAGTGGGCAGTACGCGTTGCGGATCGACGGCGACTGGGTGGCGAGTGCGCCGATTCCGATGGAGAAGGATGCGACGTATGCGGTGAGTTTCTGGGCGAAAGCGGAGGGTGAGGAATCAAGGGTCAGCATCTCGGTCGCGCCGACGGCGCGGGAGGTGGCGGTGAAGGCGGGCCGAATCTGGACGAAGGGGGCGGGCAAGAGCGTCGCGGTCGACGGCGAGTGGAAGCGGTACAGCGTGACGTTCCCGGCGGACGTGCCGACGACGGGGTTCTGGCCGCAGCCGCATTACATGGTGGTCATCAGCGGGGCCAAGGACAAGCCGGTGCTGGTCGACGGGATGACCGTGACGAGGGGCGAAACGCAGACGGCGGACTACGTCGGGCGGGCGGCGGTGGAGGTGGTCGTGGAGTGCACGAACCTGCCCGGCTTTCGCGGGGCGGCGGGGAACGTCTTCAACGTCGGCGAGACGGCCCAGATGGTGGCCTACATCAATAACCCGAGTGATGAAGCGCAGACGGTTCTACCGATCTGGCAGACGCTCGATTACGAAGCCGCGTCGCAGGTGGGCCTCGGAAGCGTGGGCGACGCGATCAAGCTGCCGGCGGGCGAGACGGTGGCGATCAAGCACGACGTGCCGCTCGACTTTCACGGGCTCGCGCTGGCCCAGGTGATCGTGGTCGTGGCGAACGCGGAGAACGTCGCCTTCGACACGACGCGCGTTTCCGCTGACGACGCTGGCCTACCCGATGGACGCCACGGCGGCGAACTTCGACGAACGGTTCGGCGGAAGCTTTGCGGGCGGGGTTGAGGTGCTGGACAAGTTTCAGCGGCTCGGGTTCGGCTGGACGCGGTGGTGGCCCAAGCAGAAGTGGCACAACATGGAGCCGGAGGAAGGCCAGTACGACTGGCAGAACGAGAGGTATCAGCAGGCGTTCGACCGCGGCGTGGCGTGTCACGTGACGCTCTACGGATGGCCGAAGTGGGCGATGGAGAAGGGGCATCCGTTGCCGAAGGACATGCGGTGGAAGGCGGACGATGAACGCTGGCAGGATCTGTCGATCGAGACGTCGTGGGACCGGTTCATCGTTGCTGCGGTCGAGAACTTCCGCGGCAAGCCGGTCGTCTTCGAGATCAGCAACGAGCCGGGCTTCGACGACTGGGACAACTATGGCGACGAGTACGTGAAGTTCAACGAACGGACGGCGGCGCTGATCAAGAAGACGGACGCGGACGCGGTCGTCATGGTGAACAACACCTACAAGAACCCGAGTCGCCCGAACGCCCGGCTGTTGGCGAAAGGCGATCTGTCGAACATCGACGTCTGGTCGTGGCACGACTACGGAGCCGGCTGGCTCATCGACGCCAACGGCATGAAGCGGATGCGGCAAATGCTCGACGAGGCCGGCACGAATGAAGGCGGCGGCGAGCACATCGACATCTGGTTCAACGAAGGCTGGTCGGTGACGAATACGGCCGTCGATCAGCCGATCGCCGTGACGGGGTTGACGAGTAGTGAGAGCACGAACGCCATGTTCAACAGTGTGGTCGAGGCGACGGTGAACGGGCAGGACAAGACGGTGCTCTTTCATACCGCCTACGGCACGCACGGGATGAGTTTCTGGGACTACTCGAACCCGGGAACGATGCTGTGGGATTGGTACAGCTACCCGATGCCGCTGGTGCCGGCGTGGAACGTGCTGAACCACCACATCGGCCTGAGCGACGAGGTCGGCTTCGTCCGCCCGATCGGCGGGAACCTGGCGATCTTCCAGGACCTGCGGAACGGACGCGGCGTGATGATCGCGTACGCCGACCGCTCGGCGAAAGAGGACGTGACGATCGAGCTGCCCGACTTCGGCACGGAGCTCATGGCCGAGGACGCGATGGGCAATGCGGAGGCGTTCGAGGGAACGACGCTGACCCTGTCGAAGACCGGACGGCCGGTGTTGCTGTATTCAGCGGACAAGTCGCTCACCGGGCAGGCGATGCACGAGGCGGTGAAGGAACTCGACCGTGTCAACGCGGGCTTTGCGACGACGGACGGCGGGTCGACCCGCTACGCCCTGCCGCCGGCTTGGGACGGCGTGGAGAAAGGGTCGAGCGAAGGCAGCGTCGTTTCGAGCGACGGCACGCCGATCTGGAAGGTCGAGCAGGTCTGGCCGTTCGAGCCGATGGAGCCGGGCAGCTACCGTCCGCTCGTCTGGGGCGGGACGCAGTGGGTCGCCAGCAGCGACGGCTTCGGCGGGCAGCCGCAGGTGAAGATGAAGGACGCGTCGCTCGAGTTCGGCACGCGGGCCAGCCACGGCACGCCGCCCCGCGTACGGACGGCGTCGTTGTCGTTCGTCGTGCCCGAGTCAGGGACGTACCAGATCACTGGCTCCGCCCGCACGCGGCTGTGGGAGGGAAACAATGCGACGAAGTTGCTCATCCTTCACCAGACCGACAGCGAGATGGCGATGGTGAAGGAGTACGCGATTCCGAACAACGAAATCGCCCGCTTCGAAGGCGTGACGGTCGAGGCCGCCGCGGGTGACGTGATCCGGTTCGTCCCGCAGATCGACGGCATGTACGCCGGCGGGACGCTGTGGCTACGCGATCTTGCAGTGACGCGGGCCGGCGGTAACCTAAACGTTGGCTACAGGACCGACGTAGCGGATCGGGTTCTGGCTGCTCTGCAGGTCCGGCACGCGGCGGCCGCGGTACCTCGTGCGGATGGCGTCTTCGGCAAGGCGGCCGACGAACTCCTTGCGATTCTCGTTGACCGACTCGTTCGATCAAGCTTTTGCATCGTCGTGCCGCCCGGCAGCCAGGCTTGGATCTCGTAGACCTCGCGGATGACGCCGCCGTAGGCGGCCATGGCGAACTTCGGCTGACGCTTGTTCGGGCTGATCTTCCAGGAACTGCGGGTGGCGTCGTAGAGCTCGATCGGCTCGGGGTCGTAGTTGCGGTTGATCTTGATGAGCACGGCAGACTCGTCGAAGACGGCCTCGCCGCCGACGTGGTCGAGGATGACGTCGTTCAGGTTCGTGCGGCGGTGGCCGATGATCACGTGGTCCTGGACACAGTTGGTCAGGTGGTCGATGCCGAGCAGGTCGATGGCGGCCGACTCGACGAGCAAAGCTTGTTCCTTATCGAGGCCCCACTTGAGCACGTCGATGCGGGGCTCGATGCCCTTCGCTCGCAGATCGTCGAGGCGGGCGACCTTCTCGCTTTCGGTCGTGTCCTTGAGGTGGGCGAAGACGCGGTTGCCGGTGCCTTGGCCGACGTAGAACGGGCGATTGTCACGCGGGTCGACGTAGAGGTAGACGTAGTAATCGAGCTGTTCAGCAACGCCGGGCGGGAACTGGTGGTGCATCAAAGCAGGCTAAAGCATCTATCGACCCGTCGCTTAGAACAACGGCGGCATCCCGAGGCTGCGGCGGATGGTGCTGATCTGCCCGGCGTGCATCGCCACGTGAATCGGGAAGAATGCCAGCATCTCGCCGACGGTCGTAAATCGCGGACTCGGGTTGTCCAGCGGCTTGTCCAGCGTCGACTCGTCGACCTGCTCGACGGCTGCCAGAAGCCTCTGTCGGTGCTCGTCGAACAGTGACGGCAGCATCGCGACGTCGCCGAAGTCGGCGGCCTTGGGTGCGTCCTCCTCGCGGGAAAACCGAGTGTCGAACCCATCTGGCAAGGCCGGCAGATCGGCATCGAGAAGCTTCAGGGCGCGTCGCTCGACGAGGACGAGGTGGCCCAGCAACCAGGCGGCAGCGGCCTCGGGCGTCGCGGTGGTGCAACTGCTCGGGCGTCAGGTCAGCGGTCATCGAGCCGACGAGCTTGCCGCTGAATCCGAGCGTGTAGAGAATCGTTTGTTTGGTGGTCATCTAAATATGGTGTCGTTGTTGCCGCGAACAATCAACCGTGAAACTTGTTCCTTACCGCGAGGTGCTCGACGCCGCCGAGGCGATCAGGTCGATTCAGTTCTTTCCGAACGGGCGCTTCCGCCGGTCTCCAACGACTGGCACGTCACGGGCTGGATCACCGGCAACGACGCGACGATGCGGGCCGACTTCCGCGACAAAGCCAGCGTCGTCGATCCGCAGGCATTGCCGACGATGCTGGCGAAGATCGCCTTCGATCGCTGTGACGAGGCCTGGTTGGCTCCGGTGCATCACTGGGCGGCCGAGCTGGATCACGGCAGCGGCTCGACCGCGACGGTGTTTGACGATCCTTCTTTGTGCGGTCGTCGACAGGCGGACGCGATCGCCTTCGACTCGTCGGAAGCTTTGGCGAGTCTGGCCGCCGACCTATTGCCGCGGCTGGGCAAAAGTGATTTCACGCTGCTCCTGCCCGGCGTTGCGGCGGTGGCGACGCTCCATCACCACCGACAAATCTGGTGGCGTGCGAAGGTTCAGGTGTAGCCCAGCAGCGTCGGTGCGGCGGGCGGCGGGTAGACGCCCTGCTCCCGGCGATATGCGGTGCCGTAGGCAATCAGGCCGATGTAGACACCGGGCTGGTTTTTGGTGCTGCTGCGTGTCGTGACGCCTGCCAAGTCGACGGCTTCGAAGCGGACGTTCATGATCGCGTCGTAGCCGAGCGACGCGGCTTCTTCCATGAGTCGCAACGTCGCTTCCTGGCGGGCGCGGGTCATGAGGTCGTGGAAACTTCTCACTTCGCCCCCGAAAAAGAGCTTGAACCTCGCAGCGTCGTCAGCAGGCGGTTTGCGGCGAGCACGACGTCGCCGGTCACGAGTCGACTGCCGAACTGCGGGTCGATGCCCGGCGGGCGTTTCATGTCCGTGACCATGACGTTGCCGAACTGCGCCCGGCGGTAGGCAAGGTTCTTGCGGTGGTCGGCGTCGAGGAGCAGGCCGAGGGCTCCGACTGCAGCGAAGCCCAGCGGAATGATGAGCCACCAGAAGGTCATGAGCAGGTTCGACCAGCTCAAGACGCCGCCTCCGCTTCGAGCACGACGGCCGTGCCGTAGGCGTACAGCTCGGCCGCCCCGCCAGTAGACGGCATGGTCGAGTAGCGGACGTTGATGACGGCGTTGGCACCGAGCTGCCCTGCCTGCTGCATCATCCGCTCGGTCGCCTGCTGGCGTGACTCGACGAGCAGCTCCGTGTACCCCTTGAGCTCGCCGCCGACGATATTCTTGAGGCCGGCGGCGAAGTCTCGCCCGAAGTGTTTGGCTCGGACGGTGTTGCCCTGCACGAGGCCGAGAACGCGGGAGACGACGTAGCCCGGCACGATCTCGGTGTTCGTCAGGACGATCTGCGGCGGATAGGCGGTCGGGGCGGCGTCGGACATCGGCGACATCGTATCGTGCTTCGTGACGACCGGCGGCAAGCGTGTGATCCGGTGGTCGTTTGCCCTTGCCGTACTGATCGTCGTCGTCTGGGCGGTGTCGCGTCAGATCGACAGGACGGACCTGCGTGGCTTGCGTCCGCATTGGCCTTGGGTCGCCGCCGCAGGTTTGACGTTGCCGGGGATGTACCTGTGCATCGCGTTGAGCGAACGACTGTTGTTGCGGAGTTTCACGGGGCAATGGCTCACGTGGCGTCAGTTGTTCCGGCGGCGTGGGTGCCGTTCGGGCGGGCAAGTACGTGCCCGGCAAAGTCGCCGCCGCCGGTACGGCCGTTGTGCTGCTCAAGCGGCTCGGCGTACCGGCGACGACGGCGCTGGGCGTCTTCGTCCTGCTCGATGCCATGCCCGTCTTGACCGGTTCGCTGTTGGGGGCGGCCTTGCTGCTCGACGACGCGGTCCGACAAAACGTAGCCGCGGCTCCGTTTGTTTTTGCCGGCGTGCTCGTCGGTGGAACGCTCTGCCTGAGCCCGCCGGTCTTCAGGTGGATCACGACGACGGTGCTGAAGCTGATGCGTCGCCCGCCGCTGCCGCGGGTGCCGAGGTGGAGCGACTACGCCTGCTCGCCTGCTCGATCGGCCAATGGGTGTTCAACGGCCTGTCGATGTGGTGCGTTCTGCGATCCTTCGACGCGACGCTTGCCGCTTCGAGCCTGCCGTACGTCACGTGTGCCACGGCACTGACGATGTGCATCAGCTACTTCGGAGCGTTCGTCACGCCCAGCGGCCTGGGCGTCCGCGAGGGAACGCTCATCGCCCTGCTCTCGCCCGTCGTCGGCGTGCCCGCGGCGACAGCAACAGCCGTGGTGATGCGGCTCAACCACACGCTCGTCGAAGCGATGCTCTGCGGCGTCGGTCTCTTGATGATGCGGCCGGTCGTAGAAGCTACTCCTGGCCCATCTGCTGCTGCATCTTCATCATGGCGGTCATCATGGCCTGTTCCAGTGCCTGCTCGGCTGCGGCGGCGTCGGCGATCTCGCCCTGCTCGACCTTGGCGGTCACGCTGTTCATCGCCTCGGCCATCGCCGACATCTGCGCGGTGACCATCTTCAACTGCGCCAGCATCGAGTCGGCCGTCGCCTCGTCGATCTGCATCGACTCGGGCTGAACGAGCCACTTGCCGTCGACCTTGTTCAGTTTGACGGTGCTGGCCTCTTCCACGGTCATGCCGGCCTGCTCGACGCTTTGCTTGTACTCGTCCGGGAGCATCGAGGTGTCGGGAACGACCGTGGCCTGGTCGCCCTGCTCTTCGACCGTGCCGGCGTCGATGGCCTTCATCATGAGCTTGAGGTCGACGGACATCCCGCCGATCCCGACAGGCTGCTCGAACTTCTCGCTCGTGACTGCCATAAGCCGGCCACTGGCGGCCATCATCGGCGCCAGCACGTCGAGCACCGAGGCCATCTTCTCGTTCGAACGGTCGAAGCTGTTCTTGACGCCCTCGGCGTCGCCGTCGTGCATCGCCTGCATCATGCTCTTGGCCGCCGCCTTGGGCGTGGACTGGTCCAGCGTGACGGCCTTGGGCGATTCGGCGAAAGCGGCAGTGCCGGCCAACGAGAAGGCGACGGCGACGACGAGCGATAGGAAGGAGCGGCGATTCATTGCACCACATTAGTCGCCGAAACGCAAGGCGTCCGACGGTGCCGGCTCGCCTCCTAACCTGCCGCCTGATGCCTTTGATCAACGAGAACTTCCTGAAGCTGCAGGCCGGTTACCTGTTCCCGGAGATCGCTCGCCGCGTGCGGACGTTCGCCGAGAAGCACCCCGGACCGCCCGATCATCAAGCTCGGCATCGGCGACGTGACCGAACCGCTCGCGCCGGCCATCGCCGAGGCCATGCGGAAGGCGGTCGACGAGATGACGACCGACGCCGGCTTCCGCGGGACCCGATCCCGAGCAAGGGATACGACTTCCTGCGGTCGGCCATCGCCACGAACGACTACCGCAGCCGCGGGTGTGACGTGGCCGACAACGAGATCTTCGTCAGCGATGGCAGCAAATGCGACAGCGCCAACCTGCTCGACATCCTCGGCCACGGCAACACCATTGCCGTCACCGATCCCGTGTATCCCGTCTACGTCGACACGAACGTGATGGCCGGAAACGCCGAAGCGGCCGGCGGCGACGGGCGGTACGGCGGCATGGTCTATCTCGAAGCGACCGAGGCCAACGGCTTCGCTCCCGCCCTGCCGGATCGACCGGTCGACGTGATCTACCTGTGCTTTCCGAACAATCCGACCGGGGCCGTCGCTCGAAGCAGACGCTCGAGGCCTGGGTCGATTACGCCCGCAAGCACAAGGCGCTCATCCTGTTCGACGCGGCGTACGAGGGGTTTATCACGGATGATTCGATCCCGCACAGCATCTACGAGATCGACGGAGCCCGCGTGTGCGATCGAGTTCCGCAGCTTCAGCAAGACGGCCGGGTTTACGGGGACGCGGTGTGCGTTCACGGTCGTGCCGAAGGAACTGATGGGCCGCACGAAGGACGGCCGCGAGGTTTCGATGCACGGCCTGTGGGGTCGGCGGCAGAACACCAAGTTCAACGGCGTCGCCTACATCGTTCAACGCGGTGCCGAAGCCGTCTACAGCGCCGATGGCCGACGGCAGGTGCGCGACCTCGTCGACGGCTACATGGCCAAGTTCATCAGCGAGGCGTTGTCGACCGCCGGCCTGACCGTCTTCGGCGGCGACAACGCCCCGTACTGCTGGGTCAAGTGCCCCGACGGCATCGACTCGTGGGGCATGTTCGACCGGCTGCTGGAGCAGGCCGGCGTCGTCTGCACGCCCGGCGTCGGCTTCGGCCGATGCGGCAAGGGGTACTTCCGCCTGAGCGGCTTCAACTCCCGGCGAACGTCGAGGCGGCGTTGGAACAGATGGCGAAGGCTTTCTAATCCAGAACGTCGCCACGGCCTTGCCGGTGCGTGGGCTGACCGTGTGACGATCGAAGACGCCGCCGTTGCGTTTAATGACGCGGCGGCTGCGGAGGTTGTCGTCGTCGCAGGTGACGAGCACGTCGCCGACGCCGAAGGTGCGAAGCTGGTCGAGGGCGAGTCGCAGGATGAGCATCCCGAAGGCCGCGAAGGCCGCGGTGGTCGGGGTGGATGAAGTAACCGACGTGGCCGCCTTCGATCTCGAGTCGCGGCGACAGAGCGTGCCGCATGCGAACTTCGCCGACGACCGTCTCACCGAGGGCGAGCAGCGTGTCGTTTGCGGCACGAATCCGGCCGGTAGGTTGCGGCCGACGGCCCAGTCGTGGAGCAGGCGGACGAAGCCCGCCGGGTTCTTCCGCGTGCTGACCGGGTTGTTGAGGGCAAAGCCGCCGCCGGTTTCGCCCAGGGCGAGGGTGCGATCGAGCATCGCGAGGTAGCTCGGCAGTCGGTCGAGCGTCGGTTCCACCAGTCGCGGCACGCAGCATCGTACTTCGAGGACGGCTTCTGGAAGCTCCAGCTCGTCTTCTGCCGCTTCCAGAACCCGACCTTCCGCGTGCAACATTCGATTTTGATCGCGCAAGATTGAATCTTGCGCGA
>CAWJEN010000004.1:0-150528 GCA_963841915.1 uncultured Planctomycetota bacterium | reverse complement strand
TGGAGGCGGGGAGAATCGAACTCCCGTGTCGCGTTAACCGCGATGGCGGCATCTACATGCGTAGTCAGATCGTTTAATCTCGCCCATCCGCGCGAGGATTGACACCCTCACGGATCGGCCAGCTCCCGATTCATTTCGCCGCAACGTCGGGTGCAACCCGTTGCAGCTAGTCCACTGGATGACGATCTCCCACGGACGCGGACAAGCCGCGGGAGATCGAGGTAGCCCTATTCAGGCTGCCATTGCGAACGAGTTGGCGTTGAAGCCAACACGTCCAGCAACTGCGTTATCGGCAGTTATAGGTGTACCCACAATTGATAACGGAGCCTAGTGAGCGTCTCCGGCATGCCACCACCACCCGAGCCAACCGGTCGATACCAGTCGCCCCCGTGTGGCCGAATTGTCAAAGGGACTCGTCGAGCCGAAGGACACTGTAGTGACGCCGACGGCCCTTATCCATGCCGACGTCGGCGGAGCTCAAAGAGCACGATGCCCAGCGTCATCGAAGCGTTGAGCGAGTCGACGCACGAATCGTCGATCGGGATCGTCGTGCGGTGGGTGCATGCCTCGATCCACGCCAGGGACAGACCTTCGTGCTCAGGGCCGATGACGACGGCCGTCGCTGCGGCGGGTAGGTCGAGCGACCAAAGAGGCTCTGCGTTTTCGACGATCGTTGCGACACTCGTCACCGCGTGCTCACGCAGCCACGCCTGCACCTCATGATCCGTCGAGGCGACGCACGGCAGTTCGAAGATCGCCCCGCTGCTGTTGCGGATAGCATTGGGGTTCCACAAGTCGATGTCGGCGCCGCAGGCGATCAGGCCGCGGCACCCGGCGGCGGCGGCGGTGCGCGCCATCGCACCGAGATTCCCCGGCTTTTCCGTGCCGACTGCCACGACGAAGAGGTCGCCCGCCTGCGGGGCCGGCAGGTCAGCGAGTGTGCGGTGCGGCGTCTCGAAGATGGCCAGCACCGTTGACGGCGACTGCCGATAGCTCATCTTGGCCATCGCCTCCCGCGAAACCATCGTCGCCCCGTCGGCATCGGCATCGGGTGTGGCGAAGAGGTCCAGGCAGTTCAAGCCCGCGTCGAAGGCTCGGCTGACGTCACGCTCACCCTCGACGACGAAGACGCCGTCGAGTTCGCGTTGGCGGCGGTCGCGAAGCTTGGCGACGGCTTTGACGCGTGGGTTGCTCGGGCTGGAGATGGCGGGGGAATCGATCACTCGGGCTCGGCAGTCGTGGTAGACGAAGAAGAAGTCGTGGCGGCGGTCGAAGCCGTCTGGCGGACCGGGTCGTAGATCACCCGCGTGCCACCGGCAAAGTCGCCTAGACGGCGGCGGGATGTGTCGAACAGCATCATCGTCCACCCGCCCAGCAGGTCGACCGGACGCGTTACGTTTCGGACGACGATGCCGACGGCCGTGGCGTCTTGTATCGGAAACTCAGGTGTCGCAGCGACGACACGCAGGCCGAACAAGGCTTTGCCCGGTGAGCGACCGGCGACGACCTCGCAGATCAACGGCAGCAGGACGTACGTCAGCAACCCGACGAGGGCAACGACAGCGACGAACGTGCCGTTGGAGGCGATGGGCTCGTTCGACAACAGGCCGAGCGTGAAGACGAGCGGCAACAGGTCTACACCGGCGGCGGCCATGCGGAGGCTGAACGGTGCGGCCACGGGCGCGGCTATTGCACCGTCACCCTGCTCGACGCGGCGGGCTTCGCCGGCTCGGTGGCTTTGACGGAGCATCGCGATGACGGCAAAGACGAGGGCGGCGTACAGGAGCAGTCGCAACCCACCGGCGGCCGGTGCGACGCCGCGACCGCGGAGATCGAGCGTCGCGGCCGATTGCTCGTCGGACGCAAGCGTCACCGCGTCGGCAGACCGTCGAACGAGCACCGGATCACCGTCAACATCGACGGCCAATCGGGTCAGCCTGACCGAGCCGGCGGCGGTGGTGAGCACCACGGGCGCGTCGGGCTCGACCGTGATGCCGTCGGGTAGACGCCAGAGCAGCGGCTTGGCGGTATCGCCCCGTCGAATGCCGCCCTGGTTGATGTCTGTCGGCAGATAGAACAACGGCGGCCTGCCGGCGTCGTCGGCGGCGACGGCGTCGCTTGGGAGCTTCGCCTCCGTCGCCTGCCACGTCTCGCCCTCGAGTCGACTGACGACGAGGCCGCTTTCGGTCTTCGCGAGCAGCAACAGGCCTTCGCTCGTCGAGACGATGTCACCCGACGCGTCGGCGTCAACGATCCGAATCCACACCGTGTCGGCGAGTCGCCACAACGAACCTGTAGCCGACAGGGCGTGCAAGACGCCATCGGCGGTGGCGACATCGACCCACGTCTCGCCTTCGGGAGGTTTGGGCGGGAAGGTTTCGGTCGCTCCTTCGCGGAGCAGCACGTCCGTGTCGTCCGGCGGGCGGACGAGGCGAAGTTGAGTTTGAATGTCGCCTTCGCCCGGCTTTTGCAGCAGGACGGCAAGCGCGCCGTCGGGCATGGCGGTGAAGCCGACGATCCGCCGCGGGTAACGGGCGACGATCTGCCAGGCGTCCATCGGGTCGACGGCGGATCTGCGGAAAATTCGGCCGGTTGTGGTCGAGTCGTATCGCTCGCCACCGTCGCGGAACTCGGTCAGGGCCAGGAACTCTCCCGACGCATCACCGGCGGCGTGGAGGTCGAGAATCTCGACCGCCCGCGCCCCCGAAGCAGTCAGGGCCAGGGCAAGCGACAGAATGAAGTAGAGCCGGTCAATCCTCACGCAAGGACACGGTACGACCTTCATCTGCGCCACGCGGCAAGGCCGCCTTGTCGCGCCAGCCAATGGCGTTACGGATGTCGTCAAAGCGTCGGTGCCGGCGGACCGGGATCAACGCTTTCGGCTTCGTGAACGATTTCGTCGTGCATGGGGCCGCCTGTGTACCGCTTGATGTAGTCGTGATAGGCCGTCATGGCCTGCATGGCGAAGAGCCACATCAGCGGGATGTTGACCACCAGCATGACGCCCAACCCGAGCGTGGTCCACATGTCCAAAGAGGCGTCGGTGTCGAGCCAGCCTTCGATATCAAGACAGGTGATGATGATGATGCCGCAGTAGAGCAGCTTGTAGACGAGGATGGCCGCCTTCGACGCGCCGTCGCCCAGCCACGCGGTCAGGAAGACCATGCCCTGCTCGCCGTAGTAGCTCCACGAGATGATCGTGCTGATGGCGAACAACCAAACCGCGAGGGTGACGAGGTACTTTCCGAGTTGCGGGTAAACACGGTCGAACGCGTGGGCGGTGAGCGTCGAGCCCTTGTAGTCGCCGTAGAGACCGGCAACTGCGTTCTCGTCTCCCTCAACGCCGACAAGAATAGGCTTCTTGCTGCTGGCCAAGGTGCCCCATTGCGGCGCGGCCGGTTCCGCGGCCTCCGCGTTGTCGCCTGCGTCGCCTTCGGAGGCGGCGACTCCTTTGGGCATGCTTCCCGGAATTCGCTCAAGGGAGCGGGCCGTGTCGACGTTGTCGTCGGCGTCGACGACAACGAAGAAGCTTTCACCCGGGCGGTAGTCGAACTCGCCCTCTTTCAGGGCGTCTGTCTTGCGTGCTTCGTCGCTCTTGGCTGGCAACGTGCCAAACGTCGAGAGCGTCCAAAGCGGCTTGCCATTTTCAAGATCCTGCTCGCCGTTGTTGTCGGCATCGACGGCGACGACCTCGATCTCGTCGGCAGAGGCAAACGTCGCCTCCGGGCCGCGGTTCCAGGCACCTGTCGAAAGAATGACCAAGGCCGTGATCGTGCAGACGACCAGCGTGTCGATAAGCGGCTCCAAACCAGCGACGATGCCCTCGCGAACTGGCTCGTCGGTCTTGGCCGCTGCGTGGGCGATGGGCGAGCTGCCTTGACCCGCTTCTGAGCTGAACAAGGCTCGTTTGACGCCGAACATGAGGGCGTACCCGAACGTGCCACCGAGGAACGCACCGCTGGCATCGGCTGTGCTGTCGATGCCAAGGCCGTACTTGACGATGAGCCACAGCATCGACGGGATCTCGGTGATGTTGACCGCCAGGACGAACAAGGCCGCGATCAAGTAGATCACGCACATGAACGGCACGATCACGCCAGCTACCCGGCCGATCCAACGGATCCCGCCGATGATCACGATGCCGGTGATGAGCGCCAAAACGATGCCGACGTTGATGCGGCTGACGTACTGCACGTCGCCGAAGTAGGTCGTCGTCGTCTCGGCCACATTCCAGGCTTGGAACATGTTGCCACCGGTGATGGCGCTGACGAGCAGCGTGACGACGAAGATGCCACCGACGATCGACCCGACCATCGGCAGGCCGGCCCGCTCGAAGCCGTATTTGGCAACAAACATTGGGCCACCGTGCGGGTTTTCGGGGTCAGCGGTGTTTCGGAACAGCATCGACTGCGTGACCTCGGTCATCTTCAAGGCCATGCCGAGAATGCCGATGACCCACATCCAAAACACTGCACCCGGCCCACCGAGCGCCACCGCCAAGCCGACACCCGCAATGTTGCCAAGGCCGACGGTCGCCGAAAGTGCGGTGGCAAGGGCTTGGAAGTGACTAATCGCACCCGGATCGTCCTTCTCGTTGTACTTGCCCCGAACCACCTCCACGCCGTGGGTGACGGACCGCCACTGGCCAAAGAGCGTGAAGATCGTAAAGACGAGCCCCGACAGGAGCAGGATGTAGATGACCGTCTCACTGAAGAGATAGCCGTTGAGTTCACTAACGAAAGTGTTGATCTTGTCCATGAGACGACGGGTGGCAGACGGCGGCTGCGGCGGCTGAACCGCCCATGATGCGGACCTGACGCCAATGTGCAAGCCTGCGACGCGCAACCGCAGACGCGTCGGCGGCTCGTGGCCCTCTCTACACACGACGCATCTACCCTGCCCCGTGCTTCCGCCTGACGTGACGTTGCCCGACCCGCTGCCGATGTTCACGCGGCCGACGCACCCGGACGCTCACCACGCCGTCACCGCACCCGGCGGGTACGAGTGGTGGTACTTCGACGCCGAGTCTGCCGACGGACGTGATCGGATGGTGGCGATCCTTTTCGAGGGCTTTGTCTTCCACGCCGGGTATCTACGGGCACACAAGCGGTTCCTGAAGCGGCCGACGAAGGTCAAACCGCCGACCGGCAACGACTTCCCGGCCGCCTACCTGTGCCACTACCGCGACGGCAAGATCCATCGGCAGTTCATGACGCAGGTGCGGGCTGACGCTTTCGAGGCCTCTGCAGATAAGCCTCGCGTCCGGGTCGGCGACTGCGCGTTGACGCCGACGCAGGAAGGCCTTCGCCTGCAGATGACCGGCACGCCATGGCACCTCACCGCGCGAGGCCCGCAGCTGCTCGCGGAGGAGACGCTGACGTGCGACCTTACCTTCTGTCCCGCGTCTCGGAGCGACTCTCGCCCGGAAGAACGCATCTTCCTGTCGCGGACGATGACCGGCCAACACCACGGCTGGATTCCTGCCGCCCCGCGGTGCGACGTCAGCGGCACCATCGGTCAAGCGAGCTTCACCGGTCGCGGCTACCACGACCACAACTTCGGCACCGGCCCGCTCGGCGACGGGCTGCGTCGCTGGGTATGGGGCCGAGTGCTGACTCGGGACGCGACGGTGGCCTTTCACGTAGCCGAGCCACGGGACAAGACGCTGCCGACAGAAAAGCACCTGTTTCGTGTCGACGACAGCGGCTTTGCCGATCTCCCGGCCGACGATGTGGCAGTCGACTGGTCACGTCGCACGGGAACTGGCCTGACGTACCCGACGACAGTAACGGCCGGGAGCTTGAGCCTGACGCAGCCGACGATCATCGACGCCAGCCCGTTCTACCTGCGGGCGACGTACAAGGCGACGATCGACGGGCGTGGGGCACCCGACAGTTTCTGCGAGATCGGCCACCCGCACCGCCTGCGGTGGCCGATCCTGGGTCGTATGATCGAGATGAGCATCGACAAGCGGAGCCTGAAGTCCTAAGGTGCCGGCCCGGAAACCGGAGGCATCTCCGCCGCCGAACCCACTTGCCCACGAAACCGTGAAGAAGAACACTCACCCCGTCTACCGCCCCGTCGTCTTCATGGACAACGGTGCCGACTTCAAGTTCCTGACCCGCTCGAGCGTCGACACGAAGCAGACGATCGAGTACGAGGGCAAGGAGTACCCGCTGGTCAAGGTCGACATCAGCTCGGCCAGCCACCCGTTCTTCACCGGCAAGCAGATGTTCATCGACACCGCAGGCCGCGTTGACCGCTTCCAGAAGAAGTTCGGTGGCAAGCTCTTCGGCAAGAAGAAGCCCGCCGGCGAAGCCGCAGAGTAGTTTTGCGTCTCACCAGACCATCCAGAACCCGGCCGCTTCGGTGGCCGGGTTTCTCTTGCAATCGCGGGGCAATTTCACGACACTCGCGCGGATGACCCGCACCACCATATCGACTGTCGCCCTGTTGTTGGCCGCGTCTTTTACGGGCGCCGAGCCAGAGCAGGACGCCACTGCCATGGGCAAGGAGATCGCCGACAACCTTCGCGGCAGCATGACCGAACCCGAGGCCATGCAGCGATGGATGAAGACGACCGAGATGGGCCTGCCGCACGAGTTCCTGCAGAAGGCGTTCGTCGGTGAATGGAAGACGACGACCAAGCTCTACATGGACCCGACCGGTGAGCCGATGGTCAGCGAAGGGACCGCCTCGGCCAAGGCCATCTTCGGTGGCAAGTTCATCGAGGAAACCTTCGAAAGCAGCATGATGGGCCAACCCTTCAGCGGCAGATCGACCAGCGGCTACGACAATACGAAAAAGCTATTCGTTACGAGCTGGGTCGATTCCATGGCCACCGGTATCAGCACGATGGAGGGCTCCATCTCGCTCGACGGGACCACGCTCACGTACTTCGGCAGCATGAACGAGCCCATGAGCGGCGAGATGGGCAAAAGCTACAAGACGACCATCATCATCGAGTCGCCCGACAAGCACGTCATGACGATGTACGAGGTGCTTTACGGCGAGCCATTCCGCGTCATGGAGATCACCTATGAACGTGCCGGGTGACGACACATCGAGAATGGCTTGCGTCGGCGGATGAGTCTGGTAGCGTTACCGGACCCTTTTCGGGAGAGACTCACCCATGCAAAGCACCATCCACGCGGCCGTCGCCGCCGTCGCCCTTTTCTCCGCTACCTCTGCCTTCGGCCAGGTGCGCGTTCTTTACACCGGCGCTGCCGGGCTGCCCACGAGCAACGTCCCCGGCACCACCGGTGGCGAAGTCTTCAACGACTCTGCCAGTGGCCAGACCACCTTCGACCGGCCCTACGTCAGCCCCGACGGCTCGCTCGTCGGCTTCGTCGGCGACCTCGAAGCCAGCGGCACGTTCTTCGACGATGTGCTCGTCGTTGCCCCCATCGCCAACCCGTCGGCAGGCATGACGTTGCTCGAAGGCGCTGCCATTCCCGGTGACGCCAGCGGCCGTCTCACGTACGAGCTCGACCAACGCGTCAGCCTGCTCAACGACGGCACCGCCGCCTTCACCACCAGCACCCGCATCGCCGGTGGGACGACCAATGCCGGTGACAGCCTCATTACGTTCAACCCCGCAACCGGCGCGATCAGCGAAGTGCTGACCGAGGGCTCCTCCTTCGCCGGTGGCACAGTGGGTGTCCAGAGCATCAATTCGCCTTACCTGAGCCCCACGGGCGGGGTCGGCGCACAGACCACGCTGACCGACGACACCGACGTCGTCGCGTTCGAGTCAACCGTCTTCGAGACCGACGGCGTGACGCCTCCCGGCGCACCGGCCGAGACGGCCATCTTCGAGTTCGAGACCTCGTACTTCGGTAACAACGGCACCAGCTACCTCGCCCAGGCCCGCAGCTTCCCGACGAATCGCACCGTCGACACCACCATCGTCAACGGCACCGCCGTCATCGTCGGCGGCGCGGTGCTTCCCAACAGCGGCTTCAACTCCGTCGTCACCGACGGCGGACCGGGCTTTGCCGGCATGAACGAGGCAGGCCTCTGGTACGCCCGCGGCGTCAACGTTGACGGCACCGAGTGGGCCGTCGTCGATGGCGGCGTCGTTGCAACCGAAGGCGACAGCCTCTTTGCCGGTAGCAGCGAGACGTGGGCCGACTTCGACGGCATCGCCGTCGACTCCAACGGCAACTACGTCCTCGTCGGCCTCAGCAGCACCGGTGAAGACGTCGCCGTCTACAACGGCGAGACGCTGCTCATCCGTGCAGGCGACTCGGTCGGTCTCAACGACCTCGTCCTCCGCGACTTCAGCGTCGACGACATCGCCTTGAGCGACATGGGCGACTTCGTCTTCGCCGGCCGCCTCAACAACGGTGCCGGTGCCGCCTCCGGCCAGGCGCTTGTGACCGTCAGTGTCCCCGAGCCGGCAACCGCCAGCATCGTCGCCCTCGCGGCCGGCGTCCTGCTGCGTCGTCGCCGCTGAGTTGAACCTGTCTGACCAATCCGGCACGCCCATCCGTTCGCGGAGGGGCGTGCCGCTTTCGTTCAATGGGAAGGTTGCCAAACCTGTCGAGATCCGGATACTCAAGAGCGATGCGTTGGCAGGTTAAAGCACTATTGATACTCGTAATCTTGACGCCGATCGTGTTGGCGTTGGCGGCTTACAGCTGGCTCAACGCAGGGCCATCGCTGCAAGAGACGGCGACGTCACTACGAAACGCCGGATGGCCGGCGACAGCCGCGGATCTCGAGGCTTTGCTCGACCTGCCGCCAGATATTGATAACGCGGCACTGCCGTTCAAGGCGGCGTTCGCTGAGATGGAGCAACTCGACGGTGATCTCGTCGTCAGCGGCTCGAGCAGCCTGTCGGTTTACCCGACGTTTGATGCCTTGGCCTTGTCAGCCAACGTGCGACGCGAAGCCGTCGAGGCACTGCTGACGAACGCTGCAGAGCTTGCGCAAATCAAGGGCGAGAACGTCATCGAGGCGTTGAAGGCTGACGGTCTTGAGATGACGCCGGAACTCCAAGCGTTGTTCTCGTCTCCGACCGACAATCCTGATGTGTTTCCACCCGAGGCGCAGTGGGTGATGATCCAAATCGCGGTGGGCGAAGCCGAGGCCGCCCTTGCCGCCGCAGACCCGGCGGCAGACGCGCGGTGGCCGGTGCGTGCCGACTTCGGACCGCTGCCGACCGATTCGGCCTTGTTGTTTGACGTCCTCCTGCCGCACTTGAATCAGAGTCGGCATCTTGCCCGTCTACAGGCACAGGCCGCGTGGCTTGCCGCGGCTGAAGGTGACACCGCGGCGGCGTTGCGTCACCTGCACGTCAACTGGTCGCTCGCCGAGGCGCAGGCTGCCAGTGGCTTCACGCTGGTCGACAGCCTCTCTCAAATGGGCGTTATGAATCTCACAATTGATGCGTTGGCGGAAGTGCTCGTCGCCACCGACTCGCAGGCATGGCAGGACCCGGACCTTCGGGCGTTGCTAAAGGATTTGCTGCATCGCATCGGAGACGAACGGGCTGCAGATGAAGGTTTTCAACGCGCAGTGGCAGGTGAAATCGTCTCACAGCAGCAGATGGCCGCTACTTTCGGCGCAAGCCTCGCCCGTCGCAGCGGCCATGCTCCGTCCGCAGGTTAGTGCGGCCTACATGGCAGACGCCATGCAGCGGCTCTCCGCAGCGGCAGGCCAGCCGACGCTCCAGGCCGCGAAGAGCGTCGGCATGTTTGACGAGTCGGAGGAGGAGTTGAGCAGCCGAAAGCTGACTATCGCAGCACTCATGTTAACTTCGCTCCAACGGTCGCTCGATGCGGCCTTTGACTTAAAGGCCAACCGGCGTATGGCAGAAGTCGCCATTGCTGTCGCACTCTTTCGTTCCGACGAGGGCCGTTTGCCGACGACGCTGAGCGAGCTTGTCCCGGCGTATCTTCCGGCAATTCCGACGGATCCGCGAAACGACGCCGCTCCGTTTCAGTACGATGCCGCGGCAGGAGCCATCGAGTCGGTGGTTCCACTCGATGTTGATCGAGCACGGCCACTCGTCCTGCGACTGTCAGCCGCAGCGGGATAGTGCCGCGACTGAAGCGGTCCTGCGTCAGTACCACAGCCAGGCAACGTAATTGTGATGCAAATGACGGCTGCGACCTCGTTGCCGAACAACTTATAAGCTGAAGAACACGCCGGTCCCGACGATTTGCACGTCGTCTTCGAAGAACTGTCCGTTGGGCTCCTTGCCGTTGTAGTACTCGATGAGGAAGCGGACGTTCCGACCGTTGATGGTCGGGTGGTCGATTTGCAGGCCGGCGCGGACGCTGAGATCAGGCTTGAAGTCGTTACCTTCCTGGTGCGTGACGTCAACGGCGGCGACTGGACGGAGGAAGTCGCCGAGGGTCGTGCTGCTTCGAACCTCGCCGCCCCACTGCGTGCGCAGGTAGCCAAACTCCCGCGGCGTGGGCCGCGTGAGCACGCGCCCCGCACCTCCGTAGACGCGGACGAGCCCGGCCGAGAGGTCGTACGGGTTCCCGATGACGTCGTAGCTGCCGATCACGTCAATGCGTTCCAAGGCAAAGTCTTCCCGTACGACGCCGCTGTCGTTGGTGAGATATTCGTCACCGACGTGGCTGGAGCGGTGGTACAGCCGCAGCATTCCGCTGACGTCGCCGCGACGGCCGGCCACGTAGCCGCTGAAGGCGTAGTCGGCGGAAAACTGATCGCGACTCGTGCGATCCTGGTCGAAATCGCTGAATATGCCCGCCTGCAGTCCCCACTCGACGCCATCGAGGCCCAGTCGATTCTCCCAGCGGTACACCGGGATCGTCGCACCAAGGGCCAGCGAGGCGACGTTCTCAAGATTGTCATCGTCGATGTACCGGTGGTAGCTGGCAGACACGATCGGCCACAGCGGGTCGGCCCACAGCGGTTCGAACACGTCGCCGCTCGGCACCACGCCGACCTCCAGCTGTGCCCGCACAGGTAAGGCGGCGGCGAGGAGGACGGCGAACACGAGCGGACGAATCACGCGCGGACGATAAAGAACCGCTCGAACCGTTACAAGCTTACGCGGAGATTGATGCCCAGCGTTTCGAGGTCGCTTGTGAAGAACTGTCCGTTGACGTTGCGGCCGTTGTAGTACGTCAGGCCGAATGACGCCCGATTGCTGAGTCGCAGGCCGGCCACTACAGACAAGTCGAGCCCGAAGTCGCGGCCGTCGAGATGTTGCAGATCAAGGGCGACCGTTGGCGTCACGGTCAGCTTGCCCACCTGCATGCGCAGCCGGCTCGGCGTCAGCTCCAGGCCGTACTGCAAGACGAAGTCGCCGAAGTCGTCGCGGCCGGTTTGGTTCACGATGACGCCGCCCCCGCCGTAAAGGCGAAGGTCGCCGTCATTGACAACGCGGCTGATAAGCAACTCGACGGCATCGTGGCTGGCGTTGGTGCGGGTCACGCTTGGGCCAAACAGCAGCAACTCATCGCCGAGGTGGCTCGACTGGTGGTACAGCCGCGTCAGTCCCGACCAGTCGCCCCGTCGGACGGCCGCATAAACGCCACCCTGAAAGTCGGTATTGATGAGAGGCTGACTCGGTGCCTCAAGATCAAACGTGCTGAAGAACGCCGCCTGCGCTCCGAACTCCCATTGCCTGCTGCGGTAGAAGGCGATCGTGTCTCCGACGCTGACGACCCAAAGGTCCGCGTACTCGTTGGGATCGAAGACAATGCCGTCGCCGTCAAGGACACGGCTGTACCCGATGTTGAACGACGGCCATCGCGGGTCGGCGGTCAATGGCGCAAACGCCCGCCCCGGCACGAAATAGGCCGCCTCATCTCGTATTTGAGCCATCGAAGGCAACGCGAGGCCGAGCATCGCGACGAGCGGGAGGAACAGGCGCAGCGAGCTCAACATGCACCACCAGCGTATCACCGGTCGAAGATGCCATTGATTCGCCCAAGCCGTTTGCTGTAAGTTGACAGCGTCGTCCTTTCGCCTGTGTCAGCCGCCCACTTTTAAACTTCTATGACTGAGCCGACCACCGCCGCAGAGACCAGTCCCACGACGACGACAGACAGTGCGCCCGACACGCTCATGTGCGTGCTGAGCTACCTTGGCATCTTCTCGCTGATCCCGTTCTTTGCAAAGAAGGATGACGCATTTGTTCAATGGCACGCGCGACAGGGGCTCGGACTGTTAGTGGCAGCCTTCGCCATCTGGGTCGTGCTGTTCATCATCCAACTTGTCCTGGCGTCGATCAGCGAAACCTTGGCCATGCTCTTTGGCCTTGTGACGTTGCTCTTCGGCCTGGGCGTGCTGGCCCTTGCCATCATCGGCATCGTCAAGGCAGTCGGCGGCGAACATGGGCTGATGCCGTTGATCGGGCCGATCGTCAACAAGGGTTGAGCGAGGTCTGCGAGGAACACGCCGTCACGCCGACGGCTCGGTCATGCTCCGCGGATCCAATGCGGCGTCGAGCGTCGCCTCGTCGACGTCGCCCCGCTCCTTCATGACGTCTCGGATCGTCCGACCCTCGGCGTGGGCCTTTTTGGCGACCTTGGCCGCCTCGTCGTAGCCGATGAGCGGGTTGAGGGCCGTCACGAGCATCAGGCTCTCGTCGATGAGCTCCTTGCACCGCTTCTCGTCGACCTCCATGCCGACGAGCAGCTTGTCCGTGAAGACGTCGCAGACATTGCTCAGCAGCGTGACGCTTTCGAGGAAGGCATCGATCATGACGGGCATGGCGACGTTGAGCTCGAAGATTGACCCGACGCCGCCCATGCCGGCCATGGTGACGGTGGCGTCGTTGCCGATGACGCGGCAGGCGACCTGCATCACGCTCTCGCACAGGACGGGATTGACCTTGCCGGGCATGATCGAGCTGCCGGGCTGGATGGCCGGGAGGATGAGTTCGCCGATGCCGCACCGCGGCCCGGAGCCGAGGTGGCGGATATCGTTGGCGATCTTGGAGAGGGAGACGGCAGCGACCTTGAGTTCGGCATGCGCGTGGACGAAATCGTCTTTCGCCGCCTGTGCGGCGACGTGATTCTTCGCCTCCTCGAACTTGACCTTTATCGCCGGCATTTCAAGTGGAAGACGCTCGGTGAGACTCGCCGCCACTTTTTGAGCGAACATCGGATGCGTGTTGATCCCCGTGCCGACCGCCGTTCCACCAATGGGTAAATTCGCTGCGAGCCGACCGCTCATGAAGCCGATCGTGTTCTTCAGTCGCTCGACTTGGGCGGTGTATCCTCCGAGCACCTGTCCAACACGGATCGGGGTCGCGTCCATCAGGTGCGTCCGCCCGATCTTGACGATCAGGTCGTACTGGCTCGCCTTACTCCAAAGCGCGTCATAGAGCTTTTCCCATGCCGGATAGAAGTCGGTGGCCAAAGCGATTGCCGCCGCGATGTGCATCGCAGTCGGGAACGTGTCGTTGCTCGACTGCCCCATGTTGACGTGGTCGTTGGGGTGGACGCGGGGCTTCGAGGAACCGTCCGCACCTCCGGACGAGCCCTGAGCGTGAGCGAGGGGTTCTGACCCAGCGCCAGAACCCGCTCGCTCACGCTCGGGGCTCGCGTCGATGCGCTCGCACCCGATCCACTCGCGCGGAACCGGACGAGAGCTTCTGGTTGGCGAGGTTCGCGATGACCTCGTTGGCGTTCATGTTGGTCGACGTGCCGGAGCCGGTCTGGTAGACGTCGACCGGGAAGTGCTCGTCGTGCAGGCCGTCCGCCACTTCCGTGGCGGCTTCGATAATGGCATCAGCGATCTCCGGCTCGAGCTTGCCGAGGTCCTTGTTGGCTTGAGCACAGGCGGCCTTGAGGTGGCCGAATGCGTGGATCATCGCCGGCGGCAGCGGGCGCTTGGCGATCGGGAAGTTCTCGACCGCCCGCGCTGTCGACGCGCCGTACAGCGCGTTGATCGGCACCTGCATCTCGCCCATCGAATCCCGCTCGGTCCGCGTCGCTTGATCGTTGCTCATGCCGTCACCGTAGACGCGGCCGACCTCGCTGCGTTGCAACACGGCCGCCGTTGAGATCTCGAAGCTCCGACACGAGCCGAACGTTGCACGTGGGACAATTTGCGTCCGCCGCAGCACATCCTCAAGCTTTGAACGATGCAGCATATGCTTTCGCGCCACGAATACGCCGCGGCCGCCGCGTTAGCGCGACGATGTCGCCGGCAGCGGCACATCGCGGAATTCAAACGGCACCCGCAATCGAATCGTCGACTCCGGAGCACTCAGCGCCAACGAGGTCGGCAGCATCGCCCGCCCGCCGCTGTAAATCTTGACCTCCGCCCGATGGCGGTAGACGCCCTCGACGCCCTCGCGATCGACCTCCGTCCTCAGCCCGCCAAAGTGGAAGGTGTGCTCGCCCTCACCGATGAGCCGCAGCTCCCGCCCGCCGATGAGCTGGCGAAACGCCCGGTCGTCCAGCGGCCGATCCGTCTCGTATGCCAGACACAGCAGCACCCACTCGATCACATATGGCCCTGCGATCACGCCGTTGAGCGGCTCCCGCTCGCCGACGATGCCGACGCGATGCGTCGGCCACGGCTTGATTGCTTCAAGCTCCAGTCGGCCGCCGACGAAGTCGACGCCCCTGTCCGGACGCACCACGACCTCCTGCGCCGCCGCCTGCGACTCGGCGGCGGCGACCCGCCTCACGTACGTCCGCATCGGTCCCAGGAGCTCCAGCGTCGCCTCTTCGGCCGACTCGACCACGTCGGCCTCGAGCAGCCCACGCAGCACCGCCACCCGCCGCGCCTCCTCCGGCGGATTCTCCAGGTTCATCGACGCGTCGAAATGGAAGTGATCGCCCCGTACGATGTTCGCCTTCTTCGTCCTGCTGCGAAGCAGCGACTGCCCGCCATCGTCGATCGCCTCGGTGATTTCGAAGGTGATCGAGTTGCCGACAAGCTCGAGCCTCGGCTCCACGAAGAAGTCGAACATCATGCCGAGCGAGCTGCTGCGTTTCTGAATTTGGACCGCCGCCGGGTCGGGTCCGCCATCGTCTCGCAGGTAAGTGCCGCGCACGCCCGAGGAACGCGCGACCTCCGTCAGCCGCACCTGCACCGGCAATTCCTCGGTGCCGTCTGCAAGTAATCCCGCGGGCGGATCGGCGTCATTGGCGAGACGAAGGCTCTCTCCCCGACGACGATCAGGCCAGTAGCCGGTCTGCTCGCCGACCAGATCAAGCGCCTTGAAGAACGGCACATCCCTGAGGTCAAGCGAAACCAGGCCTGTCGTGGCGTCAACATTCTTGATGTCGGTGGGGTTAACTTCGACCGGCTGCCTGCCAGCCGAACGCTGCGCGTTGATGTGGTCCACAAAGCTGCTGACAACGCTCTCTGCGTCACCTTCAGCTTCAAACGTAATTTTGCTAGCAAGAGTCAAATCGCTCGGCTGCGTTGTTGATTTCGCAGCCGACCCGGGGAGCTGCATGAGTCCCAAAAGCACGATGGCAAAGCAACGCTGAGCAAAGTTCCACATCGCTTGAATCTATTGCAAACGAGACTATTTATAAAGACGCGAAGACAGGTTCAACCGTCGCAATTGCTTCACGCCACCAGTCGGTGCGTCTGCGAGATGTCTCAAAGCAGTTGCTCGATGAGCACCTCGACGCCCCGCTACGTGACCTGCGCTCGAAATCATCGTCCAATCAGAAGCGTGACGCGGCTGCCGTACACGTCGCCGTCGGAGTCGACGAGGAATGCTTGAAATAAGCGGCTCGGGCCGTCGATGTTCGGGTTCTTGTCGTTGCTCGCGGCCGCAGCATACGAGCACCCCGCCGCTCGTCGCGGCAGGGTGCTTGCGCAGCCGATCTTGTGCTAGTGCTACCGGCGGCGACGGGCCAGCAGGCCAGCGCTGGCGAGGCCGAAGAACGCAGCCGTCGTCGGCTCGGGCACGACGACCGTGACCGGCTCAAACGGCCGCGACTCGTACGCCGCGCGGTCGATCGAGATCGTGCCGCCGTTGACAGGCGAGACCGTGACCTCGACCCAGCCGTAGTGCGTGTCACTGTTGTTGACGAACTGGAAGCCGGCGATGCCGGTCACCGACTCCGTCGCGTCATACCACTCGCCGCCTTGCAGCCCCTGGTGGGCAAAGATCGGGTTGAACGAGGTCGGCCCCGTCGCGATGGTGTCGGCACCAATGACGTCGCCGTCTTCAAACATCGCAGCGACCGGGAAGCCGCCCACGAAGTCGCCCGTCGTGATGGCCGTGCTGCCGAGGAACGGCATGAACAGCTGCTGATACGTGCCGCCACCGGTCGCAAAGAAGTTGTTGACAGCAAAGTCCTGGCTGCCCGGCGTACCGGGGGTGCCGATGAGCGCGATGTTCTGGAAGAAGCCCTGGCCGACGTTGATGTCAGGATCAAAGTCGAGAATGACGAGATCGGCCCTGGCCGAGTCAGCGGCAAGCAGGCTGCCGACGGCAAGGGTGGCGACGAGGACGGTGTGGCGGGTCATAGCAATTTCTCCGTTGGATAAGCGAGCGAGTGTCGGCATTAATTTACAACACTTCGCCGGGCCTAGTCCAGCAGGTCACCGCCGCCAAACAAAATTGCCGAACGTTTGCCAGCATCGCAACCGGCACGCTCCGCGCAGAAGAATCGGCCGGCACTCTCCTGTGAGTCGATCAGGCCGCCCGCGTCAGCAGCCGACGGGTGTCACCGACATCTGTATGAAGCTGCTCGACCAGCGCGTCGACGCCCGCGTACTTCACTTGGCCACGCAGCCATCGCTCGACCCGAAGCGTCACCCGGCGACCGTAAAGGTCGCCCGCAAAGTCGATCAGAAACGCCTCGACCGTGCGGGCCTCGCCGGCGAACGTCGGGTTGGTGCCGATGCTGAGGGCCGCGGCGTGCTCCGTGCCGTCCTCGAGCACCGCCGTCGCGGCATAGATGGCGTCGGCGGGCACAAGATGGTCTGCGACTGCGACATTGGCCGTCGGGAAGCCGATCTCGCGGCCACGCTTTTGTCCGTGGACCACCTCGCCGACGAGTTCGTGCGGCCGCCCCAGTACTGCCGTCGCTTCCAAAACCCGCCCGTGCGCGAGCAGCCAGCGGGCCAGCGAACTACTGGCGTGGGCGACCTGAAGGCCCGGCAGCACCACGTCGGCCGGCTCGACGACCTGCACCCGCACCCCGCTTCCCTCGGCCCAGGCGCGGAGCTGATCGACGTTGCCGGTGGCGCCTTTGCCGAAGCGGAAGTCGCGCCCTTCTGCCCAGACGGCAGGCCGCGCGTCATCGCGGATGGTTTGCCAGAAGTCGACGGCCGACATGCCCAGCACGCCATCATCGGCCGGCAGTTCGACAAGGTGCGTAACCCCCGCCGCTGCGAGCAACTCTCGCTTCCGCTCGATCGACGTGATCCGTGGCGGAACAAGACTCGGCCGCAGCACGCCCAGTGGGTGCGGCTCGAAGGTCACGACGACGCAACCGTGGCAGCTGGCTGCACACAGCGTGTCGATGATCTTGCGATGGCCCAGGTGAACGCCGTCGAAGTTGCCGACGGACAGTGCGTTGCCCGCGGGCAGTTCGCGGAGGGATTCGAGGCCTTGAAGGAGGTGCACCGGGTGGAGTTTAGCGCTGCCGGACGTCGACCCAGACGAGGCGATGATCGCTCGCCCGCTCGACGGTGGCGAGGTCGACGCCCCTCAGCGGCTCGTCCGCCGTCGGCCAGAAGACGCCGCCGCCGAGGACGTCGAGGTCGCTGGACGGCAGGACATAGTCGACCCGCAGGTTGCCCGGCCCGCCCGGCGAGTCGTCCCAATCAGCGGTGTCGGCCGCGGGATCGCCGTAGTGGTCGGCATTAACGCCACTATCCCGCTCGGTGGCGGCCTGAGCGCCAGTCGAGACCGGCATGAAGCCGGTCGTCCGCGTCTCAGGCTCGGTCGAGGGCACGCCGAACGTCGGGAAGGTGCCATCGCTGAGGTCGAGGTAAGTGTCCCAGCCACTACGACTCGGCCTCACTACGTTGTCTGTCTCCGGGTTGTTTGCAAGGTCATCGCCATCGCGTGGATCGGCGTTCATGTCCCCGCAGATCACGAAGGGGAGGCGCTGCCGCCGGCGATCATCTTCCGCACCGCGGCTGTCGGGGGACGGATCCTCCCCTACTGACAAGGCGTCGAAGGGCGTTGGCCGACCCGCTTCAACGTAGAGCGGCAGAAGCGACGTTTCGTCCTCATTTCGCAGGCCGTTTCGATTCTCCGGCCCGTCGAAGACCGGCGGCGTCGGGTGGGCCGCCAGCACGTGGATCGGCGTCTCGCCGCCGACGTCGATCGGCACGTCGACGTGGTTCTTGCTGCTCAGCCGCAGGACGGCCAGCGCCTCGTCGCTGTAGTAGCCCGGCGGAAGGTGGTTGCCCGGCAGGTCCTTCCAGAGGAACTCCTGGAACGTGCGGATGCCGTCCTCGTCGATCGGGTACTTCGACAGCACGGCGAACGCGTACTGCCCGGGGAACAGGCCCCAGCCGTGGCAGTCGGCGGCGTAGGCGCTCGTGCCGACCTCGGTCCCCTCGCAGGGCGCGACCAGGCCGTCGCCGTTGAGGTCGACGCCGGTCGGCAGGCCGGTGTTGCTCGGGGCGAGGTAGACGTGCTCGTACGCGATCGGCTCGAGGCCCTCGCTCTGGGAGACGCCGAGGTAGTTCTGCTGGAAGTGCTGCAGCGCTTTGCCGTCCGGGTCGTAGTCGCCGCCGTGGTCGAACTCCTGGAGCAACAGCACGTCCGGCCGCGCCGCCTGAATGACAGCCGAGACCGCCTTGGCCTGCTCGTCATTCGGCGTCGACAGCGCCTCCAGCAACTCGCCCGGCGCGTCGCGGGACAACGCGCTGTTGAACGTCGCGAAGCGGACCGACTCTGGCTTCGAGCCGCAGCCGAGAGCGAACAGCGTCAAGACGATGAGCATGCAACGCATGTAACGAGCTTAACGGCTGTTCCGATTCAACCCGCATTGCGTTGCAATGCGGCTTTCGACTCACGGTCGCCAGGCCGCGAATTTGTCGAGCATGTGCAGGCCGACGGCTTGTGACTTTTCGGGGTGGAATTGCGTGGCGACGATGTTCTCGTGAGCGACGCTGCTGACGAAGTCGCCGCCGTAACTGGTGGTCGTAGCGACGACGGACAAGTCGGTGGCGACGGCGTGATAGCCGTGGACGAAGTAGACGGCCGCGTCATCGGCTAGACCGTCGGTCAGCGGCGACGGCTGCCGGGTCGTGAGCGTGTTCCAGCCCATGTGCGGCACCTTGAGGCCGTACGTCTGGTCGACGTCGAACCGTCGCACCTCGCCGCGGAGGATGCCGAGGCCTTTGTGGCGGCCGCCTTCGTGGCTGACGTCGAAGAGCATTTGCAGGCCAAGACAAATGCCCATCAACGGGCGGCCGCGGGTGATGTGGTCTAGCACGACGCCGTCCATGCCGCTGGCACGCAGGTTCGCCAGCGCGTCGCCGATCGCCCCGACGCCCGGCAGCACGACATGATCGGCCAAGCGGGCGGCATCAGGGTGACGCACGATGGCAGCACCGTGGCCCAGCTTGGCAAAGGCTTTTTCGACGCTCCGCAAGTTGGCCAGGCCATAGTCGAGAATGGCGATGGGCATCGTCACGGAACGACAAGGTAGGGACGCGAAAAAGCCGCGTCGCACGGGCGACACGGCTCAGAGCTGAGATGCGATGGGTGTCAGCTCAGAGGACGACGATGATCTCGACGCGGCGATCTTCCTTCTTGCCGCGGCCCAGCGACTGGTGCTCGCCGTGACCGACGGTTTCAATGGTGTGTGCGGGGACGCCGCTGCCTTCGAGGTCCTTCGTGACGGCGTAGGCCCGCTTGAGCGAGAGGTCGCGGTTGGAGTCGTACTTGCTCTTGCTGCGCTTGATCGGGTCGTTATCCGTATGACCTTCGACGCGAATCGTTTGGCCGGCGTAATCGCTGCGGATGATGTCGGCGATGCGGCCGAGCGTGGCGCTGGCGCTCTTGTTGACTTCGGCCGATCCGCTGGCAAAGAGCAAGTCACCGGGGACGCGCATCGTCATCTCGGTGGCATCGTTGTTCAGCGTCACGCCAACGCCGTCAATACCTGGAATGACGAAGCCGCCGGCGTCTGGCGCGGCCAGACGGTCGGCGAGCTGCTGCTCGAGGTCGGCGATCCGCTGGGCTTTTGCGCGATTCTCCATCTCGAGCGAGGCGAGTTCTGCCTCACTGGGACGGTTGGCCAGCTCGCCCTGGAGCGAGTTCTTGTCGTCTTGAAGTTCGCGGGCCTGATTATGGAGTGCGACGTTCTCGTCGTACATCGCGCTCTGGCAGCCGCCGGCGAGGAGGCCCGTCAGCGCAAGGCCGACAACAGTCTGAATGGTGGTGCTACGCATGGGTCGATCCTTCGACGGGAATGGGAAGGCCGCTCCGCGGCCTGGAAACTGTGGACAGCAAGGTACCGAACCTTTGCCGTGGATCAAGAAGCCGATACGACTTTTTTTATCGGCCCATCATCCGAGGCTGCTCAGCCGCGCTTCCCGAGGCCGGCCGACTTCATCTTCATCTCGCTGATCTCTCGTTCGAGCCGATCGGTCCTTCCATTCTCGCGGGATTGACGGATCTGGCTGAACGTGCGGAGCAACATCCGAACGAGCAGCGTCAACAGCGACCCCAGGATGGCCGCGCAGATCAGGCCGAGGATCGCACTGATGTTGTCGATCGTTTGCCCGAAGAAGAGCCACAGGTTGATCCGCTCGCTGTAGTTCATGAGGATAAACAACAGCAGATACAGCCCGACGAGGGCGATCAGGATCGACTTCGTCCAGATGCGGACTTTCAGCAGCGTGTCGGTGGCGGCCATGACGTAGCAGCGTAGCAGGCGGCTCGGCCATTCGCGTCCGCCGGTGCCGTCGCGTCAGTTACCGGGTGCGTCTGCACCGTCTTCGGCCGGCTGGGTCGCGTTGCCGTTCTCCTCTTCGCCGTAGCCGCCGGTGTTGCGTTCGAGGATGTTGATGAGCCAGTTGCGGAGCTGCACGTACCCCTGATCCGTCGGATCGGTGAAGCGGGGACGCAGGTCTTCATCGTCGACCTTCGGGTGCGGCGTCGTCGCGGCGGTCGCGGGGATCATGTACTCCAGCAGCAGCGACGTCTGCGGCGTGGCGCGGTCGATGAGCTTACGGCCGACGGTCTCGGGGCCGCCGAACGCGTTGCCGGTCGGATTGGCGACCTTGACCTTGTAGCTGCTGAGGTTGAAGAAATTCGTGTAGACGACGTCGTCGCCGCGACCGTCGTTGTAGAGGCGAAGGCCCGCGTTGCGTGCTTCGTCATTGCTGCCGTGGCACGCACTGGTGGCACAGCCCTGCAGGACGGCCGGATGAATTGCGTCCTTAAAGACAGCAATCGCCGCGGGATCGGTGATGATCCGCACGTCCTTCACCATGTCTTCGTCACCCGCCTCGATGATCGTCAGCGCCTTGGCCAGGTCGGGCTGGTTGTTGAACTCGCGGAAGTCGAGGCCGTTGGCTTCGACGTAACGCTGCACGACACGATTGTCGAACCGAATCCGCGGCTGCCTGCCGCGGGCATCAGCCGGCTGAAGCTCGACCTGCTTGATGGCATTGATCTGCTCCTCATCGAGCAGCCCGTCACGCGGATTGTTCCGTGGCTGCTGCTGGGCAGTCAACGGACCGACGGCGACGATCGACAGCAACGCCGCCGCCGCCAGGGGCAGAAGCACACGGCTGCGACGCGACAACATGCGGGACGGTTGGCTCACGTCGACACGGTAAAGGGTTGCCCACTTTGCCGCAATGGTCGACGCTCATCGCAACGCGGCCAATCGGCTGACGACGACATCGACTGCCTCTGCCGTCGCGACATCGATCGTCTCGCCGGTGTGGCGGTCTTTGAGCTCGATGACGCCCTTCTCCAGCCCACGGTCGCCGACGACGAGGCGGAGCGGTATGCCGATGAGGTCGGCATCGGCGAACTTGCTGCCGGGCCGGTCGTCCCGGTCGTCGAGCAGGACATCGACGCCCTTCGCCTTCAGCTCGGCGTAGAGCTCGTCGGCCTTGTCCTTCGCGACGCCGTCGTACTTGATCGGCGTGACGACGACCTCGAACGGCGCGATGTTGACCGGCCACTGAATGCCGCGTTCGTCGTGGCTGGTCTCGACGGCCGACAGCATGATCCGCCCGACGCCGATGCCGTAGCAGCCCATGATGACGGGCTGTTCCTTGTTGTCCTCGTCGAGGAAGGTCGAGCCCATCTTCTCGGAGTAGACGGTGCCGAGCTTGAAGACGTGCCCGACCTCGACGCCGCGGGATTCCTTGAGGACGCCGCCGTCGCCCAGCGGCGACGGGTCGCCGTCGACGGCGTCGCGGATGTCGGCGACGGTCACCGGATACACGTGATCCTCGGGCGGCAGATGTCGCATCTGCTCTTCGATGTCGCTCCGCGGGTGGCGACAGACGACGATTGCATCATTCGTTCCCGCGTTCAGAGTTGTCGACATCGGCCGAAGCAGGTCGCGTTCCCAATTGAAATGCTTTTGGTGCGTGTCGATCGCGTTTCCGCCTGGTGCCCAGAATTTAACACCTTGCGCCGCGTCGGGATCGACAACGAGTTTTGTGTCATCGCGGTTGACGACAGCGTGCGGGCCGATGAACCCAAGCTTCCAACCATCGCGCGTCGCCTGCTGCTCACTCGCCGGCTCCAGAGCGACGGAGCCGCGGCTTTCGCTCTCGAGCATCGCTCGCAGCTTGGCCTCATTCAGCATGTGATCGCCGCGAACAACCGCGAGAACATAAGTCGCCTTCAGCGTCTCGCCGGCGACGCTGAACAGCAGGCACTTGAGCAAGTGCTGCGGCTTGACCTTCATCGCCTTGCTGGCGTCGTCGATGCTCTTCGCGTTCGGCGTCGACACGTCCTCGAGCTCGCCCGTCGGCTCGCCCTCGAAGCTCCACGGCCGCTCGCCGATCGCCGCCTTCTCGACGTTCGCGGCGTAGTTACCCTTGTCGCTGCTGACGACGATGTCCTCGCCGGCCGCGCACGGCACCGTGAACTCGATGCTCTCGCTGCCGCCGATCGCGCCGCTGTCGGCGTCCACCGCAATCGCCGGAACGCCGCAGCGGCGGTAGATGTTCTTGTACGCGGCGAACATCAGATCGAACGACCGGTCGAGGCCCGCCTGGTCCTTATCGAGGCTGTAGGCGTCCTTCATGATGAACTCGCGCACCCGCAGCAGACCGCTTCGCGGCCGCGGCTCGTCGCGGAACTTCGTCTGCATCTGCCACACGTTCAACGGCAGCTGCTTGTAGCTCTTCACATAAGCCCGCGCCATCTCCGTCACCGCCTCCTCGTGCGTCGGGGCCAGCGCGTTGACGTTGCCGCGGCGATCCTCGGCCCGCAGCATGTCGTCGCCGAACTTCTCGTTTCGGCCGCTCTCGTCCCACAGCTCGATCGGCTGCAGGGCCGGCATCTGAACCTCGGTCGCCCTGGCCTTTTCCATCTCGTCACGGATGATGTCCATGATCTTCCGCATGACCCGCCAGCCCAGCGGCAGGAACGTATAGGAACCGGCCTGGAGCTGGCGCACGAAGCCGCCGCGGACGAGGAGCTTGTGGCTCGCGATCGTCGCGTCGGCGGGGTCTTGTTTCTGGGTCGGGATGAGGGTCTGACTCCAACGCATGCCGCAGCGTACGGCGGAACCGGAGCTCGCAAAGGCGCCTTCGCGATCTCCGGCCGAGCCTTAAGCCAGCCGGACTTCGCTGAACGTGCCGGCGTTGCCGTCGGCGTCGAGGCCAGCGACGCGGATGACGGTGTCATCGTCGGCGTCTTCGACGTCGTAGAAGCCCTGCTCGCTGAAGGTGGCGACGCGGGTGAAGGTGTTGCCTGCGTCATCGCTGCGGAAGACGCCGACGCCGTTGGTGCCGGTCGGCTGGCCGAAGAAGACGAGCCCGCGACCGTCGTTTAGCTGCGTGGCGTTGAGCCCAATAGGCGGTGCGGCCTGACCGGCCGGCTGCATGTTGCGGACGAGGTAGACGTTGTCGTTGTAGTCGAAGTTGAACCCGGTGAAGTCCATCGTGACGATCCACGCATCATCGACCGTTTCGCCGTTTGCGTTCTTCACGGGGAAGAAACGGAACAGGTGCTGATCGTCCGGCACACCCGGCGAGTTGTTGTCGTTGAAGTCGTCGACGCTGTATTCGTTGACGACACGCAGGCCGAAAGTGGCTGCACCGGGCGAGAAGCTGCCAGCCGCCGGCGACGTGCCGCCGTTGATTTCGGGCAGGAACGACTGGCTGCTGGTGTTGTTGTGGCGGAAGATTTCGGTCGAATTGCTCGCCGCCGACGCCTCGTCCGTGCTGCCGCCTTCGGGGAACCAGTAGATCGGGTCGCTCGAGTTGGTGTTGTGGAACGCGGCCAACTGGTAGACCTCGACGGGCAAATCCTGCTGGGCGGCACGCCAGTACTGGCTGAGCACTTCGTCGCCGATTGCGTCGGCTGTGCCGGTGAGCCGCTGGGCCTCGGTGCCGACGTCGGTGGTGAGGCCGAAGACTTCCATCATCTCGTTGAGCGACGGCTCTTCGATCGACTTACGGTTGCCGCTGGCGACGTCGTCTTCGCTGTAGGGCATGTAGTACCCGCCGACGGCGACGCTGAAGGTGCGCAGGCCGTCGACGAAGTTAATGTCGATGTCGCCTTCGTAGACGCCGTTGCGCGTGCCTTCACTCGTGGCGTCGAAGTCGATCGTGAGCGTGGTCGATTCACCTGCCGCCAAGGACGTGTCGGCGACACTGGCGCTGAACCCGGCCGGCTCGTCGATCGACGAGATGACGAGCGGCGAAGCACTGGCGTTAATGAGGTCGAAGTCGCGACTGTTTCGGACGACTTGGGTGCCGTTGGTGTTGTCGCGATTGGCCGGGTCGATCTCGCTGAAGATCAGCCGGTCAAGCCCTTCGTCGACACCGTTCTCCTGGATCGCCAGGCGGCGGTTGACGTCCGCTACCGGCTCGACGTTCCGCATCACAAGCACAAGGTCATTGTAATCGCTGGCCAGCTCGAACTCCTCGAAGCTGACGGCAAGTGCGTCATCGATCGCATCGATACGGTAGACGCCCGTCTTGTCCCGCTCGTTTGCGGCGGGCTCCCAGGTGTTGAGCACACCCTCGGAGTAGACGACCCTGCCGCGACCGGCGGAGATGCCGTCGTCGATCGGGTCGCTGTTGAAGGCAGGGCTCTTGAGGTACAGCCCGAACGTGCCGTCGACGAAGAACTTCGGTGCGGCGTTCGTCACTGGGTCGAGGCCTTGTGCGGTAAGCACTTCGCCGAGCACGTTGAGCGACTCGGGCTTACCGGGCTCGTAGGTGCCGAAGCTCAAGGCCGGTGTGCGCTCGGGGCTGTAGCTGCCGATCACTTCGATCGCGATGGGCTTGCTCGGGTCGGCCGGGCGGAAGAGCTGTGCGTCAATGCCGCCGAGTTCGTCCTGTTCGATCTCGGTCGTATCGGGATCGGGGTCGCCCGTCGTGATGCCGAGGTCATAGAGGTCGAAGATGTCCTGGAGCGACGGTTCGTTGGCCCCATCAATGCCGCGCCTGACAAAGCCGGTGACGGTCGCGCCGACCTCAGGGGCATTTTCATCGCTCGTACGCACGAAGGCGACGGCTGTGAACGTGTCGCCGACGTTGGCATCGGCCGGTGCGTTGAAGCGGACGTCGAACGATGCTGCCCCGCCGGGCTGCACGGTGACGGCCGTCGTCGGTGCGTTGACGTACTCGAACAAGTCCTTGTCGGCCCCGGTGATGCCGAGCGTGTAGGGATTGACGATGAGCGGCTCGGTGCCGGTGTTGCGAATCACGAGCGGGCGAAGCTCGCCCTCACCGGCGGCGGCGTCGATGAAGATCTGCTTGCTGGCTTCCTTGGCCGATCCGCCCGTGGCGACGGGCTTGAGCAGCGTGATCGTTTGCGAGCCGTACTCGCTGACGTACAGGCTGCCGCCTGCGGTTTGCACGAGGTCGAGCGGGTCGCTGAGCTGGTCGAAGCCGGGGATGCCGGTCGTGCCACCGGTGACGGTGCCGTTGTCGTTGACGTCAAGGACAATGAGATCGTCACCGCCGGAGAAGCGGGTGACGATGAGCTTGCCATTGAGAGCGTTGTCGAAGACGTCGGCATTGAACTCGATCGCACCGTTGGGCGACTGGTTCTTGCCGAAGTCGTAGGCGAATCCGCCGTAGTTGTCCTCGGGCAGCGTGCCGATGGGATAGGCGTCAACTTGCGCGACGTCGGCGCCACTAGTAGGATTGCCACCGCCGAGCACATAGTTGCCGAGCGTCGGGTTGGGGTGTCCGTAGTAGCCGCCATCTTCGATGCGGAACAGGTAGTCGTTTTGCGTCTGCGAGACGTTGTTGAGGCCGACGGCTGACCCGTCGGGCGCGGCCGGCGTGTTGCCACCGGCGGCAGAGCCGTTTGTCGGGGCGTACAGGCTGCCGTTGGAGTGGAACAGCACGTTGTACGCGTTTCGGACGCCTTCGCCGTAGATGGTGACGGGGGCGTCGTCGGCGAGCGGGTCGTAGCTGCCTGCACTGCCGGTGCGGACATTGATAGCGGTGCCGCCTGCCTCAATGGCGTCGATGTCGACGGCCAGGACGTTGCCGCTGAGTAGCTGTTCTTCGCGGAAACCCCAGGCGGCGTCGGGAGCGCCCATCGCGTTGTTGGCCCCCTGGCCGATGTAGATGCGGCCATCGGGACCAAAGACGGGCTGGTTCGTCAGGTGGTCGCGGATGCTGCGGGGCAGGCCGTCGACGAGGTCGGTGACGGTGCCGAGCGAAGGCCCGCTGAGGCGGCTGAGCTTGCCGGTGAAGTCGTCGCCAAGTTCGCTCGGGTTGCTCGTCGTGACGTCGTTGAACTGCGTGTGGGTGACGTAGGCGACGAGATTGCTTGCCGTCGCGTCCGGGGCAAAAACGAGGCCGGTGACGACGCGGTCGGCACCTTCGGCATCCGTGAGGCTCGTGATGCTCTCGCCCGTGGCGAGCGTGCCGTCAGCGTTGATGTCGAATCGCTTGATCTCACCATCGATGGCAGTGGCATAGAGGCGGCCGTCGGGGCCGATGGTCACGCTCGACCAGATCGTCCCGTCGGCCGCGGGCAGGTCGATCTGCTCGAAGGCGACGCCGCCGAGTGAGCCGCCTTGGCCGCTAAGCTCGAAGTTGGTGGTGAACGAGCTTTCGAAGGGCTCGAAGGCGACGCCGAACAGGTCCGTCACGCCGCCGGTGATCGTGAACGTGTAGTCGGTGTCAGCATCGAGCGCGCGGTCGGGCGTCAGGACGATCGCATCACCGCCGCCCGTCGTGTTGATCTCGGAAGGCACGCGAAGGCCGTCGCTGTCGCGGGTCAGGAAGACATTGGCCGGCGTCAGCGTGTCGCCGCTGACGCTGGCGTTGGGAAGGACAAGGTCAACGGCGACAAACTCATCGCGAAAGACGTTGTCGGCATCGTCGCCGGGTCGCACTTCACCGACGGCCGGTCGCGTGTTGGGCAATGCCTCGCGTGTGACCTCGAAGTCGTCGAACTCGGCCGTGATGGCGTCGCCGTCGTTCTTGTGGGCGACAATTAGGCCTGCCCGCGACTGGCTGCGGAACAGCCCTTCGACGGCGGTGTAGGTTTCGGTGAAGCGGGTCGACACGCCGCCTTCGACGCGGTATTGCGCAGAGATGACGCCCGTCGACGCGTCGCCGGCGAGCCAAAGGTCAATGTATTCTGCGCTGCCGAGGTTGACACCCGTGACGGCGGCGACGTCGCTGGTCGCCCCGCCTTCGCCGAGCGGGAAGCGGGTGGCCGTTGACGTCGTGTTTGTCGTTTCTACCAGGAACTGGACGATGTTGTCGCTGCCGTCGTGGGCGAAGACGAGCTTGACGTAGTTGTCCTGGCTGGGCCCGATCATCAGGCCGAACTGCTCGAAGCCTTCGCTGATGCCGTCGAGCGTGTCACCGGCCAAGGCGACGCGTGTGTGGACGAGCCAGTCGCTCGTTGCGTCGAAGGGTAGTTGCAGGCCGTTGACGAGCGAGTTGTCGTCTCCGAAGTTGCTACCGTTGGTCGCGTTGCCGCTGGACGTCACGCGAAGCAGGCCTGCCGCTGTGTCCAGGTCGATCAACGTGGAGTCGAGCTCGTCGTTGTTGTCGTTGCCCTGGACGATCGGGAAGCCGACGTTTAACCCAGCCGCATCTTCGACGCCGTTCGCCTGGGTGGTGAAGTCGTACCGGAGCGGCAGGTCGAAGCTCTGACCGCTGAAGGCGAGCAAGCGACGAGTTTCAAGGGTTTCTACGGCAGCGCGGGCGAGACGGCGGGTGGCGAGCTTTGGCATCGGTGGTGGCGACAGTGGTGGAGAGGCCGGCTTTAGACTGCCCACGCGTGCGACGGATCAACGGTGCGAACAGATTATCGGCCGCCAGCATCCTACCGCGGTAGCAGCGTCGACGGCACCGGTTCCCGCAGCCGTAACAGTCGCCGCTCCAGGAGCAGCAACGAGACGCACAATGTCCAGCAGCCGATCTGCGCCGCAACCCACGCATCGCCCCCGCTGCCACCGATAGCGTGAGGCAGGCCCAGGTGCGCCATCGACAGCACATACGTCAGCGTGACCAGCAACGCCGCCCACGGCAGGTCTCGTTCACCGTCTCGCCAACGAACGAGCATGCGACCGAGCAACCCGAGTATCGGCCCTGCAATCAGGAGCATGACGAGCTCGTCGTAAGGCTTTTGATGCGTCCACAACACCGACCCCAACGCCGCGATGGCAAACAGCACCGAGACGTGCCGCTTGCGAAATCGCCACAGCAAAGCTGTAAAGAACCCGACGACAAGCAACGCCGTCACCCGGGCCGCCATGGCTGGTGTCAGGCCGACGTCGATGAACCATGCGATTGGGCCGGCAGCCCCTTCCTTGCCCACTTCGATGGCCTCGGCGATCAGCCGCATCTGACTCACCATGTGCCAAGGCGTCACGCCGGTAAGTAGCCACGGGATGCACGACGAGACGATAAGCGTGATGCCGCAAGAGGCCACTGACCGCCACGCGCCGCTGACCATGAGGACCACAACAAATGGCGCAGCGATTGTCGGTTTAAGCATGGCCAGCGCGACGAGCACGCCGGCCGCCACATGCCACCGCCGATGCAACGCCGCCGCCGCCAGGGCAAGGGCAGCGACGACAGCCTGCGTCGGCTGCCCCAGCCGCAGTGCCGTGTAGTGATGCGCCGCACCGACAACAATGGCGATGGCCAACAACCCGCTGAGTCGGAACCCGCGTCTGCCCGTCCGCCACGCGTGCAACGAAATGGCCCCAATTGACAGCACCGACACCACCGCCATCGCCAGGCGGGCGATCGGCCAAGGCAGCGACCAAATTGGCGTCGCCAGCGGGTAGGCCCACGGCGGATACGGCGCTCGCAACACAGGCCCCAACATATTGTCCACCGCAAGCGACTCGGGCGCACGCTCCTCGATCGCAGCCGCGCCACCTGCCACCGGGCCTTCGGGTTCATCGGCCAGGTAGACATCAAACGGATTCTGCCCGTGTTCAAAGATGTACCGCCACTCGACCCAACGCAGCCGCAGATCGATCGGCGGGCCGATGACCTGTCGAACGTCCTGCGATACCGCGAGATCTTCAACTCCCGCCGACACTTTGCGGATCCCTTGCAGGCAGAGTCCCGCGGTTAACACTGCCACAACGGTCGCCAGCAAGAGCAACAGGCGGCTGCGGGTGGCGCTGGACGGCACGAGGTGCAGTGTGTGCTACGTGATTGCCTCTGCCAAGCCGGCAGCCAGAATTTAGCTGGTTGTGAGTCGCCTTCGTGCCTCGAGCACGTCTCGTTTAGCTTTCTCGGGCGTGTCGGCCGTCGCGACAAGGTGACCCATCTTGCGGCCGGGCCGGGCTTGCGTCTTGCCGTACAGATGCAGCTTGACGTTCTGCAGTGACAATGCCGCCGCCCAGTCGGGGTCGCCGTGTTCCCAAAGGTCTCCCAGCAAGTTGGCCATCGCAACGCCCCCGGGTGTGGGCGTGACTTCACCGAGCGGCAGTCCGCAGACGGCTCGCAATTGCTGCTCAAATTGGCTTGTCACGCATGCGTCGAAGGTCCAGTGGCCGCTGTTATGCGTACGCGGCGCGATCTCGTTGACGAGTAGGTCGTACCCACCGCCGCCGTGTTCGTCGGGAACGACAAATAGCTCGACAGCGATGAGCCCAACGACGCTGAGCTTGTCAGCCACGTCCGTCGCAACAGCTATGGCCCGTTGCTCGACCGCGTCACCGAAGCCGCTGGGCACAACGGTGACATCAAGGATGCCGCTGGCGTGGTCATTGCGACCCACAGGAAACGCCTTGATCTGCCCGGTTGTTGTTCGGGCGATGACGACGCTCACCTCCGCTTCGAAGGGCACGAGCTGCTCGAAGACGGCGACGTCGGGGTTGCCGAGCTTCTGCCAGGCGGCCTCGATTGTCTCCAGCGGGGCCCGCGGCGGCAGGCGCGACTGGCCCTTGCCGTCGTATCCGAAGAGTGCGGTTTTCAAGATGCCCTCTGCAAGCGCCTTAGATGCCTCGACCACTTCGGCCGGTGAATGCACGGCCTTCCAAACCGCGTGTGGAATGCCTTCTTCTTTGAGGAACTGCTTCTCTCGAAGACGATGCCGCGTCGTGTGCAGCACGTTCGGCGAAGGATGAACCGGTGTGATGGCTTCGATCTGCTCCAGCGTCTCGGCAGGCACGTTCTCGAACTCAAACGTCACCACATCGCAGTGGTTTGCAAAGTTGCGGGCGGCATCGATGTCGTCGTACGGGCGGTTGATCTCCACGTCGGCTACCTGACCGGCCGGACAATCGAGCGACGGATCGAGTGCGTGAACGCGGTAGCCCATGCGACGCGCAGCGATGCCGAACATGCGACCGAGTTGACCGCCGCCGAGCAGGCCGATGGTCGAGCCGGGCAGGACAGGCTGATCAGGTCGTGGCACGTCCGCAGACTATGGCGGCCTGAGTTGCCACTCCTACTTGCGTGCGGCCATACGACGCCTTAGGTTTGGCCGCAGGTTCCCGGGTGCGGGTTGCCATAGTTGTTCCTTTCGACTTTAGGAGAGACCTTTGTATCTCAGCAAGTTGCCGTTGTTTGCCATTTCAGTAGCACTTTTACTGTCGCTCAGCGGGTGTGCGACCATCATGACCGGCGGCTCAAATCGGCCTGTGCGGGTTCAATCGGAGCCGGCAGGCGCATCAGTTTACCTGAACGATGCGTTTCAAGGCAAAACACCGCTAACACTGAGCGTTGCCCGCCGGGATAGGCATCGTCTGCGGATCGAGCGGGACGGATTTGCCTCCTATAGCCGTGAAATCACGCCAGCATTCAATCCGGCCGTCTTCGGTAACATCCTCATCGGTGGGCTGATTGGCACCGGCGTTGACATTGTCAGCGGAGCTATTGTGACGCCCAACCCGGGCACGGTCCGGCTCTACCTGCTTCCGCCGGAAGGTGACTACGACGACAAGGCACAGGTTGAAGCTGCCCGAGACGCGGCGGGTGACAGCCTGCGGAAAAAGAAGAAGGTGTCGAAGCGAACCAGCGCCGGACCTTCTCGATAAAGTTGAAGCTGGCGGACGATGAGAAAGCAAGCTGCCGCGTCCAAGGACGCGGCAGCTTGCTTTTACGTTCAAGTCGTGGTGTCGAGGCTACTTCTCGACGATCATCGACTTGCGGTAGACCGTCACGACGCTCGTGAAGATGTTGATGACGCAGTCGATCGGGGTGAACTCGCTCGTGAGCGTGTAGTCCGTTGTGCCACCAATGGCGGCAGTGACATCTTCCTCAATTTCGGTGATCGGGACCAGGCCCCAGAGGACGAACCACTGGTTGAACTCCTGCTCGCTGGCACCGGTGCCACCGGAGCCGAAGGGAACGGACTGCGTGAAGCAGCCGGTGGCGGTGGTGAGCAGCACGCAGGCAACGAGGGCCATTGCGATGACGCGGGTGGCGGCGGCGCGAACGCGGCGGGCCGGGACGAGAACTAGGTCAGTCATGTGCGGACATCTCCAACTAGAGAAAAAGGTGCGGCCCGCACTGTGCTGAGGCCGCTAGACAGGTGCTGCAGAGGTGTATCGACAGGCGAGGCCGAAGGACTCGCATCGACTTCTGCAGGATCAAAACGGAGGCTGCCGATCGTCGACTCGATGACGGGCAGCAACCGCTGGTAGTGTTCGTTGGGAGCAGTCAGTTCGACCTCTCCACGCCTGCCGTCTTGCGGCGGCAGGAGGATTGTAAATGTCGTGGTCGACGGGCCGACGTACAGAAGTTGCTCGATTGTCGTGCCGTTCAGTACAAATTCGCCCCGCTTGATTGAGGCAGGTCGCGTCGCCGGTGTTCCGGAAGAGCGATCAAAAACAGCAAACGTTGCCGTCTCACCCGAGAGCCAGTTGGCGAGCGGCAACTCGTCCTTGATCTGCGAAGGCGGCAGGCTTAGCCAACCAGTCGGCGGTCGAACCACCAGCACGCCCCCCGGCACCGGCACCGCCGACGCGGCCGCCAGGTGCTTCTCGACGACGCGAAACTCCATCGGCGGTGGCGTGGCAGCTTGGCCAGAGGATGCCCGGGCAAGCTCCACATCATCACCGTTGTCGCAGCCAGAACCGACAGCAAGCAATGCAGTGGCGAGAATGACGTGTGCAGCATACATCGTCTGAAGGTCGTCGCGACTCAATCTAAACCGAGCTCATCACGCAGTGTGTCGAGCTTCTCCGCTGCTGCAGTTTCAGCCTCGGCACGGCTGTCGAAGGAGTCGGCCATGAAGGTGGCCATGTCATTATCGAACTTCTCCTTGGCCGCGTCGATCTTGCTCTCGTCGACGCCAGCTTCTCGCGCTTTTGCGTACAGCGTCTCCGCTTCGGTAGTCGCTTCTGCCATCTCGATGCCCTGACCGATTTTGCCGCCGGCACTTTGGGCCGCGGTAGTCACAGCGGCACTAACGAGAGTGTTGACAATGACGGCTATTACGATGGCTGCGACACCGAGGACCACTCCGGCGATGGCGGTGCCTTTCTTGGCTGCCGGATCCTTGCCAGCCTGCACCCATCCGATGATGCCGAGCACGAGAGCAATCAGCCCCAGCAACATGCCGATGATGTTGACGCAAGGGATGAACGCCAAAACGACGCCCACGATGCCGACGACGAGCGCGGCGACGGAGAGACCATTAGATTTGCCGGGTTGGCTGGACAAATTGCCGGGTGGCTGCTGTAAAGCTGGAGCGTCCGTCATGCGGAGCACGCTAACGTGTTGTTGCCGCTGTGTCTAGCGGAAGGTATCGCTCGTCACGGCCGAGCATCGCGTCGAACAGGCTGCCGACGGTGAAGTCGCCGCGACCGTTGAAGCGGGTCGGCTCACCGCCGCCGGTGAAGTCGAGTCCCCACAGCGGCACAAAGCCGGCCGGATCGCTTGAGTAGCGGCCGTCGCCGACAAGCATCGGTTTCGACTCGTCAGGCGGGACAAGCGTGTTCAAGCTGAACCAACTGAAAGTGTCGAAGTGGTGTCGCCTGTCGCTTTCCGGCTCGCCGATTAACGCGCTGAGGGCGCGTGACGTCCCGACGCGAACGCGAGTCTCTCCGACGTAAGGGACGAAGATGCCGTCAGCGTGCAGTGTGCCATTCACCTCGTAAAGGCCACGCCAGGCCGACAGAGCCCCGGGTGACGGCATGGCAAAGACCCGCGACGGCACGTGCCCGCGGGCGTCTGCGAGCGCTTCGACTGCCTGCATCGCTCTGCCGTGCTGCCAAGCACCAAAGCCGATGTACATGCCGCCGAACACGCACGCGGCGATGCTCAGCGGCACCAGCTTTCGCCACGTCGCCACGATCATCAGGCCGACGAGCGTGAACGTGAAGATCGGGTCGATGATCGGCATCCAGTCGATCGCAACCCGGTAGTCGGTGAACGGCCAGAACAGGACGGTGCCGTAGGTCGTCAGCGCATCGAGCGGTGCGTGTGTGGCGACGCCCAATGCGGCCGCAGTCAGGACAGTGAGCTTGTGAGGCCGCATTGACTTTACAAGCATGAAGACGAGCGTGGTCAGCAGCGCCAGCACCGGAACGGCGACGAAGCTGTGCGTCGGGCCGCGGTGCCAGACCCAACCAGCCGTCGGGTCGCCGATAGTCGGGATGAAGATGTCGAGGTCGGGCGACATTCCGGCTAATGCGCCGATGACTGCCGCTGCGCGGGGCAGCTTTCGGCCGACGAAGGCGTGAGCGACGGCAGCACCGACAACAGCTTGAGACAACGGATCCACGCCGCAGCGTACGGACGGGTTGAAGCCAACTGCTTAAAGCCCCGGCACACGGCGTGGCCAGCGGAATGTATCGTCGACTTCGACGGGAACCCGCACAAGTCGCGGCCGTTCAGCTGATCGGTCGAGCTGATACAGCTCCCAGCCGCCGCTGCTCCGTGCAACCGGATCATTGCTGAGCCGCGTCTGCAGCCACATCGGCATGCGAACGTGCCACAGTCGCCACGGCACAGCCGGCTCTTGGAAGAAGTAGTACGACGCGCCGACGGACTTAAGGTGTCGCGCTAAGGCCGGGGACTCGGGCACATCGGGTACCTGCCGCGGAATCGCGCGAATGTCGACATCGAGCAGGACCTGCGCGCTCCGCGACCCGGTCCGCAGGCGGCGGACTCTGCCAAAGTTGACGTACCGCTCGCTCACCACGACGTCGCCGGTGCTGATGTCTGCATCACGAAGAACTTGGCAAGCGGCTGCGAGGGACGCGGCGTCGCCGGCTTCATAATGAACGGTCGCTGCGCCCGGCACCCGCGAGAGGTAAGCATCGACCAGGTACAACGGCAAGTTCGCAAGCAGCACCGAAGTGACCATTGCTATCGGCCACAGCTTGCCGAGCCTTCGCAGCCCGAGCATGACGACGATCAAAAACAGTGGCGCGACCGGCACGAGGTAACGCGCGTTTGGGTTTGGCCACACAAGTGCGATGACAACGACGTAAGCCAGCACGCCACCTGCGAGCCATCGCCCTTCCCGCCCGAGCGTGTGCCAGCCGACGGCGTAGAAGCCGAGCGCGACCCAGCCGACAGCACCGACGGCGATGGAGACGGTGCCGAGGCCGCTGGCGAATCGACTCGGATACCAGAGGAGCCAGCTTGTCCAAGTGCCAAGCGCTGAAAGCCGCGACGCGTACTCGGCCGCTTGACTTCGGCTCCGGCCGTCGGCCAGGAAGTCCCCGTGCCCAAGGGCTTCCTGAACGGCAACACCGGCGGATCCGTCCGCGCCTACACCGCCCAGGTTGTCGGCTCCGAGCGGGCTGCCACCGGCAGGATCAACCAGCGTGCCAGGTAGCGTCGCCGGGCCGTCAAGCTGCTGCGTCGGCGTCGGTATTTGTTCAGGCTCTCCTGAAACGACCTGCGTGTAGCTCGGCCGGGCTAGGTCCGTCGTCACCTTCATCGTGGTGAACAACCACTGGAATGCGCCGGCCACGATGAGGCCGGCGGCGAGGGTCGGCCCTAGACGAGCGGCGCCGATACTCATCGGCCGCCGATGTCCGACGCCGGATAGCAAGGCGGAGGCCACCAATAACCAGTGGAACAACCCCGTCCACCGCACCGTGATGCCGACGATGGCGATGAGCGTTGCCGCTGCGATCCAGAGCCACCTGTTTCGACCCATGACGCGGCTATAGCTCAGCCCCGCCCACACCGCCGCGTTGACAAGGACGAGGTAGAGCGGCTCGGAGTGCATCCACCCTGCCAGCGGGTAGACCGGGTGAAGGAACGCGGTGACCAGGACCGCAACGGCCGCAGTGGGCGGGCCTGTCAGTGCCCGACAAAGCGGGTAGAACAGCAAAAGGCCCGCCCAGAGGAGCAGGCTCTGCACCAGGTTCAGAAAGGCGAAGTCGGGCATGACCCGCATCAAACCGCTCAGGAACCAAGGCCAACCCGGCGGGCTGATCGCCACGCCCTCGCCGTTGTAGGTGTAGCCGTCGCCGCGGGCGAGGTTTCGGGCAACGCTGACGAAGAAGTCGCTGTCACCGCCGGGCGTCCAGTGGAGCTTGTACTGCAGGGCCAGCGTCAAGAACGTGCCGACCGCGGCGAGCGTAAACCAGCGTCGATCTCCGTGGAGTCGCGATTGAAGCTGTTCGGCGTCGTCGGTCAACGTGCAGCAGGTTAAGTCGGCCGGAACTTCGTGTCAGGTGCCCAGATCCGGGACCCGGCATGCAATGACTTGAATTTCTTCGTCAGTCAGCGGTGGCGGGACGGCAGCGTCGAGCCACAGCATCACTGGGTGGCCAGGCTTGGCGTGATTCCGCATTTCGTACAGCTCGAACTGCTCGATGAGCGAGTGCGACGGGTCGCCCATAACCAATCCGTGTTCCTCAGGCGTCAGGCGAAAGTGCCAGACTCGGCCCGGGACGGTCGGATTCTGGTGGACGTACCAGCTGATGTCGTTGTCGCGCGACCATTGCTGCGCCGCCTTGACGCGTCGGCCGTTGTTGATCATCGGAGCCTGCAACGCGTCACGGCCGGCGAGATAGGCGATCACGCGTCTTGGATGGTGATAGACCCACAGCTCGTTAAGATTTTCGTAGCGGCCGCTGTACGCGACGTTGCCGTCGACATTGCGAAGCCGCCACGCTGACTCCAGGAGCGACAGGTGGATACCGGCCTCGTAGCGGTTGTAGAAGTCGCGTGGCGTCGATGCCCTCGCCACCCAAACGTCGACAAGCCACATCGAGCCGTTGACGGCCAGCAACGCGGCGACGAACGACCACCGCAGCGTCCGCCAGAGCGGGCCAACCTTCCAAGTTGCCAGTCTCGACAAAGACGTTGTGATGGCAAAGATCGCCAGCGGCAGGACCGGAACGAGATACCGCGGATTCGGAAACGGCCAGATCACCGCGAGCGCAATGATGTAGGTCAAGACGCCGGCCATAAGCCAGCGACCACGCCGGACGTCAAGAACGGCGGCGACGATGATGAGCGACGTGGCCAGGGTGCCGACGAAGGTATTGATGAATTGGCCCATGTCGTGTGTGCCGAAGGCCAGGAACCGCATTGGTGCGAAGAACGTCCAGCCGACCCAATTCGGAAGCCGTGTCAACCGATCCAGCAACTCGCCCACCAGTGACAGGTCAGGTCGCTCGCGGATGAGCAGGTCTGGTGCGTCGGCGACGGCCAGAGCGGTGACCGCCGCGTCGCGGGTCACAATGCCGTAAAGAAAGGCAAACCAGATCAGCGAGGCGAGGCCGACGACGCACATACCGACGATGCCACGTCGTTGGCGACCACTGAGACACGCCAACGCTACAACGGGTGCAAAGACGAACCCTGCCCAGCGGACGACGATGCCGAGGGCTACGAGCACGACGGCGGCAACGAGCCATGCCACGGCCTCGCCGCGGCCGAATCGCACAGCGGCCAGCGTCGCTCCACCGGCGAGCAGCATGAACAACGCGTCGGAGTGCAACCAGAACGTCAGCGGATACAGCGGCGAGCAGACGGCAGCGAGCAGCGTCGCGAGGACAGCCTGTCTCGGCGACGCATCGAGCCCGCCGCGCAGTACGAAGTACATGAGCAGCAGACCGCCGATCATGAACACAATCTGTGCCAGCTTCAGTACCGCGATGAGCCCGCCGCCTAGCCACATGAGAAAGGCCAGCACGATCGGCCATCCTGGCGGCGCGACTCGCAGCGGATCGCCAAGAAAGGTCAGCCCGTCGCCGTTGTAGAAGTTGCGAGCCGTGACTAGGAAGACTTCGCTGTCACCGGTCGGCACCCACCAAGGATTGTGCACAAGCCCAAACAGCGTCAGCAGCGACACGATCAGCGCGACGACGCCTAAACCGTCTGCTTGACGCAACCAGCGAACAGCTGCACTCACTTGGCCCCCGTGTCCGTCGGCAATCTCTCGCCGGCCGGCCAATGCTTACGGTCGGCGTCAGGTAGAATCCGCTCGTCGACCTGAAACGGTGCCGCCCACCACGTTCGCTTGCGTTGCTTGTGGTCGATCACCTCGAGTGTGATCGCTTCGTCGTCGCGTTCGTTCGCCGCGTAGATGAGGCCTTGGCGGATCAGACGAAACAGCTTGTCATCGCGGTTGTCGTAAGGCTGATGCGGAAACACCATCCACGTGGCCCCGCTGTCTCGGACTGCCCTGATGCGACCGGGTGTGTCGCTGATGTGGCCGAACCCGATCTCGCGGGCGCCGATGACGGGCCGGTCCGTCCAGTAGCTCAGCACCGATGCGTGTGGACCAATGATGACGTCCCCCGGCTGCGTGCCGGCTCGCAATGTCGTGGCAAACTTCTCGAGCGGTGCGTACTCGCCCTGCTTGTAGCTCTCCAGGAATGGCGTCGACCGTTGCTCGATGATGAGCTTGACGATGCTGATTGAATTGCCGAGGAAGACCATGATCAGACCAGCCGCCACCCAGCGACTACGGCCGAGCGGCGTCTTGAACCAATTGCGGGCGCCCTGCATCAAGCCCAGCAACCAGCCCGCCCACAGGATCGGCAGCACCATTAACCAGTAACGTGGCTCGCTGCTGAGCAACAGGCAGACGACGACCAACACCACGACCGTCAGCGACCAAAGCGGTCGCCGCTTCGATGGATCGTCCCGCCGTAAGGCCACCAGACCGACACCACCGAAAAGCGCGAGGGTGAAAAAGGGGTTGAGGCCCGTAACGCGTTCGCCAAAGAACAGTCGCGGCAGGTCGTCGTCGACGATCGTCCAAAGGGCTCGTGGCAGCACGCGGAGCCGATCGGTGTCGCCCACGAAGAGGGAGAAGCGATCGATAAGTTCCTGCTCATACTGCCCGAAACTGCCACTCGTGCCGGTTCGTGGATCGAGTAGGAGAAACCCGGCCACGACGCTGCCGATGGTGATGACCACGCCGCCGAACCAGTAACCGCGTCTGCGACGCGCAGGATCACGCGAGACCAGGTTCCGGACCGTGAGCCAGCTTGCCCACAGGCCCGCCGAGGCAAAGAGCACCCAGGCCGTCGGCCGCATGACCGCTGCCAGGGCGAGCCCGATGACGGAGACGGCGACCCCGACGAGCAGCGTCCGCCGGTGCCGCGTCAGGTCGAAGCCGAGCATCGCCAGCACGACGCCCAGCAGGAACGGCGCGTCGGTCATGAGCTCGTGCGCCTGTTGGATAAATCGCCAGTTGAAGGCGACTCCAGCGGTGACCAGGGTGGCCGCCCAATCGGGCAGGATGCGGCGGGCGAGGAGATAGACGAAGCCGACCGTCAGCGTTGCCGACAGCAGCATTGCCAGAACGCCGGGCCAGGCGATTTCGGCACCGAAGACGCGTTCGAGTCCCGCCAGTAGGTAAGGCAGGCCCGGGTAGACGTGGTCATGAGCTTCGCCACTGATGGCGTAGCCGTGGCCGATGGCTAAGGAGTGGCCGACGCTGCGATAGAGGGCCGAGTCGTGGCCGACACGCCACATGCCGTTGAAGGAGGCGAGCTGAATGACAATCCACAAGCTAATCATCAGCGGCCGAGCCCGGAGCACGGTGTCGGCCCACGTCGGACGCCAGCCGTAGACGTCGGAGGAGTACTGCAATGCATCGACGTGACCCTGCTGCACATCGGCCGACAAGGCAGCGGTTCGGGCGGGAAGCTGGTGCGGGTCGCGAAGTAGCATGACCTCTCGAACAACAAGCCGTCATCGGCAGCGGCTTGATCCACGGTAGCGACCAACGTCGCCGTGTGCGGCCTTGACTGTCAGGCCGCACCTGGTCGATAGCAAAGACATGGCATGCTCGCGTTGTGGTGCCGGTGGTTCATCAAAAACTGCGTTTCAGAAGACGCGTCATCGGGCTAAAGGATTTCGCGTCTGGAGCCGTGCTGCTGCCAAGTATGTGCAGTCGCGGGCACGGGACGGCGGCGTCATGGCGGTGGCCGAAGATTGGCGGGAGCGACGGTCCGCCTGTCGCGGGTGCCCGCTCCTCGTCATCGACAATGGCACCGAACACTGTGGCAGGCCGATGACGAAGCGTAATCTCGTGGACCCCTTGGCCGAACCCGGCTGCGGGTGCCCGGTGGCCGACAAAGCGCGTGACCCAAGTGAACAGTGCCCGGAGCATAAGCCGACGGGCGACTGCGCGTGCCCATGGTGTCGAGTCGTGAGACAGCCGTCCGGCAGGCGGGCTTAGCGTCGGACATGGATGCTCCTAAACGTGTGGCGGTAGTCGGGGGCGGCCTTGCTGCGACGACTTCAGCGGCACGCCTTGCTCAAGCCGGCTGCCGCGTCGACATCTTCGACAAGGCCCGCAGCCCAGGCGGCCGCATGAGCGTCCGACGCGCCACCATCGAAGGGCTCGGCGAGCTTTGCTTCCCGCACGGGGTCACGCTGTTCACCACCGATGGGCATGCAGCATTCGCGGTAGAAGTCGAGCGATGGCAGGCGGCCGGCCTTATCGAGCCGTACTCGGGCCAAGTGATGGAGCTTCCGAAGGAGCGATTACCCGAAGCGGCTCAGCCGGAGATTCGGTTTGTTGGAACACCGGGCATGAACAGCGTGTGCAAGTTCCTGGCGGCCACGGCGGGCGTCACCTTCAACCCGCAGCGTCGCGTCATCTCGGTCGGTGACGGCCGCCTCGACTTCAACGACACTGACAGCGTCGACGGTTTCGACAGCATCATTGTCGCCTGTCCGGCACCGCAGACCGCAGAGTTGCTACGCCACTCGCAGACTGATCTTTCCGATCAGGCAGCAGCCGTCGTGATGCGGCCGACCTGGGCGGTCATGCTGGCCTGGCCGGACGGTGACGAAGCGGGATTCGATGCGGCGCGAGTGACGGGCGGTGCCGTCTCCTGGTTGTTTAGCGTTGCAGCCGGTGGTTGGGTGGCACACATGAATCATAATTGGTCGAATCAGTTTCTCGAAGCACTCCCCGATGAGGTGGCAGGCGAGGCGTCGAAACAGGTCGCCAACATTATCGGCAAGACGACATCGCCGACGCACGCAACGGCCCACCGATGGCGATACGCGTCGGCTGCAGACCCTATCGGTCGGCCTGTCCTGCATACGGCTGATCGACGCGTAGTCGTTGCTGGTGACTGGCTACTGGGTGACAAGGTGGCCGACGCGTGGCGGTCCGGCTGGTCGGCGGCGGAGGTGGTGCTTAGAGGCTGATGCGGAATCTCGCATCGAAAATGGTTGGTTCCCACCTTTGCGCCTTGCACATACAACATGCATCGGATCGGCATCGGCCGCAAACTCGTTACGATGAGCGGTAACGCTTCGATTCGCATCTCTAACCCAACCTTGACCATGACCAACCGCACCCTCCTCGTCGCCGCCGGCCTCACCACCGCCGCCCTTGCCGCGCCTGCTTCGGCGCAGTTTCAAGAAGGCGACTACGAAATCCGCCTCGACGGCTTTGCCCAAACCGACGTCAACGTCAACGGCACCGACATCCGCGTCGGTGGCACGCTCGGCTACTTCTTCAGCGACCAGCTCGAAGGTGGCGTCCGTCAGACGCTCGGCTTCAACGACCTCGGTGGCTCCAACACCAACGGCTCGACCGCGCTGTTCGGTAACTACCACTTCGGCGATCCGGGTGGCGAGCTGCAGCCCTTCATCGGTGCCAGCCTCGGTTACAACTACGGCGACGCCGTCACCGACACCTTCTTCGCCGGCCCCGAGGGCGGCGTGAAGTACTTCATCGAAGATAACTGGTTCATCTTCGGCCAGGTGGAGTACCAGTTCTTCTTCGAGGACGGCGACGAGGCCGACGAAGCCTTCGACGACGGCTCGTTCCTGTTCCGCCTCGGCGTCGGTGTCGTGCTCTGATCACGATTCGCCAGCTACAGACCGCTATCTGGGGCCCCGTCGCCACGCGACGGGGCCTTTCTGTTGTTTGTCATGACACAGAAGCAAGGCCTAGTCGGCTCGCGGATATGGTCACGCCATGCCTGCCGACCGCCCGAACCTGCTGTACATCATGTGCGACGAGCTCCGTTGGTGCGACGTCGGGGCGTATGGGCAGACGACGACGCGTCGCGACGGCTCGCCGTTGACGCCGGCCATGGATGCCATGGCCGCTCGCGGTACCAGATTCGAAACGGCCGTCAGCAACTGCCCAATTTGTGTTGCCGCCCGGAGCGTCGTGCTGAGCGGGCAGTACGCGAGGCAGGCCACCGGCACGACCCGTAACCCCGTGCTTCGATACACCACCGGCGACTCGCTGGAGCAGCGGAAGGGCTGGTCATTCGACGCCTACGCCCCGCCGACCCGGGCGGCATTCCCGAACAAGACGATGCCCGAACTGCTCAAAGAGGCCGGCTACCACACGCGAGCGGTCGGCAAGTGGCACGTCGATGCCTGGCCGCATCACCTCGGGTTCCACGACTATGTCATCCCGCGGGCGCACCACGCCCATTCTGCACAGCTCTTCACCGAGAACGGCGGCCCGGAATTTTCTCCGCAAGGGTTCAGCGTCGAATACGAACGCGACCGTGTGTGCGACTTCTTCAGGAACGAGGCGGCCTCGAAACAGCCTTGGTTCTTGTACTACAACATCAGTCCGCCGCACATGCCGCTGGCCGACATGCCTGCCGAGTATCTAGAGATGGTGGACCCGGCGGACGTTCAGCTGCGCGCCAACGTGCCAGGCGACTTCGATGCCGCGGCACACGACAGCACGTTCCGCACGTACCTGTGGGATTTTCGGCATTACCTGAACCGCATGCCGCACATCGCCGATGCCGACGCGGCGTCGCTCGAGGAGCTGACGGCGCTCTACCTCGGGGCGACGGCTTGGGTCGACGACACACTGGCGACGGTGCTGCGGACCCTCGACGCGACGGGACAAACTGACAAGACACTCGCCGTCTTCACCAGCGATCACGGCGACATGCTGGCGAGTCACAACCTCTTTGGCAAAGGGACGCTGCACGAAGAAAGCTACCGCATTCCGATGATGATTGAAGGCTGCGGCGTCAAGTCGGGTCACGTCGATTCAGGCGTCGGTTCGCTTATCGATGTCGCGCCGACGTTCCTGACGGCGGCGGGCGTTGACGTACCCGAGTACATGGGCGGCGTCGCGATGAACAACCGGCTCGCTGGCGACAGCGGCGAAGGGACGTCGTGCATCATCGAGCAGGTCGGGGAGACACACATCGGTCGCCGGACCGCCACGACGCTCGAGATTCTCGATCGCAAGGGTCACAGTCATCGCACGTGGGATCTGGCCGTCGACCCGCTCCAGCAGGATGCAGACGGTGCCGAGCGGAACGGTTTGCCGGACGATGTACGCAATGAGCTTCGGGCGTGGGATGACGCGACGGAGTTTGCCGCGGCAAAGGCGTGATGAAGGGGCTTGGTTATCATCGCTGCGATGCAGACCGACTTCGACCCGACGCCACTCTGGATCGGCGACGAAACGACACCGGCCGTTCGACTCTTCCGCGCCCGCGTCAGCCTTCAGCAGGCGACGACACTGCGGTTGTACTGCGAAGGGCGCTACCAGCTTTGGATCGACGGCCGGCACGCCGGACGCGGGCCGACGCCGCACCATCCGGAGGAGCGGCTGTATGACGAGTACGCCTTAGGTAGCGGCGTACATGTCTTGTGCGTGCTGGTGTACGACGCCGGGCTGCCGACGTTGGCGGGCGTGCCGATCGGGCATGTCGGGCTGTGGGCCGAGGTGATTGGGCGGCCTTACGTGGCGTGGCGGGCGACTGACCGCACCGGCTACGACGAAACGACGCCGCGGCGGACTGGCGTGCTGGATCAGGTCGAACACCTGCGACTGGCCGACCATCCGATCGGATGGCAGTTGCCGACCTACGACGATGACCACTGGCCGCAAGCAAAGGCAGCCGCCCCGCCGAAGTGGGCGGTCGACGTCGGCATCAACCCACTGCCGACGCTGGTTTACGAGACGCACGAGGCGAAGACCTTACTGGCGGTGTTCGACATCGACGAGCCGCCCCACCCGATCGGAATCGGCCCCGACGGCCAGCCGCTCGAGGGCGGCAAACAGACTGCGGCCTACGGCCTTTCGCTCATGAACGCTGGCTGGACGCTGCGAGAGATGGTGCCGGAAGACGATGACGGCTGGATCGTCGCGGGCGATGTTGCGCTCGTCTTCGACCTCGGGGCTGAACACGTCGGTGAACCGACCTTCAGCCTCGTCTGCCGAGGCGGCGGGACCATCGATGTCGGATTCGCCGAGTCGCTCGACGGCCGCGGGAGGCCGCAACTCATGATGAAGGGTGGCAGCTACGCCAACCGCATCACCGTGCCACCAGATCACGCCGGACGCGTCGACTACGCCGCGATCCGGTACTCAGGTTTTCGGTACGTTTGCCTGATGCTGCGCGGCTTCAAGGGTGATGTGCGGGTGACATCGGTCGGCGTCGAGGCGTCGACAGCGGACTTGCCGTGGCCGACACTTCAAACGGGTGACGCGGCGTTGGATGAGGTGGTGTCGCTGTGTATCCGCACCGTGCGTGTTGGGCTGCAAGAGGTGCCGTTGGATTGTCCGACGCGGGAACAGGCTTGCTACGTCGGCGACGGTCACCCGATCGCGCGGTGGACGTACGAACTCACAGGCGACGCGTCGCAATGGAAGCGGCTGGTAAAGGAGCAGTTCGCCCGGCCGCTGAAGAGCGGACTGATCCGCACCGTCGTCTATTCTGCCTTTCCACAAGTACTGCTCGACTATGTGCTGCTTGCCGTCGTCTATACCCGCGACTACGCGGCGGCGACTAGCGACCTTGCAACCGCACACGATGTCCTGCCCGCAGCACGCAACCTCTATGGCTGGTTCGAGCGACAGATGAACGACGACGGCATCTGCGGCGTTGATGTTGCCAAACTGCAAGGCGGTGGCAAGGTCGAAGCCGAGTTTGACCGCGAGGAGACTGAGCCCGTTGGCACGGGCAACCAGAAGCTCTTCTTCGACCACGCCGGCATGGGCTGGCACAATGTCGGCGAGCCGGGCATTGACCGCCGCGGAATCAACGCCGCATTGCAGGCGCTGCTGTCGATGACGGAACTGGCCCTGGCCGAGCTGGAGGAACAGGACGGCCGTGACGCCCGGGCGGCAGCGCTTCGGCAACGCGTGGACCGTCGACGCGTAGCCGCAACATCGCTCTTCTTCGATATGGGTCGTGACGTTTTCGCTGACGGTGTTCTTGACGGGAAGCAACTTTCACAAGTCAGTCAGCAGACGAACGTTTGGGCCGTTCTGGCCGGCTGGTGCGACGACGCCGAAGCGAAACGGCTGCTTGTCCGCGTGCTGCAGCACCCGCAGCCGGACGAAGCGACACTCGGGCCCTACTTCTGGATCTACGGCATTGCCGCCCTTCGCCGATATGACCTGCTGGACCTCGCCGTCGCGCGGGTCAAGGCCCTGTGGCAGCCGATGCTCGACGCCGGGGCGACGACTCTCTGGGAAACCTTCGCCGGTGACGAGCTTGATTCACGATGTCACCCCTGGAGTGCGGCCCCGATTGACCTTGCATCTGCACTCAATCAGTAAGTTTGATCCAGCCAAGGGACGCGAAGAACTCGCCCATCGCCTGTCGAGTGGCGACGAAGCTTTCGGGGCTGGAGGCGTAGTTGAAGAAGCCGTGCTTCTGACCCTCGTAGATAATGAGTTTGCTGCGAACCCCGAGCGCTTTTTGAGCATCGCGGAAGGCTTCGGCCGTGGCGACGGGGATCAGATGGTCCTCGTCGCCGAGCATCACGAGCGTCGGTGGCATCTTGTCGTTGAGGTTGTGCGTCGGCGAGAACGACTGCCAGCGTTCCTTGACACGTTCGTAGCCGTAACCGGTTTCGCTGTTGTCGTAGACTGGGTTGAACAAAACCAGCGCGTTCGGCATCGGGTCAATGTCAGCGTCGCCGGCTCCCATCGTCTTGGCGTCGAGCGTCGCGAGCGCCGCAGCAAGGTGGCCACCGGCCGATCCACCACCGGCGGCAAGGCGATCGGGGTCGATGCCGAACTTATCAGCGTTCTCGCGGACGTAGCGGAAGGCGGCAAAGGCGTCCTCGACGGCTTCGAAAGGCGTGGTGCCGTGACCGTTCCGCGTGCGGTACGCCGGTTGAATGACAACCATGCCGCGGTCGGCGAGCCATTGTCCTTGACCGTCGAACTGTCCGATCTTGCCGCCGATCCAGCCGCCGCCGTAGAAGAGCACCACGCCCGGCAGCGGCCCTTCAACAGTGGCTGGACGCAGCACGCTCATCTCCAGCTCGCCCTGCGGCGTCTGCCGATAGACAAGCGTTTCCGGCTCTGCGTTCGGCTCGTCGGCAGCGTCAGCGGTCGTCACGAACATCAACAGCAGTAGCGGGAGCATCCGAAGCACGCTCGTATGCTAACACAGGCGGCCTACCAGAAATACCACTCGTTGTTCAACCCGAAGTACGGGCCGATGAGCAGCACCCACAGGCCGAGGAGCAGGTTCGTGACCGCATGCATAATGATGCACGCCCCCAAGCTTCGCGTGCGGACGAGCAGCCAAGCGACCAGCAAACCCCATACGACGGCCAGGAGTCGCTGCGGGTGAACGAGGCTGAAGGCGACGCTCGTAAAGATAAACGCACCCGCGTCCCACTCGGCCACCTTGGCCAGGCGAAAGTTGGCCGGGGCAATGAAGCCCCGCCACAGCCAGTCCCGCCAGAACAGCTCTTCCATCACCGGCACCACCAGCACCGGGCCGAGCAGGCGGATTGCGATGAACAACACGAGCCACACGGGCGACGAGATCTGCTCGAACAGGTTGTACCCGTCGGCAGGATCGACCGTTCCGACGATGGAGAATAGAAGCTGGAAAGGAGAGTCTTCCTCGGGAGCGAAAGCGTCCTGAGCCGCGAGCAGGAGCTTGTCCATGCCGATCCACTGGATTGCCCCGACAATGCCAAAGACGACTGCCACGCCCGTGTGTGACCAGACGACCTCGCTCATCAGCCGCGGCCAGAGCCAGATGAGCATGCCACCGACTAGCAATGTCCGGGCGGTGTAGGCGGCGACGTAGCTGCCGAACTCGCCGAGATACGGCTCGGTGTACGGCCCGATCGCCAGCACGATCAGGAACGTCGCCATCGGCAGCCAAAGCCACCAGCCGTCGGGCAAGACCGTGTCGAGCTTGCGCGTCAGCGGATCCCGCGGCGGCGGTACGACAAGGGGCTGCTTCGATTCGATCTGCTCCGTCACGCGAGGCAGCATGGTCAACGTGAGCCGATTTGCCAAATAGCACTCCCGCCGTGGCCTCAGCTCGACAATCGCCCGCAGAGCTTGACGTGCAGCACCGTCCGCACGGCCGCCATGGACGGAGCGTCATCGTGGCGGAGGTGCTTGAGACTCGTCACCGCCTTGCCGAGGCCGCAGGCGTCGATGAGGTGGTACTTCGACAAGTCAGGCTCGACGTTGAGCGCCAGGCCGTGCATCGTCACGCCCCGCCGCACACGGACGCCGACGGCACAGACTTTGGCGAGGTCGTCGATCGAGCTGTCTTGGCACCAGACGCCCGGAAAGCCGTCGCTCAGGTTGCCGACGACGTGGAATTCCCCGATGGCGTCGATCACCGCCTTCTGCAACGCGCACATGTACGACCCGACGCTCATGCGGCGGTCGGCAAGTCGGATGATCGGGTAAGCGACGAGTTGGCCGGGCCCGTGGTAGGTGACATCACCGCCGCGATCGCTGTCGACGACCTCGACGTGCATCCGCTCCAACTCCCCTTCGTCGGCGAGGATGTGCGAGCGGCCGAGTTCCGCCCGTCGACCGACCGTCAGCGTGTGCGGATGTTCGACGTAGAAGATCCGTTCCTCACCGCCTGCCAGCACTTCGGCGTGGGCGGCCTCCTGGCGTTGCCAGGCTTCGCGATACGGGAGGATGCCGAGGTTGTCCGCACGCACGACGACATCGTACACGCTGGGCTGGTGGGCGTGCCATACGCTGCGGCATGCCCGCCGCCACGACGGACGACCCGCGAGAAACAATTCAGCGCCTGCGTGACCAGGCCGACGCCGCCATCGGTGCCGCCGCAACGCCTGACGATGTCGAGGCGTTTCGCATTAGGTTCCTCAGTAAGAACGGCGAAATCCGCGACCTGATGAAGCTGCTTGGCCGCGTGCCGAAAGAGGATCGACCTGCCCTGGGGCAAGAGGTCAATAAGCTGCAGAATGAGGTGCAGGCGTCTTACGACGCCAAGAAGTCGTCGCTGGAGACGAGCGATGAGGCGCCTGTCATCGACGTCACTGAGCCTGGTGACCGCCCTGCCGTCGGGCGGCGTCACCCTGTCCTGCGGGTGGTCGACGAGCTGAGCGAGCTGTTCGGCCGCATGGGGTTCGACGTCGGCAGCGGGCCCGAACTCGAGGACGAGTTCCACAACTTCGTCGCCCTCAACATCCCCGAAAGTCACCCGGCCCGCGATCCGCTCGACAATTTCTACGTCGATGATGCAGCCGACGGCGGACCCGGCGCGGGTGGTCGGTCGCTCCTGCGGACCCAGACGAGCACGGTGCAGATCCGCACAATGCAGTCGCAGGAGCCGCCGATCCGCATTGTCATTCCCGGCCGCGTTTATCGGCCGGACACGCACGACGACACGCACCTGTCGATGTTTCACCAGCTCGAGGCCCTTGTCGTCGACGAAGGCGTGACGATGGTTGACATGAAGTCGACGATTCTGCAGTTCGTTAGGGCGTACTTCGGTCACGACACCCAGGTCCGCCTACGGCCCAGCTTTTTCCCGTTCACCGAGCCGTCGGCAGAATGCGACGTGTGGTTCCCCGATCGCGAGCAGTGGATCGAGCTGGGCGGTTGCGGCATGGTGCACCCAAACGTGCTGACCGCGTGCGGCATCGACCCTGATCTGTACACCGGCTGGGCATTCGGCTTCGGCGTCGAACGGATCGCCATGCGGAAGTACGGCGTTGGCAACATTCGCCACTTCGTCGAAAACGATGTGCGTTTTCTCCGATCACTTTGACTGCTGCCGAATGCGTCAGGTACGGCCGCGATGTCAGTCCGATAAGCAGGATGCAATCGGATCGAGCACCGCCTCTGTTATAGTCCCTGCTTCGGATCGCCCGCCGAACGTGCTAAAGCGGTGGCGGATGAAGATCTCCTGAATATGCCCCGGCGACGCCTGCCGCGGCACCGGCTTTGCGAGAGCATCGCCGGGAATGCACTGCAGCCAGCCGGCTGCTTGATCAGGGAGAAGCATGCAACGTTCGAAACTCAGCACACGATGTCTCTTGGCTGCAGCCTTTGCGGGCTTGGTAACGGCAGGATCGCAACATGCCGCTGCGGGGTCTGACGGTTGGCAACAGCTACAGGATCGGGCTGACGTCAAGCTTGTCTTTGCCGACGCTGGTGACGTGTTGCCGGGACGCCTGTTCGCGTTGGAGCCGGTCGCGGCTGTGGGAGTTTCAGCGTCAATGGCTTCTCCACAGGTGCCAGTGGCAGTTGTGTCACCTGCGGTCGTGACGGTGGAGGCCGCGCCCACTGCTTTGCAGGAATTTGAGGTCGAGCCACAGCAACCGCTGACGGTTCCGGCAGCCGGTCTGGGAGCCGTACTTGCCCTTGTGGTCGGTGGCCTGATTGCCCGGCGGTGAGCAGGTCAGCGACGCGGATTTTGTTGCGAATCGCACACGGCCGATTCGTTTTCGGTGTGCTAGGGTTCGGGTCGCGAAGGTGACGTTGCAGCGTTGTCTAACGCGTGGCGGTCGGCCGACCCTCCGAGGCGGCGCGGACGCCGCAGCGTTGCAGGCTGTGGAGACGTGACCTTACGCGTTGCTGTCGTCGCCAACCGGGGCGTCCATCGCCCGCAGCCGCCACCGATCATGAAGTCGCAGAACGAGCAAGAAGCCCCTTCACTCCAACCCACCGTCGGCCCTGCCGCAAACCGAGTCGTCGACTTTGCCGCAGGCGACAACGCCGAGTACCTGGCAGAGCGGTATCAGCAATATCTCAGCGATCCGGCGAGTCTCGACGAGACGTGGCAGGCGTTCTTCGCCGGCTTTTCGATGCGAGGCGGCGAAGGTGGTGACGTCGAGCTTCAGTCGGCCGACGTTCGTGACGTTGACCTTCCAGGCCAACCTGAAGAGGCCGAAGTCGCCAAAGCGATCGGCATCTACGACCTCGTTCACTCCTACCGCGAGTTCGGGCACTTCGAGGCACACCTCAACCCGCTCGAATCGCCAGACGAACGGCCGGGCCACCCGATGCTGTCACTCGAGAACTTCGAGCTCGATGGCGTCGATATGAAAACCTATGTCGGCAAAGGCGGCTTCTGTGGTGAGACCGACGGCACCCTCGGCGACCTCATCGCCAAGCTCCGACAAACCTACTGCGGCACCATCGGTGTCGAGTTCACGGGCGTCGCCGACCGTGAACAACGGCGTTGGCTCCAGGAGCAGATGGAGCCGGCGCTGAATCGACCGAATCTTGATGCCGAGCAGAAGAAGCACGTGCTCCGCCAGCTTGTGCAGGCAGAGGAGTTCGAACAGTTTCTGCATAAGGCTTTTGTCGGTGCCAAACGGTTCAGCCTCGAAGGCGGCGAGTCGCTTGTGCCGTTACTCAACGGCGTTGTCGAGCAGAGCGGCCCGCTCGGTGGTGAACAGGTGATCTGCTCGATGGCCCACCGCGGACGCCTCAACGTGCTCGCACACGTCCTTCGCAAGCCTTACGAGACGATGCTGGCCGAGTTTGCCGGCACGATCACCAAGAGCGAGGATGAAGCTGCCGATTATGGCGACGGTGACGTCAAGTACCACCTCGGCTTTGCCAACACGCGACGCGTAAAACCCGATTCGGGTGGCGACTATCACGATGTTAAGGTCAGCCTGCTGCCTAACCCGAGTCACCTCGAGCTCATCAATCCGATTCAGCAGGGCATCGTCCGCTGCAAGCAACGCTGGCTCCTCGACGGCGACCGGGAAAAGGTCGTGCCCGTTTGCCTGCACGGCGATGCGGCGTTTGTGGGTCAAGGTATCGTCTTCGAGACGCTTAACCTCAGCGAGCTGCTCGGCTACCGCACAGGCGGGACGATTCACGTCATCGTCAACAACCAGATCGGCTTCACGACGCCTCCCAAGCAAGGCCGATTCACGCCCTACCCGACCGACGTCGCCAAGAGCATTCAGGCGCCCGTCTTCCACGTCAACGGTGACGACCCGGAGGCCGTCTATCACGTCACGAAGCTGGCGGTCGCGTTCCGTCAGCGGTTCAAGCAGGACGTGCTGATCGATCTGTGGTGCTACCGCAAGTACGGCCACAACGAGGCCGACGAGCCTTCGTTCACGCAGCCGCTGATGTACGCCAAAATCCGCAAGCACAAGGGCGTCCGGACGCTCTACGCGAGCCAGCTTCTAAAAGAAGGTGTCGTCGACAAGGCGGCGCTGGAGGCGATGAAGGACGATGTGCTGTCGACGCTCAAGGAGTCACGCGAGGCGGCACGCGTCGAGAAATATCGCGGCAAAACACCCTCATTCAGCGGTGTCTGGCGCGGCATGGGTCGCGCCCCGACCGACTACACCCAATGGGGCGTCGACACGACCGTGGATCGCGAAGTCCTGCGAACCGTCGTCGGCAGCGTCAATCGCATTCCCGACAGCTTCAGCGTGCATCCCAAGCTTTCGAAGCTGCTCGAAGCCAGAGTCGAGGCGGTCGAAAGCGGCGAGAACATCGACTGGGGCACCGGTGAGATGCTCGCCATCGGTAGTCTTTTGCTAGGCGGTGCAAGCGTCCGCCTCACCGGCCAGGATGTCGAACGCGGCACGTTCAGCCACCGCCACGCCGTCCTGCACGACGTCGAGAACGGCAAGCGGTACCGCCCGCTGCAATACGTCGGTGGCGGTGCGAGGCACGAGAATCAGGGTCGCTTCGAGATCATCAACACGATGCTCAGCGAAGAGGCTGTACTTGGCTTCGAGTGGGGTTTTGCCTCTGCCGATCCGCGGAATCTGGTGATCTGGGAGGCACAATTCGGCGACTTTGTCAACGGTGCTCAGAACATCATTGACCAGATTATTGCCGCAGCCGAAAGCAAGTGGGGCTACATGAACGGCCTCGTCATGAACCTGCCGCACGGCTATGAGGGCATGGGTCCTGAGCACTCCAATGCATACCTGGAACGATTCCTGAGTCTCGCTGCCGAGCACAACTTGCAGGTTGCGGTACCGACCACGCCCGCGCAGTATTTTCACTTGCTGCGGCGTCAGATTCTGCGGAAGTTCCGCAAGCCGCTCATCATTATGTCGCCCAAGAGCCTGCTGCGGAAGCCCGAGGCTGCCAGCTCGATCGGTGACTTTACCGACAGCGGCCTGAGTCTTGTAATCGATGATGTCAAGGTGTCGAAGCCCGAGAGCGTCCGCCGGGTGCTGCTGTGCAGCGGCAAGGCGTTCTACACCCTTGACGCCGCCCGCGACGAGGCCGGGGCCGAGGACGTGGCGGTTGTTCGTGTCGAGCAGCTTTACCCGTGGCCGAAGCACGAGATCCGCAAGGCTGTGAAGCGGTACGCCAAGGCCGGTGAGCTGATCTGGTGCCAGGAAGAGCCGGCAAACCGTGGCGCGTGGAGCTTTGCCCAGCCGCGGCTGCGTGGCATGTTCCCCGACCGACTCGTTGGCTACGTCGGCCGCGAAGCCAGTGCCAGCCCGGCCGTCGGCAGTGCCAAGGCACACGCCGCCGAAGAGAAGCGGTTTGTGCGGGAGGCCATGACCATCGACGGCAACGGCCACGCGATCGCGCAGATGGCCAAAGAGCAGACCGTCTGATCACTCAGGCTTCGGCGTAGGCGTCGGCCCACTCGCAGAGCGTGTGGAACAACACCTTGTGCCCTTCTTGCACGCGGTGTGCCGTGTCAGCCGGGACGATCAGCTCGACATCGCATGTGCTCTTGGCCTTGCCACCACCTTTGCCAAGGAAGGCGATCGTTTTCATGCCGATCGTGCGGGCGGTGTCGAAGGCGTTGAGCACGTTCTGGCTGTTGCCGCTCGTCGTAAGGCCGATGAGCACATCACCCGGCCGTCCGAGTGCCTCGACTTGGCGTGAAAAAATCTTGTCGAACCCGAAGTCGTTGGCTGCGCACGTGATGACGGTCGGATCGGTCAACGCGATGGCAGCCAGGCCTCGGCGGTCCTTCTGGAACCGAGCGACAAGTTCTTCGGCAAGGTGCATCGCGTCGGCACAGGAGCCGCCGTTACCGCACACGAGCAGCTTGCCGCCGTTGTCCCAACACTGACCGCAGAGGACACACGCCGCCGCCAGGTCAGGCCCAAGCGCTCTCACGCCTTCGAGCATCGCACGCCATTCCTCGCAGGCGTTGTCAAGGAGCCGATGAGCGTCGGGTGCAGTTTGATTCAAGCGTTGTCCTCACCTTGGGCGTAGAGATCAAAGTAGAAGTAGAGCGTGTCTTTCCCGTAGAGCTGACGGGTTTTGCCGTGGCGAAACTGATGACGCTCGAACAGATTCACTGCCGCTGATCGCTCGACGAAGGTGTCGAGCGTGACTTTAAGGCATCCATTGTCACGGCAAAATCGCAGCGCCGTATCAAGCAGTCGGCTCCCGAGCCTGCGACGTTTGTGCGACTCTGACACGCGCAGCCGGCGGATCTCGCCGACTCCCTCGTCGTGATGCTGCACGCCGATCATGGCGACGACGGTGCCGTCTGCTTCGCCCGCCCTGCCACCACGTCCCGGCGCAACTTCAGCGACCCAGAAGTGGTTCAAGGGGTCGTCGAGATAGGCCGTCTCGATATCGTCGATGTCAAGCCCGCTGTCGTTGGCGGCAAGTTGTCCGCCTAGCAGGCCGGCGGTGTAGAGCTGACGGACGGTTGATGCGTCATCGCTTCTGTACGTGCGGATGGCGTAGACGTCGGCCCAAGTCGCCAGCGTCGTGTCGCGCTGGGGGTCCAGAAGCAGCATGTCGGCAGTAGAAGTCTCAGGCAAAGCGAAGGCAAGGGGCGTCAGGAGCTGGCGCAGCGGCGCGGCATGATACGGGGGCCGAAGACCCACCGCCACGGTACCTGGACTTGCCCCGGCACCATCTTGCCGCGGACTAGGAGCGGGGCTGTGTCACTTCTATGCTGGCGGCGCATGAGCCAGGCCGCGACCCAAGTCTTTCGCATCGACGCCGCCCCCGTCCGCGGCGATGGGTCGCGGCGGCTTTACCTCATCGAGACCAGCGAGCCTCGGGACCGCGTCGAGTCGCTCGTCCTGCCACTCTTGGCCGACGGCATCCGTGATACCGCGACCTTGCATGCAACGCCACCCGAGGCCGGGGCAACGGAAGTCTGGTTTAAGCCGGGCGTCATGGACCCGGCCGCCGGCTCTGTCGAGGAGGCACTGCGCCGCCGCGGGCTAAGCGTCACCAGCGTCATGACCGGCCGCACAGTCGAAGACGCCAGCGTCGTTAACGGCGTCATCGAGCAGGTGCATGCGGTTCCGTTTCTTCCGGCTGCCCTGCCGCACCCGCCGCAGACGCCCTTCGAGCTGCGGCACGTCACGCTTACGACGCTCGACGACGAAGCGCTGCAGCGACTCAGCCGAGACGGTCACCTGTTCCTCAGCCTCGACGAGATGCGGGCTGTGCGTGACTTCTACAAGAGCCAAGGCCGCGAGCCGACGGATTGCGAACTGGAAACGATCGCTCAAACCTGGAGCGAGCACTGCGTCCACAAGACGCTCAAGAGCGAGGTCATCGTCCGCGATGAAGGCGGCCGTCAGCTTCGTCGCTACGGCAACATCATCAAAGAGACGATCTTTGCCAGCACGATGCAGATCATGGCCGAGCGCGGCGACGAGTTTTGCCTCAGCGTCTTCGTCGACAACGCCGGCGTCATCGCCTTCGACGACGAGGACGGCGTTTGCTTCAAAGCAGAGACGCATAATCGTCCTTCCGCCATCGAGCCTTACGGCGGTGCAGCGACCGGCACCGGCGGCGTCGTCCGTGATGTCCTGGGCACCGGTCTCGGTGCGCGACCCGTTGCCAACACCGACGTCTTCTGCGTCGAGCACGGCGACCCGCGACTCGACCGCATCGTCGGTGGCGTCCGGGATTACGGGAATCGAATGGGCATTCCCACCGTCAACGGCGCCGTCGTCTACCACGACGACTACCGCTACAACCCACTCGTATTTTGCGGCTGTGTCGGCATCCTGCCGCGGGACAAGATCGACAAGGCCGCGCGGCCGGGAGATCACGTGGTCGTCATGGGCGGTCGGACCGGTCGCGACGGCATCCACGGGGCGACCTTCAGCAGTGCCGAGCTGACCGACACGCACGGCAGCGAGTTCAGCCACGCCGTCCAGATCGGTAACGCGATTACTGAGAAGAAGGTCGCTGACGTGCTGCTCATCGCCCGTGACCGCAAGTTATTTACAGCCGTTACCGATTGTGGTGCGGGTGGCTTGTCAAGCGCGGTTGGCGAGATGGGCGAAGCCGTCGGGGCGGAGGTGCAACTCGAGAAGGTGCCGTTGAAGTATGCCGGGCTGCGGTATGACGAGGTGTGGATCAGCGAGGCACAGGAGCGGATGGTTCTGAGTGTGCCCTCCGACACGCTCAGCGAGCTGTTGGCCCTATCAGACGAGCACGACGTCGAGACGACTCCGATTGGCACCTTCGGGTCCCAAGGCGAGCCGGAGCTACGGCTGACGTGGCAGGGAACCGAGGTCGCCCGCATGTCGATGGCGTTCCTTCACGACGGCATCCCGATGCCGACGCGGGAGGCGACCGTTCGGACTAGCTCCGGCCCCAATGTGACCCGCGCTCATCACTTGCAGGATGCGGGCGGCAGCGGCGACGGGATCGATGCCGCCCTGCTTCGGGTGCTCGCTCACCCCAACGTCGCCAGCAAGCACCGCATCGTCCGGCAGTACGACCACGAGGTGCAAGGCAACACGATTGTCAAGCCATTCGTCGGGCCGCTGCAGATCGGTCCGGCAGATGCCGCAGTCGTTCGGCCTAAGGCAGGCTCGAACCGCGGCGTCGTCATTGCCTGCGGCCTTGCTCCGCACGTTACCGATGACGCCTACGCCATGAGCGTCGCCAGCATCGACGAAGCCGTGCGCAACGCCATCTGCGTCGGCGTAGACCCGCACCGGTTGGCCCTACTCGACAACTTCTGCTGGCCCGGCACCGACTCGCCTGAGGCCATGGGCACCCTCGTCCTCGCCTGTGAAGCCTGCCGCGACGTCGCCCTGGCATGGCAGACGCCGTTCGTCAGCGGGAAGGACTCGCTGCACAACCAATACACCGACGCCAAGACCGGCGTGACGACCCGCATCCCGCCGACGCTGCTCATCAGCGCGTTCGGCATCACCGAGGACGTCCGCAACTGTGTGACAAGCGACCTCAAGCGAGCCGGCGACACGCTCTACCTCGTCGCAGCCTCCGGCGACTCGCTGGACGACCGCTGGCAGGCCCACCTCGAAGTCAGCCGCCTGATCCGCAGCGGCGGCGTCACGGCCGCCCACGATGTGAGCGACGGCGGTTGGCTCACCGCCGTCGCCGAAATGGCCATCGGCGGTGACTTCGGCGTCGAGCTCGAGCACGAAGATGCCTCGTTCGAGGAGCCGCTGACGACTTACGTGCTCGCCGGGCGCGACCTGACCTTCGGCGACGCAGTCGTCGCGACAAGGCTCGGCTCTGTCGTTACGACGCCGACATTTTCCCTGAAAAGTGGTGAATCGACGACTGTTGATATACTTCGCAGAGCTTGGAGAGGCGAAGCGGGTTAGGCTAAGCCGCTAGAGTGAAAATCGGTCTTGCTGCCGCTGGAAGAACTGTCTACAACCCAGCATTTCATGCTCTGCACGCTCTTGGTACTGGCTCTCGCCGCGTCCTTGCCCGCGGGGTCGGAGAGGGAGCAACCTCATCCTTCCTCGTTGCATGACGTCAGCATGCTCAGAATCCCGATGATGATCTGCTTCCCTCCGGAAGTTGATTTAGTCAAACCGGAGATGGAGCCGCAGTACGATGATGCAGACATAGATGAAGTCGTCCTGTTGCTGAAGGACACGGTCGCTTCGACCGAATGGGATGTCGAAGGCGCCTCAACCATCGAACGCAACGGCCAAGGCGGCCTCGTCGTGACTGCGCCCGTAGAGACCCAGTGGGAAATTACGAGGCTGCTCGACCGGCTTCGCGAGATGCGAAACGACCAGTCAGATTGACGTCTAGCCGTAGCTGACATAGCTTGCGCAGAACGTGTCGAATCTCACTCAACCTATGGACGAAATTGAAGCCGGCATGGATGCCAGCGTGCAGCGGCCTGCAAAGCCGGCCGAGCCGGACACGCACGATGTGCTCATGTTCGGCTGGGAGTTTCCGCCACACGTGACCGGTGGCGTGGGTGTGGCCCTCTACGGCCTGACCCGGGCGATGAGCCGACGAGGCGATCAGGTGCTTTTCGTCATGCCCAAGCCCGGCAAGAGCGGCTTCGCGGCGGGCGATGCCGATCCGATGCAGCCTGACGAACCTGGCGATGATCTCGGGCTCGACCTCGACGGGTTCGAGAACGTCGGCTTCCGCGGCGTCGGGCAGCAAGCGGTTGGTGCCTACGCGAGTGGTGCAATGCCAAGCGCACCGACGGCTACTCCGTCGCGGCCAACCGGCGGGCGCTGGCCCGTGACGCGCCGCGCCGATGTCGCGGCCCCGGCGGACCCTTCGGAGCATGCCCGCGACTTCACCGGCCCAGCCGTTCAGCTCGCCGAACACGCCGCCGCAAAGGGTCGGAAGTTCGATGTTGTGCACGCTCACGACTGGCTGACCTTCGAGGCGGGCCACGAGGCGGCGGCGAAGCTCGGCGTGCCGTTCGTGGCGCATGTCCACTCGACGGAACACGATCGTGCCGGTGAGCTGGCCGATCCGCGTGTGCTGGCGGCCGAGGCCGACGGGTTACGCGGGGCCGACGCGGTGGTGTGCGTAAGCAGTTTCACCGCAGACGTGGTGGCCGATCGGTACGGGATCTCGCGGGACAGGATCACGGTTGTGCACAACGCCGCCGACTCTGACGAGCGGTTCGCCGTCGAGCGGAGCGTGCGTCTCGGCGGCGCCGATCGCGTCGTCATGTTCGCTGGTCGCCTCGCCAAGCAGAAGAATCCCGAGGGCTTTGTGCGGGCTGCTGCCAAGGTGCTCGAGCAAGAGCCGGGCACGCGATTCGTCATTGCCGGTGCTGGTCCTGAGGCCGAACCGACGCGACGGTTGGCAGAGTCACTGGGCATTGTTGATCAGTTTTTGTTTGCCGGTCACCTGCGGCCAGACGACGTTCGGCAGCTCTTTGCCGCGGCCGATGTTTTTGTTATGCCGTCGGCGAGTGAGCCGTTTGGTCTGGTCGGACTCGAGGCGATGCGTGACGGCGTGCCGACGATCATCTCACGGCAAAGCGGCCTCGCCGGCGCTGTCGAGCATGTGATCAAAATCGACTTCTGGGACGAAGCTGCCATGGCAGAGGCGATCTTGAAGGTGCTCGGAGACGACGCGTACGCAGAAGGGTTGTCCAAGCGCGGCGCATTCGAGGTTCGACGCATGCGGTGGCAGGACGCAGCGACCGAGGTCGCCCGCGTTTACGAGTCGGTGCTCAGGTGAGGTCACCCGCCAGATGATCAACCGCGCCGCTTCGCCCGAGGCATAGGGCGATAGCCAGTGCGTCGGCCACGTCCGGCGGTTCGGGTGGTTCGGCCAGGTTCCATTGCGCTTGCACCGCCCGCTGCATCTGCGACTTGTCGGCGTGGCCGTGACCGGTCAGCGACTGCTTGACCCGATTGGCTGCAAGCTCGTGGGCGGCCAATCCGGCGCGGGCGCAGGCGAGCAGCATGACGCCCCGCGCGTGGGCCATGATGATGGCTGTCTTCGGATGCTCATAGTGGGCGTACACCGCCTCGACGGCGGCGGCGCGGGGCTTGAGCTCGGCGATGATGTCGGCCAGCTCTCGATCGAGCTCGAGCAGTCGTTCGTGTAGCGGCTGCTTGGCGTCGAGCCGAATGACGCCGGCGTCGACGAGGTCGGGCCGCAGCGGGTTGCTCGGGTCGTAGTCGATGACGCCGTAGCCCGTCAGCCGGGTGCCGGGGTCGATGCCGAGCAGGCGGATCACTCAGCCGCCCCGCCGCCGGTGCGGGCGATCTGCAGGATCGACGTCGCTGCCATGAGTTGGACGTTCTCGTTCTCGTCGTCGAGCAACTTGTCGAGTAACGGCTGCGTGTCGGTGCGACCGATGTCGCCGAATGCCGCAGCGGCGAGGCCGCGTCGCAACGGCAGCTTGCTGTCGGCATGCTCGACGGCCACCACGTAGCCGCGGTCGCTGCCGAGCCGCCCAAGTGCCCGGGCGGCGGCGAGGGCGACTTCCGGGTAGTCGTCGCTGAGCTTGCCTTCGAGGCTCGTGATCGCCCGCTGATCCGGGTGACTACCAAGGGCGAGGGTGCCGATGACGCTGTCGTCGCTGTAGCCGCTGGCGCTGGCGCCAAGCAGCGGGCTCAGCCCTTTGTCGCTGCCGAGTTGCCACAGTGCTTCCGCCGCGGTCAGGCGAACCCGGGCGTCGGCGTCCTTGAGCAACGGCTCGAGGACGCGAGTAGCCGACCGGTCACCGGTGAGCCCCAGCGTCAGGGCCGCGTGGGAGCGAACGACTGGATCGCTAACCCTTGTCGCCCTGGCCAATGACTGGCTGAACGACGTGTTCCCGAGCTGGTGCAGGGCAAAGACTGCGGCCAGGCGGCCGTTGGGCGATCCGCCGCGGACAAGCTCGATCAGCTTGTCGTTGACGCCCGGCCCGCTTAGCCGATTACGACCGACGGCGAGCGTGGCCGCGAAACGAACGACGGCATTTTCGTCCACAAGCATCGGCACGATGACCTGTGCCGCCTCGTCACGTGGCAGCGACTCGGCGGCCTCGGCGGCGTTGGCTCGGCGGGCAGGATCCTGCGACACCGCCGCCTCACGCACGACTTCGGCTGCACGCTCGACAAGCGCATCATCGACCGGCGTCGCCAACACCGGCGGCGGTAGCGGCACGTCGCTCGCCGACACACCAACCGACTGACATCCGGCCGCGACGAGATGTGCGAGCACCAACACGATGGGAAACAGTCGCTTCATGCTAGAGTCTTTTTCCTAGTCTTAAGCCGGAGACCGATGATTCCGATGACGCTCAGCGTCGAACAGATGACAGCAAACGCGTCACCGATGCGACCATACGGGCTGGTGCGCGTGTCGAACATCGGCCGTCCGACGAGCACGCCGGCCTCGGCGGCGGGAAGCTGCGAGGCGATCCTGCCGTCCGGGTCGACAAACGCGCTGACGCCGGTGTTGACGCTGCGAACCATCGGCACGCGGTTCTCAATCGAGCGGAACGCCGCCGCTTGGAGGTGTTGTGCCATCTGGTTGCCGCGGAACCATCCGTCGTTGGTGACGTTGACGATGAGGTCCGCCGCCTTGAACCCGTCCTGATACACCATTTCTCGCGTCCGCCAAGGCAAGATGTCTTCGAAGCAGATCGGCGTGACGGCGCGGGTGCCGTTGATGTCAAAGACGACCTCTCGCTTGCCCGGTGTCAGGCTGTAGTCGCCGCCCCAGGGGTTAAACAGGTTGAAGAAGTCGTACACGAAAGACAATGGCGGCGGCGCGCTGCTCAGCGGGATGTATTCGCCGAACGGCATGAGGGCGCGCTTGTCGTAACGGTCCTGCGACTGCTGCCCCTCCGCGTAGTGATAAACGGCATTGCGACGATCGACGGCTTGGACAAGCCGATCCTCATCGACTTCCCACAGCCGGTAGCTGCCACCGACGAGGAAGTCGGGTCCGCCTGCCGAGATAGACGAGATTGCCCCGTGCGTGACCGCGATGAGTGAGCCGTAGTCGCCGCCGAGACCGAAGCGGCGAGACTCGACATTGATCGCCGGTGTCGAAGATTCAGGCCAGACGACAAGGTCAAGCTCCGACGCATCGGCGGCGTCGCGGGAGGCGTCGATCAACCACGCCATCAGGGCAACGTCGTCGGGCGGCTCCGTGTTCAGCAGCGGCAGGTCTGGCTGAACGAGTGCGATTTGCGGGCCCTCGGTAAAGTCTTGCTCACCCAGACGCAGGAAGCCGTAGGCGGTGCACGCGACGATGACACCAGTAGTGACAGAAAGGAGGCCAGTCGGCTTGGCCTGCCGCCGATGCTTCCACGCGAAGTAGATCGAGGCGTTGACGAGCACGACCAGGAACGTCACGCCGTACGCACCAAGCGTGTCGGCAATCTGCACGGCCGGCAGCAGCGGCAACTGTGTGTGCCCGAGGAAGATGTATGGCAACCCGAATGGCAGCATTGCCCGCAGGTAGTCGACCGCCACCCACATCACCGCCGCCATCAGGCCGGTGACGAGCACGCTCGAACGCTGTGCCCAGGGCCGCCATGCGACAGCAAACAGGCCATTGAACAGGGCGAGGTAGACGAACGTGCCGAGCATCGGCCAGAAGCCGATGAACCACAGATACCAAAGGTTCCCGCAGAAGTATGTGAAGCCGGCAAGGTAGCCGCGGCCGAACGCCCGCAACGGCGTCGTCGCTGTTGCCGACAACCACAGCAACGGGATAACCGCAACCCAGGCCAGATAAAACTGATCAAACGGTGCGTACGCAAAGACAGACAGCAGTCCGTGCGCAACGACCGCGAGCAGCACCATTGGCAGGCGGGGCATGTTGCTTGGCTCGGCGTCCGGCATGGTGACGGCAGAGGGTAGTCGGTCGTGGTAAAGTGCGGACGATGGCTTTCCGCATCGCCCTGCTGTTCGTGTTGCTCACCGCCTGCACCGCCAAAGGTGTCGAGCCGCAAACCTTTGATCCGCCGGTCCGGGTGGCAGTGACGCTTCCCGCAGAGCCGGCCGACGCGCGACGCGTCATCGGCGGCTTGTCAGGCATCGATGATGACGGAATGACGCTTGTCGTGAATGGCGAGGAGCGACAGATCGCCTGGGCCGACGTCTCGCCTTCCAGCGCATTTCTGGCGGTGATGCGGGCGCGGGGCCAGCCGACAGATGCCGACGATTGGATCACGCTGATCGTTTTCGGTCGTGACATCGGGGCGGAGCAGGAAGCGGCGCGGGCGGCATCGCGAGCCCGCCGCCTCGCCCCGGATCGAGAGGCAGACATCGACGCGGCACTTGCCCGGCCGTTGAACACGCTTCGCGGATTTCCACCTGCCGAAATCGTCCCGGATACCGACGCGGCCTTGCCTGAGGTCGAGGTGCTCACGCCGCCCGAGCAGGAGCTGCCGCCGAAGTTCTTACCGGTGACTCCTGAAGCGGCCGCCGAGGCCGAGCGGCTGGCGGAGGTCGAGGCGCTCGATGCCTCGAAGCAGTTGAATCTGCGGCTACGCCAGGTCTACACGCCGCACTTTGTCATCTACACCGACTGGGACCCGATCGACGACGCGTGGCTGACGGCCCGACTCGAAGACGCGTACGCCCTGCTCGCCCGAGAGTTTCACGTGGCCGAGGACGACACAGTCTTCGTCGGACGCATGCCCGTTTACATGTTTCATTCATCGAAGGACATGATCGCTTACGCGCGGGAGTTCGATCGGTTTGAGGCCAGTGACACGGTTGCCGGCTACCACACGTCGCGTCCCGGTGGGCTCAACAAGCTCGTCATGAGCAAGCCGTCAGCGACCAATCAGGTCGGCCTGCAGCAGGCACGGATCCGCTGGGCCCGCACGCTCACGCACGAGTTCGTCCATGCGTTTCTGGCCCGCTATAGAGGCGAACGCCACATTCCGCGGTGGATGAACGAAGGGCTGGCCGAGATGTTGGCCGAGAACGTCATGCAGCGGCCGAACGCGATCGAAACCGCCAGGCAGTTCGCCCGCAGCAACGACAACCTCGAGCGGCTGTTTGACGACAGCTACATGCCTGGTGCAGAGTTGTACCCGGTCATGTACACGATGACGGCCGCCTTGTACCACGAAGATCCGGCCCGGTTCGTGCAGATGGTCGACCGCATCAAGGCCGGCGAAGAGACGGAAGCACTGCTGCAAGAGCTGTACGGCGTCAACTACGAAGGCCTCGTCCAGGCATGGCGGAACTACCTTCGCTGAGACGCGCAGGCCGCACGTGACAGGGGCCGCCGCTGTGACTACAGTGGCGGCCCCGTTCTTTCGGGCGATTAGCTCAGCTGGCTAGAGCGCCGCCGTCACATGGCGGAAGTCACTGGTTCGAGTCCAGTATCGCCCATCCGTGTGCAATTCAGGCCCGCCGACGGCGGAGCATGGCGAGGCCGGCAAGACCGACCATTGCTGCCGTGGTCGGCTCGGGCACAACGGAGAACGTGTAGGTGGAGATTGCCGAGACATTACCGCCGCCAAAGGCGGGAGTGAGCGTGCCGGTTGCTTCGAACGTCAGCTCGTAGGTGCCGATGGTGTCGAAGGCGAAGTCGTAGTGGCTGTCACCGACGGTGCTGGCGATCAGCGCATCGCCTGTGAGGCCGTCGCTGGTGTCGATGCTGATGATCGGCCCGCCGAGGCTGGCCTGGCTGACGACGAAGGTGCCCGGGCCGGTGTAACCGACAAGATTCAGGACGTATTGATCTTCGACGATCACGCCGGCACCAGTTTCTTCGCTACCGATCCCGAGCCAGAGGGTTTCGAAGTCCTGTTGCTCGGGAACAAAGTAGACGGTCGAGCCGGCTGCGATGCCACCGAGTGCGGTGCCTTGCGTGCGGATGTTGCCGGGCACGAGAACGGCCTCGTCGGCCTCGAGCTCACCGATGGACGGGAACGGCGGGTTGCCCTCGTCCTCGTTAGCGAGAATGAGCTCGATCTCCTCGACGGTTCCGTTGGGGCCAAAGACGGTCTCGACTTCGATGTCGAAGTGGCCGCCGTCAAGGTTGGTCTGGGCAAGGACGGGTGTTGCCGCAGAAGCGGCGGCGAGGGCGATGATGGTGGAAGCGTGCATGTTCAGGGTCTCCGGAAGACGGATTGAGAAATAAGCGATAACAGAACATCAGACCCGCCGACGCGTCAGTGATGCGCCTGCGGCCAGAAGGAGGGTTCCGGCTAAAGCCGGCTCCGGCACGACGGTGGCGTACCAGGCGTCCACGGCTGCGAGCTGACTGATTGTCAGGCTCGTGCCGAAGTTGGCCCGCAGGATGGCAAAGTCGAGGATCGAGACGACGCCGTCATCGTTGAGGTCGCCGAGGTTGAAGGCACTGTTGCCGCTACCGAAGTTGGCCCGCAGGATGGCGAAGTCGAGGATGCTGACCGTGCCGTCCAGGTTGGCGTCGCCCGGCAGGACATCGAGGTCGACGCGGGTGAAGGCCCTGATTTCGACGGTCCATACGCCCTGCTCGGTGAAGGACCAGTTGTAATGGCCGTGGCTGCCGGCTGCCATCCAAAGCTGGTCGTCGCTGGTGATGCTGTCGACGGTGCTCATGAAGACGGTGCTGCCGCCTCCGCTGGAAAGTTGAAACACGGCAAAGTCACCGTTGCCGCTGGGCGACTGCACGTCGCTGAGCTGCCACTCGATCCAGCGGTTAGGTGTACTGGAGACGCGGGCATCCTGCGGATTCCACGGCACCATCTCGTTGCGGGCCCCCTGCGAGACGGCGTCGGCGGCAACGCCGAGGTAGAGGTAGTTCAACCCGCCGGGCCTTTGCCCCTGGGGCAGGAGCCAGAAATCTTCGTCGGGCGTCGCGCCGATGAAGTCGAAGTTGGCAAGGCCACCGGCGTCGAGGTTGAGACGATTGGTCGGATTGACAACAAGGTGGCTGTCACCCGGGGTGCCTGCGGGTTCGGTGCCGACCGTCTGGTAGCGGCTGCCGAACGAGCCGCCTGCCTGGTAAGGCGTTTGGACGTCGACGTGGGCGTTATCGAGCGGCTGCGAGCCGGGGATCTGGGTCTCGACTGCGAAGGTCAGAGGCACGACGCCGCTGGCTAGACGGATGTCGATGGCGCTGGCAGCGGTCGTGGTAGCGAGAACAGCAAGGGAGGTTGTGAGGGTGCGCATGGCGTGCTAGTTCGGGGAGGTCGGGTGGCCGGGCGGGTAGGCGAAGTTGAAGTTGTCGCGGATGTCCTGCCGGACCTTGCCCGCCTGCAGCGGGGCGACGTGCGTGTCGGCGAACAGGACGTTCGAGCGTCCCTCGTCGCGATCCGGCGTGGTGGTCGTGGCGTGACGATCGGGCTGGATGTCGTCGAGCACCGCTTGCCAACGGTCATTGGCGTCGGCAGAAAAGAACCATTCGTTGCTGTGCGTGTGGTCGGCCGCCTCGTCGTACTCAACGATGCGATCGCTCGTCTCGAAGGCCAGAATCGCTTCAGTCGAACTCGGAATCGTGGAGCGCCGCGTGAAATCAGCCACCTCGAGGAAGGTCAGGCCAACTTGTCGCTCGACCGGCTCGATGATGTAGATGTTGAGCTTGTAGCTCGTGCCTTTGCCTGTCGTGTAGGAGTCGCCTTCAGGCGTGACGGTGAGCGTGTTGTTGCTGTCGTCGAGCCACTCATGCCCACGCTCGTGAGCCGGGCACAGGCGAATCTCGTCGACATCGCCGACGTATGGCGAGAGCGTGTGAATCCACGAATTCCAGGCATTAGTCCCCGAATCGTGTCTGCCCTGCGGGTATCGCTCGCCGTTGTCATCGCAGTACTGCGTGATGGCCGTCCCGAGCTGTCGCATGTTGCTGGCACAGACGACTGCCTGGCCGGAAACGCGAGCACTGGCGAGCGTCGGCAGGAGAATGCCGACGAGCAACGCGATGATGCCGATGACGACGAGCAACTCGACCAGCGTGAAGCCGGCCCGGTGGAGGCGAGTGTTCATGATGTGTCTCAAACGAGAGGCGAAAGCGGCGCAGCAACATCACGTGATGTGATCGGCCAACGCAAGCTCAGCAGGGACGTGTAGCGGCTCGGGCGAACCAACGACACGCAGACGCAGCCTTGGCAGAATCGCCCGGCTGACGTTAAAGAAGAATGGCAGGCGGTCCACGCGGCTGCGCGGGCGTGGCACGGTCGCAGGCAACGCATTCGACGATGACTAACTCAGCCGCGAAGGTCGGCGGGTCCGGCAGAACGGCCGGGGCCACGATGCCGATCGTCGCGAGGCTGCCGGCGTTGGTCAGGAGCAAGCACGTCTGACACGACTCATCCGAATGATCGTGTGACGGTGTTTCATGCGACGCAGATCCGTGGGATGAATCGGATCCGTGGGATGAAGCTGGTTCATCCGCAACGTCGTCGACCGCCACATGCTCGTCGTGATGCTCGGCAGTGTGTGCAACCGCGTGGACGGCGTTTGCAGCTGGGAGCAACAGGTAAGCCAGCGTCGCCGTCCAAACCAGCACCGTGCCACCAATCACGCGGCAATGCGATACGAAGCTGGATCGGCGACTTGCCACGGCCTGCAAGCGTAAGCCATCCCACTCTGCCGTACAATGGCAATCTAACTTCTTTCGATGACGGCCATAACCTTTCTTATGGCCGCGCTCGACCAAGCCGACGTACGAACCACCAGCGTCGTCAAGTCGGAGCGGGCCGACGTGGCCGTTGTCATTCCGGCGTGGAACGAGGAGGCGAGCATCGGCCGCGTGATTGACGCACTGCCCGAGCGTTGGCACTGCCGCGTCGTCGTAGCGGACAATAACTCGACGGATTACACCGCAGATGTCGCCCGCAAGTTCGGCGCGACCGTCGTACCGGCCACCCAACAGGGTTACGGGTCAGCATGTCTGGCGGCATTAGCGGAAATTGCAAAGGATCCACCGCAGGCCGTTGCCTTCATCGACGCCGACTTCAGCGACCACCCTGACCAGCTCGGCGAGGTGGTCGGCCCCGTCGTCGCAGGTGAGGCCGACCTGGTGCTGGCCAGTCGGATGCTGACCAGGCAGCCCAAGGGTGCCCTGCTCCCGCAGGCGATCTTTGGCAACAAGCTGGCATGCTTCCTGATCCGCAAGCTGTACGGCGAGACATTCACCGATTTAGGCCCGTTCCGGTGCGTCTCATGGGCGGCATTGCAACAGATGAAGATGGCCGACACGACCTACGGCTGGACGGTCGAGATGCAGGTCAAGGCGGCCAAGCTCGGCCTTCGCTGTCGCGAAGTTCCCGCAAAGTACCGCCAGCGGATCGGCGTCAGCAAGATCACGGGAACCGTCCGCGGCACCTTCATGGCCGGCACGAAAATCCTCTGGGTGATTTTCCGCAGTAGCCGGAACTAATTGACTCCCATTGGCGTAGCAGTCGCGGACACCCCGCTCGATAAACGCGCGTACTCCAGTCGACACCTCCTGCTCCGCTACCGCCATGCAAACAATCATCCAACCCGGGGGCGTGGTGAGCGACTTTTCGACGGACGTTTCTTCGCCCATCGGTCACAATGTAGTCCTCGAACTCCTTGATGAGCTGGACGAGGAGGAACGTCACGCATTGGCCGAGGCGCGTAGAAGCCTCAGAGGCGAGGATTTGTGCGCGGCACGTCGACGCCCTTCGCAAGTCTGTCGCCAGCACGAAGGGCTTGACTGATGCGGGCGTACTGGACGACCTGGTGACGTGCATCGACGCCATGGTCCGCATCATCCGGCCGGAGTCTGAAGTGGGAGAGGCCGATCGTCGCGTGCGGCCGGCCGTCGAGTTTCGACTCGCAGGCACCGCTCACGCAGTCGCTCGATACGGGCAGGACTTCACGACGGGTGAACTGCTCGTCGGCAACGCGGTGCTGCGTCACAGCGTCAAATACTCTCTGCGCGAGGAGTTAGGACGTCGACCGAACTCGCGGGAGTCGGATCTGATTCACGCCCTGCTCGATGAACTCGGTGCAGCGTCGGCCGTGAGCTTTGCCGACCTGCGGGAGCAGCGGGCGCGTCTGGAGGCAGAGGCCATGAGCCGCTTCCTGGCGGCATTGTCGCATGATCTTCGAGGAGCACTGAGCGGCGCGACCCTCTCGCTCGGGCTCATCAGCCGCGGGCTTGCGAGTAACGATCTTTCGACCGAGCAGGCAGGCGAGCTTGCCCGCGACGCGACTGATGCACGTCACTTAATTGACGGGACGCTGCACACGATGACGCGAGTGCTCGAGGCCGAGCGTCTTCGGGCCGGTGCGGCGGCGGTGACAGTCAAACCGCGGAAGGTGGAGCTGGCACCTCTGATGGCCGGCGTCGCAAGAGCCGTCGCGCGATCGGCAGACGCCGTTCTTGCAGAAGACCTTTGCGGTGATGAGGATACGGACAAAGCTGTCGTGTTCGTCAGCTGTGAGCCGACGGTCCTTGTCGAGACGGACCCCGACCTGCTGACGAGCATCCTGCTGAACTTCCTAAGAAATGCGATCCGGTATGCCGGCGATGCGGGACCAATCACCCTGAAGCACGAAGAGTCCGTCGGTGACGATGGCGGTACCCGTATCAGCGTCTGCGACTGTGGTCCCGGCCTCGCCGAGGGGCAGGCATCCACACTCTTCGACCGATTCCATCGTGGCGCTGGCAGCCACACCTCAGGCGGTTCGGGGCTTGGCCTGTTCATCGCCCGTTGCGCAGCCGATCTGCTCGAGGCGAGGCTTGAAGTCGAGAGCGAGCCCGGAGGCGGCGCGACGTTCTCCATCATCCTGCCGGCCAATCCGCCGACGCCAATCGTGCAAAGTGGTTTCGTTCGGATGGCACCTGCGAATGAATGATCTACGCTGCGTCATGAGCGACGCCACTCCCCCCACGCCATTACCGGCCCCGGCCGAGCCGACCGGTAAGCCGCAGATCACAATCGACGACTTTCTGAAGCTCGACCTGCGCGTCGCCACCGTCAAGAGCTGCGAACCTCACCCCAATGCCGACAAGCTGCTGAAACTGCAGCTCGATGACGGCACGCCCGAAGGACGCCAGATCTGTGCCGGGCTTCGCGGCATCTACGAGCCCGACGACCTCGTCGGCAAACAGATTGTCGTCGTGGCCAACCTCGCCCCACGCAAGATGCGCGGCGAAGTCAGCCAAGGCATGCTCCTTGCCGCCAGTGATGATGCGCATCAGACGGTCGTCGTCGTCGGCCCACACGGGCAGATCGAGGCGGGCGCAAGCGTCGGTTGAGGCAACGTCGTGCTCCGAGAATTGCACATCGTTAATCTCGCGGTGATCGCCGAGGCGCGGGTCGAACTCGTGCCCGGGCTGAACTGCTTCACAGGCGCGACCGGTGCGGGTAAGAGCTTTGTCATCGGAGCGGTCAACGTGCTGCTGGGCCTGAAGGGCGCTGCCGATCTGTTGCGAAAGGGAACTGACGAAGGTCGCGTAACGGGCGTCTTCGATGTCTCGTCGGCCATGCTCGAGAAGGTGCGTGCCGTTCTCGATTTGCCGCTGGACGATGCCGAGGATGACGGCCTGATCCTCAAGCGTCGCCTCTTCAAGACCGGCCGCACGCGGGTCAGCGTCAACGGCTCGACTGTCACGCTCGCCCAGCTCCGTGACATCGGCGAACTGCTCGTCGACGTCCACGGCCAGCACGACTCGGCCTTTCTGCTCAAGCCGGCCAACCAACTCGACGTGCTCGACGGCTTTGCTGCGACGGGCACGGACCGCGAGGCGTATCGGCAGACCTTCGACCAGCTCCAGACTGCCCGTAAACGCCTTGCCGACCTGACGCGTGGGCGGCAGGTGCGGGAGCAAACGCTCGAGCTCTACACGTTCCAGGCCGGCGAACTCGAGGCGGCGGCGCTGGATCCGACGGAATTCGAGACGCTGCAGAGCCGGGCTGGTGTGCTAGAAAACCTCGAACAGCTCAAGACCGATTCTGCAGAGGCGGCCTCGGAGCTGTACGACGCCGACGGCGCGATCGTCGACCGGCTCAAGATCATCGTCCGCACGCTCGACGACCTCGGCACGCTCGACGCGGCCGTCCTGCCGATCGCGGAGAACGTGCGAAACAGCTCGATCCAGCTTGAAGAGGCCGCACGCGACTTATCCCGCTACATGGGCAAGCTCGATCTTGACCCGGCAGAGCTGGAAGAGGTTAACGAGCGGCTGACGGCCCTGCATCGCGTGCTCCACAAATACGGTGGCACGATGGAAACGGCTCTGGCTGCTCACTCCAAGCTCAAGGAACAAATCGCCGACCTGAAGTCGCAGAGCGAGAATCTTGGCGAGCTCGAGGCGAGGCTCGCGCCGCTGCAGGCCAAGCTCGAGAAGCAGGCGGCCACGTTGCGAAAGAAGCGTCAGGCCGCCGCCAGGAAACTTGGACCCGTCATCGACGAGCAGTTGCACGAACTCGGCATGGAAAAGGCGACCTTCCGCGTCGACGTCGCCCCGCTCGACACGCATGGCCCGACCGGCAGCGACGCGGCCGAGTTTGTCGCCCAGCTCAACCCCGGCCTCGACCCGCAACCGCTCCGCAGGATCGCCTCCGGTGGCGAGTTATCGCGCATCATGCTCGCCATCAAGCAGGTGCTGGCCAAGGAAGACAAGGTCAGCGTGTTGGTGTTTGACGAGATCGACGCCAATGTGGGCGGGCGGCTGGCCAGTGTGGTCGGCAACAAGCTCCGTCGGCTCGCCGACCAGCACCAGGTGCTGTGCATCACGCACCTGCCGCAGATCGCCAGCTACGCCGACCGGCACCTTGTGGTCGAAAAGCAGCAGGCCGATGACACGCGGACAACAGTCCGCCTGATGGAGGGCGACGACCGCCTCGAAGAACTCGCCGGCATGATCGGCGGTAAAACCATCACGAAGACCACGCGAGCGCAAGCCAAAGAACTACTCGCCCACGCCGCGGCAGAGTTCAAATAGGTGATGACTCTCTCGAAAGTGACGACGGCTTGCGCTCGATGTGCAGGCACAGCCACCGGACTCAGAACGACACCTTCGGTGCTTCACGCTCGGCCTCGGTCGTGACTTCGAAGAACGGCTTGGCCTCGAACCCAAACGGGCCGGCAATGAAGTTCGTCGGGACGCTTTGGATCGTCTCGTTGTACTGACGCACCGTGTTGTTGTACGCCTGACGCTGACTGGCGATGCCGTTCTCGGTGGTGGTCAGCTCGCCCTGCAGTTGGCTGAAGTTCTGGTTGGCCTTGAGGTCCGGATAGTTCTCGCTGACGGCGAACAGGCGGCCGAGGGCACCGCTGAGTTCGTTCTCCGCCGACGCCTGCGACTCGATGCCCTTGGCCGACACCGCACCGTTCCGGGCGGCGATGACGGCTTCGAGCGTCCCGCTCTCGTGGCTGGCATAGGCCTTGACGGTCTCGACGAGGTTCGGGATAAGGTCGTGCCGTCGCTTGAGGAGGACCTCGATCTGTGACCAGCCGGTCCGGACGCCCTCGCGAAGGCCGACGAGCTTGTTGTAAGCCCCAACTGCCCAGAGGCCGGCGACGAGGCCGACCACCACGAGCAGGCCGACGATCACAAGCACAATGACAAGGGCAGCGTTCATGCAAGCCGTTGTACCAGCTTGCCGTCGCTCGCGACAACACATCGATCGTGAAGATCAGGTAAGGCCACGGCCGCCGGGTCAGTCGTTGTAAGGTGTGTCACCTTCGGGGTAGCAGATGAGTTCGACGGCATTGCCGTCGGGATCCTTGAGGTACAACCCCTTCGTACCGTCGCGATGGGTGTCGAGTGTCGCCCCCGTTTCCTTGTGCCGTCGTTCGAGTTCGTCGGCTGAGACCCGCAGCGCCACGTGCGGCGGATGCTCGCTGGGGGTGACGATCGCGAGCTTGACGTCGCCCATCTGCAGGAACGCCCACGTGTCGTCCTGGTAGAGCACCTTGCCGCCGAAAGTTTCGCTGTAGTAGGTGACGCTTCGCTTGATGTCGTTCGACGGGACGGCCACGTGGTCGATGGGAAGGGGCTTAGACATTCCCTTGATGTACTTCAGCCGCCTCGCTGTTGATACTACACAAATGCAGTGAAAGCCAAGCCATCTTCAGTTGAATCGGCGGAATACCGGCTTCACCGGGCGGCCAACGAGGTGATGCTCGACGCCATCTTCCAGGGCCCTTCTGTAGGTTGGGAGCACGTCGGCAATCAGCTCGGCGGCGCGATCAATGGCTGCGTCGTCGTGGGCGGCAGATACAACCAGGTTCGGCGCGATCAGGCCACGTTTCACCGACTCCTGCAGGAACAGCGTGCGGAACAACTGACTGCGGTTGCCGTCGGCGTCTTTCGTCGCGTACACGAGGTTCGAAGGATGACCCTGGGAGTGAAAGTACTCGAAGATGCCCTCTGCCTTGGCGGCGGCGTCGACCTGATCGGCCAACCTGCGACCGGCGTGGGCGAGCCTCGCCGGTACGTCGGTGTCGCGGCACTCGGCCATCGTCGCCATCGCCGCCGCCAGGCAGTGCGTCTCGCCGCCGTGGGTCAGGCTCAACAGGAAGCAGCGCTCGTCGCTCGTCGTCAGGCCGCCCCGCTCCATGAATTGTCGCTTACCGGCAAGGGCCGAAACGCTGAAGCCGTTGGCCATGCCTTTGCCCCAGGTCGTCAGGTCCGGGTCCATCGCGTGCAGCCCGTGTCCTCCGTCGACGCTCAGGCGAAAACCGGCAATGGTTTCATCGACAACGAGCAGGCAGCCGTGCCGATCGCACAGCTTGCGGACGGCAGCGAGGTAGCCGGGTTCCGGCACCTCATCCCGCTCGGCCTCGAGCATCACACACGCAACGTCGTGGCCGCGAATGACCAGCAACGTCTCGAGTGCCCCGAGGTCGTTGAACGGGAACTGGACGGTGAGCTTCGCCACTTCGTCAGGCACGCCGTCGGCCATGTTGACGGTGCCGATGAACCAGTCGTCGACGGAAAAGAACGGCTGCGACGAGCAGACGGCGACGAGCTTCTTCCCGGTGACGGCGCGGGCGAGTTTGACCGCGGCGGTCGTGCAGTCGCTGCCGTTCTTGGCAAACTTGACCATTTGAGCCGACGGGACGCAGTCGAGGAAGGTCTCTGCAGTCTCCAGCTCGATGGCGGCGGGACGAGCGAAGTTGGTGCCGTTGCGAAGCGTCGCGGCGGCTGCTTCGCTGACGCGTGGATGGTTGTGCCCGAGCGTGACGCTGCGGACACCGCTGCCGAACTCGATGTACTCGTTGCCGTCGAGATCCCAGACATGACACCCGTCGCCGCGTGAGATAACCGGGGCCAAACCGAGGGCGTACTGGTCGTCACCCTTGGCGTAGGTATGGGCGGCACCGGGGATAATCTGGTGGGCCCGCTTCTGGTGGGCAATGCTGCGGCTCATCGAACGCCCCGCCTGCGGCGTGTCGGAGGCACCGGCGGGTGCTTGAGCAGGCGCTTTCATGCCTTGGGCATCGTCGTTGGGTCGAGGCGGCTGAGGTGGAGACTGTTTATCCGGACGCTCGTTGTTGCCATCTGGCACGGACGACCGATAATGAAGTTGGACGGCGCACGGACGCGCCTGCCTTCCCCGCCGCCGACAGGAGGTCGACGCGTTGTCAGACGTACTAGACCAAAGTGAAATCGATGCCCTGCTCAGCGCCGTTGACGGCGGCGGGCTCGACCTCGGCTCGGCCGAAAGCCAAGAGGTCTCCTCTGCGGAGATCATGGTCCAGTCGTACGACTTCAAGCGACCCGAACGCGTCGGTAAGGAGCAGGCACGGGCCCTGGAAACCCTCCACGACGCCTTTGCCCGCAACCTCGGAGCAAGCCTGAGCGGCTACCTGCGGACCATCGTCGAGGTCAACGTCAGCCACATCGAGCAGCTTTCCTACAGCGAGTTTGTCCACTCGTTGCCGAATCCGACGTGTTTCAACCTACTCGGCAGCGAAGAGCTCAACGGCCAGCTCTGTCTCGAGATCAGCCCGCTCATCGTCTACCCGATCATCGACCGCCTGCTGGGCGGCAGCAACGCCGACCTGTTCATCCCACAGCGGCCGCTCACGCAGATCGAGCAACGGCTGATCCAACGCATCACTGACCGCATCACGCACCACCTCGGCGAGGCCTGGAGCCAAATCATCCCGGCGACGTTCTCTGTCGTCGACTTCGAGAGCAACCCTCAGCTCGTGCAAATCGTGCCGCCGAACGAGACGGTTGTCGTCGTCGGCTTCGAGATCAAGATGGGCCACCGGGCCGGTACGATGGCCCTCTGCATCCCGTATCAGGCGATGGAGCCGATCATGAGCCGGGTCAGCCAGCAAAGCTGGTTCACCTATGAAACTCGCCGCGGACCGGGTGATGCGGGTGAAGAACGACTCAAAGAAGGCCTCGCCGCCGCCCCGGTGGAGCTACGGGCGACGCTGGCCAAGACGACCATGACCCTCAGCGACCTGCTCGGCCTGCAGGTCGGCGACGTGCTGACGACCGACAAACCCATTACCGGCACCGTGGTCATCGATATCGAGGGCCGCAACAAGCTCACCGGCAAGATCGGTCAATTTCGCGGGAACAAGGCCCTTCGCGTGACGCAAGTGCTCCGCGCACGTGAAAAGGCAGAGCCGGTCGAGGCATGAGCTTCAGGCGAGCGTCGTGACGATCTTCCAGCCCCAAGCGAAGATGCCGAAGCCGACCGAGGCGACGATGACATTTACCCCGCGGCCGCCGATCGCGCGGGTGACGAGCTTATGAATCGGTCTGCCTGTCACAGCGACGGCCGCAGCAATCCAGAACGCGATCGGCACCAGCAACGCCAACACCGCCCCGAGCGGCTGCACGTAGAACGCACTGGCAAATTGCCAGCGAACAGCGTGGTTGAACGCGGTCGTCAACCCGCAGCCAGCGCACGGGATACCGGTGGTCTTAAGAAAGTTGCAGGGCTCGAGCCCGAGCCGCGTCGTCGTGCCGACACCGGCCGGGTCCGGCGTGAGGTAGGCAGCGGCTGCAAAGAGCGCCAGGCAAGCGACGGCGACCACGGCGGCAATGAGACGGGCGTTTGCCGTCGCCCGCACCGCAACCAACGGCGGCGTCAGGACCTTCGGCTTGTCGAGCGTGAGCGTCATGTGTCACTTGAAGGGCCGCCTGAGCCCTTTAGCTGATCATACTTCGTCGCCCTGCCGCGAGAACGGGCGACCGGGTACTTGCGGGCATTCTTCACCAGCTTGGCTGCAAACGCTTCGCCCAGGTCGATGCCGCGGTCGCTGGCGATGAGCAGCACCCACGCCAGCACGTCGCTCAACTCGTCCGCCAAATCCTCATGCTTCTCACGCAGGTGAGCCTCGAGTTCGTCTCCCTCCTTCCACTGCGCAAGTTCCAGCACCTCAGCCGCCTCGAGTGCGAGCGACAGCAATTGGTCCTTGGGGTTGTGAAACTGCTTCCAATCCCGCTCCTCGCGGAACTGCAGCACAGCCGCTGTCAACTCGCTGAGACGATCACTCACGGGCGCGTCTTTCCGCTGCGCAAATCGCTCAGCATCTGGCCCAGCGTTTCGTCAATCCACTGACGAATCTCGTCAGCCTTCATGTGCGACAGGTCCACCGCAGGCCCGTACACCACCGTGATCTTCGACATCTTCGGGAACTTTGTCCCTCGCGGCCACGACTGGAACGACCCGTCGATCACCGCCGGCACGACGGGCACGCCGCACTTGCGGATAAGCAGGCCGGCACCCTTCTGCGCCGGTTGCAAGTCGCCGTCGAATGTCCGCGATCCCTCCGCAAAGACGTTCAGAATCCAACCTGCCTGCAGCAGCCGGATCGACTCTCGCATCGCACCTATGTCGCCTGCCCCGAGCTTCACCGGGAAGGCATTGAGCGCGCGTATGAACTTCGCGAACGCCTTGTACTTGAACAGCTGGCTCTTGGCCAAGAACGCGACAGGCCGCTTGAGGCCCATACCCAGCAGCGGCGGATCGAGGTTGCTCTGGTGGTTGCTGATGATCAGCACGCCACCCTCCATCGGCACGTTCTCGGTCCCGATCGCCTTGAACTGGACAAACACCTTGCCCAGCCCGTTCGACAGTATCTGGATGAAGCGGTAGAACCGCGTCATGTTCTCCGGACTGCGATCATCGAACGTGGTTGCCTTGGCGGGCACTGATGCAGAAGGCTCCACGGACACGCCGACAACATAGCCACCTCTACCCGGCGACCAACTCATCGACGTCCACCGCGTCAGTCGGGTCGGCTCTAATGGCTTCAATGTACGCCAGCCGCTCTTCGCTCGTCAGTGGGACAAGACGCAGCGTCATGATGCCGTCTTCAATGGTCATGGCCGTCACCCGCGTCGCGATCGGGCCGCGGTTCAGCAACGGCGGAAAGAGGATGAAGTCCTCGACCGGCAGATCATCGAGAATCCGCGCAAGCTGCCGATCGATGGCCAGGTCGACCGCCGCCTGGTTGGCCGAACCGTCGTCGTTGATGGCCGCGCTCTCCAGATACGTCGGCAGCCGGTTCTCAATGGCCTGCGCCGCCTTGTCCCGCATCGGCTGCACCGCCGAGTCCGGCAGCGACACCACGCCGGCGTAAACCGCTTCGAGCTCGATCTGCGCGTTACCCTCTGCCCCGACCGAAGGCAAAAAGTGCATCGACACAACAGACTGCCCCACCGCCGGCAGCGTCGCACGACCTGCGAGCACGAGGCGACCCTCGTTCATGAGCAGCCGCGGGTCGGTCATGTACTTGCCGAACGCCTCCCCGTAATCGTTGTCTTCAAGCCATTTTTCGAAGTACGTATCTAGCTCTGCCGCCTCAAAGGTCAGCTCGATAGGCTCTACGGCCTCAGCGGCTTGGCTGGTCTGTTGTGAGGCCAAAGCTTGCCCCAGGCTGCCCTGCAGGTTGCCGAACTTGCGCTCGACGCTGGCGATAGCTTCGAGCCGCTCGTCTCCGCTAAGTCGTTGCCTGGCATAATAATCCGGCACAGCCGAGGCCGAGGACCAAGTGTAGTAGGCAAAGCCGGCGGCGGCGGCCAGGACCAGCAGGCCGACCACGGCAATGGTCTTGAGCCACTTGCCGCGACGGGCACCGGCAGGAGTAGGTTCGGTGCTCATGATGCAGCGTAGCGGACAACTCGGGGCACCCCGCCCATAAAGCGACGCACGGCGCGTCGCTGCTGCATTGTGCCGATGCAAACGCGTCAGGGGAACTCATGAAGCCGGCCGCTACGCCCCACATCAACTCCCACGTCCAGGCGCTGGCCGAGCATCGGCAAAAGCTCGCCGCAGAACGTCTGTCAGATCAAGCCGCCGCGATTGTCGGCAACGCGGTGACGGGCAGCTTTGCCTCGCTTCGGCCTAAGCAACACACGACAGCCGGTGACCGCGCCGTCCGTCTGCTGGCCGAATCTGCCACACGACGGCTGACTCGCTGGACGGACCCGGCGACAGGTGGCCTCGACGCCGACGACCGCGACGGCCTGCTCCGCCAGGCAGACGTCCTTGGCATCGCCCCCGCCGCCGCCGCCCGCGTGCTGGCGGGTGTCGAGCAAGCTTGGCAACAGCGGCTCCGACCCCAGTCCGTCGTCGCTCAAGCCGTCGATGCCGCTCAGTCCAAGCCGTGGCGTCGCCGTCTGCTGCTCAGCGTGTTCATCTTGACAGCCGTGACCTTGCTTGCCGTGCAGTGGTTCATGCTCGATGTATGGCGTGCCTTGTTGCAGCATTGAGCAAGTGGTGAGCTTCACGCACCCGCAGACCAGCGGTCCCACGGACCGCCGGTGTGTTGGTGCGGTCAGCACCCACCACGCAATCTGACGCAACACGCGGTGGTAAGCACGACACTGTCATCTGTTCTTCGCCTCCGCTAGCGCATCCGTCGCCTCCCGAAGCGCCTCGACCGACCGCGCCCACGACAGCCGCTGCACCACAACCGCTCGATCGATCTGACGCCGCGGCTGCCCTGTGGCTTCTCGCAGACACGCCACCAGCGCTTCCTCCGTCGGCTCGATGAACCAGCCCACGCCTGCCGTCTTGATCCACTGCCAAGGCGTGTTCGTGGTCGTGACGATCGGGACGCCCAGCGACAACGCCTCGCCGAGCACGACGCCGAAGTTTTCCCAGTCGGTGGGCAACACGAACAGGTCCAGTGACGACAGATAATCGCTCTTGGCCTGGGCCATCTGCGGCCCGAGGATCGTCACGCGATCGCGCATATCGAGTCGCTCGATCTCGGCCTCCACCTCCGCCTGATGCCCGCCCTGATCGTGGCCGGCAATTACAAGATGCCAGTCGTCCGGCTGCGTCTTCGCCCACGCCCGAACCAATCGGAGCAAGCCCTTCTTTCGGTCAAAGTAGCCTAAAAATCCGCACAAACGCTTGCCGCGAAGGTTTGGATGTCCGTTCAGGAACCGCTTGTTGTCGCCCTCGGGCAGCGCTCGCACACCCGGTGGCACGACGGCGGCAGGTTGCGTCAGGCCGTAGTCACGGCAGTACCCAAGCTCCTGCTCGCACGTCGCGTGAAGTTGGTCGACGGCTGCCAGGTTTCGCCGGTCGAGCACGTGGTAGAGGAGCCTTTTCTTGAGCCGGTTGCGGCCGAGCATCCACGGGTACAGGCCGCCGTGAGGGGCAAGGAGCATCGGCACGTCGTGTCGCTTTGCCGCCCGGCGGACGGGTGACAGCGTCCACATCCGCAGGCCGCCGTGGGCGTGGATGAGCTTGGCCCGTGCCGCCAGCGCATCGATCTGCCGTTCGAGATCCCGCGAATATCCGAGCGCTTTAACGGGACACAGCGATGCCTTTGCCACGTGCAGCTCGACGCGGTGATGACTCCGGAGCAGCTTGGCATCCTGGTCCAGCCCGTCGCAGTCGAGACCCACAACCGCCACCCGCTGGCCTGACTCGGCCTGGGCAAGGGCGAGGTCGCTGACGAATTGCCAGACCCCGCCGCCGCACCGCCCGAGCCGGGGCGTGACGTGCAGCACATCGAGGCTGTCGGTCGCGTCCTTCACCGCAGGACGGTAGCGGGATGTCCCGACGCCTGCCCTAGGCTGCCCGCGTGTCAGACGTAGCCGTCGATTGGAAGGAACTCCACGGCGACGCCTTTGCCGGGCGACACATCCTGGTCACCGGCGGGCTCGGCTTCATCGGTGGGCACCTTTGCGAAGCGCTGGCCACGCTCGGGGCTCGCCTGCGCATCCTTGACGACGGCAGCGGCGGTAACGCCAAGTCATACGTCGATGCCAACGTCGTTCGCGGCAACATCAGCAGTTTCGAGTCGTGCGACCGTGCAACCATCGGCAGCGACCTCGTCTTCCACTGCGCGGCCAAAGTCAGCGTACCGGCCAGCGTGAGCGACCCCGTCGCCTACCACGCTGCCGACGCGACCGGCACCGTCAACGTGCTCGAAGCTGCCCGCAAAGCGAATGTGACGCGGGTGGTCTACTCGGCCAGCAGCAGCGCAGTACGGCGACCAGCCGACGCTGCCGAAGGTGGAGTCGATGCCGGCGATGCCGCAAAGTCCGTACGCCGCCGCCAAGCTGGCCGGCGAGGGATACGCCCGGGCCTATGCGTCGTGCTACAGCCTCGATGCCGCGTGCTTGCGGTACTTCAACGTCTTCGGTCCGCGGCAGAACGCCAACAGCGCGTACGCCGGTGTAATCGCCGCCTTCGCCCGCGACCTGCTCGCCGGCAAGCAGCCGACGATCTATGGCGACGGAAGCGCGTCACGCGACTTCACGCACGTGTACAACGTGGTTCACGCGAACCTGCTGGCGGCCCGGCACGCCGAGCCGCTCGTGGGCGAAGTCTTCAACGTCGGCATCGGCGAACGGGCAACGGTGGCCCAGCTCGCCGCGACGATGGCCCAGGCGCTCGACCGTCCGGACCTGACGGCTGTCCACCAGCCCGAAAGACCCGGCGATGTGCCGCACTCGCTGGCGAGTCTCGACAAGTCGCGCCAGGTGCTCGGGTACGAGCCGATCGTCAGCTTTGAAGACGGGCTGAAGCAGACGGTCGACTGGTACGCGGCATCGCGATGAGGCAGGCGCTGCGCCGCCGCGGCCGCCAGGGCGCATGCGTTACGGAGTCGTACCAGTCACCCGCCGCGGCCGCAAACGATCGGCCGGCGACCGCAATTCGTGACGCACCGCCTTCGCACTCTGGACGACCCGCCGACGGAGTCGACCCCCTGAAAGTGTTCCACGTGGAACAATTTGAGCGTCGGCCGATGGTTCCCAACCCTTGCCACGATCTCTGGCGAGGGCTCTCAATGTTCCACGTGGAACATCGCACGCCCCGCCGACCGCCACCGATCCATTTGGCCGCCGCGGCGCAACAAGTCGGCTCAGGATTTGGTCGCTACGGCCACGGTGTAGCCGGGGGACTGCTTGAGCTTGTCGTAGTTGCCGAACTGTGCCTTCATGTGCCGTTCGATGAAGCGACGCAGGCCGGTGACGGTGACGACGCAGAGCCTTCCGCCGGGCTTGAGGTGGCGGTGGGCGTCGTGCAGGACGATGTGCAGGAGTTCCTTGCCGGTCTTGGCGGGCAGGTTGCTGACGACGTTGTCGTACAGGTCGTCGGGCGGCGTGCCGTCGAAGCCGTTGCCGAGGCGTGCGGTCGCGTTCGTCAGGCCGTTGAGTTGTGCATTGTGACTCGCGTAGTGAACGGCCAGGAAGTCGCGATCGACCATCGTCACGCGACCCTTCGGACACGCCGCCGCGAAGGCCAGGCCCAGCGGGCCGTAGCCGCAGCCGAGGTCGAAGGTGTCGTCGCTGTCGGTAAGCGGCTTGAACTTATCGAGCAGCAGGCGTGTGCCGTCGTCGATGGCCCGGGGGCTGAAGAGGCCCCACGTGCTGGTCATGCGGAGCGATCGCCCGCCGAGCTCTGCTTCGAAGGCGATCGGCTGCTTGAGCTGATCGATGTCGGGAAAGTCGCTCACTACCGTGTGGCTTCCCAGGAGCTTTCGACGCCGTTGCTGGTGGCGGTGCCGACGAGCTTGTCGCCTTCGTAGAGGGTGGCCTTCCAGATGATCGGATCGCCGATGGACACCTCGTCGCCACTGACGCCGGTGTAGGTCAGGCCGTTTGTCTCGAAGGAGAGCGTGTTACCGACGACGTTGCCGTCGTTGATGTCGGTCTCACCGACGGTGCCGCTGAGGTTGGAGTCGCCAACCTCCAGCATGGCGGTCATGGTCGGTGACGTCACGCCTGCGGTCGCGGCTTCGGGCACGAGCGTGACCTGCCAGTTGCCGGCCAGCGGTGATTGGCTGGCCCGGGTTGTCGCGCGTGTCGTCGGCTGCACGGGCTCGGTCGCCGGTGCTCCATCGGCTCCGTCAGAGCCGCAACCGGCGACAAGCAGGGTGGCGGAGAGGCAGGCGAGGGTCAGCAGACGGTTCCGGCGGTGCATAGCAGCCCAGCTTAGCGACGAGGACCCGCCAGCGGCAAACGTCCGCGTCGCTCGAATCGGAGGTCTGTGCTTGCTTCTGAGGCTTCGGCCGTGTATCAAAAGGCTCGTGACCGACCGCAGCTTTACGTTCTGGCCCTGGCTGGGCGGCTTTTGCCGACCCGGGGCCGACGCGTTCTAGCTGCACCTAAGCATCTCGGACGAACGCCTGCCCCGGAGGCCGCAGTGGCCTGCGGGGCGTTTGTTTCGACTGACATGCCGCCCTTCTCTACACCACCGCCTCCAGGAGCCCGAGATGATCATCGTCCTCAAGCCGCACGCGACCGAGCAGCAAGTCGCCGAGGCAGTCAGCCTGGTGAACGAGATGGGTCTCAAAGAACACGTTATCGCCGGTACAGAACGAACGGTGATTGCCTGCGTCGGCGACGAACGCTTCAAAGACGGCAGCCGCTTGGCGAGCCTCAGCTTCGTCGACGACGTCAAGCCCGTGCTGGCGCCTTACAAGATGGCCAGTCGCGAGACACGCGTCGACGGCGAGACGACGCTTGTGCCGCTGGGCGGAACCCTCGGCGGCTCGATCGGTGGGACGGCCATCCCGATCATCGCCGGTCCGTGCAGCGTCGAGTCGGCGGAGCAGACGATGGAGTCGGCGAAGCTCGTCAAAGCAGGCGGCGGTGTCGCCCTTCGCGGCGGAGCCTTCAAGCCACGCACTAACCCCTACAGCTTCCAAGGCCACGGCGAAAAGGGGCTCGAAATCCTCGCCGAAAGCCGCGAGGCGACGGGGCTAGGCATCGTGACCGAGGTTATGAGCATCGACCAGGTCGAGCTCGTCTGTCAGTACGCCGACGTCATGCAGATCGGCGCCCGCAACTGCCAGAACTTCAATCTGCTCGCTGCCGTGGGTGAGCAGCGAAAACCGGTGCTGCTCAAGCGTGGCATGAGCCAGACACTCGAAGAGTTCCTCCTGGCTGCCGAATACATCCTGGCCCGGGGCAACGAGCAGGTGATCCTGTGCGAGCGTGGTATCCGCACGTTCGAGGACTACGTCCGCAACACGCTGCCGCTGGCGATCGTGCCCGAGCTCAAGCGGCTGAGCCACCTGCCGGTGCTGGTCGACCCGAGCCACGGCACGGGCAAAGCCCACCTGGTGACGCCCATGGCCCGCGCCGCCATCGCCGCCGGTGCGGATGGCATCATCGTCGAGATGCACCCCGACCCCAGCCACGCCATGACCGACGGCGGCCAGTCGCTCAACGGTGAGCAGTTCGCCGACCTCGTCGAGCAGTGCAAGAAGATCGCGGTGGCGATGGATCGGGAGATCCAGTAGGGGCTCTACCCGCTTGTTCGGGCTGCGATCCGCAGGGTCGCAGCTTCGAGCCGTTGAGTCATGTCACCCTACTTGAACAGGCCGCGTAGACCGTCCTGAAGCAGATTGCCACCGGCGTTGTCGAGGACGGCACTGACAAATCGTGGTGCGATGGCGGCGATGGAGTTGCGTACGTCGATCGTCGGCTGCTGCGTGGTGCCGCCGAAGGCGAGCTTGACGCCGTCGGGCGCGATCTTGCGGAACGGCCTGTCACCGACGAGCTTCACGAGGTCGGACGGGCTCTCGCCGGACCACTTCTCGATGAGTTCGACCGGCACCGTCGCCGACGTGCTCAGGGCAAAGGTCTCGACATTGACGTCGCCGGTGAACGTGAGCGGATACACGCTCTCATCGTCGGCCCGCTTGGCCCTTGGGTCGCGGGCGTTGATGGTGAGCGTCGTCGAGACGACGCCGTTTCGAAGCGTCAGCCTCGAGTCGACAATCGCACCGCGGATGGTACCCAGCTCTCGCCGCAGGTCGTCGCCAAGGTCGACCTTGTCGCGAAGCGTGTCGTCCAGATTCAGCCCCGGGATGCGGCCGGCCGGCCCGATCCGCTTGAGCAGCTCCTCGCGAATTTGGCCTGTCGCATTGTCCGCCAATTGTGCAATGGCGTCGTTCGTCACCGAAAAGTTGCGGATGCCGAAGGTGGCGGTCAGGTCAGACGCTTTCGGGTCAGTTAGGTCGATTCGCGTTGCCGATGCGAGGCCGATGTCGAGCAGGCCGTCTGCCGACTCGGGCTCGGTAAGGAACGGACTGATGTACTGCCCGAGCGTGTCGGCCAGCACCGGATTGAGGCTCACGCCACTGACGAGCGGTCCGGCCTGCAGCTCGAGACGGGAGCTGGCAAGGTCGTAAATGGCACCATCAAGCGTCACGCTGCCGCCGTTGAGCGTGAGCGGCGTCGCCGCTTCTGCGACCCTCATTTGCTCACCATCAGCGAGAAGCCGAAGCGAGCCATTGACGTTCGCACCGGGAAGAACGACGTTTTGCAGCGTGAGGTCGATGTTGCCGTCGGCCGTCATCGTCTCGCCGCTGGTGTCGAGGTTCATCTTTGTGACGATGCTGATCGACCCGCCGAGGTCGGTCGGCGCGTCGATGCCGTAGGACTTCAGGATCGGGCGTGCCGCGGCAACGTCGGTCACCGTCACCTGCAATGCCGCAGACGTCGGTCCGACTTCCGGCATCGTTGCGGTGCCCTCAATCTTCGCCAATTCGTTGCCATCGCTTGTGAAGACGACGGGCGATTCGATTGTGAGCGTCCCGGCGGAGCCGTCAAAGCTCACAGTGCCTGTAAGAGCAATCGGTCCGAGGTCGCTCTCGAGTTCTGGCAGCTGCGCGAAGCCGCCGAGCATGTCCTTGGCTCGCGCGTAGTCAACGAGTTCGACGCGCGTCAGGTCGATGCTCTCTACCGACTGTGTCTTACCTTCGAGTGATGCGATGTTTGCCTGCACGACCGCGACTTCTTCGCCCGCGTCGTAGACCGTCAGGTCGATGATGCTGTCGGAAATCGTGCCGTTCGGCTGTGGTTTAAAAACGAGTACGAGCTCCGCCCGGTCAACCTTCAGCGGCTGCGCGTCCGGCTCGTTCACGAGCAGTTGGCTCACCGTTGACACGAGTCGGGCGGCAAGACTGCCGTTCATGACACGCGTGCGAAGCCTGCCCTCCATCGTGCCCCCGTATTCAAGCCCGTTGACCGCGACGAAGTCGTTGAAGGCTGCTTGCAACGGCTGAGAGTCGACAGAGAACGTGATGTCGAGTCCGCCGATCGACGCGCCGCCGCCATTGACCTTGGCGTAGGGAAAGTCAGCCTCAACTTCGATATCGCGAAGCGACGCGATGGGCCCGCCGACGGTGGTGTCGCTTTCACTCGCCGCCGCAAAGTCAGCTGCCGACGCGACGGCTGACACGGTTGCCTTGCCGTCGGGCGTCGTGAGCGAAAGCGTCTGTCGGCCGTCAGTCTGACCGTCAATAGCGAGCGTCACGCGTGCCGCCGAGTAGCCGGTGCCGTCTGTCGGCGCGATCGCCAACTCGTCGACGATGATGGTTCCGGCCGCCTTGCCTGATGCCGTGTCGACCGCGATATCACCACTTGCGACACCGGCAACGTCAAGGCCGAGCGGCTCACCGAACGCTTCTGCCACCGTGGCCAGGGCGGCAAGGTTCACGTCCTTCAGGGTGATTCGCTGATCCGCCGCGCCCTCGGCAGCGTCGGCTGTACCCTTAACCGCCAGCGAGCCAGCAGGACTGCCGTTGATGCTTACCGTCATCGGCACCTCGTTCGAGATCGCGTCGCCGTCAAGCGTGACGAGGCCGTCAGTCACGTCGACGCTTACGAACGGCGTGGGCTCGTCCCGCTCGTTGCGAAGCGGCTGACCTTGTGCGTCAACCTTCTGAACCGTTGCGTCGAAGCGGGCGATCTTGAAGTTTCCAAACACCTTCATCGTCGATTCGCTGTCGTCGTCAGAAGCGACGAGGCGGTCGAGACTGGTCGAATCGTCCGGGTAGAGCTTCACGCTCGGCAGGCTGGCCGTGATGATCGTGTCGCTGAGCTGCAGGTTGCCGCTCGTGACGCCGCGGAGCATGCCAAGTACGGTCAAGTCGCTTTGCAGGCTGGCATCGACCACGCGAACGCCTTGCGCGTCCTCGACCACCACGCCGCGGGCGGTCGTGCCGCTGAACCAACCGATATCGAGGTCGTCGATCTTGACGTTGCCGTTGATGCCCCGCTGAGCGAGGCCGGCGGCGAAGCGGGTGCCGGGCCCAGTGCTCAAGAGTGTCGGCAACAACGCGACGAGGACCACCAGCACCACCACCACCAGACCGGCCGACCAGAGCAGACGCCTCAGCCAACGTCGGCGAGGTCGCGCCGATGGCGTGGCTGCTGGTGACGCTTCGTCGTTGACGTTCTGGACAGGCTTTTCATCAGGCATGGCGGCTCCAGGAGAAGTTTAAGCGGCCTTGCGACGCCCCGTAACGTTTGGTCCTTTGCCGCGGCCACCGAGGGGTCGCATAATGTCGGACCACCACCTTTGGGCCAACCAACCCCTCGCACCTGACGAAGAGAAAACATGCTGATTGACAACGCTGCCAACGCCGACGCCCATCCGAGCAAGGACGACCTCATTCTCGTGTGCGGTGCGGGCGGCTTTATCGGCGGGCACCTCGTGGCCGACCTTCGCAAAAAGGGGTTCACCAACCTGCGTGCGGTCGACAAGAAGCCGTTCGAGGGTTGGTACCAGAAGTTTGACGACGTCGACAGCCGTGTGCTGGACCTGCAGGAGCTGCCCGCCTGTCGCGAGGCGGCTGAGGGTTCGCACACGATCTTCCAGCTCGCTGCCGACATGGGCGGCATGGGCTTTATCGAGAACAACAAGGCTCTGTGCATGCTGAGCGTGTTGACGAACACGCACATGCTCATGGCCGGTAAGGACGCGGGGACGAAGAACTTCTTCTACAGCTCTTCGGCATGCGTCTACAACGCGACAAAGCAGACGAATGCCGACGTGACGGCATTGAAAGAAGAGGACGCCTATCCCGCCGACGCCGAGGACGGTTACGGCTGGGAGAAGCTGTTCAGCGAACGCATGAGCCGCCACTTTCGCGAGGACTTTGGCCTGCGCACCCGCGTCGCCCGCTTCCACAACGTCTACGGGCCGCACGGCACCTACGACGGCGGCCGTGAAAAGGCTCCGGCAGCCATGTGCCGCAAGGTCATCAAAGCCAAGCTCAGCGGCGACCTAGACATGGAGATCTGGGGCGATGGCGAGCAAACCCGCTCGTTCATGTACATCACCGACTGCGTCGAGGGCGTGCTCAAGATCACCGACAGCGACATTCTTGAGCCGATCAACCTCGGCAGCAGCGAACTTGTCAGCATCAACCAGCTTGTCGACATTGTCGAAGACCTGGCCGGCATCAAGCTCAAGCGTCATTACAACCTCGACGCTCCCAAGGGTGTGCGGGGCCGCAACAGCGACAACACGAAGATCCAGGAGTACCTCGGCTGGGAGCCAAGCGTCGCCCTGCGAGACGGCATGGAAAAGACGTACAAGTGGATCCACGACGAGATGACCAGCGGGCGCGAGTCGGTCGTCAACGTCGCATGAGTGAGGCCAGCGAAATTCGGCAGGCGTCGAGGCGGGCAAGGATCTTGCGGTGCATCGCCGATGTTCTCAAAGGTCGCTTGACGACCTACGGCAGCGTCGGCGCTGCAGTCGGGACCGGCCCACGGCAAGTGGCGGCAGTGTTGGCCATCGATCCCGGTGCGTCCGACGTGCCGTGGCACCGCGTCGTCGGTGCGGGCGGGTTGCTTCGGATCGTTCACCCGATCGGCCTTAAGGAACAACGCGAACGGCTCATCAGCGAAGGGCTCAATGTCGGCGAGCGACGGGTAAAGGCGTTCGATGCGGTGTTCATCGACATGAGCGACATCGGCTGAACACGACGGACTAACCTGCCGCTGACAATGCGTGATCAGAAAGTCTTCCTCATTCTCAGCCAGGTCTACGTGCCCGACCCGGCGAGCGTCGGGCAACACCTGCACGACGTTGCCGCTGAGATGGTGCGGCGTGGGCATCGCGTCATCGTCTACGCGAGCGGTCGCGGGTACGAAGATCCGACGACAAAGTACCCGGCACGGGAAACACGCGACGGCGTCGAGATCCGTCGGATTCCGCTGGCGAGCTTCGGAAAGAAGAGCATCCCACGCCGCATTGCAGGGACGGCCTCATTCATGGGGCAAGTTTTGGTCCGCGCGATGACCTGCGAGAAGCCCGACGCCCTGCTCGTCAGCACCAGTCCACCCATGATCGGCAGCGTCGGCCGGCTCGTGAAAAAGCTCCGCGGCGTGCCCATGACGTACTGGGCGATGGACCTCAACCCCGACCAGCTCATTGCCCTCGGCAAGATCGAAGCTAGCGACCGAAAGGCGAAGTTTCTCGAGAAGAACAACCGAAAGATCCTCGATGCCAGCGACCTTGTCGTCGCCCTCGACCGCTTTATGGCAGACCGGCTTCGGCCGCGGACGAGAGACCTCGACAGCCGTCTGCTGACAATTCCGCCGTGGCCGCACGAGACGCACGCCGAGCCGGTGAAGCACGCTGATAACCCGTTCCGCAAGGAGCACGGACTCGACGGAAAGTTTGTCGTGATGTACAGCGGCAACCATTCGCCGAGCAACCCGCTCGACACGCTGCTCGCCGCCGCCGATCGGCTGCGGGATGACGATCGCTTTTGCTTCCTCTTTGTTGGAGGTGGACTCGGCAAGAAGGATGTCGAGGCGTTTATCAAGGACAAGCAATTGCCCAACGCGGTCAGCCTGCCGTATCAGCCGATCGAGACGCTGCGCTACTCGTTGTCAGCCGCCGACGTGCACGCGGTGACGCTCGGCGACGACATGGTCGGCATTATTCATCCGTGCAAGGTGTACGGCAGCATGGCCGTAATGCGGCCGATTCTGTTCGTCGGCCCCAAGCCGTCGCACGTGAGCGACCTGCTCGACCAAAACGACTTCGGCCGTCACGCCAGTCACGGCGATGTCGACGCGGCCGTCGACGCCCTGAAGGAACTGGCCGCCCTACCCGAGGCCGAGCGGAACACGATGGGCGCAACGGCCCGCCGCGTGCTCGACGAGACACTCAGTCAAGAGCGGCTGTGCGGCATGATGTGCGACCGTATCGAGGCGACAATGAAGTAGCTCACTGGGTGTGGGCCTCGAACAGCGGAGGTCCCACGGTTTGAGCCGCCGTCTGCGGCGGGCAATCCGTGTCTGATATCGTGCAGTCACCGACACGATTTGCCCGCGTCGGAACGCGGCTCAAATCGTGGCACCAAGCTGTTTCAGCGTGACGCGCACGGCTTTATCCGGCGCAGTAGTCGAACAGACGAGCCAGCTCGCTACGCAGGTCGTGCCGCTTGACCACGAAGTCGATGAAGCCCTTTGACTGCAGGAACTCGCTGCGTTGAAATCCGCCGGGCAGTTTTTGCTTCGTCGTCGACTCGATCACCCGCGGCCCGGCGAAGCCGATGAGGGCGTTGGGCTCGGCAATGATGAAGTCGCCGAGCATGGCGAAGCTAGCCGTGACGCCGCCAGTCGTCGGATCGGCCAGAACGCTGACGAATAAGCCGCCGGCATCGTCGTGTCGTGCCAGGGCCGCAGACGTCTTGGCCATCTGCATGAGAGAGAGGGTCGACTCCTGCATGCGTGCCCCGCCGCTGCAGGAGACGACGACGAGCGGCTTCCTTTCCTTTGTCGCCAGCTCGATCGTGCGGGTCAGCTTTTCGCCGACGACGCTGCCCATCGAGCCCATCATGAACGTCGGGTCCATCGCGGCAACGACGGCCGGCCGGCCCTTGATGAACGCTCTACCGCAGATGAGCGCGTCCGGGTTCCCGCTCTTCATCCGCTCGGTCTGCAGCCGGTCGGCGTAGGTCTTGCGGTCGTTGAAGGTCAGCGGATCCGTCGCCAGCAGGTCGGCATCGGTCTCCTCAAACGTGTCGACGTCGGCCATCTGCCGCACGCGTTCGCGTGCGCTGAGCCGGTTGTGGTGACCGCACTCCGGACACACGCCCAGATTCTCGTCGAGCCGTTTGCGGTACAGCATTTCGCCGCACGACACGCACGCGAGCCAGAGACCCTCGGGGATGCGGGTCGTCTTGGGCAGTCGGGGAGCTAGCGCGGTCGCGTCGGCCATGACTCGAAGCGTAGTCGCTTCATGCCATTGCAGTGCGCAGGGCGTCGATCGCCGCCCTGCGGTTCGGTTTGCCGAAGATCGCACTGGCCGCCACGAACCAGTCGACGCCCGCGTCGCGGGCCCGGCGGATCGTGTCGACACCAATCCCGCCGTCAATCTCCAACCGCTGATTTGGCCGCATGCGCTTCTTGATCGCCTCGCACTTGTCGAGCACCTGCGGCATAAACGCCTGGCCGCTGTAGCCCGGCACGACGCTCATCACCAGCACGAGTTGCACGTCGTCCAGGATCGGCAGCACTGCCTCGGCAGGCGTCAGCGGGTTGATGGCTACGCCCACATCAACACCAGTCGTGGCGAGTCGCTTCCGCAGGTCATGCAACGTCTGTCGCACATTGTCGGCCAGCTCGGCGTGAAACGTCAGAGCGTTTGCCCCGGCCTCAACAAGTGGCTCGGCCAGCTCCTGCGGGTTCGTCACCATGAGGTGGCAGTCGAGATACGCGTCCGGCGCAGTCTTTCTTGCCGCGGCGACGACGGGTGGGCCGAAGCTGAGATTCGTGACGAAATGGCCGTCCATGACGTCGCAGTGCAACGCATCGCCGCCGGCTTGCAGCACATCGTCGATCTCGCTGCCGAGCCTGGCGAAGTCGGCCGACAGGATTGACGGCAAAATGAGCGGGCGGTCGATCGCTAGCAGGTCGGTCGGCATAAGCCCATCGTCGGCAGGTCGCACCCATTTTGCCACCGGCAATCGCGTGCGGCATGATGCGGTCATGCTGCCACGCTCTGTCGCTGCTCTTGTCGTCACAGTCGCGTGCCTCGCCGGTGGATGCGCCGGTGACCCGAAGCCCAAGCCGCCGCAACGGGTGGTGCTGACCGATGCGGAGGTACGCATCGTCGAGTCGCTGCGCAAGGCGGGCGACGGGTCGACGTTCCTGAAGCTAGTGCTGGAGGAGACGACGCCGCCGGACGCGTTCGAGCAGCTTGGCGTGCAGACGTTTCGTGTGAAGGAAGACCTCTACGAGTACGAGACGTTTGCCGTGACGGATGAAGAGGTCGTCCAGATCGGCACAGGCCTCGGCGGGCCGGGTATCACGACGTTCTTGCTCGCCGACGCCGACGGTGACGGCAAGCCCGACCTCGCCTACGTCGGTGGCAGTGGGCGAGGCGTCAAGAGCTACAACGCCGGCGTCATCGATCGTCCGCTGTTCGAGCCGTTCGACCCGGCCGTCGTCATCAACCCGGCCATCAAGCCTCAGCCGCGCCACCTTCGCAAGCGGGACGCAGCCTTCAGCTACCGCGACCCCATCGAGTTGCGGCCGAGCGACGAAGGCGGGTTCGACGTCTACGACCCGAATAAAAAGGTTCGCCTGGGCCACCTCAAGCTGGTCGGCGATCGGGCAGACTTTGAACCGGCTGACGACCTGCCGTCGGCGGTGAAGCGACGTTTTATTTCGCCTCGGCTGTAGCGGCCGCGGGCTGCTCGTCCAAGAACGCTGCCGTCTCACCGGCCACGCGGAGCCATGCCTTGCCGACTGCTTCCTGGTTGGCACGGGCGATGGTGTCGCGGAACCGCAGATCGCCCTTCTCCTTCACTGCCAGGAAGTCTTCGACGGTGTCAGTGCTGAACGGGATGGTGCCGCTGCGGACGTCGACAAGCACGGCTTCGACGCTGCTGAACGCCCGAACGCGATCTCTACCCAGCAGGCGGTCGTTCTCGTACGTGCGGGTGCGCGTGTGGATGATCAGGACCAGATCCGCTCGATACCGGGCGGCAGCGACTCGCAGGTCGGGCACCGTCATGCGGGTCGGACGGAGCATTTGTGGCAGCTTCTGTACGTAGTCAATCCGCTCGCTGTCGCTGAGCGTGTTGAAGAACGCGCCCTCGAGCTGGCGGCTCTGCTCGGCAAACTCGGGGGCGTAGCCGGTGAAGCTGGGCGTTTCGCCGACCGGAACGACAGCCATGCGGACGCGGTCAGGCAATTGCAGTTCGCCATTTAGCACCTCCGTCAGGGCTGCGTCGGTCATGCCAGCCTGATCGGCGGGAAATAGCGACAGGGCTTCCAACGGCTCCGCGCGACGCATCTCCATCTCGCTAAGGCGTGACACGGCAACCTTACTGGGGTCGATCGCGGGACCGGTGGCACATCCACCGGCCAATCCGAGGGCGAGGAGCAGAAACGTCGTGAGCAGGCGGACTACGTTGGTCTTGAGCATGGCGTCTGCCAAGATACCGCCGCTCGACCGACGGCCCAACCTGCGATGCCCAAACGCACCGACCTTTCGTCCATCCTCCTCCTCGGCTCCGGCCCGATCGTCATCGGCCAAGGCTGCGAATTCGACTACAGCGGCACCCAGGCGTGCCGGGCGCTGCGCGAGGAGGGCTATCGCGTCGTCCTGATCAACTCCAATCCGGCGACGATTATGACGGATCCGGAAATGGCAGACGCGACGTACGTCGAGCCGATTACGCCGGAAGCGGTCGAAAAGATTCTGATTCGCGAGAAGGAGCAAGGCACGCCCATCGACGCGGTGTTGCCCACGCTGGGTGGTCAAACGGGACTCAACGTCGGCATGGCCTGCTGGGACCAGGGCATCTTCCAGAAGTACGGCGTCGAGATGATCGGTGCCAACCGTGAGGCGATCTGGAAAGGCGAAGATCGCCAGACCTTCAAGGACCTGATGCTCGAGATCGGCCTGAATGTGCCGCTCTCTGAGACCGTTCACACGATGGAAGAGGCCAGGGCCGCTCAGGAACGGCTCGGCCTGCCGCTGATCATCCGCCCCGCCTTCACCCTCGGCGGCACGGGCGGCGGCATCGCGTACAACCGCGAGGAGTTCGAGGAGATCGCCTGGTCCGGCCTGGACGCCTCGCCGACGACGGAGATTCTCGTCGAGCAGTCGGTGCTCGGCTGGAAAGAGTTCGAGCTCGAGGTTGTCCGCGACAAGGCCGACAACGCCATCATCATCTGCGGCATCGAGAACATCGACCCGATGGGCGTCCACACCGGCGACTCGATCACCGTCGCCCCGATCCAGACGCTGACCGACAAGGAATATCAGCGGATGCGTGACGCGTCGCTGGCGATCATTCGAGCCGTCGGCGTCGAAACGGGCGGCAGCAACATCCAGTTCGCCGTCAACCCGGCCAACGGCGACATGGTCGTCGTCGAGATGAACCCGCGCGTCAGCCGCTCGTCGGCGCTGGCGAGCAAGGCGACGGGCTTCCCGATCGCCAAGATCGCGGCGAAGCTGGCGGTCGGGTACACGCTCGACGAGCTACCCAACGACATCACGGGGACGACGAGCGCGTGCTTCGAGCCGACGATCGACTACGTCGTCGTGAAGATGCCGCGTTGGACGTTCGAGAAATTCCCCGAGGCCGACGAGACGCTGACGACGCAGATGAAGTCGGTCGGCGAGGCGATGGCGATCGGCCGGACCTTCAAGGAAGCGCTGCAGAAGGCGATCCGCTCCATGGAGGTGGGTCGCTTCGGTCTGGGCTTGGACGCACACGATAAGTCGCTCGCGACGAACGCGTCTCGCGATCCGGATGCGAGCCCCGACCGTGAGGGAGGGGTTTCGTCAGCGCGTCCCGGCGCAGAACCCCTCGCTCACGCTCGGGCCTCGCAACCGGAGTACCCGATCCCGGAGGAGAAGCTCCGCCGCAAGCTCGCGGTGCCGAGCCAGGGGCGGCTGTACTACGTGCGGTACGCGCTCAAGATGGGCTGGAGCGTCGAGCAGGTCCACGAGCTGACGAAGATCGACCCGTGGTTCCTGTCGCAGATCGCGGAGCTGGTGGACTTCGAGTCTGACGCTTCGTCCGCGTCGGCATCGGCGACCACTGCTGAGCAAGCGATTAAAGCATACGGCGAAGCGACGACCGCGCTCCATCCTCAGACGGTGTCCGAGACACCCGAAGGCGCAATTGCTGCGAGTCAGCGGCCTGAAAATCGAGCTCTCTCCGATGCTGCGACGGCGGCGGCCGATGAGCAGGCGATAGCGCTGAAACGACTTCGCCAATCCGTGCGAGAAGCCAAGCAGCTCGGGTATTCGAACGTTCAGCTTAGTCAAAGCTGGGAAGTGAAGCCGGACAGTGTGCGACTTCTGGTTGAACACAGTATTGACGGCGTCTCCTACAAGCTCGTCGACACCTGCGCCGCCGAGTTCGAGGCCGCGACGCCGTACTACTACAGCAGCTACGAGGGCGGCTACATCGAGAACGGCGAGGTCGTCACCGACGACGAGATCCGCGTCAGCGATCGGCCGAAGGTGATCATCATCGGCGGCGGGCCCAACCGGATCGGGCAGGGGATCGAATTCGACTACTGCTGCTGCCAGGCCGCCTTCGCCGCGAAGGAGCTCGACTTCGAGTCGGTGATGATCAACTCCAACCCCGAGACGGTCAGCACCGACTACAACACGAGCGATCTGCTCTTCTTCGAGCCCCTCACCCACGAGGACGTGCTCAACATCTGCGAACGCCTCAACGGTGGACCATTCGAGAAACACGATGCGAGCCCCGACCGTGAGGGAGGGGTGTCTGCGAACGAACCCAATCCAGAACCCCTTCCTGGCGGTCGGGGCTCGCGGGGGTTGGTGAAAGGGGTTGTGGTTCAGTTCGGGGGACAGACGCCCCTGAACCTCGCCAAAGGACTTGAGGAAGCAGGCGTGCCGATTCTCGGGACGAGCGTCGACGCCATCCACCGGGCCGGCAGCCGCGAGGAGTTCCGCCAGCTCATCACCGACCTCGGCCTTCGCCAGCCGGCCAACGGCATCGCCCGCAGCGTCGAGCAGGCCAAGCAGATCGCCAGCGACGTCGGCTACCCCGTCCTCGTCCGCCCCAGCTTCGTCCTCGGCGGCCGGGCGATGGAAATCGTCTACGACGAACTGTCTCTCGATCGGTACATGACCAACGCTCTGCGGGCGGCGGGCCTGACGGGCATTGCCGACAGCCCGATCCTCGTCGACAAGTTCCTCGACGGTGCGACGGAAGTCGACGTCGACTGCGTCGCGGATTACCGACCCGTCGATTCGCAGGAAGACATCGCGAGCCCCGACCGTAAGGGAGGGGTTTCTGGTCCGACGTCAGAACCCCTCGCTCACGCTCGGGGCTCGCGGGGGAGATCCGTCATCGCCGGCGTCATGGAGCACATTGAAGAGGCCGGCATCCACTCGGGCGACTCGGCCTGCGTGCTGCCGCCGCACTCGCTGTCGGCCGAGGTCGTCGACGAACTCAAGCGGCAGACGCACGCCCTCGCCAAGGCACTACAAGTCCATGGGCTCATGAACGTGCAGTACGCTGTCAAGGGCAATGACGTCTACGTCATCGAGGTCAACCCGCGGGCGTCGCGGACCGTGCCGTTCGTCGGCAAGGCGACGGGCGTCAACTGGGCCCGCATCGCCGCGAAGGTCATGATGGGCCAGTCGCTCGACGAGTTGGGCATCCAGGAGACGCCGCCCTTCGATCACGTCGCGGTGAAGGAGGCCGTCTTCCCATTCGCCAAGTTCCCCGGCACCGACATCATCCTCGGGCCGGAGATGAAGAGCACCGGCGAGGTGATGGGCATCGACAAGTCGTTCCCGCTCGCCTACGCCAAAGCCGTGCTGGCCGAGGGCTCGAAGCTGCCGACGGGCGGCACGCTGTTCGTCAGTGTTCGCCCCGACGATCACGACGCAGTCGCACCGATCGCCCGCAAGTTCGCAGACCTCGGTTTCAAGCTCATTGCGACGAAGGGCACGCACGACACGCTCTCCGAGCACGGCGTCGAGTCGACGCTGGTGCCTAAAATTGCCGACCATGTACGGCCGAACCTGATCGACTTCATCGCCAACGGCGAGGTCCAGTTGATCGTCAACACGCCGACCCGCAAGGGCGCCGGCACCGACGAGGCCAAGATTCGTGCTGCGGCATTCCGAGCGCGACTGCCGATCGTGACAACGTTGACCGCAGCCGACGCTTGGGCCGAGGCGATCGCGGCCTTACGTGAAGGCGACTGGACCGTCACGCCGCTTCAAACGTGGCACGCTGCGATCTGATACTCTGCTGCCCTTGCCCAAACGTCGCCCGAGAGACAAAGACTACAGAGACCTGCTGCTCGACGAAAAGAGCGGCAGTCGCAATGCCGATCACGATGTGCGTGGTGGTCAGTCGCAGAAGTTCGGCAAGCGAACCAAGTTCCACCAGCGGAACAAGACCATCCGCACCGCCACCGAACGCATGGCCGACGCTCGGCACGCGGCGGCAAAGAAGGCGCTGCCGATCGGCGAAGTCATCCAGGTCCACTCGTTGTTCCTCAGCGTCGAAGACGACGCTGGCGAGCTGCTGCTGTGCACCAGCCGCCGAACGATGCGGCAGGTCATCGCCGAGGAGATGGGCGAACTGTGCGTCGGCGATCGCGTGCGGTTTCGCCGGACCGGCGGCACGACGAATCTGACCGAGAGCGAATCGATCGACGGCCAGTCGCACGTGTTGCCTGAGGGTGTCATCGAAGCGGTCGAGCCGCGGAACACGGTGCTGATGCGGGCCGACAGCTTCGATGATCACAAGCTCGACCCGATCGTTGCCAATGCCGATCAGTTTCTGATCGTCGTGGCCATGCATGATCCGTTTCCGCGTTGGGGCCTGGTCGATCGCATGCTCGTCGCCGCCCAGACTGGCGGGCTCAAGCCGGCCGTGGTGGTCAACAAAAGCGATCTTCGTGAGCACGCCGAGGACGCGGCGGGCACGGACGAAGCCATGGCCCATTACCGCACGATCGGCGTGCCAGCTTTGCTCACCAGCATCGAAACCGGTGACGGCCTCGACGCGCTTCGCGCCCTGCTCGCCGGTAGGACGACCGTGCTCGCCGGTCACAGTGGTGTCGGCAAAAGCTCGCTTGTCTCGGCCATCGATCGCGACATCGACCTGCGCGTCGGCGATACCAGCGAATCGCACGGCAAAGGTAAGCACACGACCACCAGCGCCCGCCGATACAAGTTGGCCGGTGATGCGGGTGGTTACGTCGTCGACACACCGGGCATCAAGGTGTTTGCCCCGGTCGGCGTCGAGCCGGAGGCACTCGAGCAGTTCTTCCCCGACGTCGCAGCCGGCACGGCTCCGGCGTGGCGGGTCGAGAACTTCGAGCGCATTCGGGCGAGTCTTGAAGGTGAAGGCCGCGACTGAGGCGCAATGATCAGCCGGCGCGACTATCGTGCGTTCCCGCCGCCTGCAACGCTGCACGCCGGCTGGGCAACCCTACGGAGAATGACTTAGTGGCACGAGACGACGACACGATGGAGATGGAGGCGACGGTGGTGCAGGCCCTGCCCAACGCCATGTTCAAGCTGCGCCTCGATGACCCCGAAGGCGGCGGCGGTGCCCACGAGATCCTCGGCTTCGTCAGCGGCAAGATGCGCAAGCACTTCATCCGCATCCTGCCGGGCGACAAGGTCAAGGTGCAGATGTCTCCTTACGACCTGAGCAAGGGCCGCATCGTCTACCGCCAGCGGTAGTTAAAGGGCGACCCGCTCCACCCGCGGCAACGCCAGATCAGTGGCTTTGCACCCGAACATCAAAACCAGCATCCAGCCTGCGGCTCGACCCGCAGGCTTTCCTGCTGCGCCCGGTCACGCCTTGTCAAGAATGACCTTCACCACCACTTCCCGCGACCGCGGCCCATCGAACTCCGCCAGGTAGATCCCCTGCCACCGCCCCAGCAAAGGCTTGCCTGCCTCGACAATAAGCGTCACGCTCGTGCCGCACATCACCGCCTTGAGGTGGCTGTCGCTGTTACCCTCGGCGTGGCGGTAGTACGACTCGCGGCGTGGCACCAGTTCGTCGAGCTTGCGGAGCAGATCGTGCTGCACATCCGGGTCGGCGTTCTCCTGCACCACGACACCGGCCGTCGTATGCGGCACGTAAATCACTACAATGCCGCTGCGGCCTTGGCTCAGACGGTCGATGGCCTGCTCGACGTCGCGCGTGATCTCTAGGAGTTCGCTCTGCCGACTCGTTTCCACCTGAAGTCGGATCGGGCTGCTCATGGCAGCACGTTATGGCACGAGCACGACTTGCCCGACCTGCACGACGCCGTCTGCCGGTAGTCGCGGATTGGCCTCGAGCAGCTCCCGCCAGCGGGCACCGCTGCCAAGGTGCTGACGGGCGATGGCAAAGAGCGTATCGCCCGATCGCACCTCGTGGGCGAGCGGCACGCGTACGCCGATGGCAACAACCGCCGTCGCGGCAGGCAAAGAGGCATCGAACGGCCGCAAACGCGTCGGCCCCACCGCCAGCACGTCATCCGTCCGTACCGCCGGTCTCGGCTGATCACGAGGCACAGGTGCCGTCGTCGCCCCCTCCATCGGCAGGCTTGGACCTGTCGTCGCGCAGCCGGCCACCAGGATTGCTAACACCATCGTGCCTCGCGTGCGCTTCATGCACCATGCGTCGTCACCGCCCGGAAATCTTCGGCAGGCCGACGCATTATCAGACGACGACGGCTGGCAGACCGCGACTTCACCGGCCTATCGTGCCGTGTCGCGGCGGTAGCTCAATTGGCAGAGCGTCAGCCTTCCAAGCTGAATGTTGAGGGTTCGAACCCCTTTCGCCGCTTGACGACTAAGTCGTTGTCCCACAAGCCCCGGCCGACCGGCCGGGGCTTGTCGTGCGCGGGCGGAGGGGCGAGATCACCTGATACTGTATCAGTTTGGACGGTTCGACACGCCTCTCGGCCGGCCCAAGAGGTCGTCCGCACACGCTGCACGTTGGGGTTGATCGACAGCCGACCCGCTTTAGCAAGCGGCCGCCACGACCAACCACCTCATGATTGAAAGTGCTAACTCGAACCAGTCCCCGCGTCGTCGCCCACCGCGCCGACGTGCCTCCATCGTCCCATCTGTGACGGCAACCAATGGCCAGTGGCGAGCCATGATCGGCCACCACCTCGGCCGCGACGGGTCAGCCAAGCCGAAGCCGTTCTACTTCGGGTCTGCTTCGACAGTGCCGAAGCCCGATGCGGATCGGCAGGCCCGAGCGTTGAAAGCGTTCTGGGACGCTCTTGAGGCGAAGGGGCAAAATCTATGGAGCGACCTGGACATCGCTGCCGCCCGCCGATTTGCGGACGGAGATGCCACGGATCCGACCGTGGCCGCGAAGCAGGCGCAGAAGCGCCTCGTACAAACGGGGCTGGACCGCCTGTTCGCGCCACTCGGCGGACTCAACGGCTGTGATCCGGATCGTGCTGCTGACATGCTCAAGGCGCTCGAAGCGTTTCCGCACGATTACCTTCAACACCGTAATGAGACCGCCGCCGTCACCTTCCATGGGGTCATGCGCTCGTACCTCGACCAGCTCGATGCCAGTGCAACGGTCGGAGATGCAACCGCGGCCTCCGTCCGCAGTGAGGTCGAAAACGCGATCCTCCTCAACATTCCAGATTTCCCGATCAAGAAGCTCGACGCGCCGGGCGAGGTCGGAGTCCTCGTGAGCGTGCTGTGCAGGCGCGAGACTGGGAGGAGCGACGGACGGCTGCTTTCGCCGACGACAATCATCGAACACCGTCTCAAGCACGTTGCTGCCGGGCTGCGGCATGCCGAGGAGACGGGCACTTGGTCCACCGGTCCAAGGCGATGGGAGAAACACTTCAAGATCCGCCCCGCCCACCTACTGACTGAGGACGAGAAGGCGGAAGCGGACATCGCCCGCGCCGAGGCCGAAGCCTCGGGGGTCGATCCGGAACGGTTCACGATCGCCGAGCTGAGCACGCTGTCGAAGGCCGCCGTCGAGTCTGGGTCGGATTGGATGATGATGATTTTCTTGGCGGCGTTGGTGCTGGGGATGGGACAGATGGAGCTGTCGCGCCTCAGGCGAGGGGTGATTCAGTTCAACAATGATGGGACGGCCGTGATAAGACGGCGGCGGGGAAAGACCGACGTGTACGGCCGCCACTTCATCCCAGCGGTGCTCGCAGGGCTGTTTCGGAAGGCCCTCAGCGGCGAAGGTGCTGGCTCACCTCATGACCGCGTCTTCACGACGAAGGGCGGCAAACCACTGGTCTACTGGACTATCAACAAGAAGCGGAAAAAGCAGCGAGTTGACAACTCGTCGTGCGCGTGGCGACGCCTGCTGGACCGTTGCCCGCAGGTTCGGCGGCTGCCCTTCTACGCTTTGCGCAAAACCTCCGCCACGCTCATTACCGAGTTGACGATGAACGACATCCTCGGAGAGATGCACCTCCAGCACTCGGCGAGGACCCTCGCCACCCGCAGGTACATCGCGCGTACTGAGCGTCAGTGGGAGCGGCTCGTCGAGGCGCAGCGCGAGGCCTGGACGAAGGAGTACGCCGCCATCTTCAACGGAGAGGCGGCGCTTCCAACGCCGAGAGGCCACCTTCGAGACAGGGGCGGCCGCCTTCCTGGCGGCGGGTACAAGCGATTGAAGTAAAACCAGGCTCACACAGTCAAAGGCCGCCCGCTTTCGCGGGCGGCCTTCGAATACGTCGAGCCGGCGACGTGGCTGCCGACGAAGACGAAAGGGTCTTGCGCACTCCGGCGTCCAGAATCTGAAGGTTGAGGAGGACGAGCGGGGCCGACTCATCTTGTGGAAGCGGCGCAGCGTACGAGTCTTTCGACGTCACGGCTTGGGCATCAACGACGATTAGACGATCTGCTTGACGTCTCGCAAACTAGCTGCATGGCTGTGCGGCGGCGACGTTGAACTCGATCCCAGTGCTGTTCAAGGCTGGAGTCGGTTCGTGTTTGACCACAGAACATGTACGCAGTCGGAAAGTGTCAGCTCATCTACACTTAGAGGTGCAGCTTAGGGCACCCTGGCGGCATGCCAGAGTGTGGCACCCCTGTGGGTACTACATCTTCACGCGGTTTACTTGGGGATCGGTGATGAGGTCGTTCGGTTTCGATGATGTGGATCGCCTGACGCTACTCCCTGCTGATCATTCCGGAGGGCAGACGCACCCTGTGGATGCTTCGGCATTGGGTCCCATTGTCGAGTACGCCCTGATCCGAGCTGCTCAACGTCAAGACTTGCCACGCCTCGGAGAAGTTAGTCGTGGTCCTCAAGTCGATGCACTCGCACATGCCTGGCGAACGGGAGGGCTTCAAGAAAGTAGCTGGCAAGCCCTGTCCGCGGAGTTCGCCCGCGTGCCCACCAACGTCGAAACTCGCGGACAGGACCCATGGCAGCGATTCCTCCGCCGCTTTGTCGATGCCGGCGAGCGAGCGGGCTTCACGAAGTCATTCTCGAAGGGATTGCTCGCGGCTTTCCTTGAGATGGTGGACAACGCCCAAGTCCACAGCGAGGCCAAGGACACCGCTCTCGTCGGCTACCGCTACAACGGTGGCTTATTCGAGTTCTTCGTGGCCGATCTAGGGGTCGGTGTCTTGCAAAGCCTACGGACGAACCCGGAGTTCGGCTCCTTGATCGATGACAGCGAGGCCATCCTCCGCGCGTTCAACGACGGCGTCTCACGCTTCGGCACCGGAAGCGGTCGCGGCCACGGGTTTACCACGCTGCTGCGGAGGCTTGCAGGAGCTGGCGTCGAGATGAGGTTGCGCAGCGGAGATGCCGCTGTCGTGGTGGCCGGTCGTGAACCGTCCACCGCCGACGCCATCCCCTACATCCGCAGCCGAGCCACCGGGTTCTTTGTGTTCGTCACATGCAGGACGTGAAAGAGCTTGACAGCGTCGCCGGAGGCGCCTATTTTCACGTACTCCATGTGAAGGAGCCAAATGATCTTCAGCATGCACGAGCTTGGACAGGTTGATCAGACCGGCGCTGTCGCCGGGTCCGAGGAGGGAGCAGCGACGCTTTCCCGCCTCATCGCCCGCACCGCTGCGGTACAACCGCGTGAGACGGAGACGCTGTTCCTCGACTTCCGCGACGTGGACGTCGCGACCGCCTCCTGGTTGCGACAGGCAGTGCTCGGCTTCCGCGACTACTGCCGTAGGACGAGGCCAGACCTCTATCCGGTGGTCGCCAACGCCAACGAGTTCGTTCTTGAGGAGTTGGGGATGCTTCTCGGCAGCGACGCCGTGGTGTGCTGCGATCTGCCGGCTCGCGGCGAGCCACGGAACCCACGGTTGGTGGGCGTGCTGGAAGACAAGCAGGCAGAGACTCTCCGAGCAGTCTCGGAGATTCGCGAGGTTGACGCAGCAACCCTTACGAAGATGCACGAACACGGTGCAAAGAAGATCGGGCACACGGGATGGAACAACCGCCTTGCCGGCTTGGCCAGCAAGGGCATTTTGATGGAAGTCCGGCGTGGTCGGGCCAAGTTCTACCGACCCCTGTTCGAGGAGATGTCCCATGGGAGCTGACGAAGCCAAGAAGCGGCAGCAGTCCTTCAAGAAGTCGTTCGACCGAAACTTGAGGGAGCAGTTCAGCCCAACACTTTACGACCGGACGATCAAGCCGGCTGCGCGGCGATTCCCGTTCCACTGCTCGGGATCGGTCCCTGCTGGGGCATCCGTGCTCGTACGCCTCTGCGAGAATGGCAGCGTCGCCATCGAGCATCAGGGTCTCGAAGTGGGCCGGTCTGTCAGTACGTCGCCCACTCTCATTCAGGCGCTGGAAGGTGCGCCAGCTCCGGTCACAACGGGGATCATCGAAAACATCGACGAGTGCCTGCGTCTCGCCGACGTCATCCTCGACATCGCCAGCACTCCGTCGGATCAGGAAGGACAGCAGTAGCGTGCTGAAGAGCCTCCCAATCATTCCAATCGAGGACACGCTCTGGCAGCGAGAGGGTGCCAGTCCGGCCATGGGTTGCTCGAACTGCGGCAACCTCGCCATCTGCGGCGGCCTGTCGCCGGAGGCTCCGATCTGGAACTGCCGAGACCTGTGCTGCGGATCGCCGCACAAATGCAACGCGGTGTGCCCGGTCCACTCGCCGCAGGATCTCGCGCGGCGGATGTGGGAGGTCAACGGCTGGACGCTCGATAACGTCAGGCGAGTCGCCCCGACGAAGGTGGAGACGCTGCCTCACGTCGCTCCGATGATCTACCACGGCTCAAGCCGCTCGACCCCCTTCGAGGCCGCGGCCGCCGCGGTGCCGCTGCATAAGCTCTACCACCTTCGATCGGGCCGGCCGAGGTGGGAGAATCGTGCCGCCATCGAGAGCTATTTCCGCCTGGCACCGGGAACGCCCCTGATCATCGACGGCATCAACAAGGATCACCTGATCGAACCGTCGTGGAGCGTGGGCCGTGAGTCGGGCTTGATCGAGTACCTGCGTGACCTGCGGCCCGCCGCGGTCACGACGCCGAACTTCAGCGTCTTTTGCGACGTGGCCCGCGAGGACAACTTCCACAACATGAAGCGCATCGCGCTGCTCTGGGCCGAGGCCGTCGATGCCGGTCTTCCAGCCGCACTCCATCTACAGGGCCGAACGGATCAGGATTTCAAGCGATGGACGAGCTTCGTTGCGGATCGTCCCGAAGTCACGCTCCTCTCCTTCGAGTTCGGCACCGGTACAAGCCGCGTCGCCCGGGGGCCGTGGTACGCGAAGCAGCTCGCCAAGCTCGCGTCCTCTGTGCCTCGTCCGCTACGCCTGATCGTCCGAGGCCGAGCGTATCTCCCACTCCTCATCCCGCACTTCAAAAGCGTGACACTCATCGACACCTGCACCCATATCCGGTCGATGAAGCGGCAGCGATTCGATCCTATCAGCGGCAAGTGGGAACCTGGATTCCTGCTACAAGGTCAGCCAGTGGATGGCCTGCTCCAATGGAACTGGGACCAGCAGGCGGAGACTCTGCGACGCGCGTCCGCAATCAGCCGCGCCGAAGCGGCGTAGAGGCGCATCAGCACTGGGTTGCACTGGGGCTGCTAGAGCTTGCGGGTGGCATTCGCAATCCATTTGATCAGAAGGCGTTGCGAGTGTCGCCGAGTTTCTTTCGAAGCCATCTTCGTAGCGCAAGGCGGAAAAGGTCGGTCTCGACAGTCGCACAGTCTCCGCCTCCTAGGGCGCGAAGGTTCGAGAAGAACTCATGTATCGCGTGGCTGGAGATTCGCAATCTGTTTGGGCATACTACGGGCTGGGTGTTGAAGTGAAAGATCCAACGAAGGGCGATACATGACGAGGCTGGAAGACGTGACCGTGGGATCGAATGTCTGCGGTCTTGCCCCAGGGGAAGGTGCGACGGTTGTCGCCGCACGGTGGATTGGAAACAGCACGCTCGATGTCACCTACAGAACGGAAAGTGGCCGTACAGACAGTCGCCTTCTTATCCGCGATGACGAACCGTCTTTGTCAGTCGAGGAGCGGAAACGGCCTTGGTCCTTCGACGCCGACCCTGCGGACTTCCGCCTAGCCGTCGAGGCGTTGCGGATCAGCCTCGCCGCGCTGTTCGATCCGCTGCTTGCGGTCCATACCTCGACGGTCGAGCCGCTCCCACATCAGATCCTCGCCGTTTACGACGTGATGGTGCAGCGCCATCCACTCCGCTTTCTCTTGGCGGACGATCCCGGCGCGGGGAAGACGATCATGGCGGGCCTCCTCATCAAGGAACTCATCGCCCGTGGAGACGTCGAGCGATGCCTCGTGGTGGCCCCAGGCGGCCTCGTGGAACAGTGGCAGGACGAGTTGGATCAGAAGTTCCAACTCCCCTTCGAAATCGCCACAAACGATAAACTTGAGGCCGCCCGGACGGGCAACTGGTTCGCCGAGAACCCGCTGACCATCGGGCGACTCGACAAGCTCAGCCGCGACGACGAGCTTCAAGAACGTCTAGAGACCAACTACTGGGACCTCGTCATCGTTGACGAGGCCCACAAGATGTCGGCGACATTCTTTGGCAACGAGGCCAAGTACACGCGTCGGTTCCGGCTGGGCCAGTTGCTCTCCGAGCAATGCCGTCACTTCCTTTTGATGTCCGCAACGCCGCACAACGGCAAAGAGGAGGATTTTGGCCTGTTCCTGTCCCTTCTCGATGGTGACCGATTCGCCGGTCGTAATCGCGATGGCGCGCACACCGCGGACGCAAGTGACCTCATGCGGAGGATGGTCAAGGAGCAGCTCCGTCGCTTCGATGGGACCAAGCTATTTCCGGAACGACGAGCCACGACCATCAGTTTCGACCTTTCGCCTGAAGAAGCGGCCCTCTATGCGAGCGTCACGGAATACGTCCGCGAGGAGTTCAACCGTGCTGAAGCTGCCAATGACGGCCGAAAAGGAACGGTCGGTTTCGCGCTGACGATCCTTCAGCGGCGTCTGGCTTCGTCTCCGGAGGCCATCTACCAAAGTCTCCGCCGCAGGCGTGAGCGCTTGGAAAGCCGCCTTCGTGAAGCGGAGCTTCTCCGTCGAGGGGGATCGACATCGGCGCTTCTGGAGAAGCTGCGAGGCACGCCGCTTACGCAGGACGAACTGGAGGCGTTGGACGAGGACGAGGCGACGGCAGAAGAACGGGAGGAGGCCGAGGACGCCGTAGCCGACGAGGCCACGGCTGCATCGACGATCGAGGATCTTCGCGTTGAGATCGACATCCTGCGCGAGCTTGAGCAGAAGGCTGCGCAGGTCCGGCAGAGCGGAAAGGACCGCAAGTGGGAGGAGCTGTCTCATCTCCTCGAAGAAGCGGCGATGTTCGATCCCGCGGGCAACCGCCGCAAGATCATCATCTTCACCGAGCACAAGGACACACTCGCCTACCTAGAGAAGCGGATCGGCACATTGCTCGGGAAGCCGGAGTCAATCGTGACGATCCATGGGAGCGTGGGCCGCGACGCCCGTCGAAACGCAGAGGAGCACTTCCGTCACGACCCCGACATCCACGTCCTCCTCGCGACAGATGCTGCTGGAGAGGGACTCAACCTCCAGCGTGCCCACCTAATGGTCAACTACGACCTCCCTTGGAATCCGAATCGACTTGAACAGCGGTTCGGTCGAATCCACCGCATCGGTCAGACGGAGGTCTGTCACTTGTGGAACCTCGTGGCCGCGGAGACGCGTGAAGGCGATGTGTACCACCGCCTCCTCGAAAAGGTGGAGGCCCAACGCGAGGCACTGGGACGGGACTCCGTGTTTGACGTGCTAGGAGAGCTGTTCAAGGGCACCAGTCTCCGAGACCTTCTCGTCCAAGCCATCCGCTACGGAGAAGACCCGGAGGTGAAGGCGAAGCTGTTCGAGGCTGTGGAGATGGCCACGGAGAAGGAGCGTCTTCGTGAACTCATCGAGCACGACGCACTTGCCCGAGATTCGATGGATGCTCGCCGAATCCAGCAGGTTCGCGAAGACATGGAGCGAGCCGAGGCTAGGCGGTTGCAGCCCTTCTACGTGCAGGCCTGGTTCGAGGAGGCCTTCGCCCGTGTCGGCGGACGGATGAGCAAGCGAGAGACGGGTCGCTTCGAGATCAGCCGCGTCCCCGGTGCCGTTCGGAATCGGGACCGCCAGATCGGCCGGGGTGCTCCAGTCCTTCCCCGTTACGAACGCGTCACCTTCGAGAAGGACCGCATGCGCGAGGGCGGATCGCAAGCTGCCTTCATCTGCCCGGGACATCCGCTCCTCGACGCTGTCCTCGATGTCACTCTCGAAGCTCATCGGGGTCTCCTGAAACAGGGAGCCGTCCTCGTAGATCCCCACGACTTCGGCTCCGATCTTCGAGTCATGGTCGTTCTCGACCACAACATCCGCGACGGCACGCAACGGCGTGACGGCCAACCAAACATCATCAGTCGTCGCCTTCAGTTCGTCCTCCTCGATAAACACGGTGGTGCCTCCGACGGAGGCTCGGCTCCCTACGTCGATTGGCGGCCGATCCTCGAAGACGAGCGGTCCATCCTCGAAGGACACCTGACTCCGGAGTGGCTCAAGGACGGCCTCGAAGATCAGGCGATGACCCATGCGGCTTCAAAGCTCGTCCCTGAGCACCTTCGAGAGGTTCGACGTGATCGCGACGAACTTCTCGACAAGACGGCCGCCGCGGTCAAAAAGCGGTTGCTGGCCGAAATCCAGTATTGGGATCACCGGGCGAACGAACTGCGAGCGAAGGAGCAGGCCGGGAAGACACCGCGTCTGAACTCGACCGTGGCTGCGCAGAGGGCAGATGACCTCCAAGCCCGCCTCAAGAACCGGCTGGAGCAGATCGAACGCCAACGGCATCTCGCCCCGGCCTCTCCCTTTATTGCCGGCGCGGCCCTCGTGGTGCCGTTCGGCCTCGTGGAAGCACTTTCTAGCAGCCCCGTACACGATGAAGACGCGGACCTCTCCCCCGAGCGGCGGGCCGAGATCGACCGACTCGCCATCGAGGCCGTCATGAAGGCGGAGAAGTTCCTCGGGCGAACTCCGAGAGAGATGCCCCACAACAACGAGGGCTACGACATCGAATCCCTCGACTCCGAAGGCCGCCTCCGCTTCATCGAGGTCAAAGGCAAAGCCAAGGGCAAGACAACCGTCACCGTATCCGCCAGCCAGATCCGCACCTGCTTCAACTCGCCCGACACCTGGGCGCTGGCCATCGTCGTCATCGACGGACAGGCCACGGCGGAGCCTGCCTACCTCTACGGCCCCTTCGATCAGCCGCCAGGATTTGCGGAAGTCGGACGTAACCTGAAGATGACAGAGCTTTTGGCCAAAGCGACACCACCCCGATGAACACGCTGTTTGACAATCAGGAGGATCTGACCGAACTGGCAAAGTGGCTCGAAGCCGTCGAGGGCGAGCACTTCGAGTTCAAGGAGGCCAAGGAGAAGTTCGACTTCAAGGAACTCTGCCGGTACGCGTCGGCCCTCGCTAATGAGGGTGGAGGCCGTGTCGTCTTCGGAGTGACCGACAAGCGGCCCCGCAAGGTCGTCGGCTCGGAGGCATTTGCCCAGCCCGAGGAGACCAGAAAGAACCTCAACGACAAGATCCGCCTCCCGACCTCCTTCAAGGTCATCAGCCACGGGAACGGTCGCGTTCTCGCGTTTGAGATTCCCGCGCACCCGATCGGCATCGCGACCACCGACGGCTTCGGTCGTGCCTGGATGCGCGATGACGATGACAGCCTCATCCCGCTATCCGAGGAGCGGCGTCGCGCCATCTACGACGAACGTACCGGCGACTTCTCCTCCGAGACCTGCGAAGGTTTCGAGTTCACGGACCTCTCCTCGAAGGCCATCGACGCATTTCGCCACGAGTGGATGAGCGACATCGCCGAGAACACGGACCCCGGCAGCATCGAGATGCGCCGGATGCTTCAGACCGCGGACAACCGCCAGCTCCTCGAAGATGTCGGTGCCCTCGTAGACAGCCGGGTTACCAACGCTGCCGTCATCCTGTTCGCCCCGGCTCGTCTCCTTCAAAGGAGGTTCCCGAACGCAGAGGTCATCTTCGAGTACCGCTCCTCCGAGGCTCCGGGTCCCGCCGCGGATCGGGAGAACTACAAGGATGGCTTCTTCCTGTACTACAACGCCATCTGGGAACGCATCAACCGGCGCAATGACCTCCAGCACTACCAGGACGGCCTTGCGGTTCGTGACCTTCCGACGTTCCCCGAGCGGCCGGTCCGGGAGCAGATCCAGAACGCGGTCAGTCATCGCAACTATCGAGACCCTGCTCCCATTTTCGTCCGTCAGTATGCCCAACGCATCCAGGTCGAAAGCCCCGGTGGCTTCCCCGGCTCGGTCACCACGAAGAACGTGTTGCGGAAGTCGGTCCCACGTAATCCACTCATCGCCAACCTGTTCGAAAAGTGCGGACTCGTTGAACGGTCGGGTCAGGGCATGGACCTCATGTTCACCTCCGCAGTCCGGTACTCACAGCGATTGCCGTCGTTTGACGGAACCGATGAAAGTACCGTCTGGGTCACCCTGCATGGGAAGGTCGAGGACGGGGAGTTCGTCCGCTTCCTCCGAGGTCTTGGAGACGACACCATCAATCAGCTTGGCACCGACGAGTTCCTCGTGCTCGATCGTGTCCGACGCGATGAACGGCTCGATGACGATCTCCGCTCCGCAGCCGGTCGCCTTCGTGATCTTGGCCTGATCGAGTCCACTGGGCGACGTCAAGGCACCGGCTACATCCTTAGCCGAAAGCTGTACAAGGCCATTGGGCGGACCGGCGAATACACGCGGACGAAGGGGCTGGACCGAGAACACAACCTCCAGCTCCTGCTGAAGCACCTCCGGGATGCCGGAGACGAGGGTGCTCGTCTCGACGAGTTGTCCGAGGTACTCCCCACGCTTTCCTCCGAGCAGGTTCGCTACCGTCTTCAGCTCCTCAAGAAGCGAGGCGACGCCACCAACTACGGTTTCGGGGTCGGCAGTCGGTGGTGGGCGGCCGAGCACGCTCCACCACCGAGCGGATAAGGGAATGGATCACCGCATTCCCTCACCCAATCGGCCCCGTCGCCTTGTAAGGCGATTCCCGTCAACCACTTAGAGAGCGCTGGAATAAGGGAATCCCTGTTCGCTGTCCCTTATTCTTCCCTCATTCTTTCATGACCAAGCCGCCCACCAATACCTCCAAACCCCGCCGCAAGAAGCTCATCGAGGTCGCGCTCCCCCTCCGTGCCATCAACGACGAATCGTCACGCCGAAAGAGGAAGGCACCCAAGGGCTACCCGAGCACCTTCCACTGGTGGTACGCGCAGCGACCTGCGGCTGCCTGCCGAGCGGTCCTCTTTGCCTCGTTCGTCGATGATCCCGATGACGACCCCGAGTTGGCGAACCGTCCGGACAAGGCCGATGCGGCCGCTGATCGTCGTGCGAAGCTGTTCGACATCATCGAAGATCTGATCCTGTGGGAGAACACTGGGAAGCTGGCCGTCATCAACCGTGCTCGTGCGGAGATCGCCCGTAGCGTCGCCACGCAGAACGTCCTCGACGGCAAGCACAAGCGGTACGAACCCCTTGCCGATTGCGGTGACGTCGAGCCGGACAACCTCATCCGCCTCTCGGCAAAGCCTGAGCAAGTGAATGCTTATCTGGCCACGCACGCGCCACCGGTGCTCGATCCATTCGCAGGTGGCGGGTCGATTCCGCTGGAGGCCCAGCGGCTGGGGCTGCGAACACACGCCAGCGATCTCAACCCGGTCGCCGTGCTCATCAACAAGGCCCTGATCGAGATCCCGCCCAAGTTCGCCGGCAAGCCGCCGGTCCACCCGAAGGCGGACCAGCAGAGCCACTGGCCCGGGGCCACCGGACTGGCCGAAGATGTACGCCGATACGCGAAGTGGATGAGCGACGAGGCTGAGAAACGCATTGGTCACCTGTACCCCAAGGTCGCCGTGACGGAAGCGATGGCAAGCAATAGGCCCGACCTCCGGCCATACGTGGGACAGAAACTTGTGGTTGTCGCGTGGCTGTGGTGCCGCACTGTCAAATGTCCCAATCCAGGATGCGGCCGGTCAATGCCAATGGCTCGGTCGTTCTCATTGAGTACGAAGAAAGGGAAAAGGGCCTACGTCGATCCAATCGTGGACAAATCAAGTGGCACTATTCGCTTTACCGTCAAGCATGAGGGTCAGCCAATCGACGAGACAACGAACCGTTCGATGGCTAGGTGCTTGTACTGCGACAATGTGATGAAGAAGCCACAACTTCGGGAGCAGGCAGAAAAGCACGGGATGGGGCAGACGCCATTTGCGGTTGTCGTGGAAGGACAGCGAGGACGGATCTATCTCGAAGCGACACCCGACTTGGTTCCTCAAGCTAGCAAACCTGATGCACCAGAGATTGACCAGTTGATGACCGATGACAAGAGGTGGTTCTCGCCTCCACAGTACGGACTACCTTCGTTTCGGGACCTGTTCACCTCTCGCCAGTTGACAGCATTGCTGACGTTCTCTGACTCGGTTGGGGAGGCGCGGGCAAAGGTGAAGTCAGACGCAGAGGCCGCCGGTCATCTGCCCAATGACCCTCGCCCCCTCGACGAAGGTGGTGAAGGCCCACAGGCATATGCCGATGCTGTGGCAACATACTTGGGATGCGTCCTGAGCCGTGTCGCCGATTATGGAAGCACGCTTGCGAGTTGGCGGCCAAAGGATAATGCGATGAGGTCCACCATCGGTAAGCAGGCGCTGCCGATGGTGTGGGATTTCGCGGAGGCCAATCCCTTCGGCCGATCAAGCAGTGGCCTCGTTGAAGCGGCGAAGGTGGTCAGCAATGCCCTCGAAATGGTTCCCGCCGGCCCTGGTGCCACGGTGAAGCAGCGGGACGCAGCGTCGTCGGCTCAAGCAGTACGTGGATGTGCATGCACCGATCCCCCGTACTACGACAACGTGGGGTATGCAGACCTCTCGGACTTCTTCTACGTCTGGCTCCGTCGAACGCTTCGTGAGGTCATGCCACAACTCGGTGAAACGCTGCTGACACCGAAGTCCGACGAAATCATCGCGTCGCCGTACCGACACCCAGGTGGCAAGGCCGAAGCCAAGGCCTTCTTCGAGCAGCGGCTCGGCGAAGCCTTTCGCTCTTTGCGGGAAGGGTGTGACCCGAACTTCCCAACGACGATCTTCTACGCCTTCAAGCAGTCAGAGACTGGAGACGCGGGAGAGGCCTCGACGGGTTGGGAGACCTTCCTCAACGCGGTGATCCGGCAGGGTTACACGATCAACGGCACCTGGCCCATGCGTACTGAGGGTGACAATCGACAGGTAGGCATCGGTGCGAACGCACTCGCCTCGTCCATCCTGCTCGTCTGTCGGCCGCTTCAAAGCGACGCCAAAGTTGCGACCCGTGGTGAACTGGTCGCAGCGTTGCACGAAGAACTGCCCCCTGCGGTTCGACAGATGCAGGCAGGAAGCATCGCCCCCGTAGACCTTGCGCAGGCGTCGATTGGGCCGGGCATGGCAATCTTCAGCCGCTATGCCAGGGTTGAGAACGCCGATGGCTCGACCATGACGACCCGAGCAGCGCTCGAACTCATCAACGCGACGCTCGATGACACGCTGGCCGAACAGGATGCCGACTTCGACATCGACACGCGGTGGGCGATCAAGTGGTTCGAGCAATACGGAATGAATGAAGGACCATTCGGTGACGCGAACACCCTTGCGAATGCGTTCGCGATCGGCGTGGATGGTCTTAGGAGTGCGGGCATCGTCAAGAGCGGACACAGCAAGGTGAGCCTGCTGAAACGAAGTGACCTGCCAGCGGACTGGAACCCGCAAGCGGACAAGCGGCTCACCGTCTGGGAAGCAACCCAGCACCTGATCCGTCGTTTGGAAGACAAAGGCGAAGTCGGAGCAGCATCGCTCCTAGCCGCTCTCGGTAACACGGTTGGCGAGTCAGCCAAGGAACTGTCCTACCGGCTGTTTCGATTGTGTGATCGTACGAAGCGTGCGAAAGAGGCTGCCAGTTACGACGCACTCGTGAAGTCGTGGCCGGAGATCGTCAGGCTTAGCCGTGACGCCGACATCGTCCGCGAGTCGCAGTCGGAGATGTTCCAGCACTAGTTCACGAAGTTCCCGTTCGTACCAGGGGGTGACCCACATGGCCAAAAGCAATAAAGACAAGATCGGCGAGGCGCTCGACGTCTTGAAAGACGCGCTGTTTCCCTTCATCAGCACGGAGCTGAAGAAGACCTTCGGCTCTGGCTGGGAGAAGGAGGCGACGGAGAACCTGAAGTACCCGCCCAACGGGAACTGGGACGTCACGGCGGTGATGAACACGATGTGGGAGAACTGGCAGGTCTGCTTCCGCGATGTCTTGAGCCACGCGGACCGGTCGCTGGTGAGCGAGATTCGTTCGATCCGGAACGACTGGGCGCATCAGAAACCGTTTTCGTACAACGACACGTACCGCGCTCTCGACAGCATGGCCCGGCTCCTTCGAAGCTGCTCGGCCGGAGATGCGGCGACGGCCTTGGAGAAGCAGGCGCACGAGGTGATGCGACTGCAGTTCGCCGAGCAGGGGCGATCTGAGGCTCGTAAGGCCAACAAGAAGGCCGAGACGGCCGGTGATCCGAAGGCCGGACTCACCCCTTGGCGAGAAGTGATCGAACCTCACGAGGATGTTGCGGGTGGTGATTACCTGAACGCGGAGTTCGCCGCCGACCTTCACCAGGTCTGGACGGGCGAGGCCTCCGAGGAGTACGGGGACCCGGTCGAGTTCTTTCGGAGGACGTACCTCACGCAGGGCCTTCAAGACCTACTGGTCAACGCCTTGAAGCGACTGACGGGGAAGCCGGCCGATCCGGTGGTCGCCCTTCAAACGAACTTCGGCGGCGGCAAGACGCACTCGATGCTCGCTCTGTTCCATTTGGTGGGTGAGAAGCCGGTCACGAGTCTGCCCGGGATTGACGAGATTCTGAACGAGCTGGGGATTTCCGAGCTTCCGGAGATCAAGCGAGCGGTTCTGGTGGGCCAGTACATGCGAGGGGCCGAGCCGCGTGAAATGGGTGACGGGACGGTCACGAACACGATCTGGGGCGACTTGGCGTGGCAGCTTGCCGGAGCCAAGGGTTACAAGCTCGTCGCTGAAGCGGACCGGAAAGGCGTTAGCCCTGGAGATCGTCTGGTGGAGCTGTTCAAGCTCGCCGGGCCGAGCGTGATCCTGATCGACGAGTGGGTGAGTTACGCGCGTCAGCTCTACGAGAAGCACGATCTGCCTGCGGGCAGCTTCGACACGCAGTTCACCTTCGCGCAGGCACTCACGGAGGCTGCGAGCGCGGCGAAGAACGTGCTCCTCGTCGTCAGCGTGCCGGCCAGCGACATCGAAGTCGGAGGCTCCGCAGGCAAGGAGGCGCTCGAGCGCCTGGAGAACGTCGTGAGCCGCAAAGAGGCGACGTGGCAGCCGGCGAGCACAGAGGAGGGATTCGAGATCGTTCGGAGGCGGCTGTTCAAGCCGTTGGAGACGGATGCGTTTCGAAGGCGGGACGCCGTGGTTCGAGCCTTCATGGAGCAGTACAGGTCGGCTCCGAAGGAGTTCCCCGTTGAGGCGGGTGCGGCCGACTATGAGAAGCGGTTGACCGCGGCGTATCCGATTCATCCGGATGTCTTCGATCGGCTCTACACGGAGTGGAGCACGCTTGACCGTTTTCAACGCACACGCGGAGTTCTCCGCCTAATGGCTGCGGTGATCCACGCGCTGTGGGAACGTGAGGACAAGAACCTCCTGATCCTTCCCGGCATGATGCCCGTGGATGACCCGAACGTCCGCAAGGAGTTGACGAGGTATCTCGATCCGGCGTGGACTCCGATCGTGGAGACGGACGTGGACGGCCCTGAGAGTACGCCGCTCAAAATCGACCGGGAGAACAACAACCTCGGCCGGTACAGCGCGACGCGGCGTGTGGCGAGGACGCTATTCCTCGGCACTGCTCCGATGAAAGGAGCGGCGGCGCGGGGCAAGGACATCCGGCAGGTACATGTCGGATGTGTTCAACCCGGAGAGTCGCTCGCGACTTTCGGAGACGCCCTACGCCGTCTCCAGAACCGCGCGATCTACTTGAACACGGAGGGTGATCGGAGCTACTACGACACGGCCCAGAACATCAACCGGGAGGCGGAGTCCCGGAAGATCAACTTCTCGGAGGATGATGTCCTCGATGAAGTTCGGAATGTCCTTCGTGAGCAGGAGAAGCATCGAGGCGATTTTGGGAGGGTCCACGCGGCTCCGGCGCAGTCGGGCGATGTGGCGGACAACACCGACGCGGCATTCGTGATCCTGGGGCCAGAGGCCACACACTCCCAGAACAAGAACGACAGTGTGGCGATGAAGGCGGCGGCCGAGATTCTGGACCATCGAGGCAGTGGGCCACGGCACTACCGGAACATGCTGGTCTTCGCCGCTCCAGACCAGACCCGGGTTGACGATCTGCTCGATGCTGCTCGCTGGGCCATGGCTTGGCGACAGATCGACCAGAAGCGCGACGAACTGGACCTTACCGTGGCGCAGACCCGAACGGCCCAATCGAAGTGCAAGGAGTGGGAAGGGACGCTTCGTCAACGCGTGGCGGAGGCGTACTGCTGGCTGCTCGTCCCGACCCAGAAGGAGGCGACTGACACGGCCGAGATCCGTGCTACGCGCCTGAGCGGCACCGAAATGCTGGCTCCACGCGCCGCAACTCGTCTCAAGCGGGACGAGGGACTGATCGTTGAACTCGGGCCAACCAGGCTTCGAAAAGAACTGGATCGTGTGCCGTTGTGGTCCGGCGAAAGCGGAGACTTTGTCCCCGTGAAGCAGCTCGTCGAATACTTCGCCCGGTACATCTACCTGCCCCGGCTCACGTCGTCGCAGGTCCTTTCACGAAGCATCAGCGACGGGTTGGGCCTGCTGACGTGGGATCCGGATTCGTTCGCCTACGCCGATGATCGTCGTGAAGACGGCACCTTCGCCGGCCTTCGTTTTGGGGAATCCAAGAACGTCACGCCAGACGACCCGGGCGTCCTCGTGCATCCGGGTACTGCCACGAAGCTCCGACCGAAGCCTGCTACCGAAGGCACCGCAGACGGCGGTACGGCCTCCACCACTGACACGGTGACCGGGGATAGTGGTGCATCAACGACGGGGCAGGATCAGCCATCGGCAGCGGCACCCGTTCTCCCGACTCGTTTTTATGCCGTGGCTGAACTGAATCCGGAGCGGCTTGCGAGGGATGCCGGGCTTATTGCCCAGGAAGTCGTGTCCCATCTTGTTGGGTTGAAGCAGGTGAACGCCAAAGTGCGGTTGGAGATCGACGTTTCGGTCGGAGACGGAGTCAGCCCGGAGATTCAACGCACGGTGACGGAGAACTGCCGCACCCTCAAGGTCAATGACTTTGGCTTCGAACGGGATTGAGAACCAAGTTCTACAACGGCGATGAACGTGGGCAACTTACGCAGCCGCGATACCTTGGGACGAGCCAAACTTGAGACTATGACACCAATCAAGAGGTTCCCTGCGCCTTAGTAGCGGCCCACTCCGCCGAGAGCTGAGAGCAATGCGCGACCGCGGCGTCGATGGCAGCCGAGAAGGGGGCGTCGAGATCCGTCGGAAAGCGTTCGAGGGCAGCCCAATAGATTTCCCTCTCCACACGGCGGTCGCTGTATGACATGCCTCCGGCGAATAGTGGTGTGCCACACGAGATCTCAAACCCGCATTCCCGACGCGTCCTGAACAGCGGCCGCCATCGCTTCTCCTCATCGAATCCGCAGCCATACCGGGCCGCCGCCACCGGATTCCGAGTTCCCTCGACTCGAACCCCGGAGGTCGTGTCATGGTCCTCGCCGAGGGCGATGCGCCATAACGAGGTGAACAGCGGGTCCCTGTCCGCGTACGCGTGTGGCGTCAGCAGGTGAAAGTGAAAATGTATGTGCTTTGGGACATCATCTCGGACCTCCGCGTACGACATCCAACGGCGTGGCTTCGGTAGCATTGCGCCGAACCGTTTGCGAGCCGCCGCGAAGGTAGACCCAGGAATCGGGTGCCCCACGCGGACGGTGCCGAAGTAGGCGTGCCAGCCATGGGACAATGCGCGTTCGATGGCGACGAGATCACCCGAATAGCGCTCCTCTGCCCAGCGCCAACGACAGGCGTATGAGCATCGCGGGTCGCGGTGTGCCGTCCGCGGCGATCCCGACGCACTGCGAAGATTGCACACCGAGTGCGGGTTGTCCTGGGTGAAGTCGATGGCGTTCAAGCCATCGTCTTCGCATGGACCCAGCGTCGATCAAGCGCAGAAAGCCGCGGCCCGCGCACGATCCCGACTTCAGGCCGCCAAGGGCCGACGCTCAGGCTTCGTTCGCCTTTTGTCCCCACCCGACAACCTGCGGGCGCAGCGGCAGCGGTACGATGGCGGGCGGAGCTTCCGACCGGCCCGACAGGCCATCTTCAGCAGGATCGGCCGACGTGCAACGTTCTTCGCCTGCGACGACGGATGCGTCCGGTTGCTTGTCCTTGACCCGCTCAAACCAACAAGACGCAACGGTCGCGTGCTGCCCAGAGTCGGTTCTGCGGCCCCGGACCAGTCGGGCAATCGAACGACAATCCGCACGTCGCGGTTTGCCAGATCGACGACGGCCTCATCGACGAAAGCGTGGACGACATCCTTGAGTCGCTCAACGGGCATGGTGGAACTGTCGGTGGCCAAGTTTTCGATCTGCTCCATCATCTCCCGGACAAGCGTCTCCACGTTGATGGGACCGGCAGCGATCTGACGTTCGAGCCGCTCGATCTGCCGTGAATGCTCGGCCACCTCGTCCTTGAGTTCCGCGACAACCTGCTTTGTCTGCGGTAATGACTCGTCGAAGTTGCGGAGAAGGTTCACGATCTTCGCGTTCGCCTGTTCTCGCAAGCGATGGAGTTCCGCCAACTGCTTCGAACCAGCCTCCGTAAGCTCCAGTTCCGCCTGCACGCAACCAACAAGCAGTTGTTCGAGATCGCCCCGCGCGAGAAGCGCCTTCTGCAACTGCTCAAGCACCGCCTTCTCCAATGGCTCCGCCGCGACCATTCGGCGGGACACTTTGGACGAATCCAGGTCGAAGCGGGAACCCTTCACGCGGTAGTACCGCTTGGGACGGTCCGGAGGACCACAACGGACACCTACGAGTACCTTCCCGTCAGTTGACCGAAGGAGTCCGGAAAGCAGGTAGGCGGAACCACGCTTACTGTTGCCCCGACCATGCCGCTTCTGCCCTTCTGGCAGAAGCGACGTGGCGTAGCGTTGGCGACGCCGCCGTTCCTGATCCTCGATAGCTTGGTCACGGATGTCAGATGGCAAAAAGTCGCCCATCGCCGGGTGATTTTGCCGGAACGCCTCCTCTGGAGTGCGGTAGATGATGGGCATGCTCTCCTTCGTAAGCAACTCGGATTCCGGGCGGTTGAGCTTCTTCGGCTCCCCGTTTGACAAGCCGGAGTAGATTCCGCGATGGGCAGCGAGGCCAACCGTGAAGCCCGTGTAGACCGCTGCGTTGAGCATCTGCGTGATCCGCCCCTCGTTCCAGCGCTTGCCACCAACTCGAAATCGCTTCTGATCGTTGAGTCGCTTGGCGACTCGACGAACCGCCGAGTCCGTCGCGGTAGTGCCAGATGTAGACGTCGCGGACTATGGCCTGCTCCACCTCGCTGCCCGGTACGAAGGTCACACGATCATCCTTCTCCTTTCTGAATCGCCCCGTTCTGCCCCCAACGCTTCCGTAGGTGTCGATGAGTCGCAACGTCTCTGCGTGGAGCTTGCTTTGTGTGCCGTCACGGTTGTCACGGATTCGGTAGAGCGGAACGCCTGCCGGAGAAGACACGAGCTTGTCCACCCCGTACGGGAACACGGCGGTCGTCGTCTTCCGGCCCTCCTTGAGACTCCGCATGTGAGCGGACGAGATGCGGTGTGACAAGTCTTTCGCGAAACTTTGAGCGGCGGAATACTTGAAGGCTCGCAGGAGGTCGCCGTGTTCGCCATCCAAAACCATGTCCTCGCCGACAAACAAAACCTTTACGCCGAGTGCGATCAGACGCTCCTCCAGCGCAAACCCGTGCCGCAGTCCGGCGCGTGTGAATCTGTCTACGACCTGCACGACGAGGACTTCGAAATCTGCCCGGTCCCTTCGCCGTTGGCACAACTCGTCGATGTCTTTCCGCCGCCCCGGCATGCTGCCGGTGACGTTCTTTAGCGCGATGGTCTCGATGTGCCGGCCACCCGCCGCATCACACCGATGGCGGAGCTGCTGATCCTGCGTTTCGGTCGAGGATGTCAGGGCAGTTGTCTGGCTCTGACGGGCCAAGATGATGTAGGGCTTTCCGGCGAGTTTGTCGCGGAGCGTCTGATCGGTGGACTGAGTGGCAGCGTTATTCATCTCTCCTCCTTCGTGTTGGTCGCCTCCCGGCGGGCAACGCACTGCATTGCCATCGCCCGAAGCAGCCGTTGGACCTCATCGTCGAGCGCCGCCTGCTCGTTCGGCGACGCCGCACGCGCGGTGACGGCGATTTCCTGATACGCGGCGGGCCGCACGGCCCGCTCCTTCCGGTAGTTAGTCTTCATGGCCATACGTTGTCAGCTTGATGTCGTGACACCAGACAGCACGGTGTATCGTGGATACCGTATGTCGCTCAGACAAGCCGCGTGAAGCGGCTGAGCCTCGGTCGCTTTAGAATCTGGCGTGCTTCGACCGGGCGACATCAAACGGGGTATCGCAGAACTGCGTCAGGAACGGCGGCGGTTCGCCCTCGCGTTCGTCGATCCGTCGCGAGGCAGTTCGCCGGGTGAGGTGGTCGATGCTGTGACAGGTCTTGACTCTCTCGTCGAGGAGACGGGATTCGCGTGCATCCATATCCCGTATAGGCCATCAGAGCCGGCCACCTCTCTTGACACCTTGCGGCTGCTCCCCGTGGCCAGCGGCTTGACCCTTCAGGCCGTCTTAGTTTGGACGTGGAGCATCACGGTGAAGGGCGACCGGATCGGCCGCTACCGCCCCTCGCCTAGCGCTCGCTTCATCGACGCGACCCATGGTTACTTGCTGCTGCTCTCACCCACGGGGCAAGTCTCAATCCCAACGGATGCGACGACGACAATGTACGTGCCGTACGGGCGTGAGTTACCGCCGACTTGGCGGGTTGACGAGGAGCCGGTTTGGAACCGGGCAAAGGATTTCGCGGGGCTGAAGATTTCGCTCGGTCGCCTGTCCGATCTGGCATCAGAGGGTCTGTTGCGCACAAACGGGCAGAGCGGGCAGCGACGTCGGGTCTGCCGGAAGTCGGTTTTACGGTACAGGGCGTACAAGGCGACATCGTTGACGTCGGCTGTCGTTGGAGAGCTTCCGCGCGGCGTCTACGACGGCGTCTTTTCCATCACCGGGGCGAGACGTGCTGCGTTTCTCGGTAATGCCGGAAACGGTGTGCTTGCAGCAGTTGCGGCAGGATTCGAGGCCGTCGGATACGGCGCTGCGGAGTCGGCGCACCAGCGACTTGAGATCCTTCGCGGAGACCCGGGCTAGAAATATCTACGGTACATATTGACAGTCGAAGCGCTTCCGGCTAAGCTTCGACCATGGCGCACGTCGTCACTTCCTTCCGCAAGGGAGGCCTTATTGAATCGCAACGCTTGAGGTGCCTGCTCTGGGGCAAATGCCAGAGATGCCTCTCGTCCTTTTCGTCGAGGAGCAGCAGCCGGTCCAGAGATCCGTGAGGCGTGCGGCCACCAGCCAATCGCCCCTCACAATAGCTGCACCGGTGGCGGACGGATCAGCAGTCCTTCCGTCGCCTTCGGCCCCTCAGCCGATTCCCTGCCTGTTGGCAGGCGTTGATTGTGGCAGTAGCCACGAGGGTGTCCAGAATAAGACGCCCTTTGAGCGCGAGGCGGCCTAGCGGCCGCCTCGTTGCCTTGCGAGCAGGAGCTAGAAGCGGAAATGAATGACCAACAGGCCGATTCATCGATTGCCGATCTTATCGTCAAAGCCGGTGCGTCTTGCGATGGCCTCTGCTCAAGTCGTCACGACCAGCAGTACGATGACGAGATCGACTCTTACCACGTCCTTTGCGACGATCGGAGGGTGCCGATACAAGACCGCAGGTTCTTCATTGTGCTGCAACTCCACCGTCTTGGGCGCAAGGTCGTGATGGGCGATGCAGAACACGTTGTAGATGTCGTGCGTCGATTTACTAACGGCTACTTCGTCAGCGGCCTGCTCGGCGCGGCGCTCGAAGATGCTCCTTCACTGTCGTGGGCGATTGCGGGGGAGCTGCGATGAGACCGACAAGGCGAGAGTACGAGAACCTACTCTCGTCGGAGGTCCTGCGACGTCTCTTAGGAGGTGACGCTCGTGATCTCGCGCTGACAATCCGTGACGGCAAGTTGGTCCTAGTTGAGGTCGTCGACGGAGACGACGATGATCTTTGGCCGCTGCCGTGGCTTGGCGGCATTGACCGCGATCTTCGGGGTGTCGAGTTTCGAAGCGTTGACCACGAGACCGGTGAGGCGAATGACCCGATCATTGCAGAGCCACTACGCAGCCACTTGCGGCAGATTATCGCGGAGGAGTGGCGGCGGTGGAGTTGCAACGCGGCGGTGCTTGAACTAATCGCGAGGTGCTGATGGCCGATCTAGGGAAGCTGACGCCAGAGCGACAGGCGTTTATCTTCTATATAGATAACCTTGCCGGCCGAGCCATCGCTGCCGCCAGCGATGAGCAGTCTCGCTCGATGTACCGCACGAAGTTGTGGAACGCGGCCATCACCCTCCTCCGAAGCAGCCACGAAACACTCCTGGCGGCCGCTGCCTCCCCCTGCTTCTCTCGCCGCGGCAGGGTAGGGTGGTCTAGGACGCATTGAACGCGCTGCCAGAGCGGCCGTTCTTCGTACGGCATCCTCTACCGCAAATGGGGTGGTCGGCCACCATCGTCGGCTCCGTCACGCGGTCGCACGCATTCACCGTCCGCGACCATGTCCACCTTGTTTTGGACGTGCCAGCTCGACCGATCGCCTTCGGCACGCACGATGACGTGTCGTCGCCGCCCGGCGTTGCACGCACGAAGGCGAAACAGGCTGAGATTTTGAGGCGCGTGAACGGGCTTGTCTTCGAGATTGCTCTGCCGGACAGCGACGCACGCGCCGCAGTCCTGCCGCCTGAGACCGTGCGGGAGGCGTCGTCGGAGCAGATCACTAGGATGAGCGCTACCCGCCGCCGACCACTGCGGGTATCATGTTCCCGCGGTGCCACCAACGGCCTACACCATGCCCGATCGCCGTTCCCTTGCAGGGGATCACGTTGATACCGCGCAGGCGGTTCGGGCCGGGTATCAGGTTGTATCAGCTTCGTGGCCCTTCTCGGGCCTTTCCCCGTTCCCCAACCCCCTCTGGCAGCGTCAGGACGCCGATCCAGCCACCGCTGGATCGCCTTCCAAGCTGAATGTTGAGGGTTCGAGCCCCTTTCGCCGCTTCCCTCGAATGCAACAAGAAGCTGTGCCGACCCGTCCGCGTTATTGGGCGGTGTTGGCGGGTGACGATTTTTTGTACTCGTTAAATCACCGTTCATGATTCGGCAGAAGCCCGACCGCTTCGACCGCATCACATGAATAACGCTGCTTCCCGTCGTACCACGTCCCGTGCCGCCTTCTGCACGCTCGAGCAGCTAGAGGTTCGCAAGCTGCTGAGCCAATCTCCCTTCCACCTTTCACCGGCAGCACCCGGCACCATTGAGGCCGAACACTACGACGTCGGTGGCGAAGGCGTGGCTTACCACGACACGAGCCGCAGCGACTACGGCGGCGACAACGGACGCGGCGAAGGCGTCGACATCGAGACCCGCTGGGGTCGCACGAACGTCGGCTGGGCGACGGCAGGTGAGTGGCTGGAGTACTCCGTCGATGTCGCCACCGCCGGGAACTACAAGGTCAAGGCCCTTGCCGCGTCGGGCATGAGCAACGCTGCCATCCGCTTCGACGTCGGCACCACGCACATCGGCACAACGGCTGTGCCCGGTGATGGCTTCGGCAACTACCGCAATCTGAACATTGGCGTCGTCGGGCTCGACGCAGGCAGGCACGTGATCCGCGTGAGCTTCGACCGGCCCGGCGGTGGTGACGTGGCCAACTTTGACAAGTTCAGCCTGACGCCGGTCGGCGGCCAGCCGCCGGTCGATCCGCAACCGCCGACGAATCCGCAGCCACCAGTTACGCCCCCGCCGCCGAGCAATCCGCAACCAAACGGCCAGTTGCCCTATTCGCAATCACCGGCACGGCCCGGCACGATCGAGGCCGAGCACTATGACCTCGGCGGCGAGGGCGTGGCATATCACGAGACGACGGCCAGTGATTCGGGCGGGAGCAACGGTCGGGGCGATGGTGTCGACATCGCCCGGAGCGACGGCCGAACGTCTGTCGGCTGGGCCAAGTCGGGCGAGTGGCTGGAGTACACGGTGCACGTTGCAGAGGCAGGCACCTACGAGCTGAAGGCAGTCGCCGCGACAGGCATCAGCAAGGCGACGCTCCGCTTCGACATCAACGGCAGCCGCGTCGGGGAGAAGACAATCCCAGAGCATGGCTGGCACCGGTACAACACGATCAACATCGGCCAGGCTCAGTTGGCGGTCGGGACGCACGTCGTGCGTGTGACATTTCAGCAGGATTGGAACGGTGACACGGGGAACTTCGACAAGTTCAGCATGAACCGCGTCGGCGGCCCGACGACGCCGCAGCCGCCTGTCGATCCACAGCCACCAGTCGATCCGCAGCCGACCGGTCAGCATCCGTTCTCGCTGTCGCCTGCGACCGCACCGGCCGTAATTCAGGCCGAGCACTATGACATGGGGGGCGCGGGCGTTGCCTTCAGTGACACCACGATCGGCGACTTCGGCGGGCAGAACGGTCGCGGCGAGGATGTCGACATCGAGACGATCCACGGCCGGACGAACGTCGGCTGGGCGGCGGCGGGTGAATGGCTCGAGTACACGCTGAACCTCGACGTGCACGGCAACTACGACCTCGTCGCCACGGCGGCAACTGGCGTCAGTGGCGGTAAGCTCCGTTTCGAGATCGACGGCACGCCGATCGGTGTCAAGCACATTCCGCAGCGCGGCTGGCACACGTACAGCGACATCGACATCGGTCGCTTCCACATGCACCCCGGCGCGCACGTGATCCGCATCACCTTTGAGCGGGCGGCGGGCGGTGACGTCGGCAACCTCGACAAGTTCGAGCTCAAGCGAGTCACCAATCCCGGCGACGACGGCGGCTCGGGCACGCCCGATGCGTCGAGCACCGTGGCCGCCACCATGTTCATGACGCATGGCAGCGTGCCGCGCAACATCATGGAGGGCGTGCAGGTCACGATCGGGCACGAGACCTTCATGTGGGGCGGCTTCTTCGACCGGTCGTGGACCGTCGACCGCTCCGGCTACGCCTTCAACCATCAAACCGGTGGCTGGCGACAGGTTGCCGACCTGCCCGCGGCTGTCACGCACCTCGGCGGCGTCGCACACGGCGGCAAGGCCTACCTCTTCGGCGGTCACAGCACCGCCGCGACGAATGACGGCATCACCGGCGTGACCGACCGCAGTTGGATCTACAACCCGCAGACGAACCGATTCGACGACTTCGTCAAGATGCCCCACGCCATCAGCGGTCACGGCGTCACCATGGTCGGCAGCCGCGTGCACGTCTTGTCGGGCATGGTCCGTGACGGCCAGAACGACTTCGTCTCCAACAGCACCAGGCACATCAGCCTGGACCTGGCAAATCCGTCGACAGGCTGGCGGAGCGAGACGGACACACCCGTCGCCCGCGATCACGTCTCGGCCGTTACCGTCGGTGGCAACATCTACCTTATCGGCGGGCAGATCGAGGATGATCAGTGGAGCGGCGCGCGGGCGGACGTCTCGCGCTACAACCCGACGACGAGGCAGTGGACCAGCGTCCGCGGCCTGCCCGAAGCACGCGGGCACATCGACCAGTCGACCGTTGTCTGGAAGGACCGCTACATCATCATCGCCGGTGGCAACGGCACGGGGACCGAGTGGGACACGTCACCCACCGACACGGTCTACCTCTACGACACGCAGACCGACCAATGGTCGCTCCTGGCGAACCTGCCGCAACGACGGTTCGGCGTGCACAGCCTTATCGTCGCTGACAAGCTCCACGTCTTCGGCGGTGGGTACGGCCAAGCCCTCGACAACCATTGGATGTCGACGCTGAGCCTGGTCTAGCGTCGCTTATGCCGGGAAAGATGAGTCGATCCGCACCCGCGACCTTCCGCAAGCGACGGGCGCGGGTGTCGATTATCTTGCCGATCCTGCAGCAGACGTACCCGGAGGCGCGGTGCAGTCTGAACTTCGAGACGCCGTTGCAGTTGCTGGTGGCGACGATTCTGTCGGCCCAGTGCACGGACGAAAGGGTGAACCTGACGACGCCGGTGCTCTTTGCTGCTTACCCAACGGCGGCCGATTATGCGGCGGCTGAGCCGGCTGAGCTGGAATCGTTCGTCGCCTCTTGCGGCTTCTTCAGGCAGAAGGCCAAGGCGATCCGAAGCATGGCAACCGACGTTTCGACAAAGCACGACGGGCAGGTGCCGCAGACGATGGACGAGCTGACGCAACTGGCAGGTGTCGGACGAAAGACAGCCAACGTGGTCCTCGGCAACGCCTTCAACATCAACGTGGGCGTCACCGTCGACACGCACGTCGGCCGCCTGTCGCGAAGGCTCGGGCTCACGCGACACGACGACGCGGTGAAGGTCGAGGCCGATCTAGCCGACTGCGTGCCGCAGGACGAGTGGACGCAGTGGTCGCACTTGCTCATCTGGCACGGCCGCTCGACGTGCCGCAGCCAGTCGCCCAAGTGCGAGACGTGCGTGCTGCTGAAGCACTGCCCCGAGGGGCCGAAAGTGCTGCGTCAGCGGGAACGCAACACAAAGCCGTCGTCGAAGCGGGCGACGTCGTCGGCGTCGAGGTAGCGGCGTAAGTCGTCAGGCGTGACGAAGTACGGCCGATCAATGCGGTCGAACCAGACGATCGTCTGCGGCGACTCGGCGAGGCTGCGGAGCTCGTTATAGCGACCCGTGTTGGCGCGACCTGCGGTCGGGAAGACAGCAAGCGGTGGTAGTGTCGCCGCGCGGCCGAGCAGGACTTGAATGGCGTCTGCACCGTTGCTGATGACCGCCACATCTGGCGGCAAAGCGCCGGCGTATTGCAGCGTCGGTGACTGTCGCCAGGCGGGCGATGCGTAGCCGCTGCCGCGTCGGAAGCGGTCGACGACGAACCAGATCGAGACGGCAAGTTGGCTCGCGACGACCGCGACGGTGAGGCCGACCAGGAGATGCCGTTGCAACTGCACAATGGCGAGACTGATCGGATTGGTCGCGATCCCGCTTCTGGGCACCGCCGCGACTGCTAGCGGCACGAACACGACGACGAGCGGTGCCCAGATGCGTCCACCCATTGGGATCGTCGCGTCGAACAGCGAGCGGGCGACGAGCACGACGAGTACATACGCAGCGACGGCCATCAGCACGACCGGCCGCCGGGCTATTAAGGCGACGAACATCGGCAGGACCACGAGCCCGACAAGCGCAAAAGGCCATGCCGTTTGCGACTCGACGGGCAGCAACCAGCGTCCGGCGCTCGCGACGCTTTCCACCCAGTCGTGCCACGTCGGCGGGTGCCAACGCAGGACGCGATCCGACACGGCCTCTTGCGATACCAGCCAAAGCCGCCAAACGAGGTACGGCGTCGCGGCGACCGTCGTCGCGGCAACGCCGGTCAACCACTGCTTGCGACCTGCCGCCAGCATCGGCAGGATCAGCAACGCCACACCGACGTGCCGCGTCATCATTGCCCCGGCCACCGCGGCGGCGGTGAGCCACGGCCTGTTCGACAGCGCTGCGACCACGGACGCAAGGAACAACGGCACGAACAACGCCTCGCTGCTCACGCCGGCGAACAGCCGCAAGACGTCGGCGTGCATCGTCACCAGCAGACTTGCCACGACGATCGGCACGAGCTGCTTTGCGTCGAAGTGAGCAACGACAGCCGCCGCGAGCAGCCCGGTTGAGATCAGCAGCAGCGCGTGTACGACTCGGCTCTCGCCGACGGTCGTCAGCAGCAACGGATACAGCGGCGGAAAGTGTGCCGACGCGAGGGGCTCCGTCGCCCCGAAGCCGCTTGTTGTCGGCCCGTCGCCGAGGCCGATCGAGCGGGCGATATCGAGGTACGTCGCCGCGTCACCGCCGAGGGAAAGCCCGTGCCGCGTCGCCAGCAGCAGCATGATGACACCCGGCAGCGTTGCCAGCAGCGTGATCATCCAAAGGCGATCACGTCGCATCACGCGCTGGGCAGGTCGTTGAGGTGGTCGATGAGCTGCCGAAGTCTGCCGTGGTCGCGACGATTGAACGGGAAGACGAGTCGGTGCAGATGTCGCAGTTTCTTCTCGTTACGCTCAACTTTCAGCGGGCCACAACTGCGCCACACGCGGTCGCCTATCCGCTCGGCCACGACCGGATCAACGATGTCGGCAAACTGTTCCTTCAACGCCTCGAGCTGCTCGTCCGTCACGCGACGCTTGAGCCTAAGAATGATCAGGTCACGCGAATACCGCAGCGAGTGATAGTTATCGTAGAACTTGCGGCAGATTTCAGCCGCCTCGTCGATGCTCTGCGTCCGCTGGTAGAGGTGCAGATCCTGGGTGCTGATGAGGCCGTCACGGAGCAGGTGGTTCTGCACGTAGTCGTCCCACGCCGACCAGTAGTCGCTGCCGTCGTGGTCGATCAGCACGAGCGGCATCGGCGGACACTTGCCGGTCTGAATGAGCGTCATGACCTCGAAGCCTTCGTCCATTGTGCCGAATCCACCGGGAAACAGCGCCACGGCATGGCTGCTCCGCACAAACATGAGCTTGCGGGTGAAGAAGTATTTGAAGTCGACGAGCTTCGGGTCGCCGTGAATGAACTCGTTGGCCGACTGCTCGAAGGGCAGCGAAATGTTAAGCCCGAACGAGCCTTTGGCCCCTGCCCCGCCGTGCCCGGCGGCCATGATACCGCCACCGGCGCCGGTGATGATCATCCACCCGTTGCGCTCCATGTCGCGGCCGAACTGTTCGGCCAGCTGGTAATCCCGCGCGTCCGGCTTTGTGCGGGCACTGCCGAAGATGCTGATCTTCAGCGTGTCGCGGTACGGCGCGAACACCTTCATCGCGTACCGCAGCTCCCGGAACGCGTTGTCGAACAGCTTCAGGTCGCCGCGGTTGGTGTCGTCACGGAGCAGCTTCACCGCAGTCCGAATGATGCGGACGATGAGGTCGCCGTCCGCTACTTCGTGCAGCTCGTCTTCAAGGTCGTCAATGATCTGCAGCACGTCGCGCAGGTCGCGCCGACGGATGGTCGTCTTGGGCTCTGCCGACTCCACCGCCTGCTCGAGATCCCGCGGCGGTGCGTGTCCGCGGGCGCGTGGCTGCAGTCGATCGTCTTCGACCGGTGGACGTGGCGAGGCTTCACGCAAATGACGGGCGTTCTCTGCTTGGTCAGACATGAGCAACCATCGTACCCGGCCATCGACGGGTCGCGGGGAAGATCGCGTTGCCGCTCACAGCTACTCGCGAATCCGCTCGAACAGCACGCGCTCAGCCTCTTCGTATTCGTCGAAGCGCGCCCGCACGCGGTCCAACACGTCACGCACTGCCTGCTCGTCGGCCTGCGGATCGTCGGCGACGCCTTCCAATGCCACGGCGGCGTCCTGCAACGCGTTGGCACCCTCGGCAAAGCGACGGGCGGCGTCGTAGAGATCAAGGCTCTCCCGTTGACCGCCGCTGGGTTGGTAAAGCAGTCGCCATGGACTACGGCGAATTTCCGCCGATGCCAGTTCGAGCGTCCTGCCCGTGTTGGCGAGCCGGTCGATGATCAGGCCCAGCTGCGGCCGGTTGCGACGGATCAGGCTCGACACTTCCGCCACCGCGCCGGCAGCGCCCGAGGCGGCCGCCTTGACGTCCGTCGCCGCATCGTCGGCCTTTACGAGCACACTCGACAAGGTCGAGCCCGTCTCTTCGACGGTCGACCGAACTGAGTCGACCGCGGCCGTCGCCGAGGTCACGAGCTTCTGCGAATCGTCGATGAGCTGCGGCATGGCCTCGCTCGTTTGCCGCAGGTTCGCCAGGGTTTGCCGCAGGTCGTCGTTCATCGTCTCGTCGCCGATGATCATCGTGACGGAGTTGGCAGCATCGAGGATGCCGGCCAGCGTCTCCGTGGCCGCAGGTAGCGTCTGCTGGCGAATGTCCTCGATGGCAGACTTGAGCTCAGGCACCGCCTCACCAAGGGCGGCGAGCAATTCATTTAAAGCGCCCGACGTGCCGACGATCGGCTCGTCCTTGGGCAAATCTGCCCCGTCACCGAGCTGGTTGACGTTGATCCACGTGATGCCGGTCAGCGTCGACTGCACCTGGGCCGTTGCGCCGTTCTTCAACGGCACGTCATCAGGCAGCGCGATCTTGACGAGCACGCGGTTGTAGTCGTCGTCGAACTCGACATTGAGCACCTCGCCCACGTTTTTTCCGCCAAGCCGCACTTCGCTGCCGGGGGCCAGGCCCGCGACGTCGGCCTGAAGGTTGAAGACGACGGTCCGTTCGGTGCCACCTGCGACGGTGCGTCCGGAGACGAGCCACAGGATGGCAAAGAACAACGCCACCGTCGCGACGATGAAGAGGCCGGCCTTGAACGCGTTTTTGTCTGCTACACCAGCCACGCCGGCAGTCTATCCGGGCCGGCGAACTTAGCCGAACTGCGGTTTGGGGAAGTAGATCATCCAGAGGTTGCGGGCGTAGATGAAGAAGCCCGTCGACTGTCCCAGAATGCCGACAATGTCGGTCCGCCAGATGAAGTAGGCCAGCAGCAGTGCCGCCCCGCCGAAGCTCATCCACCAGAACGCAGGCGGCACGATGCTGCGACGCTCCTTTTCGCTGACGAGCCACTGCACGACTAGGCGGCCGGTGAACAGCACCTGCCCGAGCAGGCCAAGCCCGACCCACAGCACGCCCAGCGGGCCGGTGACGTCGAGGATCTTGTACAGGAACCCGCGGTCCTGCCGCGAGCCTTGCGACCGCTTGAGCACTTCCATAAAGTCGCCAGGCGTGAGTGATTCGCCGTCGACGACAATGCGATTGTCGATGACCTCGAGGTCTGCCAGACGGTCGCTGAGCTCGACCCGCTGCAGCGTGTCGGCGGACACCACTGCGGCAGGAACCGATACAGCCAGCAGCACGAGGATCAGGACCAGGCGGCTCATTGCCCCGCCTCCGTTGCCTCGATGTCGCGAAGCCGTTTGCCCATCCAGCGGACGGCAAAAAGGTCGACCAGTCCTGCGGCCCCGCGGGTGAGCGGGCCGACGCCGTACTTGGTCTCGCCTGCTGCCCGTTGGCGGTGACGCACGTCGAACTCGGCGACCTTGCCGCCGAGCCGTGACGTGTAGGCAGGAATAAAGCGGTGCATGCCCTTGAACTCCAGCGGCAACCGACGGGCAAAGTCGGCCTTGAGCACACGGGCGCTGCAGCCGGTATCGCGGACGCGGTCGCCCAGCACCATGCGGCGGAACAGGCGACCGACGACGCTGGCGCGACGTTTGAAGAACGTGTCCTGGCGGTTGCGGGAACGGTCGCCTTGCACGAGGTCGAAGCCGCCGGCCTTGAGCTTGTCGAGCATCTCCGGCAAGTCGGCCGGATCGTTCTGCAGGTCGGCGTCGAGCATGGCGACGTAGGTGCCTCGCGCCGCAGCAATGCCAGCCTTCATGGCACTGCTTTGACCACGCGGCGTCGGCCGACGCAACACCCGCACCCACGGCCGCGTCTGGGCGATGACGGCCAGTTCATCACTGGTGCCATCGGTGCTGCCGTCATCGACGACGATCAGCTCGAACCCGTCGACGCGGTCGGTGAGCGCGGCTTCGATTTCATCGACGAGCGGCCCGACGTTGTCCCGTTCGTCCAGCGCAGGCACAACCACACTGAGTTCAACGTTGGTGGCGATGGCGTCTGGGGCGGGGTCGCTCATTGAGGCCGCACCCTATCGCGACGACGCGGCCGTGTCGCGATTCGGTAGGATCTGAAGCGATGGATGAGGCGACCCGATTCTGGCTCTCGTACGCGGGAAGCGGCATGCTGCTCGTTTTGCTTGCCTGGCTTGGTAGTCGCAGGCGAAGGATCAACCCGGTCGATCTAAGCGTGTCGGACGACCCGAGGTGTGCAACGTGCGGCTATGACGTACGCGGGCTACCGAGCGACATCTGCCCCGAGTGCGGCAGTCGGCTGAGCGAAGTCGGCGTGACCACGGCCCGGTACCAGAGGTGGCAACGCGTGCCTGCGGTGTTGCGAGCGGTCGTCTACACAGCAGGTGCGGGTTTGATTGCTGCCGTGCCGTTGCTGTTAAACGACACGTCGTACGTGCCGCAACTCCATCGCTCAACAACCCAGTACGCCTACGGCACGCCGACGCAGTTGACGATGAGCGAGCGGATCGTCATCGACAAGGGCGATCACTTTTGCGGCAATCCAAGATGTACCAACCCGAGCACGAAGGTCTTGGAGCATGTCGTCGAGGCCAGGCCGGGCGGTGCGTCCGAGCCATCGCTCCGCTACAAGGTCTTGACTGATCGGTGGGAACTCCAGCTCAGGTCAGGTTCTACCTCGGGATCCGGGCCGCCGCCGTTCGAGGCGGTGGAACGGTTCGCTGATGCGTTTGCCCCCGAATCGGTCGATCCACCCGCGGCCGGGCAGCCGGTGATGATCCTCTCGGCTGCGGACGTGAAAGTAGCGGCGCAGGCTCGGTTCTCGACGATGCCAGAGCATCCCTCGTCTGAGACAATCCGCCGATTCTCGGAACTTGCGTCGCTGGAGGTTCCAGAGGTGTTGCAGGACATCGCGCCGGACGGGCTGTTGATGCGTGAACGACTTCTTCTAACAGCCGAGACAAGCAAGGTCGTCATCGGCCCATCGCGTTTGCACCAGATTGCGCTGCTCGGTGTTCCAATTGTTGCGTGGTTGGTCGGGATGCCGTTGGTCCTTCGCCTGCGAGCCGTCCGCGGCAGGCGATCTGGTAAAGGCGTCGTCGAGGGAACAGATTGCTAGGCACGGCATATCGATGCCGCCGCAGCGACCACTTGGCCGCCGCGGCGCGACAAGAAATCGCTTTGCCAAGCTCAGGCGGCCCGGTGCTGCGCTTCCTTGTCGGCCTTCGTGGCAGGCGGCTCGGGGATCGACTGGTCGTCGCTGTAGACCTCGCCCGGGGCGTCCGGCACATCGGACGAGTGCGAGCTCTGGAAGCGGCCTGGCACGCGCATTCGGAACGTCTCGGGGCCCGCATTCGTGGCGTCGAGCTGTTCCATCTTCTCGAGGTACTTCACGACCGTGCTGCAGACCGTTGCGTGGCTCCATGTCAGCGGGCTGACGCTGATCGGCTCGTTCGTGTACGGATTGACCTGCTCGGCAAGGACGCCGCTCTCGAGGGCGTGGTCGGCGACCCACTTGAAGATCGGTACGGCCTTGCTCAGCTCACCCTTGGTGTTGGCGACGTGGATCTGGTAGTCGGCCAGCCACAGCGTGCAGATGAACCACGGATTTCCCGGGACATTCGTGATGTCGTCGCTGATGCGGTGGTAGTAGTCGTTGGTGTACCGGGCCACGCCGCCGACGTCGGTCTTGACCCACAGCTCGTTCTCGATGGCCTTCATCGTTTTGACGACGCGCGGGTCGTCGCCTTCGAAGAGGTGGAACTTGTAGATCGCAAACAAGCTCGCATCGAGCGTGTCGTCGACCTCGAAGAGGTCCTCGCAGCCTTCCTTCTTGTGCAGCTCGCTGGCTTCGGGATCTTCGTAACCCGGTTCCTGCGGCGGTGCCTGCTGGTTGAGCGGCACGAGACGGCGGGCAAAGCGACCGAGCTTGTCGCTCCACAGGTACTTCGCCGCCGCTTCGCGGATCTCTGCCGCGGCAGAGGCGTACTTGTCGGCTCGCTCGGTGTCGCCGAAGCTGACGGCAAAGTTGCGAGCCGCAATCAGGCCGCCGTAAACCGTGGCAACCGTAAACGCGTGGATGCCCCATCGCTCTTCCCACAGGTCGTAACTCGGTAGCGGCAGGCCCGTCTCCTTGTCTCGGTACGTGCACATGAAGTCGGCCGCAGGAATGACCACGTCGACCCACAACGGCCGAACATACTCGGTGTCGCGGTACCGCCAGTAGTGACGCCAAAGCGACCAGACGACAAGGGCCGTCTCGTCTTCCTGGATGGGCAAGCTCGGGCGGCCGTCCTTGATCCAAGGGTGCCAGCTCGAAGCGGGCGAGCCGTCTGGGTTGTACTTGTGCAGGAAGTAGCCCTCTGGCTGTATGACCCGCTGGCAGAAGCTGTAGAAGTTGCGGGCCAGGTCCTGGTAGCCGCACAGATCGAGTGCGTCGGCGACGAGCGCACCATCCCGCGGCCACATGTAGCTGTACGTGTCACGCGAAAACTGCATGATGTCGCTGTCGTTGGCAGCGAGAATCGCACCGTCGGCGTCGATCTGCGTGCGCACGGTCAACATCGACCGCTTGAACAGCTTCACAACGTCGTCCGGCAAGTCACCGAACTGCACGCCCGCGCCCTGGCTCCACAGACGCCAGTAGCCGGTGGTCCGCTCGACCACGCGCTCGGGTGTTTGGCGGGTGAGCCAACCTTGTAATTCTGCGACCTCGTCGCGGCTGTGACCGGCGATGATGGCCATGTACAGCGTGCGTGTCTCACCCGGCTGCAGGTGGACGTTGATGCTCATCGTCGAGTCGACGGCTCCCTGCGAAATCGGGTTCATGCCCAGGCTGCCGTCCTCAGCGTCGCGATAGGTGCCCTCGGCTCCGCCGAAGCCGCTGGTGCCGGTGGCGAATTCGTCGACGCGTTGATCGAATGGGTGCTCGCCACCGTTGCCGTGCCGCTCGAAGAAGGTGCAGCTGAAATACCGCTTGGCCCGGTAGTGGACGAGGCTCTTGAGCTCGGGGTCGTAGTAAGCGGTATCACCGACCCGCGTGCCGAACATGAGCAGGTCGTTGTGGTGAAAAACCTTGACCAGGCGGGCCGAATCGAGCTTGTTGTGAACGCGGATGCGTCGGACGTAGACGTTGCGGTTGAAGTCGACGGCGTCGTTGCAGTGCAGGCTCAGTCCAAGCTCTTCGTGCCACAGGTTGACGTCGGTCGTCAAGGCGTCTTCAAGGTATCTGAGCTGCTTCTTGAAGCCCGGGTCCGTGGTCCAGGCGAGCTTGCCCGCCGGTTCGCCGCGACTTTTTGGACCGGGAATCTCTGCCCAGACGCCGAAGTGGCACGGCCCTGCACCTGCGTGGTTCTCCTGCCCGACGTGCGGGTAGAAGAGGTCTCGAAGTTGATACTGCTCGTCAAAGGTGACGAGCATTCGGCCGTTACCAACTGGAATGTCGCGGGGCATGGTTCTCCTGAATCGGTCGCCGAGGCCATTGGCCCATCATCGAGTGGCTTTGCCCAACGTTATCGCACCCGAATGTCGGCACGACGAGACGAAGCAGCGGGCTCAAATCTCCCTGCCGCCGAACTTGCCCCACGGCCGATGCCTTGACTAGACTGCCAGCCCCACCCCGGAGAGGTGGCCGAGTGGCTTAAGGCAACGCTTTGCTAAAGCGTCGTACGGGGAAACCCGTACCGGAGGTTCGAATCCTCTCCTCTCCGCTTCGGGCATCATTTTGCCCGCTTGAAAGCTACTCAAGTTGACGTTGGTTCGGCCGTTACGACAGCACGGTCGTGGGCGTAGGTTGCGGGCGTGTCCGATGCGTCTTCGTCTCTTGGTGTCCCTGCGTCGAAGCGGCCTGGCTCGCTCTTGTGGCCAATCGTGCTGGCGATTGTGGTGGTGCTCGTGGTGCTTGGACTGTGGCAGATGACGAGCGAGGTCGATGAGCGGGCGCCGGATGCGGTTGGTGCCCCGGCCGCATCGCCGAGCTTGCCGGCGGAGTAGTGGCCAACCGTGCTGACGCGCGTTGTGGCACGCATTGCGATACGCTTCATCGCCCGATCTTCGACTTGCCCTGCAAACGCCATGGACCGTGTGATCCGTCACTACATCATCAAGATCCTGGCCGTCCACATCGCGGCTTTGGTGGTGGTGCTGGCCGTCGTGGCCTACGCCGGGACGACGCTTTACGGCTCGACCCGCCAGCAGGCGGCAGAGAACGCCATCGATCAAGCCCGGCGGCCCGCCCAGCAGGCGGCAGAGGGCATTCGCCGTCACATGTTGCGGGTCTACGACAGTCTCGCCATCGCCGCAGCCGAGCCGGGGCAGCAGACCAATGTCACTCCAGCCGTCTGGGAACTACTTCAATCTGCCGCCAGTGACTTGCTCGTCCTCGACGTTGAGGGCGAGATCGTCACCGTCGAGCAGCACTTTGCCAACGCGAGCGGCGACCTGGAGCAGTCTCCTGAACTGCGTGCCGCCCTGCTTGTGAAGCCGGGCGATGTCGTGACGGGGCCAATTGCCGATGCAGCGGTCGAAGCGTCAGGGACACCGGGCCGACGCGTGCTGTCGGGGCCGATGTTGCTTGACGACTTGGCCGACCGTCCGGTGGCCATGGCAGCGCTTTGCGGGATGGACTCGAGCGACGTGCTCATTGCCGCCGTGCCGGTCGATTATCTGGACCGTTCGTTCCTGGCCCTGACGCGTGAGCCGGGACGGCTAGGCCTTGCCCTTGTCGATGCCGATGGTCGGCCGCTGATGCCGGATGAGCAGACCGATTGGCCCGCGGAGCTGGCCATCTTCTTCGCTGATCGACTGCAAGGTCGCTCTGTCGCCCCGCCGTTGATCGAGGAGGCGGCGACAGTCGCCGGTGAAGAGTTCGACGGCCTGCTGCCCGCGATCGGCCTCATCCGTCCGCCAGGAGACACGCTGACAGTGGTCGACATTGCGGACGACGAAGCGTTGCCTGCCGACTCTCGCCGGGCTACGGCAGGCGTTGCGGCGGTGCTCAACGCACAATCCGTCGTCGGTATGCTCGATGCAGTCAGCCGCACGTCGATCCAGTGGGCGGCGATTCTGGTCGTAGCCGTCTCGGCCATCCTGCTCAGCAGCAGTGCCCAGCTCATCCGTGGCCGTAGCAAACTCGAACGGCTGCGGGCGGAAGTCGTCGAGAACGAGCTCAACCAGGCACGGCAAATTCAGCTCCGATGGCTACCCGGTCGCGGCGGGTGCATCGGTAGCGGCATGGTCGACGTTGCTGCCGAGAACCTGCCGGCCAGTCACATCAGCGGTGACTTCTACAACTACTTCGAACTGACCGATCATGACGAGCACTGCGGCAAGATCGCCCTCGTCGTGGGTGACGTGACAGGTCACGGCACTGCGGCTGCATTCCTCATGAGCACGACGCAGCTGCTCATCGAAAATGCGCTGAAGCGACTCGTCGATCCCGGCCGGGCGCTGACAGAGGTCAACGCGCAGCTGTCCCGCCAGGCCCACGGCGGGCAGTTTGTGACGATCATCATTGCGGTGATCGACCTGACGAGCAGTGAGATGCAGTTCGCCTCGGCCGGTCACTCCGGGCCGCTGCGTTGTGGGGCAGACGGCAGGTGGCATGACACGCCCGTCGACGCGGATCTGGTGGCGGGTGTGATGGAAGATGTCACGTATGCGACGACGACGATGCCGCTCGAGGACACGCAAGGATTGCTGTTTTACACAGACGGTGCCGTTGAAGCGGCCAATCCGGCGGGCGAGCGATTCGATGTAGAGCAGCTAGCAGATGGTCTTAGCGACGAGCTTGCGGGTTGCCCGACCGACGCTCGGGCGGCCATCGATGCAGGGCTGAGCGTCGTCCGCGGGTTCGCCAGTGGGGTCGTGTTTGACGATGACCTGACGTTCCTCGCCGCGACGCTTTCGTCGCGTGGTGCTGGTAAGAAATCAGCATCAAAGGCGACGCGACAGGCGTCCGCTTTGTCGCCAGCTTGACGTTGGTCCGGCACGTTCTAAACTGCCGTCCCGCTGTCGACCCAGGACAGCAGATAACCCGCCGGGGCTATAGTGAAATGGGATCACGCCACCATGGCATGGTGGTATTCCGGGTTCGAATCCCGGTAGCTCCATCAGATTTTCCGCCCGCGTCTCTTGACGCGGGCGGTTTCCGTTGAGGCGAGCGTAAGCTCGACTCACGTGCCTGAAAAACTACGCATCATCGTCGGCGGACTCGTCGGTCAGTACCCGCTCGGCGGCGTGGCGTGGGACTACTTCCACTATCTGCTCGCCCTCAGCGAGCTGGGCCACGACGTGTACTACCATGAAGACACGTGGACGTGGCCGTTGCACCCGGTGAGTAACTACCCGGTCGACGATCCTTCATACACACTCGACTTCTTCAAAACGTTCTTCGCCCGCCACGCGCCGCAATTGGCCGATAAGTGGTGCTACGTCCTACTGCACGACAAGCACCACGGCATGAGCCGCGAGGCCTTCAGCAAGGTCGCTAAGACGGCCGACGTGTATCTCAACGTCAGCGGCGCGTGCTTCTTACCCGACGACCTGAACCCGAAGGCCAAGCGGGTCTTCCTCGACAGCGATCCAGGCTACAACCAGATCGTCCTGGCGACGAAGCCGACGTGGAGCGAGAACGTCGACCGTTGGGAAGATCAGGTCCGCAACGGCCACGATGTACATCTGACGTATGCCGAGAATATCGGGCAGCCCGATTGTCTGGTGCCGACCTGCGACATCGACTGGATCACCACTCGGCCTGTCGTGTCGCTGCCGGCGTGGGAGACGGCCCGGTCGATAGATCCGCCGCCCAAGGCACCGTTCACGACCGTCATGACTTGGAACTACTTCAAGGGCCCGGTCGTGTGGGACGGTGTGGAGTACTATCAGAAGACGACGGAATTCGACAAGGTAAGGAACCTGCCGTCAAAGACAAAGGCGGCTATCGAACTGGCGGTCGGAAGTGACCGGTACGATGACGAGACCTTCAAAGACGGCGGCTGGCGGTACGTGCGTGGCCTGCCGATCAGCGTGACACCCGACGGCTATCGCGACTACATCACCTGCAGCACCGGCGAATGGAGCGTGGCCAAGCATGTGTACGCGGCGATGAAGACGGGCTGGTTCTCGTGCCGAACGGCCTGCTATCTCGCCGCCGGTCGGCCGGCGGTGGTGCAGGACACGGGCTGGAGCAAGACGCTCCCGAGCGATGCAGGCTGCCTCGCATTCGACACCGAAGACGAAGCCGCCGCCAAGTTGGACGACGTGCTTAGCGACTACGGCCGCCACCGTAATGCGGCGTATGACTTTGCCCGCGAACACCTTGCCGCCGATCGCGTGCTGCCGCCGATGCTCGACGCGATCGGTTCATAATGTGCCGCGACTGTGTCGAACAGCTCTTTGCGTGGCATGTTGTGCCATGGAGAAGCGGAAAGATCACCACAAGCAGGAGGCACGCGACCGACAGCCGCGCGACGAGACGCCCATCCCGTTCCGCAAGGAACAGGACGACGATGTTTTCGGTGACGGCGGCGTGACGATGCCGACCTGCGGCCTGTGCGGCACAGAGCGGTCCGTCGGCTATCTCGGGCTCATCACCGATGAGCAGCTTCGCAAAGACGGCACCTATAGCCTGCACTGACTTAATCTACATTCGGCTGATCAGCAATTCACGCTGGAAGACCATCTCCTTGGGCAAGTCGCCGGCAAGGCGGAGCAGCAGCTCTTCCTGGCCGAGAATCTCCTGCTTGAAGTCCTTGGCGTCGACGCGTTCAAGGGCGCGGAAGTCGTTGACATCCACGTCCAGCCCGTCGAGGTCGATGTCCTCGGGGCTTGGCATCCAACCGAGCGGTGCTTCGTAGGCATAGGCCCTGCCGTGACAGCGGTCGATGATCCACTTCAGCACCCGCATGTTCTCGCCGAAGCCGGGCCACATGAAGCGGCCTTGTGCGTCGCGGCGGAACCAGTTGACGGCGAAGATGCGCGGGCAGTCGCTCATCTTTTTCCGCATGCGGAACCAGTGAACAAGGTAATCGCGGATGTTGTAGCCGATGAACGGCAACATCGCCATCGGGTCGCGTCGCACGCGTCCCAGTGCCGCTTCCTGGGCGGCGGTCCCTTCGCTGCCGAGCGTTGCACCGATGTAGACGCCGTGCACCCAGTTGAAGGCTTGATAGACGAGCGGGATGAGGTTGCTGCGTCGACCACCAAACATGATCGCGCTGACCTCCACACCCGCCGGATCGTCGGCGGCGGCGTCGAGCACCGGGTTGTTGGCCATCGGCACCGTGAACCTCGAGTTCGGGTGGGCCGCGGCCGTCTCGCTGTTGGGCGTCCAGGCGTTGCCTAGCCAGTCGATGCAATGCTCTGGCGGCTCTTCAGTCTTGCCTTCCCACCACACATCTCCGTCCGGCAGCAAGGCCACGTTCGTGAAGATCGTGTCCTTTTGAATCATCGCCAGCGCGTTCGGGTTTGTTGCTTCGTTCGTGCCCGGCACGACGCCGAAGTAGCCGGCCTCGGGGTTGATCGCCCGCAGCTTGCCGCTCTTTTCGTCGACCCACATCCAGGCGATATCGTCGCCGACGGTGGTGATCTTCCAGCCCTTGTCCCGATACTTCTTGGGCGGGACGAGCATGGCAAAGTTTGTCTTGCCGCACGCACTCGGAAATGCGGCGGCCACGTACGTCTTCTCTTTGCCACCCTGTCCGTCCGGGCCTTCTGCGCCCAGAAGCAGCATGTGCTCCGCCATCCAACCCTGCTGCTTACCGAGGAAGCTGGCGATGCGAAGGGCCAGACACTTCTTCCCGAGCAGCGCGTTGCCGCCGTATCCGCTGCCGTACGACCAAATCGTGTTGTCGTAAGGGAAGTGGCAGATGTACCGGTCCGCCGGGTCGAGCGTGCCGATGGAGTGAACGCACTTGGTGAAGTCGCGACCGTCGCCTAATTCTTTCCAGGCGACGGTGCCCATGCGTGTCATGAGCTTCATGTTGGCCGCGACGTAGACGCTGTCGGTCAACTGCACACCGACCTTCGCCAGCGGGCTGCCAATCGGGCCCATGACGAACGGAATGACGTAGCACGTCCGCCCCTTCATGCTGCCCTCGAATTTCGGCCGCAGCATGTCGTACGCGTCGCGGTCCTTCATCCAGTTGTTCGTCGGCCCGGCCGTGTCCTCATCGGGCGTGCAGATGAACGTGCTCTTTTCGGTCCGTGCAACATCCGTCGGGTCGCTTCGGTGCAGGTAGCAGCCGGGCAGCTTGTCCTGATTGAGCTCGATAAAGACGCCCTCCTCGATGCCACGGGCAAAGAATTGCTTTTGCTGTTCATCGCTGCCGTCGCACCAGACCACGTTGTCTGCCTGAACATGAGCCAGCACCTTGTCGACCCAAACACGGACGTACTTGTTGTCGCAGGGGTTGTCACTCGTGATGGCGGCAGGTGTGGTGGTGGTCATGGCGTGGCTGGCGTGAGCGGGCGGTTGCACGACTCTACCCTCAACAATGCCCGCTGCCCCGCGTCTTGTGCTTGCCAGTGCCTCGCCCCGTCGCAGCGAACTGCTCAGCGAAGCCGGCTATGACTTCGACGTCGTGCCCGCCGACGTGGACGAAGAGGCGTTGAGCGTCGGCATCGAGCCGCGCGATCTGCCCGTCCACCTCGCCCGAGCCAAGGCCGACGCCGTCGCCGCCCGCTTCGAAGGGACAGCCACGGTCGTCCTCGCCGCCGACACGATCGTCCGAGGGCCGGCCGGTGAAGTCATCGGCAAAGCGATCGACCGCGACCACGCCCGCTGCATCCTCAAGAGCTTGTCGGGAAGTCGGCACGGCGTCGTCACCGGTTACCGACTCGTCCGCCTCGACGACGGGCGCACAACCGAGGGCCAGGTCCGCAGTGACATTCTCATGCGGCCGATCAGCGACGCCGACCTCAAAGCCTTCCTCGACAGCGGCCTGTGGCAAGGCAAGGCCGGCGCGTACGGCATCCAAGACATGCCCGGCGGCGAGGGCGATCCCTTCATCGAGGAGATTGAAGGCGAGCTGAGCAACGTCGTCGGCCTGCCGATGCCGCAGATCGTCGAGACTCTCGACACCTTCGGCGTCAAACGCTCGGAGTAAAGCCGAAGCTACTGCGACACGAACCAAGCCCGCCACTCGAGCATCCGCTCGTCCCGCTCGGCCTCGTCGGCCCAGAAGCGGTACCCAAAGTCACGGCCGTTGCTCCGTTGCTTGAGCGTCTGATGGGCCGCCAGCCGCACGGCGGCGTCACTGTGATCGAGCAGGTCGAACAGCTCCTCCGCCTTCGCGGTCGTCAGTGACTGGTCGGCCAACTCGGTTACGGCAGGGACGACAAATACCGGGTCGGCATCCTGCAGCGGCCTCGACGACGCGGTCGGGCGACAACCCGAAAGCAGCAGGATCGCCAGGAACGAACAGGTGATGAAGAAAGCCGGATGCAACGTCCACTATCCTACACGCCCTTGCCGCTGCCGACCCGCTACGACCTCGCTTACGCCGCCGGCGTGACATTGGCCTCGCCGCTGCTGCTGGCGACACCGAAGCTGCGTGGCAAGCTCGTCCAGGCGTGGCGAGAACGGCAAGGTGAGGTCGAATCCCGTCCAGACGATCGCCCGTGCGTCCTCATCCACGGCGTCAGTGTCGGCGAAACCAACGCCGCCCGCCCGCTCGTCGAACAGCTTCGCCACGCCATGCCGCAGGTTGTCGTCGCGGTCGCTGCGACGACGGCCACCGGCTACGCGCGAGCCGTTTCGCTCTTCGGCGACGATGCGTCGGCCGACGTCTTTGCGACGCGGTTTCCGATCGACACGTCGGCTGCGGTCAGCCGCTTCTTCGACCACATTCAGCCGCAGGTTGCGGTGATGATGGAGCTTGAAGTGTGGCCCAATGTGGCACTGGCATGCGTGAAGCGAGACATTCCGCTAATTGTCGCCAACGGCAGAATCACAGTCAAAAGCTTCGACGGCTACCGCAAGGCCGGTCCGCTGTTGCGGCGGACATTCGGACGCGTCGCCCGGGTGTTGGCACAGGAGGAGACGTACGCCGACCGCTTCCGGCGGCTTGGCGTGGCGAGCGATCGGGTGGAGGTCGTCGGGTCGATGAAGTTCGACGCCGCCACGACGGCAGAGCGTGTCGATGGCGACCTCGATCTCGCCGCGGCGGTCAGCCTTTCGCCTCGCGCGTTCGGCGGCACCGAGCCCGTCATCGTTGCGGGCAGCACCGGACCGGGTGAGGAGGCGATATTGCTCGAGGCGTATGCCGCGTGGCGTGAGCGGGTGCCGGCTGTGCGACTCGTCATCGTGCCGCGTCATCCGCCGCGTTTTGATGAAGTGGCGGCGCTCCTTGCACAGCGCTTCCCACTCACTCGGCGATCGACCGGTGCCGTTGCTGCCTACGGCATCGTCCTGATCGATACCCTGGGCGAGCTTCGCCAGGCGTGGTCGATGGCCGACGTGGCTGTGGTCGGGCGATCACTGGTCGACCTCGGACCGCGGCAGCACGGCAGCGACCTCATCGAGCCGGCCGGTCTCGGCAAGCCGGTCGTCCACGGGCCGTTCATGACGAATTTTGCCGAGCCCGCCGCCGTCCTTGCCTCGGCCGGTGCGACGCGTGTGGCGAACGATCTCGCGACGTTGACAGATGCAGTGACTCGCTGGCTGCAAGATCGAGAAGCCGCCGGGCACGCTGGTGACGCGGGACGAGACGCCGTCTTATCCTCGCGCGGCGCGACGGCCGCGACCGTGGAAGCAACGATCAGCGTCATGAGACGCCGTTTCACGGACCTCGTCAGTCCTTAAGCCGTCGTAGGCGAACCTAACGTTCGGCGGCAGCTTCGCCTCTTCAATCGCGTGGCAGACCTCGTGGCTCATGTGCGTGAAGAACGTCTGCCGCGGCTGCAGGTCGGCGACGACTTCGAGCGCCTCCTCGATCGTCAGGTGCGTCGGATGCTTCCGCGGCTGCAGCGCGTCGATGACGAGCGTGTCGAGGCCACGCAGCAGCTCGCGAGCCTCGGCGGGGACGGCGTTGCAGTCGGTGCAGTATGCGATGTCGCGACCGTCGCCGACGCTGACGCGAAAGCCGAGTGCAGGAACATTGCTGTGCGGGTAGCGGACCGGCGTCCACGTCATCTGCCCGATGTGGAACGGGCCATCGATGAGCCGAGGCACAAGAGCCGGCCGAAACAGCCTCAACTCTCCGTCGCCCGGTTTCGTAAAGGCATAGGGGAACATGCTGCCGAGCGACGCGTGCGTCGCCTGATCGGCCCACACGTCGAGCGGGCCGCCGCGGATGGCGTTGAATCGGCGGCAGTCGTCGAGGCCGCAGACATGGTCGGCATGGCCGTGCGTGAAGACAACGGCGTCGACGCTGTCGATGCCGTTGGCAACGCACTGCAACCGAAGTTCAGGAGTCGTGTCAACGAGCACGCTTATGCCTGCGTGACGGATGACGACGCTGCAGCGGGTTCGTTTGTCGCGCGGGTCGTCGCTTCGGCAGACGGCACAATGGCAGCCGATCATCGGGATGCCGGCGCTGGTGCCCGTGCCCAGGAAGGTCAACGAGATGGACGCAGGCTCACTCCTCAATCGGCTCCCCGAGGCGGTTGGCGTTGAGTTGCCGATTGCGCTTGGCGTCGATGCCCTTGTCGATCAGCGGGCGACGGTCGTAGTCCTCCTGCGACGCCGGCCCGAACGGCCGCTGACTGGCGGGCGCGGGCTCGAAGTTGTCGGGCGGTTGGATGACGACGAAGCCGATGACGGTCAACACGGCGGCCCCGACCATGAGGACGATGATGACAGCCAAGCCGTTGACGCCGCGGGGTTCGTCTGACTCGTCAGGCATCGTGGGACAACGTTACGCGGGCTTTGTTGCCGTCTTCTTCGCGGCCTTTTTGACAGTCTTCTTGGCCTTCTTCGGCTTGTCGGGCTCGGCCTCGACGTGATCGACCGGCAGCGGGCCAAAGCCGTCGGCCGGCTTGCCCGTCATCTTGGCGACGAGGTGATGACTCTCCTCCACCCGCCGGCGAAGCTCGGGCAGCAAGCTGTTGAGGTACTCGAGCTGATCAGGTGGCAGCTTCTTGACCATCTTCGTGCTGCGGCACTTTGGAAACGACGAGCAGCCGAGGAACGGCCCACGCTTCGAGTCGCGAAGCAGCATCGTCTTGCCGCACTTTTCGCAGGGCACCGTCGTCTCGACCGGGTCGATCTTGGGCGGAAGCGGTTCATCGTTCTTGTCCAGCGGGACGATGAGCTGACAGTCCGGGTAGCCGCTGCAACCGAGAAACGAGCCGAATCGGCCCTTCCGCTTGATCATCGGGTCGCCCGACTTGGGACAACTGAACTCGCTTTCCTCTCGGAGCGTCGGCACGCCAAACGCGTCGACAGGCTTGGTGACCTTGATCTCCCGATCCTCAGCCGCCAGGAAGAAACCATTCTTGCCGATGCGATAGACGAGCTTGGCGCCCGTCTCTTCGTCAGTGTAAGGCGAGGCCATGCCACCGGCGTGGTCAAGCTTTTCGAGGGCCTCTCCGATGCCTGCGTGGAAGGGCTCGTAGAACTCCTTGAGCAGTGCGATCCAGTCGGTTTTGTGGTCCTCGATGCCGTCGAGCTTGTCCTCCATGCCTGCTGTGAAACCGACATCGAGGATGTCCGGGAAGGCCTGGATGAGCTTATCCGTGACGACCTTCCCGAGCAGCGTGGCGTAGAACGCGCGGTTCTGCTGCAGGACGTACTCGCGCTTTTGGATCGTGTCGATGATCGACGCATATGTCGACGGCCGCCCGATGCCGAGTGACTCGAGTTCCTTGACGAGTGACGCCTCCGTAAATCGCGGTGGCGGACTCGTGAAGTGCTGGCTGGGCCGCACGTCGACGGGAAAGACGTCGCGTCCTTCGTCGAGGTCGGGCAAAAGCTGGTCGCCGCTCGTCACGCCGCTGACGCGCATGAAGCCGTCGAAGACAAGCTTGCGACCGGTCGCGCGGAACAGTGCCCGACCACCAGGCGTGTCGGCCTTGATGGTGATGGCCGTCTGGTCGAACTCGGCCGGCGTCATCTGGCAGGCGAGGAACCGCTCGTAGATGAGCTTGTAGAGCTTGACCTCGTCGGGCCCGATCTTGCCGCCCAGCCGCTCGGGCTCTGCGACGACATCGGTCGGGCGGATGGCTTCGTGTGCCTCTTGCGCGCTTTTGTTGCGGCTGGCGTAGACGTTGGGCTTCTCGGGCAGGTACCGCTCGCCGAAGTGGCTGTCGATGTACGTCCGGGCCATCTTGACCGCGTCACCCGACAGGTTGGTGCTGTCGGTCCGCATGTACGTGATGTGACCGCCTTCATAGAGCGTCTGGGCGACCCGCATGGTGCGGCTGGCCCCGAAGCTCAGGCGGCTGCTTGCTGCCTGCTGGAGTGTGCTGGTGATGAACGGCGCGGGCGGTCGGCTGCGGGTCCGCTTGCGCTCGATCTTGTCGACGCTGTAGTCAGGCGACTCACCGAGTCGCCCGATGATCGTCTTGAGCGTCTTTTGCGGCCCTTTGCCGTCGGGGTTGTCGGTGGTCCGGATCTCGCCGACATCGAGGCCGAGGTGCCTGGCCGCCTCCGCAGCGGCGTCGGCATCAACCGGCTCAAGCTTGGAGCCGTTCCACTCGACAAGGTCGGCCGCAAATGCACCGTTGTCGCCCAGCCACGCCGTCTGGTCTTTCTTGCTTGGCTCGCTGCCTTCTTCGCCGCTCTTGAGGAAGGCACGCCACGTCTCGCGAAGCTGCGGCTGCGCGTCGGGCGTGAAGATGCCGCCGATCTTCCAATATTCGTCGGGCGCGAACGCTTCGATCTCTCGCTCTCGATCGACCACGAGCCGCACCGTCACACTCTGCACCCGGCCGGCACTGAGCCCGCGGGCAACCTTTCGCCACAAAACCGGCGAAATTTCAAACCCGACGACGCGGTCGAGGATGCGCCGCGCCTGCTGAGCGTTAACGCGATCAATGTTCAGCGTCCCCGGCGATGCAAAGGCCTTATCGATCTCCTGCTTCGTGATGGCGTTGAAGACGACGCGCTTCACGCGGTCGTCCTTGAGCTTCAGCGCTTCCTTAATGTGCCACGCGATGGCCTCCCCTTCGCGGTCGAGGTCGGTCGCGAGCCAGACGGTCTCTGCGTCCTTGGCCAGCCGCTTGAGCTCGGTGATGACCTTGCCCTTGCCTTCGATGATCTCGTAGTCGGGGATGAACGTCTCGAGATCCACGCCCATGCCTTTGCGGGGCAGATCGCGGACGTGGCCGACGCTCGCCTTGACGACGAAGTTGGGCCCGAGGTACTGGTTGATCGTCTTGGCCTTCGCGGGCGATTCGACGATGACCAGGTCTCTCTTCGTGCTCTTGGTGCCGTTACCGGCGGATGCGGCCATGGATCGGTTGTAGGCGGCTCGACAAGTTGGGCAAGTTCCACGCGCCGCTCAACCGCCCGCGCGCAGGTCGGTCATCCGCACGATTCGCCCCTGCTGCACGTCGTAGATGACTTGGGCAAATTGCCCCACGGGCCGACCGTCCGCATCGAAAAGTTTGACGGATCGGCCGTCGATGCCGCTCAGCGTGGCGGTGCCGATTTTGACGTCGTATTCGGCCGCGTCGGCCTCGACTCTGGTGCCGCTGGTCTCCAGTCGCACCTTGCCCTCTGCCGAAAGGCTGGTCAGTTCCGGCGTGTTGTCGTCCGTGCCGCTGACCCGCGCGGTCATGACGTCGGCCACAAGGTCGAACGGCGGTGCCTTGTCGCTCTCGACCACCGCCAGCACGTCACCGCGAAGTGTCACCTGCTGGTCGGCCGGGTCGTAGACGAGCGACGTCTGCCACCGCATCGCGGTTTTGCCGGTAAAGGTGTCGTCGCCCTGCCGTAGATCCTGCACAAGCAGTCGCCCCGGCACCGGCACCGTGACGCCACCCGAGCCAGGATCGGCCGACAGCTTGTCGGCCCGCAGGTCGAAGCTCAGCAGCGTCGCGGCGGTGGTCGGATCGACTTGCCGAACGGTCAACGCCACGCCGTCACTGGCGGCCACGCTGGTCGGCTCGTCGTTGTCGTCGAGCAGCAGCGTCGCCCTACCGGTCGAGATGGTCGCGGTCGTGTCGTCGTCGCCTGACCCGTTGATGACGACACCGCCGATCGCGTCCATGCGGCGCTTCGTCGCCGCCAAGCTTCCGGTCCACGACAAGGTGCGTGGCCCCGCTGCAGACGCCGCGACAGCCGTGCCGGGTGTTGGCACCCCAATCGACTCGTCGCCCGGATCGAGCACAACCGTCTGCGTCCGAAGCGTCGCCTCCTGACCATCTTCGAGGCTCGACACGATGGTCGTGCCGTCGCTTGCATCGCTCGTCACGACGACAGGTTCGTCTTCGCCGCTGACGGTGGCTGAGTCGCCCCGCAGCACGCGACCTTCCGCGTCGGCCAGGACGACATGGCCCGTCACGCGAAGATCCTGCAGCGTCGTGCCGTTGTCGGTGTCAGCCAGGGTGGCGACGAGCTTGTCACCGCTGAGCACGCCGTCGGCCCGCTCGGTCCGCACACCACCGTCCGCAATGATGGTGGTCGGTCCCTGAGGCCCTTGCGGCGTGTCTACGAACAGCCGGCCTGCCTCAACCGTCGACGTGTCGCCGTCTTCCGTCGGCAAGGTCGCGATGACGTCACCGTCAGCCGTGGCCGAGACAAGCGTCGTCTCGCCGTCAATCTCCTTCAGCGTCAGGCCGAGCGACTTCGTCTGGAGATTCAGCTCGTCGCTGACGACACTGACCTGGCCACTGGCATCGATGTAGCGCAGCACGCGTTCGTCGCCCCTGACATCGAAGCTGAGCTTGCACGCGTCGGCCCAGGTCAGCGCAGAGGACCGGCCTTCACCGGCGACGATGTCTGCCGAGCCGGCACCGAGCACCGTCGCCACGCCGCCGTCGGGTTCTGCCACAAGCCGTGGCCCGCGGATGACGCTGCCGTCTTGGTCACGGATGATGACGTCACCTGCATCGCCTTCGAGCGTGAGCAGGTCGTCAAGCTTTCGATAGTCGACACGTGCCGCCTCGATGGAGACGCCGTCGAGCTGCGCCCGCATCGGAGCCGCGTCATCACCCTGCAGAAACACGTGCGCATCGTCAGGCCCGCGCAGCGTCGCCTCAGGCTCGACCCGCAGCTCGAACGCACCGGGCCACGTCACGATGATGGGATCAAAAACTGCCGGCGTAGGTTCGCTCGGCTTCGAGGCGCTCGGCTTCTTTTTGCTCGTCGGCTTCTTCTTATTCGCACCCGAGGCTTCCGACGGCGGAACGGCTTCTTGCGCCTTCGGCGACGAGCCTGACTGCATCGGAAGCAACGCCCGCACAACAGCTGCTTCCAGCAGCGTCACGTCACCCTGCATTGCCTTGGTGGTGCCTTCGAGCGTCAGGACGTACGGGACGACTTCTTCATTGGAGGGTCGCGGAGCGGCTTCTTTGGGAAGCTCGTTCGTCGCTTGAGCGATGGGCAAGCCGACGCTTCTCGGGCTCTGGGCAAATCCGCTTGAGTAGCTTTGTCTCGAAGGGAACCCGTCGAGGCCTTGGACAACTGCGTGCTGCGTCTCGATCGTGGTGCTGGCGTCTAGGGCTTGCGGAAGGAAGTCGGGCCGCTGCTTGAGCGTCAGACGGCCCGCTCGGGCGACGCGAACGAGCTGCGGCCGCTGGGCCTCTGCATCCCAGGCGACACGTAGGCCGAAGCCGTCGAAGTCGGCATCGCTGCCGCGGATGGTCACTGGCACGTCGTCGCCCAGCACCACGCGGCCGTCGATGGTCGTCTCACCCGTTTCCAGCGTCAGACGAGACGCGTCGAAGACGACGTTGTCAACGCTGGCGGTGTACGTCGCGGCACGGCCTGCGCCGAAGTCGCCGGCAGCGCTGAACCACTTCAGCGACACGTTGCTCAGTCGCGCACGGTCGGCGGCGGCGAGGGCTTCGGCGTCTACCTGGGCCACGCGCCCGATCACCGGTGGCGCGACGCGAACCGTCCCGCCCGGACTCTCAATCAGCACCGCCGCCCCACCTTGAACGGCAGCACTGACCCGCACATCGCCCAGCGAAACCGTCGTGTCGCCCGTCCGCCTGTAACTGCCGATGCTGACCTTGGCGACGGGCAGGCCGGTGTCGGGATCAAACACCTGGAAGCTGATGCCTTCGCTCGGACCGATGCCGTCGCCGTCATCACCCACCTCGGGTAGCGGCAGGTTGCTGAGGTCGCGAGCTTCTTCGCGGGCCAACGGCGGGTCGGGTAGCACCACGGCCGTCAGCAGGTACGCACCGCCAAATGCCGCGGCAGCGCCGGCGAGGACCAGGATCGGACGAAGGAAGGCGCGTGGGTTCACGAGGTGGGCGAGTCGGTGTCGAACAGCTTCAGCACAACCAGATCCTGCACGTCGATCAGGCCCACCGGGCGGTCGTCGGCATCGACAGCCGGTAGCTCGTCGACACGGTACTGCCGCATGATCGCCATCGCGTCTGCGGCCAGGGCGTCGTGGCGGATCCGCTTGGGTGACGTCGTCATCACGTCGGCGACGCGACGATTCAAGGCACCGGCGGCGTCGCTGACGATGAGCCGTCGCAGGTCGCCGTCGGAGAAGATGCCGACCAATCTGCCGTCACCGCCCGTCACGAGGATGGCCCCCGGCCGGCGGGCGATCTTGCTCACCTCACGCAGGACGTCGCCCACTGTTTGAGACGCGTCGGCCAGCGGCAGGTTCTCGCCCTGGCGGAAGGTCATCGCCTCGTCGACCCGCATGAGCTTGCGACCGAGCTGACCGGCCGGGTGGTAGCGGGCAAAGTCGCTTGCAGTGAACTTGCGCAGTCGCATGACGGTCAGGGCAAGCGCATCGCCAAGGGCAAGCATGGCCGTCGTCGAGCACGAAGGTGCGAGCTTGAGCGGGCACGCCTCGATCACCTTGCCCATCGCCAGCACAACGTCGGCATCTCGGCCCAGCGACGACTCGCGACCGGCACAAATGGCAAGGGTCGCGAGCCCCATGCGGCGGACGACGCCTTGTACGCGAACGAGCTCTTCGGTCTCGCCTGACGCGCTGAACGACAGGAGCAAGTCGTCGTCTCGGACGCTGCCAAGATCGCCGTGAAGGGCGTCACCGGGCGACAGGAAATGGCTGGGCGTTCCGACGCTGGCGAGGGTGGCCGAGACTTTGCGGGCGACGTGGCCTGCCTTGCCGACGCCGGTCGTGACGACCGCGCCGCGGCAAGCCCGGATCCGTCTGGCCGCGTCGGCAAAGCTCGCCTCACGCACCACCGCCTCCATGGCACGAACCGCGTCGGCCTCGGCCCCTACCACCTCGGCGGCAAAAGCGTGTAGTGCATCGTCGTCCACAACCTGATTATCGGGCGTGTGGGTGGCAAGGCAACATACGGCCAAGTTCTGCCTGACGGCGGCAGACGGCGGCTGCGTCAGGCTCCCGAGATCCGCCGACACAACGTCGCCTCACGCTCGAGTTCGGCCTGCATGAACTGCTGCATCATGTCGGCCCGCAGCGTCGGATCGCGGTTGAAGAGGTTCGTCAGTTCCCCCGGATCGCCCTGAAGATCGAACAGTTCGCCCCACGTCGGGCGGCCTCGCCAGAGGTTGAGCTTGTAGCGGTCGGTTACGAGCGTCCGCACGTGGACGGCATCGCCGTTGTGGTGGTTCTCGACGATCACCCAGTCGCGACCCGTGTGGTTCGCCCAGGCGTCCGTCATGTCGAGGCCCTGCATGTTGAACGGCACTTGCTGACCGGCGGCGGCGAGAAATGTGCTCGGCAGGTCGACCAGCGTCTGCAGCCCGTGCGACACCTCGCCCTGGGGTATGTGGCCGGGCCAGGCGGCGATCATCGGGACGCGGATGAGGTCCTCGTAGTGGAAAGGCCCCTTGGCGATGAGGCCGTGCTGGCCGAGGAAGTGACCGTGGTCAGTCGTGAAGACGATCAGCGTGTTGTCAGTCTGGCCCAGGCGGTCCAGCGTGTCGAGCGTGGTGCCGATGGCGTGGTCCATGAAACTGATCATGCCGTAGTAGGCGGCGCAGGCGCGGAGCAAATCTTCGTGTTTCAGCTCACTTTTACCGGTAAAGTGGGCGTGTACGCCGTGCGACCCCTTAACGTCCGGGTTGAATGACGAGAAGTCGGCGTCGTCGTCCCGCGTCATGGCGTAGATCGGCGGCATGTCATCGAATTCACCGTCGACGAAGTGGCCGATCTGGTCCTCCATATCGGCCGGGTCGTACATCGACGCCCAGGGCTCGGGCACCGCGTAAGGCGGGTGCGGGTCGTGATAGCTGCTCCAGCAGAAGAAGGGTGTTCCTGCTGCCACACGTTCCTCGATAAGCGCGTTCGTCCGCTCGGCGGTCCACGTCGTGTAGTGCAGTTCGGCCGGCAGCTTCCAGCTCATGTCGCTCCGCCAGCCGACGCCACGGTGATCGACCTGGGGTGCCAGTGTTGCATCGTCGGGCGTGTCTCGAACGCCGTCGGTCCGCGGCTGGAAGTAGGCTCGCCAGTTGTCCAGACCTTTCTCCTCGAGCCAGATCGCATAGTGCTGGCCGACGTGCCCTTCATCGGTGTGATTGCGGGCGAGTTCGACGTGGTCGAAGCCGAAATACGGCGTCTTGTCGCCGTTGAAAGTTCGCCAGTAATCGAGGTCGCGGAGCCGCGGATAGGACTCCTCGCTCGGGACGTCGTCGGTTTCCGCCAAAGGTTCGAAATGTGCTTTTCCGACCAGGAATGTGCTGTAGCCGGCCTGTAAAAGATGGTCGCCTACGGTCGGAATGTGGCGCGGCAAGGCCGTACCCAGTGTGTAGGCCCCGTGGACGCTGGGCCACACTCCTGTCAAAATGCTTGCGCGAGTCGGGGTGCAGGTCGGGTTCGGGCAGTACGCGCGCTCGAACCGCACGCCCCGGGCGGCGAGTCGGTCGAGGTTCGGCGTCTTGATCTTCGGATTCGTCGCCCCCAGTGTGAGATAGCGTTGCTGGTCACTCGTGATCAGCAACAGGTTGGGGCGAGTTTCGGGCATTGCCGATGATTTAACCGACTAGCCGGCAAGGCTCAAGCGGGACGTGCGGGCGT
>CAWJEN010000003.1:0-273023 GCA_963841915.1 uncultured Planctomycetota bacterium | reverse complement strand
TGCTCCAGACGCCCTGCCGGTGCGGCCGATTCACCCGCGGCGGCCTGTTGCTTCATCAGCAGCGACCACGTTTCCCGTTGATAGCGAAGCACTTGCAACGCATCATCGACGGCCGAAACCTCGTGCTCGATGTTGGCGTCGACAAGCCGCAGGTAGATAAAGGTGTACAGTGCTTTGAGCCGCCGACACGTTTCGGGGTCCTGCTCAGGCCGCAAGCTTGCCTGGAGCTCATTGACGATAAGCTGAGCCTTTGTCAGCTTCTCGTAGCTGCGGTCGTAAGTCTTCTCGTGCAAAGCAGTTTTGCCTTGCTCGGCAAACCGGATGGCTCCGTCGTACATCATCATCTGCAGCTCGGCGGGGCTGGCCGTCATGACCCGCGTCCGTAGATAAGGATCTGCTGCCCCACGACTTACGGAGGCGGCGGGCGTGGATTCGGGTTGCATCGTCTGGCTCATGGGCAAAGGCGTCGACGGCTCGATCGTCGTCACCCGATTCATCGGCCCAGCTTCGCCAAGACTGTCATGCCACGGCAGGTCCGATAGCTATCGCCGCACAACGCGACGCCCTTTGGCCTTAGCCGGCCTGTCCTGCGGCCACGTCTTGCCCAGCGGGCCGCCCTTCTTGTCGTGCTCGGCAACGATCTCCATGATCATCGCCGGTGGCTGACGACGCATGAGCAGGTCGACCATCATCCGCATGTGCGGATCGATGTGATTGAAGAAGGGCCTGTACCCGCCGCAGAGGTAGTTAAGCCCGTCCTGACCGTCCTGCGTCTTCATGAAGCGGTGCTTCGGGCACTCGCCGTGACAGGCGTGGCGAACCTCACACTCCAGACACTGCCGCGGTAGCGCGTCTCGCTTGTCGAGGCCAAATCGCTTCTGAAACGGCGACTCGACGAGCTCCGATAGAGGCGTCTCCATGACGTTACCCAGCTTGTACTTGGGGTACACGTAGTGGTCGCACGAGTAGACGTCGCCGTTGTGCTCGACGGCCAGGGCGCTGCCGCAGGTTTCGCTGAAGACGCACAAGCTCGCCTGACGCTTGCCGGTTGCTTGTTGGAGCCAGTTCCCAAGGGCGACGTCGAACGTCTGTACAAACGTCTTGCCGACGTCCTGGCGGACCCACTCGTCGAAGATCGTGCCAAGGAACGTCCCGTAGTCTCGGCTGCGGACGCTCCAGTCGGACACGGGTGCCATGTACCGCTCGCCTGCCTCGACATCAGGCGGGCCCTGCAGCCACAGCCCTTCGTCCTTGAACGGCGCGTCGTCCGTCGCGTCGCGCTCGACGAGCGGAATGAACTGAATGAACCCGCTGCCAATGTCGCGGAGGTAGCGGTAGGTACGCAGCGGATGCTGGCTGTTCTTGCGGTTGACGACCGTCAGCGTGTTAAAGTCGACCTCGTGCTTCTTCAGGAACTCCAGGCCACGCAACACGTTGTGGCTTGTCGGCTGCCCCTGCTTGTCGACGCGATAGCTGTCGTGCAGGTCGGGGGGGCCGTCGACGCTGAGCCCGATGAGGAAGCCGTTCTCCTTGAAGAACTCGCACCATTCGTCGTCGAGCAGCGTGCCGTTCGTCTGGAAGGCGTTGGTGATCGTCCTGCCGTCGCCGTGCTTCTTTTGTAAGTCGATGACCTTGCGGAAGAAGCGGACCCCCAGCAGCGTCGGCTCGCCGCCTTGCCAGGCGAATGAGACCTCAGACTGCGGCTGGCTGCCGATGTACTGCTGGATGTACTGCTCGAGCACAGCGTCGGGCATCTGCCACTTCCGTTCGCCGTTGTAAAGTGCCTCTTTCTCCAGATAGAAGCAGTATTTGCAGTCCAAGTTGCAGATCGGGCCGATCGGCTTGGTCATGATGTGAAACGGCCGCGACGCGGTGTGAACCGTTTGGACAGGCGTTTGCCTCAGAGGCGTGGCGAGACCTTCGGCAACGGGCAGCGTGACAGACATGAGCCCGCATCTTACTCGGAAGTCCGCAGGGCTTGTTCATCGGCCCCTGCTGCCGAATACTGCTGGACGTGTCTGCCACCGCACCTGCCACCGCTCACCCCGTCGATGTCGCCGCCCGCGTGGCAAAGCTCGAGCCGTGGTTCCACAACCTCAAGCTGCCAGACGGCCAGGGAAATATTGTTCAAACTCGTCCCGACGGCCCGTTTGGCGACTTTCCGCAGTTCAAATGGGACGAGATCGCCCCGCACTTGCCGAGCGACCTCGTGGGCAACCGGTGCCTCGACATTGGCACGAACGCCGGCTTCTACGCCTTCGAACTCGCCAAGCGTGGTGGCGACGTGCTCGGCATCGACCTCAACGACCACTACCTCGGCCAAGCCCGCTTTGCAGCAGAGTGCCTGGATCTCCAAGACAAGGTAACGTTCCAGAACAGGCAGATTTACAGCCTTGCCGCCGACGCCGACCAAGGTGAGCTGTTCGACGTCATCATCTTCATGGGCGTCTTCTACCACCTGCGGTACCCACTGCTCGGGTTGGATGTGGTAAGCCGATGCCTCGCGCCGGGTGGAACGATGGTGTTCCAGACGCTGCAAGCGCCGGGCGAAGAGCCGCTCCATGAGGACAAAACGCGGTTTCTCGAGTTCCAAGACCGTCAGCGTCTCGCTGAGCCGGGTTGGCCTCGGATGGCGTTCTTCGAGCACGGCTTCAATCACGACCCGACGAACTGGTGGGCCGCCGACCCGGCAGGCGTCGCTGCCATGCTGCGGTCGGCCGGTTTCAAGATCGAGTCACAACCCGGCGACGAGATTTACCTGTGCCGCAAAGACGAGCACCCCGAGGTGCAGCTACCCAAGGTCCGCGAGGCCGAGTATCGGGCGGCACTAGGCGGGTTGGCCACTTCACAACCCCGTTGACCCAGATGCTTCTGAAAGAACTGCGGCACCGCGTGTTGCTGTCTGCGTTCAGCAAAGTAGTTACGCCTTTACCGCAACGTGATCCGTCGCACCGACTCTCCGGCGTGCTCGATTTGGATGCATAACGCCTTCACCGGCAACGCCTCTTCGACCCGCTCCGGCCACTCGATTGCCACAACATCTCCGGCGGCAGCGTCTTCAAGCAGCTCGTCGAAGCCGATTTCGTCGAAGTCGCCTGCCCCGCCGACCCGGTAGGCGTCGAGGTGGTGCAACGTTCGTCCGCCGCCGATCGCATACGACTGCAGCAGCACGTAGGTGGGTGAGCTGACGTCACGTGCGTCACCACCCAAAGCCGACACGAGGCCGCGGACAAAGTGTGTCTTGCCCGCGCCCAAATCGCCTGACAGCGTCACGATGCCTCCTTCGGCAAGCTGTGTTGCGACCTCTTGTGCGACCTGCATCGTCGCCTCGACGGATGTGACTTCCCAACGCCGCGGGTCAGCTTGAACCAAAATAGAACCGCGACCCTTGGCATCTATTCCGGCCGCTTCTCCGCCGTGCTCAAAGCCGAGTGACTCCAGTGTAACGGGACTGCCATCGATGTCGAGCCAGATGGCCGGCTCGTCGGTCACCACGCCGATCTCGTGACACCAAAGGTCCTGCGGCATCGCGTCGGCCGCCAACAGCAGCTCGTAGTCCTCGCCATCGTGCAACGCATGCCACAACGGCAAATGACCGTCCTGGTCGGCCAGCAACTTCGCGTCAACATGTATGGGAACGTCGGTCAGCAACGCCCCAAACCGCCCGAGCAGTCGTGGCAAGTCGGTCGACAGCCCGTCGCTGATGTCCATCATCGCCGAAACGCCTTGTGCCGCCGCAGCCTGACCCTCGGCCAGACGAGGGGTGAACGTGAGATGTCGCCCGAGAATCGACCCGCCGAGTCGGCCCGTCACGAAGAGTTTTTGCCCCGGCTTCGCCCCATGCCGCGGCACCGGGTGACGGGCCTCGCCGAGTACTGCCACGGTGATTGCCGTCGGCCCGTCCCACATCGCAAAGTCACCACCGACGATGTTGCAGCCGGCCGCCTCGGCCGCGCATTCGATGCCGATGATGATGTCCTGGGCGATCCGTCTGGAGGTGGCGCGGGACAGGACGAGCGAGACGAGCAACGCCTTCGGCATGCCACCCATGGCCGCGACGTCGCTGAGGTTTCGGTTCGCAGCCTTTCGTCCTGCCGCCAGCCCGCCGCACTCGTCGAGGCGAAGGTGCACACCGTCGAGCGTCGGGTCGATGCCTGCCAGTATCTGCCCTGCGACAGGCTCGAGCACCGCCAGGTCATCACCTGCTTTGGGCACGCGTTCGACGATCCAAGCGAGAAATTCGCGTTCTCGGGCTACTTCAGCAGTCACGCAACATGTTACGGCGGCCGATAATGCGTCCGAACGTCGCGAGCGGGCGTAAGGGTCGATGCGATAGTCTGCCTGACCGTTATGATCGACAGGTGTTCGCCTGAACACCACCGGCCGCTCCCGGCCACGCCTGACCGCCGATGCCTCACGACGCCGTACAACCTCAAGCTCCGGGACATGTCCCCGTGCTGCAATTACTCGCCCCGCTCAAGCCCGGCACACCCGAGGGTGGCGGTGCGAAGGTCAAGCTCGACAAGCCGGCCGTCATGGTCGGCTCGCGGCGGTCGGCCATGCTGCACCTGCCGAGCTCGACGGTCAGCAAGGCACACTGCCTGCTCGTCCTCATCAGAGGCGGCGTCTATGTCCGTGACCTTGCCTCCACCACAGGTACCACCGTCAACGACCAGAGCGTCCGTGAGCAGACGATGGTCGACGGCGACGAGATGCAGGTCGGGCGGTTCCGCTTCAAGCTGATCGACCCGCGGCCAATGGAGGTCGACAAGCCCACGACGCGGCCGGTCGCGCTGCTCGTGACGAAGGACGGCCTCGGGCGGCAGTACAAGTTCCCGGCAGGAGAGCGGTGCGTCCTCGTTGGTCGACGCGAGACGGCTGATGTCTCGCTGAAGGACTCGCTCGTGTCGGCTGCACACCTGGCTCTCGTCCGCCTCGACGGTGTCGGCGGCACCGGCTGGGCTGCGTACGACCTTGGTGGCAGAGGCACGACTCACAACGGACGACCGCTCATCCGCAACGTCCTGCAGCCCAGGGACAAGCTGCAGGTGGGCAGCCACACCCTGTCGCTACGCGTCGCCGAAGCTCCGGCTGTCGTCGAGACACCGCCTGCTGTCGAGGCGGAGGTGCCAGCCGTGGCCGATCTACAGGGCGAGCCGCCTGTCGTTGATGACGTTATCGAAGAGGTCGAGCAGCCGACGGTTGAACCCGAAGCGTCAGCCGAGCACGCAGACGTCGAGGCGGCTTCAGAGGTTCTCCAAGAGGACGATGACGTCGAGTTTGCCCCGCCGGCTGAGGATGCGACAGAGCCTGAGACATCGGCTGAGACGGAGCAGGAAGCTGAAGAGCTTGACGAGCAACCGACGCAGGACGAGGAATCGTCGGTCGAGGTTGTCGAGAGCCCGCCACCCGTCGAGGAGGCCGAGCCGGCGGTTGAGGTAGCTCAAGAAGAGGAGCCGCTCAGCCTGGCGGCCGACGATGAGCCCGAAACAGCGTCGCCGCTCGAGGACATCGTCAAAGCCGCGGCCGAGGTCGAGCAGGTGCAGGACGCAGAAGAGGAGAATGATGTTTTGATCGAGGCGGTCGTTGAGGATGAGGTCGAGGAAGTCGACAAGCCGAGTGAGGTTGTCGAAGACACTTCGGTTGCGATTCTTGAGGTAGAGCCGCCTGCACTCCCTGATCAAGCCGACGACGAGCTGCTCGAGCTGGCGTCTGATGTAGGCGAGGCCGTCGGGACGGACGAAGACTCGGCCGAGCCTGAGCAGGCGTTGGAAGCCGTCGAAGAATCACTAGAACCCGCCGCCGAAGAAGACGAACCTGTTGAATTGGTTGACGAACCTGTTGTCTTGGTCGCGGAGCCCGAGCCGATTGAGGGCCCGATTGCCTTCGAGGATGCACCAGACGAGATTGAGGAAGAGCCGCCGACGCTCGACCTGTCGGACCTCGATTTTGTCGAACCCGCTTCGGATCAGGAGGAGATTGCGGATTCGGTTTCCGGAACGCCCGAGTCTTCAGTCGCGCCTAAGCCTGCTGTCGAGCGAGCACCGTCTGCTGTCGAAGCGGAGTCGGCACCGCGTCGCAGCAAAGGCAACCGCCGTCGGAGGCCGGATCAGCCGGTGCCTGCGTCGGTCAAGCTGCCCGCCGCCGTCGTGCCGGGTGATGAGACGCTGGAGTCGCTCCATACCGCCCCGGCCGAGCCGACGGTGTCAGAGCCTGCTTTGGAGACCGAAACCGTCGCTGACGCGCCGCTGCCGATCGCCGCTGAGACGCCGCGGGTCACGGAGCCGCAGACGCCGGTCGTACCGCCGACGCATTGGCAGGCGGATTGGGAGGCCGGTCGCGCCGGTCGCGTTGCTGCCCACTTCGGCAGTTTCGGCAAGGCACCACCGTTAGCCGAAGCGCCGCCACCCTTGGTGAACACGTCGCCGCCTGCCGAGGAGGAACTGCCTGTCGAGGAGTTAGCACCTGCCGACGCACCGGCGGCCGTGCAATCCGAAATGTCTCTCGACGCTTCGCCAGTCGAGCCCGTCGAGGCGGCTCCCGATGAAGCTGCTAACGAACAGCCGGTCGACGCCTTTTTCTCGCCGACGCCTGAGATTATCGACGAACTTGACATTGCCCCCGACGCTCGGCCGACGATCGTGCCGGATCGACCCGCCCGCGTCGGATTTACTGCATCGGGTGCCGGCGCGATTGACCTCGACGAGATTGAGTCAGCCGTTACCGGGCCATTCAGTTCTGTCAGCTTTCTCGAGCAGGACGCAACCGCTCGCCAGGACAGCGCGATCGGCAGCGACGTGCTCGACCCGTCGTTCGTCATTCCTGAGACGAGCGGCCTCACCGGCTTTGTCGCCTCTCCCGTCGAGGCCGCCCCGCCGATCGATGTCGAGCCGCCCGAGCCCGAGGCCGAGGTCGATGTCACCGCCGAGCCTGCAGCGGTCGCCGTCGAGCCACTCGTTACCGTTGAAGAAGCAGGTGGCTTCCTAAGAACCGTCCGGGAAGGCGTCGCCGCCCCAGCGACTGATGCTGACGCACGCGACGAAGCAGCACCCTCGGACTTCGATTTCACGTCATACCAGGCTCAAGCCAATGGCAAAGCTGACGCGAGCGTCAGCCGACCCGCACCGCGTCGTCGACCGAGCACACCACCGCGGCCGCAGATGCGTTCTGCCGAAGACCTCTCGCTGAACACCCCGAAGGGCGGTTTCTGGTCTCGGATGTCCAGAGGTAGTCGCGCTGCAGCGGTGCTGGCGATGATGCTCGTCGCTATGGCAGTCACGGTGGTAGCCATACAAAGGCTGTCGGCCCCGCTGTCGACGGTGAAGCTGGTTCTGCCCATTGAGACGCCTGCCAATCTGCCGGCGTCGTCTCTTGCACGTGAGCAGGGCGCGCTCGTGACACGGGCGAGCGACGGCGACATCCGCCGCGAGGCTGTTTCGATCCTGCAGCGTCGCACGCCGGGGTTTGAGCCGGGTTGGCTGCTGAGCTTCGACATCGATGACGTCTATCCGGATGTCCAAGACAACGCGCTCGTGCTGAGTCGCGACTCGACGGATCCGGCAGCTGCGCGATTGCGTCTGCACGCACTCGGCATGGCAATAGCTGCCGCAGATTCTGACAAGCGGGCCGAAGCGACTCAGCTCGATGAACGCTCTCGAGCGCGTGCTGACGAACTTGGCCGCAAACAGGCAGAAGTCGCGCAGGTCGAGGCAGATCTGGCGGAACTTCGTAGTCAGCAACGCCAACAGTCGGCCGACGTCATTGCGGGCGACCCGGTCATGCTGCGGACGCAGATTCGCGAAACCGAGACCGAGCGCGGCAGCATGGAGGCGAAGGCCGCTCGTGCCCGCGCCGATGTCGCGGCCTTGCAGGATGTCTCCGACGACGCCGGCCCCGACGGTCGTCCGGACGAGGTTCTACTGGCGTTGCGGGCGCGGGTTGAGCAGCGCGAAGACGAGCTTTCGCCGTCCGTCGAGGCTGAGCTGCAGCGTCAGATCGAGCTTCGCGAAGCCGAACTCGAAGGCGAGCGGCAGCGGGCAATGCAGGATCTTCGCCGCGCTTCCGCGTCGGCCCTTGCCGGTGCCGAACGGCTCGGCCGTCGGGCGGATGACTTGCGCTTGCAGCTGGCCACGGTCGAAGATCGACTCGCAGCCGATCTTCGCCTTCGCAGCGATATCGCCCGCCTCGTCGAACGGCGAGACGCACTCGACGCGCGTACCACAGAGCTCAAGTCGCAGGCGACCGTCGATCAGGTCGTGCGAAGCTCGCTCGTCTACGCGTTGCCCCCGACCGCCAGCTCGATTGAGGTGCAGACGGCAGAAGACAAGCGGATGGAGCGGACGCTGTACGCGTTACTTGGCATCTTCGCAATCGGCTTGTTGTGCCTGTATCTCGTGCTTCGTCGGCCAAGCACCCTGGCCTGATGGTTCCTCTTACAACCCCATCGACGCACGCTTCGCTTCCCACTCGGCGTTCTCCCGCTTGTTGTCGCTGGCCAGCGGCTTGCCTGCCTTCAGCGACTCGAGCTCCAGACGTGTCAGCTGCACACCGCCGAGCTGATAGTCCTCGAAGGCTTCGCAGGCCACCGGGAAGATCGGGCGAAGCAGGTTGTACATCGCCTGGGCGTAGTCGCGAATCTCCTTCTGTGCGTGAGCGTCAAGCCGCAGGCGAAGGAAGCGAAACACGTTGTGCAGGTCGCATTTCCAGTACCACTCCGTGAAGACATTCTGCGGTAAAGCCATACGCGCGGTCTCACGGGCGATGCCTGCTTGAAGGTGCTCTTCGTACTTGCCGTAGGCGGTGTGCTCGACGTCGCCGAGGTAGGACAAAAACCCGTCAGCCGTTGCATCATCGAGGGCGTCTCCGCGGCCTTGCCGGTTGGTTGTGCTCTGGCTCCGAAGATCCTCGCGTGTCGGCTTGTAGAACCGCTCGGGCACAACGCTGTAGCGGGCGCTGTACTCGTTAATGTTGGCCGTGCGGTGCCGCACCCACTGTCTGGCAACGAAGATCGGCATCACGCAATGGAACTTGAGCTCGACCATCTCGAACGGCGTCGAGTGCCAGTGCCGCATGAGGTAGCGGATCAGGCCGCGGTCTTCGTTGACCTTCTTCGTGCCGTCGCCGTAACTGACGCGTGCCGCCTGGACAATGGCAAAGTCGGCCGTCTGGCCCTCGGGAACAAGCCGCGGCATGGCATCGACGAGTGCGACCAGGCCGTACTCACCGACCTTGATTTCGCGACGGGAGTCACCCTCCATGACGTCGACCAACGGCGTCTCGGCGGAAGTGCGAACGATCTGCGGGTCGGCCATGATGGCTTTATCGGGCGGCTGCGACATTGACAATGAGATAGGCGGTATACAAGAGCAACAGCCCGATGCCCTCACCGGCCCCGGGACGCCAGCGACCCGCTGCAAAGGGTAAAACAAGCAAACCAACCACCGCCAACACGGCCGCGTCGACGCGGAACAGGCGAGGTGCGACGGCGACGGCCTCGCCCTGATTCAGCACCAGCGCGATGAGTGCTACCACCGGCAAGACGACGCCCGCGACAAGCGTCGCCGCCGAGCAGAGCGATGCCGTCACTGCCGCATGGCGACCGGCAGCACCGAGCGGAACGGCCAGCCCGATCATCGGTAGCGCCAGCATCGGACCGGCCAGCATGGTCGCATCGATCCCGCCGAGGTCGCGTCCGACACCAGCACCCAGAGCCGCGGCACCCAGTCGGGCGAGCCATCCGCCGAGCAACACGAGGCCGACGGCGAGAACGGCCTGCACGATCTTGACCGGCACCACGTGCTTTGGTTGCCACGCCGGAAGCTGCGTCCAGAGCAATCCGCCGGCGACGACTACGAGCAATCCGACTTCGATCACGCCAAACCGTCCGCCGTTGCCGGCGAGCAGGACGACGATGCCAGTCGGCAGCAGCGTGAATGCTCCGCCTGGCGAGGCTCGCTGGGCCTCGATGTCGGCGGCAGGCCGTGTAAGCAGCGCCATGCCAAGCACGATCGTGACGAGAGCAACAGCCGTTGCCATCACGAGCGACATCGCGACCTCGACCAACCCGAGGCTTGCTGCGGCGGTGGCAGCCACGGCCACCGGCACGACGCCCGCGAGCACGAGGCCACGCTGACGGTCAGTCGACGCGTCTGCCGTCGCACGGGCAGCGACGTAGAACGTCACCGCCGCCCCGCCAAGCAGCAGCGTCGCCGTCAGTCGCGGATCGAACGCGGTCGGGACGATGTTCGCAGGAGCATGAAGCAGGGACGACAGCACGAGCATGAACAGTAAGCCGTGACCGCTTCAACCGCACGATCCATGTGGCAGCGCAGCAGGCTCGCGTCGCACTGGCATCGACCAGCTTGCGATCTGGCATGCCGCGGCCGATGATCGCCGGCGATGCTCGGCCTCCCGGCGTACCTCTGGCGACTGATTCCGGCGAACCCGATTCTGCTGCGCGTCGTCGGCGTCGGGGGAAAGCGGAAAAAGGACCTTGCCGTCCGCTGCGCGTACCTCGGTCTGCTCATCGCCGTCGTCCTCGTCACGCTTGTCGGCACCGACATCGGCGGCGGTGACCTCGACCAACTCACGCGCACGAGCACTGAGCTTTTCGTCGGCATGAGCTACCTGCAGCTGGCGCTGGTCGCCCTGCTGGCCCCGATTTTCACTGCCGGTGCAATCACGCAAGAGAAGGACTCGCAGACCTACGACATTCTGCTCAGCACGCCGCTGACGAACGGTCAGATCGTGCTCGGAACGCTGCTGAGTCGCCTGTTTTTTGTCCTGGCGTTGCTGCTCAGCGGCATCCCTGTCTTCGGCATCACGCAAATCTTCGGCGGCGTGTCCATCGGTGACATCCTCTTGTCTGCCAGTATTGCGGGTGTGACGGCACTGCTCGTCGGTGCCGTCGCCGTGGCTATCGCCACCTTCAAAGTCGGCACTCGGCGGACGATCTTCAGCTTCTACATGCTGATCGTCATCTACCTTCTGGGTGGCTACCTGCTGGACGCCGGGATCACTCAACTCCGGCCGACGGTGCTTGACCCTGTCGCCGGCACATTCACGGCCGAGGCGCAGACGTCCTGGCTTAGCGGATTGCACCCGTTTCTTGCCCTACGCAGCGTGCTCGACCCGGTCGGCTACGCACCGCCGACGGTATCCGATCTCGCGCCGGGGCTCCGCTATTGGCCTGTGTCGTGGTATTTAACGAATCCGGCGAGCTTTTTCCTTGTGGCGGGCACTGTGATGTCGCTCGTCCTGATTGTGCCGAGCGTGCTGTTGCTTCGGCGGATGGCCCAGTCGTCGCTGACGTTCAACGGCTGGCTGGCGCAGAAGCTCGCGTTTCTGCCGGGTGTCCGCCCGCCGGGCAACAGGCCGCCTCGGACGGTCTGGAGCAACCCGATTGCTTGGCGTGAGGCCAAGACCAAGGCCAGTGCTGCCCGGGCCGGCATCTTGAGGTACGCCTTCATCGGGCTTGGTCTGGGTGCTGCCGTCGTTGCCGCTTGGCTCTACTCGACGGAAGCCGAATCTCCTCGAAACTTCGTCATGCCGAGCGGCATCGATCAGGTGAGCAACACCATCTTCATCCAGGGTGAAGACAACGAGACCTTCACCATCGGCCCGGCCTCCTCCTTTATTCTCAATGAGGAGCCGGTCCTCGTGTCTGCGATTGACCGAAAGCTGCAGATCGTCGGCAACCCGTCAGCAGCGGCATCGATCGTCAACGGTCGGCAAACTATCACGACGCTCTCGCTGAAAGACGTACCGACCAAACTGTCTGCCGCCCGAGCCCGTGACGTGCTGCTTGGTCTCGTGTTTCTCGAGGTGGCGACGATCTTGCTCATCGTCACCAACGCCGCCGCCAGCACGGTGACGCGCGAGCGAGAGGACGGCACGCTCGACCTGCTCCTGAGCACGCCAATCACGAGTCGTTACTACATCTGGGGCAAGCTGCGTGGCCTGGTGAGTTTTACGCTGCCGTTGATCGTGGTGCCGGTGGCGAGCTGTCTAGTTTTTGTGCTCGTCGACTTCTTTCGCGGAAGTGGTCCGTGGCTCGTTCTGCCGGAGTCGCTCGTTCTGATTCCCTTGCTGCTCATCGTTGTGACGGCTTTCGCGAGCATCGTCGGCATGAACTTGTCGCTGCGGACGGGCACGACGGTCAAAAGCGTCATGGCGTCGCTGGCCGTCGTGTTAGGCCTGTTCGCGATGCTGGGCTGGTGCGGAATACAGATTGCCACGAGCGGCGGCGTTGTCGGTTTGGCAATTGCCGGCTTCAGCCCGCTCGCGGTGGTCATGATCCTCATCGACCCGATCATGTGGGGCGGCGAGGTGTTTTCCGAACAAGCCAGCGATGGTATTCAGCAGGCCCGCTTCACGCTCTTCTTCTTCGGCCTCGTCGCCTGCGGCGCGTACGCGGCAGGCGTGTGGACGCTTTACAAGTCGATGGTGAAAAACTTCGACATGACGATTCGTCGCCAGCAACGGTAGCGGGCACGATTCCGCCAGCGTGTCGTCCGCTGCACAATCCTTGGTGTCGTGGTACAAAGGCCGTCCCGATGCGCCGAAACACCAACCTCCTGCGACCGGCCGACGAGAAGCACACAGCCTTCTGGAAGAACGCGCACCTTTACTTCGATCGCGTCTACTCACGCATGCACCTCGATGAGGAGTGGCGGCAGGTGCTGAGCAGTCCAAATCGCATCACGACCGTCAGTTGCCCGGTCCGCATGGACAGCGGCGAGATACAGGTTTTTACCGGGTTCCGTGTTCAACACAGCAACGTGCTCGGCCCGTACAAGGGCGGCTTGCGTATGAGCCGGCAAGTGGCTCGTGACGAAGTCATGGCCTTGGCGATGCTGCAGACGTGGAAGAACGCGCTCGTCAACCTGCCTTACGGCGGGGCTAAAGGCGGCATCATCTGTGAGCCCAAGGAACTGTCGGAGCACGAGCGTGAGGCGCTTGTCCGGCGATTTACCTACGAGATTCACGACGTCATCGGGCCGGAGAAGGACATTCCCGCACCCGACCTCGGCACCGACGGCCAGGCGATGGCGTGGATGCTCGACACCTACAGCGGCATCGTCGGTCACCAGGAACTGGGCGTCGTAACTGGCAAGCCGGTCGCCGTCGGTGGCAGTGTCGGTCGCGAAGAGGCGACCGGTCGCGGCGTCATGAACATTTTGCGGCGGCACATGAACCAAGTCGAGGGTAAGAAGCTCGACGGCCTTCGCGTCAGTGTGCAAGGCTTCGGGCAGGTCGGATCGGCAGCGGCACGGTTGCTGGCACAACGCGGCTGCACCATCGTCGCCCTCAGCGACATGTACGGCGGCAGGCACAACCCGAACGGCATCGACGTCGAAGCCGCGCTTCACTACTACCAGAAGAACGGCCAACTCAGTGATCTTCCCAATTCTGAGCCGTGCACCAACGACGAGGTGCTCACCTGTGACTGTGACGTGCTGATCCCGGCAGCCATTGAAAACACGGTCACGTCGAAGATCGCGCCGAACATCAAGGCTCGCATCATTGCCGAAGGTGCTAACGGTCCCACGACGCCGAAGGCTGACAGCATGTTGCGCGATGCGGGCGTCGTCATTCTGCCAGACATTCTCGCTAACGCGGGCGGCGTGACCGTCTCGTACTTCGAGTGGGTTCAAGGCCTCGACGCCTACTTCTGGGATGAAAAGCGTGTGCAGGACGAGCTCCAGAAGATCATGGAGCGAGCCTTCGACCGGGTGAAGCAGTTTGCCGATCGCGAGAAGGTCGACTACCGCACAGCGGCCTATACGTTGGCGGTCGAGCGGGTGGCAGAGGCTTGCCGGCTCAAAGGCTTGTTCCCGTGATGTCGCTTCAGTATCGGAAAACGATGCCTGCGCCGCCCCAGATTTGATCTTCGGCGAGCAGGTCGTCGTCGATGCCGCTGGTGTAATTCAGCTGACCCTCGGCGGCCCATTGACCGTACCGGCGGCTGATGTTGAGCACGGTGTTAAGGTCGTAGCGGGCCGTGACACCGAGCTGGTAGTGCTGGAAGCCAGTTCCGTCGCCGCCGAACAGGTTCGGCAGGTCATCGACGTACGCCACGTGCGCGTTGTAGCCGAGCGTGAGCGAGCTATCGCCCGCCCGGGCCGCCCGTCGGATGCCGAGTTCGGCGTACGTGCCCTCGAAGGCGTCGTAGTCGTAGGCCACGAACGCGTAAGGCCCGATGACCCGGCCGACGTCGCCGCTCAGCACCGCGTCGTTGAAGTGAATGTCAGCAAACACTTCAGACGTATCGAGTCCCTCGCGGTCGGGGTAGGTGAAGCTTTGGTGGGCGATCGTCAGGTCGAATGCCTCTGGCGACCACATGAGGCCGACCGCCGGGCGGATCACCTGGAAGTTGCTGATGTCGTCACCCTCGGCCGTGTTGGTGATGATTTGCACGAACGGATTGGGCAGTCGCCCCAGGTCGAAACTGAGGCGGGCCTCGATGCCGAGATTCGTTGCGTCTTCCGGTGCGTCAGGTTCGACGGGCTCGATGCCGCGAAACATGTAGTCGGTGGCGTACCGGGCGGCGACGCCGATGGAGGCGGCCCCTTCGTTGAAACCGCTCCCAGGCGTTTGCAGACGCGGCTCGCCGTAGACGCTTTCGGGAACTTCGGCCAGCGGACCGCTGGCGACGTCCTGTGCCAGCGCAGGCGACGCGGCCAGAACCATCGGGAGCACGTAGCGGGCGACCTGCAACATTGCTTCACGTTAGCACCGGCGACGTGCAGCCCTAGCCGAAGGTGCAGGCGGATCAACCACCCGCGTCCGAAGCCAGCGACGCCAGGAGCAAGGCCGATAGTTGGACTCGCTCGACGAGCGAGCCGATCTCGACAAACTCCTCGTCCGTGTGCAAGCCACCGCCCCGCACGCCGAGCGTGTCGACGGTCGGCAGCCCAGCCGCCTGGAGCACGTTGCCATCGCATACCCCACCGGTCCGCGACCAGGAAAGGTCAAGGCCGATCTGTTTGCCGCAGTCGGCAACACGTTTGAACAGCTCGGCCGTCTTGCCTTCGACGAGCTTCGGCGGGTGCGAGATGCTGCCGTGCAGCGTGGCCGTAATGCCGTCGCGTCGTCCGAGCACTGTTGCGAGTCTCCGCAAGTCGCTCTCGATGGCTTGACGCTTTTCATCGTCACTGACGCGGACGTTAAAGCGAATGACGGCAAGGTCTGCGACGCGATTGACGGGGCCGCCACCGTCGATCTTGCCGACGTTGACGATAACGCCATCGGCCTGGTTGAGGTTGGCCAGCAACGCAACGACCTCACCGGCGACGTGCATGGCACTGCGGCCTAACTCGAAGTCTCGACCCACGTGGGCACTCTTGCCGCGGATGACAAGGTGGAAGCTGCCGTTGCCACCGCGGTCACCGGCGAGGCGACCGTCGGCTAAGGCCGGCTCGTATACGAGGCCAACGGCGTGGTCTTTGGCAAGAGACTCGAGCAAAGGCCGACTCGATGGAGAGCTGACTTCTTCATCCGGGTTCAGCACCACCGTCCAGCCCATCCGCGACGCCAGCGGGTGCTGCTCGAAGGCGGCGAGCGCTTCTGCCATGACGACGAGCCCACCCTTGAGGTCGGCCACGCCGGGGCCGATCCACCGCTGACCCTCTTCTCGCACCTCCTGAAACGGCGAGTCCACGGGAAAAACCGTGTCCAGGTGCCCCGAAAGCAGCACCCGCGTCGCCGCCCGTGTCCGTTTGCGAAACACAGCAGCTTCTGCGACCGGTAGGTGGGCAACCTCACCAAGCTCGTCCACCACCGTGCGGTTCGGCAGCACGATCACTTCTGCCTCATCGGCAAGCGGCCCGAGCACGTCGGAAACCGCCAGTCGCTGCCGTCGGATGCCTTCGATGTTCGTGCTGCCGCTATTGATTTGCGACCAAGCGCGTAGTCGATCGAGCATCGCCCCCTCGCGGGAGGCGATCGTCTTGAGCATGGTGGTGGTCGCGTCTGACATGTATCTATGGCAGCAGAAAACCCACAGACCTTCGTCTGCGGGTCTCGTGTTCTGTGTCCGACATCAGGTAGCCGACCAACTCAGGCGCTGATGCCGGTGATCTTGACCTCGAGGTACTTCTGGCGGTGACCCTTTTCGATGTGGTAGCCCTTGCGACGCTTCACCTTGACGACGCGAAGCTTTTTGCCCTTAACCGGGCCAAGCACGTCTGCGGTGACGGTCGCGCCCTCCAGTGCGGGAGCACCGATCTTGGCCGCACCCTCGCCACCGACGAAGAGGACACGGTCGAACGTGATGGTCTCGGGAAGGGTTTCATCCTCGCCCGGGAGCACGCGATCGATCCGCAGGACATCGCCCTGCGAGACCTTGAACTGGCTTCCACTATCTTCGATGACCGCGTACATGGTTGTTTGGGTGAGCTCCGACTAAGGGGGCGATCATTGGCCGCACATGCCATAAGTCAATGCTGTTGCGTGACGGCTATTGTGGCAGCGTGAAGTTTCACCTGCTCGACCGCGTCGTCTCGATCAGTGACGACGAGATCATTGCGACCAAGTCCGTGTCGCTGGCAGAAGAGTATCTGGCGGACCACTTTCCGACGTTTCCGGTGCTGCCGGGCGTCATGATGCTTGAAGCCGCCACGCAGGCGGCGTCTTGGCTGGTCTTTAGAGCATCTGGGCTGATGAACGCCGAGAGCTACGACGGCCCCACGCTGGCCGTCCTCAAGTCGGCCCGAAACCTTCGCTACGGGCACTTCGTCGCTCCGGGTCACACGCTGACGATGAAGGCCTCGCGTGTGGGAGACGCGTTCAAGATCGAGGGCTCGGTCGACGCGGCGGACGGCTTAAAGACAGCGATTACGGGCAAGCTGACGCTCGCGTCGCTTCGCGTTCCGGATCATGCCGATGCGAACCAGCAACTCGTTGAAGCGCATCGGAGGCGATGGCAAGTCTTGACGGCCGCCTCGCCAGAGCTGGCGGCTACGGCGTTGGCTTCCTAAGCTGCGATCAATATGGCAGCGATGACGCAGGATGAAATCTTCGAGAAGGTCCGTGAAGTACTCGTCGACGCGCTCAGTGTCGATGACGAGGAAGTCACGCCCGATGCAGTCATCCGGGATGATCTCGGGGCCGAATCGATCGACTTTCTCGATATCCAGTTCCGTCTCGAGAAGGCTTTCGACATCAAGATTCCCAAGGGCGACATGATGCCCGAGGACTTGCAGAACAATCCTGACTTCGTCCGCGACAGCAAGCTGACGGAGGCAGGCGTCAACGAGCTCAAGAGCCGCATGCCACACGCCGATTTTGCGGAGCTGAATGCGGGTGACGATCTCGAGGAGATCAGCAAGCTCTTCACCGTGCAGGCGGTTGTGAATTACGTCACGCTGAAGCTCGCCGAGCCGTCGAGCTGAGTCATCGGGCAGGCCTTACCCGCGACGATGCAGGAGCTGTTCGAGCACGCGATCGAGTTTGATCCGAACGCCGGTGTCGAGGCGATCGCGCTTGACGTGCCGGCCGCGTGGTGTGTCTACCTGCTGGCCGACGAGCAAGACCGGCCGGTTCAGCTTCTGTGCGTCAAGAATCTGCGGGCAAGCCTGCGGCGTCGGCTCGCCATCCAAGACGAGCCGACGCGCCGAGCGGATCTCACCGGCATCGTCCGGCGGGTCTGGTGGACGCGGGTCGACAGTGCGTTCGAACAGGATCTGACATATCTCGAAGCGGCACGCGTCTGCTTCCCCGAGAGCTACGGCGGCGTTCTCGGCTTCAACCAGGCTTGGTTCGTCCACCTCAACCCGGAGACGACCTACCCACGCCTGACCAGACAGAACAAGATCGACAAGCAAACGGGCATCTACATCGGCCCGCTGGCCGACAAGCATCATGCGGACAAGCTCATCCGGGCGGTCGAGGAGGCGTTCGACCTGTGCCGGGATTGGGAACGCTTGACAAGTAAAGACAGCGATCCGTGTCAATGGCGGCAGATGGGAAGATGTGTCGGGCCGTGTGAGGGGCTGCCGGGCGGTGTGTCGCTCGATGCTTACCGGGCGCTCGTGGGCGAAGCGGCGGTTGTGCTGGCTGATCCACCGGCGGCAGTGGAGCGACTCCAGACGCGAATGCGGGAAGCCGCGGAATCGCTCGCGTTCGAGCAGGCGGCGGCCATTAAGGGGTACGCGGTCAAGATCGCAGCCTTGCGCGACGGCAACTGGCGGTTGTGCAGGCCGATAGATCAGTTTCGTTACCTCGCAGTCCTGCCAGGTGGCGACGGCTTTGCCAAGCTGTTTGCAGTGTCTCCGACTCAGTCTCGTTTCGTCGCTGCAGTCGCACTCGATGCCGACGTGGTCACGCGTTCTGCCGTCCTGGAGGCGGCAAAGGAACTGCTTGCGGAGCAAGAGCCGCGACCCTTTGCAGTCGATGCTTTTGAGCGCGTGTCGCTGGCTACAGCGCACCTGTTCGCTCCGAAGAAGACTCCCGGCACGTGGCTGCACATCAGCGAGCTGACGGCTCGCGAGTTGGCGAGAGCGCTGAAGACGTCGACCGCTGCCCCTGCGCCTGAGTCAGACGACGAGGGCGAAGTTCGCGGCCTGCAGTCGATGGCCTAAGTGGTTGCTACGGATCGATGTGCAGGTCTGCCGGTTGCACTTTTGCCCGCTTGCCGGTCGAGTAGATGGCAAGGGCGATCCAGATGATCGACAAGCCCGTCCAGCGGAGCGGCGTCATAACCTCGTCGAGCAGCAACCAGCCGCAGAGCAGTTGGAGCGACGGGCCGACGTAGTGGACGAAGCCGAGCGTGCGTAGCGGCAACAAGCGAGTCGCCAGCCCGAACAGCGTCAAAGGTATGACCGTCAGGACGGCAGCACCGAGCAGAAAGGCCAGCGAGACCGGCAGCGAAAACGGTGTGCCTTCGCCACCGGGAGCCTCGGCGAGAACGAGGTAGATCAAGGCTGCCGGGACGAGCCAGGTGATCTCTCGCCGCAGCCCGACCATGCCGGGCACGTCGTATTTGCGACGGATGCTGACGTAGAACGCGACGGCGACGGCCATCACCATCGCGAGCATCATGCCGGCGACACTGCCGTCGCCACCCATGCGATACGAAGCGACGGCGAAGACGACACCACCCACGCCCGCCACGGCAAAGGCCACTGCCTGCTGACGTGTCAGCCGCTCACCCAGCAGCACGATGCCTGCTGCCAGCATGAGCAACGGCGTGATGAAGTAGCCGAGCGACCCTTCGATGACTCGCCCTGTGGTGGCCAGCACGACGAAAAGCAACCAGTTGAAGCCGATCAGCAGGCCGCACACGGGCGACACCCAGGCGGGTGTCTTGCGATCAGGCACCCGCTCGCGGATCACGGTCGACGCCAGCCACAGCAACGGCAGCGATAGCACCGCGCGGTAAGCGACCGTGGTCCACGGCTCGACGTGCGACAGAAACGGCCCGTAGTAGAGCGGCACGAAGCCCCAGATGCTGTTGGCCCCAACGGCGGCCAAGAGGCCGATCGGGGCTAGAGTCACGGACGAGGGTGAATCCTTCTGGAGCAAGCGACGATCCTACGGAAGCGGAGGGCAGGTAGCCGGTGCACAAGTTGTCGCGAGGCCTGGCCGACTCGGGAGCCAAGCGGTACAGGCGGAACATGCCTCTCGACCCCCGGAACAGGTCATGCGGTCTTAGCGCCTTCTTCATGCAGCAGCCGCGACAACCTCATGTTGTTCGGCAACCATGTCAGCGTCCGCCAGTCTGCCGATCCCCGGCCGGCGGCAGACTCGTCCTACGACCCCACACGCTCGGGAGAAACGCTCAGATGTCTAACAAATTGAACAACCGCAACGTCATTGAAACGCTCGAAGGCCGTCGCCTGCTGTCGTCTACCGACTTCGGCGCCCCGACCTTCATCGCCGTCGCCAACGTCTCGCAGAACTTCGGCGTTCTGCCACGCGGCGTGAACTACTTCGACGTCAGCGACATCGACGAGCCGGGCTTCGGCGGACTCAACGACCTGCCCGCCTTTTCCATTGGTGCCTATGAGGACGCCAACGGCTTCGGTAATGAAGAAGTCGCCGCCGTCACGGTCAACCCGACCAACGGCGACACATACTTCCTCGGCACCGACGGCGGTACGCCAGGCAACACGTCAGGTAACGATCAGGATGTTGCTGGTGACTACGACGTCTACCGCTTCGACTTTGCCAGCGTTTACAACGACTTTGTCGGCAACAATCGCCCGGCAGGCGCGCTATACGTACCTTCAGTTGGCCCGGACGGCTTCGACTACAACGCCAACTACGGCAGCTTCCCGGACGGTCCGACCGGGCTTCCGGGCGTTTTTGCCGGCTTGTTCGGCATCCCGGCTGATCGCGACAACACCGACGCCGATCCGTCCAACGACATCGTCTTCCTGGACGGTGCCGTCGACAAGATCGCCGAGGTGCCCCGCCCGCAGACGAACGATTTCTACAACGAGCGGACACTCGAATTCATCGACAGTGGCAAGCTGCTCCTGCTCGATCGCACCGTGGACGAGATCGAAGACAATCCCGACACGGTCGATGTCGACGAGTCCCAGCCGGCCGAATACGGCATCTTCACGATCGAGCGCGTCGGTGCGACGCAGGGCCTGGCCCGCGAGCCCGGTGACGCCGGCCTCGGTGCAGGCGAGCTCGGCGGTTACAACGGCCTGGAGAACAGCGAAAGCTGGGAGATCTTCGAACTTGACGGCGAGCTCGAGCTCGATGGTGTGGCTGGATCGCTGACACAAGGCGATCTTGACGGCATCAGCTACGCAGACGTCGAAGGCGTCCAGGGCTTCTGGGCGGCTGACCGTGACGGCGGCGGTGACACGCTGGCCTTCTTCGAGCTCGACTTTGCAGCTCGCAGCTTCGAGAAGGCGCAGTTCCAGTTCATCGATGGCAATCAGGACGCTCAGTTCCTTCTTGACGAAGATCCGACCGTCGACGCCGGCACGAATGACGGCGAACTCGACGTGTTCGACGTCGACGAGAACGGTGACCTCATCATCGTCGAGAGCGGCTTCTTCCCGAATGTCGACGGCGGCCCGCAGGAAGAGCTTCGTGTCATCACGCGCGACATCGTCAGCTACGCCGGTGGCGACACCGACATGGACGGCCGAACCGAGATCCTTCCCGGCGGTTACACCGTCTCTGATTTCATCACGCCGACACTCGACGACGACACCGGCGTGACGGACGGCCGTTATTCGTTCTACGAGCGTGGCAAGAACCAGCTCTACATCTTCGACCGTGACGGCGGCTCCCTGCCCGCAGTGACGAGCGATCTGTACGTGTTCGACCTCGACACGAACACCATCGTTTACGAAGAGCTCGACGCCTTTAACAACGGCTTCTTCATCAACGGCCAGAACTACCACAGCTTCACGCTGGGTGATGCCTTCCTGAAGGACGGCCTCGTTACGCCTGACGACGTCGACGCCTACTACGTCGCCGCCCAAAGTGGCAGCTTGCTGGCTCAGGAGAACCTCGATCTGACCGGCGATGACGTCATCACCCTCGGCACCGGTGAGGGCACCGATTCCGAGGTTCTGATCCGCGACGTCATCGGCACCGCCTTCGCCGACTTCAACCTCGACGGCACGGTCAGCATCCTCGACTTCGCCCGCCTGCGTGCCGGCTTCGGGTCGGGCAGCCTCTACAGCCAGGGCGATGCCAACGGTGACGGCACGGTGAGCATCCTCGACTTCGCCATCCTGCGTGGCAACTTCGGCTTCAACGCCAACTCGAGCACCTCGCTTTTCGCCGAGGCCGAAGAAGCTAAGGGTCGCCGGGCCTGAGCCTGATTAATTTCTTGAGCTGATCCGCCCGCCGCACGGTCTCGTGCGGCGGGCGTTTGCGTAAGCGCGCATTGCAGTTTCCGGGCAAAGTCGCCAAACTCGCCGCATGGCCAAAAAGGTTTCGAAGAAAAGCAGCAAGTCGGCACAAGCGCGTGGAGATCAGTACGCACCCGATCCGAAGATGAAGTTCACGTTTGGCCTGTGGACCGTGGGCCATGTCGGCGGTGACCCGTTCGGCGGTCCGACGCGGCACAAGAAGAACGTCACCGAACTGTGTGACCTGCTCGGCGAGGCAGGCGCGTACGGCGTCAACTTCCACGACAACGACCTGATCCCGATCGACGCCACCGAGTCCGAGGCGGCTGACATCAAGAAGGAGTTCAAGAAGGCGCTTCGTGCCAACGGCCTGAAGGTGCCGATGGCGACGACGAACCTGTTTGGCCATCCGGTCTTCAAAGACGGCGCGTTCACCAGCAACGATGCACGCGTCCGCTCGTACGCTATCCAGAAGACAATGCGGGCGATGGAGCTCGGAGCAGAGTTCGGTGCCAAGACCTACGTCTTCTGGGGCGGACGCGAAGGCACAGAAAGCGACGCGACAAAAGACCCGACCGAGTCGATCAAGCGCTTCCGCGAGGCGATCAACTTTCTCTGCGCGTACAACAACGACCAGGGTTTCGGGTACAAGTTCGCCTTCGAGGCCAAGCCCAACGAGCCACGCGGCCACATCTACTTTGCCGTCACGGGTAGCTACCTCGCGCTGATCCCGACGCTCGACTACCCGGAGATGTGTGGCGTGAACCCTGAGTTCGCCCACGAGTCGATGGCCGGTCTGAACTTCGTCCACCACGTCGGCCAAGCGTTGGAGCAGAAGAAGCTGTTCCACATCGACCTCAACGACCAGGAATTCGGCCGCTACGACCAGGACTTCCGGTTCGGCAGCGTCAGTTACAAATCGGCCTTCTTCCTTGTGAAGCTGCTGGAGGACCACAAGTACAACGGCCCACGCCACTTCGACTCACACGCGTACCGCCAAAGCGGCTACGGCGACGTGCTTGAGTTTGCCAAGGGTTCCATGCGGACGTACATGATTCTCAAGGACAAGGCCGCCCGCTGGAACGCGGACAAGGAAATCCAGGGCCTGATCAAGCAGATCAATCCGTCGCACGCCAGCAGCAAGTTCACTGGCAAGTTCTCGAAGAAGAACGCCAAGGCGCTGCTGGCCCACGACTTCGACCGCGACGCGCTGGGTGCGATCGACCTTCCCTATGAGAAGCTTGATCAACTGACGGCCGAGATTCTGATGGGCGTGCGGTGAGACGGCTATTCAGAGCGAAAGAGGCCGACCGGCCCGAACGTCCGCCGCATGCCCGATGATCTCCTCACCGCCGCCGACATAGACGAGCTCGCCGAGCTCGCGAAGCAGATCGAGGTCGACAGGCAGGTCTAGCTCATCCGTCGCGACAAGCACGCGGGCGAAGTCGAGGCCGTCCTGCTGGCGGTCGAGCAGCTGCCGACCGAGGAAGGTCATCGCGTTGAACTTCATCGCCAGCACACCTTCGACCGGCGGGATGTAACCCGGCACGCCTTCGAGGTCGATCGGCTGAATCATGCGGACGACACGACGGAACAGCTTGGACTGGCCGGCTTTCATGATGTCGACCGCTTCCTCGCCGTCGAGGAACAGACGTGTGACGACGGGTGTGTCGTGCACTTCGAGCTGCGGGAACGCTGCCGTCAATGCGTCGGCTACCTGTTTCGGCGCGTCTGTCAAAACATCAACATCTTGTGTGGCTCTGGGCCGGCCGGTGTGGGCGTTGGCGGCGTGCGCACCAGCGATGACGTAGCGGAGCTGTGCGGCATTGAGCACGCGTGCGACGTCAGCGGGTGTGATGGTCATGCCGTAGTAGACGCTAAGTTCGACGCCCTTGCTGACATACGCCGCCGGCGTTCGGCGGCGAATCGGCGGGCGGGGAATGTCAATCGCACCCGGATGGTCTGCGGCGAGGGGCACAAAGCCATTGTAGCGGCTAGGTCGTCAGTTGGCAGTAGCGGTCAGGGTCGGCATGATGCCCCGCATGGACCTGCTGCCGCTGCCGGACTTGCTGTCGATCGTGCCCTCCCCAACGCTCGGCGTCGTGTTTTACGACTCCGGCGTCTGGACTGCCGCGGCCCTGGGGTCACTGCTGACGCTGACGCTGCTCGAAGTCATCCTCGGCATCGACAACGTCGTCTTCATCGCGATTCTCACGGGGAAGCTGCCAAAAGAACAACGGCCAAAGGCTCAGAAGATCGGACTCGGGCTTGCGGCGGGCATGCGGATTCTCATGCTCTTCGGGGCGGCCTGGGTGCTGACGCTGGACGACCCGGACAAGTACACGCTCATCGACGTCACCGGCTGGTTTGGGACCGAGGCGGCTGAGGTGCAACCGGCTGACGTGGCCGCGGCGTCGAATGACACGGCAACGGCCGCCGCTGGGGAGTTGACGGTCGAGACGGCCGAGGCGGATGCACACAAAGGTGGAGGCGAGCACATCCCCGGCATCATCACGATCAAGGACCTCATCATCCTGCTCGGCGGCCTGTTCCTGCTCGGGAAGGCCGTCTACGAGATTCACGACAAGCTCGAAGGCAATGCCCACGAAAGCGGCGCGGCCAAAGCGACGGCGAGTTTCGGCGTCATCATCGCCCAGATCCTCGCGCTCGACCTCGTTTTCTCCATCGACTCCGTCATCACCGCCGTCGGAATCGCCAAGTACCTGTCCATCATGTGCGTGGCCGTGCTTATCGCGGTGGTCGTCATGATCGTTTTTGCCGGGCCGATCAGCCGTTTCGTCGAGAAACACCCGACCACGAAGATCCTGGCGTTGTCGTTCCTGATTCTCATCGGCGTGCTGCTTGTCGCAGAAGGCTTCGAGCAGGAGATTCCGAAGGGTTACATCTACTTCTCGCTGGCCTTTGCCCTGCTCGTTGAGATGCTCAACATCCAGCTTAAGAAGGTTCGCGGCAAGCCGGTGCAGCTCCGCCAGAGCTACGTCGACAGCGAGACGAGCGACGGTTACGGCGACATCGCCCGACTGCGGGAGGCCGCTTCGGCCCATGGCTTTGAGGTCGTGCCGAAGAAGGAATGATCCCCCCGCTTCCTGCCGGTAGGTGCAACATCCGGCATTCGTTCGGTTACACTTCGGCAATGCGAGCCGGGTTCACGCAGCTTCTTTTTGCCCTCGCCGCCGTCCTCGTGACGGCAGGCGCTTTGGTCGCGCAGACGACCCAGCCGGCTGTTCCTGCGTCGGGTAAGGCGGTGGTCATCCGGGCCGACGGGCAGGTGGATGACTTCTACAAAAACAGCATCATGCGTCGGTACCGAGAGGCCAAGGAGCTCGGTGCAGACGCCATTATCCTGCAGATCGATACCTACGGCGGCCTGGTCATAACGGCGACGGAGATCACCCGCTTCATCAAGCAGGCCGACGTGCCGATCCATGCGTTTGTCGACGAGAAGGCCATCAGCGCCGGCTCCATGATCGCCCTGTCGTGCAAGTCGATCGCCATGGAGCCGGCGAGCATGATCGGCGACAGCGGCGTTATCGCGATGGGTCAGCAGCTCGAGGGTACAGACCGGGCCAAGGCTGAAAGCCCGGTCTTTGCCGATTTCGACGACTCGGCCCGCAGAAATGGCTACAGCCCGCTGCTCGCCCGCACCTTTGTCGAAACCGTCGCTGCGGTCTATGTGGTCGAGCCGATCGAAGGTGACGGCGAGATGTTGTTCGTCGACAAGGAGCAGTACGAGACGCTGACGGCAGAAGGCGGCGGTTACCGGGATCTGCCGGACGTACCCGTACCGCTCGACTCGGAGACGTCGCTACTGACGGTGTCGAATGTCGTTGCCGAGAAGATCAACCTCAGCGTCGGCACCTTTGTCTCGCCCGAAGCCTTCGCCGAGTCGATGGGTTACACCGTGATGGCAACGCTCGAGCCGTCGACAGGTGAACGAACGGTCGGCCTGCTCAGCAGCTTTACCGTCCGTGGCTTGCTCATGACGTTGTTGTTCCTCAGCGTCTACACCGCCTTCAGCTCACCCGGCACCGGCTTCCCTGAAGCGATTGCAGCCGTGCTGATTGGCGTGCTGTTCGGTATTCCGTTCCTGACCGGCTTTGCCGAGTGGTACGAGGTGCTGTTTGTCGTCCTCGGGCTGATCCTGCTGGCCGTCGAGGTCTTTGTCATTCCTGGCTTCGGCGTCTTCGGCTTGACCGGCCTCGTCTCGATCTTGATGGGCTTGTCCCTTACCTTCGTCGGCCCGATCTCGACGCCGGGCATGCCCAGCGGCTACGGCGTCGACTGGTCGCAGTTCATGTCGGGCCTGCTGCTGACCGCTGCAGCCATGGTGGTCAGCCTGCTGCTTTGGATGTGGCTTGCAAGATTCCTGCCTCACTTGCCCTACGCGAACCGGATGATCCTCGAGGACGCGCCGCTGAGCGAGCAGGCCAAGATAAATGCCGCCGCCTGGCCAGCCGTTGGTACGATTGGCGTCGCAGCCGTCGATATTCGACCCGGCGGCACGGCGACCTTCTCCGTCACGGATGCCCCCGACGACACCACCATCATCGATGTCATCACCGATCGAGGCTTTATCGCCGCCGGTACGAGCGTGCATGTGACCGAAGCCGCCGGCAATCGCATCGTCGTCCGCCCGCAAGGCGAGCAGGAGGTGATGTAGCCGATGGACCCGATTGTCCTGATCGTCATCCTTGTCGTCGCCGCCACGTTGCTGCTGTTCGGTGACCTGTTCATTCCCAGCGGCGGGGTGATGAGCGTCATCGGTGCAGGTCTTTTGCTGACCGCGGTCGTCGTCTGTTTCACGATCAACCGGTGGTTGGGCCTTGTCGTGCTCTTCGCCGTCGTGCTGTCGAGCCCGTTTGTCGCCGCTGGCATGATCAAGGCTTGGCAGATGACGCCGATCGGCAAACGGATGACGCTCGCCAGCGGCCCGGCGCCGAGCCCGGTCCCGATGAACGTCGTCCGCGTCGGAGCCGTCGGTCGCACGCTCACCGCCCTGAGGCCCATGGGCGAGGCCGAGTTCCCACGCGACACCGGCGGCAGTGCCGAGGTGCAAGTCACCGCCGAGTCGGGCGATCTGCCGGCTGACACCGTCGTCCGCGTGATCCATTTCAAGGACGGCTTGGCCACGGTTCGGGCTCACGTTCCCGAGGCGACCGAGATTCGTCAAGAACCCAATTTTTAGTTACAACGCGATTGTCATGCTGCTTCCACTCGCCGACATCTTCGAAAACCCCATCCTGCTTGTGCTGGTGGGAATCGCCCTGCTGATCGGTCTCGTGCTGGTCGCGATCTTCCTGCGGTATGCCAAGCTTTACGTTGAAGCGCTCTTTTCCGGTGCTCGCACCGGCATCACTGACCTGATCGGCATGGACCTGCGGCCGGGCATCAATCCGCGGACGATCGTCTACGCCAAGATTCAGGCCGCCCGTGCCGGTCTGGCGATCGACCCTCAGCAGATGGAGTCGCACATTCTGGCAGGTGGTAACTTGATCCGCGTCATCAACGCGATGATTGCAGCCGACAAGGCCAACATCGACCTTGGTTGGGACACTGCGACCGCCATCGATCTTGCGGGTCGAAACGTGCTGGAGGCCATCAAGACGAGTGTCGATCCAAAGGTCATCGACGTGCCGAGTCGCGAGATGGGCACGAGCACGCTCGATGCCGTCGCCGCCGACGGCATCCAGCTCAAGGTGAAGGCACGTGTCACCGTCCGCACGAACATTCGACGTCTCGTCGGCGGTGCGACGGAAGAAACCATCGTCGCTCGCGTCGGTGAGGGTATCGTTTCATCCATCGGTTCGGCCAACGACCACCGCGCGGTGCTGAAGAACCCGGATGTGATCAGTAAGAACGTGCTCGCCAAGGGCCTCGACGCCAATACTGCCTTTGAGATCCTTTCGATCGACATCGCCGACGTGAGCGTCGGCGCGAACATCGGCGCCAAGATTCAGACCGAACAGGCAGAGGCCGACAAGAACGTCGCCCAAGCACAGGCCGAACAGCGGCGAGCGATGGCTGTCGCCCAGGAGCAGGAGAACATCGCCAAGGTTGCCGAGAACCGTGCGTTGGTGGTGCTCGCCGAGGCGGAGGTGCCTCGCGCCATGGCCGACGCGTTCCGCAACGGCAATTTGGGCATCATGGACTATTACAAGATGCGGAATGTCGAAGCTGACACGTCCATGCGTGAGAGCATTGCCGATCGTGACGACAACCCGCGGAACTGATTGAGCATCATGAGTCACCTGCTACTGCTACCACTGGCTGACGGGTTTCCCGTCGTCGGCGTCATTATGCTTGTGATCGTCGTGTTTTCGGTGGTCTCGAACATCAGCAAGGCGAGCAAGGAGAAGATCAAGAAGACAGGCAAGCGGACCGCGCTGGACGAACGCATCAGCCAGCGTCTGGCGCAACGGCGAGCAAAGGCGTCGAGGAACAGGAACGAAGAGGCGGCGTTGCAGGCGGCTTCGGCGATGCCGCCGGAGTTGGCTGACATGATCCTGACGCCGCAGGACCGCGCCGCCATCGCCGCAGCCCAACGGGCGCGGGAGGCCGAGGCCAAGGAGCGTCAGGACCAGCAGCGTCGCCGGCCGCCTCAGCAGGTTGCGGCACGCCCTCAGCCTGTGGCACAGCGTCCGCAATCTCAGTTAGTCAGGCAGAAACAGGCGACCGTGGCGCGGCTCGCTCCGACGCAGCAGAAGATCGCCAAACCAGCCATCATGGCAGCCGTCACATCGGGCGTGCGAAGTGCCCACCGCCGCGACTCAGGTGTTTCGCGAGGCGACCGCATGCGTCATCTGCTTCGTAAGCGGGACAGCTTCAAAACCATCATCATTGCCAGTGAAGTGCTCGGCAAGCCGGTCGGTTTGAGAGACGATCAATAAGAATCGCCCGCAACGGGTGCTCAGATCAGACCCGCCATCTTGCGGCCGACCCATTCGAACGTCAGCAGCAACGCCAGCAACACGAAGGCGATCGGCGCGTCCCACAGCGGCCGGGCGGCAATGACCGGAACGCGACGCTCCTTCGGCTCGATGGTCAGTGACTCCAAGTTGTCACGCTCAACGATGCGGCCGCCTGATTCGTCGGCGAGGCGACCCAATGCGGCAAAGTCGGTCGCAGGGTTCCGCAGCTCAATTCGCGGCAGCTCCACCGAATAGTCATCGGCGAGCTCCGGCACGTCGGCGGCCAACGGTGAGACGCTGAGTGTGAAGGAACCTGCACGATCGACGCTGTACGTGCCGGTGTAGCGGTCTTCGCCGGTGCCGCCCTCGGCGTCACCGGCGACACGGCGGATCAGCGGCACGACGCCGATCGGGTTGCCATCGGCGTCGCTGATGTCAGCCTCCACACGATCAGGCAGTTGCCCAGCCAGCCGCGGATCCAGCACGCGTAGCTCGGCAGACGCGCGTTCGCCCACTTCGTAGCTCGGGCGGGACACTCTTAAAGAAGCCCGCCGTTCACCCAATTTTCTGCCGCGGGCGAGGTAACGCAGCTGCTGCACCCAGAACGTGTCGAAAACGCTCTCGCCCGTGTAGTACCGCCACCGCCACGACTCGTCGATGCCGTTGAACAAGGTGCGACCGGCGCCGTATCTGCCGGCAATCAGCAGCGGTGCCGGGCGGCCGTCGGGTGCGACTTCGTCCGGATGCTCGGCCAGCACATCACCGACGCCCGCCTTGGCTCGGATGCCGTCGGCAAACCAGTACAGCTCGCGAATGTCGTTTGCGATGAAGGCGTCGTTCGCCTCGCGGTCGCCGTAAAAGCGGAAGATGCCCGTCTGCCGGCCCGCGTCGGTGACGACAGGTCGATAGCTCATCGCCCCGCTCGCCTGACTCGGTTCTGCAACGACATCGACCGGCAAGATCGCCTCGATCGCCGTGCCCTGCCATGCCCATGGGCCGCTGCGCGGGCCAGCCACCATGCCAAACCCGCCGCCGCGGTCACCGACGAACTCGCGTATCAATTCGAGCTGACCGTCACCGAACTGCCGCGGACTCACGTCGCCGAACAGCACAACGTCGTATGCCTGCAACTCCTCAGCCGTCACCGGAAATCGGCGGATCGGCGTGTTGCCTTCTTGTGCGAAATTCGGGTCAGCACTTGTCAGCAAGATGCTCGCGTCGATCGTCTCGTCGCGCAGCAGGCGGTTCTTGAGGTAGCGATACTCCCAGCGCGGGTACCCATCGACGTAGAGCACCCGGATGTTTGCCTCCAGCACGTCGACCCGCAGCGTGCGGCGGTTGTCACTCAGATCGGTCTCGTCGACGCCGACCGGTGTGTCGGCGGCGACAACCATGGCAACCGACGCGGGCTCGCCCGTCGGCCATTGCAGCTCGACCTCAATCGCCTCCTCATCATTGCTCGCTTGGATCGTCGTCGTGATGGGCTGGTTGTCAAGGCCGATCATCGGTTCGCCGGCTTCGTCGAGCAGCCGCACCACGACGTCGCCTTCGAGTCCGCGGGCACGAACTCTGGCGACTACGTTGAGCACGTCACCGGCGAAAACAGTTGGCTCTGCCGAAATCGACTCGACCGTCACGTTCACCGGTTGCCCCGGCTCACCGATGGGCACCGCCCACAGCGGCACGCCCGACTGTCGAAGCACCGATCCCGCAGCCGCATCAACCTCACTGTCGCGGCCGTCGCTGAGCAACAGCAGGCCGGCAATGTTCTGCCCGCGTAGCTGACGCAAGGCATCTTCCGCGGCGGCGGCGAGCGATGTCTGCCCGCCGGACGCTTCTAGCGCTTCAAGCTCGTCCGTCTGAGTCGCCAGCGCATCGACGGCAAACACCCGCACACTGTGTTCCTCGCCGAGTTGCTCGGCAGCAGTCGCGGCCATCTGCTTTGCGACGGCAATACGCGCTTGTTTTTCACCCGGCTCGCCGATGTCTGACACGCTCATGCTCGCCGACGTGTCGACGAGCACTGCCACGACGCTCGGCTCGATGCGAACTCGCTCGAGTGACAGCGTCGGCCGATTGAGCAAACCCAGCAACAAGACCAGCACCGACAACCTCAAACCGCCGAGCGTGATGCGCCACCCGCGGCTGCGGCCGTCTCTGCGATACGCCCAAACGACGATGAGCAGGACAACGGCGAGAAGGCCCAGGTTCCACAAACCGACGCCGATCAAGTCCTGCCACGGCCACCGCGGTCGGAAGCCGATCGAGAAGGCTCCGTCGCGTGCGAGGAAGCCGCCGTCGAGGCCGAGCAGAAGTTCGAGGATTCGCTGGAACGACACGGGCGGCCACATCCTATCGGGTTGCCGTGGCCGACACGACCTCCGGGCCGTTTCATCGTCTACCTTTGTACACGGTGCCCCTGCGAGTCGAAACAAGCGTCTACGACGGGCCGATTGACCTGCTGTTGCACCTGGTCCGCCAGCGTGAGCTCGACATCTGCGACGTCTCGCTGGCTAAGGTCGCCGGCGACTTCCTGGCGTGTCTGCGGGGCGGACAGCTCGACCCCGACGAAGCCGGTGCATACCTCGTCGTGGCAGCCACGCTAGTCGAACTCAAGAGCGTCCGCTTGCTCCCGGTCGAGGACGACAGACGCGAACGATCAGAAGCCACCACGCTCGGCGGCCTCGACCTCGTGCGGCAACTGCTCGACTATCAGCGCCTGCGCAAAGCGGCCGACCGGCTCGACACGCTTGCCGACGACGCAGCCATGCGGCACGTCCGGGCGGCGCTGGCGAACGATCAGGCGCAGAAGGCCGTGCTCGATGTCGACGACCTGACGCTCGATCTGCTCGTCAGCACCTACAGAGACGTCCTCGGCGATCTCGACAGGCGGGGGCCGACGACGCACGACGTGGCCGACGACGAACGCCCCGCCGCCGTGGTGCGGGCAGAGATTTTGGATCAACTCCTAAAAGCTCCGATGCCGTTGCGGGATCTGCTGGCGGCGAGTTCAACGCGCGGGGGGATCATTGCGACGTTCCTGGTGATCCTAGAGATGCTCCGCGACCGCCGGATTTCGCTCACCCGCGACCTGACAATTTCTGCGGTCAATGATGAGGCCGATGACACGCGACGATTTGATGAAGAAGCTGGAGCCGATGGGCCTCGATCTGCCACCGACGCCTGAGCCGGTGGCCAACTATGTTCCGGCCAAGCTCGTCGGCGGCCTCATCTACTGCAGCGGCCAACTGCCGGCAAAGGAAGGCAAGCTCGTCACGGGTGCCGTCCCGTCTGCGGTGTCTGTCGAAGAAGCCGTCGACGCCGCCCGGCGGTGCGTGCTGAACGCCGTTGCTGCTGCGTTGTCGGTCGGTGAACCCAAAGGCGTGCTGCGTGTGGGCGTCTTTGTCCAAAGCGACGACGGCTTCGGCGATCAGCCCAAGGTTGCCAACGGCGCTAGCGACTTGCTCGTCGACCTCTTTGGCGAAAGCGGCCGCCACGTCCGGGCCGCCGTCGGCGTCAATGCCTTGCCGCTCAACGCAGCGGTCGAGGTGGAGATCGTCTTCCAGGCGTGATCCGTTAAGGCCGCTCAAAACCGCCGAGCTTCTTCCGCTCCAGATCCTTCATCCGCGTCACGTGATGCGGGTCGACGTAGACGATGCGCGTGGGCTCGCCGGTCTCGGGATCGTCGTCGACGGCCAGCGCGAAAACACCTGACATCACCAGAGCGGAGCTCGACTTCTTCACGTCGTAGTGCATCCCATCGGACATCTGGAGCCGAAACGGCTGAAACGGTTGCTCATCCAGCTTGGCCGTCATTTGCTTCGACGTCATGAAATGATCTTACCCGCTCGGCCCTCACCCGCCTACCGTCGCGTCCTTATGGCGGACCTGACTCACGAAAACCTTGCGGACTCCATCGAGTCCCTGGCGGCGCGGATGTTGACCATCCGCGACTCTCTTTGACTTGCCGAACAAACAAAATCGGCTTAAAGCACTAGAGGCACAGATGGGCGATCCGGCCTTCTGGGACGACCAGGAGTCGGCCCAGAAGGTCGTCGCCGAGGTCAGCCGTGTCAAGGCATCGATCGAGCCGATTCAGACGATGCTTGCCGACGTCGACGACGTCAAGGCGATGAAGGAGCTCGCCGACGAAACGGACGACGAGGCCGAGAAGAACGAGGCCCTTGCCGAGGCCGACGCGATGCTCACGGCGCTCGAACAGCGTGGCGACAAGATCGAGCTGCAGTCCTTGCTCGGCGGCAAGAACGATCCGCTCAACGCCTACCTCACCATCCAGGCCGGCACCGGTGGCACCGACGCCCAGGACTTCGTCGAGATGCTCCTGCGCATGTACCTGTACTACTTCGAGAAAACCGGTTTCAAGATCGAAGAGACCGACCGCCAGGAAGGTGAGCAGGCAGGCCTCAAGACGGTCAGCCTGCACGTCCAGGGTCCGTACGCTTTCGGGTACATGAAGGCCGAGGCCGGCGTGCACCGGCTGGTTCGCCTGTCGCCATACAACGCCAACAACAAGCGGCAGACCAGCTTTGCGGGCGTCGACGTCGTGCCAGAGTTCGACGACGACGGCGACATCGACATTCCCGACGTCGACCTCGAGATTGAGGCGTTCGCCCGGTCGAGCGGCCCGGGTGGACAGAACGTCAACAAGGTCGCCAGTGCCGTCCGGATGACGCACATCCCGACCGGCCTGCAGGTCGTCACGAGCGTGCACAAAAGCCAGCAGCAGAACCGCAAGCTCGCCCTGTCGCTGCTCAAGGGCAAGATGGAGATGATCCAGCAGGCCGAGCGCGACGCCGAAATCAAGGACATGTACGGCGAAAAAGGTGCGATCGCCTGGGGCAACCAGATTCGCAACTACGTGCTCGACGACCGCCGGGTGAAGGACCTGCGTACCGGCGTGGAGACGGGCAACGTCGAAAGCGTGCTGGATCGGGGCGAGTTGCAGCCGTTCATCGATGCGGAATTGCGACGTCGCCAAACCAAAGCCTCCGCCGCGGCACGAGTTGCGACGGACGGTTGATCACACGGCGGGTTTCCGTATCAGCGTCGCCATCAAGCGGAGCACCTGCCAGGTGGCGTAGAAGCTGGTCGTCATCACGGCCGCTCCTAAAACCGCGGCGGCAACAAACCATGTCGGCGTGTCCTGCCACTCAAGCCAGACCCGTTTCGACACGTCGGTCAGCAGCGCGACACTCAACGACGCGGCCATAAGCAACGCCGCGGCCGCTCCGGACAGGAGCAGGCCGTGTGCGACCTTTCGCTGTTTCGCGTGATCGGCCAGGAATGCCAGATGCAGGTAGAGCAACAGCGTCGTCGGCAATTCGATGCTCGCGATCAGCAAGAGCATGAATTTCGACTGCCGCGACAGCACCGCGTTGGCGTCGTTCGTCAGCGGGCCTATCGCGAGGCCGATCGCCATGAAGGCGCCGACCAGCAACGTCGGATACCAACGAACCATGGTTGCCAGTCGTCTCGGCCACACGCCAGGCGCCGAGGTCGTCGTCATCAGCCAGATTGCGAGAAGATCGAGCGTCATCAACAACAACGGCGTGTTGCGGACAACGCTCGAGGTTCGGTACGAGCCGCCACTGACATAGCTGAACCTCGCGATGTAGTCGCCTAAGACCTTCGGACCAAGGAAGTTGAAGAACGGCAGATCGCCAAGAACGGACGCCCGTCTCGGCATCCAGGCCAAGCTGCCCAACGACTGCCACGTCGCGTAGAGCCAGACGGCGCAGCCGAGGAAGAGCGCCAGCGTGACGGCATGGGCGCGGACGGCATCGATGAGCCAACGCAGCCCGGCGGTCATGCACTCGACGAGCGGGCTGACGTCGATGACCGCACGCCTGCCGTAGACGACGCTGAGCCGAGCCAGGCAGCCGAAGCTGACGAGCGTGCACGTCATGGCCGCCGCCCCGTAGCCCCCTGCCAGGAGGAACTGCGTTACCGCTGGCAGGTCTCTCCATTGTTGCAGGTCGAGCAGCAGCATCGGCACCGCCATCGCCATCAGGACGGGGACCGTCACGGCGCAAAGCGTCAGGCCGGCCTTGGCCGTCGGATCAGGCTCGGCCAGTGACCGCAGGTGCCAGTAGAGCAGCGTTGTCGCAGGCAGCTCGACCATGAGAACGAGCGTCAGGAAGTAACCGTGGCGGTCGTCGTTGCCCCACCATTCGATGCCCGACAGGCTCAGCCATGAGGCCAAAGCCCGCCCCGAAGAGTGCGATACCGCCCCACCTTGCCCAGCTACGGAACGGCAGCAATCGCCCACCCGGCGGTAGTGGCGTCGTCAGCAGCCACAATGCCAGCACGTTCTGAACGGCAGCGACGGCACCGGTGACGCCGAGAAGCTCAGGCCGCCTGCCGACCGGCCGCTGAACCAGGGGCGTGGCCCAGACTTTTGGTCCCGGGAAGTTGACGACGGGCAACGAGCCTGCCCAGCCGTCTCGATATTCCATGAGCAGCGTCACGCCGAGGAGGGTGAACGTCATCAGCGACAGCAGGACGAGGCCGAGCACAACGAGGCGCGCGTGGGCTGCATCATCGAAACCGGCGGCAACGGTCGCGTCGGGCTCGACCGGGTCCCACCCGCACTCGGGGCAGACGGCAGCCGACTGCAGGCCCGCCCGCGGGTAGCCACAGCGCGGGCATCGGGCGACCGGAGGTGGCGGAGCAGCCGACATGTTGCCGAGCGTACCGCCAGCTTGCGCATCGGCGGCCGCGGCGGCGCAGGTGTGGAAAGGTCGCAAACAAGCTCAACGACCTGTACCCAGATCTGACTGCGCCCGCAGTGCCGTGCTGTAGCCGACCTGATTACTGGTGCAGTGGCGACGTACCGCCGACGAATCAGGCGGACCGATCAGCCCGTTTGCGCGAGTTCGGCCGAGCAGCTAAGGACGGCAAATCGTCCGCCACAGATCGTCAGACGGTTCACCAATGTTCCACGTGGAACATGTTGACCCCCCGGCCGATCCCGAAGCTCATTCGGCCGCCGCGGCGCAGCGCATGAAAGCTTGCCAGGCGCTCAGAAGCTCATCGCGGCCTTGAGCTTTTCGTACCGGCTGTCGATCTGCTCGCGGCTGGTCGCCTTCAGGCCGTCGAGGCTGAAGTCGGCAATCGTGTAGCTCGCGGTGACGGTGCCGAAAGCGAGGGCCCGCTTAATGGTCGCGGGCGAGAGCGATGATTGCGTGGCGAGGTAACCCATCATGCCGCTGGCGAACGTGTCGCCGGCACCGGTCGGGTCGATGACCTTGTCCGTCGGGTAGGCCGGCAGGACGAACGTCTGCAGATCGGTCGGCGTCGAGGCGTCTTGATCCTTCCACGCCATCAGGCAGCCGTGCTCGCCCTTCTTGATGACGACGAACTTCGGCCCCATCTTCAAGACCTCACCGGCTGCTTTGACCATGTTCTTCTCCCCCGTCAGCAGCTTGGCTTCGCCGTCGTTGAGTACGAGGCCGTCGATGAGCTTGAGCAGCTTGCGGAGGTCGTCGTTGAACTCGCTGATCCACAAGTTCATCGTGTCGGCGACGCTGAGCTTGACGTTTTTGAGCTTGCTCAGCATGTCCGCCTGCAATGCCGGGTGCGTGTTGGCCAGGAACACGTACTCGCTGTCGAGGTAGCTGTCTGGGATCTTGGGTGCAGCCTCTGCGAGGATGTTCAGGTCGGTCTGGACCGACTCTGCGTTGTTCATGTCATCGACGTAGCTGCCGTGCCAGCGGAACGACTTGCTGCCCTTGCGGACTTCGAGTCCCTCAAGGTCTACCGGGCGACCCTCGTAGACACTCTTCATGTCCGTCGGCCAATCTTCACCAACAGCCCCGACGAGGCGTACGGGTGTGAAGAAGCTGGCCCCGTAGGCGAAGTACGTCGCGCTGCCGCCGATGACGTTGTCGCGACGACCCGCGGGGGTTTCAATGGTGTCAATGCCGAGGCTGCCGGTAACGAGAAGTGACATGTAGTTCTGAGAAGTTGAGGCTAAACGGGTCCCGCGGTCGGGAGCTGACTGACCTTGACGCTGCTGGCCGTGACTGTGTACAGGCGACCGGCGTTGAGCCGCTTGTGCCGGGCGACCAGGCGCTGGACGGCCTCACCGGCGTCGACCTCACGGAAGAAGACGAGCGTGCGGCCGAAGGTCTCGGGCCTGCCGCTTTCGTGCAGCATGCTGTCGAGTACCTGACGACTGTCGACGATGAGCTCGACCTGGTTCTTGCGGGCCATTTCCAACACCTGGCGCGGCGTCGCGTCCTCGGGCACCTCGAGATCGGCCGGCATGACAGCCTTGTGACCCGCCTCCATCAAAGCAGGAGCCGCAGCGTCAAGATGACCGTAAAGGAGAAAGCGCAAGGCGGCAGGGTAGGCCGCCCGCTGTCAAGGGTTCACATCCGTCGGGTATGACAGCTCATCGTGGACATCCCACAGCCGTCTCACATGCGGGTGCTCGCTGAGGTTCAGGTAGTCGATCTCCTGCGGATCCAGGCAAAGCACCTCGAACGACTCAGGCACAGCGGCCTCGGCTGGAACGGCTGTGGCGAATGCTCCGACTTCCGCCCGGTCGGCTCCCGGGTCCGGCCAGGTAAAGAGTGCTCTGGCTGAGTCGCTCAGCTCTCGCCAGACCTGCAGGTGGGCGATGTGAGTGCGGCTGAGGATCTCGACCATGCCCTGTAGCCGAAATTGGGTGCGGGCGTCGTTAAACCAGAACAGTGCTGCCGCCCGCGGATCATCACGTAGCTCGTCATTCTTGCAACTGCGGGCGTCGCTGCACATGAGCAGGCGGCCCTGCGGATCGATGCCACGCAGCACGAGCATGCGAGCCGACGGCACGCCCGTGCGATCCGTCGTCGCCAGCGTCAGGAAGGTCGGTCCCTTCGTCGCTTCGATCAGGCGTTCCAGTTCGTCTCGCCAATGTTCCACGTGGAACCTTAGAGCGGCAGGTCCACGCCCGTTGCGGGTCAGTAGTACTCGCGGCAAAACGGGATCGGTCCGCGCGAGAAGTCATCGAGCATGGCCACTGCCTCTGCGGTGTGCCCAGTCGCCAGACCGTGCGTCGCCGCCCACGGGGCACGCAGCTCGCCGAGGATGATTGGGGCCCAGACCTTGTCGGCACACTCAAAGTCAGGCGACGCGTCCGTCAGCTTCGCCTCGCAGCGGCCGTCGCTGACGTCGATCCGAAGCGTGGTGGCGTGACCTTCGGTCTCGTGGACCCGCACGACACAGCCGCCTGCGCGATCCGGGTTCGGCCACGCCGGCTCGCTGAGCGTCTTGACGTGATCGAGGATGCGCACCTGGTTCCGGGCCCGCATCTTGGTCGTCGCGTGAGGATGCTCGACATGGCGGTGCGGTAATTGCGTCTCACGCAGCAGCAGATGAATCGGCCGATCAGCGGGCGTCACGAACTCGATCATGCCGTACTGGTCCTTCAGCGTCGCCAGGAAGTGCAACTGGCGCATGAAACCGTCGGGGGTGTCGAAGACCATGTGCTGGGCGTCGAGGCACGTCTGCTTGCCGTTATTGAAGGGTTCGGTTCCGATCCAACCGCGCACGCTGCCGTCCGGGCCTAAATCCGCAAAGACGTAGCCGTGCTGCTTGTAGTGGTCGATCCAGAACTTCACGCCGCTGTGGTCGGCCTTGGGGAACAGCATGTCGCCGTGTCCGAGCCGGGCGTGCTCAAATTGCCTCACGCGTACCTCTGCCAGCTTCGCGATCATGGCTTCGTCGTCGGGCTCGACGAAGCGAAAGGACGTCGCATCACCCGTCGGCAGGACGTTTGTCGGCACGCTCCAGACCATCCGCCGTTCGCTCAGGCCGTACCCGAAGTGCTCGTAGTAGCTGGCCCTGAAGGGGCATAATGCCGACAGCACGTCGCCACGCTCGCGGGCGAGTTCGAGCATCCGTTTCATGGTAACCGATGCCACACCTGCCCCTCGTCTTGCGTCGTGGGTCGTCCCGACCCACGCAACGCCTTGGCACGAGAGGCGGGTGCCTCGGACGTTCATGTCGCCTCGGAATGACGTTGCCGTCGCGACGTCTCGGCCACCTAGCTCGGTCAGCAGCACGTCGCCCGCGGCAAAATCGGCCCGGTCGTTTCGCGTCGATTCGAGGATGCCAGACTCCTTGGCGTAGCTGTCGCGATAGCAGCGTGCGCGTAGGCGGGCAATACGTTCGATTTCGTCCGTGCGTGCAGCGCGTACGGTAACGTCGTCTACTTCGGACATGTGCCCACCCTATCACCGTGCCGGAAGCCTGACTTACCGGACATGGTGACCTGCCCCACCCGCGGCGTGATCGTGCCGATGACGGTTGTGACGGTCATCGGTATTTCGCAGACGGAACGGACGTGCTACCTTGCTAACCAGCCTCAACGGCCTCGACCCGCACCCACTGCTTCCTATGCCGGCCCGTTCGGACAAGCCCGACCTCGACGCCACGCGCAAGCGGTCCGCCTCCAGGCGTCGCGCTCCAGACGGCGTACCTCCCGTCAACGGCAACGGGCAGAAGGATGTTCCTGCACAGGTCGATCCCGTTCCAACGGCCGAGATGAACGGAGCACCCGTTGCCGAGGCCTACGAGCTGACCGAGGTCAAAGCCGAGCAAACCTCGCTGAATGCCGGGCCTCGATCGCCCAACCGCCAACAGGTGCCCAAGCCCGACGAGCTTCGCCAGCGACTCGGCGGACACATTTGCCCGTTCTGCGGCTCACGCAACCGCGACGGCCGAGCACCGTGCCCAGCTTGTGGCATGACCGATACCGACGGCACCCGCTCGGCCACCGTCCGCCGGGTCGGCCCCTGGTTCGTTCGCTCAACTGGCAACCCGCACGCACCGGGCATGAAGTTCAGCGTCCTGCGCGAGCTGACCAAGGGCGGCACGATCAGCCCAGACAGCATCGTGCGCGGCCCAACAACGCGGCAAATGTGGACCTACGCCGCCCGCATCCGCGGTCTTGCGCACATGTTCGGGCTGTGCTGGAACTGCAATCGTCAATTGCCCCGCGTCGATGCGGGCGAAGACCCCGACGATTTCTGCCTCTACTGCGGTGCACTCATCGAGCCGCCCGGCAACCCCGACCAGCAACTCGAAGCCGCCGAGACCAGCGAAAGCCTCGGCGTCCTGGCCACCAATAACACCGCCCAAACTTCAGATAAAGCTCAGGAAAAGACGCAACCGACTCGCGAACGCGGCACCGGAAAGCGGCTGGCATCCGTCAGCACCGAACTCGGTCGAGCCGTCACGCATCCGGGCTCTGCAAAGCGGGTCGTTTCGCGTACGCCCGGCAAGCCCGCCTCGACGCCACGCCCGCAGGCCAGGCACGTGCGCAAGGGTGACGCCTCCGACGGCGGGGACGCGCTCTTGACGACCGGCGAGCTCGCGACGGCCTTCAATCTCGATCGCACGCCGACGACGTGGGGCCTGCTAAAGCGATTGCCTTGGGGCTGGATCACGGCCCTTCTCGTCCTTGCCGGTGCGGCGGCCGGTGTGCTGCTGATCGGCATCGACCGCATCCGTGAACTTGTCGGCGTCTGATTGTCCCTGAAATCTAAACAACCTGCATGCCGCGGCTCGATGAGTCGCGGCTTTGTTAATGCGGCTGTTTCGTCAGAACGGCATCGTCCGGTAAGCTGAGTGAGACTCGCTGAGTGGCGAGACGAATTGGAAGTCTAAGCACCCGTGCCACCTGCGGGTTCAGCTCCCACGACGATGACCGACGCAGCCACCCATACCGATAACGCCCTGCTCCGCGACCCGCTCGATGAGGCGCTTGCCGCTGCGGTGGGTGAGGAGCCGGACGCGATGGAGCAAGGCGACGCCGACGATCTCATTGCAGCTATGGCCGACGATGCCATCGACCGCATGCTCGGCAGTAACTCGGAAGAAGCCGTAGAGATACCTGCTGCTGACAGCGACCTCGACGCCCTGCTTCGCGGCGACATGGACGCTCCCGCCAATGAAGCCGCAGCGGCTGTCGGTGCGGAGCTTGACCTGGAGCCGGACCCGCTGGCCTTTGATCCTGACGACGCCGACGATCCGCTGGCGGGCGTGCCTGATCTGGTGGAACTGCCCATCACGGCCGACGTGGCGATGGAGGAGCAGCCGGCGACTCAAGAGCAGGCGCTGCCGATGTGGGCCATGCCGCTTGCTTGGATGAACCAGCCTTTCTCGCGACTCAGCGACAACGGCCGCCAGGCGGTGGGCAAGGTGGCGCTGGTCACCCTCGCCAATGCCGCTGGCGTGCTGCTGTTCATCGCCATTCGCGGCTGAGTGCGTAGCTGCTCCACGTCGGCTTTGCTGACCCTGGACGTATCATTCGACGTGCAGCCGTCGACGATCGCGTGTTACACAAGCGAGCGGTACGACGTCCCATTGCCACCGGGGCATGTTTTCCCGATGGAGAAGTTCAAGCAGTCGCGTGATGCGTTAAGAGCCGACGGCACCGTTGCAGCCGACCGGCTGATCGATCCGGGCCTCATCAGCGACCGCGACCTGTTTCGCGTCCACACGCCCCGCTACGTCAACTCGATCCGCAGCGGTCGTTTCTACGGCATCACGGAGAAGAAGCTCGGCCTGCCACCGTCTGAAGCGCTCAGCGTCCGCAGCCACTGTGCCGTTGCAGCCACGCTCGCCGCGGCACGCACGGCCATGACGGACGGCATCGCGTGCAACCTTGCCGGTGGAACGCATCACGCCTTTGCTGACAGCGGCCAGGGATTCTGCGTCTTCAACGACGTCGCCGTTGCCATTGGAGCGCTGCGGCATGACGAGCCATTGCTGCACGTGTTTGTCGCGGACCTCGATGCTCATCAGGGCAACGGCACGCACGACCTGTTCGCCATGGATCCGCTGACCTTCACATACTCGCTGCACGTGGGCAAAAACTACCCGTCGATCAAGGTGCCGGGGGATCTTGACGTGCCTCTGGACCGGTGGGCGTCGGCAGAGGCGTATCGGGAGGCGATGGAACGGACGCTACCGGCTGCCATCGAGCGGTTCGAGCCCGACATCGTCTTCTACATCGCGGGCGTCGACCCGCACGAGGAGGATCGATTCGGGCAGATGAAGCTCTCGACGAGCGACCTGCGGTGCAGAGACGAGCGGGTCATCGGCTTGTGTCGTGACTGGGATGTTCCGGTCTGTGTGCTCTACGGCGGCGGGTATCACAAGAACCGGCCGATGACGGCTCAGCTGCACGCCCAGACGGTGCGAATTGCCGCAGCACGCTGGAAGGCCGAGCGGCAGCGTCAAGTTGACTATGGTGGCGACCTATGGCCGACGACATGAAGATTCTGATTGCCGACAAACTTGCCGAAGAAGGGCTCCAACTTCTCGATGATGAGGGCGTTTCCTACGACGTCAAGATCGGGCTCAAGGAAGATGAGCTGGCTGAGGCGGTGAAGGATTACGACGGCTTGGCCGTCCGATCGGCGGCCAAGGTGACGGCCAAGGTGCTCGAGAATCCCGGCAAGCTCCGCGCCGTCGCACGGGCGGGCGTGGGTGTCGACAACATCGACCTCGACGCTGCGACGGCCAAAGGCATCCTCGTCGTCAACACCGCCGCCGCCAGCACGCTCAGCACGGCAGAGCACGCCATTGCCCTCATGTACGCGCTCGCCCGCAAAATCCCCGGTGCTGACGCTCACGTCAAGAGTGGCCAATGGAAGAAGGCCCAGTACCAGGGCACGCAGCTCGCCGGCAAGACACTCGGCATCGTCGGCCTCGGTCGCATCGGCCAGACCGTCGCCCTTCGCGCCCTGGCCATGGAGATGACCGTGGTCGGCTACGACCCGTATTTCAAGGGCGAAACCGCCTGCGACGGCAAAGTCCGCATCGTCGGTGACTTCGACGACTTCCTGGCGAAGCTCGACGTCATCACCTTCCACGTCCCGGGCGGCGGCGATACGAAGCACTTGCTCGACAAGCGCCGGCTAAACGACGTTGCCAAGCCTGGCCTGCTCGTTGTCAACGACTCCCGCGGCGAAGTGGTCGACGAGTATGCCTTGGCCGAAGCGGTTAAGTCCGGCCGCATCGCCGGCGCTGCCCTTGACGTCTTCGAGAAAGAACCACCACCCGCCGATCACCCGCTGTTCGGACTCGACAATATCGTGCTGACGCCGCACCTCGGTGCTCAGACGGACGAGGCCCAGACGGCTGTGAGCGTCGAGGCTTGCCGGGCGCTCGTCGCCTATTTCAAGCGGGGTGAAATCCACGGAGCGGTCAACCTGAGCGGCGTGAAGCTCGACTTGCCGCCAGACGAGGCTGCATTGGCTGACCTCGCATCCCGGCAGGGCAAGCTGCTTACCGCCTTCTTTGGCGGAGGTGGGTTCAAGACCGTCACCGTTCGCGTCAGCGGCGAGCGTGGGGGCAAGAACCTCGAGACGCTCAAGCGCCTCGCCGCCGTCGAACTGCTCGCGCCGGCACTTGACGGCTCGACGAATGTCGTCAACGTGGAGCAGGCCGCCAGTGAACGCGGCATCGACCTTGTCGGCGTGCGTGAGAACTCGCCGCCGCACGGGCTCGTCGGTGACATTGTCGGCGTCCGCGCCTCGGCCGGTGACGGCGGCGAAAGTCACCGCCTGCTCGGCACCGCCTACGCCGACGGCAAGCCACGCGTGCTTCGCATCGACCAATTCGAGATGGATTTCGTGCCAGCTGGTGAGATCGTGCTGATCGAGAACGACGACCAGCCGGGCGTGATCGGTGCCGTCGGACAGGCCTTCGGCGACGCGGGCATCAACATCGCCGACATGGTGATCAGCCGCGCCGACACGAATGCCGGGCCGCGTGCGTTGATGGTGCTCAAGGTCGACGCCGCCCCGCCGAGCGATTTGCTCGACAGCTTGCGTAACCGGGCCAACATCCGTCGCGTTGCGCGCGTAACGCTGCCTCCGCTGCACAGCAACTGACGTATCAGTTGCAAGTAACGCCCCGAGCCGCGGTCCGTGGGACCACGGCTCGGGTCCGCTGGTTGTTCTTGTCATCGATCCACGCTGTGCGGTTGCACAGGAAGGCACCCGATTTGCCGATACAGACACTGTGAAGCCGCCGACTCGAGCGTTGAGTATCCGCCAGCCGTACGCCGAGCAGATTCTGCTGGGTGTCAAGACGGCCGAATTCCGGAACCGGCCGACGGCGGTGCTGGGGCAGCCGTTCTACATCTACGCTGCTAAGACGCCGGGCCCGGCCGACGAGTTTGAGAAGATCGAGTGCGAGATCGGCGACCTACCGATCGGCGTTCTTGTGGGCGTGGCCACCGTCACGCACTGCACCGCAACGTCGGACGGCTGGGCTTGGCATCTGACCGACGTGCACCGGCTCGACACGCCTGTCGTGCCCGAGCGGCATCCGCAGCCGGCGTGGTGGCGGCCTTTTGCCACGCTCCCGGAGACCTGCAGCCTTGCCGCCTGAGCCGCGTACGCTGCGGCAATGAGCAAGATTGAACTGTCGGATCGCTCCAATCGCGTCGCCCCTTCCATCACCCTGGCCGTCACGTCCAAGGCCAAGGCACTCAAAGCCAGCGGCGTCGATGTCGTCAGCTTCGGCGCAGGCGAGCCCGACTTCGACACGCCTGATTTCGTCAAAGAAGCCGCCAAGCAGGCGATCGACGCCGGCATGACGAAGTACACGCCCAATCCGTGCATTCCGGAGCTCAAGCAGGCGATCGTCAACAAATTCAAGCGGGACAACGGCCTCGATTACACGCCCGACCAAATCTGTGTCGGCCCGGGTGGAAAGGGTGTCCTCTACTTCGCCTGCATCGCCCTGCTCAACGACGGCGACGAGGTGGTCATTCCCGCACCGTACTGGGTCAGCTACCCGGAGCAGGCCAAGCTGGCGGGCGGGGTGCCGGTTATCGTCAAGGCCGAGGCAGCGGCTGATTACAAGATCACGCCCGAACAGCTTGATGCCGCCATCACGCCCAGAACGAAGGTCGTGATGCTCAATTCGCCGAGCAACCCGGCGGGCAACTGTTACACGCCGAGCGAGCTGCAAGGTTTGGCTGACGTGTTGGCCAAGCATGATCACGTGGTCGTCTTCTCCGACGAGATCTACGAGAAGCTTCTGTACGACGGGCAGGAGACGGCCAGCATCGCTTCACTGCGGCCGGAGCTGCTCGACAGGGCGATTACCTTCAACTGCCACAGCAAGAGCTTTGCCATGACCGGCTGGCGACTCGGCTACGCCGGTGGGCCGACGCACATCATTAAGGCAATGAACAAGCTGCAGGGTCAGATCAACAGCCACGTCACGAGCTTCTGCCAACCGGCCGCCGTTGCCGCGCTGAGCGATCCTCGCGGCGGCGAGGCGGTCGAGCAAATGCGTCAGCAGTTCGAAAAGCGTGGCCGTCACATGTATGAGCGGCTGTCCTCGATGCCGGGCGTCACCTGTATTCAGCCGCGCGGGGCGTTCTACTGCTTCCCCGACGTCTCGGCGCACTTTGCCAAGGCAGGCGTCGACGACGCCGTCGGCTTCTCGGCGAAACTGCTCGAGGAGAAGCACGTTGCCGTCGTTCCCGGCAATGACAGCGGCTACGAGACGAACGTCCGGCTCAGCTTCGCCACGAGCATGGAGCAGATCGATAAAGGCCTCGACAGGGTCGAGGCCTTCATCCAGTCGCTCTGACTTTTGACTGCTACGCCTCGAGCCAGGCCGCGATCAGATTGATCGCGCTCTGCAGGTCGTCCTTGTGGATCATCTCCGTCACGGTGTGAATGTTCCGCGTCGGGACGGCAAGGGTTGCCGTTTTGACGCCGCCGCGACTCCGCTGGATGGCCCCGGCATCCGTGCCACCTCGCGGCAGGACGCTGTACTGGTACGGCACACCCTTGGCATCGGCGGCGGCGGCGAGCTCATCGATGAACCCGCGGTTGCTGATCGAGCTGCCGTCGAGCACCTTGAGCGCGACGCCCTTGCCTTGTTGCGTGACCCGCTCTTCATCCGGAACGCCGGGCGTATCGACGCAGAGCGTTGTGTCAAGTGCAATGGCGAGGTCCGGCTCCGTTGCAAAGGCGACCGGTCCAGCACCTCGCAGGCCCACCTCTTCCTGCACCGTCGCAGCCAAAATCACCTCGTAGTTCGGTGACGGCGCCCGCTTCAGCGCCTCGAGGACAACCCACGCGGCGATGCGGTTGTCCATGCACTTGCCGACAACGGTCTCGCCGATCTCGCTAAACTCCGCGACGAGCGTCACCGGGTCGCCGATCTTGACCTTCTCCTTGACAACATCACCCGGCAGCCCCAGATCGATGATGAACTCGCCGATCTCGGGAATCTTCTTCTTGTCTTCTTCCTTTGCGATGTGAATCGGCCGGCCGCCCGGGTTCATGACGCCGGGCAGGTCACCGCTCTTGGCCATGATGGTGACGCGGCGTGCCAGCAGGTTGCGCGTGTCGAAACCGCCGACGTTCTGGATGCGGACGAAGCCGCGGTCGTCGATGTGGCGGACGTAGAAGCCGATCTCGTCGATGTGACACGAGATCAGGATGCGCGGCTTGCCGGGGTTCTTCTTCACGCCGATCAGGCTGCCCATGACGTCGACAGATACTTCATCGAAGACATCGTCGAACTTCGGCTTGAGCAGATCTCGCACCCGTTCCTCACGTCCAGGAACGCCACTGACTTCCGAAAGCTGCTTGAGAAACGGCAGATCCATCGCTTGTTGATCGGGCATGGCTGCACGTTAGGGCCACGTGAGGCCGCCGGACAAAGTGGCGGCGACGTGCAACCCGGGAGCGTTTAAGGTGTCTGGACTGATACAAGGTCACCTCATGAAGCATGTTGCCATTGCCGTGTTCCTCATCGCGCTTCCGTCTGCCGCAAAGGCGCAGACGCAGCCGACGAGCCAGTCACCCTTTTGGAAGGAAGAGCTCCCGGCCACCGGTCGGGACGCTCAGGCATCTGACGTGTTCCCGACGCAGCTTGTCGCCGCGGTGCCGTCCGCTCGGGCAAACGCGGTGCAGCTTCAGCTGGTCGCAGACGAGGCCGATCGTGCTGTCGAGGCTCGACAGGAGGCGATCACTCAGCGCGAGCAGCCGGCCGTCGACGCCGCCGAGCGCGACGTCCGTCAGGCGGCCATCGCCTTGACACGCGCCCGGAGCGAGGCCATCAGTTCGCTGGCTGACAACCCGGACTACATCGCAGTGGGAACGCTGGCCGATCGGATGGATCGGCAGATTGAGCAACTGCACGCCGACAATGCCTCGCCCTCGGCGTCGATGATCGACACGATGGCGCGCGAGGCGTTGTACTACGACCAGCAGCAATCCAATCTCGAGCGTGAGGTGCTCAGCAACAGCGAAGCAGTGGCCGATGCCAAGGCGACCTTCGAGGCGGCGACACGGCAGCTTCAGGACGCCAAGATTAAGCTCAGCACAGCATTGCGGACCGACGGCGAGCTTGCAGCCCTGGAGCGGGCGGCCGCCGTGGCGTCTGCGGATGCGACTGCTGCATTTATTTACGCCCGTAGTGCCGAGCAGGCGGCAGATCTTGCCATCGACTTTGCCCGCCGGGCCGCTTCCCAGCCGCGAACCGGCGGCTACGGCGGCTACGGCGGCTACGGCGGTCACAGTGGCTACGGCCGGTATGACGCCGGGTACGGCTTCGGCTACGGGTTCGAGGTCGGAAGCGGGTTTATCCGTGTACCGGTCGTCAGTTTCGTCGGGAACTCGGCCATCAGCAACACGATGCGGAACACAAGCTCGACGGGTCGCCCGATCATCAGCAACGTCGTCACCAACCGCTGAACGGCGTCTTCGCCCAAGCAGTTGCACATCGGTGACCGAAGCCGACACTGCGGCCATGGTGCTTGTTCGGCCAGCGACAACAGACGACCTCGACAACTTGCTCGAGCTCGTCAACCTCGCCGGTGGTGAGATCACGACGCTCACCCACGACCGGCAAAGCCTTGCTCGACGACTCGAAGAGAGCCGATTCGCCTTCTCCCAAAGCCAGGATCGGCCCGGTGGGCAGACGTTCGTCCTCGTGCTTGAGGTCGACGGCCGCCTCGTCGGCACGGCCAGCGTGCAGTCCAAGACCGGTGGATTCGACCCGTTCTACAGCTACGAAGTTCGCGACGAGCGGTATCAAAGCGACGCGCTCGGTGTTGATCGTGTCGTCAAGAGCCTGCATTTGGCTGAAGACCACAGCGGCCCGGCAGAATTGGGCGGCCTGTTCCTGCACCCAGAGGCCCGCGGTAAGGGCTTGGGACGTGTGTTGACAGTCGCTCGGCTGCTGTTTGCCGCGTCACGGCCGGCAGCTTTTGACGAACGGCTCGTCGCCGAAGTACGCGGAGTCGTCGACCCTGACGGCGATAGTCCGTTCTGGAACGCGGTAGGAAGGCACTTTTTTGGCGTCACGTTCCGCGAGGCGGATCACCTCAGCGTGCGTGAGAAGAAGATCATCGCTGACCTGATGCCGGACCACCCAATCTACATCGACATGCTGCCCAAGGCGGCACAGCAGGTTATTGGCGTTGAGCATCCCGATGCAGCCCCTGCCAGGCGTGTGTTAGAGGCTGAAGGTTTCACCTTCGACAACCGCGTCGACATCTTCGACGCCGGTCCGGCGCTGGAGTGCCGGCTTGCCGATTGTCGCGTGTCGAAGGAGATGCGGCAGGTCGAGGTTGCCTCAATCGCTGCACCGCCAGAGCCGACACGGCAGGTGCTTGCCGTGATTGCCGACGGGCAATTCCAGGCCACGGCTGCGTCCGATGCGGCGGCACTGACGACGAGTCAGGCAAAGGTGCTGGACGTCAGGATCAACGACGTCGTGCTGGCGGTGTCGTTGAAGCCGTCGCCAAATGTCGACCCGGCTGCAGGCGGCTACGCTGATGGTGATGTTTCGTCTGGGCAACGACGCGGATGACGCCTACGCGATTGAGACCTACGGCGAGGTCATTCCGAGCGTCCGACGCGAGTGGCTACTGACGAACGGCCTCGGCGGCTACGCGTGCGGAACGGTGGCGGATGTCAATACACGCCGCTATCACGGCACGCTTGTCGCCGCGACGAGTCCGCCGCTGGGCCGGGTGGTCACGACCAACCGTTGGGGATGTACCCTGGTCGACGAGGCCAAGGAGCATGCACTGTGGGCCAGCCACATGCGAGGCAACATCGCCGGTGATGGACCGGAGTATCTGCGACGTTTTTCGCTCAAAGAAGACGTTGCCACTTGGGAGTTCGACGCCGACGGACACAAGGTGTTTAAGTCGCTCTTCGTCGCTTGGCACCGCAATGCGGTGGCGCTGACATATCGCCTTGTTCCGGCACCGGGGCACGACGGGCCGCTGAGCTTGCGACTGTCGCCGTTCCTGTCGCTTCGGCGACATCACGATCTGAGGCATTCCAGCGACGCCAGCTTCCACGTCGCCGAGACGGCCGACGGCGTGTGGGTTACGACGCAGTCCGCATCTTGCCGTATCCGTGTGGCCGACAACAATGCACCGTTCGAGGCGACGCCGGATTGGTGGTACGCGCACACGTATCCGCTCGAACGACTGCGGGGCATGGACGACCGCGAAGACCTGTTTCTGCCAGGCTCTTTCAAGTTTCAGCCTGATGCCGACGCCGGCGACAGCGTGACGTTCTGGATCGGCGTCGACGACCTTTCCGAGCTCGACTTGCACCGGGAACAGCAGCGTCGCCGGGCAGGGCTGCATAGGAACCCGGCGCCGACGCAGACGCAGCGGCGGCTGCATCGGGCCGCGGCAGACTTCGTCGTCAAGCGTCGGCGACCGGATGGCATGCCCGGCACGACGATCCTGGCAGGCTACCCCTGGCCGACCGACTGGGGCCGTGACACGTTCATCGCCCTGCCGGGCCTGCTACTGGCAACGGGTCGACACGACGTCGCCGGGCAGGTGCTTAGCACCTTCGCCCAGTACGCAAGCGACGGCATGATCCCGAATCACTTCGTGGCCAGCACACACGAGCCGCTCTACGACACCGCCGACGCGAGCTTGTGGTTCATCAATGCCGCCTTCGCCTACCTGCGGGCAACGAAGGACCACGACACCTTCGACGCCCTGCTCCGACCGGCTTGCGAGGGCGTCGTGGAGGGGTATCAAGCCGGAAGCGACATCGGCATCAAGGTTGATCCTGCCGATGGCTTGCTTCAAGCCGGTGACGAGACCAACGCGCTCACTTGGATGGACACCAGCGACGGCGACATCGTCTTCACGCCGCGTCACGGCAAAGCCGTCGAGCTCAACGCGCTGTGGTACAACGCGCTGGTGCTGCTCGGGCTCGAAGAGGAAGCCGCGCGCGTGCAGACGTCTTTTGCCGAGGCTTTCATACTTCCCGACCGCCGCGGCTTGGCGGATGTCGTGAGAGGCACGCCCGGCACCTATGAGCGGGACGAGACGCTACGGCCGAATCAAATCTTCGCCGTCAGCCTGCCGCACTCGCCCCTATGCGAAGAGGCACAGCAGGTCACGGTCGATGTCGTCCGCAGGCACTTGCTCACGCCGTTCGGTCTTCGGACCCTGTCTCGCGACGACAAGAATTACGTGCCTCGCTTCACAGGCTCGGAAGCCGAGCGAGCCCGTGCGGCCAACAACGGCAGCGTCAGGCCTTGGCTGATCGGGCCGTTCCTCGACGCGCACCTGCGCATTCAAGGCAACGACGCTGCCAGCATTCGGCGGGCACGCACGTGGCTGAGGCCGCTTATCGAGCAGCTCGAAGACAATGGCTGCGTCGGGAGTGTCAGCGAAATCTTCGACGGCGAGCACCCGTACCGCCCCGGCGGTTGCTTTGCCTCGGCATGGAGCGTGGCCGAGATACTGCGTCTGGCGACGCGACTGGAGATGTGAAGGTGTCGCTCAGGCTTGTGCTGATGACGCTCGCTCTCTCAGCCGTTTCGGCCGGCGGGGTAGAGTTGCGTCTGCTCGACACCGCCATCACGCCCGGCAGGTACGCGGCGATAGAAGTTTCACAGGCAACAACGGGCCAGCTCACGCTGTATGGCGGAGCAGGATCGACGACAACGTGGCCGCACGCAGGCGGAACGGTGGTGGTGCCGCTTTTGGTGCCGCCGGATGTAACGTCGCCGTGGCTCGTGACGCTCGCGGATGAAGCGACTGCACTCGACGTGGAGGTGCTGCCGGTTGAGCATGAGGTGCACACGGTCGAGCCGAGGGCGTACGACGGCGTGTTGTCGTGGAAGCCACAGCGGCCGATGAACGAGCGGGTTGTCATCGCCGCCATCGCCGCGGCGGCCTGTGCAGCATGCGTGACGTTCGCCGGCAGGCGGTGGATCATCGGCTTGGCGGTCACCGTCGTCGCAACGGCCGGCTTGGGAGCAATCGCTTGGAGCCGAAGCCAGACAGCGGTCAGGAAAACGATTGTCGGCGACGCCACATGGTTCTACCTCAAGCCGTTCGCTGCCAACGGCGGCAGCGCAGAGTTAGCCGTCGACGGGTTGATGTTGCCGGTCGGATTCTCGATGAACCATCTCCGCCGGCTCGACCCGACGCTGCGATGCGACACGCGGGGCAGGCCGCTCGTCCTTGCGTTGACGCTTGAAAAGGACGGCATCGCAGCGGTGGTCCGGCTGCAGCCGTGAAGATGCTCAAGGTTCGTCGCCGAGGCTCGTGATCGTGATTTGCGGCGGTACTGCGGCGGTTGCGTCGTTGATGGCCGCAACGTTTGCGTTGATGGGGCCGTCGGCCGGCATGGCCGAGAGCCAGAACGAGCCGGCCACGATGCCGCCGACGATCGGCTCGCCGGTCAGCTGGTCGTCGTCGGCTACAACATCGACCGTCATGCCGACTGTTTTGACCAGGACCGCCCAGTAAGGCCGCTGCGTCCAGCGGTTGGTCAGGCGGCGAACTTCTAGAATAGTGCCGCTGATTCTGGCCGTCGCCGGTGGAAGTTCGCCGTCACTCATGAGGCCGATCGGCAAGAACGATTCGGCGGCGAAGTTGAGGTGCGGGTTGTCCTTGGCATCTTCGGCGACGGCAGCGTCGTAAGCCTCGATGGAGTCGAACGTCTCACCGCCGTGACAGAAGGCAGCGATCTGCACCAGCGCGTTGCCGTCAAGGTCACATGCCATGTCGTAGAAGCGGGCAAAAGCCGGTAAGTCGAGGCCGGCTTTAGTCTCCTCCTCGGAGCCGACGGCAACGTAGACGAAGACGCCACCGGCCGGTGGTGCCTGTTCGTAGTCGTAGCTGCGTTCGAGCGCGACATTGGCCCTGCCGCGGCCGGCGTAATGCGGGTCGACGCTCGTCCGCTCGCCCTTCTCGTTGATGCTGACCCAAAGCATGGCCCCGTCGCCGGCGTCCCAGCCGATGTACCGACCACCCCAGCCGGGATCTGCGCCGATGACCTCAAGTTGGTCCCCCTCGGCCATGGCCCGCTTGACGAACAGGTCGAGGGCAGAGGCGTCGTCGGCCGGAAAACCGATGCTGTCGAAGTGGCCCGGCACGCCGGCAGCTTATCGCACGCGACCTAGAACTTCATCATGTCGACCGTTCGAGAAACCGCCACTGCCGAACATGCCGACTTCGCGTTCCTGGACAAGGCTGATCCATCGGCGGCCGAAGCGCTATGCCATCGGCTCGGCTATCTGCAAGACGGCGAGTCGATCACGAAGCTCGACATCGCCGGTGAAGGGAACATGAATCTCGTGCTGCGGGTCACAACGAACCGCCGCAGCGTGATTTTGAAACAGAGTCGGCCGTGGGTCGAGAAGTACGACATGATCGCCGCTCCGTGGGACCGGGCGGTCGTCGAGAAGCGGTTCTACGAGCGGGTTCGCGGAAACGGCGGCGTGGCAGATGTCATGCCGGCACTGCTCGGCGACGATGCAGAGACTCGCACACTTCTCCTTGAAGATCTCGGAGAAGCTAGCGACCTCAGCAGCGTCTACAGCGGCGGCAAAATCACTGTTCAAGAGCTTCAGGCAGCGGCGACGTATCTTCGCAAGCTGCACGAACTGACACTCGGTGAGCAAGGCGACGACTTCGCCAACCGCGAGATGCGGCAGCTCAACCATGCCCACATCTACGACATTCCGATGCAGGATCACGGGATGATCGAGCTAAACGGCCTTGAACCCGGCTTGGCACAAGCCGCTAAAGAGCTGCGGGCAGACGAAGCCTTCGTGGCGGCGGTTAAGGCGACGGGCCAGGCCTACCTGGCTAAGCCGACGTGTGACAGCGTCCTGTTGCACGGCGACTTCTTTCCCGGCTCGCTCGTCCGGACGAAGCAAGGGCTTCGCGTCATCGATCCTGAGTTCTGCTTCGCCGGTGACCGGGCGATCGACGTCGGCATCATGACTGGCCATCTCTTGCTCGCGGGGCGGCCGACGGTCGATGTGCGCGCGTTCCACGAGGCCTACGGAGTTGCCGATGTCGACGCCTCGCTGCTCGCGCGGGTGGCCGGGTGCGAAGTCGTCCGCCGACTCATCGGCGTGGCGCAGCTGCCGATTGTAGAGTCGAAGGGTCGCCGGGCCGCGCTGCTGTTGTCGGCTCGCAAGGCCGTAGTCGGTGGGTCGCTCGAGCCGTTTCTGCAGTGAGTCCCGTCCGCTGACTATTGTGCCGGATGGTCAATTTACGCCTCGCCCTTTTGTTTCTGCTCGCCGCCTTCAGCGTCGCCGGTGCTGCCGACAAGCCGATCGACGTGTGGCTCGATGTCGACACTTCGACCGGCGTGATCAAGAACGGCCGCAACGCCGACGTCGATGACGGCCTGGCGATGATCTATGCGTTCAACTCGCCCGAGCTGACGATTCACGGCGTCAGCGTGCAATTTGGCAATGCGACTCTCGAGCAGGCGATGCCCATCGCCCATCAGGTCGTCGACGACTTCGGCCCCGACGGGCTCGGCGTCTACGAAGGGGCTGCGTCCGTGGACGATCTTGGCGTTGAGAACGAGGCGACGAAGGCTCTCGCCGCAGCACTCAAAGAGCGGCCGATGCACGTGCTGGCCCTTGGGCCGGTGACGAACGTCGCGACTGTGCTCAAGCTTCATCCTGAGCTGGGCGAGCGGATGCAAAGCCTTGTCATCGTCGCCGCGCGGCGTGAGGGTTTCCGCTTCGGGCCTGAGGAAGCACCGCAATTCTTCTTCCCGGATGCCAACTTCGAGAAGGACGTCGAGGGAACGCAAATCCTGCTCGACAGTGGCGTGCCGATCGTCTTTGCCGGCTACGAAGTCAGCAGCCACGTCTGGCTGACACCGGCCGACCTGGAGAGCCTGGCCGAATCGTCGGCCGTCGGTAAGTGGATCGCTGAAACGAGCAAACCCTGGCTGACACAGTGGCTCGTCGGGTTGCAGACGCCCGGCTTCAACCCCTTTGACACGCTGGCCGACCTTTGGTTGACGCACCCGGAGCTGATCGAGTCGATCCCGGTCACGCTGGAGATCATTGAGGCGACGGACGAGCAGGCTGCACAGAAGCAGGCTCCGCTCGACTCGAAGAAGCCTTACCTCATTGCAACGCCTGTCGAGGGCGACTCGAAGTACCTTTACCTGACGGTGCCGAAGCCCGAGGCAAAGGATGTCATTCTGGAGCGGCTAGCCGGTCGGCCGGATTGATCAGGCCGAGCCGGCACGCCAGGCTTACTGGTTGAAGTACCAGTTGGCGACGTCGTACTGCTCGGGGAATTGCTCCTGGAAGTTGACGCCGAACCACTTCTGCGGAATCGGGTTGTGCAACTGGGCCATGTAGCCGTCGCGGTCTTCGTACCGCTGCGTTTCGCCGTGGCCGTCAAGATACGCGTAGTTGCCGAGATACTCGGTCTCTTCGTCTTCTTGCAGCTGGTAGACGTCTTTGTCGCTGCTGGTGTGGAACGTGCTTTTGTACTCGCCGAAGACGACGACGTCGCTCCCGCCACCTTCAAGCGGACGGGCGGCGGCGGCCTTGAGGCCGCTGACGTTGCGGACGGTCCAGTCGGCCGCATTGAATGGTGCTGCAACTCCATCAGGCGACTTCACGCGCGTGGTCGCGACGCTCGGATTGCTGAACGGCAGGTACAGCTTGTTTGCCTGGTAATAGTAATTCGGCAGCCAGACGTTCGGCGCCGTTGTTCCAGTCAGCGGATTGTCACCGTCGACTTCAAATGGGTCCTTGGCGTTGTAGTCCGCGCCTCCGTTGGGGCACTGCCAGACACCCTCACCAGACTCGTCGTTGAACGGGATGAGCGCCTCGCCGATGGTCGGCAGGATGTAGACCGTCGGCGCTGCCGCGGGATTCCCAAAGCTGCCGAACGAGAAGCCGCTGTTGGGAAATTCGAACCACGTCGGCATGTCCATGCCACGAGCTGTGCTCACGCCCACCGGGCTCAAGAGGCCTGTCTTGTTGTTGTAAACGGCCTCCGGCAGCGAGCCCTGCTCTTCTGCGACATAGCCAGCGATGCCGGTGCCGAGCTGCCGCACGTTGCTGAGGCACGCGACGACCTTGGCCGACGAGCGGGCTCGGTTCAGCGTCGGCAGCAGGATGCCGATCAGCAACGCGATGATGCCGATGACGACGAGAAGCTCAACAAGCGTAAAAGCGCGTCGGCGGGAAGAGGGAAGCAGCATTCGTGTCATCGAGATCAGAGGGATTGGCGGGAGTATGACGTTATACGCGTGCACCGGCCGCGTGGACGCAGCTCGGACACGGCGTTGTCGCGCCCGCTGGCCAAACCTTACGACTCGGGCAGGCGAACCGGCTCACTCTCACGCTCGGGTGGCGTATTGGTCGCGTCTGCCGACTCGGCCAGGCCGATGAGCTTGTCGAATTCGGTCGATGCCGCCGACTTGCTGGCGTAGTCGAGGAATTCTTCTTCCTGCACCTTCGTGTCGGTCCCGGCCATCTCGCGGCTGACCCGTGCAGAGGCCTTGGCCTGCTGGCGAAGGCCACGCAACTCTTCGAGCTCGCGACCCGTGCGGTCAGTGCTTACGCCCGCCAGCATGTCGTTGATCTGTTTCTCCTCCGTAGCCGTAATGACGTCGGCCACCGTGGCTTCGCTCTCACCCTTGATCTGATCGATCTCGCGGAGCAATGTCTGGAGCTGCACCTTGTGGTGGCTGACGGTGGACTGAATGTCCTTGACATCGCTCTCGAGCTCGATGACGTGCCCTTCCTTTTCCTTCAGCGAGCTGTCGAAGTCGTTGAACGCTGCCAGGCACTTCTGGTAGTCGGCGTTGGCCTTGATCTCGTCCATGCTCTTGCCTTCGCCCTGCAGCCAGGTAACGACCTGCTTGGCCTTGGCGGCAGCGCCTTGCTTAAGCTGTTCGAGCCGTTCGATCTCCTTCGTCAGATCCTTCAGGCGAGCCAGCTTGCCCTCTTCCTGGGCGATCATGCGGGCGACCGCGTTCTTGTACTGATCTAGACGCTGCTTTTTCTCGCGAATGACGCGTTCAAAGGTGGCGCGAATCACCTGCGGATTTTCGGCCATGCCGCGACTGGCGTCGTCGACCTTGCCGGTGAGCAGGTACCCTATTTTGCGAAAGAAGTTGGCGATGGAACCGAACATGTCGTCGCCAGCGTAGCGACCTTGCCGCCGATGCGGAACTCGTTCAACCACCGGCTCCAGGCCGTGGCCGCAGGACGGCCCGGTCGAACACGCGAAATGCCTGCGCCTGCTCCCCCGCCGGCTGCGTCGTCGCAAGGACTCGGTCGGCCGGCTCTTCGTAGGAGGCGACGAGCAGGTAAGGCCGATCATCCTGCACGCCGTCGCGACGAAGGTCGAAGAGATAGGTCTGACTCACCGACTGCCAATGCCGCCGCTGTGCCGCGACGGTCCCCAGGTCGTATTCGGCGCTTGTTCCGATCTCGCGACCCTGCACGAGCGGTGCCTTCGGGTCGTAGCTGAAGAGCCGCAGCGTCACCACGCCTCCGCCCTTGACGCTGTCGCCGTACGCGTCGCGAAGTTCGACGTCTGCTTCAAGCCTGCCGTCGGCAACACGGCTGAACGTCGGGCTGATCCGGACCCCGACCGGCCCGAACGTCGCATCCCGCCGCGCCGCCGGCGACGCACAGCCGATCAGACTTGTCAGTACGATTAAGACCAGTAGGCGTCGCACCTCAGAAGGTAGGCAAACGTCCGACCCCACCGTCGGCAGCAGGACTCCTCAGACAACCTTTAGCAACCGACGGTGCAAGCGTCGGAGGTCACAGCAGCAAGAAGATCGATGCCGACTCGCCGAGTCCCTTTGAACCCGCTGAACTGCAACTTGCATGAGCGATTGAACGGCTTGACCCGTTTCACCGGTCGAAGCTGAAGGCCTCGCGGGCCAGGAGCAGTGGGCGGTGCTGGCCGATGTTGAACAGGATGCCGATGGCCATGAAGCTGGCGATGAGGCTGCTGCCGCCGCTGGAGATGAACGGAAGCGTGACGCCTGTCACCGGCATGAGTTTGGTCGCGACCGCCAGATTCACGAATGTTTGACCGGCCAACGCAGCGGTGACGCCGACGGCGACGAGGCGACCGAATGGTTCCTTCGTGTGCGTCGCCACCTCGATGGCCGCGACGAATAGCACGATGTACGCGGCGATGACGACGAAGCTACCGATGAAGCCGAACTGCTCACCGACGACGACGAAGACCATGTCGTTCTGACTTTCAGGCACCTTCTCGCCGACGGGCGTGATACCGGGCCCTTTGCCGCCGAGCCCGCCGGAGCCCATGGCGGCCAGGCCGTAGAACTGCTGGTAGCCGGTACCCTGCAGCGTCGACTCGTCGGTCTTGAACATGGCGACGACGCGATCGCGCTGATACGTCTTGACGAGGTCGGGCCCGTACTTCAGGACGGGCACGTGCGATTGGCCGCTGAGCCACAGGATCGGCAGGAGCACGAAGCCGACGCCAACAGCGGCAAAGAAGTGCTTGAGCTTGGCACCGGCCACGAACAGCATCGCCAATGTCGTCGGCACGAACACGAGGCACGTGCCGAGGTCCGGCTGCTTCAGAATCAACGCCATCGGCACCGCCGCCAGCCCGATAGGCCAGAGCAGGCCACGCACCGTCCGCTGATTGGTGCGGTAGCGGAGGAACCGTGCGAGCAGCATGATGTAGCTGATCTTCATCAGCTCGGCCGGTTGGATGCTGGCAGGGCCGATGCGGATCCAGTTGCACGCTCCGTTGATGCGTGGAGCAAATGGAATCGGGACCATGGAGCCTGCCACCGTTACGCCGACGAGGGCGAGGCTGACGAGGTAGAACGGCAGCGCGATCCTGCCAAGTTGGGCGTAGTTGACGGCCTGGAACAGGATCATCGCCACGACGCCAATGGCCAGATAGACGGCCTGCGTGCGTGCGACGTCGGGCTCGACGCTGCCGATCGTGAGCAGGCCGACCCCGCACAAGATGCCGACCGCAAGCAGGAGCGGCCAGTTCGACGCCAGCGCCAGTTGCTGCCAGGCGGCAGCAAGACGAAGCTGAAGCGAAGATGTGCGGGTCGAGGCCTCCATGCCTGCGGCTGTTGTACGTTGGCGAACCGCAACACGTGCGGCAAGTACGCGCTTATCACACGGTACTCGAGCCGACCGCCGCGGCACCGGGAGACGAGCCATCGAGCAACTGCGGCGTCAGCAAGGTTCTCGTGGCGTAATCGACGAGCACGATGTCGAGTCCGGCCCGCGCCTTGGTCGTGTCGTCGAGCAGCACGGCCACCGTGCCGCCCGAGCCGCCACCGGTTATCTTCGCCCCGTACAGGCCGGCCGACTCGTTGGCTTTGACCAGCTCCACGACCACGTCGCACTCGGTCGCACCGAGGCCGGCGTTGTCGGTGTAGCTCTTGTGGCTGGCGTACATGAGGTGGCCGCACGATCGCAGCGCCTTCTCGCGGCCGTGCTCGTCCATCCGCTCGATGAAGTCGATAAACCGGCGGACGCGCTGGGCCTCGAGCACGTGATGATCGCACGCAGCCTGCACGCGATAGGCGACGTCGGGGTCGAGCGTCGTCACCGGGTCGCCGTGCGTGTCGTGCTGCTCCAAGAACGTCCGGCCGGTCATGGCCTCGGGCAGGATCGGGCGAAAGTACCGCTTGTAATCATCGGGCTCGAGGTTGGCGAGGTAGCCCTGCGTTGGGTCGGCCGTCATGGTTTTTCGAGCCTCGGTGGCGAGGTCGTGCATGTGGTCGACGACGAGCATGTGGCCGATGAACGCTGCAGCGCGGGTGCGGCCGTACGCCCCGCCGCCGACGCTGTGCTTGACGTTGGTGTTGATGCCGACCACTTTCACGCCCGGCGGCAGCTCGAGCGGGTCGAGCACGTCGTGCGGTTGACACCGCATGCGAAGCAGCTTGCCCGCTTCGCCGCAATGACTGGCGACCTGATCCATGACGCCGCACGGTGCGCCGACGACCTCGTTCTCTGCCCTCTGGCACAGGGCGGCCAGTCGGACCGGCTCGTCGCGAAGCACCGTGATGCCGAGTTCGTCGACGAGTGCGTTCATGACGGCCACTTCGACGGCGGCCGAGCTGCTGACACCGCCGCCACTGGGAACGGTGCTGTAGACGGCGATGTTGAAGCCGTGCGGCAGTGCGTTCACGTCGACAAAGCCGTCATCGTGCAGAACCGCCAGGCAGCCGACGACATAACCGGCCCAGTCGCGGCCTGGTGCGGCAAGCTCTTTGCGGAGGTCCGCAAGCGGCGAGGCAAGCGATTGGAGCGGAATCTGGAACTGAAACGGCTTGTGGTCGTCGAGCAGGTTGAAGCTGAAGGCCTGGACCTGCTTGTCGTCCCGCCGTTGTAGTCCAACGGCCGCCGCCTCGGCCAGCGGCATCTCCAGCACGGTGCTGCCGGTGTAGTCGGCGATCCCGCCCATGACGTCGAGTCGTCCGGCGCGCGGGCGAACCGCGTCGGCTTACCCGCACCAAATGCGAAAGCAAGCTCTGCCCGCAGACGCGCTTGCAGTGTCGGCACCGGGTCGAGCGTCAAAACGTCATACACGTCGCGACGATAGGGCTCGGCGGCAACGGGTCGTCCAAGCGAGCTTCGCCCGCATCAGGACGTTTGCTTCGCGAGCAGTTTGTTCCGCTTGTCGCGATCCTTCATCTTCTGCTTCCGCTCCTTAGCCTGCCGCTTGGGCATGACGTGGAACGTGATCTCCGCCTTACCGACACGTTTTTCGCGTTCACCGGCCGAGACGCTGAGCTGCCGAATGTCAACTTCGAGTGCAACGTTGAACTCGCCGCCGGCATCGACCATTCGCTTGAGATCATCAGACGGCGTCATGCGGTACACAGCCGGCCCCAGGCACGGACGCAGAAACGTGTAGTTGAGGTTCTTGCAGACAACGGTGTAGTCGCCGCCGCATTCGCCAAAGACGTACATCCCGGCCGCGATCTCAGTGTTGGCCAGCAGGCTCGCGCCAGCCATTGCATTGTACCAGTTCTTGTTGAACTTCTTGAACGGCAGCACCGCGACGAAGCTGTTCGTGCCGTCTTCCGACACAGATGCGCCTGTCTTTCGCATCCGGATGCCGCTCCAGAAGGCCAGCGGCAGGAACAGCAGGCTGAAGATGCGGTGCCAGAAGTTGTCCCGCGTGCTCAAACGGCTCAGAAACGCCTCGGCCCGGTCGACCCACGTCGCGCGGGGCGGCTCGTCCACATTGCCCTCCACGACCACCGTCGCCGGTGACGCGTCGGTTTCATCTTGTTCTGGTTCGGCTACCGCTGTCGCCGTCATGCCACACGGTACGGCAAGACGGATGCCGCGGGTGAGGCTTTAGGAAAAGGAGTCTGCATGTGGCGGCAATTTGAAGCTGCGCGTCCGGGCCGCCGCTAGGTTGAGTTGTGGCCAGCTGCAAGCAACTTCGCGTCGCCAGCGTCGGCTACATCAACGCGAGGCCGCTCGTCGAAGGGCTGCATCAGCATTGCGACCTGAGCTTCGAGGTGCCGAGCGACCTGGTCGGGCGACTTCGTGATGGATCTGCCGACATCGCCCTGCTGCCGACCATAGATCTGCAGCGAGAACCCAACCTTGTCGTCCTGCCCGTCGGCGGGATCGGCTGCGACGGGCCGACGCTGACCGTGCGTCTGTTCAGCCGCGTGCCGTTGGCGGAGGTGACGACGCTCGCCGTCGACCCCGACAGCCACACGAGCGTGGCATTATCAAGGATCATCTTTCAGAAGCAGTATGGGTTTCTCCCGCGCTACATCGACCTGCGTGACGCCGCCGCCGATACGCCGCGGCTGCTCATCGGCGACAAGGTCGTGCTGGACGAGCCGAAACAATTCGACCACCAGCTCGACCTCGGCGGTGCGTGGAAGCAGCTCACGGGGCTGCCGTTCGTATTTGCGGTGTGGGTCGCACGAGTGGGCGTGGACCTAGGCGACCTGCCTGAGCAACTCGCGTCGGCTAGGGAACGTGGGATGCATCGGTTGCCGCAAATTGTCACCGAGCATGCCGTTCCGCGTGGCTGGCCTGCAGAGGTGGCGTTGCGGTACTACACCGAGCACCTTCGCTTCGACATCGGCCCGCTTCAATTGGAGGCGATTGAGTTGTTTCATGACCTGGCGTACACGGCCGGTGCGCTGGCGACGCGGCCGCGGGGCCTTGTGTGCAGATGAGCGATCGAGCAGCGTGCACCTTGTTGCTCCATCACCCGATGTGCGTTAGCAAGGTCGCTCCGCTCAAGCCTTGACGACGTTGCCGCCGAAGCCGTCGAGTGCGTTCCGCGTGTCGACGATCAGCTTCGACCGGTCGGCGACGATCTGCCAGTCGATCGCGGCGTGGTTGGTCGCGACGACGACGCAGTCATAAGCCGCCACAGCGTCACCGGTGAAATCAACGCTCGCCTTGTCGACGTCGTAGTGCCGCATGGACGGCGTGTGGGCGACGTGCGGATCGTGGTAGTCGACCAAGCCGCCGAGCTTCTCAAGGCGTTGGATCAGCTCGAAACTTGGTGACTCCCGAACGTCGTCGACGTCGGGCTTGTACGCCAGCCCCAGCACCAGAATCCGGCTGCCGTGCACGGCTTTGCCGGCGGTGTTGAGGGCGTCCTGGGTCCGGTCGACGACGTACTCGGGCATCGCGCGGTTCACCTCGCCGGCCAGCTCGATGAACCTCGTCGTGCGGCCGTACTCCCGGGCCTTCCACGTCAGGTAGTACGGGTCGATCGGAATGCAGTGCCCGCCGAGTCCGGGGCCAGGATAGAACGCCTGAAAGCCGAAGGGCTTGGTCTTGGCGGCCTCGACGACCTTCCAAATGTCGATGCCCATCGTGTCGAGCACGACCTTCATCTCGTTGACCATCGCGATGTTGACGGCTCGATAGATGTTCTCCAGCAGCTTGGCCGCCTCGGCAATCTCGGCCGACTCGACGAGCACGATCTGCGCATCGATGGCCGCCTCGTAAAGGTCCCGCGCCAGCTCGCCGCTGACCGGGTCGAGCCCGCCGACGAGCTTGGGAATTGTCGTCGTACTGAAGTTTTTGCTGCCCGGATCCTCGCGTTCGGGCGAGTAAGCCATGAAAAGGTCCTGGCCCAGGGTCATGCCGCGGGCCTCGCAGGGCGGCAGCATGATCTCCCGCGTGGTCCGCGGGTAGGTCGAGCTTTCAAGGACGAGCAACTGCCCGGGCCGAAGCGTTGCTGCCGCCTCCTCGGCGGCCCCGCGGACGGCCGACAGATCCGGGTCTAGGTGCGGCCCGAGCGGCGTTGGGACACAACTGAGCAGCACGTCGCACTCGCCCATCCGAGATGCGTCATCCGTCGCAACGAACCGGTCGCCGATCATGTCGCTCACGAGCGAGTTGCCCAGGTGCGTCAGATAGGTTTCGCCGCGACGCAGCATCTCGAGGTGCGCCGGGTTCTTCTCGAAGCCGATGACGCTGAACCCGGCCTTGTGAAACGCAGCCAGCAGGGGCAGCCCGACGTATCCAAGTCCGATAACGCCGACCACGGCCTTCCGCTCGCGGATGAGGCGGCGCAACTGATCGGCGGGCGATGCGGTAAGACTCGGCTCGCTCATAAGACGTTGCAACATAGCCCGCAGCACCTGCTCACGCTCGCCCGATGGTCCGGCGACGTCAGCCGCCCGTCCTGTCGTTACCGCGCGAATGCACCAAAGCGGCGCCAGGTTGAACCATTCGTCCCCTGTTCTGTGCGAACTTTGTCAGCGGCCACGATCAAGACTATCGAGTAGACTTCGCGTGTGTCCGTCGACCGCCGGCCACGCCCGCAAGCCGCTCTGAACGACATCTTATCGCTCCTGATGCGACCGATCGCCCGCCCCACCTTGCCACACTCCACCGCCCCCGCCCTTCTCCTGACGCCGATGGAACTACTCGAACGGCGTCGCCTTCTGGCGGCGGGTGAGCTCGTCTCGTCCTTCGGCACGTCGGGCCTCGCTACCTTCGACCTGGCCCCCGGTGTCTCGAGCCAGTCGATCGTCGAGCTGGCCGTCGCACCGAACGGCAGCATCTATGCGGGTGGCTTCACGCTCGACGGCTCGGGCAGCGAAAGTCAAGAGTTCATCGCCAAGCTCACCGCGAACGGTCAGCTTGACACGTCGTTCGGCTCCGACGGTATCGTCGAGCTCCCCAACCGTGCCGCGGCCGCGGGCGTAATCGATCTTCTTCCGCTCTCCAACGGCACGTTGCTCGTCGGTCGCGAGAACGGCAACGCCGGCGAAATCGTCGGCCTCAGCACGACCGGTCAACTGCTCAGCAGCTTCGGCTCGGGCGGCGTGTTGTCGCTCAGCTTCGCCCCTGAACTGACGATCAGCAGCGGACGCCTCGTCGCGGCAGGCAACGTCGGTGGCGAAGGCGACGCAGCCGTCGTCCAGTTCTTCACGATAAGCGGTGCCTCCACCGGGTCGCCGGTCAACCTCATCGATCTCGACGACGAGCTCATCAGCCTCGATGTCGTTGATGTCGTACCGGCCCCGCAGGGCGGTGATGCTCAGCGGTTGCTCGTACTTGGCGACGTCCGCGAGATCGACAGCGGGTCGCTCGGCCCCGACGGCAAGCCGCCGCGTAGCTCGCTCTATGCGGTCAGCGGTAACGGCACGCTCGACACGTCCTTCGGCGTCGGCGGCGACGCCTTCGTCGGCTTCAACGGAACCGACTTCTTCCGCTCCACCGGCGTCACGCTCGACGCTCAAGGTCGCCCGGTCGTCGGCATCAACGAAGACGACGGCGAGAACCAGATCGTCCGCTACAACACGAGCGGGCAGCTGGCGATCAACCCGCGGCTACGCCTGGCAGGCGGACGCGGCTTCGGATTTGCCAATGAGGTCGTCGGCGTGCAGACGCTCAGCGACGGCCGGCTCGTGCTCGGCGGATATGCCGGACAACAAGGTGGCGGCACGGACATCGGCGCACTTGTGCTGCGAAGCGATGGCTCGCCCGACACCGACTTCAGCGACGACAGCACGACGCCAGGCAGCGTGGCCATCGACCTTGGTGCGTTCAGCGATCTGGTGCTGAGCTCTGTCGTCACGGCGGACGGTGACCTGCTGTTGGCCGGTCGCCGACTGGACTCGGCAGCCGGGATCAACGACGTCTTCGTGACGAAGATCGACGTGACGGTGACGAGTGAACCGCCACCGGAACCGCCACCCGAACCGCCACCCGAACCACCGCCGGAGCCACCGCCGGAGCCGCCGCCCGAGCCGCCGATGCCACCCGAGCAGCCATCGTTTGCGACGCTCGACGGCAGCACGCTGCGGGTGAACGGCACGGACAACGCCGACACGATCGTCGTCAACAACACCGGTGGCAACATCGTTGCTACCCTCGGCGGCGAGACGCGGTCGTTTGCCGTCGGCAGCGTCTCGAGCATCGTGGTCACTGCCGCAGGCGGGAACGACAACGTCGCCATCCGCGACAGCGTCACCCAACCCGTCACGCTCCTGGGCGGAACTGGTAACGACACCCTTAGCGGTGGCGGCGGCCCGACGAATGCCTTCGGTAACGCCGGCAACGACCGCCTCGACGGCTCGCCCAACAACGACACCCTCGACGGTGGCGCGGGCAACGACACGCTCCTGGCCGACCTCGGCAGCGACCGACTCGTCGGTGGCACCGGGAGCGACGTGGCCGACTACGCCGCCCGGTCGACGAACCTCGTCCTGCGTGCCCGCAGTACCGGCGAAAACGGCCAAAGCGGTGAAGACGATTTCATAGCAAGCGATATCGAGCAGCTCATTGGTGGCAGCGGCAACGACAACATCGACGTCACCGGCAGCTCGGCAGCCTCGCGATCGGCTATCGGTAACGGTGGCAACGACACCCTCACCGGTGACGGCAACGACACGCTGACCGGTGGTGGCGACAACGACTTGATCGTGCTGACCAGCCTCAGCTCGCCCAGCACCGTCAGCGGTGCCGGCGGGACCGACACGCTCACGTTCGTAGGCGTTGATGACGATCTGGACGTTAATGCTGTCAGCCAAACGGTCAGCAGTTCGTCCGTCTCCTTCAGCTTCTCGGGCATCGACGCCTTCGTCGGCGGAAGTGGCGACGACACGTTCACCGGTGGCCCCGGAACCGACCGCTTCGACGGCGGGACCGGTAACGACACGCTGATCGGAAACGGCGGCAACGACACCCTGGCCGGCGGTGCCGGCAGCGACCGCATCGTCGGCAGCGGCCTGCTCGATGGTGGTGACGGCAGCGACACGCTCGTGCCGCTCGACGGCAGAACCGTCACCCTTCGCGGTGGAAGCGGCAACGACACCGGCGACCTCACCGGCCTCACCGTCGGCCTCGGCTCCACCGGCAGCCTCGCCAGCCTCGAGGCCGACGTCGAACGCGTGCTCGGCACCAGCGGTGACGACCTCATCGATATGTCCAGCGCGACGTCGCCCATGACCATCATCGGCGGGCTCGGTAACGACACGCTCATCGGCGGCAGCGGCGTCGACGTCATCTTCGGTGGCGAAGGCAACGACTCGCTGACCGGCAACGCCGGCGACGACCGCATCTACGCCGGCGAAGGCGACGACACGCTAGACGGTGGCGAAGGGCGTGACTCGCTCCGCGCCGGAGCGGGTGCCGACCTGCTCATGGGTGGTGACGGCAACGACCTGTTGCTGCCCGGTCAATCGAGTGCCGAGGGCGACACCGTCTTCGGCGGTGACGGTGGCGACATCGTGCACTACCGCGAATCGTCACAGGACTTGACCCTCATTCGCGGCGACACCTTGGGTGGCGTAACGATCAGCGACGACGTCGAGGTCGCCCTTGGCGGCAGCGGTGACGACACCATCAGCGGCTTCCTCCGCGCCCGCGGCGGAGCAGGCAACGATGCCATCACCGTCACCGACGGCAGCGCCTTTGGCGACGAAGGTGACGACACGCTCATCGGTAACGGTGACAACGGCACGTTCCTCGACGGCGGCGCGGGTGACGACACCCTGACCAGCGGCGACGCCAACGACACGCTGGCAGCGGGGAACGGCTTCGACCTCATCACCGACACCGGCGGGACGAACGACATCACCTTCGCCAGTGCGACGGCGGGTGTCATCATCGACCTGCGGCAGGCAACCGACATCCTCGGTGCCGGCAGCTTGTTCGGGTCGATCAGTGGCACGTTCGCTAACGTTCTCGGCAGTCGGTTCGCCGACGTCCTCATCGGTGACAACGGTCGTAATTGGCTCGGCGGCGGAGACGGTGACGACGACCTGCAAGGCAACGGCGGCCCGGACGTGCTCCGCGGCGACGACGGTGCAGACACGCTGACGGGCGGTGAGGGACCAGACCTCTACCTGCCCGGTGGACTCGCCGCAGGTGACGGCGCGGTCGACGTTCTCATCGCCGACACGACCGGCAGCGATACCGGCTTGTTCGACGACGACGACGACACGCAAGGCCGAGTCGTGCGACTCGAGAACCTCGGGGTCGTCACGCTGTAGATCAGGCTCGCCGAGGTGCGGGCGTACGCTGCGGCGTGCCCCGCGACCTTGCCGAACATCTGTCACATCGTGCCCTCGGCGTCGACGCCAGCGGCATCCGCCGCGTCTTCGACCTCGCAGCCAAGCTGGAGAATCCGATCAACCTGTCGATCGGTTTGCCAGACTTTGACGTCCCGAACGCCGCCAAAGACGTGGCGATCCAGGCGATCCGCGACGGCTACAACCGGTACACGCCGACGCAGGGCATCGCCCCACTGCGCGAACGATTGGCCGCCGACATGAAGCGGCCGGTCGACGAGGTGCTCGTGACGAGCGGCGTCAGTGGTGGCCTGTTTCTCTCGATCCTGGCGACGATCAACCCCGGCGACGAGGTCATCTTTCTCGACCCGTACTTCGTCATGTACCGCCACCTCGTCACGATGGCGGGTGGCAAGAGCGTGCCGGTCGACAGTTACCCGGATTTCCGCTTCGATGCTGCCAAGGTCGAGGCGGCAATCACGCCGCGAACGAAGCTGCTCATTCTCAACTCGCCGAGCAATCCGACGGGCGTGACAATGACGCAGGCCGAAGTGCACGCCGCCGCGGAGCTGGCCCGTAAGCACGATCTGCTCGTGGTGAGTGACGAGATTTACGTGCCGTTCCTCTACGGCGAAGCGGCGTCGGTGCCGAGCATCAGCGAGCTGTACGACAAGACGATTCTGCTACGCGGCTTCAGCAAAACGTACGGCATGACGGGCTGGCGACTTGGTTATGCGGGTGCGCCCAAGGCCATCGCTGAGCAGATGATCAAGCTGCAGCAATACACGTTCGTTTGCGCCCCGGCACCGTTTCAGCACGCAGCCCTTGCGGCACTGGATCTGCCGGTCGATGAACACGTCACTGCCTACCGCCGCAAGCGCGACATCGTCGCCGAGATGCTGGGCGACGCGTTTGAGCTGACGATTCCGGACGGCGCGTTTTACGCTTTCCCCAAGGCACCCGATGGCAGGACGGCAACCGCGTTCTGCGAGGAGATGATCGCAAAGAACGTGCTGATCATTCCGGGCAACGTCTTCAGCGGCCGCGATTCGCACTTCCGCATCAGCTTCGCCCTGCCGGATGATCGCCTGCGCGAAGGCTGCCGCCTGCTCGCCGCAGCGACCCATGAACGCGCTTGAAACTGTTCCAAAATGCGTGCGAGGTCTTGTATCGGCAGGCTGGACCCGATAATCTCCTGGCGGCGTAACTCTTACGCCGTTGTACCTAGTTGCCGCCTCTCGCGGCGTACAGGAGGTCATCATGAAATTCGAACTTGCTGCTTCGGCAGCCTGCCTCGCTCTTGCCGTCTCGGCATCGCACGCTCAGTCCTTGGCCGATCCAGGCTTTGAGGGCACGCTCAGCTTCGACGGAGCTCCGTTCGATGATGCCTGGGAGGGCTTCTTCGGCACGTTCTCCGACCCCGCGGGCATGCCGTTCTCCCGTTACGGCTCGACCATGCCGCTCGGTGGGTCGCAGGCCCTCGAGGTGGGCGTTGACTCGGATGCCTCGTTTGCCGGTGCCTTCACCCAGGTCAACGGCTTGGCACCCGGTCAGGTGGTCGATTTCTTCGTCTTCGCCAAGTCGCCCAGCCCGTCCGTGCTGACCGCGGAGGTGCAGCTACGCATCGAGTTCTTTGACTCGTCGGACACTTTCGTCGATCAGACCGGCAACCTGACCCCGGTTATCACCGGCGATTACCTCGAGTACATGCAGACCGGCGTCGTTCCGCTCGGGGCCGATCGTGCACGGTTTGTCATCGCTCTCGACTCCGGAGGTGACTTCCGCGGCGACAACGGCACGGTCTACTTCGACAACGCCAGCATCGTCGTGCCCGAGCCGACATCACTCGCCCTACTTGGCGTCGGTGGCCTGGCCATGCTGCGTCGCCGCCGCTGATAAAAGTGTGGAGAGATTGCTGTACCGCGGGTCGTGTCGCAGGACACGGCCCGTTTTCGTGCACCGTCTGTCGTACCAGATCATTGACGCTTGCAGCGTCTAAACCTGATGCTCGCTCGAGCGTCACCTAGCCAGCAGGCCGAACTTCGGCAAGTAATTGGTGTGACTTGACAGTGGGTGGAACCACTTCCATGAGTTAGGCTGTTGTTTCCACCACAGCGGCCTTCCTGCCGCAAACTGAGATCATGTCAAAGCCTTACCTCGCCGGCCGTACCACCCACGCCCTTGTTACCGCAGCCCTGGCCACAATTGCTTCGGGTTCGGCGGCATCGGCGCAGATCACGTTTACCGTCGAGGGCGATTGGCCCACCGCCGCCCGGCGACAGGCGGCTGTCGACGCCATGACCGCAGCCGTTGATCGCTACAACGCCCACGGCGGCTTCACCAAGACGCTGCGGGTGACCTACAACGAGAACGTCCCGACCGCAGACGGCAACTTCAACGGCAACATCCGCTTCGGCGGACGGTTCCCCGACGAAGGCGTCTCGCTCCACGAGATCGGCCACACGCTCGGCATGGGCACCACCAATGCCTATCAGAACAACCGCAACGCTAGCAACAACCGCTGGACCGGCGAACGAGGCATCCGCAAGGTCGAGCAGTTCGACGGCATCGGCACCAACATCGGGGCCGACAACTTCCACTTCTTCCCGTACGGCCTCAACTTCTCCAACGAGTACAACGAGGTCAACTTCGACCGCCACGTCGCGCTCGTCTACGAGATGGGTCGCGACATGAACCTGAACCTCTTCAGGCAGCAGGCGCCCAACTACGACGATGTCGTCACCCTCACGGCAGATGATCCGAACGGCACCTCCAGCTTCAACCTCAAGGACCGCTGGAGTGACGGCCAGTTCGCCCACGCGGGCGGCGACTATTCGACCGGCGAATTCCAACTTCGTACACCGAGCCGGGATGCCGACTTCCGCTTCGGCGGTGACTCGCTGACGGTCAACAACACCGTCTCCACAGCCGCTGACACGCTCGACGGCCTCGTCTTCATCACGCCCGGTGGCAGCAACAACCAGGCGATGATGGTGGTCGACAACCTGATCCTCGACGGCGGCTCTGTCGCCAACCGCGGCAACGAGACCGAGACCACTTTCCGCCTCGACGGCAGCATTAACGTCACCGACGCCGGTGGCACGTTCCACGCCTTCCGCGGAAGAATCAACGTCACCTCCGACATCACCGGCACCGGTGACCTGACCATTCTGCCCGGCCAGACTGCCAGCAACAATGCTCAGGCCGTCCGCTTCCTGTCGCCTGACTCGACGTGGACCGGCAACCTTATCGTCGACGGAGGGCGATTCGGCCTCGGCAACAACGCCGCCTTCAACTTCGTCCTGGGTGAAGACGGCACGAGCAACTCCATCACCGGCGACGCCACCCTTGTCTATCTCGATGGCACGTTCAACTTCGACCTGCCGACCGCGCCGACCGATGCCGTCTGGACGCTCGTCGACACGCAGAACCTGACCTACGGCCCAAACTTCGACATCAGCGGCTTCGCCGAGCTGAACGACGTGTGGAGCAACGGCACGTACGTCTTCACCGAATCGACTGGCCAACTAACGCTGGTCCCCGAACCGGCCGCCCTGAGCCTGCTCGGCCTCGGCGGCATCGGCCTGCTCCGTCGGCGATAGAACAACCGAGACGTCCAAAATTACCGTGCCACGGCTTCCCGGCCGTGGCGCGTCTCATGTCGACAACGGCCTGACAATCACGCCGCCTCAGGCTTGGCCTTGGCAGGGGCATTTGCCTGGCGGAGCGAAACGATAAATTGGTCGAACTGCTTCATCGCCGTGACGCTCGACGCCTGCAGCTTGCGAACCTCCGGATCAGGATGCGGCGTTGCCGGCGCGGTGGCCGCGATCATGAGCGAACCCGGCAATACGCCGACCGCGTCAGCGATTCGCTCGATGTGACCCGTGCCGAACTCTCGCTCGCCGCGCTTGCAGCGACTGATGTACGACTTGTCCACGCCGCAGATCTTGGCGATCTCCATGACGGTCAGCCCCCGGTCATCGATCAGGTACTTGACAAGCGCGGCGGCCGATCGGGTCAAAGTGCTACGTCGCACATCGGTTCCTCTTGCTTCTGAACTATGGATGGAGAAACTGGCTGATCTCGGCAACGAACTTCCATGCCTCAGTCGCGGCACTAAAAACTGCCGCATCGTCGAGCACCTCCGCGGCATTTCAACCATCCAGAAGAGCGTCTTCAAGATCCTCGCACAGCCATTTCAACACGTCGAAACGGCGACGAAGCCGCTTGGCGTTGTCGAGCACGGCCTCGCCAGCCTGCTCCACCAGCCGGGCCTGCTCATAAGGATCTACCCGAGGACAGCCTCACTGATTGTAAACCGCTGGTCAACCGTCTTCAAACCAGCATGTGACTGCATCGGGCAGATAAAGGGTCGCGCAGGCAGATAGAGGGTCGCCAGCCTCATCCGCCTCAGACTATTGATGATCCGCCTCCCGCTCGTCGCCACGTCGGCCGCTGTGGTACAAGATGCTGGTGCGACGGCAGTCAACTGCACGCGGTGTTCAAGGTGATGAAAAGGCTCGCGACCCCTTTATCTGCCCCCTTTAGCTGCCGCCGCGACCCCTTTAGCTGCCGCGCGACCCCTTTATCTGCCCCGCGACCCCTTTATCTGCCCTGCCCCCCCCCTTTATCTGCCCCCGCGCCCCCTTTATCTGTCCTACTTCCTCTTGAATTTGATCTCTGCTATCAAGAAATTTGGAACGGGAACTCTAGGAAGATCATCGCCCCCCCGCGCGGGAAAACCTACGACATCAACGTTCTCGATAAATAGAGCACTGCCAGGCGGAATAATATGCTTGGTGTCAAAAACCGCTTGCCGGCCGTCACTCAGTAGTATGCGAGCTTTTATGTCAAAGACTCCGACGTCTATCGCTTGGATGAATAACTTCATAGTTTTGTTATCGGCTTCCAAGAAGCAGTGGATTACTACTTCATCTTTGCATAACTCGTCCGGATCTGCGCACATTTCAAACATGGTATAGGGAGAGTGCACAAGAAGTGTAGGCTCTTCATCTAACATCTGCGTTGCGAAATGAGCGACCAACAACAGTAGAATGTGAAGTAGAATCATGGGTTCGTCTGTACGTCAGGATTGTCAGTGAGGTCTGATGGCTCGACGGGCATAAAAAGGGGTCGCGAGCCTATATCTTTGCGTCGGACATCACCCCGCGTGTGGGCATACAAAGGGGTTGCGAGCCTATATCTTCGCGTCGGACATCACCCCGCGTCCTCCTGCTCCTCGATCTTGTTCAGCTTGCGTTTGACGAACCATGTCAGGCCGGCGGTCAGGGTGATTGCAACAGCGAAGCCGAGGCCGTAGGTGATCCAGTCGCCGGTGCTGATGCCTTCATCGCCCTCGTTGCCGCTCTTGAGCGTCATGTGCCCGGCGCTGCCGAGGTAGGCGTACATGATGCGCGTCGGCATGCAGGCGAGCAGCGTCGCGGCGGTGAAGATCCACAGCTTCACGTTCGTTGTGCCCAGCGAGTAGTTCTTGAGCGGCCCGGGCAGGAGCGGGTGGGCACGCAGCATCATGATGAACTTCCACGGCTCCTTCTCGCAATGGGACAGCACCTTGTCGCACGTCGGGTAGGCATCGAGCTTGCGCTGCACCCAGTCGCGGAGCATCGTGCGGGCGAGCAGGAACGACAGGGTCGCCCCAATCGTCGCTCCGATGGTGGCCGTGACGGCCCCCCAGATAACGCCGAAGACGAGACCAGCGCCGATGTTCAGCGGCGTCGACGGTGCGCCGAGAATGGTCGCCAGGGCGTAGATGCCGACGAAGACACTGGGGCCGATCCAGCCGAGGTCGTCGATCCAGCCGATGGCGGCGCGGAGCCAGTCAGCGACGGGCAGGAGGTAGAATGCCGCCGCCGCAGCGCCGATGATGGTCACAAGAACGGCTGCATGCCACCACTTGAACCCGCGGCCGGCTTTAGCTTCTTGTTGCTCGATGCAGGTCTCGTCCGAGGCCTCGTCCGTCGCGGGTGGGGCATCGGAATCGGCGGGCAGCGTGGCGGACATGAGCGGGAGCTGTCAGGCGGCGGCGGTGCAAGGTACGCAAATGCGTGCTCGCCGCCTACGACACAACTTGTAGCTTGCATGTATTCGTCCGGACGACTGACGTTCGTGTCCACGACACGTCGATTGGGTTTAACGTGGTGGAACGACGGCAAAAGCGGAGACGGCATGACCACCGGCGTTGAGATCACGGTAGTGGCCCGAGTGCTGATCGAGGTGCAGGCCGAGGCTGTCGCGGGCGACGATCTTGAGATTAGACGCAAGTTGTCGAAAGACGCCTCGCTCAAGGAAGCGGCGTGGCGAGGTCTTGACCGGCGGCTGCAGGATCGCGGTGCGGCCGACGCGGGCGAGTCTCTGGCTGAAGCGAGCGTCTTCCAGGATTGGGAGGCGATCGAAGCCGCCGATCTGGCGGAAGACGCTGCGGCGACAGAAGATAGCCTGATCGCCGTAGTGGGCACCGGTGATGCGGAACCGGCCACGGTTGAGGGCCTGGACGAAACGAAGGCCCTGCCGCCGAAGTCCGCGAGCTTGATCGTGGCCGCAGAAGGAGAAGTCGAACGCCCCACCGACGACGCGTAAGTCCTTGCACCTGTTCATGATGGAACTGTCCCACCCGGGCGGAAGACGCGTGTCGGCGTGGAGGAACAGCAGCACATCACCTTTGGCAACGCCCGCTCCCAGGTTCATCGCGTGTGCCCGGCACGTGCCGCCTCGGACGACAATAGCGCCCAATTCGGCGGCGAGGTCGCGTGTGCAATCCGTGCTCCCGCAATCACTTACGATGACGTCGAAAGCATGTTGAGCGTGGTCGCGGGCCGTGCCCAGCGTCCGCGGCAGGTTGTCGGCCTCGTTGAGCGTCGGGATGACGATGGTGATGGGCACGGCGTCCTGTGATGCAGCCGGTGGGGCTCGAACCCACAACCTGCGGTTTAGAAGACCGCTGCTCTGTCCAGTTGAGCTACGGCTGCGTGCACGCCAGCAGTCTAAGCTGTTGCGGCGCGGGCCGCGAGTTGTTGAAGCGTGATGCCGCGGTCGGGTCGCAGTTGGATGGTTCCGGCGGCGTCGACGGTGAACGGGCACGTCGCACACTGCACGCGTCGCTCGGTCGGCGGCAAGTCGACCAGGCGAGGATCCTGTTGACCGGCATCGAGTTGCAGCTGCTCGTCTGCGGCGTTGAACCGCTTGTGTAGCAGGTCGAGGATGAGGTCGTCGAGGCCGAGCGGCTCGGCGATGCGGTAGGTTGTCCCGGCGTGAGCCTCGGCTGCCTGACTGACGAGCGAGGGAATGTCCTTCGTCCAGTGCTTGCCTTGCGCCAGGAAGAACGGCAGCAGCGTGATCCGCGTCGCGCCCCGATCGACGCATTTTGCGTACGCGGCGGCGATGTCGGGCATCGCCAGCTCCATGTGCGCTGGCTCGACGACGCCACCATGCGCGAAGCGTGCGGCATAGGAGGCGGCGACGTGCTCGAGCATCTCATTGCTCTGCGGACGCCGGCTGCCGTGATCAACGATGATGATGCCCTCTTTGCTCACTTCCTTAGACTAAGCACCTCACGAACCGCGTCATGCACCATCTGCGGTGAAAGGTCGCGCAGGCATTGCTGCGTCTGTGGCTCAGGCAGTGGACACTGCTTGAGCTGACACGGCCGACACGGGACGTCGTCAAGCCACAGCTCGCGTTCGAGCGGGTAATCGAGTGTCGTGCGCTTCGGGTCGGTTGGGCCGAAGAGCGTGACGACGGGCTTGTTCAATCCGACTGCGACGTGGCGGGTGCCGGTGTCGTTCGTGACGACGACGGCAGCGCGGGTGATGACGCCTTTGAGCGATGCGAGGTCGAGGCCGTGTCGGGACAGGTCGACGACAGGCGACGAAGCGGCAGCGACGATGGCGTCACTCGTGGCTCGTTCACCCGGCGCGACGCTGAGGCCGACGGCAAAGCCGTCGGCGGCGAGGCGATCGGCCAGGTCGGCGAAGTGCTTGGCCGGCCAGAGCTTGGCGCTGCCGTAGTGACCACCCGGGACGAAGACGGCGAGTGGCTTTGTTGCTGCTGCGCCTGATGCAAGTCTTGCTTCGTCGAGCACACGATGTGCTGCGGCAGCGTCATCATCGGACAGCAAAAGCTCGAGCCGTCTGCTTCGCTCTGGCAGATCAAACGGTTCGAGCAGCTTCAAGTAGTGTCGCACCGCGGGCACGATCGCGTGCTTTTTCTTCAATCGTGGCGCAGCTACGCGGTGCGTCAGCAACAACGTGCGGCCGTCGCGGGCGTAGCCGACGCGTCGTGGAATGCGCGACAGCCATGCAGCGAGTCCGGCTCGAAACGCATTGGGCAACAGCAACACTGCCTCGCATTCAGTCGACCGCAGCAGCGTTGCAATCGACCACGGCGACGGTTTGCCGTTGAACGTCAGGTAGCGGTCGATCGACGGCAGCGCGCTCAAGACGTGTGCGTTTCCTCTCGAACATACGGCTACGACTTGTGTTTGTGGCAGACCCGCCCGCAGCGCCCGCAGCAATGGCGTGGCCATCACGCAGTCGCCCAGCCACGTCGGCATCACGATCGCAAGGGAGGTTGGGCGCAGTGGCTCGACGATTCCCCAGACTAGTCGGCTGCTCTACTCTGCTCCCATCATCGACATCGACGAGACGCTGGAGCCCGCGGATGTGGCTACCGCAGCCGACCGTAAGGGCAAGACGCCCATTTTCACCATCGACGGCAAATACGTCGCCAAAGCCGTGGCAGCCTTGTGTGGCGACTTCACCTATGCGACCGGCAGTGTCGTGCACGTCGACGGCGGGCTGACGCTACAACGTCTGTGACCTCATCGCCCTACCCTGAACGCGATGCCGACGGACGACCAGACCCCGCCGCTACCTTCGCCGGACACGCTTCGGCTGGTGCTATATCCCGATCCGCTTTTGAAGAAGCGAGCCAAGCCCGTCGGCAGCTTTGACAGTGACATGCCCCAGAAGCTTAAGGCGATCGGCGAGCGGATGCTGGAAATGATGCGTCAGCACGAAGGCGTCGGCCTCGCCGGTCCGCAGGCCGGGCTAGCCATTCGCATGTTCGTCATGAACGCTACCGGCAAGGCGGGTGACGATCGCATCTACATCAACCCGAAGCTGTCGGAGGTTGAAGGAGACGCCGAGGACGAAGAGGGTTGCCTGTCGTTGCCGGAGATTAGGACACCTGTCATTCGCGCGACGCGGGTGCAAATGGACGCACTTGACGTCGAAGGCAACGCGATCAGCGAAGTTGGCGAAGACTTTGTCGCTCGCGTCTGGCAGCACGAGGTTGACCACCTCGATGGCATTCTCATCACCGACAAGATGCCGCCGACCGCAAAGATGGCCAGTCGTAAGCAAATGAAGCTGCTGGAGGCCGACTACCAGAAGAAGACTGCAGCAGGAGCGAGACGTGTCTAAACGCCTACAGGTGCTCTTTGCCGGCAGTGGCGCGTTCGGCCAGCCGACGCTCGAGGCACTCGTTGCCAATCACGATGTCGTGCGCGTCTACACGCAGCCCGATCGCCCCGCCGGTCGTGGCAAGAAGCTCACGTCGACGCCAATTGCGGCTTGGGCCGAGGAGGCCGAGCTGGACGTGGTTCGCACCGAGCGGTTCAACGACGAACAACTTCCCGAGGCCGATGCTCTTGTTGTTATTGCATTCGGTCAGAAGATCAGTCAGGAGCAAGCCAACGCCCCGCGGCTCGGTGCGATGAACCTGCACGCAAGTCTTCTTCCTCGGCACCGAGGCGCAGCCCCGATTCATCACGCGCTGTATCACGGTGACGATCCGGTCGGCAACACCGTCATCCGGCTCGCAGAGCGGATGGATGCCGGAGCAATTCTGAGGCAAGGCGAGCTTCCGGCGCTGACGAACGAGACAACGGGTGAGTTGCACGACCGCCTCGCCGCGGCAGGACCGTCGCTGGTGCTGCGGGTGCTGAGCGATATGCACCGGGGGACGGCAGTCGAAATTGTGCAGGACGAGTCGCAGGCGACCCACGCGGGCAAGTTATCGCGCGTCGACGCCATGCTCGACTTCAACCGATCGGCTGTGGAACTGACGAGGCAAATCAACGCGTTGTCGCCTTGGCCGGGTTGCCGCATTTCAGTGTCGGATCGGCCGATGACACTCCTTCGCGCAGAAGCGAAAGCAACGCTTGGCAAGGTCGGCACCATCGACAGCGAAGGCATGATCGGCACCGGAGACGGGAGTCTTCACGTCCTCGAACTCAAGCCCGAAGGCGGACGACCAATGTTACTGAGCGACTACGTCAACGGCAGACCCTGGCCCAAAGGTGCGCGAGTGACGGCGCTTTAGAAGGTGTGCTGGTGGGCTAGGATCGAGCGTGTCGCGACGGGCCCTTCTCCTCATTTTCGTCGGGTGGGTCATCGCAGCCGTCGCGGGCGGATGGTATCTGCTGCGAACGCAGCCGCTTCCTGAAGGTGTAAATCTTGACTCGCCGCGTCAAGCGATAGCGAGCTTCTCCCATTGCTTGAGCGTCGGCCACCCGGCGGAGACGATCGCGTGCGTGATCCAGCAAGACGAGCAGCGCCTGCTCGCCGGCCGCTTCGCCGAGACGGTCGCGGCCGGGTTAGATCCGGATGATCTGACGCAGTTACCGCTTCTATCGGATGATGATGCCGACATTGTCATCAGCGGCGACACGGCCACCGTCACACCGGCCGGAGACGCAGACGGGCGGCCGTCGTCGTTCATCCTTCGGCGGATCGGTAATCGTTGGCAGGTCGACCTGCTGGCGACGTTGGATCTTTCTCCGGCAGAAGCTAGCCAGTACGCCGACCGGCTTGGTGCCGCCGCTGCGTTGCTGGAGCAGCCAGATGACTGAAGTCGATCGTGGCCAGCTCGCTTCAGCGGCTTTGAGAGGAGGCAACGACTCGATCTACTGTGGTCGAGCCGCGGCGACGACGTCGACCGCGTACTCCGTAAGCGGGCTGTTGCACCCGTGCAGCAGATAGTCCGCCCCGGCGTCGGTGGCACGTTGCAGCGTCTGCGCCAATGCTCCGCCAGCCCGCGCACCGGCCATGTCGAGCGAGTCCGTCACGATCCTGCCGGTGAAAAGCAGTTCGTCGCATAGCAGCTCAGTGGAGACGCGGCGGCTCAAACTTGCCGGCAAGGTTTGGTCGAGTTGTCGAAGATGCAGGTGCGCGGTCATCACCCAGAGCTGGTCGTCGTGCCGATGGATCAGCTCCTCGAACGGCGAGAGCTCGAGTTCACGCTGCCATGTCTGCGTGACGTCCGGCAGCTCAAGGTGGGAGTCCGCAGCCGCCGAGCCGTGCCCGGGGAAGTGCTTGAGACAGGGCGTGATGCCGTTGCGAAGATGGGCGGCAATGACGTCATCTGCCACGCGGACGACAGTGGCCGCGTCGTGGCCGAACGTCCGGCCAAGAGCTGCAATAACGGGTCCTGCCGCATCGACGGCGACGTCGACGCACGGCGCGTAGTTGACGGTGATGCCGCACGCCCTCATCTCGCGGCAACTCAGCTCGAGGACATCCTCGCGCTGCTGACTCGACATCATCGCCAACTCGCGGGCCGAGGGCAGCGACGCAAACCCCTGCTGCGGCGTCAGCCTTGCGACGCGGCCACCCTCCTGGTCGATGCTGATGATGACGTCGTGACCGAGTCGTTCCCGAACGTGTGCCGACAGATCAGCCAGTTGCTGCGGGCTCTCGATGTTCCGCGGCTCGTTCGTGGCAATGTCGCGGGTGAAGTAGATGACGCCTGCCACGCCTGCTTCGGCACACGCGTCGAGATCACGCTCCAGTCGCTCGTCACCCGGACGGCTGCCGCGGATGCCGAGAATGAGTCGGTTCGACAGGTTCATTGCACTTCCTCGGCTAAAGCGACTTCGATGTCGCCCGCACGCGGCGGACTCGGTTGCGACACGCAGACCACCAGGGAGACGATGAAGCCGACCGTCATCCGCCACCCCAAGGATGGCGTCGGCAGCTCTGCCATCGCGGGAAGGTGTTCCATCGCCAGCACAGTCGCAGCTCCGCTGATCAGGGCCAACAGGACGGACATTGACGACCCTCGCCCGAGCAGCAGCACGCTCACGAAGACGCCCAGCAGGCCGGCGTAGGCGTAGATCATGACGCCAAGGGCAAGCGGAATGATGCCAGCTTCCCGTCCCGCGTCGGCGAGAGCAAAGACGGCGGCGGTGACGGCCAGCGCGACGCCGCAACCGATGTTGCCGAGCCGTGCGATCCTGGCCGAGTGTTCGCCCTTGTGGCCGAAGTCGAGCACAATCGAGCTCGACATTGCATTGAGCGCTGAGTCGAGACTGCTCATCGCTGCCGCAAAGAGGCCGGCGACGATGAGGCCGCGGAGGCCGATCGGCAAGTCGCTCAAGATGAACGACAGGTAAACGCGTCGCGTGTCTTCGTCGCCCGCGATACCGAGGGTGTCGTCGCGAACGAACAGCATCAACCCGACGGCGAGGAACAGCGCCGTCACGCCAACGCCGAGAATGCTGGACGCCACAAGGGCAAGCGACGCGCTGCGTGGGCTTTTGGCGGTCAGCAACCGCTGGGCAAGGTCGTGATCGGTTCCATAGGCACCGGCCGAGATCAGCACGAAGCCGGTCAGGATTGCCCACATGGAAAATGGATCGGTGACGTCCATCCTCCAGTCGAAGAGCGTCAGCTTACCGTTGCCGCCCGCGTCTTTAGCGGCTGCAAGGACGTCGGCACTTTCGCCGAAGCTGATCGGAATCTGCCCGCTCAGCACGAGTATGCTCGCCACGACGGCCAGAACCAGCACGGACGCCTGCAGCGCATCAGTGTAGATGACCGCGCGGATACCGCCGTACGAGGCATAAGCAATGGCCACAGTCGACAGCACCGCCACGCTTGCCAGCAGTCCGCCGGTGCCGGCGTCGTTTCCGAACAGCACGAGGCTGCAAGGAATGGCCGCCACGTACAGCCGCACGCCGCTGGCAAGCAGCCTGCCGCCGAGGAACGTCACCGCACATGCTTTGCGACCGAGCCCGCCGACGCGTTCGCCAATCGTTCCGTAAATCGTTCCGGTCCGCGACGCGTGCAGTTTCGGCACGAACAGCCAGGCGACGAGCACCATGCCCAGCACCGTCCCGATCGAGGTGGCAAGATACGTGAGGTTTCCGGCATAACTCGCCTGCGGCCCGCCGATGAATGTCACGCCGCTGACGGAGGTCGCCAGCACACTCACGCCCACCGCCCACGTCGGCATGCGGCGACCGCCGACATAAAGATCGTCCGCCGTCGTCTGCTTTCTGCCGGCGATGAAGCCGATGATGAGTACAACGACGAGATACGTCGCCAGCGTCAGCCAGTCGAGGATGGTCATTGCAAAGCCTCTCGAAGTTGATTGCCAGCGTCGCGAAGCCGTTCACCTGCCGCGTCGGCAGAAGTGCCGTGCGTGTGCATGACGGCCGCGACTTTCACGCTCCCGTTGGCCCGTTCGAGCAGGTCGAAGGCGGTGACGCGATCGACCTCCAGCAGCCACGACAGCGTTCTTGCCGCCCGGTCGCGGAGCTTGTCGTTGGTCGCCCGGACGCTGACCATAAGATCGTCGTGCGTGCTGCCGATTCGCACCATGAGGCCGGTCGAGATCATGTTGAGCACAAGCTTGGTCGCGGTGCCTGCCTTGAGCCGCGTCGAGCCGACGAGCACCTCCGGGCCGGTGCGTGCGTGCAGCACATGATCTGGCGTCGGCGACTTCGGCACGATCCCGCAGGTGAGCAGCGCGGTCATGGCGCCGCGCGTGGCGCCGTGAGCGATGGCCCCGAGCGCGTAAGGCGTCGTGCCGCCCGCCGTGATGCCGACAACAGTGTCGTCTTGTGCGACTGCCAAGGTCTCAAAGGCGTCGCAGATGCCGTCGTACTCGTCTTCTCGTCCCTCTGAGGAGATGCGAAGGGCTCCGTCGCCACCTGCGATGATGCCGACGACGCGGCCAGGCTCAACACTGAAGGTCGGCGGGCACTCGCTGGCGTCGAGGACGCCGAGCCGTCCGCTCGTGCCGGCCCCGGCGTAGATGAGCCTGCCGCCCCGCTTATACCGCTCGGCCACGGCGTCGACCAATGCGGCGATGTCGGGGATGATCGCCCGCACTGCCGCGACCGCAGCTTCGTCGCCGTCGCTCATCAGCCGCAGGTAGTCAGCGGTCGGTAGCGCGTCACTACCTGCCGCCTCTGCCAAGCGAGATTCGGTCGGAACATGCGAACGATCAGGTGGCAGGGTCATGTCGTCTTTCGGCCGCGGATCCACTGGCCGGCCGATGCTACCGAGCCCGATCGCCCCGTCACCTGCCGAAGCGTGATGTCGATGCCGTCGTCGGCCAGTGCTCCGAGCACCGCCATGGCCATTGCCTCCCGCGCTTCGATAGGGACGCCTGCGTGGTCCGACAGCACGATCGGCATGTCGGCTGCGACGCCGATGGCCTTCAGGAGCGTTTCGTTTCTTGCCCCACCACCTGCAACAAACACCGTCGCGCCGGCTCTTTCGTCCCGCAATACCCGGCCGATCGCCGAGCCGACGCCGGCCACACAAGTGGCCAGTTGGTCCTCGGGTCGAAGCGCCGCGATCGAATCGAGCCAGCCAAACGACTCGTCACCGCTGCCAAGGGATCGCCGCTCCTTTCGCTGACGAAGCAGTCGTTCGCGTAGATCGACAGCCGCCCGCTCATCAGCGTTGCCTCGGGCGGCGGTTGCGCCGTCTCGATCGAAGGGCCTCGCGATGGAGCGTCGAGCGACAGCATCGAGTACTTGATTGCACGCACACGCGTCAAACCCACGGATCTGCGTAAAGGACGAACCGCCGGGCAGCGTCGTCACGTTGCAGAAGCCACCGAGGTTGGCGATGAGCCGGTCGCCAGGTTGGTCGCGATACAGCACGAAGTCGGCCAGCGGCGTGATCGGCGCACCTTCACCACCGGCCGCCAAGTCTGCACCTCGCAGGTCGCTGACGACGTCGCAGCCCAGCGTCGTGGCGACCGGCCACGGATTGATGAGCTGCATCGACCGCGGCGGTGCGTGTGTCACCGTCTGGCCGTGCAGGACGACTAAATCGACAGCCGGTGCCTGCTTCGCAAGGTCGTGGCAGAGCGTTGCGTGCAGCGTCCCAAGCTTCAACGCAGCGTCGGCGAATTCGGCAGCTGTCGCCGGCTCGTCGCTGGCAAGCGTGCGTAGCTCGCTCGCGAGATGATCAAGATTCGCACTCCGCTGTGCCAGCAACGTCGGCCGCATGTCAAGTCCCTCACCCTCAATCTGTACAAGTGCGGCGTCGATGCCGTCGATGCTGGTGCCGGTCATACAGCCGATGATGTGACGGACGTGGTGTGGCACGCGGTGCATTGTGCCCGAACGTCGCGACGGTGTCACGACGTCGCTCCTACGTTTGCTCTGTGTCGTTGATGACGGTTCACCTGATTCTCGCTGGGTTGTTGCCGTTCGCCTTCCTGCTCGGCAGCGTGCCGTTCGGTGTGCTGATTGCCAAAGCTCGCGGCGTCGACCTTCGCGGCGTCGGGAGTGGCAACACTGGTGCCACGAATGCAGGCCGAGCGCTCGGTAAGCGATACTTTTTTGTCGTACTCGCCCTCGACGCGGCCAAGGCACTCGTTCCCGCCGCCATCGCGTCAGGCCTGGTTCACGCGGCGACGGAACCGGCTGAGCGATCGGCCACGACGTTCGGCCTCTGGATCGCAGTCGGTTTGGCGGCTGTCCTCGGGCACGTCTTTAGCCCGTTCCTCAAGTTCAAAGGCGGCAAAGGCGTCGCCTGCGGGCTCGGCATGGTGCTGGGCATCTTCCCGTACCTGACCGTTCCGGGACTGCTCGGTTTGGCAACCTTCATCGCCGGCTACAAGCTGTCGCGGTACATCAGCGTCGGCAGCATCGTCGGTGCTGCATCGCTGCCGATCTGGTACTTGCTGGCTGCATGGTCGCTCGACTGGTCGCTCGCCAGGCAGTGGCCGGTGCTGCTGGCCCTGACGCTGACGGCCTCGCTGCTCGTTTGGCGACACCGCGAGAACGTTCGACGCCTCATCGCAGGCACCGAAACCAAGGCGACGTGAGCACTACTGCTGAATGAGGTCAATCAGCAGATCGAGCCCTGCGTCCCACCGCTGACGACTGATGACGAGGCCCGGTGCAAGTCGCACCACCTTCTTCTGCGTGACGTTGAAGATTAGACCTCGCTCTAGGCCGGCGGCGACGAGATCATGCGTCGGCTCCTCGGGCAAATCGATGCCGAGGAACAGGCCGTTGCCGCGAATCTCAGCCCCCGGCAGTGCGGCGGTGAGCTTTGCTTTGGCGTGCTCGCCCAGCTCGCGGGCGTGGGCGAGCAGGTTGTCGCGTTCTATGACGTCGAAAACGGTCGCAGAGACGGCCATACAGATCGGGTTGCCGCCGAGCGTCGAGCCGTGGGTGCCGGGCACGAGGTAGTCAGCGTGATCTTCTGCCGCCCAGCAGATGCCGACCGGCAGACCGCCGCCGACGGCCTTGCCGAGGGTCATGAGGTCTGGCGTGACACCGTCGAAATACTGGTGGCCGAACCAGTGACCGGTCCGGCCACCGCCGGTCCAGACTTCATCGAAGATGAGACTGATCCCTTCATTGTGACACAGCTCGCGGACCTGTCGCGGGAACTCGTCGGGATAACCGAGCATGCCCCCTTCGCCACGTAGAGGTTCGAACATAACGGCGCACGTCTCTTCGTCGACATGCTTGGCTAGATCATCGATGTCGCCGCCGGTGGCGTGGACGAAGCCGGGCACGGGTGGTCCGAAGCCGTCGCGGTGCGCCTGCGTACTACCGGCGGAAACCATGGCCAGGCTTCGGCCGTGGAAGCTGGCGTTGAAGGTGATGACTTTGTACCGGCGACCGTTGCTTGTCTCGCTGCCACGACGACGGGCGAGCTTCACAGCCGCTTCGTTGGCACCCATGCCGTCGTGGCAGTAGAACGCTTTGCCAGGAAATGCCTTCTCGTAGAGGTGTCGTGCGACGCGAAGCTGCGGCTCGCTGTAGAACGAGTTACCGACGTGCCAGAGCTGGTCGGCCTGTTGCTTGGCGGCGGCGATGAGATCTGGATGGCAGTGGCCCAACACGCACCCGCCGAAGCCGGCGAAGAGGTCGAGATACCGCTTGCCTGCGTCGTCCCAAACATCGACACCCTCGCCCCGGACCATCGTGATCGGTCTGCGAGCGTAGTTGCTGATGAGCAGGTTCGCGTCGTCGTGCATGAGCAAAGACTAGACGCCCCCGCCTAGCCTGCCGGCCATGTCTGATCTTCTACTCGTCGGTGACATCGGCGGCACCAATACGCGGCTGCGCACTTGCCGGCCCGAAGACTTACACGCCACCGCGATCGACGAAAGGACGTACGGCGACAAGCGGCCCGTTGCCGATTGCCTCACCGACTTCATCCACTCGATCGAAGGACGCGTTGTCGCCTGCTGCATGGGTGTGGCCGGACGTGTCATCGACGGCAACGTCCGCATGACCAATCGGCCCGGCGAAGCCATCACCAACGAGCGGGTCGGCATCGCCCTTGGCATTCCGCCGGGTCGCGTCCTGCTGGTCAACGACATGGTCGCTCACTCCAGCGGCGTTGATGCTTCCGAGGTGGTCCAACTTCGCGCCGGTACGAGCGAGGGCGATGTCGAAGGCATCGTGATGCCGGGCACTGGGCTGGGAATCGGGTTCCGCGTCATGACCGCCGGCGGCTGGTTCGCGGTGCCGAGCGAGGGCGGCCACCTCGACTTCGGTCCACCGGCGGCATCACTGGACTTCCTGCGCGAAGCGGCCCAGGACCTTCTCGGCACCACTGTCGACGGTCGTGTGAGCTGGGAAGTGCTGTGCAGCGGTCCGGGTTTGCCGCTGCTCTACGCGGCCGTTATAAATCCGGACGACGCCCCAAACGTGCGGCTTCCCCTGCCCAAGGACGTGACTGCCGCCGCGACGGGAACGGACGTGGAGGGCGTCGATCACGACGCGGCACGCGAAGCAGTTCGGCTGTTCCTGCACCTCGTCGGTGCGCGAGGCGGAAACCTGCTGCTCGACGTACTCGCCACCCGCCGCCTGACGTTCGGCGGCGGCATCGTCAATCGGCTTTACGATGCCGACCCAGTGCTCGTCGCTGAGACAATCTCGGACGCTTTCGACGCTTGCGGACCAGATGCCCTGCGTGAAACGCTTCGACAAACGCCACTGGCCTTGCTGCGTAGCCCCGACAGCGGCATCATCGGGGCGGCATCGCTTGCGCGAGAACTGGTGTAGCAAACGCCGATCAGCCGTTAAACTCTGTAGATGAAGCAGGATCGCATTCATCGAGACAATGTCCCTACGGGCTTGGCCGATGCCCTCGCTGAAGACACCCAGGCGCAGTCACGGTGGGACGCGCTCACGCCATTGGGCAGGCGAGACTTCGTCAGCTGGATCACCGAAGCGCGACAGCCGGCTACCCGTCGCAAGCGAATCACTGTTGCATTGTCGATGCTTGCCGATGGCAAGGCGCGACCGTGCTGCTTTGCCGTCGTCCCACTCGATCTGCACCGCGGCCTGAAGGCGAATTCTGCCGCACAGGAACGGTGGAAGGACCTCGACGGCAACGAGCGACGCGATTTTGCCGACTGGATCCGCGATGGCAAGACGCCCGCCGAAGTGCGGGAACGGTCGGCCGAAGCGTGTGCGAAGATTGCAGCGGGAGAGCGAGAGCCAGCTTGAAAAGACATCGACGGGAAAGCGGTGGCGAATCGTCAGCAGCCGCGTCACCGTCCACTAAGCGTGTTGCCGATGCCGTCACCGTGAACGCTCCACCAGCGTTTGATGCTCAAAACAAACATTAGCAGTTTGAGCATCATGCTGATGAAGCTTCGCCCTCACTCAATCGCTGTCCCGAAGTGACTCCGGATTCACGCCCAGACCCTGCCAGAACTCGCGGAAGGCGGTTGGTGAGACTTCGCTCGGCTTGATTTCGCTCCTGCCGCCCCAGAAGACGTTGGTGTAGCTGACATCGATACCGATCGACGCGAGGTGCTCGTCGATGGCCGCCTTGTGGGCCAGCACCTTGTCCTTGTCGGTGCCATGGCTGACGCCCATGAGGTTGACGTTGCCGAATGCTTCGCCCGCCTCTCGCCAATAGGCGTGGGTCATGCAATGGAAACGGCCGATCTCGCGACCGGCTTCAATTTCGCGTCCTTCTGGCACCTTCCAGTGGAACAACGCGTTGAACTTCGTGACGCGTTCACCCGTCGATAGCTTCTTGTAATGCTCGAGAAACGTGCTGAACCGGCCAATGACGCCACGCTCGGCAAGTTCGTTGGCCTTTGAGAGGAACTCCTCGAGCGACACGCCGGCTTCAGCGGCACGCCCTTGCCACAGTGACTCCGCGGCCAGTTCTTCTGCGGTGAACTCACGCTTGAGGGCCTCCAGGATCGGCCACTCGTCGTCGGCAACGGGTGTCACCTCAACGTCGATCACCCGGCCCGGCTCGTCGGTCTTGTCGCCTGGCTGCAGGTCCTTGCGTCGTGCATGGCCAACGCCCAGGGCGAACAGCTTCTTGGCCGGCAGCAGAACGAACTTCTCAGCACCTAGACGCTGGCGAAGCTCCTCGCAGTGCTTGTGCAGCGAGTAGCCGACCGGCACCTTGAGCGTCGTCCAGAGGCGGAACTTGCGGCCGGGGATTTTCTGGTCTGTCGAGCGGACGACGACGTGGCCGCTGAACGGATCGTTCTGCGACAGCCAATCGAACATCGCGTGCAGCTTGCTCTCCTTGATGCGCCAGGCGACGAGCGCGCCACGGGCGAGCGACGTGGCCAGCAGCGTCTGCCTGACGCGGCGGATCGTGCCAGCCTGCAGCATCGCCGAGATCCGTTCAACGACGATCTGGCGGTCAAGGCCTGTCCGGCTGGCGATCTCGCCGAGCGGGTCGGTCTGAAAGCCCTGCAACTGGTCTTCACTGACCGAGAGGATCTGGGCGTTGATGGGATCGCCGAAGTCGACGGGCACGGCGACGGGGCTGGCAAGGTCGGCAGGGGCGGCGGTCACGGGGCAGCCTAGTGACATCGTCGCAGGTCCCGCTGCGTCACGCGGTCGCGTCGGCCTACCCTCGTCCCGCTCTTGACGCAGTTTGTTGAAAACCTCGTCGACTCTGTCGAAGACGCCGCCAAGCTCACTGCCAAGGGGCAACGTGGCCGGCCGAAGGCGAGAAAGCTGTTGTCTGTCCTTCGCGGCAAGCGGCGCATTCTGGTCACCTGCCACCGCCACCCCGATCCTGACGCGCTCGGGTCGGTCGTCGCACTACGCCATCTGCTCCAGGAGAAGCTGGCCGATTTGGCGGGCGAAAAGGGTCCCGATCGGCCGGATGTCGACGTGGCTGTCATCGGTGAGTCGGCAGGCGGCATCAACGACGCGTTCACCAAAAATGCACAGCTCGACCTGACGGCATGGGATGACGCTCGACTGACCGACCCGAACCATTCGCGTGGCTACGACGCGATCGTGCTGTGCGACGTGCAGCCGACCTTCCGCAACTCGCCGCTGCCGGAGAACGTGGCGCCGACGGTCATCATCGACCACCACCGCGCCCGCGGCCGAAAGCCGACAGCCGAGTTCGTCGACATCCGCACCGACGTCGGTGCGACGGCCAGCATCGTCTTCTCCTACTTCATGGAGCTCGACATCGAGCCATCACCAGCCCTGGCGGCGACGATGGTCTACGCGATTGAAAGTGATCTCGCCGGTGCTGCCGGGCAGCCGAGTGATTTGGATAATCTTGCGCTGTCGACGCTGACCGTGCGGGCCGACACGCGGCGTTTGTACCGCATGCGGCACGTCGAGCTGCCGCAGCACTACTTTGTCAGCTACGCCAACGCTTTGGCCGACGCGCAGATGTACGAGCGTGTCATGTTCGCCCACCTGGGGCCGATCGAGTTCCTTGAGAAACCGGCCGTGATTGCCGACTTTCTGCTCCGGTACGACGGCGTCGACTGGGTGATCGTAACCGCGACGGCCGGGGTCGCCGACAAGGACAAGCCAGACCGACTCGTCATCAGCGGGCGTGCCGGAAAGCTGGACCTGTCGGCCGGCGAGATCATGCGCAAAGCCATCAGCGGCATCGGCGAGGGCGGCGGTCACCGCACCAAGGCGGGCGGCGTCATCCGACTCGACAACGGGTCGCCGACCGAAATTGATCGCGTGCGGCTCGAGTTGAGGCGTCGCGTGCTTCGTGCCCTGAAGATTGCCGACGACACGCGGGGCAAGCGACTGCTCGACATCGAGTGCGATGCAGACGGACGCGTCGGCCTGCCGGTGCGGTTCACCAAGTAGCCTCACTCTGCTGCGTCGCGAAGACGCTGTCGTGCAACACGGGCGGCCTCGACGAGGACGTTGTCGTGTGGCTCGCCGTCCAATGCCTGTACGTCACTCAGGAAAGTCGGGTCGGCCGCGAGCCTCGCCGCCTCCTCGGGTGGCAGTACCTCGAACTTCTCGACGAAGTTCGTCAGCGCCGCCCGCTGTTCGTCCGTCAGCTTGAACGCTTTGTCGGCCAACATCCGGCTGACGGCGGCGGCACCGGTGATGCCGGTCTCCGACAACGCACGCCCGGCGGCTGATCGATCGGCAAAGTCGGCTGCATCCAAACCCGTTATCGCCTGAAGCACCTGCTGCGTGGTCGCCTCGTCCGTCTCGATGAACGGTAGGAAAACTGCTATAGCGGTTGCCCGCACCTCAGCCGCCAGCACGTCATCGATGCCGATTGCCACGAATATCGGCAGTGCCCACTCATCGAACACGTCGCGGTGCTTTCGGCGGAGCGAAACGAGGTCGTCCTCGGTCACCTCGATCATCTTCGACGTGCCGTCGAAGTTGGAGCGGGTCGCCCGCAGCGTCACCGTCGTCTTTCCTTCCATGTTCATCATGCCGCCCTGCCGCATGAGGTCGATGTTGACCGATGCGTCGACGAAGTCTGCGTCGCTGGAGATGTTGTACCCGTCGGGCCGACTGAACACGTTGATGTAGCGGACAATCGGCTCCGTACCCGCCTCGACCGCAGCCAGCGAACCGGCGGTGGGCAGACGAAGGTTAAATCCGCGCAAGTTCACCCGCAAAATCGCGGTCCCGCCGGGCAGGTTGTACGTCGCTCGCGGCACAGCGTTGTCCGGGGCAACCAGCGTCATTGTGCCGTCCACGATGCTTACGGTGAGCGGCCGACCTTCCTGCAGGACGCCCTCCGCCAGCTCGTTGGTCACGAATTTCTCAGCCTCAACGAGGCGTTCTTCGACCGTCAGGTCGGGGTTGACGAGCGTGGGATCGGCTGTCGCGACCGACGAGAGCACGAGCGTCAAGGTGATGGCGAGCCGGCGCATCTTGAAGGTTACGCTTGGCCCGGTGATACTGCGGCCGGCGTCGACACGATGCCACCGGTTCCCTCCAAGCAACTTCCTCGCCGACCCACGCACGACGGATCATGCGGCTCAAGCACCTTCTCCACACTCTTGCCTTCAGCAGCCTCGCCATCGGCGGCTTGTCCCTCAGCGGATGCGGCACGGCAGATGTGTCGGCGGGCACTGCGGACACGACGGCAGATCCGCTCATCCGCGTCCTGCTGGGCCAGGGTCTGACAGAAGCCGCCATCGGAAGCGGCGGCCCGGTGATCATCGACGGTATCGAAGGCCGCGGTGCCGTGCGGGCGACGTTCCCGCCCGGCCTCGTGCGGCTGACACGAGACGCAGCCGGCTGGCGAATCGGAGACGGCCGCTTCGAGGGTGACGTGCTGACGATCGGTGCCGAAGACGGTGGGGTCATGAAGTTCGGTGACCGGGCCTACCGCGGCAAGCTGCGTTTGATTTCGCGTGGCAGTGGCAACTTCGATGTCGTCAATGATCTTGGCGTTGAAGACTACCTTGCGGGCGTGCTACCGGGCGAGATTCCCGGCCACTGGAGCGAGGCGTCGCACGAGGCCCAGGCGGTCGTCGCACGCACCTACGCGCTCTACGAAGTCAAGACAGCAGGCGACGCACGCGGATTCTTCGACGTCTACGACGATACCCGCAGCCAGGTCTACGGCGGCGCGTTAGCAGAGACCGACCGCGGCAGGCGGGCCGTCATGCGGACCAGCGGCGAGGTGGTGACGCACGAAACCGACGAAGGGCCACGCATCTTCAAAGCCTACTTCCACTCGACGAGCGGCGGCGTCACCCTCGACGGCCAGCTCATCTTCGGCGAAAAGGAGACGCCCGCCCTCTCGGCGCAGTCGCTCGGCGACTTCGGGCGTGCGTCCAAGCGATTCAATTGGGACCCGATCGTCCTCAAGAAGGACGAGCTGACGCGACGCATTCGCCTGTGGGGCGAGCGCAACGGGCACGAAATCCGCCGCATGTCGAAGCTGAATCAGCTCAACGTACTCAGCCGCAACGCCTTCGGGCGGCCGACGCAGTACGAGGTGATCGACGCGGTCGGTCGAAAGTTCCCGCTGAACCCTGAAGAGATTCGCTGGTCGATCAACACCGACGCCTCGGCCGGTAGCACGGTCTACAGCGGCTGGTTCCGGCCGATCAATAACGCCGACAACGTCGTGCTGGCAGACGGTCATGGCTGGGGTCACGGCGTGGGCATGTGCCAATGGTCAGCCGAAGGCATGGCCAAGGCCGGTGCCGACTACACGAATATCGTGACGCGGAGCTATCCGGAGACGCGCATTTACCGAGCGTATTGACGCGGCACGCGTCCGAAGCGTTGTGAGTTACAGCGGTCGTCGGATCATGCCGATACGCTGACTGTGTCGTCCGCCGCCTCTGTTGATCCTCGTATGGCCATGCTGAGCGAAGATCCTCGAGCCGATGCCGTCGAACGCGATGACCGCGAGGTGCTCGTCATCGAGCCGCGTCGCGGCAGAGGCCTTGGCGTCGTACTCGACAAGTCGTTTTTCGCCGAGCTGCTGAAGTTCCGGGAATTGCTCTATTTTCTGGTCTGGCGCGACGTGAAGGTCCGCTACAAGATGGCCGCCCTTGGGATCGCCTGGGCGGTGATGGTGCCGCTGGTCAGCACGCTCATCTACGGCATGTTCGGCTCGGCCGTCGGGTTCGGTGAAGACGTGAAGGTGCCGTGGCTGCTGATCGTCGCGGCCGGCATGACGCCATGGAGCTTTATCCAGAAGTCAATCTCAGATGGCGGGCTGTCGCTGGTCTACAACCAGCATCTGCTTAGCAAAATCTACATGCCGCGGATCTTTATCCCGGTTGCCTCCTGCGGCACGGCGATGGTCGACACGCTCGTCGCCCTGCTCGTCGCGCTCGGATTTGGTGTCTTCTTCTGGGCCCGAGGCGACTACACGCCGACACTCGACTTGCTGGCCATCCCGCTGCTGATTCCGCTGACGTTCATCGCCGGTGCCGGCTCGGCCATCCTGCTGAGCGGCCTGACGGTGCTGTACCGCGACATTCGCTTCCTGATTCCGTTTCTGACGCAATTCGGTCTGTGGCTCAGTGCCGTCGTCGTGCCGATCGACAAGGTGCTCGGCGAGCACGTCTGGATCGCGGCCTTCAACCCGTACGCCGGCATCGTCAGTGCGTGGCAGAGCGCCATCTGCGGCATGCCCTGGCGATGGGAGCTCATCGCCGGCAGCCTGATTCTGTGCCCGATCATCTTCGTCGTCGGCATCGCCTACTTCCGCGGCGTCGAGCGTCGATTCGCCGATATCGCCTGAACTTTCGTCATGCTCCCCGCCGTCAGCGTCGACAATCTCTCAAAGGCCTATCGCATCGGCCTCGCCGACGCGTCGGCCCGTCGCAATGCCATCGGCGGTGACAACACGCTCGTCAAGTCACTCGGCGACTGGCTCAAAAAGCCTGCCCGCGTCGTCACCGGCTCCATCCGCGACACACGCAGGCGGCTCAGCGAAGACTTCGTCGACGACCAGGTCGGCCGCGGCGAGGGTGACACGTTCTGGGCCCTCAAAGACGTCAACTTCGAAGTCGGTGCCGGCGAAACCGTCGGCATCATCGGCCGCAACGGCGCCGGCAAGAGCACACTCCTCAAAGTGCTCTCCCGCATCGTCGACCCCACCGGTGGACGCGTCACCATGCGCGGCCGCATCTCCTCGCTCCTCGAAGTCGGAACCGGCTTCCACCCCGAACTCACCGGCCGCGAGAACGTCTACCTCAACGGCGCGATCCTCGGCATGAGACGCGAGGAAATCAAGCGAAAGTTCGATGACATCGTCGAGTTCAGCGAGGTCGGACGCTTCCTCGACACGCCCGTTAAGCGTTACTCCAGCGGCATGTACGTCCGGCTGGCCTTCAGCGTCGCAGCGCACCTTGATCCACAGATCATGATCGTCGACGAGGTACTCGCCGTCGGTGACGCTGCGTTCCAGAAGAAGTGCCTTGGCAAGATGAGCGACGTGGTCAAGGAAGGCCGCACCGTCCTCTTCGTCAGCCACCAGATGGACGCCGTCGCCAGCCTGTGCCAGAGTGTGATGGTCGTCGACGGCGGCAGAGCGGGTGAACGCATGGACACCGAAGCCGGTATTGCCCAGTATCTCGGCGCCCGTGAGCAGGAGGCAGGCATTGCCCTGGTCGATCGTCCGCGGACACAGGACAAAACGAGGCCGCCGATCTTTCATGATCTCAAGATCATCGACGAGCACGGCAAGCAGCAGGCCGTCGTGCCGACCGGTCGCGGCGTGACCTTCGAGATCGGTATGAAGGACTTCGACCAGCCCGGCAACATCACGTGCGGCCTGGCCCTGCTCAACGGCCGCGGGCAGCGCGTCGCCCTCTTTCACAGCGAGTACAACGCAAACCTCATCATGCGAGGTTCTGCTGAGAAGAAGCTTATCTGCCACGTGCCGAGCTTGCCGCTCGCGCCGGGACGTACCACATCGAGCTCGTTGCAGCCGACGGCTTTACCATCCTTGAGCGCGTCGAGCGGGCGGCAGACCTGGAGGTCACGTTCAGTGATTTGCTCGGCACGGGCAAAGTGCCCAACAACAAGCAGGCGGTCGTCGTACTACCTGCTGAGTGGCGGGAGGCCGCCTGAACCCTGACGACCACGTTGTGCCAGCCGTCAGCGTCGTTATCCCGACCAAGAATCGCGCCGCCTTGCTGCGTGAGACGCTGGCCTCACTCGCAGCTCAGACATCTGTCGACTGGGAAGCCATCGTCGTCGACGACGTGAGCGTGGACGACACCGAAGAGGTCGTTGCGTCGTTTGTAGGGCAGCAGCTACCTGTAGACCAGGTTCGATTTGTCGCCCTTCCAGAACGTCGTGCCGGCGCGTCTGCGGCTCGCAATGTCGGAGTCGAGCTTGCCCGCGGGCGGTACGTTGTCTTCCTCGACAGCGACGACCTGCTGACGCCGACGTGCATCGAGCAGCGAATCGACTTCATGGACAGCCGGCCCGACGTCGACTTTGCTGTCAGTCAGTGCGGCCTGTTCCGCGACACGATCGGCGATACGACGCTGGCCTGGAACCGCTTCGGTGATCCGTCCGGAGATCTCGATCGCTATCTCGCCCGCGATCCGGTGTGGCAAACAACCGGCCCCACGTGGCGACGCGAGGCGCTCGACCGCATCGGCGCGTGGGACGAGCAGGCGTTGAGCGGGCAAGACTGGGAGTTTTCGACCCGCGCCTTGGCAGCGGGACTCAGACACGTAACACTGCCTGACCTTGTCGATTGCGGCTGGCGGTTGCCCTCGGGTGATCGCAGCAGCATCGGCAAGGCCGCGGCCGTCCACGGAACGGGGGCCGCGCACGCCAGAAGCTGGGCAGGCACAGTGGTGCGAGTCTGGCAGGCCGTCGATAAAGCAGGGAAGATGAATGCAGATCGTCGCCAACTCGTCGCGGGACTCATGTGGCACGCTTGCCGCGGCCTGGGCGATAAGGCCTCCTACGGCGAGGCACGTCAGTACTGGAAACGCGTCTGGCGCGAGTTCGGTCTGATCTCGCCCAGGCAGTTCGCAGAAGGCTGGGCCTTCCACAAAAGCGGCCGCAGAGAGTGGTTCAACCGGCTCAAGCTCGATCGTGTCGAGTTCTCGTGGCCGCCCGCCTTCCGCCGTGCCTTTCACGGCAGCCGGACGCACTGCCGCGTCCACGTCGAGCAGGACACACCACCGCTGGTCAGCGTGCTGCTGCCCGCCCGGAACGCCGGCCGCTACGTCGATCAGGCCGTCCGCAGCGTGCTGAACCAGACGTTCCGCGACTTCGAGTTGCTCATCGTCGACGACGGCTCGACCGACGACACCGGCCGCCGCCTCGAACTGCTGGCCAGTGACGACGTCCGTATCAAGCTCACGCATCGCCCGAGAAATGCCGAGGGTGGGCTGGTTGCGAGCCTCAACGACATGGCCACCCGTGCCCGAGGCCGCCTGCTGGCTCGCATGGACGCCGACGACATCTGTCATCCCGAGCGTCTCGAAAAGCAGGTCGCCCGCATTCGCCGTGACCCGTCGCTGGTCGCGTTGGGCGGGCAGGTGCGTTGGGTCGACCCGCTGGGTCACCCGTACGCGTCGAGCAGCTTTCCGACGACGCACGACGCCATCGACGCCGACCTGCTCGCCGGTCGTGGCGGCACGTTGCCTCACCCGGCGACCATCATGCGTCGAGAAGCCTTCGACGCCGTCGGTGGTTACCGTGGCTGGGCGTATCCGAGCGAAGACCTCGACCTGTGGCTCCGCCTGGCCGAATTCGGCCGCGTCGCGAACCTCGACGACGTCGTGCTCGACTACCGACAACACTTCGACTCGATCACGCGGACACAGCGTGATCGGCAGCTTGCCGTCAAGCCGCGGATCGTCAATGAGGCGTACGAGCGTCGCGCGTTAGGCGAGTCTGATCCAGACGCCCTCGACGGCTGGTTGCCTGAGCCTGAAGACAAATTGCTGTGCGAGTGGGGCTGGCGAGCGTTGAAGGACGGGCGCGTCGATGCGGCCCGTGTTCATGCGATGGGCCTCGTCCGCCGCCAGCCGCTGCGGTCGTCGTCGTGGCGTTTGCTCGCCTCTGCTGTTCGCGGCCGGTGAAGTGGCATTGGTAGACAGCCACCAATTCTCCTGCGGGAGAAGATGCGGCTTCCTGGACGCTTCCACCTGCTGCGACGCGGACGCGCCCCGGCGACCCGATAACCTGCGGGTTGGTCCCTTTCCCCCGGGTCACCATCCGAAGTACCCTCAGGAGAGACGCACGCGCGTCTCCAGGAGCAGGAACCGGGTGCTTACGATGAACTTGACCAGCAGCGACGCTCCGATGATCGCGACAAAGGCCGCCCCGCCTTTGTCGGTGTTGATGCCGGTTCACAACGGCGAGGAGTTCCTCGGCGAGGCGATCGACTCCATCCTGGCGCAGAGCTTTGCAGACTTTGAGTTCGTCATCATCGACGACAACTCCAGCGACAGCAGTGCCGACATCCTGCGGGAGTACGAGCGGAAGGACGAACGGCTGCGCGTTTACCGCCGACCCAAGGGTGGCGTGGTACGGTCGCTCAATTTTGGACTGGCCGCCTGTCGTAGCGAGCTTGTGGCGCGGATGGACGCAGACGATGTCGCCTACGCCGACCGATTCGCCGTCCAGGTCGAGGCGATGAGGCGGCGGCGGGACGTGCTTGTCATCGGTGGCGCGTACGACCTGACCGACTCCAACGGCCGCATGCTCCGCAGGCACTGGCCACCCGAAGACAACGCAGCGCTGCAGGCGATGTGTCTCGACGGCCAGACGCCCATCGGTCACCCGACGGTGGTGATGCGACGCAGTGCCGTCTACGCCGTCGGTGGGTACGACGAAGCACTGGAGTGGGCAGAAGACATCGACCTGTGGCTGCGTCTGGGTGAGCGCGGGCGTACGGCGTGTGTGCGGCACCCGGTGCTCCGCTACCGCCAGCACGAGAAGAGCGTCAGCGAGCAACGGGCCGTCGAGCAGGCGGATCGAATTCGCATCGCGTGTGAGCGTGCCTATGAGCGGCGGGGGCTGACGCGGACGTTCCGCCCGCCGCCCGCGTGGCGACCGACGGGTGAGGACGCCAAGTATCAGTTCATGCTCACGTACGGCTGGTGGGCTTTCAACAGCGCCGAGCGTCAGACGGCCATATCGTATGGTGTGCGGGCGGTGCAACGTCGTCCGCTCGACATGCGATCGTGGTCGCTGCTCTACGCCAGCGTGCTGAAGCACGTGCCAGAGCCGGCCGACCGCGACGCCCCTCACGCACTCGAAGCCGATCTGCCCGAACCAACTGCCCGCGCGGCGTAAACGCTACATGGCCCGCGTTCTGTACCTCACCAGCGTCCTGCCTTGGCCGTTGCAGCGCAACGGTGGCGGGAGGCGAACGACGCTCATCCGACGTGCCCTGACCGAGCTCGGGCACGACGTCACGACGCTGGCCGTGATGCCTGCCGCCGTCATCGACGACGAGCTTGTCGCCCACGCCGACGAAGCCGATGTCGCGGCTGTCATTCCCGTACCGGCCAACGATCGGCCGACGTCGCGGGCGCCGGGACCGATCGGCTCCATGCGCATGCTCGGCCGTCAGTACGCCAACGAGTACAGCGCCCATCCGGACGTCGTGGCCGAGATCCGGGCGCACCTCGACGGTGGCGACTACGACCTGCTCGTCGTGCGGTACGGCTGGACGATGAGCCGATGCGGCCTGCCTGCGTCGGCAGGTGACGTGCCGGTGCTGCTTGATTTTGATGACATCGATTGGGTGGCGATGCAGTCGCGTTTTGCTGCCGAGCCGTGGCCTGGTTTGGGCGGAAGGCTTGGGATGAAGATTGCCGTGTCGGCGGTGCGGAAGCGGGTGCAGCGTGCGTCAGGCGAGTGTGCGGGCCGATGGGTTGCTTGCGACGAGGACGCAGCCGCTTTGTCGCGGATCGGCATGGCCGCCACGACGCTGCCGAACATTCCCGCCGCCGACGCCGATGACGACGTGCCCAAGCCTTTGCCGCGTGATCCCGGCGGGCAACGGGTGCTGTTTGTCGGAGACCTGCAGCACGGTCCGAACAAGTCGGGTCTGGACCGTTTTGTCTGCAAGATCTGGCCGCAGATCCACGCGACGCTGCCGGACGCGTGTTTTCGCATCGTTGGTCGCGGCATGAGCGACGAGCAGCGAGGTGCCTGGTCCATCGTGCCCGGCATCGAGCCGATCGGCTTCGCCCAGGACGTGCGGGTCGAGTATGAGCAGGCGGCCGTGACAGTCGCCCCGTCCTGGTGGGGCGGCGGGACGAAGATCAAGGTGGTCGAAGCCGCGGCACTGGGCCGGGCGCAGGTTGTGACGCCTGCTGCGTTACGCGGTTTCGCCCCGCTGCTCGGCAACACGTTCGCCGCAGCCGCGGTGCTTTCAGCTGACGAAGACGGTGACTTCGCCGATGCCGTCGTGAAGCTGCTGCGTGATGATGAACTGCGACAGTCGCTGGCAAGAAGCGGTCCGTTGCACGTCCGGCGGCACTACGCGTTCGAGGCGTTCAGGCAAGGCGTGGAGACGCTCGTCGACACCGCCCTGGGCGGCCGCGGCGGCGCAGTGCGTAGTGCGCCCGAAGCAGTCGGACCCGCACCCGAATTCACCTGACTGAGGCAAGAATTTTTCCTCTACTGCGACCGTGTTGTCAACCGCAAACGACGACCCGCCGACGCACTGGGCAAGCTGAAATTGTTCCACGTGGAACATTTCGCGGCTTCGGCGACTCGCCCAACCCTCGCCACGCTCGGCGAACGCACTTGCCGATGTTCCACGTGGAACATTGGGCTCGATCTTCAACTTCCGCCCCCCAAATGGCCGCCGCGGCGCAGCGCTTGAGCTCAATTCGTTGAACTAGACGTGGCTTCGTCGCGCCAGCGGTCATACTCCTGCATAACGATTTCAAGCGCGGTGGCGAGCATCTGCCGTTGCTCGTCACCGGTCGGTTGTTCGAGACGGGCGATCTCGGCCTTCTGGTAGACGTTGAGCCGCCTTTGTTGCTCTTGGGCGGCCATCTGCTCAAGCACGTTGCGTTGCACTTCATCGAAGCCGAGCGTGCGGGGCATGAGCTTCGTGTTGACCTTCACGAGAAACAGCTTGCCGTCATGCGCAATGACAGGTGAGACATCGCCCTCCTGCGTCTCCCACGCGGCCTCATCTACCGCGGCAACGGCGTACGAACCCTTGGCCAGCGGCAGCAGCGACGCCGGCAAGCGACCGCCGCTGGAGGCAAGTGCGGGATTGTCGTTGAAGACGCGGGCCAGCTCGTCGAAACTCTCACCGGCAAGTGCCCGCTGACGAACCTCGGCGGCCTGATTCTGCATGGCTGCAAGGGAAACTTCATCGTCGGCGTCGGGTCGAAACTCGATGATGGAGAAGTCGATCTCTCCAGCCTGATCGAGCTCGCCCGCTTTACGAAGCCGTTCGTATTCTTGCCGAACCTCGACCGCAGTGGGCCTGATGTGGGGCATGATGTTCTTGCGGACGAAGGTGCGGGACAGATGCCGCTGATACTCGTCCTCGCCAAGGGCTTCGAGGCTCATGCCGTACTGCTCGCGTGCTGCCCGGCGGGCTTCTGCCTCGCTGCCGCCGTGCTGCGTGATGAACTGCAACCGCCAGGCGGTGGTCATGAGCGTGGCAAGCTGTTGTTCGCCCTGGCTGGCGTTGCGTTCGAAGATGCTCAGCAGGATCGCGTTGCGGGTCCGGTCGCTGACCTCTTCCATCAAGATGCGGCCGGCTTCCTGGGCGAACTGCGTCGGCGGCAGGCGCAGGGCCAGTGCCCGGAGCTGGTTGCGTCGTGCGTCGATGACATCGGTCGCATAGATCGCCTTGCCGTTGACCTCACCGAGGACGCCACCGATGGTGCGGTAGCCCTCAGCAGGTTCCACCGGGTTGCCTTGCGAGATGCCTCCAATTGGATCGTCGACCTGCTCGACACCTGCGGGGGTGAGCGGTGCTTCAACGGGATCATTACCGACCTCGTCAATGGTGCGGACATCAGGGTCTTGCCCCTGATCGACCGGCGGCAGCGGTGGTGGGCCTTCCCGTGTGACGCAACCGGCCACGCCGACTAGAGCCAGGGCAACGGCAAGACGAATGATGCATTCGGGTGAGGGGCTCACGTTCCCATGATATCGGCACAACCTGCCGACGGGAGCGAAGCACGTCGGCTAGGGTCGCTGCCTGTGCGGACCCTGGCCCAGATCAGCGACATCCACTTCGGTGCCGAGGACCCCGCAGCGGTCAAGGCGCTGCGCGATGACCTGCTGGCAGAGCCGTACGACCTGCTGATCGTCAGCGGTGACTTCACGCAGCGCGCGCGTGTCGGTCAGTTCAAGGCGGCGATGGATTTCCTAGCCGACATGCCGGGGCCGCACTTGTATGTGCCGGGAAACCACGATGTGCCGTTGCACGACGTCTTTACCCGCTTCCTGGCACCGATGAGCAAGTATAAGCGCGGCGTCTCGCGCGACCTGCGACCGACGTACGCCGACGACGAACTACTCGTCGTCGGCCTCAACACAGCAAGGTCATTTTCGTGGACCTGGAGCGGGTTCTGGAAGGACGGTCGCATCTCGTGTGACCAGTTGCTCGACGTCCACCTGGCCGCCTCGGACGCAGCGGATGACGCGTTCAAGGTGGTCGTCACGCACCACCCGTTCCTGCCACCACCCGATGCGGGCAGTCACGGCACGGTCACATTCGAGGGCGAGACCGACGAAGCACCCGCTGACAATGTCCAAGCCAATGGTCAGATTATCCGTGGCAGCAAGCGGGCGCTTCGCACGCTCGAGGCAGCGGGCGTCGAGCTGTTGTTGGCCGGTCACCTGCACATGAATTACAGCGGCGATGTCCGAAACCACCACGAGGCCGTCCGGCGGTCGATCCTGAGTGTGCAAGCCGGCACCGCCTGTAGCCATCGCCGACGCGGTGAGCCAAACGCGTACAACCGCATCACGATCGAAAGCCGCGCCCACGACGGCCTGGAGCACGACCGCCTGACCGTGCAGGTCCGCACGCTCGAAGGGCCTGCCTTTGGTGACGGGTCGTCGGTGACGTATGAGAAGTACGACGACGGCTGGCGTTAAGGGAGCGGCCGACCCGGTCGATGAACCTGTTGTGGCATCTGACCCGACGAACGAAGTGAATCCTCTCGTTGGCAGCCACGTGCTGATCTGCGAGGGCAACGCTGCAGAGACGACAGCCCTGCAAACAATTGTCGGTGGCGAAGGGGCCAGGATCGATATCGTGACCGACGGCCGGTCCATTGTCGAAGCTGCCAAGCGGCACAAACCGGCCGTCATCCTGATCGACACCGGTATGAACGGCCTCGACCTTGGCTATGTCGGCCGCATTCTCAGTCGCCACCCGGCAACGGCTGCCAGCGCGCTGTTGCTGGTCGCACCGCCTAAGGCCGACGAGCGGAAACTGCGTGCTCTGCGGGAGCAGGAGGCTTTCGCCATCTTGACGCGTCCGTTGACCTGTAGCGCGATTCGCGAGAACTTCGCCGCCGCTGCTGCATTCCACGTGGAGCAAAAGCAGATGCGTGGCGGGTCGTCGGCCGGCCGCGGGAGCAACAAATTCGTCCATGGCTGCAGCGCATTGCTTCGTCGCGAGTTGTCATGCCCCTTCCACTCGTTCGGCGTGCCGATCGACTACTACCAGCTCCGCACGGGCAAGGTCTACAGCGAGACCGACATCTTCGACGTGCCTGTCTACAAGGACGGCGGCCTCGGAGACTTTGTCGATTACAACCTGGCTGGCATCGCGATCTGCCGCGAGTGCTTCTTTGCCACGAGCGACGCCAATTACTTCGACGACCCGAACGGCTCGATCGGCGACAACGCGGATGACGCAGCTGCCAAAGCAACCTACAAGATCGACCACGTCACGCGGCAGAAGATCACCGGAACCAGTGGGCATCGCGGGCTCAGCGCTCACGACCGACTCGGGTGCGATCCCGACGATGACTTCTTCAGCTGGAATCGCGACCTCAAGCAGAGCCTCGTCGCTTATGAAGTGGCCATTCAATCGAGTCGAACGTTGTACGAGGCGGCTCCGGTGCGGCGGTCGGTCGAGCTGCTACGACTCGGCGGGTACGAGCTGCGTCGGGCGATGTTGCAGGAGAAGCTGGGCGTCGCCAGCGAACGCGTCATGAAACACCGGGCCGCCGCTGCGGCCTGGCTGGGCAAAGCATTCGGCGAGGTCAAAGGCGGCGGCATGTACAAGGCCGCCTACCAGCTCGTCGCGATCAACGTCCACCTCGGTCGCGAAGCACAAGCGTTCCAGTACCTCGGTGCCCTACGCGAACAGACGCGTCTGTCCATCCGCGATCAGGAAGACCCGGCATCGCTGGAGCGATACCTCAGGCGAGCTCAAAACCTTTGGGAGGATCGCGATCGACACCGCAGCCCGGCCGTCGTCACAAAGAAGGAAGCGGCCTAGGTAGCAGGTAAGAACGGGCGTAGCCTGTCGACGACACATGCGGTACAACGGGTTGCATGTTCACAAGCAAGTCGACGTTGAAGTTGTTGTCCGCCGCGTGTTTCGGTGTTGCCATCGTCGGCTGCGCTGCCGATGAGCCAGAGCTGGCGGATCCGATCGCTGTCGAATTCAACAGCGAGCTCCAGGGCATGCCGCCCGAGTTGGCTGATCAGGTCGAGGCCGACCTAGAAGGTGCGGTTATTACCTCTGTTGACGTAATTGATGGTGACGATGGTGTCCTCTACGAGGTGACGTATATCGAAGATGGTGCCGCCAAGCAGCGTATCTACGACCGCAGCGGCAAGCGTCTGGCCGTCGGTGGTCCGCCGTCGGGTGGCTCGCCTGACGCCAATTCTGGTCCAATCGTGCAGGACGCACGTGACATGGACGAAGGCGGCGACGGCCTCGGTGGCGGGCTCGACCCCAACAACGACGGCAAGCTCAACGTCGAGGACAACGATGCAGAAAGCGGCTCAGGCCTGCCCGACATCGACAGTCCTGACGAGTGATTTACGCGCCGGGCTTTCAGGATCTGCGATAACTCGCAAACCCGCCGGTCACGCCGACTAAACTGTCAGCGTGACCGTTGTTGTTGACGAAGCCGGGAAGACGAACCTGCAAAGCTCCCGCCGGCCGGTGCGCGATCCGTATCGCGTGGCCGACCGCGATCTGAAGTCGGTAGCAGCCAAAGTGCGTGAAGGCGTGCCGCTGTCGTTCGAAGATGGTCGGCTGCTCGCTACGACCCGCGACATCCACGGCGTCGGGCGACTTGCCAATGCCGTCCGTCAACGGCTGCACGGCAACGTCGCGTTCTACAACCGCAATCGCCACATCAATTACACGAACGTTTGCGCCTTGAACTGCAAGTTCTGCAGCTTCTACCGCAAACGCGGCGAGGCCGGCGCGTACGAGATGCCCGTAGAGCAGGTCCTTGCCACCGCAAAAAAGGCCTGGGATGACGGGGCGACGGAGGTTCACATCGTCGGTGGGCTGCACCCGTGGCACAAGCTCGACTACTACCTGCAGTTCCTCCGTGGCATCCGGGACGTCGCGCCCGGGCTGCACATCAAAGCGTTCACGGCAATCGAGATCGTACACTTCAGCCGGATTGCGAGGATGGATGTGGGCGAGGTGCTCCAGGCACTTCGCGAGGCCGGCCTTGGCAGCCTGCCAGGTGGCGGGGCCGAGATCTTCGACGATCGCGTGCACGACGAGGCCTTCAAGGGCAAGGTGCGCGAAGACAAGTGGTTCGGCGTCCACCGCGCCGCTCATGACAACGGGCTCTTCAGCAACGCGACGATGCTCTACGGCCACCTCGAGGGTGCCGACGAGCGGGTGCAGCACCTGATCAAACTGCGAGAGCACCAAGCGACGTCTTTGGCCAACATGGGCCTCGACCCGGACGTGCCACCGACGAGCGACCAGACAGCCTCTGCCATCGATGAGCACGGTAAGAGCTGCTTCAACTGTGTGATTCCGCTGAGCTTCATCCCGGAGCACAGCGAGTTGGGTCACCTGCCCGGGCCGACCGGCCTGACCGACCTGCGGACGTTGGCCCTGTCACGCCTGATGTGCAATAACATCGCCCACATCAAGGCGTTCTGGATCATGCAAAGTCTCGGCCTGTCGCAGACCGCCCTTGCGTATGGCTGCGACGACCTAGACGGAACCGTCGTTTGGTACGACATCACCAAACGGCAGGCCGGCGGTGGGACGCAGCGGCAGGAGCTGCACGTCAGCACGCTGGAGCGAACGATCCGCGACGCCGGCTGCACGCCCGTTGAACGCGACACGCTGTACCGGGCGATCGTGCGCTAATCAGTATCAATTGCATGTGCCCAGGCCTGCTGCACGAAGCTGCAGACGACAACGAGCATCAACAGGATTGCAGGTAGCAGCACCGGCGAGCTGGCGACTTGATCGTGTACGAGGTCAGCGATGATGCCATACCGCATTAGCAGGCCGAGCAGACCACCTAGCAGCAGGACGACGCCGAGCGTGCCGAAGGTGAGGATGGCCGCCGCCCGGAGGCTGACAAAGACGAGCATGACGAGAAAGACGAGCCCAATGGTCGCGCCGGCCGGTGTGTAGGCGTCTGCGAGTCCGAGCGCCCGCCAGGCTGCCCCGCCGATGACGGCGCCGACGATGCCGCCGCAGAGGGCAACACTGAGCCGCGCCGACGGCCAGGCTGCTGCAGCGGCGACAACGCCACCGAGCATCATGCCAGCAGTCGTCGCGTCGTACGGCTTTGCGACAAGCCAACCGCCCCAGACACCGAGACCTGCTAGCGCGAGCGCTGCGAGTCCGCGATACATGCGGTAGCCATACAGCGCTGCCGCGGCACCGAGTGCAACAAGTACCGTCGCCAGCACCGCGTCGGTACCGGCTGCCAATTCGATTAAGTCCGTCCTGTCAGGCCAGGCGATGGGCTCTACCACGTCGTAAATCACGACGGGCACGTCCTGCACTGACTGCCATTCGGCAGGCAACGTGGTCGGCGCAGCAATAGGCGGCTCGTCGGGCATGCGACTCTTCGGGTATCGGCACGATTCGGGTTCGAGCGTCAGCCGTTTGTGTCGTATCCTGCGGCTATGCCTGAGGCGGACCCGCTTGAACAGAAATTGTCGCCCCTCCGCTCGCGGATCGACGAAATCGACCATCGCCTGGTCGAGCTGCTCAACGAGCGGGCGAACGTGTCGGTCAAGATCGGCCGCACCAAGCGTGAAGCAGCCGGGGGCAACGGTGCCGAAGCGTCGTTCTACGTGCCGAGCCGGGAGAAGGCGGTACTCGACAAGATTCGCGGCCTCAATGCCGGGCCGCTGCCCGATCGGACGCTGGAGGCCGTCTGGCGCGAAATCATGTCGGGCAGTATCGGGTTGCAGAAACCGCTGCGTGTGTCGTTCTTGGGGCCGATGGGTTCGTTCAGCCATGCGGCGACGCTCGGCAAATTTGGCAGCAGCGTCGAGCACGTGGCCGTTGGAGACATCGACGGCGTCTTCTCTGCCGTCTCGCGACAGCACGCCGACTGCGGACTCGTGCCGGTCGAAAATTCCTCCCACGGCGGCGTGATCGACACGCTCGACGCGTTCCTCGACCACCCGTCAGCCCGCGTCTGTGCCGAGGTGCTCATCACGATCCATCACTGCGTATTTGCCAGTGGCCCCTGGGACCATGTCAAGACCATCACGACAAAGCCTGAGGTACTTGCCCAGTGTCGCGGCTGGCTGAGCAATGTCGCCCGCGGAAGAACGGTCGAACCCGCCGCCAGCACGAGCGCCGCCGCCGAGCGAGCATCGACCGATCCGACCGTCGCCGCCATCGCCAGTCGGCTGGCGGGTGAGACCTACGACGTGCCGATGCTGTTCGAGAACATCGAGGACAACCCGGACAACGTGACCCGCTTCTGGGTCATCGGCCGCGAGACGGGGAAGCCGACGGACGATGACAAGACGGGCATCCTCTTCACCACCGCCAACAAGCCCGGAGCTCTGGCGGCAGTGCTTGACGCCTTCCGCGAAGGCGGTGTGAACCTCACCGACATCGAAAAGCGGCCCAGCGGCAGGACGAATTGGGAGTACGTCTTTTTCGTCGACGCCCAAGGCCACGCCGACGACCCGACGGTTCAGGCCGCCGTCGAAGCGGCCAGGGAGCATTGTCTACAACTGACCATCCTCGGCAGCTACCCGCGGGCTACCGAGGTGCTGTAGCGAAACAATGCATCAGCGGTTATACCGTTGTAATGCATGATGGGGCGACAGGTGACAGGGTACTTGATGCCGAGCTCTTAGAACTGGACTACGCGCACTCTCGACCCGACGGACAGCTGGGCAGAAACGGCAAGTACGTCATCACGCGGACTTCGATGGCTGATCTGCCGCGAATCTGCGTCGTCACTGGAGATGGCTTCGAAGAGGCAGAGGCAGACAACGTGAAGTTGCTTCGCGTGACGAAGAAGCTGACCTGGGTGCCTCCCTACGTCAATGCATTGGCGGTGCTGGGCCTGCTCTGCTTTGGGCCGTTGCTTCTCGTAGCGATCGTCTTGTACTTTGTTCAGCGGAAGAAGGTTGTTGCCACCTACAGCATTCGCAGTGACGCCCGACGGCGGAAGCACGTGCGTGTGTGGGCACTTGTACTTCTTGCGGTAGCGGCCTTGGCGGGTGGCATCTCGACAACGATCCAGCTCGGCGATGACGGCCTCGCCGCCGGCCTAGGCGTCATTGGTTGCGTCATTTTCGCCATCATCGCTGCCGTGGTCGGTAAGTCGGTCAGCGTGCGGAAGATCGAGGGCGAGTGGGCGACGTTCGCCGGCTTCAGCCCAGCATTTATGTCCGAGGTGGCTTTTGACTTCGAGCGGCCGACAGAGTCCTACTGGTCGACCTTCCGGTGGGCCTGACTATTTCTTACTGCTATACCGCGGTCAGGCCGATGTCGCCATCGCTTGCCAGTCAAGCGTGTCAGGGAACTGCACGATCTGTTCAAGCATCGGCGACTTGGTTTCGATCCGCTGCAGGTTTGCCGATGCTCGTCCGATGGGAAGTGATACCGTTTCCACTGCGGTAATGAACACGCCGGTCGTATCACCCTTGGCCATTCGTTGGCCGATCGTCGTCAGCTCGTCAAGAGTGCCGAGCCCATTTCGCGGCGACTCTGCCAAGGCTTGCAGCAGCTCTTCGCGATGTCGTTTGCCGCGATCGGGCTTGGCCTCCAGGAAGCTGTTGCCCGTCCAAACCACCAGGCCGACGCTCAGCCCTCGGTCACTAGCACCGGCGATGAGACTTGCAGCAACGGCTAGGTTCTTTTCGACCGCACCCAGAGCTTCGGCCGTCGCCTGGCCTTGGGCGAACGTGTCGGCCAGCACGAGCAAGCGAGGCGGCGCGCTGCGACGCATCTCCCGCACGACCAGGTTGCCGCCAGCCGTCGCCGTCCGGGCACTGCGTCGCCAGTGAATTTCGCGCGGTGAATCGCCCGACCGGTATTCGCGAATGCCGACCAGTTCGTCGCTGCCGCCTTGACGCGGACGTTGGCTCAGGCCGGTGCTTTCGGCTGCCAGAAAGTTGGTCAGCGCCCGCGGCTCCAGCGCCGCCCGCGGAGGCCCGACGAGAAGGCGGTCCTTTTTCCTCCGAATCACCGCGCGCTTGATGAAGCCGAACGGGAAACTCGTCGCGATCTGCACCCGTTCGAGATCAACCCAACCACGTCGCATCGGCACGACGTCGGCTGCGACCTCGGCCGCCATGCCGCTGGCCGCGTGAAGCACGTATGCGTGCGGCTGACGGTCGAAAAGCGAACCCGTTCCGCCCGCGTCCAGCTCGGCAATTGTCAGGCTGAATGTGGGCCAGAAACGCTTGCGGTTGGTCACGCTGTACCGAAGTCTCACCGGCCGTCCCACCTGTGCCGAGGGTGGCAACCGGCGATCGACCCGAACGCCTGCCAGCATCAGCCGACTGATCACGCCGCTGACCAACAACACGCCGATCATGAGGCCGAACACCGCAAACAACAGGTTCGCCTGCGAGTTGATCGCGGCAAGCCCCAGGAACATCATCATCGAGCAGTAGACAAGCCCGACGAGTGAGAAGTCGAGCCCCGGGCGAACTCGCGCAACGCTGGTGTCTCGACGACCTCGCTTCCGCGGCCGACGGTGGGCCGGTACGACGACTGCGTCAGGCGTTGGAGATTCACGATGTCGCCCGAACACGTCGGCACATTACGTCAACTTCCCTACGCTGCACGTATGATCTTGCGCCTGTGCCTGGTGTTGATGGTCGCACTCGCCAACAACGCAGTGGCACAGCCAGTCGATCAAGCCCGACTCGACGTCATAGCCCACGAAATGCGGCAACGCAGGGACGTGCCGGCCATCGGAATCTTCGTCAGCGACGCGACCGGCTTCACACAAAGCGTCGCAGGGACGCGACAAGCCGGCTACAAGGGTCGGGTCGAGGTCGGCGACGCCTGGCACTTGGGATCATGCACTAAAGCGGCGATCGCTTTGCTGGCCGGCCGCTTGATTGAACAGGGCAAGCTCGGTTGGGACAGTGAGCCGCAGGAGGTCATCGACGACCTTGCCGGCCTGCCGGGTGTGACGCTGGCACACTTGCTGTCCCACACCGCCGGCCTGCCGGGCCCGATGGCCGATTTGCTGCTGCTGCCCCAAGGCCACGCCGCCGCGGCGAGCGAGCTGTCGCCACGAGAGCAACGACAGAAGCTGGCCCGGGCCATCGTCCGACTGCCGCATGTCAAGCCGGGCGTCGCCTGGGAGTACAGCAACGGCGGATACATACTGGCGGGAGCGATGCTCGAAGCGGCCGCCGACGAGCCGCTGGAGTCGCTGATGCAGCGAGAGGTTTTCGAGCCGCTTGGCATCACGACCGCCGGCTGGGGGCCGTCACCCGAGATCTACGGACACAAGAACGGCAAGCCGGTCTCGATTGATAATCCCAAGGCGTATGACGCTGCAGGCCGATTGCACATGTCGCTGGCCGACTGGAACAAGCTCTGCCGTGTGCTGATCGATCAGCCTGAGGGGTTTTTAGAAGAAGCGACTCTCAAGAAGATCGTGACGCCGCGCTGGCAGGATCCGTCTTACGCGCTCGGCTGGGGAGTCGAGACAAACGAGACCTTTGGGCTTCTGTACGGCCATAGCGGCTCCAATACGTTCAATTTTGCAACGGTCACCGTTCTACCGGAACGCGGCGTGGTCATCCTTGTCGCCTGTAACACTGCCGACGGCGAGACGGTCACCGAGACGACGCAACAGGTTCTCAAGGCGGTTGACGAGCCGACAGAGGTACCCTGACCGAAGCAAGGCGAGCCACTGATCAGGGATCAGGCCGATCTGTCGTCACAGCTTCCGTTGCTGCGACAATGGCAGGTTCAAATCTCCTGCTCGTTGGCTGCTGACCGATTGATGATGAGACACAGCTTCTGCAGAAGGCTCCGTTCCTCGATCGAGCGACGCGAGCAGTAACGGCAACGGTTTGCATGAAGTGGGTGGACCAGCGGGATGTCGAAGAAACGCATCCTGGAGCGGCGACTTGTCGCCCGCCGTCAATCGTGGTGAAAGTCCTGGCGGTCTCCCCTACGCTGCGGCTATGCCGACGATCACCGTGGATGGACAGCAAATCGAAGCTGCCAAGGGCGAGACCATTCTGCAGGCCGCTCTCAACGCCGGCATCGAGCTGCCGCACTACTGCTACCACCCGGGCCTCAGCATCGTCGCCTCGTGCCGCATCTGTCTGGCAGAGGTCGAAGGCGTGCCCAAGCTGCTGCCCACGTGCCAGACGCCGATCCGCGAGGGCATGGTCGTCAACACCAGCTCGCCCCGCAGCGTGGCCAACCAGAAGCAGGTCATGGAGTACCTGCTCGTCAACCACCCGCTTGATTGCCCCGTCTGCGACCAGGCCGGCGAGTGCTACTTGCAGGATTACAGCTACCAGTACGGCCGCAGCCAGAGTCGCTTCGAAGAAGACAAGGGCAAAAAGCCCAAGAAGATCGTCGGCGAGCACGTGATGCTCTACAACGACCGGTGCATCATGTGCACCCGCTGCGTCCGCTTCACGCGCGAAGTCAGCGGCGAAGGCGAGCTGATGGTCAAGGGCCGCGGCAGCACCGAGCAGATCGACATCTTCCCCGGCAAGCCGCTCGACAACAAGCTCAGCGGCAACGTCGTCGACCTGTGCCCCGTCGGCGCTCTGCTCGACCGCGACTTCCTGTTCCAGCAACGCGTCTGGCTGCTCAAGAATGCCCCGAGCATCTCCCCCGCCGACGCAGGCGGCGAGAACATCTACCTGCAGCACAACGAGGGCAAGATCTACCGCGTCAAGCCGCGCTTCAATGCTGACGTCAACCAATGGTGGATCAGCGACGACAGCCGCTACAGCTACAAGGTCGTCGGCCGCGACGACCGCATCACCTACGCCGCCGCCAAGGACAAGGGCATTCTCGAACCCGCAGCCACGGGTGACGCTCTGGATGCCGCGATGAACGGCCTGAAGCAGGCCGTCGAAACGCACGGCAACGGCAGCCTGTTCGCCGTCCTGTCGCCGATGCTCGCGACCGAAGAGGCCTACCTGCTCGGCTCTCTCATCCGGGAGCTCGACCCCGACGCCACCCTCGTCTGTGGCCCGGTGCCGACGACGGGCGAAGACGAAGTCTTCAAGCACTACATCACCGGTGAAGAGACCTTCCGCATCAACGCCGAAAAGGTTCCGAACCGACGCGGCATCGAGCGGGTCCTTGCCATCCTCGGCGGCAAGACGGGCACATTCGACGACATTCCGACCGACGCCAAAGCCGGATGGATTACCGGCAACTACCTCGACAAGTGGGTGACGTCTGAATCGCTGCCGGCCGTTCTGAAGAACGCTTTTACCGTCGTCAGCGACACGCTGCCGACCGCCGCCAGCGACGCCGCCGACGTGGTTCTGCCCGCGGCAACGTGGGCCGAGAAGGCTGGCAGCTGGGAGAACGCTGCCGGAACCATGCAAGGTTTTGCAGCTGCAATTGATGTTCTGCCCGGCACGCATGTGGAGGGCGACATCTTTGCCAAGGTCTCCGAAGGCCGCGATCGGTACGACGTCATCGCCCTTCGCAGCGAACTGGCGGAGAAGGATGACGCGTTCAACAACGTTGTCGAAGCTGAAGTCGCCGCCGAGCAAACGTCGAACACGTTCGAGTTCGCTGAGTTGTAGAGCGTGCTATTCGAATGCGCCGGCGGGTCCAGTGCCCTTGGTGCTGAACCGTCGCCCGGCGATCAGCAGCAGGCCGGTCGCCGTCCAGGCGATAGCGATCGGCATCCAGTACGGCAGCACCGTCTGCCAATGACCGGCGAAGTAGGACCCGCTCGTGAGCCCCAGCCGATCAACAAACAGCTCCGGCCGTCCGTCGAGGCCGGCGCTCAACCGCAAACGCCGCCGTTCCTCGCCGATGTATTGCTCCGGCTGGCGGATCGTCCGCGATGCGAAGTGCAGCGATGTCGGCATCGACGCCTCCAACGAAATGACCACACTTCCGCTCTCACTGGTGATGTAGCTCGTCTGATCGAAACCGATGTAATCTCGCACCGTCGCCGACCGCCAGCAGGCAAGCGTCAGCAGAAACGCGATGCTCGCAGCAGCCAACGCGGCCGACAAAACAGCGATTCGTGCGAGGCGAAGCATGGAGGCCATGCCGATTCCATCGCCAACGACGGCCAAGGTTGCACTTTGCGTCGTCGCTTCGCTGAACGCGTCACCGCCAGACGATCTGTGTTACGTGCTCGCTCGCGACAGGGTCCGACCCGGCCCGCCCCCCCCCCCACCACTCACCACCCCCCCACCACTGACCACCCACCACCTCTACGGCTACAAAGAGCGATAACCCAAGGCGTCCGGGAACATTGCCGCTCCGACCCTGGAAGAGCCCACGGTCCGAATACAGGGTCCAATCCGATCGATGACCAGCTCCGCGTCAGCCATGACCAGCGACGCGTCAGCCATGACCAGCGACGCGTCAGCCATGACCAGCTACGTGTCAGCCATGACCAGCTACGTGTCAGCCATGACCAGCTACGTGTCAGCCATGACCAGCTCCAGGTCAGCCATGACGAACGACGCGTCAGCCTTGAAGAGGCATCTGTCGTGGCTGAAAGCTGATTTGAAACGGTGTACCTACCTGCCACCCGGCCAGTGGGCGGAATTGGTCAGTCGGCAGCGGCATCGGGTGGTTCCACCTGCCGCTCGCAAACACATTCGTGGAACAGGAGCATCATTCCAAGTCTTAAAAGATGCGGCGTCTCCTTTCGCCACCACGCCGCCGCATCTGGAGCGTGTCGCTCCAGGCGGTCAACAGCCGTAGCCGCGTCCACCAGATAACCTCGCTCTCGCTGACCCCCGCCGAAGAGGGTCACGAAGAACGCCACGACGTTGTTCTTCGGCCCACTCATGACGCCAAGCGTCCGCACGTCAGTAGCGTTACAACGTTTCACCGGCAGCGTGATGCCCACCCAATCGGCACGAACGTTTTCTGGTGCCTCTCCCGGCGGTACTGAAACAATTTTGATCATCAATGCCTGTTGATCATGCATGAGTTCACCTTCCCCGGAGTCTATCGGCCTCGGAATCAGCCCCCGACCGCGTTCTCCGGCCGCCGACTCCTTACTTTTGCCGCGTTCTCAAGCGGGTCCAAGAAGATCGATTCCGTCGTCCGCCTGCGGCCGTGAGGCTCCGCCGTTGGTACCATGACAGGCCATGCGATTCTGTCCGTACTGTGAGGGAGAGGTGAGCGAGACGGCCCGAAAGTGCAAGCACTGCGGCGAGTGGCTGACCCCGCCCCCGCCCCCCACCCCCACATCACCACCCCACCACCACCCGCCGAGCGAGCCGGAGAGCGGCACGACATCGTCACGGCGTTTTCTGGCGCCGCGGGACCTGTTCGAGACGTCCGACCACCGCCACTCGCTCGGCAACGCCGCCAACGAGTGGGTGAAGCATCACAAGTCGATGAGCGCGATCGGCATGATCGTCGGCGGGTTCATCATCGTGTTCATCTTCATTCCCATGACCTGCACGATGCAGAAGAAAATGAACGAGGGTCCGAGCTTCGGCGGATCGAGCAGAAGCGCCGACGAGATCATCCGGGATTTTGAAGGTCGCTGATTCTCAGCCGACCAGTGCCAGCTCCAGCGTTTCGCCGAACCGCTTGAGCAGCTCGTCCCGGACGAACTTCAGGTCGGGGCGGTCGAGGTTGGGGCTGATCTTGAGCAACGCCAGCGCGTCTTCGCGGGCGTCGTGGAGGAGGTCCATCTCTTCGCTCAGGTTGGCGACCTTGAGCGGGGGCAGGCCGTGTTGACGGGTGCCGAAGAAGTCGCCGGGGCCGCGAAGTTTGAGGTCGACTTCGGCGAGTTCGAAGCCGTCGGTCGTGCGGCACATGGCGTCGATGCGTTCGCGGCCGTCACTGGTTTGCGGATCGGCGACGAGGAGGCAGTACGACTGTTCGCCGCCTCGACCGACGCGGCCGCGGAGCTGGTGGAGCTGGCTCAAACCGAACCGCTCGGCGGACTCGATCACCATCACGGTCGCGTTCGGGACGTCGACGCCGACCTCGATGACGGTGGTGGCGACGAGCACGTCCACCCCCCCACCTCGGAAAGCAGTCATCGCTGCGTCACGCTCAGCTGACTTCATGCGGCCGTGCATCGGGGCGAGCACGAGGCCCTTCAGCGGGCCCTTCTCGAGCTTCTCCAAGTGGGATTTGAGGCTCTTCGTGTCTCCCCCGCCCACTCCACCGTCGTCGCCGATCTGCGGGAGCACGACGTACGCCTGCCGGCCCTTCTCGACCTGACGGCGGACGAACTCGTACGCGCGGCTGCTGTCGCGCGGCATGATGTGACGCGTCTCGATCGGCTGACGGCCCGGCGGCAACGCGTCGATCGTCGTCACGTCGAAGTCGGCAAAGTTCGACAGCGCCAGCGTCCGCGGGATCGGCGTGGCAGTCATGACCAGGTAGTGCGGGGCGTGGCCCTTGCCCTTGAGGTGACCCCGCTGGCGGACGCCCAGCTTGTGCTGTTCGTCGACGACGATGAGGCCAAGGTTGGCGAAGTCGGTGCCGTCGGTCAACAGAGCCTGCGTGCCGACGGCAAGGTGGATGTCGCCGCTTGCGATGTCGCGGCGGACGGCTTCGCGTTCGGATTTCTTGAGGCGGCCGGTGAGCAGTTCGACGCGCACGGAGCTGCCGTCGAGGAACTGCGAAAGCGTGCGGGCGTGCTGGGCGGCGAGGACTTCGGTCGGTGCGAGCAGGACCGACTGCATGCCGTTGGCGACGCCGAGGAGCATCGCGTAGAGGGCGACGACGGTCTTGCCGCTGCCGACGTCGCCTTGGAGCAGGCGGTTCATCGGGACGGGCTTCTTGAGGTCGCCGGCGATCTCGTAGACGGCGTTCTGCTGGGCGTCGGTCAGGTCGAACGGGAAGCGAGCGCGGATCCGCTCATCAAGGCGGCGATCGATGCGGAAGATCGATGCGCTGATGCGGCCTTCGCGCAGGCGACGCGTGACGGCAAGGCCGAGCTGCAGGAGCATGAGCTCGTCGTAGACCACGCGACGGCGAGCCTCGGCAGCGTCGGCGGCGTGGTCGGGCTTGTGGATCTTGCGGTAGGCGTCGCCACGCGAGAGCAGGTGGCGGTGTTCGAGAAAGTCGGCGGGAAACCACTCGTCGAGCCTGGCGGCGGCAAGTTCGACGTGATCGCTGACAAGCTTCTCGATCTGCTCGCTCGGCAGCCCGGCAGTTGCGGCGTAGATCGGGCGAAAGGTGTTCTCCTCGATGGCATCGGTGTCGTCGTCGACCTCTTCCCACTTCGGGTTCGCCATCTGCGGGATGCCGCGGAAGTGACGGACCTTGCCGCGGGCACGGATGTGCATGCCAGGCGTGAGCTTGCCACGCATCCAGCCGGCGTTGAACCAGACGCAGGCAAGCACCTCGCCGGTCTTGACGTCTTTGACCGTGGCTTCGAATCGCGATCGTGGACGGCCAGGAATGAAGTCGCTGGCGACAACCTCGCCGCGAACGGTCTGGATTTGTTCCGCGACGAGTTCGTCGACACCCCGCTCGCCGGACTCGAATTGATAGTCGCGCGGCAGGTAGTCAATAAGGTCGCCAAGGGTGGCGAGCCCGAGCTTGCGCAATGCCGCCTCCTTCTTCGGGCCGACGCCCTCCAGCTCCGTCAGTGGTGTGGCAAGATCTACCAAGGCTTAACACTATTGGGCGACTTCATCGGGTTTCCGCGACAACAGCCTCGGGCCGAAGGTGGCGTAGGCGACGCTGGTGGCGATCATGAGCAGGCCGACGGCGATGAAGGACAACGTTCGCCAGCCGCGGTCGACGCTGGCCAAATCGTAAATGAGCACCTTCGCCGCAGCGACGGCGAGCAGGGCCAGCCCGTAGTACCGCAATGCCGCGATTTGCCTCGACAGGCCAAAGACGATGAGTGCCAACGCGATGATGGCCCAGCTGATGGAGACCGCGGCTCGGCGGGTGACCAGTGTAACGCTGAGGCCGTCGAGCAGCCGCCAAAGGTCGATGCTGAGGACGACCACGCCCACCGTCAGCAACGTGACGACGAGGAAACCTGCCGCAACGCGGCCGGGCTCGCCTGGGCCGCTGCGGGCGACAGGCCATAGGTGGAGCGTGAGCGTGCCGAGCAGCACGAGACCGACGGCCGTCTCAGGATTGAGAATTGCCAGCAGCAGGTCACCGCTCGCGCCTTCACCTGACAGGACGAGGTCGTAGAGAACGAACTTCATCGCCAGCACGATGGGCACGAGGGCGATGAGGCTGAATCGCCGTGCACGGTCCGACGAATCTTTGACCAGGCGAAGGATCAACCCGGCGAGTGCTGCCTGGCAAAGCAAGGCGACGGCGGTCATCGACAGCGCGTGAACCCGGCCGGGCGACGTTGCCAGCGGCCAGGAGAAGCGGGCTGCCTGGATGATGCGGTCGATCTCGAGGGCCGCACCGAGGCCGAAGACAGCGAGTAACGCCGCCGCGAGCCAGAGTGCAGTCGTCGTCCTGTCACGGTGCGATGCTGTGCGATCGAGCACGCGGTCAAGGTTCCGCCTGCGAAGGAAAAAGATCGCCGGAAGCGAGCCGGCGGCAACCGCTCCGAGCAGCGTCAGCGGATTGAAGATCGGTAGGTAATCCAGCTGCAGCTGCGTCCACCCGTCTGAGAGGCGGTGAATCAGCTGGTCGATCAGCACCCACTTGGCCAGCGCAACGAGCAGTACAGCCACGCCGACGAGGACCAATCGAAGCCGAGGCACAATGACGTCGACACCAACGAGCAGCCAGGCGAACACCACGAGTGACGCCGTCGCCACGGCAGGTGGCAGATCGGTGAGCGACGCAACGACCCAGACGGCTGCCGAGGCGGCGGCGAGACAGCGGGCGATGTGGAACAGCTCTCGCCGCTTCAAGAAGGCAAAAGTGTCCGGCTTCGGCGGGTTCGTCGTCGCCAGCCATGCGATGCAGACGCCGATCATCGAGAGGCCGAAACCGACTGCCGTACGCGTCAAAAGGTCGACGCCCTGCAGAGAGAGCAGCACGTCATCGTCCACACGCTGTGCGGTGTAGAGGCACGTGACGATCCAGATCAAGGTGGCAACGATTCGGGCCAACGTGCTCTGCAGGCGGCTGCCGACCACTGCGAACGCGACCGCCATGAGTGCCCACACGACGGCCACGTGTACGCCTACGAAGGCGACCGGCACAGACATCACCAGCAAAATCGCGGCACAGGCGACGAAAGTGACGTAAAGCCCGACGCGCCCGGGCAGGCGGCGGGCAACGACTGAGAGCGCTGCCAAGGCCGCCGCTTCACCGACAAGCCAAACGGCAGGAACCAGGCCACTTGTGCCAAATGTGGCCAGCGTGGCACCGGCGACACCGGCCACCAGGGTGACGGCGAAAACAGCTGCAAGCCCAGCGTCGCCTTCTTCGCCTCGGGTGCCGGCGAGCATCTCCAACACGAACGGCAAGACGAACAGCAGGCAGAAGACGAAGAGGGTCGTCTCCGACGCATCGTTGACATACAGCGCGACCACCCAGACCGACGTCGGCACGAGCGCGACCCAGCGAAGGGCTGTCCACCGTCCGCCGCCTTGCCACGACAGGACCGCTGCGACCAGACCCATCATCAACAAGAACGCCAAGAGCGGCGTCGGTGAGTCCGCTTCGCCGCCGAGCAACAATGGCGCAAGGTGTCCGCCGAGTTGTGCGAGGACGGCGACGCTCAACATGCCCGCACGCAAGCCAACACCAGCCCCGACGACGGCGACCGCAGCCATGGCGACGAAGGCGATCGCGCTTTCGTACAAGCCGAAGTACCCGTACCCGGCGTAGGCGGCGACGAAGAGCGTCCCGACACCGCTGGCGAAGAGTCCGACCGCCGCCGGCTTACCGAGTCGACGAAGCACGAACTCGCCCGCGCCCAGCAACGCGATGCCGCCGATCAGGATGAGCCCGAGTCGAACCTCCGGAGCGAGCAGCTTGAACCAGCCGGCGTCGTACGCGTACTTCACGCCGAGAACAGCACCGAGCACGACCACGAGTCCGCCCGCCCAGCCGGCGAGCTTCAAGCCGATCGCCTGCTCAAGCGCCCCTTCTGCCACAGGCGGCGGCGGTGCAACCTGTGGCTCATAGTCAATCAGCTCGACATCGTGTAGCACCGAGTAAGGCTCGACAAAATCGATGTCAGTCGGCGGTGCCTCGTACACAGGCTCCGTCTCGGCAAACTTCGACTCGACCTGCAGAGCCATCTCTGGTTCGACAGCATTCGATGGCTCGTCGAGCTCCACATCGCGTTGTTTGCTCGCGAGTGAGCCGCCCGCTTCAAGTTCAGCGACGCGTCGCTCCAATTGCGTCAGGCGGCGTCGCAGGACCAGCAGCTCTGATCTGCCGATGGAGTTGCTGCGATCATCATGCGTCCCCATGAGCTGCAGCGTACGGATCAGGACGATCGCATACAAAGGCCGTGAGCGTGCCGACTCACGTCTCGAGAGGAGAGCTCGGGCCGCCGCTACGGTGCCGCACATGCCCACGCTGGAACCGTTCGTTCTGCTTCGCGACCCTGCGACGTATCGTCCTTGCCCGCTCGACCTTGTGGCGGATGCGAGCCTCCGGGAGTACTGGGTCGACTTCTTCACGTCGCACATTGCCACCATCACCAGCATTGGCGTCGCTGCACAGGGCGACACCGCTGACGCTCGAGGGCGAGCCGCGGGTGTCGCCGTTCAGCTGCGACAACAGCTTGATGCCTTTGTGCAAAATCCCACCGCCTTCGGCGAGGTCACGCTTTTCACGCTCGACCGTTGGCGGGACGACGCCCTGCGCGACAACGGCTTTGCCGATGCCTTCGTCGCTCAAAAGGCACGGGAAAACAACCTCATGCTCCCGCTACTCGAGCACGTGGTGCACGAGATCGAGACAAGCGAAGACCCTGTGCAGCTCGCTGTCGAGGGTGTCTTTGCCGGCAACATCTTTGATATGGGGGCCAAGGCAACGGCCGGGAAGTTCAAGGACGCCTCGCCCGACTTCCTGGAGACGCGGGCGAATCTCAAGCCCCGGCCGTGGCTGCACGACGACCTCGACGCTTTCCGCGCCCGCGTCAACGCGAGCCCGCCGAAGAAGACCGTCTTCTTCGCTGACAACGCAGGCAGCGACTTTGTGTTGGGCGTCTTGCCGTTCCTGTGGCTGGCGAGTACGCCGGGCTCGCAGATCGTGCTGGCGTGCAACCACGAGCCGAGTCTGAATGACGTCACGGCTGCCGAGGTGCGCGAGCTGTGGCCGCGACTGCCGCGAGTCATCCGCGACCTGTCTGTCAAGATTGTCTCCACCGGCACGGGCGATCCGCTGATCGATCTGCGACAGGTTAGCCCCGAGCTCAACGCTGCCGCTGCGGGTGCGGATCTGGTGGTGCTCGAAGGCATGGGCCGCGGCGTCGAGAGCAACTTCGACGCCGATCTCGTCTGCGACCGCCTGAATCTGGCCATGCTAAAGGACGAGTCCATCGCCCGCCACGTCGGCGGCGACTTGTACGACTGCGTTTGCCGCTTCGTACCGAAGCGTTAGAAGAAACAGCTTGCGCGCAGCCGATTGCGACGGCATAGGGTCCGGCATGCTCGACCCGCAGACCCTCGCGACGCTCGGCAACATGGCCGGCCGCGGACCCAATCATCCGGCAAGTTACCCGACCCGCAACATGCCCATGGCTGCCCCGGGTGGCGGTGGGTATCAGCGGACGCGGGAGATGACGCTCGAGGAAATGCTCCTCGAAAACCGCGTCGTCTTCCTCGTCGGTGAGATCAACCACGCCTCGGCCAGCCGCGTCATCATGCAGATGATGTACCTGCAGAGCGTCAAGCGTGATCAGGACATCAATTTCTACATCAACAGCCCCGGCGGCGTCGTTGACGACACGCTGGCCATGTACGACGTCATGAAGTTCCTCACCTGTGACGTCGCCACCTACTGCATCGGCCGGGCCGAGAGCGGCGGCGCAATCGTGCTGGCGGCGGGCACCAAGGGCAAGCGGTTCATCCTGCCCAATGCCAAGGTCATGATCCACCAGCCGCACGGCGGCGTGTACGGCCAGACCAGCGACATCGAGATCCAAGCCGAGGAAATCCTCAAGACGAAGGAAAATCTCAACAAAATTCTTGCCAAGAGCACCGGCCAGACGGTCGAGAAGATTGCCGAAGATGCCGAGCGCGACCGGTTCTTCAGCGCGAAAGAGGCCGTTGAGTACGGCCTTGTCGACGAAGTCCTTGGTGCCGACGAAGATGCCGAGGTCGTCGCCGAAGCGGTCGATGGAACTAAGGAGAAGTAAGCCGCCACCGGCATCAGACCACGCACTGCACTTGCAACAGATGGTGGGCCAGGCCCACTTAAAGACGACACTAATGAACAACACACTCGTCCCAATGGTGATCGAGAAGAGCGGCCGCGGTGAGCGGGCGTTCGACATCTTCTCTCGCCTTCTCAAAGATCGCATCATCATGCTCGGCGGGCCCGTCACCGACGACTCGGCCCAGCTGATCATCGCCCAGATGCTCTTCCTCTCGACCGAAGACCCTGAGGCCGACATCCACTTCTACGTCAACAGCCCCGGTGGCAGTGTCTCGGCAGGATTTGGTATCCTCGACACCATGTCGTTCCTGCGGTGCGACGTCGCTACCTACGGCATCGGCATGGCCGCGTCGATGGGCTCGGCCCTCCTGTCAGCAGGCACCAAGGGCAAGCGGTACGTCCTGCGCAACAGCCAGGTCATGCTCCACCAGCCGCTCCTGGGCGGCGTCATGCAGGGTCAGGCGACGGACCTCGGCATCGAGGCCAAGCACATGATCCGCCTGCGCGACCGCTTGTACCACATGATGGCCGAGTGGACGGGCAAAGACTACGACACGATCCACCGCGACTTCGACCGCAACAAGTGGCTCTTTGCTGAAGAGGCCGTCGAGTACGGGTGCGCCGACAAGGTGCTCGAGCGGGCACCGGAGACGTTCACGCACCACAAGCCGGATCACGAAAATGAGTAACGCCCGCCTCGCCATCGCTCTGCTGTTGGTCTTGACCCTTGCCGGCTGCTCACAGCCGAATAAGGCCAACACGGATCTTCGAAAGAGGAATCAAGAGCTACAGGCGAAGGTCGAGGAGCTGACGCGTGTCAATGAGCAGCTCCGCAGCCAGGCGCGGGCGCTCGAAAGTGACCGCGGCACGCTGGCCACGCTGCCCCAGGACCGACTTGAGCAGCTGTTCACGGTCGGCGGCATCGAGTTCGGACGCCTCACCGGCCGTGAGGGCGACAATCTCAAGGTCTACCTGACGCCGACGGACGACGATGGCAGCGCCTTCAAGGCCGCGGGTGGCGTTCGGGTCGAAGCCTTCAACCTCAACGGCGGCGAGCAGGTGAGGGTCGGCACCTGGACATTTCCAATTGATGAGGCGAAGAAGTGCTGGCAAAGCGGTGCATTGTTCAGCGGATACGTGCTGACGTGCGACCTCATCGATGCCGATGCCAAGCCTGCCGACGATGCGGACCTATTGATCAAGGCGACCTATGAAGACGGCCTGACCGGGCGCAGCTTCGAGGCAACGCGCAAGCTCGAGTAACACGTAGCTCAGACGGTGACAGAAACGCGGCCAAGCAGGCGACGAATGTTCTCGCGGTACAGCTTTGCAAGGACGTCCGCCGGTAGATCGAGACCCTTCAGCACCGCCACGCCGCCCGGCGCGGCTGCGTCTCGTATGGGCGAGTGACCTTCGAAGTTGCTCTCCCACAGCTTGCGGTGCGTCCACCAGCGACTCGCGTAGAAGTCGGCGTTGCGGGCGTCCTGACTCACCTGATCACTGCCCCACATGAGGCGGTCTTGGAACTCGATCACGAAGCGTCGCATGACATCCCGTTGCAGTGAGACCTCACGGGCCATCCACGTCGTGGCTGACAGGTCGAGCGTTAGGTCGGGATAGGTCCGCAGCAGGTGTGCGAGTCGCTCAGGGTTTTCGGGCCAGCCGCCAAGATGTGCGCCCCACCACGGCTGGCCGCCGGTGTGCTCCAGAAGTTGCTCCCAGGCGTCGTAGTGCTGCTCACGCGTGCCCCAGAACTCGGCATCACTGCCGTACTTGTCGGGGTGGTCGTACCACGCCTGTGGGTCACCGATGTGGGTCATGATGATCATGCCCATCAAAGCCGCACGGTCGATGTAGCTTCGCAGCCTGTCGCTGCCAAGGAACAGGTCGGACTTCTGCATTGTGCCGGGGGCGAGGTGAAACTTCACCACGCGGACGCCCAGGTCGTAGAAGGCCTTGACTCGGGGCCAGAAGTTGTCTTCGTCGTATCCGCCCCGCTGCCAGGCGGGGACGGCGATGAACGTCAGGCGATCGGCGTAGGGGCCGCGAAGGAGCCTCAGCGTCTCCTCCAGCGGCGACATTGTGATTGTGTGGTCGATGCCGTACGCGTCGGCGGCCTGAAACCACGCGTCGGCGTGGGCTGCATCGAGCAGGTGGCTGTGACAGTCGATGATGCGACCCTCCACCGCACGCGGCATCAGCGCCGCCTCATCCCAAAAATCGAGACCGGGACGGTTGTAATGCTCGACAAGCGGCGTCTCGAAGCTCGGCGGCATCCATCGTTTCGCAGCTGCCCGTCTGATGTCACGTTCTCGCTCGGCAGATAGGGGCAACAACTCACTCACGTCGCACCGTAGTCGAGTTTCGCGAACCGGACGTCTATCGATGCGTCTAAGGAGCAACGACATTACCGGAACGTGTCGCACGCCCTGCTCGATTGACACCGCGGCAGGGTTTGGCGACGATCCGGGTCCCACCACAGGTTCCGCACCCGCCGAGCCTTCACCGCCGCCTGCCAGGTGGCCCGCAGCATTCGTCCGCCTCGCCGCGCCAACCCTGTTCATCATGCCGCTCTCGCGCCCCGTCCGTACCGCCGCCTGCACCACCATTGAGAAGCTCGAAGACCGCCGCCTTCTGGCGACCATCGAGGGCAACGTCTTCTTCGACAGCGACAGTGACGGCGTCAAGAACTTCTTCGAGGACGATTTTGCAGATGTCACCGTCTACATCGACGAGAACAAGAACGGCATCCTCGATGATGGTGAGCCGACAACGTTGACCAACGACAACGGCACCTTCGCCTTCAATGACTTGCCGGCCGGCACTTACGCCATCGGGACCGTGCTGGAAATTCCAGACTCGGCGCCGGTGCCGACGACGACGCAACTCCGCGACGGGTCCATCGTGCCCATCAGGGACGTCACGCTTGGTCAGACCGCACCGGGTCTGGCGGGTCGAAGCAACGTCGGCTTCAACATTGATTATGATCTGAGTCGGGCAAATCTCACCACCGAGCTCGAACTTCTGGTCGAGACTGCCGTCAATAGGTGGGAGGAGATCATTGTTAATGACCTGCCTGACATCGACGGAGTCGATGACCTGGCAATCACGGTGGTTGCTACGAACCAGGGTCCGGGCGGTCCGCTCGCGTCTGCCGGGCCGAACCTGTTTCGGCCCGGAACTGAGAATTTGAGTGACTTCTTCGGGCCCGTCGGCATCCCTTATGCCGGTCAGATCACGATCAACACGTTCTTCGACGAGCCCGGCCGGCAGTTCGTGGAAACGGTCGTCCACGAGATCGGGCACATCATTGGGATTGGCACAATCTGGGACAACCGACTGATCGACCGCGGGACGAGCGATGTCGCGTATATCGGAGACAACGCGCTCTTCGAATATCAGCGGACCTTTGAAGATCCGGCAGCCACTTCGGTTCCAATCGAGATCAACACCGAGGCCCACTGGCGGGAGAATGTTTTCGAATCCGAGCTGATGAGTCCGGAGGCCGAAGCCAACGACGGTCGACCGGCTGACGCAGAGCCGATCAACCCGCTCAGCCGGATTAGCCTTGCCGCTGTGCAGGATCTGGGCTACGGCGTCAACTACCGGGCGAGTGACTTCTATGACCCCGATGGTCCGTCGGGGCCTTTGCTCGGGGTCGGACCGCTTGCTTCTGATCCCGGTGTCTCCGGCGGGACCGGAGGGCTGCCGACGCCTTTCCAGATTGAAGTCCTGCTGGAAGACGACACGACCTCGGTCACCGACACGAATTTCGGCCTCCGGTACAACGTCGCGCCGCAACCTTTCTTCTTTAACGTCAGCACGCCTGTCGTGGCATCCGGCCAGGATCTACGTCTGCTTGCTGAGGTCGACACGACGGAAATTGCAGAGTTTTCCGGCGATGTCGACGCAGATGACCGCATTGCCAGCGTCGTCTTCTACCGCGAAAGCAACGGACAAGACGGGCTTCAAACACCCGGCGACGTCCGTCGCGGCACGGCAACATCGGCAGACACCATCGTTGCAGAAGATGGCGACTCGAGCGACGGCTTCGACGTCACGATCGACACGACCGGGCTCGACGAGGGCAACGTCCAGTTCTACGCGGCAGCGTACGACTCGGTGGGCGCATTCACCGTGCGACAGGCGTCGACAACTGTCGACAATTCTCAGACGGAGATTCCCGTTCGGCCGACCGACTTCCGCGTCTTTGGCTCGTCCGACAGCGAGTACAGCATCGTCTTTGACGACAACGCCGACAACGAGAGCGGGTTTGTTCTGCAGGTCACGGACGAAATCGGCAAGTTTGATACCTTCGACTTCGCCTTCGCCGACGGCCGCGAGGACGCGGCCTTCGAGCAGGTCCGCACAATCTTCCTGCCGGCCCAAGAAGGCACCGGCCGCTACCAACAGACCGTCGATCTCGGCGACTCGTTCCCGAATCTTGAACGATTCTTCCGCGTCCGTGCCTTCAACACGGTGGGCAACACCCCGTTCGCCGGCCGCGCCATCGCTCGCACGCTTGGCCAAACGGAGCTGTTCATCGACGATGACAGCGAGATGGTCAGCTTCGACGGCAACTTCGACCGCGAGGTCACGGCAGATGCCGTTGCCTTGGGCTACCTCAGCGGCACGAGCGGCACCGTCACCTTTGATCCGATGTTCGAGTTTGACGAGTCTCGACAGTTTACGGTGCTGACATCGGTGCCGGATGTGGCCGGCTTCGGCTCGACGCTGATCCGCGTCATCAATGGCGCAGGTGAAGTGCTCGGTTCACGCACGGTGACAGGTTCGTCTCGCGGTGCGGAGGTGCTTGTTGGCGAGTTCGCGTTCGATGACGAGACGGTTGTAGAGTTCAGCTCGGTGTCCGGCGTCGCGTTCGCTGACTCGATTCGACTGCTGCCGAGCGCCTGATGGAGCTGATCCTAACGAAGTGCGAACGCGTGGCGTAGGATGCGGCCATGGCCAAAACCAAGGCGGCCCGCGCCCAGTTCGTCTGCTCGCAGTGCGGCTCTATCCACCCCAAATGGATGGGCAAGTGCCCGGACTGCGGCACGTGGGACAGCTTGGAGGAGCAGCGTGCTGAGCCCGTCGACGACCGAAAGTCTCGCCTGGCCGCCCCCAAATCAGCCGACGGTGCGGCCATGCCTGATGCCAAGCCGGTTCGGCTGCGTGACGTCGAAAAGGCAGACAAGGAAACCCGTTGGCCCAGCGGCATTGGTGAATTCGACCGCGTCCTAGGCGGTGGGTTGGTCAGCGGCATGGCGGTGCTCGTCGGCGGTGAGCCGGGCATCGGTAAGTCGACGCTGCTTCTCCAGGCCGCTGCTCGTTGGGCCGGTCGCAAAGGTGGCGAAGCGCCTGTGCTCTACGTCACCAGCGAGGAATCTGCCAGGCAGACAAAGCTTCGGGCGGAACGGCTGGAGGTGCCGAGCGATCACCTGCTGGTGCTGGCCGAGTCGAACCTGACGCGGATCATCCACCAGATCCATGCGACGAAGGCTCGCGTCGTCGTGATCGACTCGCTGCAGATGGTCTACAAGCCCGACCTGCCTGCCGCCCCTGGCAGCGTGACGCAGCTGCGCGAGGCGTGCATGGACCTCGTCTACCTCGCTAAGCAAACGGGTGCAGCAGTCGTGCTTGTGGGCCATGTGACCAAGCAAGGCACCCTTGCCGGCCCGAAGCTCGTCGAGCACGTGGTCGACACCGTCGTCTACTTTGAAGGCGATCGTTACCACGCCCACCGTGTAGTCCGGTGCGTGAAAAACCGCTTCGGAAGCACACACGAGGTCGGCCTGTTCGAGATGACCGGTCGTGGACTGGCCGAAGTTAAGGATCCTGGCCGCATCTTCGCCGAGCAGTACGCCGACGGGGCCGCGCCGAGTGGCAGCGTGTTAACTGTCGCCTTGCAGGGCAGTCGCCCGCTTCTGGTCGAGGTGCAGGCTCTCACGGCTAGCAGCGTCATCGGCAGCGCCCGTCGCAAGGTCAGCGGCTTCAGCAGCGACCGGACAGCCATGATTATCGCGGTGTTGGAGAAACGGGGCGACCTCAAGCTCGCGGCAGATGACGTCTTCGTCAATGTTGCCGGTGGCGTGAAGGTGACGGAGCCGGCCATCGACCTGGCAGTTGCCATGGCCATCACGTCGGCCCACTTCAACCGCCCGCTACCACCGGGCACGCTTTGTCTCGGCGAACTCGGTCTCGCGGGCGAAGTTCGGCCGGTGTCACAGATCGAGACGCGATTGATCGAGGCGAGCCGGCTCGGTGTCGGTCACGGCGTCGTGCCGACCATGCACGGCAGGCGCCCCAAGCTTGGTGGAATGGCCATCCGCGAGGTCCGACGACTCCAGCAGGCGATGGCCGACCTTTAAGCGGTTTTGCTGATGTCTCGGAGGTACGACCACGTGAAGATGCCACTTGAGTGGCCGTCGGTGAAGTGAAGCTTGATCGCGTAGTTGCCGATCATCTCGGCCTTCTCCACCGTCACACGCTCTTCCTTTGCCAGCGACGGTGGTACGACATTGAGCTTCATTTTCTTCGGCTTCGGTCGCTCTGCCTGCTCGGCCTCTTCGGGCGTCGCTGGCCTGAACAGCTGGTGCGGATCGACGCCTTCTCGGGCGATCTTGCACATCGCACACGGGCACAACTGGCGGAGCAGGCTGACGGTGGCGGTCGTGGCTGAGCCGTCTGACCAGTCGATGCTGAGGCGTTCGTCACGCTTGAGGTCGAGTCGCTTCGGCGTGAGGTCCACGTGGCAGCTTACGTTAAGGTTGCGTACGGATTGCCGCGGTTGTGCAAAATCGGGTTGACGTTAGGGCCTTGAGTGTTTCAAGTACGCTCACATGGTCTCGGCCAGTCGCCCCGCTATCCCACCCGCCCCGCTGCTCCAGCGGTCTCGTCAGAAGGCCGCCGGTCAAGCCGATGTGGCCGACGACGCCTCGCCTACGCGGAGCAAGCCACTCGTGCTGGTCGTCGACGACGAGGCCGATTTGGTCGAGCTCATCCACATGAACCTCGAATGCAACGGCTACGAAGTTGTCGCTGCCGGTGACGGTGAACGAGCCCTGGAGATGGTCAAGCGACACAAGCCTGACCTCGTGTTGCTCGATCTGATGCTGCCGGGCCTTGACGGCTTGGAGGTTGCCAGGCGTGTCCGGGCGGATCAGGTCATTGCGAACACGCCCATCGTCATGCTCAGCGCTCGGGGCGAGGAGACGGATGTCGTCGTGGGCCTGTCTCTTGGCGCCGACGATTACGTGTGCAAGCCGTTCAGCCCCAAGGTGCTTATCGCTCGAATTCAGGCGGTGATGCGGCGGCGGCAGCGTGAGGCGGCGGCCGGGTCTGACGGGGATCAGCCCGGGATGCTGACCGTCGGCCCGCTCGTGATCGACACGGACAAGCACGAAGTCAACGCCGCCGGTGAGCCGGTGAAGCTCACGCTCACCGAGTTCAAGCTGCTCAAAGCCCTTGTAGAGGCAGGAGGTACCGTGCTTAGTCGCGATCGCCTGATGGATAAGGCGATGGGCACCGACGTCTACGTGACGGATCGCGCGATCGACGTCCACGTGACGGCCATTCGCCGAAAGCTCGGCGAGCACAATTGGCTCGTCCACACGGTGCGCGGAGTCGGATATCGGCTGCAGGAATCGCCACCGGACGCCGACGAGTGAGCCTCAGCCGACGTCGCCGATGAGCGATATTTCCCTACCGGCCTCGCCATCGCTGTTGACGTGCGGGACGACACGTATCGGGTGCTCGCTGACTGACTCCACGCCACGCGGTGCAAGCAGGCCGTAGTCGTCCATCCATGCCCGCAGCAGGCTCGCCAGACGGGCATCGAGCTCGTCACGGGCGTCTTCGTTGGCGACGACCGCCTCTACGCCTTCATCAGCCTGACGGTCCGCCAGCTCGTTCAGGACAAGCTCGCCGAGCTGCTCGACGGGTGGCTCTGCCTGTGTGATACGGCCGACCCAGATCGCCTCGACGGGCGCGGAGTAGGTCGCCAGCGTCTCCTCGGCGGCGGCGACGGCTTCGATACGGGTCGCGTGGCAACCGCGGAAGGTCTCGCGGTCGAAGCTGTAGGCGTACCCGTGCTTGCGGGCCCCGCCGCTGGCAGGGTTGGTGAGGTCGCTGGCTTCGGCCGGATGGAGCAGAGTGTTCAAAAGGTCTCCTGGATCAAGTGCTTCGGCAACCTTGCCGGCGGCGGTCGATGTTGTTTCATCGGCCAAAGTGCCGATCGACAACCACGTGTCCTGTCGTTCTGACACGCCACCACCACCGATGTTGCGTCCGCGACGCAGGGCCGAAGCTCACAGGGCAGCTATAGCAAGTTCCATGCCGTCGCACGGTTCCACGTGGAACGTCCGGATAACACGAGGCCGCTGGCACAACGTGGCCCTGAAGTCGAAACCATGAGTGTGGCCGGGCAAGTTGCACATGACGAACGCCTAGCGAGCCTCGGCACGTTGGCGGCGTCGCTGGCTCATGAGTTCAACAACGTGCTCACCCCGGCGGCCGGTTGGGCGAAACTGGGGCGTCGGGCGCTTCAAGAGGGTGCGCCCTCTGCCGATGATCTGGACCGGGCCCGCCACGCCTTCGACCGTTGTCTGGCCGCCGCCGAGCGGGCCGGTGACCTGTGCCGCTCGATCCTCGAAGACGCTTCTCCGGCAACCGAATCTGCCGACCTGGAGCAGTGCGTCCGCGGGGCCATCGCAGCCTTACCGACGTCACCCGACGCCGACGGCATCGGCGTCGAATTGGCCATCACGCCTGCCCGTATCGGCATCGGGCGTGTTGCCTTCGAGCACGTGCTGCTGAACCTTTTGCTGAACGCGCGACGTGCCCTGCTCAACGTCGCCGACCACCGCCGGACGCTGCATCTGTCTTCCTGGTGTGAAGACGCAACAGTCGAGTTGCTGGTGAGCGACTCTGCCGGTGGGATCGACTCGGCTCGCCTGCCTGTGCTGTTCGACGCCTTTGCCAGCGGCGAGGAAGGCGGATCCGGACTCGGCCTCACGGTCTGCCGGCGGCTCGTCCAACGGGTCGGCGGCACCATCGACGTTGCCAGTGAAGTCGGAGTCGGCACAACATTCCGCATCCGAATTCCGGCGGCCGATTAAGCTTTGGCGGTGCGCCGCGGCGGCCAAATCGAGTCGGCACTTCGGCAGAATGGCCTTCTAGCAGCTTCAACGACGTCGAGCCCCGTCTGACGCTCCGCCAGAGCACTGTTCCACGTGGAACTACTCGGCAATTGTTCCACGTGGAACATTTTATGCCTTTCGGCCGACCGTTTTACAATTGCCGTGATGCACACTTCAATCGCGGCAAGCAAGCCTGCATGCACCTGCTAACGGTTTTTGCCCAGGCGGTGCGTCACTACTCGAAGTCGTTACACACTGCGCCGCCGCGGCCGCCTTTGCGCAATCTCACGCCGTCGAGGCTCGAGACCGCCTCGTTCGGCGGACGGCTGCGAGCGCTTCGAGCAGCCCGACTGCCGCCACGAAGCACCAGCCGAGCGTCGCCAATGGCGGCGTTGCATCGTTCGGCGACAGCGTCACACCGGCAGAGGCGACGAGCGCGATGGCTGCGAGGCCGCCCCGCCTGCCTGGGGCGACGGCGACCGCCATGGGCAGCAAGATCAGGCCGACCGCTGACGTCGGTGCGAGCAGGGTTGAGGAAAGCGTCATGCCGTAAACGACGGTCGCCGCCCCGCCACCACGTTTGTTGATGAGCCACGCCACCAACCCTTGACCGGCGAGCCAGATCGACCACCCGACGGCCGGCGCGAAGACGAACAGGCTGCCGACGAGGGTGTCGCCGGGCGTTGCAAGGTATCGGGCAACGCGTAGGGCCGATGGGCCGTAGCCGTACTGGTAGGTCAGTGCTGGCACCCACATCGCCGCCGAAACGAGGCCGAACCACAGCCACGACCGCTGCCGTTTCCCGACGATCATCCACGGCACGAGCGGCAGCAACAACGGCGACGCCGCGACCGCGCCGGCCAGGCCGACCGCCGACCGCCGGTGTCGCTCGGCTTCGAGTCGCCTGAGAGACGCGATTAGCAGCAAGGCCGCCAATCCACCCGCTACGCCGAGGATGCCCGCGCCGATCCATGCCGCCGGTGACCAAGCGTACAGGCCGGCCCACCAGACGCTGAGGTTCCGCTGCCGCATCCAGGCGATCAGCTCGTTGACGGTCGCAAAGTAGATCAGGGCCAGCAGCAACCGCAGGACGAACAGGCGTCGCCACCACGGCAGTCGCTCGACCGCGCCCGCCCAGTCGGTGGGCTCGATCCGCACCGCCGACAGCGCTTCGGGCGACCCACGCGGCAGGACGAGCTCAACCGCCGCCGACGCAGCGATGACGGCTTGCACGGCAGGTGGCGCGAGCGACGTCTGATCCCGGTCGGGAGCCGCGGCGAGGAGCGTCGCAAAGGCGGACGCGTGCACGTCGTCACTCGTCAGGGCGGTTCCTGGCGTGACAGAATCGTTGGGCGTGTACCGGTAGGGCGAACGGCCGCTGAGCCAGGTCGCTCCGTCAGCCTCGTGCCGCAGAATGTCGGTCGACCACGTCGGGCTCGTCAGCCACAGCGAACTTGCAGCAAGCGCGGCAGCCGTGAGAAGTATCAGCCGCTTTCCCAGTCGGGGCGAGACGAGGATGGCGTCTTTGGGCGTCGTTGCCAGCAGCAGCCACGTCGCCAGCGGCAAGAAGCTGCCGGCGACCCAGATGCCGCGAACCAGCGTCACATGTTGGTTAATCGGCCCTCGGATCGGCCACAGGGCGAGGAGGCCGAACAGGCCTGCGATGACGGTGAGGACCGCCCAGGCCGCAAGTCGACCGTGCCGCCGCCAGCGAGGCGTCGCCGTCGCGGCGTCGGGAGGTGGTGGGTGGCCGCTCATGCAAAGCGCCCGCGGCCGAACAAGTGGCACATGGGCAAAGCGCGTCAGTCTACTTCAAAGGCGGCAGGCCAGGGATGCCGGGAATGGCCCCGGCGGCGTTATCGGGTGTGCCGCCCTGCAACTCGATCGTCTGGTTGTCGCGTAAGACCTCCAGCGGAAACCCGCGGGCATAGGCGTCGTCGAGCATGTCGTTCGTGACGTCGACGCTGTCGATGATCATGCCGCCAACTTCCTGCGGGCCGATGAGCTTGATGACGTCGCCCGGCTGGAGGCCGAAGTGCGTCTGAGCGATTTGTCCGTCTTCAATGGCTTCGACCAGAGCACCGCGGAAGCTGCGATCATCAGGCCATTGCACGAGCGTGAGGGTTTCGCTGAGGCGCCTGCCGTCAGCGTCGCGGCCGTTAAACTGCTGGACCTGCTCTTTGGCTTCCTTGTTCTTCTTGGCGACGGTGCCGCCGTAGCTCGAACCGCCGGGACCGACTGGACCGGCAAAAAGGACCAGCATCAGAGCGACGCCGAGAAGAACTGAGATGATGCCGATACCTGCGCCGAGCTTCATGATGGACCTCCGGTGGAACCCGTCATGGTACACATTCAGCGTCGCGTGATGCATGCGGATGTCGAGGTTCATTCGGTGGCCAGATCTGGCTAAGCTGCGGGCATGGACGGCGTTACCACTGCAATCGTGTTGTTTGTCTTCGTCTGCGTCTTGTTTCCCCGACTGATCGACAATCGGCCGCAGTATTACATCGCGCTCGTCCTGACGCTGTTATTGATCGTGCTGCAACCGGTCGCCTTCTACACGGGCAATCGCGGCCTGCCGATCGGCCTCGGCATCCTGCAGGCGGCGGCAGTGTTGCTCCTGTTCCTCAGTGCGGGCGGGCTCAGCGTGCGTGGGCTGACGACTGAGATGATGGGCGCGTTCGAGGTCATTCGCCGTGGTGAGACAGAGAAGGAAGTCATCATCCCGATGGGTGATCGTTCGCCCAGGCGATCCTCGCGAGCCGAGCGAGGCGAGCCGGCAGAACGCATCGACCTCACAGCAGACGACAAGCCGGCCTATCCGACCAGCGTCAACAAGGCCCGCGTGAAAAAGAGCGACGAAGACGAAGACGGCCCGATCCCGATGGATTGAATCCTGCAATCTCGCAGTTTCGCGGAACCTTTCGAAACAAGAGGGGTTGCACCCGGTCCGCTCCGCCTTTGCCGACCAGCGGTTCTCAGGGCAACGCGAGGCGGTGTCTGCTGCTGCATTGCGATACGCTGCCGGCATGTCGACAACGCTTGAAGAGACCACAATGCAGCGCCAGGAGGCGGACTCCGTTGACGAGCCCACCCGCGAGCAGTTGAACGATCTGGTCGAACTCGAAGACCCGGCGGCCTTGGCGGAGGGTTTGACCGAGTTCGACGCGCACCTGGCGGCGCGGGTGCTATCGCGAGTCGACGCAGAGCAAGCCGGGCGGGTGGCGGATCTGCTCGATGACGAACGCGCAGCCGACGTGCTGAGCGAGATGGACCCGGTCAAGGCGGCAGAGGTCGTCTCGCTGATGTCGGCCAAGGATGCGGCCAACGTGCTGGGTGAGATGGATCCGGACGACCGCGTCGACGTGCTCGACGAGTGTGAGGAACAGACGCACGACGACATCGTCGCCGAGCTAGACGAAGACGACCGCGAAGAAGTCACGCTGCTGGAGAAGTACCCGCCCGACTCGGCCGGCGGGATCATGACGACGGAGGTCACGAGCCTCTACGAGTACCTCAGTGTCGCCGACGCAATCGAGACGCTGCGTCGCTTGAGCCAGGAGCTCGAGCAGATGTTCTACGTCTACGTCGTCGATTCTCGCGGCCATCTCGTCGGCGTATTGTCGATGCGCGACCTCATTCTGGCCACGCCCGACACGGTGCTGGCGACGCTCATGATTCCCAGCGTTCGCAGCGTCGTCGCGACGATGGACCAGGAAGAGGTGGCTCGGCTGTTCCGCCGATTCGATTACCTGGCGATGCCCGTGGTCGATGACCGCGGCCGGCTCATCGGACTCATTACGGTCGACGACATCGTCGACGTCTTGCAGGAAGAGACGACCGAAGACGTCCACAAGCTGTTCGGTGCAGGCGTCGAAGAACGGCTGGATTCGCCCTGGTTTTTCAGCTTTCGCAAGCGGTTTTGGTGGCTCGGCGTGAACCTGCTGACTGCCTTTGCGTCGGCGGGTGTGGTGGCGGCCTTTGCGGGCATGATCGAGGCGCTGCCAATCTTGGCGGTCTTCATGCCGATCATCGCCGGCATGGGTGGCAACGCCAGTGCTCAAGCCATGGCCGTTGCCGTCCGCGGCATCAGCCTCGGCGATGTCGACGACAAACTGCTGCGACACGTGCTCAGACGCGAATTGTTCTGCGGCCTGCTGACCGGCCTGATCTTCGGCGTCATCACCGCCATCATCGCAGCCATCTACTCATCGACGAATCCCGACAAAACCTACCTCGCCGCCTTCGGCCTCGCGGGCGTCGTCTTCTTCGCCCTGCTCATCAACCATACGCTCGCCTGCACGACGGGTGCAGGCATCCCGTTTCTGATGAAGCGTCTCGGCTTCGACCCGGCCCAGTCGGCAACCATCCTGGCGACGACCGTCACTGATGTCGTCGGATTCCTGGCGTTGCTGGGCCTGGCGACCATTGCCGCTCAGGGGCTTGGCTGGCTGTAAATCGATGGGCGTTGAGGCAGGCGTCGCCGCGTCAGCCGATCTCGTAGCGACCTGACGTCTCCTCGCCGCTGTCGTCGATGGAGACGAACGGCTTGATGCGACGCTCGATGTCGTCCATCTTGAGCTTGCGGTCCAGCGGCAATTCGAGGCAGACGCCGCGGGAGTGGTCGCTGGCCAGAATGAGGTGGCGGTCGCCGTTGCGTTTGTAGCCTGACGGCTGCGGTTGGTGACCGGTGATGACGATGTCGGCTCCGACGGCATCGGCAAAGTCGCCCGCCTGCTCGGCAGAGGCACCGCGGCCCCAGATGAGCTGATACACCGGCCCGACCCGGCGGCGGTAGTCCTCACCCGTCAATGGCTCGCGGCCAAACACGTCGTAGTCGAACGCCTCCAGCTCGTCGGCACCGGGCACGCTGTGGCTGAAGAAGACGCCCGCACCCGGCATGCGTAGGCCGAGCGGCAAGCCGAGCAAAAACTCCGTGATCGCTGCTTCGACCTTCATATACGTCGGCCCGAAATCACGCTTGACGGCCTTGGTGAAGGCTTCGCAGACACTGAGGCCGCCCTTGCTGATACCCTCGCCGTGAATCTGAGCAAGGTCGTGATTGGCCAGCACGAAGTGGACTTGCTCCGGGTGGTCGAGCAACAATTCGGCAGCGTCGTACAGCATCCGCCAGCTGTCTTCGCGGCCTTCGTCGTCGAAGTGGTCGCCGTGGATAAGTTCGTGCAAGACCAGGTGCCGCGTCGGGTCCTTGTCGAGGTCTGCAACGTATTTGAGCTTTCGCCAGTTCGTTCGGTTGTCGTGCAGGTCGCCGCTGAGCGTGACCGAGCCCTCGGACGGCAGCGTCACGACCTGTCCATTGCGGGCGCTGTTAAGCTCGAGTTCCTCACGGGCGGCCTCGAACGTCTCCAGGACGTGCTCGAGCGAGGGGACTGACACAGCTGATTCGTCCATGGGTGCAGTGTTCGCCCCGACCGGCAGGTGTCAAACGCAGACGCACCAACCCGTCGCTCGCAAAAGCCGTTCCGCGTAGGTGGCCCAATCGTTGTCACCGGAACAAGTCATCGAGCTGCACCCACGTGCTGCGTCGTACTTATGGGACGATGGGCGAATTGGATCAAACCTTCGCACCGGTCAGACTCTTCCTTTATGTTACCAGAATGCCGGCCCTCACTGGCCACCCCTCGCTCAGCGCGAGTCCTCCGATGACGCAACCAGCCCATTCTGCCATCCAGCCGGTTCAGGACCCTGATTTTCCGCGGACCGAGCATGCCGACGCACCGGCAGGTGGTCGCAGGCGCGCTGCGTCGTCCGCGGCCGGTGACCCTGCCACGGCCCGCATCCGCCGTGACGGTAAGTTCTTCCGCATTGGTGAGGGTAACGACGCTAAGAAGTTCCACATCAAGGGCTTCGCCTACGGCCCGTTTGCCCCGGGTGAGGACGGCGTGGAGCTGCCCTCGCCAGAACACGCTGCCATCGACCTTCAGCAGATTGCCGAGAGCGGTGCGACGGTGGTGCGGGTGTATCACGCTCCCCCGATGTGGTTCCTGGATCTGTGTTTGTCGCTTGGCCTGAGGGTGATGGTCGACGTCGCCTGGCCGAGCAACTTGAGTTACGCCAAGGGCGAAGGCTCGCTACGTGTTCGCGCTGCCGCCCGGCGTGCGGTGCGGAAGGCCGCCCAGTCCTGCGGAAGCCACCCCGCCATCTTCGCCATCAGCGTCGCCAACGAGATTCCGTCGGAGGTCGTGCGGTTCAACGGCGCTGACGTGACCAATGACCTGCTGGACGACCTTATCGCCGTCGGTCGTCGCTGGGCACCGGACTGCCTGTTCACCTTCGGCAACTACCCGTCGACCGAGTACCTCCGGCCACGGACCATCGACTTCCTGACGTTCAACGTCTATCTACACGAAGAGCGGGCGTTCCGCAACTACCTCGCCCGCCTGCAGAGCCTAGCAGGCGAGCTGCCGCTGATTCTCGGCGAGTACGGCATCGACACACTGCACGAGGCGACGCCCGACGAGCAGGCGACGCGGCTGGAAGGCCACCTGCGGGCTGTCTTCGACGAAGGCCTTGCCGGTGCAATTGTGTTCGGCTTTACCGACGAGTGGGTCGTCAACGGCTGGCGGATCGATGACTGGGCGTTCGGCGTGGTCGAGGCGACGCGTGACATGCAAGGGCGCAGAGTCGCCAAACCTGCCTTCGAGGCCGTCGGTCGCGTCTTTGCCGACGCCCCGCACACCGCGCTGCTCGACGGCCGCTGCGCCTGGGACGTGCTGCCCAAGGCCAGCGTCATCGTCTGCAGTTACAACGGTGCCAGCACCGTGGAGACGTGTCTGCGCAGTCTGGATCGCCTTAATTACCCCGATTATGAGGTGATCTTTGTCGACGACGGTTCGAAGGACAACACACAGGACATCGTCCGCCGCTTCAAGCGGGTGCGGAACATCCGCCAGACGAATCACGGCCTGAGCTTCGCCCGCAACGTCGGCCTGTACGCCGCCCGTGGCGAGATCGTCGTCTACACCGACAGCGACTGCGAGGCCGACGAGGATTGGCTGTACCACCTCGTGTTGGCCATGAAGCGAAGCGGTCACGCGGGTATGGGCGGGCCCAATCTCATTCCTGACGAAGGCGACAGCGACACCGGTGCCGTGGCCGAGGCCGTCGGCATGAGTCCCGGTGGGCCGACGCACGTCATGATCGACGACCGCACCGCCGAGCACGTGCCGGGCTGCAACATGGCCTTCAGGCGCGACGTGGCGATGGAGGTTGGCGGGTTCGACGCCTCGTACCGCAAGGCCGGTGACGACGTCGACTTCATCTGGCGTTTGCAGGATCTGGGTTACACCATCGGCTTCGCCCCGGCGGCACAGGTTTGGCACTACCGCCGAAACACCATCGAGGCGTATCTCAAACAGCAGCGTGGCTACGGCGAGGCCGAGGCGATGCTGCAGTTCAAGCACGTCGACCGCTTCAACACGCTCGGTGCCTCGCTCTGGCACGGCCGCATCTACGGCCCCGACGGACCGGGAAGCGTCGGTCTCCGCATCGGTGGTGACATCATCTACCACGGCACCCAAGGCACGGGCCTCTTCCAGACGATCTACAAACGTCCCGCGAGCCTGACGGCGGCGATCATGATGAGCCTCGAGTGGCACCTTGTCGCCGGCTTCATGGCCGTCGTCGGCATCGCCTGGCCGACGCTGCTCTTCGTCGCGATCGGCATGGAACTGCTGACTGCCGGCCTGGCCGTCATGGCTGCCCTGCAACAGCCCGAACCCAAACGACGCCGCAAGTGGTCGCGTCTACTCGTTGCCTATTTGCACTGGCGTCAACCCATTGCCCGCGGCTGGGCCCGCTACAGCTACCGCCTTCGCGGCAAGATCAGCGGCGACAGCAAGTTCCGCCGCCGCGGCGTGCTGCCGACCGATCCGAGCGACAGCAACGTGCTGCGCTACTGGTGGGGCAACGGCTGGGCACCCGAAGGCCAAAGCGACCGAGACCGTTTCAGCCTGCTCGACCGCGTCGAGCTCGAAGCCCGGGCGGCCAAGATGCACGTCCGCCGCGACAGCGGTTGGCACGAGTGGGATCTTGAACTTTTCGGCAGCCGACTCGCCAAGTGCCGCGTCAGCAGCGTGACCGAAAAGCACGGTGACGGCCGCCTCATTCGCTGCCGTGTCAGTGGACAACGGACCGGCGTCACCAAGGCGGCCATCCTGTCGACGATCATCCTGGCCACAATTGCCACCCTGCGACTCTTCCCCGGCGGGTTGGCCATGTGGGGCGTGCCGCTCATCATCTACACCGGCTACTGGTTAGCGTCATACCGACTGCGTCACCGCGTGATGAACCTCGTCGATCTGGCCGCAGAACGCGTGCAGCTCATGGGCGTCTGGCCCAAGTCGAAAGAAACAGCCGAGTCTGTCCAGGACGAAGCCCCGGTGGCAGCCGGGCCCGCCCCTGCGGCCGATTCAGCGAGAGACACGGTCACACGCAGCGACGTCATCACCCGCAGCGACGTCGTCCCGGCATGACCCGCGGTTCGGGTGCAGGACGACGCTGAACGTGCCACAGCAACCTCGATTAACCTCTCCGTCATCCCCCGGCTTCGCTCGGGATGACGGAGGCAGACAGCGGGTATCCGAGAGTTCTCGATGAGGTGTCTGCGACCGCGTCGCACTCTTTCCTATCAGCCCTCAGCAGAACCGGCCGAACCTTCACTCGCCCGCCCCTGCTAGAACGTTACCGCTGTGCCGGACGATTCCTCTCTGCAAATCCCTGTTCTGAAGCGCAGCCTCGCGTACTACCGCGAGGACCTTGGTCGCATCGTACTGTGCCTGTCGTTCATCATCGCGATGACGGCATTGGGTCTGCTGTCGTCGGTGCCGCTGGCCATCTTCGTCAACGCCTTTCAAAAGGACAGCGGTGGCGGGGACGGCTTCATCTACCAGCTCTTCGCGTGGGTGCCGCGGGAACAGAACCTGACGACGGTCCTGATTCTCGGCGGACTGATGCTCGGCCTGCGGCTGTTGAAGGAAGTGCTCCAGGCTTGGCAGGCGATGCTCAACATCGTGCTCGGCTACACCGGCCGAACACGCGCGCAGGCGGAGTTGTTCCAGAAGCTTCAGGCACTTGGTCTCGGTTATCACCGCAGCGTCCCGCAGGGCGACGCGATCTATCGCCTCAGCTACGACACGCACGGTGTCCAGGGCGTGCTCAAGACGTTCATGGGCTGGTTCACCAACATCGTCGCGCTCGCGATGACGCTGCTGGCGATGTGGTCAATCAGTTGGAAGCTCACGCTTGTCGCCTTTGCGGTTGTGCCGGCCCTTTACCTGACGATCACCAAGTTCAGCAAGCGACTCGAGCGGTACAACGTCGAGCAACGGGCCGCTGACGCGACGGTGACGACTCAGATTCAGCGGAGTCTGGCCACGGTCGGCCTGGTGCAGGCGTTTCGTCGAGAAGACGACGAAGCAGCGCGGTTCGGTACGAGCGTCCGCACTTACGTCGACAAGTCGCTCGCACTCCACCGGCAGGAGATCATCTACTGGCTGCTGCTAGGCCTGGTCCTCGGCACGGGAGCGTCGGCGGTGTTTGGTTACGGCGGATGGCTCGTCGTCGACGGCCAGCTCGAGGCAGGCTCGCTCGTGCTGTTCGTCGGGTGGATCGGCGGCTTGTACGAACCACTCAATAGTCTCAGCGGGTCGGCAGCCGGATTGCAGTCGGCCAGTGTGCAGGCCAGACGCGTCTTCGAGGTGCTCGATCGGGATCCGACGGTTCGGGACAAGCCGCACGCGAAGCACTTGCCACCCGGCTCGCGGCAACTCGCGTTCGCCGATGTGTCGTTCGAGTACAAAGCCGGCGGTGAGCAGATACTCGATCACGTCGACTTCACGATCGAGCCTGGCACGATGGTCGCGTTCGTCGGCCCCAGCGGCGTGGGTAAGACCACACTGCTGAACCTACTGCCCCGCTTCTACGACCCAACCGGCGGACGCATCCTGCTCGGCGGCGAAGACGTTCGAGACCTTAAAGTTCGTGACGTTCGCGGCCACGTGGCGCTGGTGCTTCAGGAGAACCCGATCCTGCCGGCCACCGTGGCCGAGAACATTGCCTACGGCCGCCCCGATGCGACCGACGCTGAGATCCGCCACGCGGCAGAACTGGCCGGGGCGACAAGCTTCATCGACAAGATGGACGACGGCTTCTCCACCGAGATCAGCGAAGGTGGCACGAACTTGTCCGGCGGGCAACGGCAGCGCATTGCCATTGCCCGGGCGCTGCTCACCGACGCACCAATCATCGTTCTCGATGAGCCGACCAGCGCGCTCGATCCGGAGCACGAGCGGATGATCACTGACACGCTGCTGGGCCTGCGGGGCAAGCGGACGGTGGTGGTGGTGAGCCACCGGCTGAGCACGGTGCTCGATGCCGACGAGTTGTTCGTGATGAACGCCGGGCGGATCGAAGAACGCGGGCGACACGATGAGCTGCTCAGCCGTCGTGGAAGGTACTGGCAAATGGCCAAGCACCAGCTTCGTCTCGAAGACTCACCGGCGTCTTGAGGAATCAAGCCGCAGCACCTTCAGTTTTGGTTGCAGCATGCATGCGTGGCAAGGACCAGTCCACGCACTGCTCCGCCGTCGTACTCATTCCGAGCTCGGTAAGTCCTTTTGACAGGAAGAACGATTCTGTTAGCGTGCGGCGGGTGTTTGAGACCGTCTGACTGCGATTGCATTTTCGCGAACGCTCTAGCCCATTCACTTGCTTGGAGGAGCAACATGATCAAGAAGTCGCCCGCTGTTGTCGCAACCTTCGTGCTCATGTCGTTTGGCTGCTTGTCGGTCTTTTCGCAGGTCAATGCGCCAGGCGCGGAAGCGGCAGAGGCATTTGAGCAAGGGGTCAGTCTTGATCTGTACGCAAGCGACGGCTCGTGGCAGCGGCTGCCGAGCGTCGTGCCGGGGCAGACGCCCAACATCAGCAAAAGGCTCGACAACCTGACGATTGGCCCGGACGGGGTCGACGGCGTCACGACGAACTACGTCGTTCACATTGAGACGTGGCTGACGGTTGACGAGGCCGGCTCGTACCAGTTCCGCCTGACAAGCGACGACGGCAGCCGACTGTCGATCGACGAGCGGGTCGTGGTCGACCATCCGACGCGTCACGGCATGCGGCCCAAGGTCGGGCTCGTGCACCTCGATGAAGGCGTACATCGGCTGGTTGTCGACATGTTCCAGGCCGACGGGCCTCAGGGACTTCGTGTCGAATGGAAGCCCCCTTCTGCGGCAGCATTCGAGACGATTCCGGATGACCGGCTGCAGACCGAGGCCGGGCTGACGCGGGTCGTCTCACCGGGCCAGAAGCGATTTGCCGCCGACGGTCAGATGCCGCGACCCGGCGATGGTCGGCCACTCGAGGCGATGCACCCGATGTGGCGGGTCACGACAATTGTTCCTGCCGATGACGCGCCTGAATCATTTCGCTTGCAGGTCGCCGGGATGACATACCTGGGTGACGGCAGGCTCGGCGTCACGGCGTTTGACCCTTACTTCAAGGGGACGCGGTTGAACGAGCCCAACGGTAACCTGTGGATCCTCGACGGCGTCGATCAGAAGGCCAATACGTTCGTCGACACAAGCGTCGACCTCGATGTTGGCGATGTCAGACCTGGAAAAGAAGAAGAGGCCGTTGAAGCGCAACGCAAGGCAGACGAAGCGCGGGCTAAGCGGACGGCTGAACTCGCTCTGACTGAACCGGCCAACGCGATTGCGGTGCCGGTGAAGCTCGCGGCAGAAGGCTTTATCCACCCGCTCGGCGTCGCGACCGACGGCCGTGCCCTGTTTGTGGCCCAGCGTGACGAGGTAACAAAACTGTCCGATGTTGACGGCGACGGCTTCTACGAGCAGCACGACACGCTGGCGTCGGGCTGGAAGAGCGACAACTACCACCACTTCACCTTCGGGCCGGTGCTGCACAACGGTTCGCTCTACGCAACGCTGTCGGTCGGCGTCGGCCTGCACGCCCAGAAGATTCTGCGGCCTGACACGTACGGCACCTTCCCCAATCCGCAAGGCCGTGGGAGCCTCATTCGCATCGACCCGGCAGGTGGTGACTACGAGCTCGTCGCCGGTGGCTTGCGCACGCCAAACGGTTTGTTCGTGCACGAAGGCGAATTATTCGTCGGTGAGAACCAGGGTCACTGGATGCCGTCGAACAAGATCAACCATCTGCAGCCCGGTCGCTTCTACGGCTACCGCGGCGGGAATATGATCAGCAGTCTGTACCCCGATGGTGGTTACCCGACGCCGTTCGCGGATGAACAAGTCACGCCACCTGCGGTGCATCTGCCGCAGAACGAGATCGCCAACAGCCCGACGGACGGCATCACGCTCGACGAAGGCATATTTGCCGGTCAGATGCTGATCAGCGACATCAAGCAAGGCGGCCTGCGTCGGGTGTCTCTCGAGCGCGTCCACGGCGAGCTTCAAGGAGCTGCCTTTCGGCACAGCCAAGGCTTCGTCGTCGGCCTTCATCGCTTAGCGAAGGGCGACAACGGCTCTATCTACTGCGGCGGCATTGGCGAACGACGTAGCTGGGCGTGGAAACGCACGCAGGAAGGCTTGCAGCGACTCGACCCGACCGGCGAGACTGCCTTCGAATTTCAGAACGTCACCGCAACCACCGACGGCCTGCTGTTGACATTCACGAAACCCATCGATGTCGAGCAGGCAAGGGACGAGAAGCAGTACGTCGTTCAGCATTGGAACTACCGAGCGACCGGCGACTACGGCGGCCCGAAGCTCAACCTCGAGCAGCTCAAGGTCGTGGTGGCGGACGTCGCCAGCGACGGTCTATCGGTGCGGTTGGTGTTGCCGAACATGCGGGCCGACCGCGTGCTGCACCTTCGGGCCGACCTTGCGTCGGCCGAGGGCGAGGCCATGTGGTCACCGGAGGCGTGGTACACGATGAATCAGATCCCTGGCCGCGATGCGGTGGTGCCGGCGACGGAGCCGGTGCGCGTGCTGATCTTCACGGAGACGGCGGGCTTTCGCCACAAAAGCATCGAGCCGGGCGTGGTTGCGCTGAAGCGCGTGCTCCGCGCAGCCGCCCTCGACTCGGTGCATGTCGACGACTCGAAGATCGGCATCTTTAACGACGAAGAGCTTGCTCGATTTGATGTCGTCGTCTTCATGAACACGACCGGCGACGTGCTGGACGACGAGGAACAAGCCGCCTTCGAGCGGTATATCAAGAACGGCGGCGGGTTCGTCGGCATCCACGCGGCGACCGACACCGAGTATGACTGGCCTTGGTACACCGGCCTCGTCGGCGCGAAGTTCAACGGCCATCCGAAGGTCCAGCAAGCCACGCTTAACATCATTGACGGCCAACACCGGTCGACTGCTCATCTGCCGACGCCGCTCGAGCGGACGGACGAGTGGTACAACTTCCGCGACGTCGCAGAGGATCTCAACGTCCTGCTGACGCTCGACACGACGAGCTTTGCAGGCAGCACGATGCAGGGCAAGCACCCGATCGCCTGGTACCAGATCTACGACGGTGGCAGGAGCTGGTACACAGGTGGCGGGCACACTGAAGCATCGTTTGCCGACCCGATGTTTCTTGATCACCTGCTCGGCGGCATCCGCTGGGCGGCTGACCTAGACGGCGAGTAGCGAAGCGCCAGCTTCATCACAGCAAAAGGAACTTCATGAAAACTTTGCACCTATTACCAGCTGTTTTCATGCTGATGGCAGCCGTGCTTGCACAGGCTGCGCCACCACCCGTTGTCAACCTGGCGCACGTGACGGCAACGCCGGTGCAGAAAATGAGCTTGTCGGGTGATTGGGCATTCCTTCCCGTCGCCGACTCGGAGCAGCTTGCGACAGACGAAGTCGATCGTCAGGCGGCGGAGCTGTCGGATGACCTTTCGTCTTGGCACACAGTGGCTGTGCCGCAGATGCTCAACCGGATGAAGTGGTGGTTGCCCGACATCTCGCTGGAGTTCGAGGAGCAAGAGAAGCAACGCGTCGCAGCCCTGCCGTTCGACGCCGAGACGACCAACGCCGGCTGGTACTTGTACCAGTTCGATCTGCCGGAGATTGAGGGCCAAACGCCCGAGCTGCGGGTCAGCTTCGAAGGCGTGGCCATGGTCAGCCGCGTCTACGTCAATGGCACGCATGTCGGTGGCCACGTCGGCATGTTCGGCGAGTTCGGCGTGCGCCTGACGCCGCACCTGAAGTGGGGCCAGACTAATGCGCTGCTCGTCTACGTCGAGCGCGGCCGCAAGATCGAAGGCGGTGACGAGGTGGTCGACATCGCCGTCACCGTGCCGATCTCACGCGACATGCTCATGTCGCTCAACAGCGGCATGTTCGGCGGCTTCGGGCGTCAGCCGCGGGCAAAGTTCATGGGCATTTGGCAGGACGTCACGCTCCACGTCAGCCGACCGGGCGGGCAAATCGACGACGCGTTCTTCAAACCAACGCTCACCGGACACGACCTCGAAGTCACGATCGACAACCCGGCAGATAAGCCCATCAGCGGGACGATCAGCTACGCCATTCGTGAGGTCGCGTCCGGCGAGCTGCTCACGAGCGACACGACCAAATTCAGCGTCAACGCATCGGCGACCGAGACGACAAAGCTGACGAAGGACGGCCTGTCGCCCACGCACTGGTTGCCGCAGAAGCCGCATTTGTACGAGCTTGTCATTGACTGGATTGCCGACGACGGGACGCTGCTCGACAGCTGGTCGCACAAGGTCGGGTATCGCACCGTCGAGACGCGCGGCCGCCAGGTGCTGCTGAATGGAAAGCCGTATTGGTCGCGCGGGGCGAACATGCCGCCTTACGGTTACAAGCCGACGGATGAGGCCACGGCACGCGGCTTTCTCGAGCTGATGGTGAAGGGCAATACGCCCATCACCCGCTCGCACGGCAACCCGTTCAACCGCATGTGGCTCGACCTGTGCGACGAGCTCGGCATCGGCGTGAGTGCCGAGGGCGTGCGTCCGTGGGCGCTGACCGGAACCGAACCGCCGCCCGGTGCGATGCTGATCGAGCACTGGACAAGCGAGCAGCTCGAAACGGTCAAGCAGTACCGCAACCACCCGAGCATCCTGTTCTACTGCGTCTCGAACGAAGGCTTGCAGCGGGACTGGAAAAACCCGGACAAGATCGCGATCTTCACCAACATCATCAACGGGATGCGGGAGCTCGATGACTCGCGGCCGATCTTTCAGACGTCGGGCGGCGTCGACCACGGCGGCTCGGCTGACATGGAAGACATTCACTCATACTGGGGCTGGTATCACCCGTCGAGCTATGTCAACGACTACGGCGAGCCCATCCGTGGCAACTCCCTGGGCGGGGACAGGCCGTTCATCAACCAGGAATGCGCAGTTCCGTACCAGATCCTGGAGACGGGCGCAGTCCACCCCATTTACAAGATGCACTACTCGGCCCACCCGTGGATTGGTCAGTCGGGCGTCGACGGCGACCCGGCCATCTTCAGCGAACACACCCGGGCCGAGGGCAAACGCAAGAGCGAAAAGCTGCGCTTCCAACGCGACGGTCAGCTCAACGCCGGCGTCATGCTCTTCAGCAACGTCACGTGGATTCAGTACGCCCTGTCACGCCCGGTCGAGGAATGGCGGCCGTTTCCGGTGTGGGAAGGCGTGCGTCAAGGTTTTGAGCCGGTGCTCATCGCGCTCGAGACGTCGCAGGATGTCTTCTACGGCGGCGACACAATCGAGACGAAGCTGTTCGTCGTAAACGACGACGTCACGTTCCGCGACATGAGCGGGCTCGTGGCCGACCTGCAGGTTGTCGGTGAAGATGGCGGCGTTTTGAGCCAACAGCAGCTCGAGGTCGGCGACGTGAAATACTTCGCTGTCGAAAGCGTGCCGCTGAAGCTGGAAGTGCCGAGCGTTGACGGTGACATGATCGAGGCGACAATTGAGCTTCGGCTGACCGATGCCGACGGCAACGAAGTCTCGACGAACCAGTACCCGATCTGCATCGCCAGCCGTGCCTGGGCCTCGGCCGATCTTGCGGGCGTAAAGGTCTTTTCGGCCGGGCTGCCGAAAGACGTCGAGACCTTCCTGACAGACGCCGGCGTCGAGCTAGTCGGCACCACATCCGCCGCTGACGTGCTACTGATCGGACCGAAGGGTTCGCAGATTGACGAGCGGACGACGGAGGTCGATGTGCCGATGGTGTTGCTCCAGCAGGGCTCAGCCGCGTGGAAGTTCATAGACCCATCGATCTCCCAGGGCAGGCGAACGTCAGATCAATCAGTCGAAGGCGAGTTCGTCGAGATGCTCGGCCACGGCGACGAGGGCCACCCGCTCTTCGACGGCCTCGGCCGCGACGACTGGAAGTGGTGGGCGCAAGGCAGCGACGCTCCCGCGTTCGCCGCCACGAGCGTGCACCGGCTCAATCCTGAAGACGATCGCGTCACGCCCGTCGGTCGCTACCTCGCGCCGCACTTGTACTGGCCGGGTGATTTTGACGCGACGTACCGCGACCTGCTCCGCTTCCCGGTCTTCGAGATCGAGCGCGACAGCGGCCTACTGACCGTGTGCGACCTCGCGATCAGCGAGTCAATCGCCCTTGATCCGCGGGCCGGCCGCACGCTGCGGAACTTACTTGTCCGCTGATGTGTGACCATCCGACGGCTTTGGCGTGCCGCCGGCAAAGAGCGTGCGGCGGATGAGCTTGGCGATGTCTGTGTTCTGCATCGAGCCGCGGACGAGGTGGGCGTTATAGCCGTCCGCCCGGACCAGCACACCACCGCTGACGTCATTGCCGGTGGCCCATGTGATGTAGAACGGCAGACGTCTGCCTTGCGCGTCAGGTGCTGCGAGGAACAGCGGCGTTCCTGTGCCACTCACGCCGTCGATCGGTGAGCCGTTGACGCTCGTCTCCGGCGCAAGACCGCCGGGTTGCCAGTCGTCACCGATCGGATCGCCGCTCATGTGCATGCCGCCGGCGTCGCTGTCGGCCGTTGTGACCAGCAGCGTCTGGGGATGATCGACAAGGAAGCGTCGAGCAACGCCGATGGCGTCGTCGGCCCGCTTAGCTGATTCGAGTGTGCCGCTTGCGTTGTTGTTGTTGGCGAAGTTGTCCGTGCCTTCTTCTTCGACGACGAGCAAGAACTGTCGGCCGTCGCGGCCGAGGATGCGCAGGGCGACCTCCGTCATCTCGGCGATGGTCGGTGCTTCGACGGCAAAGTTGGGCCAGCCGCGCTCGCTTAAGATTTCTTCCGGCTTGTCATTGAAGGTGCTGTACGAAGCGAAGATTCCGATGACTTTCTCCGTCTCCGCCGGGAGCGACATGAGCTCCTCACGGGTAAGGACGACGGTGTAGCCGGCCTCGCGTGCTTCTTCGACAAGGTTGCGGCCGTCGGTCCGCTTGCCTTCGCCGTGCTGGCCACGCGTTCCCTCGGGCAGGAACCAGGCCTCTCCGCCTCCCAGCATCACCGTCGCCCCACTCTCGACAAGCTTTGCGACGATCTCCTCGTGATCCTTGCGTTCGTTAGCATCTGCCAGGAAGACGGCGGTGCCGGGCTCGACAACGTCGCCGCTCTGCACAATGCCTGTCGGCACACCGGCGGCGATCGCCTGCTTTGCGACGCTGAGCGATTTGCCCTCGGCGTCAGTCGGCTCGACGCCATCGGGCCCAGACTTGGTCCGGCCGAAGGCGCTCTTTTCAGTCTTAACGCCGTACGCGTGCATGGTCGCACCCGCGTTGCTCGATGGCGTCAGCGAGTTAAGCGAGTGCCCGCGATAGACAGCGACGAAAGGCAGCAGATCCCAGTGAAGGTCCTCGTCAGGACCGACGTACAGCGCCCGCGTCGCAGCCCAGGTGCCGCCGCCTGCACCGTCGGGGTGAATGAAGATCACGCTGCCGCGATCGCTCGGCATCTGAGCTGCGACAGGAACTGCAAGGCATAGCAACGCAAGGAGGAAGGCGCGGGTCATGCGACAGCCTACCGCGTCATCGTTTTGATTTGCGCTAACGCTCGAGGCGGAGCAGCAGGAGGCCAAACAGCGTCAACGCGAACACCGCTATGCCGATGCCGATCAACGCGTTCAGATCGAGGCGGTCGATTGACGCCACGAGCAACGTTGCGAGCACGGCCATCGCCGCGAGGAAGACGATCTGATCACGTAGTGCCGTCGGCCTGTGAGTCTGCCGTACGGCGTTGCCATCCCGAAGGTCGCTGCCGCATTCGGGGCAACGCAACGTCGGCAGACCGCGGATGTCGTAACCGCAGGTCCGACAGACAAGCTTTACCGACGGCTCCACCGCGGCAACCGTACGCTGGCGTTCATGCCACGGATGTACAAGAAGTCGCTACTTGATGCCCCGCTCGAAGCCGTCTGGGCGTTCCACGAGGATACCGAGCAAGGCCTCGTCGCCCTGTCGCCGCCGGAGGCGGACGTGCAGATCACGAAGGCCGACCCCGCAGCCGTCGGGGCCGAGGTCATCATCCGTGCCAAGACGCCGATCGGCCGTCAGAAGTGGGTCGCTGTCTACACGCAGTTTCAGCCGCCCGTCGGATCGCGACCGCATCGCGTGGCGTACTTTGTTGACGAAGCCAGGAAGAGCCCATTCAAATCGTGGGTCCACACCCATCGCTTTGAAGAAGTCGTCGACGGCGGCAGGACGAAGGTGTGGGCGATCGACGATGTGCGGTACGAGGTGCCTTTGGGTCCGCTCGGGCTCATCGGGGACAAGCTGATCGTCAAGCCGCAGCTCAAGAAGATGTTCGAGTACCGGCATCAGCAGCTCCGCAAGCTGCTGTGCCGGCGTGGGGTTTAAGTCTTGGGCTACACGGCAAAGCCAACTCAGTGGCCTTGCCCAACGGCTAAGGTTGGTTGTCTATGGCAGGCGGTTCCCGTTCATTCTCCACCGGCGTCGACGGCAAGGCGCTCGTGCTTGATGCAGTCGACATTGTCGCCCTTGTCGGCGAAACGGTGCCGCTGAAGAAGGCCGGCCGCAGGTTCGTCGGTTGCTGCCCGTTCCACAGCGAAAAGACGCCGTCGTTCGGCGTCGATCCGGTGAAGAAATTCTTCTACTGCTTCGGCTGCAAGAAGGGTGGCAACGCGATCGACTTCGTCATCGAGCGCGACCACAGCGACTTCAAAACTGCCCTGCACCTCCTGGCCGACTGGGCGGGTGTCGAGCTGCCGAAGCTGAACGGGCCGGACCGCGAGACGGTTGATCGGCTGACACGATTGCGAGAGGCTTGCAGCACCGCAGCCGACTTCTTCCGTAGAACGCTCCTGAGTGACGTCGGCAGCAAAGCACTCGCGTATCTGCACTGCCGCGGCTTCAACAATGAGACGCTGCAGGCGTTCGGCGTCGGATTCGCCCCGCCCGGCTGGAACGGCCTGGGTGACGCGGGCATCGCCGGCAAGTTCGGCGAAGACGTTCTGCTCGAGGCCGGCCTGCTCAAGCAAGGCGACCGTGGCATTTACGATACGTTCCGCGACCGCGTGATCTTTCCCATCCGCGACGAGCAAGGCCGCCCGATCGCGTTCGGCGGCAGAATCCTGCCGGGCGATGATTCACCTGCGAAGTACCTTAACTCGCCGGAAACGCCGCTGTTCGACAAATCGGCCACACTGTTCGGCCTCGATCTGGCCAAGAGCGACATCGCCAGAAGTCGGACGGCGGTGGTGTTCGAGGGCTACGCCGACGCGGCGATGGCTCGACAGTTCGGCGTCACCAACGGCGTGGCGGTACTCGGTACATCGCTCACAGAACGGCACGCTGCGACGCTGAGGCGATTAGCCGACCGTGTGGTGCTGCTCTTCGACGCCGACGCCGCCGGCGAGACAGCCACCCGCAGGAGCGTCGAGCTGTTCTTGCGCGAGCCTGTTGAGGTCGCCGTCGCCGAGCTGCCTGCCGGCACCGATCCGGACGACTTTCTGCAGTCAGAGGGTGTCGACGCCTTCAACGAGCGCGTGCGTGGGGCTGCCGATGCTTTGACGTACCAGTGGCGACGCCTGACCCGCAATCTCGGCGAGCAGCCGAGCGTAACGGCCCGGCAAAACGCGGTGGAGAACTACCTGACGACGCTTGCCGACGCCCGGGCGACGGTGGGCGGTTCGCTCGATCAGAATCGCTGGGGTGCCGTACTCGTTCGGGTCGGCAGGTTGACGGGGTTGAGCACCGACGAGCTGCGTCGCCGCTTCGATCCGCCGCGACAGCAACAGCCGCAACGACGACAGGAAAAGCGTTGGCGTAAGCGCGGCGAGCCTGAGTATTCCGAAGCCAGACGTCTTGACATCGTCACGGAATCAGTCGACGGCGTGACGCGGGTAGGCCGGCTGCTGCTTGGCAGCTTGTTCCGCAAGCCGACGCTGTGGCACGACGTGCAGACGCGGGTCGGCCCTGAAGATCTTAGCGACCGACGCCAGCGTTGGCTGGCGACGTTGTTCTGGGATCACGTACGCAACGAGGGCGAGCCGGAGTTCAACGAGTGGCTTGACGTGGTCAGAGAGGCGGGCTTATCGGCGCCGGGTGGAGGCGAGTCTTCGGCTGCGGCGGCGGTATCGGCGTGCATAGAGTACCACGAGGCAGCTGAAACCTTCGGAGAGGCTGACAACGTCGCCGCCGATGCCGTTCGAGGCCTGCTGCGTCTGCGAGATGACGCGGGGCTCCGAGAACTGTTGGGGGATGTCCGTCGTAACGCTTCCGAACCTGGCGAACTGCCATCGGGCGACGGCGACGCTCACGACGAAAACGAACTGTTGCGACGGCTTCAAGAAAAGCTGCACGCTCTTGGTCGCGGTCGTGGGTCGGCAAAGACCGACGCTTGACCCGCGACACAACGCCGGCGGCCGTCGCATAGACTTGCGACGCGTCGTGACGGCCTTGCCCGACCGCCCGCGGTCGCACAGCCGTGCTAACCGGAACAGCTTCCGGTGGCGAATCGTGCCGACGGACCGGCTCAGGTTGACGCGACCGTTCTACGGCGCATGTTCCAGAAGCGAACCCGAAACCTCCCAAGGCATCGACGACACCCATGAGTTCCAACAGCAGCGACGCCAACTTTAAACCCGCCTCTCCCGACACGGCCAAGGCCGCTACGGAGCGAGCCCAGCCGGACGCAACTGATCGTGCCAAAGATGTAGAAGCCAACAAAGATCTCGGCCCCGTCGGTTCGGGTCCCCGCCCGCCGACCGACCCGCTTCTAGGTGCCGGTAGCGCAGAGGAAGTCCAGCGACGCGTCGACCTGCTCGTCGACCTCGGCACCGATCGCGGGTACGTCACCTTCGATGAGCTCAACGCCAAGCTGCCCGACGAAGTGGTCAGCCCGGACCGCCTCGAGATGCTCCTGATGAGCCTCGACGAAATGGGCATCGCCCTTATCGACGATGCGGACGTCGAGCGGTTCGAGAGCAACAGGCCCAAGAGCCGTAAGCGTCGTCACGCCGCGCCGGTCAGGATTGTTCCGCTGCCCGGGACGCGGGTCGGCATCGCCGCCGACGTAGCCGAGCCGGTTGGGAAGGACAATGTCACGCAGACCGAACGAACGCAGCAGGAGAAGAGCAAGAACGACTTCATCAAGAAGGTGCTCAGCGACAACCGCCGCCGCGGCGACCTCGAAGACGACGACGGCCGCCCGCGGAACGACGACGATGTCGATGTCGAAGATCGCGTTGAGGCTGTCGACGCAGGCGACCTCGAGGACGCGGGCGACCTCGAGGGCGAGATTGACGTCGCTCAGATGGAGCGGGACTACGCAGAGGTGTCGAGCAAGCGGATTGATGATCCGGTGCGGATGTACCTGACGCAGATGGGCGAGATTCCGCTCTTGACGCGGGAGCAGGAGATCAGTCTCGCCAAGAAGATCGAGATCACGCGCAAGATCTTCCGCAGCCGCGTGCTCGAAAGCGACTACTGCCAGCAGCAGGCGTGCGAGATGCTCGAACAGGTCCGCGAGGGACAACTGCCCTTCGACCGGACAATGAAGATCAGCACGGCCGAGGACATGGCCAGCAAACAGACGGTGCAGGAGCGGATTCCGGTCCACCTCGACAGCGTCCGCCGGATGCTCGAGCGGAACCGCGAGGACTGGCACGCGTTGCGGGAGACTAAGACGAAGAAGGACCGCGAAGTCGTCGAACAGCGGCTGCGTCGTCGACGGCGTCGCGGTGTTCGGCTCATCGAAGAGGCGACGCTGCGGACCAGCCGTATCGCCCCGCTCATGAAGAAGCTCGCCAGCATCAGCGGCAAGATGAGTGAGCTTGACGAGCACGTCGGTGCCGGAGCCAACGGCAAACAAGTTACCGCCGACGACCTCGATGTCTGTCGACAAGAGCTCGAAGGCCTTGAAGACCTTGTTCTCGAGCCCAGCAGCGACCTGCGGGATCGGCTGACGGCCATCCGCAAGATTCACTACCGTTACGAAGAGGCCAAGCGAAAGCTCTCCGGCGGCAACCTGCGGCTCGTCGTCTCGATCGCCAAAAAGTATCGCAATCGCGGCCTGTCGTTCCTGGACATCATCCAGGAAGGCAACACCGGCCTGATGCGTGCAGTCGACAAGTACGAGTATCGCCGCGGCTTCAAGTTCAGCACCTACGCGACGTGGTGGATTCGCCAGGCGATCACGCGTGCTATCGCAGATCATGCCCGGACGATCCGGATTCCGGTTCACATGATCGAAACGATGTCCCGCCTGCGGAACATCCAGAAAACCCTCACGCAGGAGCACGGCCGCGAGCCGACGATGGAGGAGATCGCCGAGATCGCTGAGATGACCGTCGCCGAGACGCGGCGGGTCATGAAGATCAGCCGCCACCCGATCAGCCTCGATCGACCCGTCGGCGAAAGCGAAGACAGCTACTTCGGCGACTTCATTGAGGACGAGAAGGCAGACAACCCCGTCGACTCTGCTACGACGGAAATGCTCAAGGAAAAGATCGAGCAGGTGCTCAAAACGCTCACCTACCGCGAGCGAGAAATCATCAAACTCCGCTACGGGATCGGTGACGGCTACACCTACACGCTCGAAGAGGTCGGCCGCATCTTCAAGGTTACGCGCGAACGCGTCCGCCAGGTCGAAGCCAAGGCCATTCGCAAGCTCCAGCACCCGGTTCGCAGCCGCAAGCTCGAAGGCTTCATGAGTGGCGAAGGCGACTAGCGGCACAAAAAGTTGCGACGACGCAGCTGCAGCGGCATCATGCGACGCATGAAACTGCTGCAAGAGTTCAAAGAGTTTGCCATGAAGGGCAGCGTCATCGATCTCGCCGTGGGCGTGATCATTGGTGCTGCGTTTGGTGCGGTGGTGTCATCGTTCGTGACGAACGTCATGATGCCGCCATTGGGCTGGCTCGTGAGCGGTGTCGAGTTCGAAGAGTTGTCGATCGACATTCCGGTCGGCAAGCTGGAAGCAGCGGCGGCCGACGTGGCGGAGACTGCTACGGACGTCGCCGGAGCCGGAGATGACGCTGCCGCGGCGGGCGATGATGCCGCTGATGCTGCAGATGCTGCCGCTGCCGCCGACACGCCCGAGGACGTCGAAGCCGCCGCCGATCAGGTCGAGCAAGCGGCAGATACGGTTGAGTCAGCCGCCGCTGAAGTGGCAGACGCTACGGCAGAGCCTGATCCCGAAACCGGCACCGTCGGCGAGGGCGAAAACAAGGTCGTCCGTATCATGTACGGCAAGTTTCTCAATGATGTCATCAAATTCATCATCCAGGCGTTCGCGATCTTCATGGTCATCCGCGTGATGAACAAGCTCAATCGCGAGAAGGAGCAGGCGGCTGACGAGCCGGGTCCGGATCAAACGCCCGCCCTGTCAACAGAAGAACGGCTGCTGACGGAGATTCGGGACCTCATGGCCAGCGGGTCGAAGGCTCCGACGCCGCCGGACGCAGACTGAGTGCGACCATGTTGCTAACGGGGCACTGTTGGATCAGAACGAGCGAGACGGGCGGGTGCAACGTCCCCGAGCCGCGAACCGACGGGTCGCCGGTCTGACGATCTGCGACGTCACCATCTCCTCGAGCCCCGGGCAGAGCACGCCTTCTGCGGAAGACGCGATGGCGGTGCTGCATGCATCGTCAGACCAGCGGTCCGTGAAACCGCGGCTCTCGGGCTCTTCTAATTTTGACCGTTGTCATCGCCTCACACTCCGAGCAGCCGCAACAGCCGCTCGACGTGATACGTCACCACCAGATCAGCTCCCGCTCGTCGGATGGCGGCAACGCTTTCGAAAGCGACGGCGTCCGTGTCGATCCAACCCATCTCACCACCTGCAACGTGCATGGCGTATTCGCCGCTCGTTTGATACGCGGCCGTCGGCACGTTCACCGCCTCGCGAACGGCGGCGACGACGTCCAGGTATGGCCCAGCGGGCTTGATCATCACGACGTCAGCCCCCTCGGCCACGTCCTGCTGTGCCTCGCGAACGGCTTCGTCCGTGCCTCGCCAAGCGTCCATCTGGTACGCCCGGCGATCGCCGAAGCTGGGTGCACTGGCCGCGGCGTCGCGAAAAGGCCCGTAGAACGCGCCGGCGTACTTGACGCTGTAACTCAGAATCGCCGTCTGCGTATGTCCCGCCCCGTCGAGACCGAGGCGTATGGCAGCCACCATGCCGTCCATCGCAGCCGAGGGCGCAACCCAGTCGGCACCGGCGGCAGCGTGCTTCACTGCCTGCTCGGCGAGCAGCGGAAGGGCTGCGTCGTTGTCGACCGTCTCACCAGCTAAAGGGCCGCAATGGCCGTGGTCGGTGTATTCGCAGAGGCATACATCGGTGATTGCCAGCATCGGGTTGCTTCGCCGCTTCATCTCTCGGACGAGGCGGCAGACGACATTGTCGCCGTCCGCACCGGGCGTGCCGGTCGCGTCTTTTGCCGCTTCGGGAAGAACGCCGAATACGAGAAAACCGCCCACGCCCCGCACCGCTAGCTTGTCGAGCCAATCGGCGGCGTCATCGATGTTGTGCCGAAAGACGCCGGGCATGCTGGCGACTTCGACCGTCTGGCCGTCGTGCACGAAGACGGGCACGATGAGGTCACTTGGTCGCAGGCGGACGCGCTGGAGCATCTGCCGAACGTGCGACGAGTGTCGCAGACGACGTAGCCTCGCAACGGGGAAAGCGGCATCTTGCACGCCGCAGCTTAGCCGACGGGACGAGCTACTCGCCGCCGAGCAGATCCGACACATCGACAATCTGCACGCCATCGTCTCGTCGCAGATCACCCAGCACCCGCCGGCCGACACTCGCTTTGATTTCGACCACCTCGCCGTCGTACTCGCGGGATTCGATGCGGGCCGACCGCTCCAGGAACGCCAGCCGCTTGCCGTCGCGGACATCGAGCTTGAGCGTGACCCTTCGCTGCGTGCCCTGAATCATGTCAAACACGTGGGCACCGACGGGCTTGATGCCGGTGCCGTCTTTGGCGCTGATGGCAAGGGCATCGGGCCGCAGCGCCAGCCATTCGTCGATCTGGTATTTGCCCTCGGGTGTGTCGACCTTGTTCAGCAGCAAAACCTCCGGATTGTCACCCGCACCAATTTCGGTGAGCACCTCACGCACGCTTTCGTACTGCTGCCTGGCCCGCGGGTGGCCGACGTCAAGCACGTGCAGAAGCAAGTCTGCGTGCACGGCTTCTTCCAGTGTCGCCTTGAAGCTCGCTACCAGGCCGTGCGGCAGGTCTCGTACGAACCCAACCGTGTCGCTCAACATCGCTTCGGCACCACGCTCGACGTTCCACGAGCGCGTTCGCGTGTCGAGCGTCGCAAACAGCTTGTCGTCGGCATAGGTGCCGGCGTCGGTCAGCGTGTTGAACAGCGTGCTCTTACCGGCATTGGTGTAGCCGACGAGACAGACGGTGAAATGGCCCACGTTCCGCTTCGACACCTCGCGAGCTTTGCGGGCCTGCACCTCTGCGATGCCAGACTTCAACTCGCTGATCCGTTTGCGGACAAGTCGTCGGTCGATCTCGAGCTGCGTTTCACCAGGGCCGCGCGTACCGACGCCGATGGTGCCACCGCCCGCGATTCGCTCGAGGTGGCCCCACATCCGCGTGAGCCGCGGGTACGTGTATTCCATCTGCGCCAGCTCGACCTGCAACTTGGCCTCGTGCGTCTGTGCACGGTTGGCGAAGATGTCGAGGATGATCTCGCTGCGATCGAGCACCTTGACGCCCGCCCCGCGAGGCGACTCGAGATGCTCGTTGATGATCTTCTCCAACTGTCCGATCTGGCTCGGCGTCAGCTCGTTGTCGAACGCGATGAAGTCGGCATCATGCGCTTTGCATGCCTGGGCGATTTCCAGTGCCTTACCGCTACCGACGTAGGTGCCGGCGTCGACGGTGCGGCGATTTTGCAAGATTTCGGCGATAGGCGTCGCGCCTGCCGTCTTGCACAGGCTCGCCAATTCGCCGAGCGGGTTGCGTGGATCGGCGTTCGAGTCGGGCAGCATCACACCTACGAGCACTGCCCGTTCCTGCTGCTTGCGTTGGGTGCGTTGAAGGTCCTCCAAGGGCGACGACGTTATGCACAACGTTTCCGAAACGCCGATTCTTTCGGTCGATATGATCAGCCGTGAGCGAAGCCGCCGATCCGAAGGAGCTCGACTATCGCCGCCCGCACCGTGAGGTGGATGAGCGGGGCCACCATGTACCCGCTCGCGTGCAAACCGTCGGCATGTGGCTCTTCGTCATGGCCCTGGGCATCGCCTTCGCCAGTGGCATGTTGATCTACGCGATCATCCGCTATCAGATGTCCGACACGCAGCCGTTCGGCTCCTTCCGCGAGCAGATGAGCGACTGGAAGCTTTTTGTCAGCACGGTCATCGTGCTACTGGCGAGCTTCGCCATTCACATGGCGCTCAAGGGCGTGCAACGCGAGCGCATGGGGAAGTTTCACTCGTGGCTGTGGGCAACGAACGTGCTTGCAGTCCTTTTTGTTGTCGTGCAGACGCCTGCCATGATCGGCCTGCTGACGCTCGACCCGCAGGTCCCGGCGGCACCGGTCACAGCCTCACCTTTCGCGGGCACCGATCCACAAGCGGGTGTCGCAGGACCCGCGGATCTGCTCCCGGCCGCCCGGTCAACCCGCCTTTACGGCATACTGTTCTTCTTCGTCCTCATCCACGCCCTGCACGTTCTGGGCGGCATCATCTACCTCGCGATCGTCACCTGGAAGGCCCGCAAAGGCTGGTACGACCACGAGCATTACGTCGGCGTAAGGCACGCTGCCCTCTACTGGCACTTCCTCGATGTCGTCTGGATCTTCATGTTCTCGACGTTCATCATCCTCGGCTGATGAGGGGTTTAGTCCTCCGTAACCGCCAGCACGCCGGGTTCTGCTTGCGCTTCGGGAGGCAATTCCTCGTTGCCGATGAAGACCATCACAAGCGACCAGGCGGCGAGCGCTAATGCGAACAAGATGACCTGAAGCGAGGGCGGCATCGAGTAGATCAGTAAGACCATCGGTGCCCAGAAGGCCCAATCGGGAAGCAAGACGGGTGCAACCCGCCGCGCGTACCAGCCGCCGATGCCATGTCGGGCGAGCTCTTGCGCGACGGGCTTGACCTTGTAGCTGTGCCGCCGCCAAGCGAATCCGAGCATGACGAGCGGCAACACCAGAAGCGGCGTGAACACCAACATGTCGACGAGCATCTTGATGAACGCCGTACCAAAGTCGCTGCCGGTCCCGACGATCATGCCGAGCGTGCGATAGAAGGCGTCGACAACGATGCCGTTGAAGAAGAAGAAAATGAGCAGATACGTCAACTCTTCACCACGGCCCCTCAGGCGGTAGCCGGGCTGGCTCAGCGCCTTGGCCAGTTCAGGCAGTAAAGCGCCGGCAAACGATGCTGCGATTCCGCTGGCGACGTAGCCGTACGTCATCTTGATCGTGCCGAGCCAGTCGAAGGCGTCCCGGACGGCCCCGAAGTTATAATACGCGACGACACAGGCCGCCGCGACGACCTGAATCAGGACGAACGGCCGCCAGTTGCTCTTGAGCGCGCGAACGCCGGGCTGAACGATGCTGTCCCAGCTCAACGGATCTGTAGCCTGAGCCGGCTGCGGGTCAGGCGTCGTCACTTCAACTCGTCGAACGTGCCGACCGTCGGGAGCTTTCCGGCGAGCGGGCGGACGTAGTCGAGCCAAGCGTCCGTCACGTCGTGATCGTCCGTCAGGAACTCGTCGGCCATGTGCTTGGTCAGACGGGCGACGTTCTCGATCGGCTCGAGATGCGTGTCGACGGCGTACTCGGCACCTGGCTTACGCGTCATGACCACGCTGCCCTGCTCGTTGGCCGGATCGGCGGAATACTCAACGGCCATGCGGCCGACGCGGCGGGCTTCTTCGGCGTCGGTCTCGCTGACGAAGCCGGCAAACGACCGCTGCAGGTAGCCGAACGTGTCGGCACGTACGCGAAGCTTCTTACCGCCGGGCGTCTGAAGCTTCTTCGTGACGATCGAGGCCAGGTAATCGCCAAGTGCACCGGTGCCGGAGAGCTGGATGTTGCCGTGTGCGTCGCGTTCGAGATCGTCGGCCATGTGCTCGGCGAAGGTCTTGCCGTCGGGGGCGGTAATGCCCTCACTGGCGGCGATGAGGCAGCGGCCTTCCTTCTGGTACACCTTCTCGACGGCGGCGGCGAAGTCGTCCTCGCTCACCGGCTTCTCGGGCACGAAGATGAGGTGTGGTCCGCTGTTGGGCGCGACGCGAGCCAGTGCCGATGCGGCCGTCAGGAAGCCGGCGTGGCGACCCATGATGACGTCAATCTTAATGCCCGGCAGGCTCCGGTTGTCGAAGTCGTCACCGATCATGGCCGCCGCGACGAATTTGGCGGCAGAGCCGAAGCCGGGCGTGTGGTCGTGAACGCGCAGGTCATTGTCAATCGTCTTAGGCACGTGGTAGACGTGCAGGTCGTAGCCGTCTTCCTTGGCGACTTCGCGAACGATGCGTGCGGTGTCGGCAGAGTCGTTTCCGCCGACGTAGAAGAAGTACTTGACGTTCTTTTCTTTGAGCTTGCCGAACAAGCTGCGGCAGTAATCTTCGTCGGGTTTGTCCCGCGTCGAGCCAAGCGCGCTGCTGGGCGTGGCGGCGATGCGTTCGAGCAGGTCGTCACCGATGTCGCTGAGGTCGATGAAGTCATCGTTGAGCACGCCACGAACGCCGTGGCGCGCGCCGAAGAGCTTGTCGATATGACCTGCCGACCGGGCAGCTTGGATGACGCCGACGAGCGACTGGTTGATGACGCTGGTGGGACCGCCGCTTTGGCCGATGACTGCGTTGCCTGCCATGTGATTCTGAGTAGTGAGTAGCTGGTGGGTTCGAATGTGGGGGCGGCAGTGTAGAGGCGTTCAGAGCCCTGTGCGATGTCGCTACTACGGTTCGCCATGCTCGTCGCCCTGCTGTGCCTCTTGCTTGCTCCGGCATCGCACCCGCAAGCGGTTGAACGCATCGCTTTCGGGTCGTGCATCCGCGAAACGCAACCGGTGCCCATTCTGGCGACAGTGGCTGCCTTCGAGCCCGATGTCTTCATCTTTCTCGGCGACAACGTCTACGCCGACACCGACAACGCGGCGGAGATGACGCAGGCGTACGCCGACCTGCTCGCCAAGCCGGAAGTTCAACGGTTGATCGCGTCGTCGCGCGTGCTGTGGGTGTGGGACGACCACGACTACGGCCTCAACGACGCTGGCCGAGAGTGGCCGTTCAAGGAGCGGGCGAAGACGATCATGCTCGATGCCGTTGGCGAGCCCGTCGACTCGCCCCGCCGGCAGCGGGCGGGTAACTACGACGCCGTCACCGTCGGGCCGGACGGTCAGCGGGTGCAGTTTCTGCTACTCGACACGCGGTACTTCCGCAGTCCGCTCGAGCGTGATCCAACAGCTAAGAAGAAGTCATACATCCCGACGGCCGACCCGCTCGCGACGGTGCTGGGCGAAGAGCAGTGGGCGTGGCTCGAGGCACAACTTGCCGAGCCGGCAGAGCTTCGCATCGTCTGCTCCAGCATCCAGGTGTTGGCAAACGAGCACCGTTTCGAAAAGTGGGCGAACCACCCGGCCGACCAAGAGCGCCTGCTCGACTTGCTCGGCCAAGCAGGCGGAGCGTCGATCATTTTCAGCGGCGACCGCCACAGTGGGGAGATCAGTCGCACTACCCACGACAACCTGACGGTACTCGACGTCACATCAAGTGCTCTGAATCAGCCCCGAGGCGGAGACGCGGCCGGCGAGCCCAATCGCTTTCGCATCGGCGACATGCATTTACGCCCAAACTTTGGAGCTTTGGAAATTGACTGGAGCAAACGCACCGTGACCGCGACGTTGCGGGCAATCGACGGGGATACCCTGGAGTCTGCGGAAATGACGTTCTGAGGCGACGAAACGAAGCGGGCCGATCCACAGACGTGGCTCGGCCCGCGTTAGGCTGAACATGACGAACTACCCTAAGCCATCTTGCCGTGCAGCATCTTCATGTGTGTTAGGGCCTGATCAATTTGGCCATGCTGCTGGCTGAGCAGCGTCTTGATTGCGGGTGTGACGTCGTTGCTGCCGAGGATCGATTGGTAGTCTTTGACGGCGTGCTCTTCGCCGCGGACGCACTCGGCGAGGATGCCCTTGTCGCCGCTCGTGACGGCATCTTTGAGGCCGATCCAGCCGCGGTGGAACGCAGCGGCGACGCTACCCGTATCGGTCGGCGTGCCGCCCATCTGGCTCACGAGCGTCTGAAGCTCGCTTGCAAACGTGCTCCGCTGGCTGGCGTAGTCGGTGAAGAGGCTTTTGAGCGTCGCATCGCTCGCATGCTCAGCGGCCTGCTTATAGCCGTGGACGCCGTCGAGGGACGTGGTGATGAGGTCGTTTAGTTCGTCGGTCATGCCTGTCGCGTTGCACATGCTGTGCCAGACCGCCAACACTTAACGGCGACGCCTCGCCAGAAGCAGCATTGGGCCGATAACCAGCGCCAGCGACGGCTCTGGGATCGTGAAGACGGCAACACCTTCGCGAGAATCCTCCAGGAGGTAGCGGAACACCAGCTCCCCATTGTTGTTCAGGCCACCACCCTGGCTGGTGCCGCCAGAGAAATTGTATCCAAAAACTTCGCTACCGAAGAGGTCGGAGACCGTGCTGACGACGGGGAAGGTGCCCGACTGCGGATCGAAGAAGTAGAGGCCCAACTCGAACGAAGACGGTCCGCCAGCGACGTCGAACCGCACCTCGAACGCGACTTGGCCCAGATCGTTGATCGTAACGCGATTAAAGCTCTCGATCACGTTGCCGTCGGGCAAGACCGTGCCGTGCCGGGCAATCTCGGTGAGGCCATTGTCATCGGCAACGAAGAGCCCGTTGAAGTCAGTGGTTCCGGGCGGCGAATCGGGAACTCCACCGATGGCTCCGACAAATGCCACGCCACCGACGTTGTTAGCTTCCAACCTGCCGCTTAGCACGTTCGACAGCAACTCACCACCCGCCGCAAGCGGCTCGCCGGTTCGAGACAGGATGTCGAGGCCCGCCGACGTTCCATAGGTGACGGCGAGACGGCTGGCCGGATCATCGGTCGTCGTAAAGCCGCGGAGTCCAATCCCGCCTTCTTGGGCGGCATCGAAGCTGAAGAAGCTCACGGCCGTCGATCCATCGGGCAGTGGCGTACCCGGCCCGTAGACGATGCTTTGGGAACCGCCGTTGTCCACCAGCAGCGAAGGCAGCGGCGGGAGGAACGGCTGGGTTCGCTCCTCAAACTTAACGAAGATCTCGCCAAGGTTGTTGATCTGTGGCTCACCCACCCCTCCAGAGATCGAAGGCACCGGGGACGAAGAAGTCTCGATCAAGACCTGCCGGAGCCCGACACCTTCAGCGGCGAATACTGCGCGGGGTTGAAAGGGCAGGCTCGACGACGTCAGGCGATCACGAAACGCAATCTGCCCGAGATCATTCAGCACCGGGTCGTCGACGTTGACTGTGCTGCCGATGCTGCCGTTGATCTCCTCGCCAATTTGAAACTCTAAACCGTCCCCGGCCGCCTGGCCGGTGCGAGCTATGAGCTGGACGCCCGTTGCGTCGGCCAGAATGATGGCCCGATCGCGGTTCTCGGGTGACGTCTCGTAACGCGTGACGAGCGCAACCTGACCGTTGTTGTTGAGCGCCAATCCCGAATCAAATCGTGAAAAGGTGCTGAAGAGCGTTCCGTTGCCATCCGGGGCAACGTCACCCTCGCTCACTAAACGCTCAATCGTCCCGTCCGGCTGGATGAGGAGGAGCTGCGTGCGGCTGCCCGCTCCAGTCAAGTCACGCGTCGACAGAGCGATCTGACCATTGTCGTTGATCACGACGCCGCCGAAGCTCCGGAACTCCGGGTTTAGGCCGCTTTCGAGTATGACGTCGTACTGCTGCGCTTGAGCAATAGACGCAAGACCGAAGGAGGCCGCGACGCTCAAAACGGGCAAAACAACTGAAGTGTTGCAATTCATAATGTCTCCTTGCAGAGGAATCTGCGGGTGCGGCCGGCGGGAACCGGCCAGGTGGGACGTGTAGTATTACAGCAAATCCAAGCATGGGCAAGGCTTTTTGCCGCATGAAGCGTGTGGAAACCTTGCTGGTGCCGAAGCGTCGGCCGCTATGGTTCCACGTGGAACAACGCACCTTCGGCAACAGTGACGTCTCCGTCAGTCCCATTAGCCTCGGCTGCTGGATCTTCGGCGTCGACTGGTGGGGCCATCGCGAGCAGGACGACTGCGACCGGCTTTGCAGCCACGCCCTCGACAAGGGCGTCACCTTCTTCGACAACGGCGACGCCTACGGCAACGGCCGGGCAGAGACGCTCTTCGGCAACTGGCTCAAAACGCTCGACAGCACCAGGCGTGACGCCATCCAGATCGGCGGCAAGTTCGGGTATGACTTCTACACGGATCCTGGCACTCCAGGCAGCCACAAGGAACGCCTGCAGGACTTTTCGCCGACCTTCATGCGGAAGGCGCTCGAGCACTCACTGAAGCGACTCGGCGTCGACTGCATCGACGTGTATGTCGCCCACAACATCAAGCTGCCGCAGTTCCGCGACGACATGTTCGCAGAGCTCGACAAGGTGCAGGCCGAAGGCAAGATCAAAACGTGGGGCGTTTCCCTCGGCCCCGCCATCGGCTGGCGCGAGGAAGGCTTCGAGGCCATTGAGAAGCACGGGGCCAAGGCGGTGCAGACGGTGTACAACTACCTCGAGCAGCACCCGGCCCGCGAACTTGGCGAAATGGCCGTCGCCAAGCGGGCCGGTTTGATGGCCCGCGTGCAGGATAATTCGGGCGTACTCAAAGGCGTCATCAAGAAAGACACGAAGCTCGAGCAGAACGACCACCGCAAGTTCCGCGACGCGAGCTGGCGCGTCTTTGGCCCGCAGAAGGTCGAGGCCATTCGCCCGATCTTCGAGGCCCGCGACATGACCGTGCACCAGTTCGCCTGCAAGTGGCTCCTTCAACAGCCGGCCGTGACGACCATCACAGCCACGCTGCTGAACGAGCAGGAGGTCGACGAAGTGGTCGCCGCTGCTGAGATGCCGGACCTGTCTGGTGCAGAGCTGGATCAACTGCACGAGCTGTACGAGAACGACTTCGACCTGCCGCCGGAGAGCCACGCGTGCGATCTCAAGAGCAGCATCAACAACGGAGAGCCCGTGCGAAGCGAGTACGTTGCACCGCCAGTGCTGATTGCGTAGAACGCAACGCGTGGCGTGGCAACCGCTAGCTCAGGAACAGAACGATCCAGTGTGGAAGACGGCGGTGAGCCGTTTGAGCATGCTCTTACTTGGCCTCGCTCTGATGTACGGCAGCTACAAATGCGTCAGTACCGGCATAGAGATCCGACAGGACAACGTGCAACGGATCGAGCAGTACGGCGGGAATGACGTCAGCCCTCGGATTCGTCGACGACGCACCGGCAGCGGAGCGGGCATCTTTTTCATGGGAGCTGCCCTCCTAGGCGCTCCGGGCGCCGCGTTCTCGTTCTTCAGTCTGATGCCGACGTCGCTGATGGAGAAGTTCGTGCCTACCGCTTAAACGTGTATCGCTTCGTCGTCCTCCGTCACATTGGCTTCGGCGAGCCGCACTTCGACCTGATGCTTGAGGTCTCGACTGACGCTGACCTGAAGACGTGGCGGGTCTACGAGTGGCCGCCGACAGAGGAAACGCGGTTCGAAGTGCTGCCAGACCATCGGCGGCGATACCTGATGTACGAAGGCCCGATCAGTGACGGCCGTGGCGAGGTAAGACGGGTCGAGCAAGGCGTATGGCGTCGTCAGGACGAGCACGTCGTTCTTCGATCAGACGCAGCCAAGGTCGTCAAGCTTTCGCTAGCCGCGGCTCTTGATTGAACTGCTACATTGAATGACCCCTCACCGGGAGCATTATGCACAACACCATCAAGTACACCGTCCTGTCCCTCACCCTTGCCGCTGGTACTGCCGCGGCTCAAACCCAGCTGCTCGGCGTCGAGTTTCGCGACGGCAGCTTCGGCGGTCGCGAGGCCCGGCTGTTCGACGTTGACACCACCACTGGTGCCGCCACAAACGCCCGCTTCACCGGTAGTACCGGCCTGCTCGGCCTGACGCAGGCGGCTGACGGCACGCTCTACTCGCTTACCGATCCGCTTGCGACTGTCAACGGCCAGCCTGCCGCTTCGCAGCTGCTCACCATCGATCCGGCCACCGGCACAACCGCCGTCGTCGGTGACATCGGCTTTGAGATTTTTGAAGGCGACCTCGACTTCAATGCGAACGGAGATCTTTTCGGCGTCTCCAACACGAATGGCGTCTCGACGCTCTTTACGATCGACGTCGCCACCGGTGCAGGCACCCCCGTCGGCACGATCCCGGGTGTCTCCAACGCGGCAGGCCTCGCCTTCGATGACAGCGGCTCGCTGTATCTCGTTGACGTCACCGTGCAGGCTGTTCCGACTCAGGCCTTCCTCGTTGAAGTTGATATAGCAACCGCAGGCGTCGTCTCGTCCGTCACCGTTCCGCAGGCCTTCGGCCTCGTCGGTGGGCTCGACTTTGACTCCGACGGCACGCTCTACTTCGCCGACGGTGATTTCAACGGCACCAACAATCTGTACACCATCGACCCGGCCACGGGCGACTGCAACGACCATCGGCACGACAGTCGACGACAACTTCTTCGGCGGTTTGTCGGGGCTGCAATTTGCAGTCGTTCCGGAGCCGACCAGCGTCGCGACGCTCGGCCTCGTCGGCTTGGCGATGCTTCGTCGTCGTCGCTAGAACCATCCAGAGATCTTCAAGGACGCCGAGGCTTGTGCTTCGGCGTCCTCCGTTGGTGCGATAGGCTCTACGACGCATGGCAGATACAGGTGACGAGCGACCGACGCGGGTGCTGGTGATTGACGACGAAGTCGACCACGCAGAAGTCATGTGTGAGGCGCTTCAGCGTCAAAAGTGCGACTGCGACATCGGCCACTCGCTGGAAGACGCTCAGAAGTTCCTCAAGCGCAAGCGGTACGACGTCGTCGTGACCGATCTGCGGATGGACAACGACCGCGATGGGCTTGAAGTGCTGAAGACGGCGCGAGCGCTCGAAGAACCGCCGCCGGTGATTCTGGTGACAGCGGTCAACGACGTGCCGACGAGCAAGGAGGCGATTCGCGAGGGCGTCTACGACTACATCACCAAGCCGCTCGACCTTGACGACTTTCGTGCCCAAGTCGGCCGGGCGGCGGAGAAGGCGAAGCTGCGTCGCCGCAACCAGGCACTCGAGGTAGAGCTGGCTGAAATTTCCGTCGAAGACAGCGGCTTCGAAGGCATCGTCGGCAACTCACCGGCGATCAAGCGGATCGTCCAGACGGCAAAGCAGGTCGCACGGAGCCAGATTCCCGTTCTTATTCTCGGTGAGAGCGGGACGGGCAAAGAGCTCGTCTCCCGGGCGATCCACAATCACAGCGATCGCAGAAAGCAGCGGCTCGTCGCCCTTAATTGTGCCGGCCTGAGCGAGAGTATTCTCGAAGACGAGCTGTTTGGCCATGTCAAGGGCGCTTTCACCGGAGCACAGTCCGACCGCCCCGGCCGCTTCGAACACGCAGACGGCGGCACGCTGTTCCTCGACGAGATCGGTGACATGCCGGCCTCGATGCAGGCCAAGCTGCTGCGCGTCTTGGAGAACGGCGAGGTCGTCCGCCTTGGAGACAATGAACCGCGGCAGGTCGACGTCCGCATCGTCTCGGCCACGAACCGTGACATCGAGAAGATGGTCGCGGATCGAGACTTTCGCGAGGACCTGTATTTCCGTATCAAAGGCGTGACGCTGCAATTGCCACCGTTGCGGGAGCGACGCGAAGACATTCCGCTGCTGTTGCACTTTTTCGTCCGCCGGGCCGCAGAGCAGTACGGGCGCGAGATCGACAAGATCGCCCCGGAGGTACAGCAGGCCTTCATGGCTGCGAGCTGGCAGGGCAATGTGCGTCAACTCAAGAGCGCAGTCGATAACATGATCGTCATGACGACGGGCGACACGCTCGACGCCGACGCGCTGCCTCCGGAGCTAGCCACCCGCCCCACCACGTCCGACGCCGGCGGCATCGATGGCCTTGTCGGCATCTCCATTGAACAGGCCGAGGTCGAACTCATCCGCAACACGCTCAAGCTCACCGAAGGCAACCGCGAGCGGGCCGCCAAGATCCTTGGCATCGGCGAGCGGACGTTGTATCGCAAGATCAAGGAGTACGACCTGACGTAGAAGGTCAAGGCCGTACCGTCGCAAACGATGCGTTACCTCATCACCGGCGGGGCCGGCTTTATTGGCAGTCACCTCGCCGAGCATTTGCTCGCCGACGGGCACAGTGTCGTCGCACTCGATGACTTCACGACCGGCAGCCTCGACAACATCCGCCATCTGCTCGAGCACCCCGAGCGGCGAGACCGCTTCAGCCTCATCCGCGGCACCGTCGAAGATGCACAGACGGTGAATCTGGTGATCAGCGACTGTGATGCCGTTTTTCATCTCGCTGCCGCCGTTGGTGTGCAACTCATTGCCGATGAGCCGGTGCGGACGATCCGCTCCATCGTTCACGGCACCGAGGTCGTGCTGGAGGCCTGCAACCGCTGGCGAAGGCCGGTGCTCGTCACCAGCTCCAGTGAGGTGTACGGCAAGGGCACGAGGGTGCCGTTCAGCGAAGACGACGATATCGCCATCGGCCCGACGCTTCACGCCCGCTGGTGCTACGCCTACGCCAAGGGGATCGACGAGTTTCTCGCGCTTGCGTACCACAAGCAGTTCGATTTGCCGGCCGTTGTCGTGCGGCTGTTCAATACGGTCGGGCCGCGGCAGGTCGGGCACTACGGCATGGTGCTGCCCCGCTTCGTCGACAAAGCCATCGCCGGTGAAACGCTGCTGGTCACCGGAGACGGGCAGCAGACGCGATGCTTCTGCCATGTCAAGGACGTCGTGCGCTGTCTCGTCGCCCTGCTAGGCGAGCCAACCGCCGTCGGCCGTGTCTTCAACGTGGGCGGCGACGAAGAGGTGACCATCGGCGAACTCGCCCGACGCGTCGTCGATCAGGTGGGCAGTGGCAGCATCGAAACGGTGCCGTATGAGCGGGTCTATGGGCAAAGCTTCGAAGACGTGCCGCGCCGCGTGCCGGACCTGTCCCGCGTGAAGGCGGCGGTCGGTTTCGAGGCGACGCACGATCTGGACGCGATCATCGCCACGGTGGTCGCCGATCGGCGGAAGTAAGGCGGCGTGGTTCAATCGGGTGACGACGCAACCACCTCGAAGCCGCGACGTTCTTCGTCAACTTCCACGCCTTTGACCCGGCCGTAGAGCAAGGCGGCTTCCACGACCATCCACGTCTCCAGTGTCAAACATGCCCCGGCAATCGCCGCCAGGACGTACCTCTCGCCCTGCCACCACTCGGGCAGCTGAACGATGGTCGCCCACGCCGGCATGACGAGCATGAACAGCATCGGCGGCACGAGGAACCACGTCGCGATTCTGCCGCCTTCGCAGGTAGAACAGGATCACGGCGAAGGCGATGCCGGCGAGCAGCTGGTTGGTCGCTCCGAACAGCGGCCACAGGATCATGCCGCCCGTCCCGATGCCCGCCAGCGTCCACTCGCCCGACGCCGGTATGGCGGCCATCGCGCCGCCTGTAACCACAGCGATGCCGGTGGCACCAACCGAGACTGATCGCGAGCCCCAACCGTGAGGCCGGGGTTCTGGGGAGCGACCCGCCCAGTCCTCCCCTCCCTGACGGTCGGGGCTCGCGGGGAGCTTTCGAGCGGACGTGAAGGTTCCGATCAGTTCTTCGACGACGTACCGCTGGAGCCGGACGGCGGTGTCGAGGGTGGTCAGGGCGAAGCTGGCCACGAGCACGGCCATCAGGGCCGTCCCCCAGAGCGCGGCATACCGGCGGCGGCGGTGAAATTGCCCGCCCCCGTCACGAACGCCCCCACCTTCGCCCCAAGGCCGTCGGCGGATCGCCAAGACTTATACTGAGTTTCGAAGGCAAATGTGCCGGCCGTGACAAGCGTTGTCGGCTCTGAAATCGCCGTGGCTTGCGGTACCGCAAATCCGAAACGTTGCTGCACGTCAGAGTCTGAGAGCTCGATGAACCTACGCGTCGATACGTGGGGGTCAAATGTCCCGCGCGGAGGAACCTCAAGCCAACGCCCGTCCTCGCTCTTGACAAGTTCTGTCTTCTCCACGAATTGCGGAATGCTAGGAGGATGAACGGGCCATCCGTGGCCTCGCACCGACTCGCCAGCTCTGTTGACAGAAACCTTTTGACCAACCTCATGGGATCCGCCCAGCCCGAGCCCTGCCCCGCAGGCGAGGATCACCAGCACCGCCAAGAACCCCTCCGTCAGCATCGCCCCGTAGCCGACGAACCGGGCGTCGGGCTCTCGCTCGAGCTGCTTGCTGCTCGTGCCGCTGCTGACGAGGCAGTGGAACCCGCTGCACGCCCCGCAGGCGATCGTTACGAACAGGAACGGCCAGATCGGCGGCGCGTCGGCCGGCTCCAGGTTCACCGCCGGGGCGACCATCTGCAGCTCGCACTCGCTCCGCCCCTTCGACGGGCGGGGCACCGCCGAACAGGCTGGCGGCGACGAGGCCGACTGCGATCAGGCCGATGGCCGAGAGCAGCTGCAGGGAGTTGATGTAGTCGCGTGGCTGCAGGAGCGTCCAGACCGGCAGGACGCTGGCGACAAAGCCGTAGGCGAGCAGGACGGCGATCCACAGCCAGTTCGGCCACGCCGCCAGGGCTTCGTTGAACGTGTGCAGGTAGCCGACGTCGCCGAAAAAGGTGGTGGCGTACATCGTCGCCAGCGCCAGGATCGACGGCAGCGTGAGCGACACGCCGCGGCGGTGCAGCCACAGGCCGATGATGACGGCGATCGGCACCTGCACGACGCACGGGAAGATCGCCGCCGGGTACTGCTTGAAGACGGCGGCGATGACGAGGCCGAAGATCGCGATGACGATCAGGAGGCACAGGAACAGGACGCACAGGAACAACAGGCGCGTCCGCTTGTTGATGACGTCGCCGGCGATGTCGCCGACGCTGCGACCGCCGTTGCGCAGGCTGACGACGAGCGACCCGAAGTCGTGCACGGCCCCGATGAAGATGCTGCCGAGAATCACCCACAGGAGCGCCGGCACCCACCCGTACATGATGGCGATTGCCGGCCCGACGATGGGGCCGGTGCCGGCGATGCTCGTGAAGTGGTGGCCGAAGACGACGCTCTTCTTGGTCGCCACGTAGTCGTTGCCGTCGGCAAAGGCGTGGCTCGGCACGACGTTGCCGGCTGCAAGACGGAAGACTTTCGTCCCGAGCCAGCGGCCGTACGTGACGTACGCTGCAATAAAAGCGACGGCGGAGAGGGCTGCGATCAGGAGCGGGTGCATCGGCAGCCACAGCCTACCGAAGATGCCGCATCACGCGACTCGACCGCTGTCACGCCCGATAACACGGCAGATGCGTCGTACAACACCTTCGCGCAAACGCGAGGCGGTTCCGAGTCGGATACATTGACTAGCCGTGGCCGATACTGCGACCACACAACCCGCCCCCCCTTTTGATCCCGCCGCTCCCTTCGAGCTGCCGGTGCTGGACCCGCGTGGCGCGGGGTCGGTTGATATCGAGGCTTTGCTCAGCGAGACCCTGCAGGCCGACCCGCCGGTCATGGAGTCGGCACCGCGTGACCTGAGTTACGACGCGGTGCTCAGCCCGTTCGTGATCGTGTTTTGTGCGGCCTTCGCATTTGCTTGGGTGTTCACGCCCATCATGCGGAACGTCGCTATCGCCTACGGCGTCATCGATCAGCCTGACGGCGGCAGGAAGCTGCACACGCGTCCCGTCGCTTACCTTGGCGGCGTTGCGATCTTCGTGGGCCTGATCGCCGGGCTGACCTTTGGGTCAGCCTTCAGTGAAGTCCCGGCTTTGAGGGGGCTTGTGCAGATACCGATACCGATTGTGGCTGGTGCGACCATCATTACGCTGCTCGGACTACTTGATGATCTGGTCGGCGTGCGGCCGAAGCTCAAGATTCTCGGACAAGTTGCCGCTGCAATTGCGTTGCTCGCGTTCGGGATTGGCAGCGACGTGCTGCGTGAGCCCACCGCCTTCGTCTTCGAGTGGCTGCACGTGAACCTCAGCATTGCGGTGCCCGAGCAGGTCGAGGTCGGCGTCATCGTCGCGGCGAGCAGCTTCTTTGTGGTTGGACTCGTCGTCTTTTGCTGCAACGCCAGCAACCTCATGGACGGGCTCGACGGGCTGTGTGGCGGCGTGACGGCGATCATCGCCGCCGGGCTGGTCTTCGTCGCGGCGAATCTTGCGATCGGCGGGCCGATCGATCGTGCAAACGACGACGCGGTGCGGCTTGCGCTGTCACTGGCGCTGTTCGGAGCCGTGCTCGGATTTTTACCGTTCAACTTCAACCCAGCCAGCATCTTCATGGGCGACGCCGGCAGCCTGCTGATGGGTTTCGTCATTGCGACGATGATCCTGCTCATCGGGGATGTCGGGTCCAAGTGGATGCTCGGCGGGCTCGTCATGTTCAGCCTGCCTGTGCTCGACACGGCCTTGGCATTTGCAAGACGATGGACGGCAGGTCGGCCTCTGTTCAGTGCCGACAAGCACCACTTTCACCACCAGCTCATCGCCCGCGGCCTGACTGTTCGGCGTGCGGTGGTGCTGAGCTACGGGCTGACCATCTTCTTTGTCGCAGCGGGGGCGATGCTCGTCTACTTCCGCACGCGGTACGCGGTGGCTTTCTACATGGTGCTGTTCGGCAGCATCATCGTCGCGGCGTACAAGATCGGCATGATCCACGAGCGGGTCTCACCGGACCGCACTGACGACGAACCGGCAACACCACCAGCCGTACCAGCAAGGCCTGAAGGCGAAGCGCCTCCGGTGCGGCAAGAGGTCGCGGTCTAAATCGAAGATAACGGATCGGCTTCACCTTCATCAACAGGTCCGGTAAGCTGTCTCGCTCGCCCGCGGTGCAAACGTGTCTCATGATGCTGCCCCGCTCGGCCGATGCAGTCGTTGTAATCGGCACCGCCGATCATCGCCTGCGGCATCGCCAGGCGTCCGCCTCGGCACCTCACCTCACGAATCAACACGCAACCGGCGACGCCGGAACAGGACTCTAAGAACATGCATGTCACCGTCATCGGCTGCGGATACGTCGGCCTCGTCACAGGCACCTGCCTGGCTTCCATCGGCCACACCATTCGCGGCGTCGAGAAGATGCCCAAGAAGCTCGAGAAGCTGTTAGCCGGTGAGTGCCCAATCTTCGAGCCAGGCTTGGCCGAACGCATGACCGAGAACCTCCGTGAGAACCGCCTGAGCTTCACGGGTGACGTCGCCGAGGCCGTCGAGGATGCACAGGTCGTGTTCCTCGCCGTCGGCACGCCGCCCAAGGAAGACGGCACCGTCGACATGACCTTCCTCGAAACCGCCGGCCGCGAGGTCTGCGAGGCGCTCGAAAAGCGTTCAAGCGATCGCGCCGGTGACATGGTCACCATCATCGTCAAGTCGACCGTCCCGGCCGGCACCAATCGCAAGCTCAGCGCGTACCTCAAGGAGCACACCAACGCGAACGTCCGCGTCGTGAGCAATCCCGAGTTCCTCAAGGAAGGCACGGCTGTCGACGACTTCCTGCGGCCTGACCGCGTCGTCATCGGCTGCGAGAGCGGCGAGCCCGAGGCTCCCGAAGCCCAGCAGGTGCACCAGCTTTACGACCCGATCCTGCGCGAGCAGATCAAGGCCGGTAACCCCAACTGCTGGTTCGTCATGAACTGGGAGTCGGCCGAGCTGACGAAGTACGCCGCCAACACGATGCTGGCCGCCCGCATCAGTTTCATGAACGAACTGACGATTCTTTGTGAGCACTACGGTGCTGACATCGAGGCGATTCGTCGTGGCATGGGCAGCGACAAGCGGATCGGCCCGGCCTTTCTGCGTGCAGGTTGCGGTTACGGCGGCTCGTGCTTCCCGAAGGACGTCGCCGCGATGGAGCACATCTCCAAGGCTGCTGGGTACGAGAACAAGTTCGTCAGTGCGATCATCGACACGAACAACTACCAGAAGGAACGGTTTGCCAAGAAGATCACGGACAAGCTCGGCCGCTCTGCCAAGGGTGCGACTGTCGCCGTCTGGGGTTTGGCCTTCAAAGCTGACACTGACGACATACGCGAGTCGACGGCCATCGACGTCATCAAGCACCTCATCGCCGAGGGCGTCAAAGTCAAGGCCTACGACCCCAAGGCCGTCGACAACATGCGTGAGCTGTTCCCCGAAGGCGTGGAGTGGTGCGTCGACCCGGTCCGGGCCGCAACAGGTGCCGATGCAGTTGCGATTTGCACCGACTGGCTCATCTTCGAGACGCTCGATTACAGCAAGATCAAGGGCGTCATGAACAAGCCGCTCATCTTCGACGGCCGCAACTGCCTCCACCGCACGGACATGAAGCGGAACGGCATCGAGTACTACCCGATGGGCCGCCCCGAGGTCCAGCCCGGCGGCAAGCCGGCCAGTGCTAAGACGGCCGAAGGTGCCGCCGGTGCCGAGTCCGAAGCGGCCTGAACATTCTTGCAAAATGAACATCGTTCAGCACCCGGCCAGGTCGGCCGGGTGCTTTGCGTTGGTCATCATCGTCAGCGTTGACTACAACATCTTTTATGGGCCGACATCCATCACTTGCCGATGCTCTTTCGCACGATCGGTACCTCGTGCGGGCCAAGGTGTTCGACCTGCTGAGCCAAAAGTTCCACGTCTACGACGATGCTGAAACGCTGGTGATGTTCTGCAAGATGAAGAAGTTCAAGCTCAAGGAAGACATCGAGCTGTTCGCCAGCGAGGAACAGACTGTTCCGCTGATGCGGATCAAGGCCCGCAGCATCATTGATTTCTCAGCCACCTACGACGTGATCGACCTCACTGCTGCGGGCGGCGTCGTGGGTAGTCTGCGTCGCAAGGGGATGAAGAGCCTGCTGCGCGACTCGTGGGAGATGGTCGATGCTCAGGGCCGCCTCGTGGCCACCATCATCGAGGACAGCACGATGAAGGCCCTGCTGCGTCGCTTCGTCGACGCGGCGGCCATGTTCATGCCGCAGAAGTACCACGGCGAATCAGGCGATCAGCGGCTGTTCGATATGACGCAGAATTTCAACCCGTTCGTCAAGAAGCTGCAATGCGACTTCACCGCCGACACGGGTCGACAGATCGACCGTCGTCTCGGTATGGCCGCTGCGATCCTGCTCATGGCGATCGAGGGCAAGCAAGGCTAAGTCGGCCGGCCGTAGCGCTCGGTGAAGGCCGCTTCGCTCAACGTCTCGACGCCGAGTTCGCCTGCTTTCTTCAGCTTGCTGCCCGCCTTGTCGCCAGCGAGGAGCAGGTCGGTATTTTTGCTGACCGAAGAGCCTGCCTTTCCGCCGAGACTGCGGATGTAAGCCTCGATTTCATCGCGCTTGAAATTCTCGAAGCTGCCTGTGACGACGACGGTCTTGCCAGCGAGAAGCCCATCCGGCGCGGCATCGGGTGTGACGACTTCAACGTGCGGGTCGACGCCAATGGCCTGCAGTGCTTCGACAGCTTCTTTGCCATCGCCGGCAAGGTACGCGTGCAGGCTACCGGCGATGACGTCGCCGATGCCCTCGACGGCCGCGAGCTCCTTCTCCGTCGCCGCCTTGAGGGCGTTTAAGCTGCCGAAGTTCGCTGCAAACAAGCGTGATGCGGTCGAACCGACGTGGCGGATGCCAAGCCCGGCCAGCAGCCGATCGAGCGGCCGATGTTTGCTCGCCTGGATTCCCGCAAGCACGTTGTCTGCTCCTTTTTCGCCCATGCGATCCACCGCCAGCAGATCGTCCCGCGTCAGCTTGTAGATGTCTGCAAAAGTCGCCAGCCTGCCCGCCTCGTGCAGCGACTCGATGAGCTTCTCGCCCAGCCGATCCACGTCCATCTGGCCCCGTGCGCAGAACCACTTGAGCCGCTCGATGAGCTTTTTCGGGCAAGCGTCGTTGATGCATAGCAGGTCGATGCCCTCGGCGATCTGCTCGAGTGTGTCCAAGCCACACGTCGGACACGTCTCGGGCAACTTCTTCCGCTGACGGCGGACGTAATGGTCCGGGCAGTCGCCGTTTATGCACCGAAAGCCTTGATAATCCGGCTTAAGCTGCTCAATGCCGAGCGGCTGCTCACAGGCTGGGCAGGCCGTCGGTATTTGAACGGCTTCGCCACCCCGTTCAACAGCGACGGCAACGACCTGCGGAATGATTTCGCCGGCCTTTTCGACCGTCACAAGGTCGCCGATCCTGGCTCCGAGCTTGGCCAACTGATCGCGGTTGTGCATCGTCGCTCGCTTCACCGTCGTGCCCGCCAGGAACACCGGCTCCAGTTCAGCGACTGGCGTCACGCTGCCGTTCTTGCCGACCTGCCAAGTCACGGCATCGAGCGTCGTTTGCGCCTGTTCTGCGGGAAACTTGTAGGCGATGAGCCAACGCGGCGACTTGCTTCGGACGCCTAGCTGCTGACGTTGGGCGAGGCTGTCGACTTTGACAACGACGCCGTCCGTCTGGTAGTCGAGCTTTGTCCGAACCTTCTCGCCAAAGTACTGGATGGCAGCAAGTGCTGCGTCGGCATCGTCGGCAGTCACCGCGTGCGGGCTTGTCGCGACGCCCATCGCCCGCAGCATGTCGAGCGTCTGGTGGTAGCTGTCGAGGTCGAGGCCGACAACCTCGCCGAGCCCGTGAGCGACGAACCTCAGTCCTCGGCTGGCGACAACCTTGGGGTCACGCTGTTTCAGAGTACCTGCGGTCGCATTGCGAGGATTGGCAAAAAGCTCCAGCGTCATGTTCGCCGCCCGGTCCTTGGCACGCTGGGCCTTATCTTCGGCTTCCTGCTGCTTCGTCGTCGCCGCCGCGGCTGCCTCAGCCGCCACTGCCGCATCGGCCTGTGACTTCGTTTTTCGCTCGTCAAACAACCGCTCTTCTTCTTCGTTGAGCCTCTGGAAGCTGTCGCTCGGCATGTAGATCTCGCCGCGAACTTCCAACACGGCCGGTGCGTCGCCCTCCAGCGTCAACGGCACCGAACGGATCGCCCGCACGTTCGTCGTGATGTCGTCACCCGTGGTGCCGTCACCCCGCGTCGCTGCGAGCACCAGTTTGCCCGCCTCGTACCGCAGCCCGCAGGCGACGCCGTCCACCTTCGGCTCAAGTACATACGTCACGTCGTTCGCCTCCTTGCGTACACGCGCGTCCCATTCCCGCAGATCTGCCGGCGAGTAGGTGTTGTCGATACTCAGCATCGGCACCGCGTGACGCACCTTGTCGAAGCCTTCGATTGGTTCGCCGCTTACCCGCTGCGTTGGCGAGTCCTTGTTCAGCAGCTCCGGGTGCTCTGCCTCTAAATCGGCAAGTTCCTTCATCAAGGCGTCGTACTGTCGGTCACTGATCGACGGCTTGGCCTCGACGTAGTAGAGGCGGTCGTGCCGGTTGATCTCGTCACGCAGGAAATTGACGCGGGTCGATGAGTCCGTTGCCTTGGCCATGGGCGGCGACGTTACGGCAGACGGGTTCTACCCTGACGCCATGCCGAACCCGACCCAGCTCGACGCTTGGACGAAGCTCACCGACCACTTCAAGCAGGTGGAAGGTCTGCAGATGCGTGACCTGTTCCGCGATGATCCGGACCGGGCGACACGATTCTGCCGACAATCGCTGGGCCTTTACATCGACTTCTCGAAGCACCGCATCGTCGACGAGACGCTCGACCTGCTCGTCAAGCTGGCCGAGGAGGCGGGCGTCGAGACGATGCGCGACCGCATGTTTGACGGCGAAGCGATCAACCTGACCGAGGGCCGCAGCGTGCTGCACGTGGCGCTCCGCAATCGCTCGGATCGGCCGATCATGGTCGACGGCCAAGATGTCATGCCGCGGGTCCGCCAAACGCTCGAGAAGATGCGCAGGTTTGTCGACCGCGTTCGCACCGGTGACTGGACCGGGACCACCGGCAAGAAGGTTCGCGATATCATCAACATCGGCATCGGTGGCAGCGACCTGGGACCCGCAATGGCCTGCGAGGCACTCAAGCCCTACGGCAATCGGCAGCTGCGCATGCACTTCGTCAGCAATGTCGACGGCACCGACATCACCGAAACACTCAGCCGTCTCGACCCGGAGACGACGCTCTTCATCATCGCCAGCAAGACGTTCACGACGCAGGAGACCCTCACGAATGCAGACACGGCCAAGTCGTGGTTCAACGAGAAGACCGACGGTCGCGGTGACGTGTCGAAGCACTTCGTAGCCGTCAGCACGAACGCCAAGGGTGTAGAGGCTTTCGGCATCGACACGGCCAACATGTTCGAGTTCGACGACTGGGTCGGCGGTCGATACAGCGTCTGGTCCGCCATCGGTCTGCCTGTCGCGCTCTACGTCGGCATGGATTCGTTCGAGGACTTTCTCGGCGGCGCGTTTGACGTCGATGAGCACTTCCGCACCACGCCGCTGGCCGACAATCTGCCGGTGCTGCTGGGCGCCCTGGGCGTTTGGTACAACAACTTCTTCGGGTACGACACGCACGCTGTCCTGCCGTACGACCAGTACATGCGACGCTTCCCGGCCTACCTCCAGCAGGCCGACATGGAGTCCAACGGCAAGCGGACCCGACGCGACGGCAACCCCGTCGACGGCTACACCACCGGCCCGATCCTGTGGGGCGAACCCGGCACGAACGGCCAGCACAGCTTTTACCAGCTCATCCACCAAGGCACCAAACCCGTGCCTTGTGACTTCCTCGCCCCGGCCATCAGCCAGAATCCGACGGGCGATCATCACGAGAAGCTGCTCGCCAACTTCTTCGCACAGACCGAAGCGCTCATGGTTGGCAAGACGCCCGACCAGGTCCGGGCCGAGCTGGGCGACGGTGCCGACGAAGCACTCGTCGCTCACAAGACGTTCCCCGGGAACCGGCCGACGACGAGCATCTTGTTCGACCGACTGACGCCGCACACGCTTGGGCAGCTTGTCGCCCTCTATGAGCACAAGATCTTCGTTCAGGGCATCATCTGGGACGTCAACAGCTTCGACCAGTGGGGCGTCGAGCTCGGCAAGCAACTGGCCAAAGCCATTCTGCCCGAATTGGCAGGTAACGAAGAAGTCAGCAGCCACGACAGCAGCACCAACGCGTTGATTAATACCTTCAAGCGCCGCCGCGGCGCTTAGTCGGCAGGCTGCGTCGTCGGCCGGTCGCGGACGATGGCATCGACGGCTTCACGGCGTCGTCGCTCGAGCCGCTCGCGTGCCTCGCGAGGCAATTCGCTCTCGTAAACCAGCAAGGATGTGCCGTCGCCCAAGTCGACAAGCAGCACCGGTTGCTCCGTGTTTCTGAAGCCGAGCAACGGCGTGCGCGGGCGTCGCTGGTCGCCGTCCCCGTCGACGTGCCACAGGTAGATGCCGTCGCCATCGACCTCCCACGCAAGACCGCTGACGCCGCCAATGCTCTCGAGCGCTTGGCGGACGGTCTTGTCCTCAAGAAACAGGCGAACCTTCTGGAAGCGCTTCTCGACCTTGGCCAGCGCCCCAGGTTCAATCCTGAACGGCAGCCCTGCCATCCGCTCGAGGTCGTCGATGACCTGCTGCAGCTCGACCGTGTCGTAGGCGAGGCTGACCGGCTTCTCCAGCATCTCCAGCACCCACTGCTCCTTCGGCAGCACGACGAGCTTGCGGTCGCTTGGGTACCACGTCGAGGCTGTCTGCAAGGCAATGGCTTCCGCCGCGGCGGCGAGGGTGGCGTCACGGGCGATGAACACCGGTCGCTCGCTCAGGCCTTCGGGAATCCGATTTTCTACCACGTATCCGGGCGTCGGCCGCCCCGCCTTTCGAGCCTCGTCATCGATCGCCTGCAGCCGCAGGTCGATCTGCCCGAGAATCTGTGACGCTGTGGGCCGCTCCTCGACGAGGTCGAGCGGGACCGTGTTGAGCAGGTCCAGCATCGCCACTTCTGGGACCGTTGCCCGCCTGCCCATCCGCTCAAGTGCTGGCAGCGGTCGAAGCGTCACCTTGCCATCCCGCGGCACGTAGCGAAGACCCAGACGCTGCGTAATGGCCGACAGCGTTTGCCGCAGAGGCGTCGCAGTGACGTTGACGCTGATCGGCGTTTGCGCGCCGTAAGGCAGCCGTTGGTATGTCTCGTCCGGCACCTCGAACGGCACGCCCGTTTGCTGCGAGATGGCGGCCAGCACGTCCGGCAGCGCCTGGCTCGTCAACGACAGGTCGATCGACTCGTCGAGCAACCTGGAGATGGTCGCGTCCGTCAGCGGCTCTCTGGTGGCCGGCTGCCTGGTCGTGGTTGGTTCACGTGACTCGTCGGCCGGTGTGACCTGCGCCAGCGTCGGGCCAGCCGCCAGTGAAAGTGCCAGAAAAAACGGGGCCTTCGTCATCACCCGCACCTTAACAGCTTGCCAGGGCAGGCACCAGAACGACTAGTGACGTCATGGCTTGGGAAGGGCTACGTCCTCGAAGACGAACGGCACCGTCAGCGTCCGCGTCGCCGACGGAATAACCCATTCCACTCGGACCGGCGCACCGGCCTGCCCTGACCAGTCGGCGAACGTGAGGCTCAGCCGCTGCGTTGTGGGATCGACGTCGGCAGGTCCGCCGTGTTCCTGATCCTGATTCACAAGCTGCCACGTGCGGCCGTCGGCGTCCTGCATCCTCAAGTTGCCGAGCGAGGACCGCAGCACCTGCGGGTCGTCCGCCTGGATCTCGATCACGAGCCGAATCATCGCCAGTTCAGGTGCGGGCCTGTCGGCCTCCTGCTGCATCGCCCCCGCCTGTCGACGCGCCTGACGCATTTGCCGGCGACGTTCAATCTGCTCAAATTGCCGAAGCAGGTTCTCCTCCCGCGGTGTGCCGACGGCAAGCAGGCGGACGCTCGAATCGCCCACATCCACCGACGCTTGCACCGGCACGTCGTCGACCTGCGACATCAGCTCAGGCGACGGAGCTTCGTTCGGGCCCAACTTATCGCGTACGGGAATCCAAGCAGCCGTCAACGACGCCACGGCATCTGCGATGTCGGCCTCCAAGGTTCCGACCTCCTCGGCCACGTCCACACTGGCCTCGCCTACTAACCTGGCCACGCTATCGGCAGAGGCAGTCAGCGTCGGGTCCAGCGGAACGGCCACCGTCGCCAACCAGCCTTCGTTGATCATGCTTCGATGCATGCCTTGCGCGCGGTTCAACTCGCCGAGCAAGTCATTGCCCGCCGCGTCCGTTGCTTCCTTAACCTGAACGGCAACGGGCGATTGGCTGGAGATGATAAGCTTGGGCTCAAACAACAGCCGCAGCGTAATCGATGCCGAGCTGTTGTCTTGATTGCCGCGGCCGTTTCCCGGCAGGCCGAAGTCGATGGACGCGTTCCGCGACCGTTGCGAGCCCTGCATTTCGACACGAATGGCCGAGGTGACCGTGTCGGTGTCGATGACCGTCGGGTAGTTACCGACGCTCTGTCGACCACGTGTGACAAGCATGCCGTTGCCACGGCCGGCGTGCTCGATCGGCCAGAAACCAGTCTGGTGCCCCAGCTCCGTGACCACCTCCCAAAAGGGCACGCCGACGACATCGAACGTCACCGGAATCGCAGCGGCTGCCGCGTCGTCGCCAAAAAACTCCTGCTGTGCAGCAACGCGATTGGGCGAGCTAGGACTGCCGTCTCCACCGTCCATGAGGTCATTCAGCGCGATGACTGCGTCGAGCATGGTGCCGTCGATCGACAGCGTGACGAAGCTCTGGCCGAAACGGTCGCGGTCATCCAGCCGTGCCAGCACCGCAGCCGCCCGGGCACGCACTTCGGCCGACGGATGATCGCTCGCCGCCGACTTGACTTTCTGTCGAACTGCCGGGTCGCGTGTCGCATAAGCCAACAACGACCGCTGGGCCGTCTCGCGCTCGCGGAAGGACGAGACCCCAAGCTGCTCGATCGCGGTCGCGACGTCATCGGCCAGCGGTGCCGTTGATTGGGCAAGGGTCACCGAGGCAAATAGTGCAACGACACATCCTGCGGCGAACCATCGCATGCCCGCACTCTAACAGATGCGTCGCCCGCCCGCAGGTCACGACGCCAGACGCCGCGCCGCCCGACGACCACGCACGGTCGGCCGCATCATGTCACCGGCCGTCGGCTCGGCCTCGGCCGGCTCGAACAGCGTCTTGGGCGATGACGCAGGCCGATCGACATTGGCCGCGTGGCGTTGCTGCTCCAGGATCCCGGGCGTGAGCGCGCGAATTTTGTCGGCCAGTTGTTGCTGCTGGGCAAACAGCTCACGGTTCACGCTTGCCATCGCACGATCGTCGGCCCGATAGAGGTCGCCGGTAAGCGTTCTGGCAATGCAGCCTTCGACGATGCCGCAGGATGCTGTCTCGCACCAGTCGGCCCGCACGGTCACGCTCACGCCGCCGTCACCGAGCGTCAGCAAACCCCAACGTGGCGGCAGGTCGCTTTTCTTCAGCAGGCCGGCCGGTGCCATGACGTAATGCAACTGGGCCATTGGCGTGAGCAGGCAGCTCTTGAACTTACCGAGACCGGCCTGGCCGCGAATCTTGCGGTGTCGACGCTCAAAGCCGCGACGCAGCCAATCTTCCCGCTTGGCCTTCAACGCAAGCTTGAGCTGATTCGTGTCCTTGCAGCAGTCACGCAGGAAATCGCCTCGACTCTGCTTGCACTCAACAAAGACAGTCTGCGGAAGCGCGTAAGGCGTTGACAGGTAGTTGTGGTACGCGCGGAACGTGCCGACGCCGACCGCATCGATGATGCCTAGTGGCGGCACACGAACTTCGGCCGCGACGGAGCGGTAGCCCTGGCGGAACATCCACCGGCAGGCTTCCTTCTTGAGCGTTTTGTGCATCGCCGTCTCACCGGCCATAGGGCACTCCTTTGCCACCACCTGCTGTGCCTCGACGACCGCCCGGCGTCCTTTGCCGGTCGAGTTGCCGCCGTGGCCTGTCATCGGGGAATGTACGGCATCCAGACCGCCAGGTTCAACCGCACGAAGAGCATCTGCCGCGGCAAGACGGCCGGTTGACTGCGTCGTTGCGATGCCTACGCTGCCCTCACGATCGCGGGGTAGAGCAGCCTGGTAGCTCGTCGGGCTCATAACCCGGAGGTCGCGGGTTCGAATCCCGCCCCCGCTACTGCGATACGAACAACGCCTGCCGGCATCTGCCGGCGGGCGTTTGGTTTGTAACGGTCTACACGTGCCGTCTGCCTACCGCAGCGTCAGACGTTCCTCGTTCTCGGTTGCGAACAAGGAGGCCATCGGGACCGGCAGGTTCTGCCCGAAGTTGGCCCTGAGCACTGCAAAGTCGAGGATGGAGACGCTTCCGTCGTAGTTGAAGTCGCCTTGCGTGAAGGTCGCCCCGCTGCCCGTGCCGAAATTGCCACGCAGGATGGCAAAGTCGAGGATGCTCACCTGGCGGTCGCGGTTGGCGTCGCCGGCGAGAACGAAGAAGTCCAGCGTGATCGGCGACCCGCTGGCCGGCACACCCGCACCGTTGGCAATGTCGCTGGCCTGTACAACGAGCTGGTAGTTGCCGTTGGGCACGCTGCCGGTCAGGTCAAGCACGGCCTGATTGCTCGTTGAGTTGAAGCTCAACACGCCGGCCGACTGTGGCAACACCTCGCCCGTGTCGACGTTCGTGATGGTGTAGTCGCTACGCGACAGGAAGGCCGACACGTCCTGGTCGAACGTGAACGTCACGGCCAGCCGCGTCTGGAACTCGAATGCCTGGTCCAGAATCTGCGGAGCCGGCGGCAGCGGGCCGGGAACGACGGCCACGGCCACGGTGCTGCTGTTCGGACGCGAAACCGCCAGCACATCGCCACTAGGGTCTTCGCCGCCCTGGAACGAGTCGAATCCGTTGGCCACGCCACCCGTTGCCGTTATGACGGCAAAGCTGTCGCCGACCTCGGGGTCGAATCCGCCGACGAGGTCCGGGTCGAACCGGCTCGTCGAGTCGGGCGAGTTGAGGTCGAAACTGCCACTGACGTTGACGCGGCCGAAGTCGGTGAGGCTTGCAATCTCGCTGCGGATCACCGGCTGGCTCACGCCGCCGAACGTCATGTCGCCGATGACGTCGAGCACGCTGGTCGGTGACAGGTCGATGATGCCCTGGTTCTGAAACGTGTTGTTGCCGAACGGGTTGATCGTCACGTCCGCACCGTCGAGCAGACGAATCGCACCACGGTTGAACTCGAGGCGAAGCAGATCGATCTCGGCAGAGCCGAACGCCTCGATCTCGGCCGTCAGTACCGTGGCATTCGGCAGGTCCAGCTCTCCACCGTCGGCAATGACGTATCGCCCGCCGGACAAGAACGTTCCGGCCGCGTCGTAGAGGTTGCTTTGACCCGACAACGCCAGCCTCGCCCCGTCGGCGACGCTCACAAGCGAAGTATTGATGAATGGCCCGGTCGTTCCGGTGATGCTCGCGTTGACGTCCGCCGCCACAGCCACGGTGCCGACGTTGACAAACGCTGCAGGCGTCGTCTGGTTCATCGAGATGGTCCTCCCGCCCGAGCCGGTGCCGCGTTCGAGCGTGACCGTGCTGTTGTTGGTGAACGTCCCACCGACGAGCAGATTCGCCGCGGAGGTGCCGTTTCCTCGAAGGATGATCGGCCCGTTGCTGACGAGGTCACTCGACGTGCGGATCGTCGCTGTCGTGTTGCCCGCCACGCCACCCTCTGCGGCCAAGGTTAGATTCGCCGCGGCGTGGGCAAGCAATAGGTTGGTCCCGATGCCGACCACCTCCGACGACGATGCGGCGTTGAGCAGGTTCAGGTTGCCCGCCGTGACCAGCAGGCCGCTCGTGTTGCTCCCGCCGATGTAGTCGAGCTGCGTGCTCGACAGCGTCAGGTCGCTGCCTGGTGCGACATTAATCTGGCCGTTCTGCGTCAACGTCGTGATAGTTGCTCCATTACCGAGGATGTCGGCACTCGTCCCGGCTGCGACGTCGATCGTGCCGTTGTTGACTAAAGCGACCGGATTGGTCTGATTCAGACGGACGATCTTGGCACCGCTGCCGGTGCTTTGGTCAATTGTGAGTGAGCCGTTGTTGGTGAAGGTGTTGCCGACGTTGAAGTTCGTCCCGCCGGTTCCGCTGCCTGTGAGGGTGATGACCCCGTTGTTCGTCACGAGGCCGGTCAACGTGAAGTTAGACGTCCCGGTGCCGTCGGCAGCGATGACGATGTCGCCGTTGAAGGTCATATCAACGCCATTGTTGCTCAGGGTCGCGGTCGAGAAACCGCTGATCGCGTTGCCTGTTGATGTCAGCGTCAGGTTGGCCGCGTCGTGCCCTGCGAGCGTGTTTGAGCCGACGGCAACGAGTGTGACTGCCGTGTCCGAGTCGTTCAGGTCCAGGACACTGCTCGTCACAAACAGCCCGCTCGTGTGGGCTCCGCCGACGTAGTTCAAGCGGACGCTTCCAATGATGAGCTGCCCACCGGCACCGACGCTGATCAGGCCATTCTGTGTGAAGGTTGTGATGGCCGGGCCGATGCCTGTCACTTCGATTGCCGTGCCGGCCGTCGTCGCGAGGGTTCCGTTGTTGACGAAGGCGACCGGGTTTGTCTGGTTGAGCCGGAGCAGCCGCGTGCCGGTGCCACTGCCCTGGTCGATGCGGATGGTGCCGTCGTTGGTAAACGTTCCACCGATACTGAAGTTCACACCGCCGGTATCGTCTCCGGTCAGGGTGATCTGCGCGTTGTTGGTCACGAGTCCGGTCAGCGTCAGGTTTACCGACGCGGTGCCGTTGGTGACGAGGTCGATGTCGCCGTTGATGCTCATCGCGACGCCGCCATTGGTCAGCGACGCCGTGAAGAACCCACCGACGCCGTTGCCGGCCACGGACAGCGTCAGGTTCGCTGCGTCGTGACCGGCCAACGTGTTGCTCCCGACGCCCGTAAGCGTCAAGGCGGCGTCGCTGTCGTCGAGGTCGAGGAGGCTGCTGGTGACGAAGAATCCGCTGGTGTGCGTGCCGCCGACGTAGTTCAGGCTGACGCTTTGCACGATGAGCTCACCGCCTGCGCCGACGGAAATCGTTCCGTTCTGCGTGAAGGTCGAGATCGTCGCGCCACTGCCTTGGATTGCGGTCTCTGTCCCGGCAGTGACGTCGAGGGTTCCGCTATGGACGAAAGCGACCGGATTCGTCTGGTTGAGTCGAACGTTTCGACCGCCCGTGCCGCTGCCTTGGTCGACGCGGACGGTGCCGACGTTGGTGAAGGTTCCGCCGATGTTGAAGGTGGCGGTGCCTGATCCGGTGCCGGTCAGGCCAATGGTGCCCTGGTTCGTCACGTTGCCGGTGAGCGTCAGTGTCGCCGAGGCGGTGCCTGCCGTCTCGATGTCAATGTCACCGTTCATCGTCATCGCAACGCCGCTATTGGTGAGCGACGCTGAGCTGAAACCGCCTGCATCGCCACGTATTGCGAGCGTCAGGTCTGGCGAATCGAAGCCGGCCAACGTGTTGCTGGCGACTGCCGACAAAGTCGAGGCTGCGTCGGCATCGACCAAGTCGAGCACACTGCTCGCGACAAACAAGCCGTCAGAGTTGGTCCCGCCGACATAGTCGAAGCTGACGCTCTGGACGATCAGCTGACCTGTGGCGTCGACGTTGATGTTGCCGTTCTGCGTGAAGGTCGCGATGGCCGCTCCGTTGCCAAGCAGCACCGCGTCGGTTCCCGCCGTCACGTTGATGATGCCGTCGTTGACGAAGGCGACCGGGTTGGTCTGATTGAGCGTGATCCGCCGCTCTGCCGAGCCGGCGGCGGTGTCGAAGCGAATTGTTCCGCTATTGGTAAAGGTACTGCCAAGGGCTAGAGACGAGACACCCAGACCAGTCCCGGTCAGGACCATGGTGCCACTGTTGTGACCGCCTTGCGTGATGGTGAGCGTTCGCGAAGCCGCCGCCGCGGTCACTTCGAAGACTTCGGAGTTGTTGAGCGAACGCAGCACGCGGCTCTCGGAAATCACGATTGTCGGATTTGCCGCGACATCCACCGTGACGTCGTCCGCCGCACCAGGTACAACGTTCGTGCTCCAGTTGAGCGGATCTTCAAAGGTGGTGCCGTCACCGCCGCCGTCCCAGGACAGGGCGGCAAGCAGGCGACGGGTTTCGAGCGATTCGATCAGGTGGTGGCGGTTCATGGGTTCTACGGGATGGCGTGACTGGACGCTTGCTCATGCGACAGCAACGTCCGGTTAAGGCCACAGCTTCTCCAATTCGTCGAAAAAGTGCAATATACTGCCAATACTTGCACGTATCTACAACTGCGGGCGAAAGCTGCTGGCGCGCCCGATCATCGCGGTTGACGCACCCGCTCGGGAGGCTACGTTGCCTTCGTCACAGGTGCCGGCGACGCATTGTCGTCGGCGAAGAGGGAAGTGAGGTGAGGTTGAGCCGTCTCTGACGATGATGCCGATTCCTCCGCGGACGCGCCGCCGTAACGGGCCAGGCGTCGGCCAACCAAGCCACTGCTGATGCGTCAGCGGGAAGGCAGGCCGACGCTGTTGAACCCGTAGCCGGAAGACCTGCCTGTTGCCACCCGACGTGTTCGGGCGGATGCCGCACGTGGTAACGCGTGACGGTTGGCACCTGTCGGGTCCTCGCGCAACAGGACGACCGGCGGACGATGTGCTTCCGCCCCGCCATTGGCGGCCGGTCGTCCGTCTTCTGCCCGAGTTGTGTCGCCGGTGACCCATCTGACTCGAAGATGCGTCCCGCCCCGTTCGGGACAGAGAGCGACTTTTCTTGACTTACAAATTGATTCTCGCGGCCGTGATGGCCGTTCCTGCAGCAGCGGTGGCCGGCCCCTACTCCGGACCGACCGATGGCGTTCCTGTCGACAGCGACCGCTTCGTCGCCTGGGCCGACGACATCGTCGACAGCCTCACAAGCTTCGCCCCACGCGGCAGCACGGCCATCAACGAAGACGGCGGCTTCAACAGCCTCGGTGACCTCGACGCCGCCGACATCGCCAACGGCATCCAGCCTGGCGAGTTGACCGTTGCTTTCCCAGCAGCGATCACCAACGGCGTTGGCGATGACTTTGCCGTCTTCGAAAACGGCTTTGTCTTCCCCAGCGACCCGTTCCTCCTGGCAGAGCTCGCTTACGTCGAAGTCAGTACCGACGGCAGCAACTTTGCCCGCTTCCCGAGCGTCTCGACGAACACCACCTTCGCAGGCGATTTCGGCCAGAGCTTCGGCGGGTTCGACGCGACCAACATCAAGGGCCTTGCCGGCAAGCACGCGGCGGGCTTCGGGACACCGTTCGATCTCGCTGACCTTGCCGCCGACCCGCTCGTCGCCAGCGGCGATGTCGATCTCGCCAGCATCAACTTCGTCCGCCTCGTCGACATCCCAGGCAACGGCAGCTTCCTCGACTCGCTCGGAAACCCGATCCTCGACGCCTGGCTCACCGAAGGGACCGGCGGCTTCGACTTCCAGCTCGGCGTCGGCGCAGGTGTTGGCGTCATTAACGTCGTCCCCGAGCCGTCAACGCTCGGCCTGCTCGTGCTCGGTGGCCTGCTCGCGCGGAGGCGGCGATGAGGCGCGGTTTTACGCTTGTGGAATTGCTCGTCGTGATCGGCATCATCGCGCTGCTGGTCAGCGTGATGCTGCCGACGCTCGGGGCCGCTCGACGCTCGGCGGAGGCGGTCACGTGCAGCTCGAATCTGCGTCAGCTCGCGACGGTCATGTTCCACTACGCCGGCGACCACAAAGGTCGGATGCCACCCGGAGCCGCCCGGTTTTGGGACGCATCGCTGCCGAATGATTCGAACCTGCGTCGTTGGCACGGCGAGCGGGAGGACGACGATGCCGCCTTCGTCAGCGAACGCGGCCCGATCTTCGACTATCTGGAGACGGGCGAGGTCAACCGCTGCCCGTCCTTCGATCACGAGGCGGTGGAATACGAGTCGGGACAAGCGGCAGCCTTCGAGAGCGGCACCGGCGGATACGGCTACAACGCCACCTACGTCGGCCGAGACGTGCCGTCGAAGCTGACATCGATGCTGGGGGCCAGGCTCTCGCAGTTTCGCTCGTCAAGCGAGACGGTGCTGCTCGCCGACACCGCATTTCTGCGGCCGGGTCGTCTCATCGAGTACGGCTTCGTCGAGCCACCGGCGGCCGGTGTCGATCCTTCGACGCACTTTCGCCACGACGGCCGCGCCAATGTCGCGTGGCTCGATGGTCACGTTTCGCCGCAGGTCATGAGCTTCACCCGCGGCAACGTCTACACCGTGACGAAGTCACAGAACGAAGCGGCGGCCGTCGGCTTCTTTGGCCCGATCGGCGTGTCACTCTTCGATCGCGAGTGACACCGTTAGAGATGCAGAAGAAGCCGCGACGCGTCGTGTCTCGGCTTCTTTGATTGTGTCACGACTTGAATTAGTCGATCGGCATGACGCTGAGCGACGCTGTTGCGTAGCGGCTGTCGATTGCGGCAGCCGCACGAAGTTCGGTGGCCGCGGCGGCGTGTTGACCGCGACGCTGCAACGCCTGAGCGACGTGAAAGTGGACGGCAGCCGGGGCCAGCACCTTGGACAGTTGCTCGCGTGCCTCGGTCAGCCGCCCCGCCCGGGCGAGCAACATCCCAAGGTTCACGCGGCTGATGTCGTCGTCGGCGTCAGCGGCCAATGCGTGTCGGTACGCCTCCTCGGCCGTCTCGGCCTCACCGAGCACGTCGTGGGCGACGGCCAGGTTGCGCCACGCGACGGCTGAGCCATCGGTTGCCTTCACATACCGACGCCAAAACCCAGCCGCCCGGTCAAGATCCTGGTCCTCGGTCGCCAGGACAGCCAGGCGGTACAGGCTGCCGGCGTGCGTCTCGTCGAGCTTCAGCGCGGCTTCGTACTGCTTGATCGCGCTGCGACGGGCCTCGCGAAGCTGCTTAGCCGTCGCCCGACCACTCTGATCGGTGACGATCGCCGACTCGTGAAATTGACCAGCCGCGTAGTGGCCCTCGGCCGTAATGGCTGCTTTGGGCATCGGCTTGGGCTGCGAGCGATCGGGCTGCGAGCTGGAGCAACCACCGGCGAGCAACACGAAAATCAACGCAACTGTGGCCGAGAGTCGAAGCTTCATAGAGTGCATGTCGGGTCTCGCCCCGCCGCCTGAACAGGAAACGTCTAGCACCGTGAGCTTATCGGCCGCGGGTGGCGTATGCCTCTGAGCGGCTGCAGCGGCCGCGCCAGCCGGAATACGTGATTCAGGCTTTGCATCTTCCCGTGTCACAATGGAGAACTTAGACCATGCTTGAGAAGTCAAACAACACCGCCGCCCAAGAGCTCGGTCAAAGCTCCAAGGATGAAGCTTGCCTGTGCCCACGCTGCCGCCGGTCCAATGGCCGGGCTGGTGTCAACCGACTTCTCGAGGGCCTCGACGTTCGCCGCCTCATGTCTGCCAGCGGCTCGCTCGACCTCGTGGAGATGATGGAGAAGGAAGGCTTCGAGTCGAGCGAGATTCTCACGCTCCAGGCCGAGACGCTCAACCAGGTTCTCAACCGTGCCACCGCCGCCGCAAGTGGTGACAGCGGCCTCAGCGAACAACTTCGCGAGCTGATCAAGCAGCGCGAGCTCAATGTCCCGGTCACCACGGGCCCTGATGCCGTCGAGCCGGTGATCGTCAACCAGAAGGACAGCAACGACATTGACCAGCCGACGCCGGATGTCGGTAACCCGCAGCAACCTGACACGCAGGCACCGCTGAACGCCATCGTCGTTCAGCCCGGCCAGGACGTGCATGCGGCTCTCGCACAGGCACAGGCACAGGGCGTCGGCCTGCACCTCTCGGCCGGCGTGTACGACCTGGATCGCCCGCTCGACATCACGTCAGCTATTACCATCACCGGTGACGGCAACTCGACAGCGCTCACCATCGGCGACCGCGCCGCCTGGGCTGCCGAGTTCGGTAACGCTGCCATCGTCCGCGTCGCCAAGCAGTTCACCGACCACGTCGGCTTGACGCTCCGTGACCTCTCCATCGAGGGCGGGTTCGTCGGCCTCGGCACGACCGGCTCGGGGATGCACTGGTCGACGCTCGAGAACGTTCGTTTCCGTCACCTCGATATTGCCATGGAAGCCAGCGGCGTCGGAAACACCTTCCGCGACGTCACCTTCCAGAACAACAAGACGCACGTCGTCTGGAACGGCGAATCGACGGCGACCCGCTTCGAGCGATGCACGTTCACTGCCGCTTCGGGTGACTGGGCCCTGGAAATCCGCACCGCCCGCCAGCTCACGTTCGACGGCTGCGTCTTTGAGGCCAACAAGACCAGCGAGGGCACGATCAGCCTGGCCGGTAGTCGCCAGGTCACCTTCCGCGACGCCTGGTTCGAGAACAACGGCCTTGCCACCGGCAACGCTGCCCGGGCAGGTGAGATTGTCACAAGTGCCACCGGCAAGGACGGCGGCGTGTACGGCCTGACGTTCCAGAACCTCTACTTCGACCCCATTACCTCCAGCCGTCGACCCAACTTCCTGCGGGCCAACACCCCGGCCACGAGCGTGACGTTCCGCGACACCAATGGCAACTTCCGCGGCTCGCTCTTCACCACCGGCACCCACAACGTGCTGATCGAGGGCCTGTCGCCGCCGATCAACGTCGGCTAACGACGTTTGTGGCAGGTTCATCAACTGGCAAGACTGCAGTCCCGGGCTACGCTGGCCCGGGACTGTTGCCGATGTATGTGCTGCAGGGGGTCCGCTTGCCGTCAACAAGTTCATGAACGACGACCGAGTTTCCGCCGCCACCACCGTGCCGTATGAGTCGGTGGGCGGTTCGGCAGACGCCGTCGTCAAGAACCGGCGGGGCTCGACCACCGTCTGGCGGCTTGTTACCAACTACGCACGGCTGCTCGGCACCTTTGCCCTCGGCATCATTCACGTGCCCCTGCTCATGGGCGTCGTCGGGAACGACGGCTTCGGCCTGGTCGCCCTGCTCGGCTCCACGACAGGCATGGCCGCCATCGCCAGCAACGTCATCACCGGCAGCATGGTGAGGGAGCTGGGCAGCGCCTATCACCACTCGCCTAAGCGGCTCGAAGCCTCCTTCCAAACTGCAGTCGCACTGGCTTGGATGGCAGCAGGTGTCGTCGGCATCATCGTCGGCGCGATCGTGCCGTTCGTCGATCAGCTCAAGATCCCGGCGGGGCTGGCAAATGCTGCCGGATGGTTGCTGGCGCTGAGTGGGCTGGCCGTCGTCGTCGAGCTCATGAGCAGCCCGTGGATGAACCTGCTGCTTGTCCGCGAGAAGATGGGGCAGCACAACGCCTATCGCGTGGCCATGCGCTTTCCGATGCTCATCGGCAGCGGTTGCGCCTTCATCGCAAGCCTCACCACCGCGTGGGGTCAGCCGGGGCTTGTCATCGTCTACGGCATTGTCTCGACGGCCTGCACCGCGCTCATCTGCCTCACCATTGTGGCCACGCAGGTCCGGGTCGACACGCGTCTGTTTCCGCGGCCAGATCGGATGCGCAAGCGGCTCATCGGCCGATTCTTCTCCGTCGGCGGGTGGAACTTCATCAACACGCTGGCCAACAACCTCGTCTGGCGTGCGCCGCAATTCGTCATGTTCGCCCTCTTCGGGCTCGTCGGAAACACGATCTACGCCATCGCCGTCCAGCTCAGCGGGTACGTGCAAATGATCGGCACCGGCGTCACCGATGGCCTGCAGGCGGTGGCGGTTCGTGTCGACGCAGAGGCCAGACGGTCTCGTGACAAGGACACTGCTGGTAAGAACATGTCGCGGCTGGTTCGGGTCAACATGACGCTCGTCGCGATCGTGATGCTGCCCGCCGGTGCGGGACTCATGCTGACAGCCGACCTCGTGCTCCGCGTCTGGCTCGGCGGACAGGTCGATGACCCGCAGATCGTCCTACCGCTCATGGCCGATAACGTGCGACTGCTCGTGCCATCGATTGTCGTCCTGTCGGCGGCCGGGTGTCTTACCCGAATCCTCTACGGCATCGGCAAGGTGCGGCAATACGCGCTGCTGAGCCTCATCTCTGGCATTGTCGGCCCCTTGCTGGGTCTTGTGCTGGCATGGTCCGTGCCCGAAAAGATCGGCATCTACATGCCGTCGGTCGGGCTGCTGGCGGTGGTCTTCGTTGTGCAGGGCGTCTTGGTGCCGATCCGCGTCAAGCAGCTTCTCGGGCTATCACTGGCAAGCCTGATGCGGCCGTTCTTCGAGCCTGCCGTGGCCAGCCTTGCCGCAACGCTCGTCACCGCCGCGGTGCCGCGGGAGCTAGGCGTGCCGGAGCTTGTCGTCTTCCTGATCAACGTCGTCGTCTTCGGCATCGTCTATGCCTCGTCGCTTGCGGTGATGTTGTGGTCGGCAGGTGCCAGCGTCTGGCCGCCCCACCGACTGGCCGCCGGTGGACGTCCGCTATCACGCTGGAGCACGCGAGGAGCCACCGCATGAGTAGCGACAAGACCTACGGCTCCGTCGGCTTCTTCGGCGCACCGAATCTGGGCGACGAGCTGCTCGCACGGGCGATCGTTGACACGCTTCGACGGCTACGGCCGGAGCATCTGGCTGTCCTGCACACCTTCAACGCAAGGACTACCAGGCAATTCGCCCTCGCCGGGCAAGAGCGGTCGCAGATTCTTCAAGGCTGGTGGCCTTACCCCGACTGGCTCAAATCGCTCGCGCGACGCGGACGTTCCTGCGGCCTGCTCATCGGTGGTGGTGGCCTGCTTGAGGATGTCTACACGTGGCAGTCGATCCCGCGATACGCCGCCGACGCGATGGTGTCACTGGTGCGGGGCCACGCGATCGCCTACGTCGGGCTGGGCGTGCGACCGATTCGGCGGCCACTGCTTCGGAAGATGGCGACCTTCCTGCTGGGCAACGCGGCGGCGGTGTACGTCCGGGACGAAGCCTCCGTCGCGCGGGTGCGAGGCATGGCCCCCAGTGCGCTTGCTTTTGTCGCTCCTGACCTGGCTGTGCTGGCCGATCTGCAGCGACAGACCAAGACGTTGCCGCCCTACGTGATGGTCAACGTCCGCCAGACCGAAGGCCTGACCGAAGAAGCCGCCGTTAGTGCCGCCCGCCGACTGGCGGACGAGTTCCATGTAAAGACCGTGCTCCTCCTGGCCGCCGAGACGCCTGACATCGTGCTGCTGGAGCAGATCAAGGCTCGCCTGGATGCTGATTCGCTCCTTGTTCGCGTCGTGTGGCCGCGCGATGTCGACGAAGCAGCGAGTCTCGTCGCCGGCGCTGCCGCGACGCTGGCGATGCGGCTGCACGTCGTTCATCTGGCGCTGGCCGTGGGTGGGCCGCTTCTGGCGGTCAGCTACGAAGCCAAAGTCGATCACCTGCTCGACGACGCCAGATTCAACGGCAAGGCAGTCAGGCCCGCAGCGCTCGCCGACCACGACGGCCTTGTCGGCACCGCCGATGCCGAGGCGATGGAGGAGCTACGCACGTCAGCCGAGGCCGCTTTTGCACGCGTGCTGAACGATGTCGACGCAGCTGTCGTGCCGGTGCGTGTGCGACTCACGGCTGCGTGCTGGCTGTTGCCGATGGTGTTGTTATCACTCGTCGCGTCGCTCGCCATCGTCGGCCGGCGCCTGCTTCGCGGTAGCCGGCGGAGCCGACAGATGCTCGACGCGGCCCAGCAGCATTACCTGCCAGAGCAAGACCCATTGGAAGGTCTTGAGACAAGGGTTGTTCCTGCGGTACGCTGAACTACCCGTGCCCACGTGCCGATGCACCCGATGATGCCATGACGCAAAGCCTCTCGCACTACACCCCCGCTTCGTTTGGGCTGGCGACGACTTCGCAAGACGACCAACACAGGGTCGGCGGGCTCTTCGTGCCGCAGTGGGTGACATTTGCCGTCGTAACTGCTCTGTCGCTTTTCTTCATCGATGAGACGATTCGCAAGGCCCTGCCCGGGCGCCCGGTGTACGTCACCGCGATCAAGGATTTGCTCTTCTTCTTTATCGGCCTTTGGGCGATCCAGCAGCCGCTCAAGTACAAGGGACTGCTTGTCTTGTTCGTGCCGTGGCTGCTCGTAGTAGCGATCAGCGGGCTCATGGTCACGGCCGAGTTTTTCAAGCCGAGCGTACCGCTGGCGATCGGCCGAACGTATGCCATCGCGCCCGCGTTGTTTCTGACGGGCTTGCTCGTCGGACAAAGTCCGCCGCTGGCACGCTTGCTGTTCCGCGTGGGCGTCGTCGGCGTCAGTATCACGCTGTTCCTGACGTTCATGCAGGAAAACGCCCGCGGCCTGCTGCCCGGCTTCTTGCAAGTCAACATCTACAAAGAAGCTCACGTCATGGCCGGTGGGCGGTTCAACGAAGGCTCGTTCAACTCGGCCCAGGTGCTGTCGCTGGTGCTGATGGCCGTTGCCACATTCACGTTTGCGATGCTCTTCGACCAGGCGAACCTGCGGCGTCGGGTGCCGCTCACCATTTTGCTGGTGCTGTGCCTGTACGGCATTTATGTCGCCCGCGTACGGATCGGCGTGCTCATCACAATCCTCTCCGTCGCTGCCGTGTCGCTGGGCCTGCTGCGGAGCAACATCAGCAGCACCGCTGTCGCCGGTCGAGCCGTCTTTGGTGGTGTGCTTCTCATCGTGGTCGCTGCCGTCGCCTCGGTGTTGATCCCGAACCAGGACGCAAGCACGGCCGAGACCGATGCCAGCTTTTATGAGCGGGCGCTGACCTTCGAAGTCATCAGCGACCGGCTGTTCTTCTTCCAGAGCGAGGTTGCCGGCTCCAGCGTCCCGCCGATGTTTGGCCAGGGTATTGGAACAGCCGGTGCCGTCCGCAACGTCATCAACAGCCAGGACCTGTCCCGCTTCGAGAGCGTTGCCGACACCGGCACCGCACTCATCTTCCGCGAAACGGGCTACGTCGGGCTTGCGTGCTTCGTGTTGGTTTTTGCCGGCTTGCCGTTTCTGGCATGGGTGCGGCTGTCGACCCTCGGCAATGTGCCGCTGGCGGGTGTGGCTGCGATGGCGGTCGCCCTTGGTGCGGCAGGTTGGTTCTTCTTCAAAAGTCACACGGTGCTCGGTAACGGCGCAAGCCAGACCGTCTGGATGGTGTCGACCGGTCTCTTCTTCGGCTTCCTGGCACGCCGCAACGTCGCCGAGACGCCGCAGGATGGTGATCTGCCCGTGGTATTCGAACACGAAGGCGTACTTCCTGCCCCAGCGCAGTCGACGCGTCAACTGGCCCTAAGGCCGGAGGCGACGCGTGACGTTCTGGGCCCTCCCGTCAGTGCCGCCGGGTTCTAGTAACACATGCCTCGGCCAACGCGCCTCATCCTCGCAGTCGACAGCCTCGACGCCGGTAACGGTGGCATCTGCCGCGTCGCCCGACTCATGGCCCGCGTCCTGAACGAGCGGCAGGCGGCAGGCGAGCTGCAGTGCCGCGCGATCGTGCTGAAGGACAAGCAGCCGGCCGCTGACATCTCGCTGCCACAAACCGTCTGCGGCGGCTCCAAAGCCAGCTTCTTTGCAAGGGTCCAACTTGCCGCCTTGCGGGCCGATGGATTCGTCTACGACTTCGTCGGCATGGCGCGTGCACACTGTCGCCTGCCGGGCCTCCGTCGGCCGCACCTCGACTGGATCCACGGCATCGAGGTCTGGCCCGGCCACGATTGGCGACCCGACCGCGCCCTCTGGGCGGCCCGGGCTGATCTGCTTCTGAGCAACACGGCCTATACCCGGGACCGTGCCGCCAAGACCGACGCCCGCATGGCCCGGGCCAAGGTCTGCTGGCTCGCGACCAAGACCGATGACCTGCCGACAATGCCGCCTTCCACGCCCGATCGCCCACCTACAGCCGTCATCCTCGGCCGCCTCGAAGGTGGCTACAAAGGGCACCGCGAACTGTTCGACGCCTGGCCCCTCGTCCGCCAGAGCGTGCCGAATGCTCGCTTGCTCGTCGTCGGCAGAGGACCGGACCGCGACGAGCTCGAAGCCGCCGCCGGTGAGGGTGTCGAGTTCCTCGGTTTCGTTCCCGAGGCTGACATGCCGCAGCTCTGGGCCGACGTGGACGTGCTGGCGATGCCTTCTCGCGGCGAAGGCTTTGGGCTCGTCTACATCGAGGCCATGCGTCACGGCGTGCCCGCCATCGCGTCGGTGCAGGACGCAGCGCACGAGGTCAATGTCGATGATGTCACGGGCTACAACGTCGACCTCGATCAGCCCGACGCCCAGAACGTCCTCGTCGACCGTCTCGTCCGCCTGCTGACCGACAGCTCCACCGCCTGGCGATTCGGCGACGCCGGTCGCGACCATTGGCAGAAACACTTCCGATTTTCCCGTTTTCGCGAGCGATTTAATCCGCTCCTGGATGACTTCCTTACGCTGTGCCGCCCGTGACGTCACCGAGTGGGGACAACCTCGTCATCTTCTCCGTCGCGACCAACGGCTATCAGCACGTCTGGTCGGACTGCCTCGCGTCGCAGCGGGCATATGCCGCGCGGCTCGGGGCCGGCTACCTCCTGTTGTCTGGCCGGTACGGCCTGACCCCGCGAGAGGCGGCCTGGCTCAAAATCGCCATGCTTCGGCGTCTGCTCCTTGAACCGGCAGAGACCGTCGGGTGGGTCGCATTCTTCGACGCAGACTGTCTTGTCCGCTCAACCGCACCCGACCCACGCAGCCTCGGTAAGACCTACCCGAATGCCGGTCTATTCGCGGCTGAAGGATTGAGCGGCAACTTCAACTCTGGGGTCTTGTTCTCCCGCAACCGGGCGGAGGTCGGCAACATCTTCGAGACGATGCTCAACGACTCCGGCAAGGCCGCCCCTGCCGACATTCGGACCGCGTACGAGAACGGCCACTTCATCCAACACGCCACCGGTCATCCGGCCGTGCAAGTCATCGGCCCGGAGTGGAACAGCACCGATTCCAAAGCACCCGACCGCCACGTCCTTCACTTCACGGGGCCACTGCGGGACGAACATCGCCCGCTACCGGTTCGGCACAAGTATTGGGGCAAGCTTATGTTTGCCATTCGCCGAATCGTCGGCAAAGACATGCGACCGAGTCGCGAGCGCCTCGAAGCCCTTGCCGCCACGTACGAAGAGGACATGCGGCGAGCCATCGCAGCCGCGGGCGTGCCTCAGCCGCGGTGATTGCTTAGCAGCTTGCCGTAGTGCTCGACCCACCGCTCGGCCACCGCACGCCATCCAAGGTTTGCCATCACGTGGTCCCGCCCCCGCTTGCCCGCTGCCACCAAGCCCTCGGCATCGGGAAACCGACTCGAAATCGCCTCAGCGAAGTCGTTGATCTCCATCGGCAAAACGTCGCCCGCGTCGGCAGCAGTGACTTCTGGGTGGCACTGGACCTGATCGCTCACCAGGACTGGCAGCCCGGCCGCCATCGCTTCAATCACGCTGATGCCGTAGTTCTCGCTGTAACTGCTCAGAATGAACATGTCGCCGTCTAAGAGAGCAGCGACACGGTCAATCGGGTCGAGCATTCCGGTAAAAAACAAGCGATTTGCAACGTCGGCATCTGCTGCCATTCGAGTGATCTCGGGCGTGTAGTCGTCTCTGTCCGGACCTGCCACGACCAGGCAGGCTTGACTCACTCGCGATCCAGACGGTGCCTCTTTGACCGCCTTCGCAAAAGCCGGAACGGTGATGTCGAGCCCCTTCACCGGGTGCAGACGACCCAAAAACAGCAAGATCGGCCGGTCGCCGATTGCTGGGAACCGTTTCCGCAGAAATCCCTTCGGCGGTAGCGTCTTAAACTCGTCTAGATCCACGCCGTTGGGCTCGATTAGTGCCGGTGACCGCAGGCCGAGCGGCTTGGCATTATCCCGCTCGGTCGACGTCGTGTAGTTGATGGCTGCAGCTTGGTTCAGGTCACGCCTGAGACGCCATGCCAGATACAACCGTTTAACGATCCACTGCCTGACCGATTGGCTCAGCGCCCAAGGCGACAGCATGCCGTGCGGCGTCACCACATACGGACGCTTTAATTTGCGAGCCTCGCGGGCGGCATAGTGCTGAACGCTCTCCCAAAGTCCGTGAATATGGACGATGTCTGCGTCTTCAACGCGACGTCGCACTTCGCTATCAAGACCTTCGCAATTGGCGAGCGGGCGATTGACCGGGCCCACCCGGACCATTCTCACGCGATCATCGAAAAGCTCCGGCCCATCGTCTTCAGCGCCCTCACGCCACAAGCTCAGGACCGTGACGTCAAGTCCGGCGGCCGCTTGTGCAGCCGTTAAACCAGCAAGCGCAAAGGTCGTACCACCCGCGGCAGCTCGAATGCCGGAGATGACGTGCAGGACATTCATCAAGAAGGTCGTTAGTCAGACGCTCCACCCTCGCGGACCGCCTTCTTGCTTACTGTAGCGACCATCTTGGTGTAGTGTTTCACCCAACGCGTCGCCACCGCTCCCCAACCCAAGGAGGCGAGAGCGTGCGCACGGCCGCGCATTCCTGCAGCTGTGAGCTCTTTCGGCAATATTAGCCGCTGAATCATCTTCTCTGCAAATGCGTCAGAATCGACTGGTAGCACATCTCCCGCGTCTGCAGCGGTGACTTCCGGATGGCATTGCACCTGGTCGCTGATCAACACGGGCGTGCCGGCGGCCATGGACTCGATGACAGCGATGCCGTAGTTCTCGTTGTAACTGCTCAGGACGAACAAGTCCGCGTCTACAAGGGCCGCCACCCGTTCATCCTTGTCGAGCAGCCCGGTGGCAAGGATGTCGTCTGCCACGCCGCCCGCTTTGGCGATCTGCATCATCTCGGCGAGGTAGCCGTCGGTGTTCGGACCGGCCAGCACCAGCACCGCATCCCGCATCGGCGAATCGCCCGCCGACTGCTTGGCCTTGACGAATGCACGCATCAGTACGTCGACGCCCTTCTTGCGGTTGATGCGGGCGAGGAACAGCAGAATCGGTCGGTCGCCGATCTCCGGGTGCCGTTGCCTGAGGAAGCCTCCAGCCGGGAGGTCTCGAAACTCTGCAAGGTCCAGCCCGTTCGACTCGACGAGCGTCGGCGACTTGAGGCCGAGTCGTTTCAGATTCGTCTGTTCGAGCTCCGTCGTTGCGTGCATGGCCGAGGCACGATTTAGCCAGCGACGCAGCTTAAGCCACAGGTAAATGCGCTTTTTCAACGCTTTCGCAAACGTTTGCCCCATGGACCAGGGCTCGAGCATGCCGTGCGGCGTGATGAGGTACGGCTTGCCCTGCCGCCATGCGGCCTCGGCGGCGGTCGGTTGACTCATCTCCCACAGGCCGTGGATGTGCACGATGTCCGCCTGCTCGACCGCACGCTGCACCCGCGCCGGCAGGTCCGGGTGCCGCGACATCGGGTTCGTCGCCGGGCCCAGCCGGTGCATCGTGACACGCGGATCGAATAGTTCGAGCCCCTGCGCGTCGTCGCCCTTGAGGAACGTGCTGAAGGTCGCGACATCGAGGCCGGCGTCGGCTTGTGCTTTGGTCAGGCCGGCCAAGGCAAACGTGGTTCCACCGGCAGCAGGTCGGATGCCGGAAATGACGTGGAGCACGCGCATGGGAGCCTGAAACTTAGCAACCTTCGTAAGGGAACGTTGCCATACAGCTGCTTAGTAGGCCAGTCGAAGCTCAATTTCACCGCGGTGCGTGTCATAGCCGTCGCCGAAGTCGCCGCGGTAGCCGATGCGGAACAGGCTCCCGGCCCCGAGTCGGAAGCCGACGCCAGCCAGGGGGCTGAAGTAGTTGTCGACAGCCGCATCGTCGAGAAAATCGGTGTAGGCGACGCCGCCGGTGACGTAGGCAGTTTGCCCGACGCCGCCGTAGGTGGCCTGGAGGCTGAGGCGGAGCAGCGTTTGCGAGACGTCGGTTTCGAAGCGATAGTCACCGACTTCGATGGGTGTGCCGCCGTAACCGACAAGCTGTTGGCCGCTGGTGATGGTGAAGTCACCGAGCTTGACGCCGAGGAGGTTGACGAGGCCGCCACCGAGGATGACACCACCGGAAAGTTGATCCTGGCTACCGCCGACGCTGGCGAGGCCGTATGGCGTGACTTGCCAGATGAGCGGCTGGTCGTCGGTCACGTCACCGGCGATCTTGATCGGCACGCCGACCTGAGCGCCGCCGAAGAACGTCTGCGAGCCCTCGATCTCGCGGTATCCGCCGGGAAAGCTGAGGACGAGGCCGACACGGTCTGTGAACTTGAAGCCGCCGGTGAGGGCACCTTCGTAGAGCGTGCCGTCACCGATGTCGGTCGAGATGACGCCGGCACTGCCGTACAGACGAAGCGCGTCACCGCCCTGCGTGTAACCGATGAACGGGTTGCGGAACTCACCAAAGTTGCGGAAGGCGTCGTCAGCCATGAGGGCGGTGACCGCTGCCGGGTTGCCGTCGGTGACACCGACGAGCGTCTGTCGGTTGACGACGCTGATAAATTCAGCGACGACGTCGGCACCGTCGTTCCGCAGGAACTCCTCGGCTTCGTCTTCGTCGTCGAAGACACGGTCGAAACCGATGCTGGGAATCTGCACCCGCACCTGATCGGCATTGGCGGCATCGCCGCTGACGATGATCGCATCATTGAGGCCGGCGTAGTCGAGGCTACCGGTGAAGCTGGTGCCCTCGAAGTTCTCGAACTCGCCCAGGCTCTCGATGACATTCTCGGCGAGGTCGAAGAGCGATGAGCCGGTGACGGTGACCGAATCTTCACCCGGCGCGGTGACGGTGACGCCGAACAGATCCTGCGCGGCGGCGGCGGGCACAAAGGCCGCGGCAACCGCGGCGGCGACGACAAGGCGAGTACGAAGCGTCATGTTGCCGATATCGGCAAACCGGCGGACAGACAGGAATCGCTGATCCGAATTGCAAATCGTCTGCAATTATCAGACGTTCGCTCAGAAGAGTCTAACTGCTTATCGTTTGATTTCGCAAGTTATTTAGCTGCCTTATTACTTCAGCCTATGGTCTCAGTTAGCTACGAACATAGTCGACAGCCGCCCTGAACATTCGAAGTCCGGCTGGCTCGGGAACGTCACGTTGCTCAATCCTTTGCCGCTGGTAAGCGGGATGCTGCATCGGCTCAACAAATCGCTCCGGGTGCGGCATGAGGCCGAGCATCAGGCCCGACGCGTCGCACAAGCCAGCGATGTTGCCGACGCTGCCGTTGGGGTTCGGAGGCATGTCGGCCGATAGTTGCCGGCTCGGGGCCACATACGTCACCGCGGCGCGGGCACTTGACGTGGCGGCCTCGTCGGCGAAGACGACGCGACCCTCGGCATGGGCGATGGGCAGTTCGACGACTTCGTCCTCCTGCCAGTTTCGTAACCAGACGCATGGCGAACGACCCCGCACCAACGACGACCATCGGCAGACAAAGGCTGCGCCCGCATTGTCATCGAGTGCGCACGACCCGCCGAGCAGTCCAGAGCTGGCAAGGGTCTGAAATCCGTTGCAAATTCCGATGACCGGTCGCCCCTTTTCGATAAACCGCCGCACGTGGTCGCCGAACCCGCGGGCGAGGCGGTCACCCAGGATGCGGCCAGCCGCGACGTCGTCGCCGAAGCTGAACCCGCCGGGGATGGCAAGCAGGTCGTAGTCGTCGAACGGGTGCTGGAGGGTTGCCAACTCGTTGATGTGACGCAGGTCAGCCTGAGCACCGGCCAGCTCAAAGGCACGCGCCGTTTCACGGTCACAGTTAATACCGGCGGCTTGAAGGACGAGGGCGTTGGGCATGGCAGAAGCGATGGTCGCAGCTTAGGTGCAAGGCGACTGTTGGCCCAGGCCGGCTAAGGCCGATAACGCTGGTGGACCTTCTCCTCGCACCAGCAAGCAGCTCATGGACTTCGGAACAATTCTCGGATATGGCGTCGCCTGGGGTTCGCTCGGCTTCGGCATGTGGCACGTCACACACGGGGCCATCGGCCCCTACATCAAGCCGACTGAGGTCATCCTCGTCGGTGGCGCAGCAGTCGGCGCCGCCATCGCCGGCACGCCCATGTCGGCCATCATGGTGAGTCTCAAGGGCTCGATGAAGATGCTCTTCGGGGCACACCACGACATCGAGCATACCGTCAAGGAACTGGTAGAATACGCAGAAACTGCCCGTCGAGATGGTGTACTGGCGCTCGAGGGCCCGAGCAAGGATCACCACGATCCCTTCATGCGGAAGGGGCTTCAGCTCACCATCGACGGCACCGACGCCGAGGTGGTCGAGCGGGTGCTTCGCGTCGAAATTGACGCCATGCTTGAACGGCACAAGCACGGCAAGCACTTCTGGGCCAGCATTGCCAAGTTCGGACCAGGTTGTGGACTGCTCGCCTGTCTCATCGCACAGATCGCGTTGTTCAAGAACCTCGACGGCGACCCGGCGGCCATCGGTGGCGCATTGGCGGTTGCCCTCACCGGCACGCTGTACGGGGCCATGGTGCAGAACGTCATCGCAGGCCCCATCGCTGAAAAACTCGGCTTTATCAGTAAAGAAGAGGCATTCGCGAAGGAGATCATGATGCAGGGCCTGCTCAGCATCCAAGCCGGCAACAACCCGCGGGTCGTCGAGATGCAGCTGCTGAGCTTCATGACTGCCGCAAAGCAGGCACAGCTTGCCCGCGCCGACTGACCTGATTCGCTTCCCGCCCACGCCTCACCCGAGCTTTCATGTGTGACCCAGAAGAAATCTGTGAAGAGTGTCCCGAATGGATCTTCACCCTGGCCGACCTGCTGATGTGCATGATGGGCCTGTTCGTGATCCTCTGGGTGCTCAAGCCCGACGTCACCGACACGCCGATGGAGGCAACACAGGAGGAGATCCGGTCAGAGGAGACCACGCGTGACATCCAGATCGCCTTCGGTGCCTCACCCGAAGACGTGCAGGATCGTCAAGTTCGCATTGAAGAGCTGTACAAGCTGCTCGAGCAAATGAAGCGGACTGGCACCGGTGGCACTGGCCACGCCGAGACGGCTGCCAAAGGGGCCGAAGGCACTGACAGCGAAGTAACTAAAATTCGTGACGGTGACCAAGCGGGTATCGGCGGACGCGTGCTATTTGACGCAGGCACAGTCGACCTGTTGCCCAGCGACGAGGTCGCCCTCCGGCAGATCGCGTCGAAAATCAGGGGATTTCGTAATATCGTGCTCGTCAAAGGGCACACGGCACCGGACGATCTACCGACCGATCTCGACCCGAGCAGCCCTCAGGCCAGGCAGCTCGAGATGGAGCTCTCGCTCGACCGGGCCAGCCGCGTCGTCGAAGCCCTCATCGGGCACGGAGTTGACCCTGAAATCCTTCGTGTCCAGGCCTGTGGCCGATACGAGCCAGTGCGTCGCCGCGCCTACGACGCCGCAGATCGCAGAGCAAATCGCCGGGTAGAGGTGCAGGCCACAGACCAGCTCGTCACCACCCGCGCGGCAGAATGACGGTCAGACGCGGACGGCTAGAACGATCTGCCTTTCGCTGTCGTCATCAATCTCGTTGCCGTCGTAGTCGCCCCACGATTCGACGAGCTCGAAGCCGCAGATTCGCAAGAGTCGCTCCAGTTCGCGAGGCATGATCCAGGTCATGTCGAAGCTGCGACTCCGCTCGACCCGCTGCTCATTAACGTACCAGCTGTAGTGAAATGTGACGTGTTGTACCTGTTGCGTGATGTCGGCATAGATCGACGTCGTCCGTAGCACCGTGCGGCCATCCGGCAGGTAGAACAGGTCAGGCTCGAGCTCATCCTCTCCGCCGACGGTGGCGAGAATGAGCTCGAGGTTGGGGTGGAAGATGTCGAGCCAAAGTCTGCCTCCCGGCCTCAGAGCGGCATGAGCACCACGCAGGCAAGCCTCTTGTCCGGCGGGATCGACGAGGGCAAGGAACGTGTTGAAGAAACAGCAGGCTGCGTCGAAGTCGCCGCCGGTGGCCTCATGCCAGCCGTCATCCGTTGCATCCGCCGTGACGTAGCTCACGTCGCCGCCGTGCTGGTGGGCGATGTCGAGCATTGCCTGATCGATGTCGAAGCCGACAACCTCTCGCCCCGCCGCTGCAATAGCTCGGCTGGCCCGGCCGGTCCCGCAGCCGATCTCGACGACGCGTGGTCCGTCGACGTGTTGCAGAAAGCACGCCACGTCAGGCCCGAGCAGGTCGAGCTCCGGGTACTCCTGGTCGTAAAACTCTGAGATTTCGCGATAGTCGGACGGCATCACCGGCACCGTAGCGGCTTAGCCGTCGACGCCGAGGTCGACGATGTCGTTCGAGTCGAAGTCCCCGTCGTCGTTACCGTTCCCGCCGAAGATCTGGTCGACGTTTCCGTCCAGTGCGGCAAAGAAGTCGGCTCCGTTGCCACCGGCTAGCGTGTCACTACCGCCGCCACCGGCCAGGAAGTCACCCGCGTTGGAGCCGAGCAGCGTGTCATTGCCGCCTTGCCCGAAGAAGCGAACAGCGGTGTTTGCAGTGGTCGACAGCTCGTCGTTGCCGTCACCGCCCAGTAGCTCTTCAACATCGCCGCGAACGTTATCGTTCTCGCCGACGAAGCCGTCGTCGAAGAGCGAGCCGAGTCCGACACGAAGCGGCTCGACCGGCGAGCGGATGCTGTAGTCGACGCGGTCCTGGCCCTGACCACCGGAGAAGTCGTCGCGTCCGAAGCCGGCGAGCAGGGTGTCGTTGCCGTCGAAGCCGAGCAGGATGTTGTTGCCCGTCCCACCGTCGATGAAGTCAGCCGCGTCACCACCGATGAGCAGGTCGTCGCCCTCACCGCCAAGCAGTCGTGCGAACAGGTTGGCGACGCCGTCACCGATCTGCTCCCCACTGGGCGAAGCAATGTAAGCGACATCATCTCCGTCGTTGCCGTTGAAGACGACGGCTGTCGGTGCCGGCGTGTCCCGCTCCACGTCGTCGTCGCTGAGGTCGGTGATGCCGAACTCACGAATGACGGGCGACCCGCCGTCGAGGGCCGAGCTGATACGGACGAAATCGAACCGCAGATTCTGCGGCCCTTCGTCGCGCCGACCGATCTGGACCAGCACCGTGTCGTCGCCATCAGAGCCATCGATGGTGATAACGCCGTCATCGTCGAAGGTGATGCCACCACCGCTGGTCAAGGCGGTGCCGGGACGCTCTTCTGCGGGCGTTAGCCTGGTTGCTGACGTTGAAGTGTCACTGTTATCACCGACGAAAATCGCTCCGCCGCGTCCGCCGTCGACGGTGTCGCTGTCGCCGTTGGCATCAATGATGATGTCGCGACCTGCCAGCCCCGTCAGCAGGTCGGCACCCAAACCGCCATTTAGCGTGTCGGCCCGGCCGTCAAAGGTCGGCGCGACAACACCCAGCACGGCCGCTTCGTTGTCGAGTGACACCTGATCCAGGTCTGTGCCGATCAAAATATCAGCGCCGTCTGCCCCGTAAAACGAGACCGGCGGCAAGGCGCGGACGAAGCCGCTCGTGCGGTCGACCAGAACATTGGGGCGGACGGAGGCGTCGAAGGTGTCGGCACCGGCCGTACCGCTGACAGCCTCGACGTCGATGCCGACGTTGTCACCGCCTTCGCCGTCATTGGCAACATTGTCGAGGCTGACGCTGACGCCGGCCGAGCCATTGAGATCTCCATAGTCGACGAAGTCGTAGTCACCGTCACCGCCGAGCAGGATGTCGTCTCCGTCACCGCCGGTGAGCAGGTCGTCGCTCGACGAACCATAAAGATAGTCGTCGCCGTCGTTCCCGAAGAGGGTGTCGCTGCCGCGTCCGCCTGAGATGGTGTCGTTGCCGGTGTTGCCGAAGACGCTGACGTTCACGCGAGCCCGGTTGCCGACGATGATCAGATCGTCGCCCGTACCTGTGCCAATGTCGACGCGAAAGATGTCGCTGGCGTTGTAGGGGCCGAACACTTCGGTGCTGCCGGCGGCGTCCAGGTAGGCCAAAACTGCCGCGTCATCCGACGGATCGCTCGGAACGGTCGATCGACCGGCGGCCTGGATGACTCGAAACATCGACTCGGCGTCCGGCTCGTTCGCCGTCACGTCTTCGAACCGGATGATGGCGTCTTCGTCTCCGCTCAGGATCGTCAGCACCCCTGTGGCATCATCAAACGTTGCCGTCAGCAGACGGCGCGGCTCGAGCCGCTCACTCAGGGCGGCGGAGGTCGAGAGCTTGGCGGCGTTGTACTTGGTCGGCGTCATCGGCAAAGGTTGGATCGGTTGCTGCCCGTCTCCTGGCTTACACCTTGGGCACGGTCACACAAGTTATCGAACCTGCGTCCCGGCCACAAACAAGCGACAGCTCGGCACAAGTTGCTTGGACCGCCCGCCGATGCGACAGGTAATGCCTGCCGACTCGACTGCTTACGCCTCCCTACCGCCCGAAGCCTTCGATGGCTCGGCTGCGCGGAAGCTTGAACGGTCCGATCAGACTTGCCCTGTCGAACAGGAAGTGCGTCTTCGCCTCGCCAGTGCGGAACGGCGTCGCAGCGACCGGTCCGAGCAGAGCGACCTTGAAGGCTGGATCAGCAGCGCGTCGGGCCGAAGCCAAACGAGTGGCCACGCCATCATGATCCGCGACTTGTCGCTCGAAGGCGTTGGATTCAACTCTGCTAAGAGATTTACCGTCGGTGCCTGTCATTGGCTGGTCGTGAGTCACGGACTGCAACGGCTTAGCACGCGGTTGCGAATCGCGTCTTGCAAGCAAATCAACGGCCTGTACGAGATCGGCGGCGAGTTCTTCTAAGGATCCAAGGCCATAGGCTCAAAGCGATGTCGCCGAGTCGCTGGATCGTGCTCTTTGTCCTGCTCCTGACGCCGCTGTCGCGTGGCCAAGGAAACGTGCCACTGCCAAGATTCCCGGCGATCAGCCCCGACGGCGAGACCATCGTCTTCGGCTGGGCTGGCGACTTGTGGCAGGTGCCTGCCGACGGTGGCGAGGCCAGACGACTCACGGCCCACCCGGGCGAAGACCGTTTGCCGCAGTTCAGCCCCGACGGCAGCCGGATCGCCTTCACCAGCGACCGCTACGGCCCGAGCGGCTTGTTCACGATGGACGCAGACGGCTCAAATGTGGTTGAAGCGCTCGTCGTCGACCGGGCCGCCCTGCTCACCGATTTCGGAGACGACGGCAAGCTCTACTTCACCGGCTATCACGAGCCCGACGTCTACCGGAACCCGCGGCCGTACAGCGTCGACGCGGCAGGCGGCGTGCATGAACGCCTGCACGACGCTTTCGGCAGAAGCCCGGTCAAAGAGATTGGAGGCGCGCGTTTCCTGTTCGTTCGTGGCAACGCCGACCTTCAACGTCGCGGAGAACGTGGGCCTGACACGCGCGACATTTGGATGTGGGACGGCGGGGCCTTCACGCAGCTAACCGACCGTCGCGGCAACGACGCCCGCCCACAGTGGCTCGGCAGTGATCGCTTCGTCTTCACGAGCGACCGCGAGAACGCGACGGTCAACCTCTACGTCGCCAATATTGATGGCGGCAACGTCACGCCGCTGACCGACTTCTCCGGCCGTGACGTAGAAGATTACGACGTCACGCCCGACGGCAGGACCATCGTCTTTGCCCGCTGGGACAAGCTGTACGTCCTCGACGTCGAAGGTGGCGAGCCACGAGAAGTTGAAATTCGCGCGACGCAGGACGCGCTGGCAGAGAAGGTCGTCACTGACCACCAGCCGCGCGACCGATGCTGCTGTCTCACCAGATGGCAAAGCCATTGCGATTGTGGCATATGGACAGGTCTACGTCCGCGGTACGGAAGATGACGCAGCCGCCCGTGCCGTTACGACGCCTCCTGCACGCCACAGCGACGTTGCCTGGAGTCCGGACGGCGGGACGCTCTACTTTGTTGGCGAAGAATCGGGTCGGTCACAGGTGCACGCGGCGACGGTCGCGCTTTCGCGAAGCGACGTTCAGAAGAGCGTGAAGGATGCGACGACGCGGCCGGCGATGCAGGAGCGTTACGCACCCGCTCCCGACAAGTGGGCCGACGCGCTGGCGTTCCACGTTGAGGCAGTGACGCAAGGCGTCGACAGCTACAGCGACCCGGTCCCTTCGCCCGAGGGTCGGCGGCTGGCGCTGCACAAGAACGTGGGCGACCTTGTCGTGCTTGACCTTGTCACAGGCGACGAGACGATCGTCTTCAACGGCTGGGACAGCGGCTTGTCGTACTTGTGGTCGCCGGACGGGCGGCACCTGTTGTTCAACGTCGAGGACGCTGACTTCAACGCAGACCTGTGGATCAAGGCGGCGGACGGAACGGGAGAGGCGATCAACCTCACGCGACACCCTGACAACGACTACAACCCGAGCCTTTCCAGCGACGGCCGCGTGCTGACGTTCACAAGTGAGCGGGTCGACGAGGAGTACGACGTCTGGCAGGTGTACCTCGACGAGGAGACTGAGGCGCTGCCACCGGCCGAGATGGCCGCGTACTACAAGGAACTGGCCGACGCGACAAAGGCAATGAAGCCGATCGCGGTGCCCGGTTTTGCGACGCGTCGAGGCACGGTCTCGCCGCTGGTGGACGACGAAGTCGCAGAGCCGGCCGAGAAGTTCGATTCCGAAGCACTTCAAGAAGGCTTGGCAGAAGTTCGCGAGGCGGCCATGGCTGCTTGGCAGGAACTCAGCGACCGGGCGGCGATGACGTCGCTCGACGAGCTTGCTTTGGACACGGCCTATCTGCGTCTTCGTCGCCTGAGTCGCGAGCCGGGTAGCGAGACGAATTTGCTCATGCTTCCCGACGCGTCGGCGGTTCTTTACCAGAGTGGCAGCAACCTCATGCGGAAGCCGTGGGACGGCTCGGCCAGCGAAATCGGTGCAGCCGGTCGCTTGCTCAATACGACCACGGGCGGCTCAACCGTCGCCATGCTCACCGACGGCCGGGCGGCCACGATGACCGCCGCCGGGGGTGGGCGTGAAACCTGGCCGGCGAGCGACACCCTTCGCATCGACGTCGCCGACGAGCAGGAACAGAAGTTCCGCGAGCTCGCCACGACGCTCGGCGCGATGTTCTATCACCCGACCATGAAAGGTCTCGACTGGCCAACGCTGGTCGATGACTACGCGCAGCTCGCACGCTTGGCCCGCACGGGTGACGAGTTTGAGCACGTCGGGGGCAAGCTGCTCGGTGAACTCAACGCCTCTCACCTTGGTCGTCTCCACGCCAGCGGTCAGCAATCCGATACAGCGCCGTTTCGGCAGGCTCGGCGTACGCACCGAAGTTGACGGCGACGGCTTCGAAGTCGTCGACGTCCTGCAAACTGGCCCGGCCGGTGTCGGTCCAATGGCGCTCGAAGTGGGCGATGTCATCACCGCGATCGACCTGCAGCCGGTGAAGCTCGATCAGCCGATGGAGGCACAGCTCAGTGACCGCATTGGCAGAGAGACGATCATCACCGTCACCCGCAACGGTGGCAACGTCGACCTGCTCATCACGCCCGTCGATTTCGGAGCCATCACCGCCCAAACGTACGACGCCTGGCGGCTCGGCAACGCTGCCAAGGTCGAAGAGCTTTCGAACGGACGCCTCGGCTACATCCACATCCGTGGGATGAATCAGGAGAGCCTCGACGTCTTCGAGCGCGACCTCTACGCCGCCGCTGAGGGCAAAGACGGGCTCATCGTTGACGTTCGCAACAACGGCGGTGGCTGGACCACAGACCGCCTGCTCGCCAGCCTGATGTACCCCAAGCATGCCTACACCATTCCGCGTGGTCTGAAAGATTCGACCGAGGCCGACCGCGATGGCCCGATCCGTGGCGGCTATCCGCAGGACCGGCTGTTCATCCAGCGGTACGACCTGCCGACCAACATGCTCTGCAACGAAAAGAGCTTCAGCAACGCCGAGATCGTCAGCCACGCCTTCAAGACGCTCGGTCGTGGCACGCTCGTCGGTGAACAGACGGCCGGCGGTGTCATCAGCACCGGCTCATTCACGCTGGTCGACGGCACCCGCGTCCGCCTGCCCTTCCGCGGGTGGTTCCTGCCCGACGGCACGGACATGGAGAACAACGGTGCGATCCCGGACTTGCTCGTGCCGCAGACCCCCGAGGCCGAGGCCGCCGGTGAGGACGAGCAGCTGCAGGCGGCGGTCGATGACCTGCTTGGGCGTCTGGATACGAACCAGTAGCGGCAACAACCGGGCGGCTCGCGCGTACGATGGGTTGTGACCCAAACCAACTACGGCAACGGCGGCTTCATCTCGAACAGCGGTCAACTCACCGGCAAGGGCAAGGCAGCCGTCGCAGTGGTCGTACTGCTGATCGGCCTTCTAGTCGCTGTGAGTTTCTTCTTCAAGAGCATTCCCGCCGGCTACGTCGGCGTCGCAACGCTCTTCGGCAAGCCGCAGTCGGTCGAATACTCGCCCGGCCTGCAATTCCCGGTCAATCCGCTCTACAGGTGGACCGAGTACGACACCCGCGAACAGACGCACTACGAGGAAAAGGTCGGCGTGCCGAGCCAGGACCAGCTCACGACACGCATCGACGTCAGCGTGCAGTGGCGGATCGACGGCAGCGAGGCATCACGGATTCTCAGCGAGACCGGCGAGTTCGACAAGGTCGAAGAAGTGCTGCTCGTCCCGAAGCTCCGCAGTCTCATGCGGGAGCAGGGCAAAAGCGTCGTCAATGCCGAGGACTTCTTCAACGAGACGACGCAGGCTCGTTTGCAGGACGAGCTCTACGCGAAGCTCAATGAGTACATGGAGCCAAAGGGCGTCATCGTCAACGCCGTCCTTCTGCGAGATTTCACCCTACCGCCGAGTATTCTGGAGAACGTCGAGAAGAAGAAGCAGGCGGAGCAAAAGATTGAGCAGACTAAGGCAGAGCTCGAGCAGGCCAAGGTAGAGGCACAGCGTGGCGTAGAGATTGCCAAGGCCGAACGTGAGGCGGCCGAGCAGACGGCCGAGATGAAGAAGATCCTTGCAGACGCCCAGGCGTACGAGATCAACGCGATCAACGAGGCCATCGCACAAAATCCGGCGTACATCCAGCTCGAGGCACTCAAGGCACTTCAAGCCATGAGCAAGGACGTCGCCGCCAAATTGTACTTCATGAACAGCGACAGCCCGATGCCGCTGCCGCTGATGAACCTCGGCGAGCCGCTCATGGGCAAGGAATAGTTGCCGGGTCCGACAACACACTGCCCGCGTAGATGTTGATCCCAGACAGTCGATGCACGGCGTGAGGCTCACGCGGTGCGACTACTTCCCGATTTTCACGGCCTGACACGACGCCGGCACGAGCCGGCGCTTCGCCTCAAGCCGCGTCAAGTCCGCGACTTGCAAGCTTGGCTTGAGGTCACGCCGCAGCAGATTGTCGCCGCCGCTACACCGGACCCCCTCGCGATCGATCGTCGCGACCGGCGTCGTCAATGCATCGGCGGCATCGAGGCTGATGTTCGCGTCATTGGTGCTGGCCGGCTCGGGCTAGCTCTCAATGCACGCGTTCGCGACGTCTCGGCTGACGGCTTGTCGTTCGAGTTGCCAGAACGACTTCAAGCTGGCGAGCAGGTTCACGTCGTCATTCACCCGCCAACTGGCAGGCGGTCAATCGAGCTGCTTTGCACCGTCCGCTGGCACCGGGCGCAGGACGATCGCTTTATCGTCGGCTGCGATGCGGGCGTCGACTGGTCCGACTCGCTGTGCGACCTGGTCCGCCCGCACGATCTCCCGATGCGGGTGGCGTGACCTAAGCGCTCGCCCGCACGAGCGCTTCGAAGATGCGTAGGTGTCGCGTCTCCTCGGCGGCTAGCCGTTCAGGGTGCCATTGCACGCCGAGCCAGAATTGTCGCCGCCGATCCTCGATCGCTTCCACCACGCCGTCACCGGCAATCGCAGACGCGTCGAGTCCAGGCCCCACGCGAGCGACCGCCTGATGGTGGCTCGTGTTGACGCTCAGACCGACGACACCGCACGCCCGGGCGAGCACGGAGTTTGGGCGAATCGCCACGTCGTGCCGCCGTCTCCAGCCGAGGTCGCCGCGGGCGTGGTCGTTGCGTCCTGTGACATCGGGCAGGTGCTGGGCGAGCGTTCCGCCTGCGATCAGGTTCATGACCTGCATGCCGAAGCAGATGCCGAGCGTCGGCACACCCCGCCGTCGAGCCTCCAGGGCAAGCCGTCGTTCGTGTTGCTCTCGATGAGGATCGACCGGATTGCAGGCCGGGTGCCACGGCTCGCCCCAGGCCGCCGGATCGGGATCATTTCCCCCTGAAAGTAGCAACCCGTCGATGAAGGTCGGCAGCGTCGCCTCGTCGTGGAATGGCAACAACACTGGATCGCCACCGGCGAGCACGACACTGTCGACAACGGCGTAACTCAGCTCGTAACGCTCGCGTGACCGCTCGTGGTCAAGGGTGATGCCGATGATCGGCCGCCTCACGGTGTCTGACTCCAGTAGCCGGTCGGCAGATGCTTCAGGCCCTCCGACGATCCCTGCCACCAGTAAACCCAGGCATCGAGCAGGTGGCCAGGGGCCAGCGTCACACGTGTGACCGTTCGGTAGTACAGCGGCGGATTACGGTCACAGCCCTCCCAGTGATCCAGCGTCTGCCAATCAACTACGCTCGTCCAACGGAGGAGGTGGCCATGGATGACGCCGTCACCCTCGACCGCGGCGGGAAATTTGTTGTGCACGTTGAACAGCTTGCCACGAATGCTGGCCTCGCCGAGATCTTCGGCGTCTTCAATCGCGGGTCGAATCGCCACCGGCGCATCGTCCGGCCTCAGAAGGCCATAGACGAAAAGCTGTTCGACGAAAGCGGGGTTCATTCGCCGCGAGCGTACAGCCGGCGCGATGCGGCGTCAGCAATTTCGGAAAGTATAAGGTTTACGTAGTGCTCGACCGGCCGCACCAGATCACGATTCGGGGTCGCTCGATCACCTACCGCGTGCATCGGCATCCGTCGGCGAGGCGGCTTATCCTGCGGGTCACGCCAGCGGGCGTACGCGTCACTGCGCCCAGACGAGCGACGCAGCAAGACGTGCAACGACTGGTGCAAGCGCATGCGGCTTGGCTGCTGAAGCGACTAGACCAAACGGCGGATGAGCGGCGGGCAACAGCTGACGAGCTGGAACTCCAGGACGGCATGATCCTGCTGAGGGGCAAGGCTGTGCGACGGGAGGACGTGCCCGACCCGCTCGAGCCGTGGCTACGCAGCGAGGCGAGGGTCGACCTTGCGGCTGCCGTCGAACGCAATCGCAAGTTCGTCACGAACCAGCCGACTCGGCTGACGATCCGAGACCAGCGAACGCTTTGGGGCAGTTGCTCGTCCCGCGGGACGTTGTCCTTCAACTTTCGGCTGATCATGGCCCCACCGCCCGTGCTGGAGTATCTCGCGATTCACGAGTTGATCCACCTTGACGTGCCGAATCACTCGCCTGAGTACTGGCGGCGCGTCGCCGCTGCGTGTTCAGCGTTCAAGCTCCACGAGCGGTGGCTCAAGCGGTACGGCAGCGTCCTGATGCGGCCGCTTGCCTGACGCTTCAACATCTACGTGCGGCTACGTGGCGGTCGTGGGCCTCGATTGTCCAGACGGCACGTCGGGCGTACCACTGCTCGTGCGTGTTGAGCAGCGCCGCCGCCGCGGCGGCACGCCGGTGTGCTTCAAGACGATCAGGATCATTCACCAACGCATTGAGCAAACGCGTCATCGCCGCTTCGTCACCCAGCGGCACCGTGCGGGGCTGCCTGGCCTCGCTTGCCAAGTCTCGCGTGTATGAGATGTCGTAGCAGACGGTGGCCAAGCCGGCACATAATGCGTCGAAATACGCACGAGCCGTGTCCTCGCCGAGCGGTGTATAAATGAACGCGTCGTAAGCCTGAAGCGACTGCAGCAGCTTCGGTCCGTATGGCTGAGCCCCTAGAAAATGAACATGATCGCCAGCCCCGAGCATTGCGACAAGCGCCTCCAGGTTCGCCCGCTCATCGCCGTCGCCGATGATGTCGAGCGTTACTGACGCACCTCCTTCGACGGCTGCGTGAACTGCACGAATCGAATGATCCACGCCCTTCCGCGCGGTAAGGCGACCCAAGGAGACGACCCTCAGTGGTGACGTCGAGGCACCCAAACGACGCAGGCTCAGCCTGCGATCGAGTTCACCCTGCTGCACGACGTCCGCCGCGCTGTAAGACGTGTTGTAGAAGCTGCGAGCGTGGTCGATGCCGCCTGCGTAAACGTCCATCAGCGCCTGCCCCTTCAGCAGCGCGATCGTCGCTTCGCGGACGCCGCGCTGGGCCTGGCGGTGGTGGACCCGGCGATAGATCATTTGCTTGAGACGCACGGGCAGCGGCTTGTCCCGGGACAATTGGCGATTCTGCCGAACGATGTCGGTGTCGATGACAAAGACGCTGGGCTTGCCCGCTTTGAAGGCCAAGCGTGCACCTGTCGGCGCCCATGGTCGAAAGGCGTCGTTGATGCCGGCATGCACGACCGTCGCCTCAGCGACGGCAGCTGCACATCGAGCTTCTATGTCAGTTCGATGCCGCCAATAGTCGACGGCCCGCGTGAATTTGGCCCCGAGCGAGAAGAAGTGGATGTCGTCCTCCCTCTCGTCGAGGTCGGCCGGTGCCTGATCAAAAGCGGACGGGTCATCAGTCAGCACCTCTGGTGAGGCAACCCGCAGCGGGCCGAAGCGGCCGCCAAAGCTGTCACGAAGCAGCTTCAAAGCAATTGCCCACTCGCCGGTGACGCACGCCTTCCTGTCGCCCCGACGGGCGAAGGGAACATCAATGAAGACTGTGTACATCGTCGGCTCCCCCGGCGGCTGACCGCCTAGACGATTGCCATGGCGGCTTCCTTTTCACGCTTGGCCTTACCACGATCGTGCCGCTTGCGCTCGGCCTCCTTGAGCATCTGCTTACGAAGGCGGACACCGGTAGGCGTCACCTCGACGTACTCATCTTCGCCTACGTATTCCAGCGCCTGCTCCACCGTCGGCTTCCAAGCCGGCTTGAGATACTCGGCGTTATCCTTGCTGGTGGTGCGAAAGTTCGTCAGCTGCTTGGCTTCGGTGATGTTGACGACAATGTCATTCTCACGAGCGTGCTCACCGACGACCATGCCCTCGTAGACCTCGTCAGTCGGCGCGACGAACAAGACGCCGCGTTGCTGCAACTCGTTGATCTTGTACGCGGTCGCTTTACCAGCCATGTTGGAGATCATCACACCCGCACTTCGGCCGCCGGGATCGTTCTTCGCCGCCGGTTGGTAGCCGCTGAAGTTGTGGTGGACGATCGCCTCGCCCTGGGTGGCGGTGAGCAAACGTGTCCGCAAGCCGATGAGCCCGCGAGCGGGAATCGAGAACTCCAGGTGCGTGATGCCGCTGCGCTGGTCCATCTTCTCGAGCGTGCCACGACGCAGGCCGACCATCTCCATGACCGGTCCCATGTTGGCCTCCGGCACGTCGACGACGAGGTGCTCGACAGGCTCCATCAACACGCCGTCTTCGCCACGCTTGAGGACAACCTCAGGCTTGCCGACGGACAACTCGTAGCCCTCACGCCGCATCGTTTCGATGAGGATGCCCAGGTGCATCAGGCCGCGTCCGCTGACCCGCATGGCGTCATTGTCGGCCGTGTCTTCAACCTGAAGGGCAACGTTGCTCTCGAGCTCCTTGTGGAGTCGATCGCGAATCTTGCGGCTGGTGACGTGATCACCATCCTTACCGACGAAGGGGCTGTCGTTGACGCGGAACGTCATCGTCAGCGTCGGCGGCTCGATTTCGAGCGGCGGCATTGGAGACGGGTTCTGTGGATCAACAACGCTGTTGCCGATCTCGACGTCCGGCAGGCCGACAAGCGCAACGATGTCACCGGCTTCTGCACCGTCAACATCTTTGCGGCCGAAGCCTTCAAACACCTGAACCTGCTGAATCCGACCGGCCTTCTCCCCTTCGCGGCCGACCGTTTTAATCGGCATGTTCGTCTTGACCTTGCCGCCCCAGACGCGCCCGACGGCAATGCGGCCGACGTATTCGCTGTAGGCCAGCGTCTGAATCCGCAACCGGAGCGGGCCGTCCCGATCAGCCTCAGGGCCGGGCACCTGGTCCAAAATGGCCTCGAAGATGGGACGGATGTCTTCGCCCTTCTTGTCCACGGCGTCACTCGCCCAGCCGTCTCGGCCTGAGGCGTAGAGCACCGGGAAGTCGAGCTGATCATCGGCGGCGTCGAGCTCGACAAAGAGGTCGAAGATCTCGTTGAGTACCTCGTCGGGCCGACGGTCCGGACGGTCAATTTTGTTGATGACGACGATCGGCTTGAGCCCTAGGCCCAGCGCCTTTCCGAGCACGAAACGTGTCTGCGGCATCGGACCTTCGGCAGCGTCGACGAGCAGGAAGCAGCCGTCGGCCATGCTCAGGACGCGTTCGACCTCACCACCGAAGTCGGCGTGGCCAGGCGTGTCGATGAGGTTGATCTTCGTCTCCTTACCGTCCTGGCCGCGGTAGGTAATCGCAACGTTTTTGCTCAGGATGGTGATGCCCCGTTCCCTTTCGAGCGGGTTGCTGTCCATGATAAGATCGTCGGACAACTGCGTGTCGCGAAAGTTGCCGCTTTGACGCAGCAGAGCATCGACAAGCGTGGTTTTGCCGTGATCGACGTGGGCGATGATGGCGACGTTGCGAAGATCGTCGCGGCGTGGAGCTTCAGACATGTGCGGCCGAGGGTAGGAGCGAAGCACGCGGCGATCCGGCATGTGAAGATGTTCCCCGTTCGATTCCCCGTATCGGCTCGGGCGGGTCAGTGCATTTTGCCGCGGAGACTTCCAGTCCTGCGCCCCAGGCAGTGCGGCAGGATGCCGCAACGACGTGGAGTTGTCGCTGCCACGCGATCTGCCTTTACCTGCGGTCCCCGTACGGTGCGGCATGGCAGACGTCTGGCTCAATGGCACCTTCGTTTCCGAAGACGAAGCCCGCATCGACCCTCGCGACGGCGGTTTCCTGCACGGGGCGGGCGTCTTTACCACCATGCGAGCCGTCGGCGGACGCGTGTTAATGCTCGACGACCACCTGGCCCGGCTGCGCAACTCTTGCGGGGCGTTGCACGTGCCGCTCACCGTCAGCGACAAAGACCTTGCAATCGCCTGTGGCGGCCTGCTCGCCCGCAACGGCTTACACAACGCCCGCATGCGTCTCACCGTCACCCGCGGCAGAACCGAACGAGACCCGCTCCACGGCGAGATTCACCGCCCGACAATGCTCCTGACGGCGGGCGACATGACGATCTATCCGCCCGAGTATCAGGAGAAGGGCATGACAGCCGTGCTCAACAGCGAGCACAAGCTCAACCCGTACGACATCCAGTCAGGGCACAAGACGCTCGACTACTTCAGCCGATTCGCCGCCCTTCGCGAGGCGGCCAGGCGTGGTGCGGGCGAATCGCTCTGGTTCGACGTCCACAACTTCCTGCAGTGCGGCAGCGTGTGCAATGTCTACATCGTCGAGGCTGGGATGATCGTGACGCCGCCGACAAATGATGACTTAAGGGATGAGGCGGTGAAGCGGTCGACGCCTTACCCGCGGTCGTGCGTGCTGCCGGGCACGGTCAGGGGTTGGGTGCTGCGTGAGCGAAAGGTGCAGCGGCTGCCGATCAACGTCAAGCGGCTGCTCGCCGCCGACGAGGTCTTTGTCACGAACAGTGCGATGGGCGTGCTGCCGGTAACAAAGTTGGAGCAAGAACAAATTGCCGACGGGACGCCCGGCACGATCACGGAGAGCCTGATGCGGGCATGGGCAGACCTGCTCACGGGTGGAGACAACAACACGGCGCAATAGGATTGACGCGTTGTCGAATGATGGTAATTTGCAACGTGACAGGCTGTTGTTGCTGTCGACGTACCGCTGTGTCGTTCCCGCTGTAGCGCCCTTGGCCGTGTGGCCGTCGGCGTCGGATCTTCCCGCTCGCACGTCACTCGGTGATGCGGGCACAGGTCACTGCGTTTTGTCGCTCCATCGTCCTTCCGATGCGGGCGAGAGAGAATCATCATGCTCCGTCACATGTACTTTGTCATCGCCGGCACTGCCGGGTTGACGTTCGCTCAATGTGCCTTCGCCCTGCCCCGCGAAGGCTTCTACGTCGACGGCCCCGACTGTGACAACCACGGCCAGCAAGGCATCGTCGACGAGCTCGGCACCGGCTCGATTTTTGAAACCCTCTACCCGGATGAGCTCATCTTCGCAGGCTCGACCGTGACCGATCAGGCGGCCTGTCCCGGCTCTGACAACCCACAGGTGCCCAATGTTATCGTGCGGATGACCAATTTGACCGACCGGGCCTTCACCGACCTGTTCTACGTCGGCGACTCGACATCTGACCCAGGCGCCGGGCCGCAGACGTTCTTGTCGAATGACGACGGCGGTGCTGTGGACTTAACAGGTGGTGCCGGCGGCGGTGCTGCGGGACTCGCCTTCAAGATCGACAACGTCGGTCTCAACCGGCCGCTCCTGTCGGAGAGCGTGCTGAGCGACCATGTCTTCAGCCCCGGTGAGACGTGGGAGTTCATCATCGATGACTACAGCAACGTTCTCGGCCTGCCACCGGAGGCCATGGGCTCGCCGGGATTTGCCAGTCTCAGTGGCGGGACGGCCCCGGACATGAGCAGCGGCAGCATCGTCGTACTCGTGCCAGAGCCGGCTATAGCGTCGACAGCGTTCCTGCTCGCGCTGCCGATGCTGATGCGACGCTTCAGGCGGTAAGCCGGCGTCGATTCCGGAAGGGAGAACGCCGCCGCACGAGCTTTATCGTGCGGCGGTCTTGTTGTCGTCGAGCTGACATCTCTGTTAGCCTGCAGTCCATGATCGCCCTGGGGACCCTGACATGAGCGTCGCGTGGCTGCTGGGGTGGAACAATCTCGTCTTCCTCGTGCCGCTCGGGTTGGCGCTGGCGTACCTGTTCGCCTACGCCCTGAGCGGGTGGACCTTTGGCGACGCTGATGTCGACGTCGGTGCCGATGCAGACGTCGAGGTAGACGTTGATGTCGACGCAGATTGGGATCTGAACGCTGATGCAGACGCCGATCACGCCGTCGCCCGGCCTGACATTGGTGCCGACAGCGACGTCGGCCAGGCCCACGGCCTGCTCGCGTCGCTGACGTGGCTTGGTGTCGGCCGCGTGCCGTTGTCGATCGTGCTGATGGTCCTTTGCCTGACGTTTGGCCTCGTCGGCTTTGCGACGAACCAGCTTCTGCGAGATTCACTGGGCGTCAACGGCTTCTTCGTCGCCCTGCCAATTGCATTCGTGCTCGCCTTTGCCATTACGAGCGGCGTCAGCCAGCTCATCGCCCGGTATATGCCGCTCAACGAGTCGAGCGCCCGCCCGGTTGCCGCCCTCGTCGGTAGTCGGGCGACGGTCGTGTTCGCCGTCTCTGCCGACAGCGGCACGGTAACGGTGAGCGACGCCGGTGGCGACCGGTATCAGGTTGCCGCCCGCTCGCTCAAACCCATCGCCGCCGGCAGCGAGGTCGTGCTCGTCGACTACCGCGACGGCTCATTCCTGGTCAAACAGCTCGACTTCTAACCTCTTTTTTCTCATCTCCTGTTACTAGCTCAATATGGTTCTCTTTGTAATGCTCATCGTCGGTGCCGTCCTGGCGGTCGGCCCGTGGTTCCTGCCTGAGATGGCCTCGACGGTGCAGATCGGCCTCAGCGGCCTGGGCCTGCTGCTGCTCATCGCCGCAGCCGTCGCAGCCGTCATCACGAAGCTCTACCACAAAGCGTCGGCCAACATGGCCTTCGTCCGCACCGGTATGGGTGGTGCTCGCGTCGTCAAGGACGGCGGCACCATCGTCCTGCCCGTCGTCCACCAGGTCATCCCTGTCTCCCTCGAGACGATGCGCCTCAACGTCGAGCGGCGCGGCACGCACGCGCTCATCACAAAGGACAACCTGCGCGTCGACCTGTCGGCAGAGTTCTACATCAAGGTCCAGGCCAACAGCGACGACATCCTCAACGCTTCACGCTCGCTCGGCGAACGTTCAATCACGCCCGGCAGCGTCAGCGAGCTTGTTCAGGAAAAGCTCGTCAGTGCCCTTCGCACCGTCGCAGCCACGCAGGAACTGGTCGAATTGCACAGCAAGCGCGACGAATTCGCCGGCAAGGTGCAGGCGATCGTCACGCACGACCTCGCCAGCAACGGCCTGACGCTCGAGTCTGTGACAATTAGTGCGCTCGACCAGACCGACCCGTCGCAGCTCCAGGAGCGCAACGTCTTCGACGCCCAGGGCCTCCGCAAGATCGCAGAGATCACCCAACGGGCCAAGGTCCAGCGGAACGAGATCGAGCGTCAGAGCGAGCAGGAGATCACGATGAAGGACGTGGCCACCCGTAAGCAGGTGCTCGAACTGCAGCGGGATCAGGCAGAGTTCGAGGCTGACCAGCGGACGAAGGTCGCCAACGTGCAGGCGGGTCGCAAGCGTGAGCAGGAAGAGTTCCGCATCGCCCAGGAAGAGGCCGTCAACCGTCGCGACATCGAGCGTCAGCAGGAGATCGAGGAAGCGGAGGTGCGTCGCACGCTCGCCGTCGAGCAGGCGGAGGTTGCCAAGCGGGTTGCCCTCATCGAGAAGCTCCAGGAGCAGGAAACGGCAGAGGTGGCCAAGCAGCAGGCGATTGAGGTCGCCCAGCGGCGTCGTGAAGCTGCCATTGCCGAGCAGGAGCAGGAACGGGCCACCGCGCAGGCGCGTGCACTCGAAGCCGAGGCCGAGAAGGAACAGGCCCGGCAGGACGTGCTGACCGTGGAGGTCAAGAGCCAGGCCGACCGCGAAGCCGCCCAGAAGCTCATCGCCGCCCAGCAGATTATCGATGAGAGCCGCATCCGTGAGCAGACCGAGGCCGAGGTCGACGCATTCCGGGTGATCAAGAAGGCGGATGCCGAGAAGCAGTCTGCCGAAGCGCAGGCGGCGGCCAAGCTGCGTCTGGCAGAGGCCGATGCAAGCGCGGAGATGAAGCGGGCCGAGGGTGATCGTGCCCGCAAGAGTGTCGACGTGCAGATCGAGCGGGAGCGTGTCGACGTCGAGCGGGATCGCGTCGAGGTCGAGCGTCAGGAGCTGGCCAACAAGAGCGAATTTGAGGAAGCGGCCCTCAACTTTGAGATCGACAAGCTGCGGATCGCCGCGGACAAGGACGTGCGTATCGCCGCCGCAGCGTCGCTGGGGCAAATGCTGTCGAAGGCGAACATGCAGATCTTCGGCGACCCGGAGACGATGGCCAAAATGTCGAGCCGCTTCATGACCGCCGCCACAATGGGCAACGCGGCCGACGGCTTCCTGAAGAGCCTGCCACCCGAGGCCAAACAGCTCGTCGACCGCATCCAAGGCAAGCTGGCCGACGTGCTCGACGCCGAGCCAGAGCCGACAATCGCCGACCCGATCAAGAACGGCAAAACGCCTCCAAAATGATGCGCCGCGGCGGCCGCCTTGGGTTTGGGCGTCGGTGGCGGGGCCAATGTTCCACGTGGAACATCGGCCGACCCTCGCCACACGCTCTCAGCCACCATTCCACCGCCGGCGATTGTTCCACGTGGAACATTCTGCCCTCACTTGTGCGTCGGCGGTCCGTCTGCCAAGCGGGATTTTCTACAGCACGAGACATGCCCTGTGCCACAAACGGCAACACTGTGTCGTCCGCACGACGTCAATGTGCGCACCAAATCCTGGTGCGCCGCCGCGGCCGCCATTACGCAAGCTCCGACGTCACCATCACCTCGCAAGGCGAAGGCGGATACTCGACCGTCGCCCGAAAGCCCCGATAGCTCGACACGTCGCCGAACCCGCCGCGTTCGAAAGCGTCGGGCAGCAATTGCCGCAAGTCCAGCAGGTTTGCATCGAACGACGCCGACCCCGGCGTCACCGCCTCGGCCGGTCGCACCGGGAACAACTCACGCCCGGGTGCCCGCTCGCTGCTGGCCCGTTCCTCCAGGTTCCCCGTCACCGTCACGCTGGGCCAGCGAAAGTTCGTCAGGCTCGGGTGCAACAGCAGATCAAGCTGCACCCGCTCCAGAGGCGTCCGCACCGTCAGCACGTACCGCCCTTCAGTGTTGTCTGCCGAACGATGCCGTGGCAGCGCGTGCCGATACCGCTCACCGGACACCACTGTCACCGCGCCGGGCCGACCGACGTCGCCGGGCGCGATCTCGTCGTACAGCCAGCCGTTGTCGGCCATGCGCTGGCGAATCGTCGGAAGCGGCTGCGAGCAATAGTCGGCCATCAGTGCCAGCGGCCGCTCGCCCGAACCCGCAGACGCAGCCCCTGCCGCATCGAGCGGCACCCGTTCAAAGGGCTCGTACGCCGTCCCGTCATCGGCGTGCGTCCGAAGCCGCCGCACCACCCAGGGCACGTCCGACCGCAGTCGTTCCAGACGCACGAAACCGGACAGCGAAATGCAGTCAAGCTTGTCGGGCGCGTCGTCGGCCGGCTTGAGGGCAAGCGTCAGCACCTGGGCGTGGGCCCGTACGCCCCAGATGGCTGAGCCCGACTTGAAATAGGCCTTTCGCTCCTCGAGCTCCGCCGCCGCGTCGGGTCGGACGCCGGCAAGCATGGCTTCGAATGTCCGCCGATCACCCGCGTGCAGGCGAACGAGGCCGCGTAGGTCACGGTCTGCTTTGCGGGCTTCTTCGAGTCGACCCGACGCAATGCCGAGCTTTTTGGCGGCGGTGACGACCAGCTCCATGCCGCCGCGACCGGGTAAATGTCGAAACGCCTCCTGCGGGTCGGCATCGATGGTGAAGCGTGCCACCTTCCACGCCAGCGTCTTGTCCAGCTTGAGCGTGCGGGCCAAGTCGACCGCCCGCGCGTCTTCCAGGCCGGCGTCGTCCATTACGGCGCGAAGCGCCCGTTGCGACCGCCTGATCGCCCGCTCGGCGGCGGGAACGAAGTCGGCGGTCGAAGTCTCGGCCCGTACGGACATGGCCTCATCCTACCGGCAGGCCATTGAGTCGCAACCCGTGCAGAAAATCTTTGGAGATTTTCCAGAATCCGCTTTCAGTCGTCGCCCGACCTGCTAGGTTGCTGCGACACCGACCCCGCCAAGGCCGCCGACTCGGCCGATCCACACGCAACATCAGGAGAATCAACATGCCGCTTTATTCGTCCGTCTCGCTCCGCCGCGTCGCACCGTCGGCCGCGGCTCTGCTCGCCGCCGTCGCCTGTGTCGCGCCCGCCGCCGCCGACTCTGAGTCGCAGGTCATTCCCTTCGACTTCTTCATCAATCAAGCTCCGATATTTCCGGAGATCGAGCTGTTCGACACGATGAACGGCACCCGCACGCTTGACGGCGTGACGCTCACCTACGACCAGCGGGTCACCTTCGACGTCCTGCTCGAGCAGAACTCACCTGTGGCCATTCCCGAGGGTGATTTCTTCATCGACATCCTCTATCGCTCGATTCACCAGCTCGGCACCGTCGATGACGGCGGCGGGGACGACGATGATGACGATGACGGTGGTAGCGGCCCGCCCTTCCTCGGGCCAGGCGCCGCCGGCGATGTCTACAGCCCCGGCTTTGCCCCCAGCGACGGCTTCAACGGCACCGGCCCCGACAGCTTTTCCACAAGCTTTGACTCAGGTCTCTTCACCTTCTCATCGTCCTACGCCTCCGATGGCGAGCCGATCGAGCTGAGCTTCATCGAAACGCTCACCGGCGAAGGCTCGTTGACCACCGTGTTCGGCGGCCTCGTCGAGCTGTTCGGCGGTTACAACACGCAGCCCGACTTCCCCGACGTCGACCCCAACAACCCGCCACCCGGCAACTTCGGTTTCTTCGAAGACCCGTACTATGGCGTCTTCCTCGAGTACAACAACCTGCGTCACCAGGGTGACATCACCGTCACCTACGACTTCAGCGTCGTACCCGAACCCACCTCCGCAGCGGCCCTCGCGTTCGGCGGCCTACTCCTGCGTCGCAGGCGGTAGCGACCACAGCCAACACGACAACGAACAAGCACCCGCACCAACGTGCGGGTGCTTGTTCGTCATGATAACGCTTGTCGAGGATCGCGACTTCATGGACATGCAAGAGGCCCGACGGCAGCCGTCGGGCCTCTTGTGTTGCTGGATGAGAAGCGGCTACTTCATCGAGTCGCTGTCGTCCATGCGGTCCGTCTCCATGTCGTTCTCGACAGCAGCGGCGGGCATGGCGTCGGGCTCGGGTGAAGCCTGGCCACCCTTGGCGACGGTCTGCGGGAGGATCAGGACCTCGACGCGACGGTTCTGGGCGCGGCCGGCGGCGGAGGCGTTGCTGGCGGCGGGCTGCTGGTCGGCGTAGCCGAGGACGCCGATCCGGCCGGCGTCGATGCCTTGGCCCATCAGGCCCTGCGCGACGCTGATCGCGCGGTGGCTCGAAAGATACCAGTTGTCCTTGTGGCCCTTGGCGATCGTGTTGGCGCTGAAGCCCTTGACGTTGTCGGTGTGGCCTTCAATGCGAAGCTGGTAGCTGCGGGCGACGGGCGAGTTGAGGATGGTGGCGAAGCGGTCGATCGCCTGCTTAGCGTCGGCGACCAGCTCGGCATCGCCGCTCTTGAACGTCACGTCGCTCTTGAACTTGACGATGCCACGATCGGCATCAAATTCGATCAAGTCAGGGTTCTCGGCGGCGTAGCTCGACAGCTCGCTCGTCAAAGCGGCAGGCAAGGCCGGGCCGGTGCCGATTTTGCCGACAAGCTCTTCGTAGCGGGACGCCAGATCGTCCCGCTCGCCGGTGAGGCTGGCGATCTGCATCTCGTAGTTCGCCTGCATCGCGCCTTCGTTGGCAACGGCGTTATCGACGCGGTCAATCTGGCCGCGATAACCGGCGGCAAGTGCACGCTGGGCTTCGGCCTGACGCTGCGTCTCGGCGAGTTCGGCGGCGAGGTCGTCGCGCTGGAGCTTCATCGCGCGGTAGTCGTCCTGGCTGACGCAACCGAGGAGAGAAGAGCCGAGCAAGGTGGCGAGGCCGATCGAGGCGGCGCGGGTGAGAATGGTGTTTAAGGGCATGGTCTGCCTCCGTGCAGTAGGTGCTGAAGAAATTTGCGAGACATGGGCGGCGACCTCCTGTCGCAGGTCCCGCCGCGTGATTATGCGGACGTTGCCAGATTGTTCAAGTGTCAAGGCAGTACGTGCCAGGTTGTCGCCCCACAATCAGGCCTGCGCTTCGTCAGCGGCCACGAGCGTGAGGTCGCCGTACTCGGCAGGCGAGAGGAAGCGGGCGTGCAGTCGCGTCGTCCCGATGCCGCGGGAGACGCTCAGCCAGGTGTCGTCGAAGCGATGGATGCCGCTGCTTTGATGCTTGGGAAGGCCGTCGTGGGTGAGCAGCGGGCCGACCTTGGGCATCGCGATCTGGCCGCCGTGGGTGTGACCGGCGAGGTAGAGCGACGGCCTCAGCGGCAGCACGCGGCGAACCTCGTCGGGATAATGCCCCAGCACGATCAGCGGCACGGCCGGGTTTCGCGACAACGTGCTGACGCCCGGCCACTCGTACCGCGTGGTGCCCGGCAGACCGAGAAGCTCGACGGGGAAGCCACGATTCTCCACGCGCACGCGTCGGCCGTGCAGCGGGACAATGCCTGCTGCCTCGAGCCGGGCGGCGATGAGGTCACCGTCGTGGTTGCCGATCGAGCCGAACAGACCAAGCGTTGCCATCGGCCGCAGGAGGTTTGCGGCTTTGGCGAGCGTCGGCGTCGCGTCACAGGTTACCTTGTCGTCGACAAAATCACCGGTGATCAGGATCAGGTCCGGCGGATCAGCTGCCAGTCGCTTCGCAAGCCAAGGCAGCGCTGGCGGGACGTGGTTGCGCAGATGCAGATCGCTCAGATGCACGATCCGCAACCCGTTCGGCGGCAGGTTGCCTCTGATCGGCAGCGTCGCCTTCATCGCCCGAAGCGTCTGCGGCAGGCCGATGCTCAGCAGCGGTGCCTTCTCGATCTCGACGTGAAGCGGGTCCAACGTCGCCAGCCTATCGGCTGAGGCATTGGCGGTCGCTCTACGCTGGTTCGTTCTCATGTCTGACACGACCCCGACGACCGAGCTGCCGCCCCGTTACGACGCCACTGCCGTGCAGAGCGAGGTGGCGAAGGTTTGGGACGACGAGCGGCTGTTCCACGCCGAGCCCGACGCAAGCAAGGAGCCGTTCAGCGTCGTCATCCCGCCGCCCAATGTGACCGCTGCGCTGCACCTCGGGCACGCGCTGAACAACACGATCCAGGACATTCTGGTGCGTCACGCCCGCATGCGGGGGCTGAACGCGGTCTGGATTCCCGGCACCGACCATGCGGGCATTGCGACGCAAACGGTCGTCGACAAACGGCTCCAGGCGGCGGGTGAGAAGGCGCTGAAGGACTACAAGCTCGACGAAGCGGCCGGCCAGCCGGGACGCGAGCAGTTCATCGGCAAGGTCCAGGCGTGGAAGGACGAATACGAAACCGTCATCCTCGGCCAGCTCAAGGCAATGGGCTGCAGCTGCGACTTCGAACGCACCGCCTTCACGATGGACCCCCCACGAGCCGCGGCCGTGAGAGAGGCCTTCTTCCGCCTCTTCAAGGACGGCCTCATCTACCGCGGCAAGCGGCTGGTCAATTGGGACCCCGTCACCCAAACCGCCCTCGCCGACGACGAGGTTGAGAACGAGGAGATCGATGGGAAGTTCTACTACCTGCGTTATCCGCTCGCGCCGTTGAACGAGACCCGACCCGAGAGCACCTCGCGAGCCCCGACCGTGAGGGAGGGGTCTTCCTCGAGCGACCCGGACCCCTCCCTCACGGTCGGGGCTCGCGACGGAGAACTCGAGTATGTCGTCGTCGCCACGACGCGTCCCGAGACGATGCTCGGCGACACCGCCGTCGCCATCAACCCGAACGACCCGAGGGCGGCGGGGTTGCGCGGGAAGAAGGTCCTGCTGCCGATCGTCGACCGCGAGATCCCGATCGTCGAGGACGACTACGTGGTCATGCCGAGCGATGAAAGCGACCCCAAGGCCAAGTTTGCCACCGGCTTCCTGAAGGTCACGCCCGCTCACGATCCCAACGACTGGGACATCGGCCAGCGGCACAGCCTTGCGGCCATCAACATCATGGCCCCCGACGCGTCGATCTCCGACGCACACGGCTGGACGCCCGAGACCGACGCCGCCAGGCAGTTCGTCGGCCTCTCCCGCGAGGCCGCCCGCGAGGCGATCGTCTCGTGGTTCAAGGAGCACGACCTGCTCGAGGAGGTCCGCCCGTACCGCCACAGCGTCGGCCACAGCTACCGCAGCCACGTGCCGGTCGAGCCGTACCTGAGTGACCAGTGGTACGTCGCGGTCCAGAAGCCGATTCCGTGGATGCCCGACACCGGCAAGGTCGAGGGCACCGACGTCCCGGCGAATTCGCTCGCAGGTCTCGCACTCACCGCACTGACGGGATGCGAGAAAATCCCCGCGAGCCCCGACCGTGAGGGAGGGGATTCCGCTTCTCGCTCAGAACCCCTCGCTCACGCTCAGGGCTCGCGGGAGACCCTCTCGTATCTCATCACGTTCACGACCTACGGAACCTGGCTCCAGGGTCGCGAGCTCGGAAGCGCCGACCCCAAACGACACAACATCCCGGGCGAGCCCTACCTCGTTGGCGACGAAGACGAAGAGCGTCGCCAGTTCGCCCGCCTCAAGCATGAGCCGACGGAGCTCGACGAGGCCCAGCGGATTACGGTGCAAGACGCGATCGTCGACGTCTGCCGACACCGCGGCTGGACGCTTCACGCGCTGCACGTGCGGTCGAACCACCTGCACGCCGTCGTGTCGGCCGACGCGACGCCGGAGAAGGTCATGACGGACTTCAAGGCGTACGCGACGCGTCGTCTTCGAGAGGAGTCGCTCGTCGACGGGGAGCGCAAGGTCTGGACCCGTCACGGGAGCACGCGCTATCTCAAAACGTCGGGGTCGGTTGAGGGGGCGATCCGGTACACGGTCGATCGTCAGGGGCGCCCGCTCAACCCCGCGTCCGTCGAGAGCGTCGAGAGCGATGCGAGCCCCGACCGTGAGGGAGGGGTGTCGGGGGCTCGCTCAGAATCAGAACCCCTCCCTGACGGTCGGGGCTCGCAGGGATCGTTCGCGTTGGGCGACGACGTGCTGCGGTTCGTGCCCGACCGGTACGCCAAGACCTACACGCAGTGGAACGCCGCCCTCCGCGACTGGTGCATCAGCCGCCAACTTTGGTGGGGGCACCGGATCCCGGTGTGGAGCGGGTCACAGTCGGCGCTTTACCAGAGCGACCTCGATCCGGGCGAGAGCACGGAACCCAATGAACTCACGTTCGGCGATCCCGATGATCCGCACGGCATCGCGCCGTACTACTCCTATCGCCGAGCGGACAGCTCGTGGGGATACCAGTACGCCGTCCCAAGCAATGCGGACAAGTTCCTTGGTGAGCTGGACAAGGCAGGATTTGAGCAGGACCCCGACGTCCTCGACACCTGGTTTTCCAGTGCCCTGTGGCCGATGAGCACGCTCGGCTGGCCCGACCGCACGCCCGCGCTCGAGCAGTGGAACCCGACCAGCGTCCTGTGCACCGCACGCGAGATCATCACGCTGTGGGTCTCGCGGATGGTCATGTTCAACCGCTACCTCCTCGCCCACCCCGACGAGCAGCGCTCCGACTCGAAAAAAGATGTCGAACAGTCTCACGCGAGCCCCGACCGTCAGGGAGGGGTTCTGGACGACCGCCAGACATCAGAACTCGATCCAGCGACCCTTTCAGAACTTCATTCAGAACCCCTCCCTCACGGTCGGGGCCCGCGTGGGGCGGACGCGTCGCACCTGCCGTTCAAAGACGTCTTCATCCACGCGATGATCCAGGACGGCCACGGCCAGAAGATGAGCAAGTCGCTCGGCAACGGCGTCGACCCGCTGGCGGTCATCGACTCCCACGGCGCCGACGCCATGCGGTTCACGCTCTGCGGCATGACGACCCACACGCAGGACGTCCGCCTGCCCGTCGACCTCGTCGACCCGCACACCGGCGAGACCTTCCCGGGCCAAACCTTCACCAACAACAGCGGCTACACCGTCTTCAAGCCGATCCAGGAGCACAAAGGCAAGCACAGCGTCAGCCCATACGGCATCGCCAGCGGTGAAGCGACGGCGACCGACGACCGACCCGCGGCCGGCACAACGAGCAGCAAGTTCGATCACGGCCGCAACTTTGCCAACAAGATCTGGAACGCCGGGCGGTTTGTCATCTCGAACCTGCACAACGCCGATGTGACAGGCGAGATTGATCTGACCACCGCCGACCGGTGGATCCTGTCGCGCCTCGCCGCGGCCGTCCGCGAATGCGACGCGGCCCTGGCCGACTATCGCTTTGACCGATACGCGACGGCCATCTACGACTTCTTCTGGCGGGACTTCTGCGACTGGTACGTCGAGTCGACGAAGCCGCGGATGAAGGCCCAGGATGCCGCCGCCGCTGCGACGTTGGCGGCCTGCCTGGACGGCGCGCTTCGACTGATGCACCCGATCATGCCGTTCGTCAGCGAACGCCTTTGGTGGGCACTGAACGAAGCCATGCCCACGCGCGGCATCGAAGGCGTCATCGACTTGCCGGCAAACGAGCGGTGCATTACCGCCGCCTGGCCGACGGTGACGTTTGCCGACGAAGCGGCCGAGGCGTCGATCGAGCGGGTCCGCGAGATCGCCGAGGCGGTGCGTCGCGTGCGAACGGAGAACAAGGTACCGCCGCGACAGACGGTGCCGGTCGCGGTCGAGGTGGCCGACGATGTGCGCCAGACCCTTGAGCTTTGGGCCAACTGTGAGGTGAAGGAGACGGTCGAGGACGCGGCCGAAACGACGGCTGCCGACACAACGATCCGCGTCGGCGGCGTCGTGGACAAGGCCGCCGACGCCGACCGCGTCGCCAAGGAGAAGGCGGCGCTTCAGAAGCAGGTCGCCGCCTTGTCCGGCCGCTTGTCCAACAAGGGGTACACCGATCGGGCTCCCCCGCACTTGGTGCAAGAGACGCGGGATCAGCTTGCCAAAGCCGAGGCGGATCTGGCGAAGCTTTGAGCGTGGCTCGCCGAGCGGTCGGCCGCCGGGTTGCCAATCCACCTGGCACACGCGACCTTCTTCCCGCCCAAACGTTCCGACTTCGCATCCGCAAAAGACAGAGCGTCTACGCCTTCATCATCTCGACGAACCGATCGAACAGGTACGCCGAATCGTGTGGCCCGGGTGAACTCTCGGGGTGGTACTGCACGCTGAAAACCGGCAGGTTCGTCAGCCGAAAACCTTCGACGGTGCCGTCGTTGAGATTCACGTGCGTCACCTCGCCACCGGCCTGCTTCAGGCTCGCTTCGTCGACGCTGAAGCCGTGATTCTGGCTCGTGATCTCGACGCGACCGGTGGCGAGATCTTTGACCGGCTGGTTCCCACCGCGGTGGCCGAACGGCAGCTTGAACGTCGTCGCTCCGATCGCACGGCTGAGCAATTGATGACCGAGGCAGATGCCGAACGTCGGCGTCCCTTCGTTCATGAGCGTGCGGACGAGCTGTGTCACATACTCCACCGCCGCCGGGTCGCCGGGACCATTGGAAATGAACAGCCCGTCAGGATTTAGGTCGCGAATCATCTGCGGATCGCTATCGGGTGGGACGACGGTCACCTTCACGCCGCGGTCTCTGAAGTGGCGAAAAATGGTGTGCTTGGCCCCACAGTCGATGGCAACGACGTGCAAGCCATCGCCCCGCACCGTCGGCCGCTGCGCATCGCGGGATTCGTCTGCCCACGAGCCGCGTGATTGCGTCCAGTCGCTCGTCGCCGTCGCTTTGACTTCAGTCACAAAGTCGCTGCCTGCCATTGACGCGGCGGCCTTGGCCCGATCGACAAGTTCGGCTGCGTCGAAGTCACCGACGGCCAGCACCGCTCGCTTGGTCCCGCCGGTGCGGAGTCGGCGGACAAGGGCTCGCGTGTCGATGCCGACGAGGCCGGGAATGCCCCACTGCTTGAGGTAGTCGCTGAGCGACATCGACGATCGCCAGTTGCTGTGCCTGGGCGGCAGCTCCTTGACGACGAGGCCGCGAATGCTGGGGCGATGGCTTTCGGCGTCCTCCTCGTTGACGCCGTAGTTGCCGATGAGCGGGTAGGTCATCGTCACGATCTGCCCGGCGTAGGACGGATCGGTGACGATCTCCTGGTAGCCGGTCATCGACGTGTTGAACACGGCCTCGCCCGCGGCGTCAGCCGCATCGAGGGTCCCGAAGCCACGGCCGGTGAACACGGCACCATCTTCCAGAGCAAGCGCGGCAGGCGGTCGTTCGTCAGGCATCGGCCGCAGGTTACGCAGATGATGGCCCGGTTGTCAGATCGCGGAGGCGCTGCATGTTGATCGCGTCCCAGGCGGTGCCTTCGTCATCCTCGCCCTTGGGCGTTTCGAGGATCATCGGGATGTTCTTCCACCGCTTGTCGCGGACGAGTGGGCGGAAGCCGTCGTCGCCGATCGTACCGCGGCCGATGTGCTCATGGCGGTCGACGCGGCTGCCGAGCTCTTTCTTGCTGTCATTGATGTGCCAGACCTTCACGTGATCGACACCAACGGTGGCGTCCAGCTCCTTGACGAAGCCGGCGTATTTTCTGCCGCGAAAGTCGTAGCCGGCGGCAAACAGATGGGCCGTGTCGAGGCACACCGCCAGCCGCTCCGGATGCTTGCTGCTCGCGATGATCTCGGCCAGATGCTCGAGCTTGTGCCCGACACTGCTGCCCTGCCCGGCGGTGCTCTCTAGGCAGACGATCGTCTGGCTCTTCTTCGTGCGGCCGAAGATTGTGTCAAGCCCTTTGGCGATTCGCTCGATGCCCGCCGTCTCGCCCTCACCCATGTGGGCACCCGGATGGGCGACCAGCCACGGCACGCCGAGCGCATCGCACCGGCGAATCTCATCGACGAACAAGTCGACGCTCTTCTTCCGCTGGGCCGGGTCCGGCGAGGCGAGGTTGATGAGGTAGCTTGCGTGGCTGACGGTCTGGGTGAAGCCGGCGTTGTCACACGCCGTCCGCCAGCCGTCGATGGCCGCGGTCGTCAACGGCGGAGCGGCCCAGGTCTTCTGATTCTTCGTGAAGATCTGGACCGCCCGCATACCCAAACCTGTCGCCGCATCGACGGCCTTGTACAAGCCGCCGGCGATCGACAGGTGAGAGCCGAAGAGCAGAGTTTCAGCTGGCTTGCTCATTCGCCGACTTCTAGTCGAGCACCGTCGGCGTCTTCGGCGTCTTGCATGTCCTCGAACTCGAATTCCTCGAACTCCATCGGCCTGGAATGAACGCCATTACCGCTCAGAAGCGGAGCCACGGTACCAATTGAGTTGAGCAATCCGCCGACGTTGCCCGAATCGATGAGCAGGCCACTGGCCGGGAACGGCTCGACGCTGCGGACCATGATGCCGGCGTCGGTTTGCCACGAGGCGGACATGCTGGGCGTCACGTGCTCCATCACCGTCGGAAGCGGCGGCAGGACCATCGTCGGGGGCGTCGTCCTCAGGAAGTCGCCCAGAAGGTCACCGGCACCGAAGGCCGCCTGCGTCAGGGCGAGAAATGCCGGGTACGTGTCCGGCACCATCGTCGGCAGGGCCGCGTAGGTCATGCTGATCGGCACGTTGCCGTCGGTCAGCTCCATCACCTTGGCCGCCGCGTCACCACTGGTGAAGCCGCCCTTGACCTGCCGGGCGGCAATAGCACTTTGCGGCAGCAGGCCGAGTGTCAGCGTGCCGTCGGCGATGCTCCACGTCGGCGCGAGCACCGGTGCGTTGAGCAGGTAGAACGTTTCGCCGTCCCGCTCAACCGTGCGGGCCGGAATCCGGACCATGCCGTCGGTCTCCTGACGCAGTTGGCCGTTGGCGACGCTCGTGAGGTTGAGCGACAGGCCACGCAGTGCGGCGGTGAGCTTGTCGGCATCGGCCGGACGGTTGACGACCACGCCGCCGATGAGGTCATTGCCGACGCTCGGGCTGACGAAGAAGCCCCACGTCGGGCCGACGTTGCCGAGCACGTCCTGCTCAAGGTCGGCCCCGCCGAACATGTTGGCGAACTGCAGGCCTTGATCGATGTTTTCGGCGTTCTCAGGCGAAAGCCGGTTGACGACGTCGCGGATGACCGGGATGAGCTGACCGACCTCGAAGCGGGTCGCGGCGACCATCGTGCTGTCGGCCGGGATCTGGTCGATCGTCTCACTATCGAGCCCGTCACCGACGGCAGGCAGCAGGCGGAACAGGCCGTCACGCTCGCCGGGCAGGCCGAAGAAGGCGCTGGCAACGAACATGTCGCCGTCGAAGCCGATCGCGTACGACAGGTCGCCGACCGTGTCGAGGCCGAGCACGTCCATCACCTCCAGAACCTGCTGTGCGTCTTCCACGTCGCCCTCGAGCTCGATCGCCTCGACAACGAGGGCCGCCATGCCGGGAACATCGACGTATGCGCTGAGCAGCGTGCCCTGCTCGAAGCCGCCCGGCAGATTGTTCATCGCCAGGTCGAAACGGTCGTTGTCCGGCATCCCGCCCGCACCTTCGGCGGCGAGCTCTGCCAGATCCATGTCGCCGTAACCGACACTCATGTAGACAAAGCCATCCTGCTCACGGATGAGCGGAACGAGCTGCAACGCCTCCCAGCTGGCCAGCGACTGCGTGATGCCGGCCCGCAATTCTGCGGCCTGATCACCGGCATCGACGACGACCATGATGCGCGGCATCGGGTCGCCGTCGTTCAACGGTGACTGCCAGTCGATCCCACCGAACGCCAGCGCGTGCGGCTTTTGCCAGAGGATCGGGCCGACGTTGTTCACGAAGTCGATGACGGGCTGCGCGTCGCGTTCCTCGCGACCGAGCGCCGCCAGCAGCTCGGGCACATACTCGCTGAACACGGCTGGCATCTCGCTCTGCTCGAGCAGCGCCTGCGTGTGCGTTCCTTCGTACTGCTCGACAATCGATTCTGCGCCGGCCCAGCCGACGTACAGGAGCGCGTTCGTCGGCACGCGTTCCGCAAGCGGCGATTCAGGCTTGGCGAGAGCCTGGCCAGTGGCAAGGGCGACGCAGACAGCGATGGGGCTGATGGCAAGTTTCATAATGTGGTCCGGCAAAAGGGTAACGACTTCTCGTCTTCAGCGACAACCCGGCTGGGAGTTGCACGACACTCTGTTTCCTTACTTCCCGACGCAAAAGCCGCTGAAGATCTTGCCCAGGACGTCGTCGGGTGTGACGACGCCGACAACTTCACCAAGGGCGTCGAGCGCTTCGCGCAGTGAGAAGGCGACAAGCTCGTCACCGGCATCGACCGCTGCAAGGGCGTCGGCCACGTGATCTGCTGCCTGACGGATGAGACCGGCGTGCCGTGCGTTGAGTCGCAGTGCGCTGCCGATTGACGTGCGGCCGGCGAGCGTTGCCAGGCGTTGCTCCAATGTTGACATGCCGTCGCCGGTGACGGCAGACACCTGAAATTCACCGGCCTGCGTAATGTCCGATTTTGTCGTGACAACAAGATCCGCCGCCTGCCGATTTGTGTCGGCGGGATCAACGACAAGAACGCGCACGTCGGCCGACTCGGACAGCGTTGCCGCCCGATCGCTGGCCGCGGCATCGACGGCGTTGGAGAAGGTTCCGATGCCAGGCAGGTCGAGTAAACGCATCTTGATGCCGTTGATCGTGACGTCAGCGGCGACGGCGTCGCGTGTGGTACCTGCTTGCTCGGAGGCGACGGTGCGGGTCCGCTTCAGCAACGCGTTGAACAGCGTGCTCTTGCCCGCATTCGGGCGGCCGACGAGAGCGACGGTCGGCACAGCGTCAGCGGTCACCCGCTGCTGATCAGCTACGAGTACGAGCAAAGACGCGTGGAGCGACGCCAACTCACGCCGTGCCACCTCGTGCGGGAGTGGCGTGACGTCGGGCTCGCTGGCGAAATCAATTGCCGCCTCCGCCATCGCCAGCAGGTGCGACGTCTGGCCCGTCGGTCCCGCCAGCACGTCCGCCAGTGCACCCTGCCGAAGTCGATGGGCCGCCTGCAGATCGGCGTCGTTGTCGGCTGCGATGGCAAGCTGCACCGCCTCGGCCCGGTCGAGGCTGATCTTGCCGTTGAGGAACGCGCGGGCGGTGAACTCGCCGGGCTGAGCGTCGTGCAGGCCGAGCGCGTGAAGCCGTTCGATGAGCAGCCGCGACACGAGCGGGCCGCCGGTCAGGTGGTACTCGACAACATTTTCTGCCGTGTGGGATGAAGGGGCTGCAAAGACATAGACCTCCGCCGAAATGGTCGCACCCGCCAAAGGCAGCGCAACAGCCGTTGCACATCTAATCCGCAGCGAATGCCCTGCCACCTCCTCAGCGACGGCAATGGCCATCGGCCCACTCGTCCGCACGATGGCCCGCACCGCTACGCCCGGCGGCGTGGCGACGGCGCAGATCGTGGTGTCGCCTTGCACGTCGCACCATAAGGTACGGGCGTGGACCTCGACCTCTCATCGCTCAAAGGCCGCGAGATCGTCGTCGGCGTCGGTGGCGGGATCGCGTGCTACAAGGTCTGCGACGTCGTCAGCAAGCTCGCCCAGGCCGGCTGCGGCGTGACCGTCGCCATGACCGACGCCGCCCAGAAGTTCGTCACGCCGCTGACCTTCGAGGCGCTGACGCAGCGGCCGGTCCACACCGGCATCTGGAACCAGGTCGACGCCGCCGACACCCAGCACATCAAGCTCACCGAGAAGGCCGACCTCCTGCTGATTGCCCCGGCGACGATGCACCTGCTTTGCAAGTGCGCCGTCGGCCTGTGCGACGACGTCGTCAGCCTCCTCGTCGCGGCGTCGGCCTGCCCGGTCCTGATGGCCCCGAGCATGAACGACCGCATGTGGGCCAACCCGGCGACAGGGGAGGCGGTCGAGAAGCTCAAGGCCCGCGGCGTGAGCTTCGTCGGCCCCGACAGCGGATGGCTGGCCTGCCGCAACCAGGGGGCGGGCCGGCTGGCGGAGCGGGACGCGATTCTTCAAGCTTGCGTGTCTCTCTCGGTGTCATGAGGCCTGCCATGCCGAATGAAGAACCGGCGGATTCGTACAACCGCGCCCTCTTCGACACCGTGCCGGAACTCAGGCACTTATCGCACTCGCGGAAAGCTGAACTCTTTGATGATGCCGTCAAAGCAACACGTGCAGGCTGTCGAGAGATGCTTTTCATCCCGGTGCAAATCCTGTTCATTGGCCTCGTCTTCATTGCTGCTTGGCAGTTCGCATTCAGCGGTCTCAACCCTGGCATTCCGGGCCCGTGCATCATCGGCTCTAGCGTTGTTGTGACTCTCCCAACGATGATCGGAGCGGATCAAGTCCTGCGGGTACGCCGAATGAGCAAGTATCTTCGAGATCGCCTTCCAGCTCTCTGCTCCGCCTGCGGCTACGACCTCACCGGCAACGTCAGCGGCGTCTGCCCCGAGTGCGGGCGGGTCGTCGCTGCCCCGCCTCCCGCCGAGGGCGGCGATGCGGTAGAGTGACGTCATGAGCGTCGCCGAAGCCGAGCCCGCCGCCCCCGCCGTCACGACCGAGCGGGCTACCGCGTCCGCGTCCGTGCCGGTCGCAACGGCCACGTCGAGGCCGACATCCCCGAGATCGCCGACGGCGAGGACGTCGAGCTGCTGATCGTGCCGCGCCTCAAGGCGGCTGCCGCCACGGGACGTTGCGACCGAAGATGAGGAGAATCCGTTCAAGGGCATGAGCATCCTCGAGATGGTCGAGAAGCGATTTGCCATGGGCATCCCGCCCATGTTCAAGACGGGCGAGGAAGTCGACGAGTACATCCGCAAGGAGCGAAAATCGTGGGACTGACGCAGCTGCCGACGAGCGGTCGCGTCTTCATCGACACCAACGTCCTGATCTACGTCGGCGAGACCGTCACGCCTTGGTTCTACCTCGTCCGCCCGCTGTTCGAGGCCCACGGGCCGGAGAACTCCAATTGGTCGCGAGCGAGATCATCGTATCGGAGGTCCTCGTTCTACCGTTTCGTGCGGGCGATGCCCGGCTGCGGCGCTTCTACGAGACGACGCTCTTCGGTTCGGACGGGATGGACCTGCTTCCGATGACATTGCCCATCCTTCGACGGGCGGCAGAGTTGCGAGCCGCCGCGTCGCTGAAGACGCCCGACGCGATCCACTTAGCGACGGCCGAACAGCACGCGGCCGATGCCTTCGTCACCAACGACGCGGGCATGGCCGACGTTGCCGACGTGCCGACGCTCCTCCTGCACCAACTTCCCCGCCCGTGAAGCTCCTCCTGACCGCCGGCGGGACGCGGGAGCCGGTCGACGCCGTCCGCTATCTCGGCAACCGCAGCAGCGGCCGCATGGGCGCGGCCATCGCCGACGCCGCCGTCGAGGCCGGGCATGACGTCGTCGCCGTCTGCGGCAGCATGAGCGTCGCGATGCCGCCGACGGTCGAGGTGGTGCCCGTCGAGACGACGCGGCAGATGCACGACGCGGTCCTGGAGCGCTGGCCGACGAGCGACGCCCTCGTCATGGCCGCGGCCGTCGCCGACTTTCGGCCCAAGGGTGGGGGCGTCAGCGACGTCAAGCTGCGGAGAGGTGACGGCCTGACGCTCGAGTTCGAGCCGACCGAGGACATCCTCGCCGCCGCCGGCCGCCTCCGCAGGGACGGACAGGTCCTCGTCGGCTTCAGCCTCGACGACGACACGCCCGCCGCCCGCGACCGGGCGAGGGCGAAGCTGGCCCGCAAGGGGTGCGACTGGCTCGTCTTCAACCCGATCGCCACCCTCGACAGCGGCGAGGTCCGGGCCGTCGTCTTCGGCCAACACGGCTCGGAGGTCGAGATGCCCGTCGCCGACAAGGCGGCGTTTGCGCGGCAGCTCGTGACGCTGCTGTGACGGCGGCGAATGGGCTGTGATCTGCCATCAGCTGGTCGACCTACTCGACTGTAATCCAATGTTGAATGGTACCCTGATGCTCGAGTCCGGATGAACATTCCGCAGTCCTGGTCGTTCTTTGCTGCTGTCTCACTCCAGTGCCTTCTCGCCGGAGCGATGCCCCCGTCGTCAAGCGCAACAAAAGCGAGCAGAGTACAAGCAGGCCAACGGGATTGGGAGCAGGTGGACAAGGCGGCCAACGATGTCCTCATTGCCCGCGGCAACCTTCCCCTTGTCCCGATCCTCGTCGAGTTGCAGCTTTTCAGCATAGGAAAGCTTTGTCCCGTCCGATGACTGAAGCAGTAGCGGTGTTATGAAGAAACTCAGGATAAAAATCACGAGCGACGTGGCGAACACAGGAAGGAATGTGCTTCCACCTAGCGACTCAGCTTGTTCCATTAAAAACAGAATGGTGCCGAGTATCAGCATAATGAGAAGGGTTTTTATCCTTCGCAACAAAGCACCTTCGGGAATCGCACGTAGAAAATTGTTGTCGGCAATTCCCAGGAGCATCAGAGCGATAAAGACTACTACTCCGCAAATCATAAGCGGAACAACGCTGTTGACAAGCTGCAGTTCAATCCAATCGAACGGATATCCGTAGAAGTCAGCAATCCCTCTCTCGTACATGTATACCGAGACATAAGCGATGCCGCTTAGAGCAAAGGCCCCGACAACACGTTGGGAGATAGTGTCAACATCGATCACTTGGTAACACCGTAGCCTGGGATTAGCCAAGTAGGGTCGGCTTTAGCCCACCACGGGAGGCGAACGCCGCTCAGCCGCCGGTGGTGGGCTGAAGCCCACCCTACAGAAGGGTTGAACGTCAGGGGCTGCCGAGGTTCGCGGTCGGGCGGGAGCGTGAACTCAGGTAGGCTTCTGCCGTGAACCCCGGTCGGGATCGACGGGGTCAGGCGTCGCCGCTCGGGGATCGGTGGGTTCGAAGGCGGTCGCCGCATCGGCCGTTCGACCTCTTGTAGGCTCTCCGTCGTGACAAACGACGCGTTGATTGCAGCGAACGAAGCGTCGTTTGCGACGCCTGACTTCTTTGCGCGCTCGGCCGTCGTCGGGGGTGCTGGGGCGGGTGGGGGCGGGCGTGGCGGCCCGCGGCGAGGCCGAGCTTCCCGGACGCGACGACCTGGGGGCGAGTGGGTTCAGGCGCACGGCGGCGGGCACGATAAGGCCTGATGCCAAGTGCACTGGTGCCACGGCATGCTGTGCGAGCCGTGCGGCGAATCGAGCAGACACGGCTTGCACAGCAAGCCGTGGCACCCGGCGTGCGACGGTGGGTCGCGGCCCAACATCGTCCTGTACACCTGCACGTCCATGACAAAGCCGACTACTAGCGAGGGCTTGCCGACGCGCTATCGCCCACCACGGCGTCCTACTGTGACACAATTTTTGCTGCGACGACTGATCCGTCGTCTTCGACGCCGAGGTAGAGGTAAAGGTCGTCGACGCCGAAGCTGTCACGCGACAGGCGATATCTCACGCCCGTGTCACCATTGACTCTCTGCCCTCTGCCGAGAACAGCCTCAAAGGCTTCAATAGCAGTTTCGTACTGACCGTCACACGGTCGACGAACCGATGCCAGCCGAACCTGATGCGGGCCTTCGGCGTCGGCCGAAACAGTGGCAGGCGGATCTCGGTCGACCTCGTGACGCGTGAAGCTCATCAAAGCGCAGCTACGCTCGGCCACAGCTAGAGCTAACAAAGCACAGAGTCAGCGTTCACGGTATTGCGAGCCATTGCTTCGGGTTCTGCGCTGAAACTCATCGTGATGCTGGTGCGAGTTCATTCACCTCGAGACGGGCGTGTGTCCAGACTCAGAACAGCGTCATCTGCCGATCGACCGGTGCTACGCGTTGCCGCAAATCCTCCGCGTCGAGCAGGCGCGTCGACGGGTTGTGGTCGGCCGCGGTGACCCACGGCAGGACCTTTTTCATCGGGACGTGCAGGCGCTGCAAGTCGTCCGTCCACAGGGCGCGGTGGCGGACACCACAAACCTGCTGTGCATCCTAAGTGTCGGTGGATGTCATTGAACGACGTCGCCGACGTCCAGCGGACGGCGGCGACATGCGTTATCAGTTGCTCGGGCGGTCACGTCATCGCGACGCGACGACTGATGTCGGATCAGGACAATCCGACGCGGCGGCCGTAGCGAATGCTGTTCTTCAGAATGCTGCCCGGCAGTGCAAAACGCTCCCACGACGTGCTGCCGCACTTGGGGCAACGACGAGGCGGCGACAACGGATCGGCTGGCTCGTTGCCGCAGGATCGGCACTGCGTCTGGTGGACCGTCAGCCGCTCGACGGTCGGCTCGTAGGGGTCGAATGTCGGGTGCAGGCCAGTGGCGGCGAAGGCGTCGGCTCCAATGCTCATCTTGTATCTCCTTCTGTATCAGTGAGTAATGCAACGTCACTGTTGTCGTAACGTCTCCCACAAACACTGGAGGCAAGTGCTGTGCCAACACGCCCGATTCGCCGGCAAATTTCCTTTGCTTCGAAGCCGTGCGGCGATAACGGCGTTAAATTGACGGTCACCTGAATATCCAATGCCGTTCCCGCATCAATTTGAAAATTCGCACAGTTGCTAGCCGACGGGCGAATCTGTCGTAGGCGACAGGTTGACGCCACGTCGCGGCTTCCTGTCCTGTCGTGCTGCGTCAGCCCGTCGTGCGGAGGCCACTGGCGATGGCGTTGACGCTGAGCAACAACTGCGGCAGCAAGCCGGCCGTGTCTTCGCTGCGTGCGGAACTGCTTGCAGCAGGTCAATCTGACGCTCGTGCAATACACGAAGTCGGGCCTCACGCAGATCCAGCGTCCGCACCATGCGTGGCCGCCGGTCGGCGAGCGGCAGGCCGCCGAACAGCTGGTTCAATGATTGCTCGGTCCGGTCGTACTCACCCAGCAGCGTCTGCATGAACCGCTCGCGAAGGTCCTTGTCCTCCACCAGCTGGGCGTACCGCTGCATGAGGTCGCGATCCGCACTGGCGATGTTCGTCTCCACATTCGTCAGCACGTAGTTGAGGAACGGATAGTCCGACACTCCCGTCTGATCGTCGCACAGCCGCTCGAATAACTTTGGCTCTTCGCCCGCGAGTCGTTCGAGGGCGGTGCCGACGCCGAACCAGCCGGGCAGGTAGAAGCGGGCCTGGTTCCAGCTGAAGACCCAGGGGATGGCCCGCAGGTCGTCGAGCGTTCGCTGACCGGTCCGCCGGCTGGGGCGGGAGCCGATGTTCGACTGCTCGAGAACATCGATCGGGGTCGCCTGGCGGAAGAAGTCGATGAAGCCGTCCGCCTCGACCAACTCGCGGTAAGCGTCGCGGCTGTAGTCGCTGAGCAACGCCGCCGCCGGCCTTAACGCATGGTGCGGCGGCTTGCTGGAACCGTGGCTGGCACGATTTTCGAGCGTCACGCCCGTCACACCGGCGACGAGAAGTTCGAGGTTGTAAGCGGCGGACTCCGTGTTGGCGAACTTCTGACTGACGGTTTCGCCCTGCTCGGTCAGGCGAACATCACCACCGAGCGACCGTTGCGGAAGGCTTTCGAGGAAGCGGTGCGTCGGGCCGGCACCGCGGCTGATGGTGCCGCCGCGACCGTGGAAGAAGCGGAGCCGCACGCCGATTTCGTCGGCCACGTCGCTGAGCTGCTCCTGGCAGACGTGCAGTGCGTACTGGGCTGCCAGAATGCCGCTGGACTTGTTGGAGTCGCTGTAACCCAGCATGACCTGCTGGACGGGCAACGTCTCGCCTCGACTGACTAGCAGCGACGGCGGCCGACCCGGTCGGCTGCGGATGCTGGCCTGCGTCACCGGGTGCCGTAGGAAGTCGGCCATGAGGCCCGGTGCGATCTCCAGGTCGTCGTTCGTCTCGAACAACGGCACGACCGGTAGCGGGCAGACAAGACGCCCGCCCCCCTTCTCGGCATCGACCTGGAAGCGTGCCAACCCTGCCTCGCGGGCGAAGACGTAGACGACCAGCAGGTCGCTGAGCCGGTGCGTCATGCTGACGATGAGCGGGCCCAGGCCGTCCCAGCCGTACTTGTCAGCCTGGTCGCTGAGCACGCGATAGGTCGCGAGCAACTCGTCGCACTCGGTGCCGATCTTGCGGCCGAAGCGGGTGAATGGGCGCGGGCCGACGAGCTCGCGATTGAGTAGCTCAAGCCGGCGTTCCTCGGGCCATTCCGCCCAGGAGTCGGCGTCGTCGAACCCGGCAGCCTTGAGCAGTTGACTAAAGGCGCGGTCGTGATAATCGCTGTTCTGACGGACGTCGAGCTTGCCGAGGTGGAACCCGAGCACGCCGACGCGGCGGAGCGCTGGCGATACATCGGCGGCGGCTAAACGGCTCGCACCGACCGGCCGCAAGGCCTCACGCAGCAGCTTCAAGTCGTCTGCAAAGGCGGGGGCGTCGGGGTAGAACACCTTGCGATTCTCACCAGAGGCCGCCGACTCTCCCTCGCCGCGACCCGGCTTTCCGGGAGGCGGCGGCAGGTGGACCCGCATGAGCAGCGCCAGGTGACGCCAAGGCTCGTTCGGGTGCCGCGTCGTGATCTCCTCATACGCGTTCGGGTGGGCCTTTGCCAACTCTTCGACGCGTGCCACAAGTTCGTCAGGCGGCGTTTGGACATAGCTGCTGAGGCTCAGGCGGTCTGACAAACGAAGCAGCATCTTCGAGTGCGACTGAATCGCACCTCGGCGCAACTCACCGAAGGTGCGGCGCGTCACGGCATGGGTGACGCCCGGGTGGCCGTCGCGGTCACCGCCCGCCCAGAAGCCGAAACTGACTTCCGGGAGCTTGGACGGGTCGTCGTCGAGCGTCGGATACCCCGCCGCCTGCCACGCACGACGCAACCGACGGTCCACGTCGGCGACGGCATCTGGAAAGACTTCCCGCAGATAGAACAGCAGGTTCGCACGCTCGGCGGCAAGGTCAGGCTTCTGCAGCAGGATTTCACCCGTCCGCCACAGCCGTTCCAACGCCGCCTTGGTGCGTTCGCGGTGGTCTTCGCGGTCCACGTCGGTCTGCAGCGCGTGCAGCTCACCCAGCAGCAGAAACAACGCCCGGTGCTGCTCAATGACGGTCGACGGCTTGGCCTCCGTCGGGTGGGCCGTCAGCACCGGCTCGATGCGAACATGCTGTAGTGCCTCGGCCACCTGGGTCGGGCGTGAGACCCTTGCTTCGCAAGATCACTCAGCGTCCGCCCCCAAAGCCCCGGCTCGGCCGCCGGCCCTTGCTCGGCTTCCCGCAACTTCCGCACGTCGCCTGCGACCAGCTCCTCGACCATGTTCAGCAGCTGGAACCAAACCGAATCGACCTGGGCCAGCCGGTCGTACGCGGTACCGGATGCCGCGGGTGGGACATTGGTGGCGTCATCAACGTGCTTGGCCGCCTCGTGCTCGCCCAGATCCACCAGCACATCCCGCAGGCACCCGCTGAGGTAGGCGAGCTGCTTCTCGATCGAGAGGAACCCGTGCTTGACGAGCGGCCGATCGGCGGGAGAGGAGGATTCGGCGGTCAATGCAGGCATGCGCCGGCACGGTAGGGACCACGCGACTTGCTGCACGACATCCCACCGCACGTCGGCAAAGGTGCGCAGCGGCGGCCAAATGGATTCTCAGCACTCGCTTCAACCCGAATGTTCCACGTGGAACAATCGCCACCCCCTGCCGCGGGCTGTGGCGAGGGTTAAGGGTGCCGGCAGAGGGTCGGAATGTTCCACGTGGAACATTCTCAGGCTCGCCGGAGCGTCCGCGGGTCGTCGCCACTACGGGCGGGGTGCGACAGAAATTACGGTACGGGTGCGTACCGTGACGTAGCTGCCGAGACCTGTTCACAAGGATTACGACATGCGCCGCCGCGGCCGCCGCGGCGACGGCGATTTGGCTTGTCAGTCTTCCTGAAGAAGGTCTCCAGTCTGCAAGAGTATTTCGAACAGGAAGCCGGCTGCCAGCCGTTGGTAGCGCACGTTGAGCCGGAGTGGCCGCTCCGCAGCACTGGCGTTCCCTGGTACTTCCACCTACAATCCTGACCATGCTTCGACGCCGCCTGCCAACTGCTTGTTGTTCTGCACCGTTGCTCCTTGCAACCCTAGTTCACGCACAATCTCGTCCTGGAATTCAAGTCGTACACGATGGATCAGCAAGCCGGTTGCTGGGGGATGATGTCTCTGCCAACAGATTAGATGGAATCGTTCTTAACGATAACGGCACCTTCGCCTTATGTCCGCACTCTGGAACGTTTGAACGACATAGGACAAGTGGCTGTCATAGGCGACCTTCAAGAAGACGGGGTCACAAGGCGATCGGTCGGCAGATTAGATCGGGATCAACTCTTGGTTGTTGCAACTGTGGATGACTCAACTCCATCGGGTGGAACAATTCTGGATATCGGGCGGCCCTACGGGAACTACGACAATGGTGGTGCTTCGCTAAATGAGCGAGGGCAACTTCTTTTCCATGTCAGGGTTCGTTCATCTGACGGCAAAGTTGGATCTTCCCTTCTGTTTTTTGATGATCGACTTGGAGTTATCGAAGTGGCTAAAAATGCTGGGGCCAATACCAATGTATCTGGTGGGGGAAAGAACTCTGACGCATTCAATGACCTCGGTCAGGTTGTCTATGGAATTTGGGATGGAGAGGACGACTCTGACATCCTCCTCTGGACCCCGCCGAGCATTGATGATGTGCTGCCTGGCGATGCGAACTTCGACGGCGTTGTCTCCATCCTCGACTTCGCCCTGCTGCGGGCCAACTTCGGGACGGCTGATCCGGCGTACTTCGCCACGGGCGACTTCAACGGGGACGGCGGCGTGTCGATTCTTGATTTTGCCATCCTGCGGGCCAATTTCGGGGGGACGGCTCAGGAGTTTGCCGCCCTCGACGCCTGGGCGGCGACGGTGCCGGAACCGTCGGTGGCCGTCGCGGGCCTGGCCGGTGGGTTGCTGTTGCTGAGGCGGCGCAATGAAAAGCGGCGGCACTGAGGTGCCGCCGCCTGAGGTTGTTGCGTTGTCTGCCGACTAGATCGTCGTCTCGACGTACGGCAAGAGGCCCATGAACCGCGACCGCTTGACGGCCGTCGCGAGCATGCGCTGTTGCTTGGCGCTGAGGCTGTTGCGGCGGCGAGCGTTCATCTTGCCGTTGTTGCTGGTGAAGCGGCGGAGCGTCTCGGTCTCCTTGTAATCGATGTAGTCAAAGCCGCTCTCACTCGTGTGTACGAGCTTTGGAAGCTTGGGCTGATCCTGCTCGCTGTCGTCTGGCCGACCGTCTGCCATAGCGGCGAGGTCTTGGTCTGTGCGGGCCATAAGGTCTCCGGGGTTGAAGGAAATCTGAAAAGTGGGCCGGCACACTAGGCACGCCAGGCACGCCCGCCTCGCCGCAGCGTAGCCTCGCCGCGTGCACGCATCGCCAAAGCCGATCCTGGCTGCCATCGTCGGAGCCGGCGGACGCGTTGGACGCCTGCTGATCGAGACCTGCGAGGCATCAGATCGCTGGCAGTCGCCGGTCGTGGTCGAGCGTGACAGCAATGCCCTTCCGCCGGGCTCGGAGGTGATCATCGACTTCTCGTCACCCAATGGCTTGATGCGGGCACTCGACATGGCCGTCGCGGCAGGCGTGCCGATCGTCAGTGGCACAACGGGGCTCGACGAGCAGGCCGAGCAGGCACTGACAGCCGCTGCGACGTCTGTTGCCGTGCTGCACGCGACCAACACGTCGCTCGGTGTGGCCCTGCTCAATCGACTTGTCGCCGACGCGGCGGGCGTGCTGGATGATGACTTTGATGTCGAGCTTGTCGAGGCCCATCACCGGCACAAACGCGACGCCCCCAGCGGCACGGCAGTCACATTGCTCGACCGCATCTTAAAGGCCCGCGGCCAGACCTCAGACGACCTGCAGCACGGACGCGTCGGCGACGGTATTCGGTCGGCAGGATCGGTGGGCGTCCACAGCCTTCGCCTTGGGGACGTCGTCGGCAGGCACGAGGTCAGCTTTGCCGGCACGGGTGAAATCGTGTCGCTTCGGCACGAGGCGACTGACCGTCGGACCTTTGCCCGCGGGGCATTGCAGGCGGCTGCGTGGCTGATCGGGCGACCGGCGGGTCGGTACACGATGGACGATGTTCTGGCCGACCGGCTGGAGCGTTAGGAGGCGTTGCCGCGACAATCGCGTGTGGAGCGTGTTAAGCTGTGGAGAGGCCGATCGACCGATGCGGCTGCAATTCCCCATGAATACGATCTGCTCTTTGCTGTTGTCCTGTCGTACGCGGAACAGGATCGTTTCGTTGTCGCTGCTCCTTGCGTCGATGCTGCTTGTGAGTCCGGCGTCGGCTCAGCAGGATCGTCAACCACCGACGGCTGCAGAGGTCGACCGTGCGATCGACCGTGGCGTGACGGCGTTGCTTCGGATGCACAAGCCGGCACTCAATTGGGAGCAGGTCCCGCTGAGTCAGGTCGATCCGAAGGTCGGGCACGGGATCGAAGGCGGGCAATGGGGCGGGCAGACGGCGCTTGCGACGTACGCCCTGCTTGCCGCCGGTACTTCGCCGAACGAGCACAAGGAACTTGAGCAAGCGATCAACTTCCTCGGGAACACGCAACTGCGCGGGGTCTATGCGCTGGGCATGCAGAGCCAGGTCTGGCTCAACCTGCCACCCCGGCCGGAGTATCAGCAGGCGATGCGTCGGGAGTATCAGTTGCTTCTCGACGCTGTCCAGGGCGATGACGAGGCCACACGAAGACAACGGAACTTGCCGGATAAGAATGTCGGCTTCTTCGACTACCTGGCTAACGAGACGGGCCGAATCGACACGAGCGTGAGTCAGTACGGCGTTCTCGGACTATGGGCGGCGGCGCGGTACGGTGCCGAGGTGCCGCCGGCGTTTTGGAACGCGATGGAGCAGGCGTGGATCCGCTGGCAGTTACCCGATGGTTCGTGGGCGTACGCGGGTGTCATCAAAGAAGACAAGCCCGGCACGCTGGCACTGGCCACGGCGGGCGTGGCGTCGCTGTTCATCACGCAGGACTACCTGCGGAGCGGCCCGGGCTGCAACGGCAATCAAATTAATCCGGCCATCGACAGGGGCATCGCCTACATCGCCGACGCACTGCCCTACATGCTCGGACACAAGACGACGAAGGACGAGCTGCTCGCCCGCAAGGCCAACGTCGGCCGCCAGGAGTACTACACGCTCTACGGCATCGAGCGGGTCGGCGTCGCCAGCGGGTACAAGTACCTTGGCGACGTCGACTGGTATCAGGATGGGGCTCGCTTCCTGCTCGACAAGCAGCAGCCCAACGGCAGCTGGGGGAACATCCAGAACACTGCCTTTTCATTGCTGTTTCTGGTCAATGGCAGGCAACCGGCGGCCGTGACCAAACTCGCGTACGCCGATGGCACGAATTTGCGGGCAAGTGCCTGGAATCAGCGGTCGCGAGACGTCGCCAACCTCGTCGACTACATCGAGCGGTCAGACGAGCGGAAGGTGAACTGGCAGATCTTCCGCTTCGGTGCGGTCGAGTCGACACAGGATGCCGTGCGGGAGCTGCACGATTCTCCGATCGCCTACCTGTCGGGTGGCGGACAGCTTGCCCTGCGAGACCAGGACAAGGAAGTGATTAAACAGTACCTGCTGACCGGTGGCATGCTCGTAATCAACCCTGACTGCACCGATCGCAAGTTCCTCAAGCAAGTGACCGACTTCGGCAATGAGCTTTTTGCCGACGAGGGCTACAGCTTCCGGGTGCTGCCGGAGAATCACCCGATTTACACGGCTCAGAAGTTCAACATGGCCCAAAGCCGTCGCCTGCCGCCGTTGATGGGGCTGTCGAACGGCGTGCGGGAGCTCATCGTCGTCACGCAGGACGATCCGGGCGAGAACTGGCAGACCCGCAACACGTCTCGCGAGGAGCCATTCCACATCGGTACAAACCTGTACATGTACGCCCTCGACAGCCGGGACCAGCGGCCTCGCGGTGACACGCCGCTGGTCGAGGCCAACTCGGCGGTGAAGACGACCAAGTCCATCCGCGTCGGCCGCGTGACGCACGAGGGCAACTGGAACCCCGAGCCGGCCGGCTGGGACCGTCTGGTCGCCGTCATGAACAACGACTACAAGGCCAAGGTGACGGTCGAGCCGGTCGACGCGGCCTCGGCACAGCTGGCCGATTACGACGTGTTGCACCTGACGGGCGTCGACACGCTGAAGCTCGGCGGTGACGCATCGACAGCCTTAGCGACGTACGTCAAAAACGGCGGCACGTTGCTCGTCGATGCGGCGGGTGGTGACGCCAAATTTGCCGGCTCGGCCGAGCAGATGCTGCGTGAGGCGCTCGGCAAAGAAGCTGAAGAGCTGGCCAATCCGCTCGAGCTCAATCACCCGCTGTACAAGGCAATGGGGCAGGCGATCGATCAGGTCGACTTCCGCCTGTTCGCCCGGCGCACGCTCGGCGGTGAACGGCGGCCGCGGATTCGGGGCATCAGCTTCGAGAACCGTCTGGGCGTTATCGCTTCGTGGGAAGACCTGTCGAGCGGCCTCGTCGGCACGAACACCAGCGGCATCGTCGGGTATGCGCCCGAGGACGCCACACGCCTAACTGCCGCAGCCCTGCTCTACGCCGCCGAGCGGAAGTAAAGGCATCGGCCGCTAAGCTCGCTCCCGTGATTCAAGTCGTCGGCGTCAGCAAAACCTTTCCCGGCACCGCCGCCCCGGCGGTGGACGACGTGTCGCTCCAGGTGGAAGCAGGCACGACCGTCGCCCTCATCGGCCCGAGCGGTTGCGGCAAGTCAACGCTGCTCCGCCTCATGATCGGCCTCATCGAACCCGATTTGGGCGTGATCGAGATCAACGGCATTGCGATGACGCCAACAAGCGTTCGCTCCGTCCGCGGCGGGATCGGCTACGTCATCCAGGATGGTGGGCTGTTCCCGCACCTTACGGCCCGACGCAACATTCACCTGCCCGCCCGCGACGGCCCAGCGGCGGGCAAGCTGACGGGCGACGCCTTGCACGCGCGGGTCGACGAGCTCGTCAAGCTCACCGACTTCCCGGCAGACGCCTTGGACCGCCTGCCGGGCGAGCTTTCGGGCGGGCAACGGCAGCGCATCGCGCTCATGCGGGCATTGGTCCTTGACCCCGACGTGCTGCTCATGGATGAGCCGCTCGGCGCACTGGACCCGATGATCCGCTACGACCTGCAAACCGATTTGAGACGCATCTTCGAGCAGGTCGGCAAGACGGTCGTCATGGTCACGCACGACCTTGCCGAAGCAGGCTATTTCGGCGACGAGGTCGCGCTCATGCGGGACGGCCGTGTCGTGGCCAAGGGATCGATGGACGCCATCACCCGTGACACGAGTGACCCATTTGTCGAAAAGTTCGTCACCGCCCAGCGGGGCCACGCCGCGTGAGTTTCGCCCGCTCTTTATCAAGTACGTCGAGCATGTCCGGTCAACGCTTCCATCTGTCAATCGTGACACGGTCTTTCGTTGTTGCCGTCTTGACGCTGGTGTCGCTGACCGCTGCCAAAGGGCCTGACGATCCGGTTATCGTCGGCAGCAAAGGCTTTACCGAGAGCGTCGTCCTCGGTGAAACACTTACGGCTTTGGCCCGTGACGCAGGCGTCGACGCAGAGCACAAGGCAGAAATGGGCGGCAGCGGTTTGCTCATCGCGGCACTCGAAGCAGGCGCGATCGACGCCTACCCCGAATACACCGGCACCCTGCTCCGGGAACTTCTGGCAAATGAGGATCTACAGGATCTTGATGAGCTCCGCCGCTCGCTTCGGCGGCGCGGCATTTTCATGTCCGCGTCGCTCGGCTTCAACAACGGCTACGTCATCGGCATGCCAGAAGCGCAGGCGGCTGAACTGGGCATCTCGACGATCAGCGACCTCCGCGACCATCCTGACCTTCGACTGCGCTTCAGCAACGAGTGGATGGACCGCAGCGACGGCTGGCCTGGCCTGCGGGCGTTTTACAACCTACCGCAGGCAGACGTCCGCGGCATCGAGCATTCCTTGGCCTTCCGTGCCCTGTCGAGTGACGAAGCAGACGTTACCGACCTCTACGGCACCGATGCCGAGATCAGCGCGTACAACCTGCGCAGCCTCGCGGACGACGAGGCCTTTTTCCCGCGGTACGACTGCGTCATCCTGTTCCGTGCCGATCTTGCGACGCGGCGGCCTGATGTCGTCGCTGCGTGGCGGTCTCTCGAAGGGATGATCCCGGCCCCGATGATGATCGCGGCCAATAAGCTCGCGGCGATCGACAAGCGGCCACCGGCCGAGGTGGCGCGGGCGCTTCTCTCGGCCGCCTACGAAGGCACCGACATCGACCGGGTTGAAGAAACGCGGCCGTGGTGGCAGGTCGCCTGGGACCGCCGCGACAGCTTGTGGAAGGCGACGCTCGAACACCTCGGCCTGGTGCTGACGAGCGTCGTTGCCGCGGTGCTTGTCGGGGTGCCGTTGGGGCTTTGGGCGGCGAAGGATCGCATGGTCGGCCGCCTTGTGCTGCCGTTTGTCGGGATCCTTCAGACGATCCCGTCGCTGGCGTTGCTGGCGTTCATGATTCCGCTGCTGGCGTTGCTGGGCCTGACCGCGATCGGCTTCTGGCCCACCGTCATCGCATTGTTCCTCTACCTGCTCCTGCCGATCGTCGCCAACACGCAGGCGGGCCTGCTCGGCATCCCGCGGGCGCTCATCGAGTCGGCCGACGCCATCAGCCTGTCGCCGTGGAAGCGGCTGCTCCGCGTCGAGCTGCCGTTGGCCATGCCGTCGATCCTGACGGGCATCAAAACGAGCACGGTCATCGCCATCGGCTTTGCGACGTTGGGTGCGTTCGTCGCCGCGGGCGGGTACGGCGACCCGATCTTCAAGGGCATCCGGCTCAACGACAACGTCTGGCTCCTGCTCGGCGCGGTGCCGGCGGCGCTCATGGCAGTGTTGGCACAGCTCGGCTTGACGCTGCTGGGCGCGGCATCCTGCCCCGTGGCGTGACGGCGTGAACCGCCCGGGCCGCTACCGCGTATCGCTGGGCCAAGCCGCTGCAGCCACGAGCCGCCCTCGACCGATAACACTCACATGTCTCGCGACGCCAAGTCCTCGTTGAAGTTTCTCGCGGTGACCTTCACGATGGCGATCGTGCCGTCGGTCCTGGCGCTGCCGTTCCTCGGAATGGGCAGTTCGCCCGTCAGCATTGACGTTGACGCCTCTGCCGCTGTAACGTCGCCTGCCTTGACCGCCGCTCCCGCGATCTTCATTGACGCTTCCATTGACATCGCCCGCGACGGGTGAGGCAGTCTTCGGCATCGAATCACGATCAACCAGACGCCCCGCCCGATCCGGCGGGGCGTTCATTGTTTCTGCTCCACCACGACCAATGCCCACGCGCATCAACATCTACGACACCACGCTGCGCGACGGCACGCAGGGCGAGGGCTTCAACCTCAGCCTGCACGACAAGCTAGCCGTCGCCGAAAAGCTCGACGACCTTGGCGTCGATGCCATCGAGGGTGGCTTTCCGCAGTCGAATCCGAAGGACGCTGCCTTCTTCGACGAGGTCAAGACGCTGGGGCTCAAGCACGCCCGCATTGCCGCCTTTGGCATGACGAGGCGTCGCGGCACGAAGGTGACCGACGATCCGGGCACTACCTCGCTGCTGTCGGCCGAGACGCCGATCGTCACGATCGTCGGCAAGAGCAGTCGGTTCCAGCTCGAGACCGTGCTGGGCGTGGAGGCGTCGGAGAACCGGGACATGATCGCCGACACGGTCGGGCACATCGCCGAGAGGGGTCGCGATGTCATCTACGACGCAGAGCACTTCTTCGACGCCTTTGCCGAGGACGCCGAGCACTCGCTGTCGACGCTCCAAGCCGCCGCCGATGCGGGGGCAAAGGTTGTCTGCTTGTGCGACACCAACGGCGGCACGCTGCCCACGCTGGTCGCCGAGGCAACGCGTCGGGCACGCAAGATGATGCCGAAACACGTCGGCGTCGGTATCCACACGCACGACGACGGAGGCGTTGCCCTTGCCAACGCACTTGCCGCCGTCGAAGCGGGCGCGACGCAGGTCCAGGGCACCATCAACGGCGTTGGTGAGCGGTGCGGCAACATGGACCTGTTGCCGCTCGTTGCCTCGCTCCTGCTCAAGTACGACGGTGCGTACGAAGCACTGACAGACGGCGGCCTCGGTAAGCTGACGGATGTCAGCCGATTCGTCTACGAGACAGCCAACATGAACCTGCGGCCCGGCCAGCCGTACGTCGGGCCGTCGGCTTTCGCCCACAAAGGCGGCATGCACGTCCACGCCATCCGCAAGCATGCCGGCACGTACGAGCACATCGATCCGGCCCTCGTCGGTAACGCCCGCCGCGTCCTCGTCAGCGAGCTCAGCGGCGCGAGCAACATCGCCGAGAAGGTCGGCCGCCAGTTCGGTGTCGAAGGTGACCGCGAGTTGCAACGCCGTGTGCTGACGCGTGTGCAAGACCTGGAGAACGAGGGCTTTGTCTTCGAGGCGGCAGAGGCAAGTTTCGAGCTGCTGTTCCGCCGCGAGATCGGCAAAAGGAAAGACTACTTCGAATTAGACCACTACCGCTGCGTCATCCTCCGCGGCGGGGACGAGGCCAAATCGACCGCAGAGGCGACGTGCAAGCTGACCGTCGACGGCACCGCAGAGCACACTGTGGCCGAAGGTGACGGCCCGGTCGACGCCCTCGACGCGGCGCTTCGCAAGGCGTTGTCGCCCCACTACCCGATCATCGACGACGTGCAGCTCGTCGATTACAAGGTGCGCGTCGTCAACTCCGCCGCGGCGACTGCGGCTAAGGTGCGCGTCGTCATCGAGTTCCGACGCCATGATGCTGAGGGCAACGCCCATTACTTCGGCACTGTCGGCGTCGACGAAAACGTCATCAACGCCTCCTGGGAGGCGCTCATCGACGGCTACGAGTACCACCTGCTCCACGACAACGAGACGGCAGCAGGCTGATGCGTCGGGCCGGCCGGTTGCTTATCCTGTTGGCATGTCTGTGTCGGACGTCCAGCAACTTGCAGCCGGTCGCGATCTGACGGTCGCGCTGTTGAGCCTGGATGACGACAAGGCGCGGGCGGCCAAGCTCTTTGCCGCGGCCAGGCGGGTGAGCGATGCATTGGCTGCGGACCGACCCGAAACGGCCACCGTCCTGCTGGAAGCATTGCCGAACGTCGCGTGCGGCAACGTTATCGACGCACTGCTCCCGCTGCTGCTCACCACGAAGCGACGGCTTCAGCTCGACATCGTTGGTGTCACGCACGACGCGACGGCGGCGTCGTTTCCGTTTTACCGGCACGCGCTCCAACCGGCGCTTCGGCGGCTGGGCTTTGATGTCGGGTTCTATCTCTCGCAAACAGGCTTTACATCGAGCGACAACGGCAAAATTTCTGTGCACGTACGGCCTGTTGATGTGGCGTCGCGGCCGGCCCTGTCGTGGGTGCATGCGGGTCGCCTGGTGTCGGCTAGGTGCGAAGTCGTGGTGACGCCGCGTGTGCCATTTGACGTGGCCAGCGAGCAGTTGCGTGCCCTGCGACAGCAATTGCGGACGACGGGCTGGCCGCTTCCGGCGGTAACGGTTCGCGAGGCCGAAGATGCGACCGGCGAGGGGAACGCGGTGACGGTCCGGGCGATCTGCACCGATGGTGAGGCGGTCTTCACGCAGGTCGCGCGGCCGGGTGATTCTCCAGCCGCGGTCGCCGAAGCGGCGGCCAACCGTACAGCCGGCTGGATCGACGCGGGCGTGGCGGTGCAGCGACGACTCGCACGCCGATTGATCGTCCCGATGGCGTTGGCGTGCGGCGGCAGGTTCATCACGGTGGCCGGGAGCGACGACCGCCTCTCGCAAATTGCAGAGGCCGCGAGTCGCGCTGTCGGCGTCAGGTGTCGGTTTATACGTCAGGATCAGCGAATGGTCGTGCAGGTCGATACCCTGCCCGGCGTCAGCACATCATGAATCGCCCGCTCTTTATCGTCGACGCCTTTGCCGATCAGCCCTACTCGGGCAATCCGGCGGCCGTCGTGCTGCTCGAGCCAGACGACGAGCCGTCGGACACACTGCTGCTGGCTGTTGCCGGCGAGATGAATTTGTCGGAGACCGCCTTTGTGACCCTGCCGACCGAGGCGACGGGTACCTTTGCCTTACGCTGGTTTACGCCGGAGCGCGAGGTGGACCTGTGCGGCCATGCGACGCTTGCTGCCGCACACGCGTTGTACGACGCGGGTCGTGTGAGCTTGCACGAACCGTTGTCGTTCGAGACACGCTCGGGCGTGCTGCGTGCCGCGCCGGACGCTGATTGGAAGGGTTTCTGGCTCGATCTTCCCGCAACGCCGCCCGTGGGAACGGCCCTACCGGACGGCATGTTGTCGGCGGTCAATTGCGGGCCGTTCAGCTTCACGGGTCGCAGCCGACCGCCGGACGGCGTCGACGACGGGAGCGACAATGACTACTTCGACTACTTCATCGAGCTGCCCGACGCAGATGCCGTCCGACAGGCTCGGCCCGAGTTTCGCCGACTCGATGAACTGACTCGCGGCAGCCATGCCCGCGGTGTGATCCTCAGCGCACGCGACGATGGTGAGGCAGACGTCGTCAGCCGATGCTTCTACCCGGCGTACGGCATTGATGAAGATCCAGTAACGGGTAGTGCCCACTGCACGGTTGCTCCGTATTTCGCCCGAGAGTTGGGCCGGGGCGACGGTGAGACCATCCATTGCCGCCAAGCCAGCCCCCGTGGCGGCAGCTTGCGGTGCGTGCTTCGGGGCGACCGCGTCCACCTGGGCGGTCGTGCGGTGACCATCGTTCGCGGCAAGTTGGTGGCCTGAACGACTATCGGACTTGAAAAAGCACCGCCTGATTTCCATAAGTGTGGCACAGTTCACATATGGATGTGAAGGCCCAAGCTTTTGAGACCGCCAGTCACCGTCACCTTCTCGCCGCTGCGTTGGACGGCACGGCAGATTGGGCCCGCTATGCACCTGGCGAGCCGCTTCGGGCGGCCCTGGCAGACGTTGCGGCGGCCAAGCGAATGTCCAAGCGGCTCATGCACTGCGGACTGCTCATGCTGCTGCAGGCAACCGTCATCGGCCCGATGATGATAACGCTGACCGCAGCAGCCCCGGCAGAGACGGCGTCGTCATTTGCACATCTAACGAGCGAACGGCTGCTCATGCCTGCCGCAGGGGCCAGTGCGTTGCTGTTGGCAACGGCAATGCTGTCGCTTCGCAGCCCACGCGTCGCCGGCCTTATAGCGACCCTGGGCCTGCTGTTGATGTTTGCAGGCCCGGCGCTGGACGACCAACCGATGCCGTTCGTGGCGGTGGTCGGGCCGACGGCCGTCCTGCTGACGATCGCGTGGTCGCTGCTGGACGGCTTGCTGACCAAGCTGCGGTAGCTCAGGCAATCGCGTCGGCCGCCTGCAGGTTCGTCATGTCGGCCCGGCGTTCGACCTTCTTGAGAAGCCCCGCCAGCACGCGACCGGGAGCAAGCTCCACGAATGTCGGGTTGTCACTCGCGACGAGCTTCTCGATCGTCTGCTGCCAGCGGACTGGCTCGACGACTTGCTTGACGAGAAGCTTCTTGATCTCGGCCACGTCGCCGCCGTGCGGCTCGGCGGTGACGTTGGCCCACACCGGCGTACCAGGCGCGGCCATGTCGATCTGCTCGAGATCCTCCTCCAGCCGATCGGCGGCCGGGGCCATCAGCGGCGAGTGAAACGCGCCGGCAACGGCCAGCTTCACCGCACGCAGCTTGTTGTCCGAGGCGATCTCGACCAGTCGATCGACGGCAGGCTTTGCACCGCTGCACACAATCTGACCGGGGCAGTTGTAGTTGGCAGGCACGAGTATGTGCCCGTGACCCGCCTGCTCGCACAGGTCGGCCGCCTGCTGCTCATCGGCCCCGATGAGGCTGACCATGCCGCCCGGCATCGAGATGGCCGCCTCTTGCATGTACCGGCCGCGGGCCTGAACGAGTCTGAGCCCGGTGGCAAAATCGAAGCATCCGGCAAGGTGCAACGCCGTGTACTCACCGAGGCTTAGACCTGCAAACCCGGCCACGGTGTCCGGCAGCTTGCCCGCCGCCTTGGCCGCGCGGTAGCAGGCGACGCTGGTGGCAAAGATCGCCGGCTGGGCGATGTCGGTTTGATTCAGTTCGTCCTCGGGTCCGTCGAAGCAGTAGCCGGCAAGGTCAACGCCCAAGACGTCGCTCGCTTCGTCGTAGACGGCCTTGGCCTCGGGATGAGCGTCGCTGTAGTCACGGCCCATGCCGACCGATTGGGCACCTTGTCCGGGGCACAGAATGTAGTTGTTGCTTGGCATGGCTTGAGCGTACGTCCGCTCCTGGATCGAACGACATCTACCTAAGGTCGCGGGATGCAGAGAGACAACGGCGGCTTTGACCTGCGACCGCCGAAGCATTGGCCGCTATTCGCCGATGCGATGCGACGATCTCTGCAAGCCGGTGCCGGTCGCGTAGCGCGGCTGTGGGTCGAAGAACTCGTACCGCCCGACGGACCTGCGAGACTACTTGTAGGTGCTGAGCTTCGCGGCTCGGACGCGGACGAAGTTCTGAGCGATGAACAGCGGGCAGCCGTGGCCGACGACTTGCGGCGCCGCTTGCAGGAAGATGCAGAAACGGACGCGGGTGCGATCGAGATCGCCGTCTTCGCCGTCGGTGAGCGTGACGGCCTAACGAACGCCCTCCGCGCGACAGAGCCGATTTTCGGCGAGGCACGGCACCGGTTCATGAACCTTGCCGAGTTGCGTCAGATGTTCGCCGTTCCGCGCACCATTCCCAAGGCGATGCCGGTGCGTAAGGAACAGGATGGCGAAGGCGAGGCCGTCGGGGCGATGGTGATGATCCTGGTCGTCGCCGCGTTGCTCGCCGGCGTCGTCTGGTGGTTGGTGCCGTGGCCGATCGTGCAGTGGATCTGCTACGGCCTCGTCGGCCTGGTGGCGTTGGCGCTGTGCTACACGACGTACCTTGAGATGCCACGGGCGGCCTTGCGTCGGCCGGACGAGCTCAAGCGTCTACCGATGACGCTGGCCAGCGTGGTGCAGGCATTCGAAGCGCTGCTTGTCGCGTCGCACCCCGACTACCCGCACGGAGCACGGTTCGGCCTCGTCGCCGTCTTCACGCTTGACAGTCGACGCCGCGACGACGTCGCGTGGTTGAATTGGATGTCGCGGCGGCTGGCGTGGTTGCGGGATCACGGGGCCGATGATCCGGACGAGACTCGGGTGGCTCAGCGGCTCGAGAGCGAGGCCGATGACGGCACGAGCAAGCTGCCGCCGAGTGTCAGTGGCAACGACGCGACTTACTGGTTCAGCCCGATGGTGGTCCGGCAGGAATTGCCGGGCGAGCGGCTGCCGGGCGACGGGCTGTTGCCGATTCTGCTACCCGCCGAAGCAAGACCGGGTGACGACGCGGTTCGTCCGGTGCGACTCTGGCCTGCCGAGTTGTGGCCGCTCCGCTACCGACCGCCGTGGGCGAATCGGCCGGACGATCCAGACGTTTCCGCTGAAGATGATCCGGCCGACGACCTCTAAACGATGCCTTGCCGGCGAGCCGGGCACGGACCATGATGAGGACCATGCGAATCTGGCTCGTCTTGTTTGTGCTGCTCGCCTCCTGGACCAAGGCCTCGGCTGGTGAGCTTGAACAACATCGTGTCGAATCTGCCGCCCTAGGTGGCGAGCGGACGATCCGTATCTGGAAACCGGCAGGTGACATCGCCGGCGTGCTTTACATGCACGACGCTCAAAACCTCTTCGACCCCAAGGCGGCGTCGTTCGGCGTCGCTTGGGAAGTTGATGAAGCTATGACGGCGCTCGTGGCAGACGGCACCGTGCCGGCGTTGCTCGTCGTCGGCATCGACCACGGCGGAAACAATCGCATTGCGGAACTCACCATGACCCGCGACGCCCGGCATGGAGGCGGCAGGGGCGAGCAGTACGAGTCCTTCCTCATGGACGAGGTCATGCCGTTCGTAGAGAACACCTACGCCATCACACATGATCCCGCGACGACCTACGTCGGCGGCTCATCTTTGGGCGGCATCATGTCGCTCGAACTTGCCATGCATCACCCCGACCGCTTCGCCGGCGTCATCGCGATGTCGCCGTCGCTCTGGTGGGACAACGGCCATCTACAGCGCTCGCTGGAACAGGACGCCTCGGCCCTGGCGGCAAAGCGTGTGTGGCTCGACATCGGAACGCGGGAAGGCGGGGTCGGTCCGGGTCGCGCTGCCGCCGTCCGGCGGACGCAAGATTTGGCCGCAGCACTCGAGCGACAGGCTGTCGACGTTCATGTCCGGGTCGACGACAAGAACGCCGACCACAACGAGGCGGCGTGGCAGGCAAGATTCCCGGACGCTGTGCTCTTCGTCGCCGGCGACCGATAGCCTGTCGTATGCGGCAGTACGACCTCGTTGTCATCGGTAGCGGACCCGCCGGGCAGAAGGCTGCTATTCAAGCGGCCAAGCTCGGTAAACGCGCAGCCATTATTGAGAAAAACAACTGGCTCGGCGGTGTCGCGCTCAACACGGGCACGATCCCGTCCAAAGCGCTTCGCGAGGCCATCGTCCACCTCACCGGATCGAGCAAGCGCGGTCTCTTCGGCGAGGCCTATCGCGTCAAAGGCCGCATCACCATCGGTGACCTGATCGGCGTCAGTCGCACCGTCATCAGCCACGAGCGCGAACTTGTCATGAGCCAGCTCGTGCGCAACGGCGTCGAGGTCATCGTCGGCCATGCCGAGTTCAACGCGCCGAATCAAATCACCGTCACCACACAGGACGAGGATTCTGACACGGCCCGCAGCGAGCGCGTGCAGGCCGACAACTTCGTCCTGGCCATCGGCACCAAACCGGCGCGGCCGGACGATATTCCGTTCTCCAGCACACGCGTCTTTACCAGCGACGGCATCCTCAAGCTCAAGCAACTGCCCAAGAGCATGATCGTCGTCGGCGGTGGTGTCATTGGCACCGAGTACGCCTGCATGATGGCGACGCTGGGCGTGAAGGTCACCCTCGTCGAGGGGCGCCGTGAGGTGCTGGGCTTCATCGACGACGAAATCGGCGAGTCGTTCCAGTACCAGATGCGTCGGGCGGGCATCACGCTGCGGCTGGGCGAGAAGGTCAAGAGCATCGAGATCATCAACAACTCGCACCCTGACTACCCGCAACGGGCCAGGCGGCGGGCGAGCGATGTCGTGGTCGAACATGCCGAAGGCTCACCAGATGTCGAAGCGGTGACGGAGGCCGAAGAGGTCGAGGCGACTGCTGACGAGCTGCCGACCGGTGTCGACAGGCGTGCGGGTCCGAGCGACGACGACCTGGTCATGGCCACGCTCGAGAGCGGCAAAAAGCTTCGTGCCAGCACCCTGCTCTACGCCGTCGGCCGTCAAGGCACGACCGGCGCGCTCAAGGTCGAAGAGGCTGGCCTCAAAGCAGACGACCGCGAACGGCTAAAGGTCAACGAGCACTACCAGACCGAAGTGCCGCACATCTACGCCTGCGGCGACGTCATTGGCTTCCCCGCCCTAGCCAGCACCGCGATGGAGCAGGGGCGACTGGCGTCGTGCCACATGTTCGGCATCGAGACCAACAGCTTCCCCGAGTTGTTCCCTTTCGGCATCTACGCGATTCCCGAAATCAGCATGGTCGGTAAGACGGAAAAAGAACTCACCGAAGCCGGCATTCCGTACGAGGCAGGCGTCGCCAGCTACAGCGAAATCGCCCGCGGGCAACTGCTCGGTGACGAGACGGGCATGCTCAAGCTGCTCATCCACCAGGAGACACGCGACATTCTCGGCGTGCACGTCATCGGCAGCGGTGCGACGGAGCTGATCCACATCGGTCAGACGTGCATGGCCCTTGGCGGTAAGGCAGAGTTCTTCGCCCAGAACGTGTTCAACTATCCGACACTCGCCGAGGCCTATCGCGTGGCGGCGCTCAACGGGTTGAACAAGATTCGCAACATCTGACGCCGCGTCGACCGAGGGTGGGCCTCCTTAGACTGCTTCATGGTCGCTGCCGTACATGGACTTTCTTCGGAAGCATTGAGCGACCTCGGCCACGCCGTCGGAGGTAGCAATCGTGTCCTGCATGATCCGGCGGAGCTAAGCGTTTACGAGACCGACGGCTTCACGCTCGCCCGCGGTCGGCCGGGGGCGGTGGTTTTTCCAACGACAAGTCAGGAACTCGCCGCCGCCGTCAAGACGCTGTCGCGACACGACATCCCGATCCTGCCACGCGGCAGCGGTACGGGTCTCACCGGCGGCACGGTCTCGCTCGACGCCGACCATCCCGGCGTCGTCGTTTCGACGGCGAAGCTCGACCGCATTCACACGATCGACCTTGCCTCTCGCGTCGCTCACGTCGGTGCAGGCGTACGCAACACGCAGCTCTCTGAGGCCGTTGCCCGGCTTCCTGGCGGCGAGCGCTTTCACTTCGCGCCAGATCCCAGCAGCCAGCGAGCCAGCACCCTCGGTGGCAACGCGGCGACCAATGCCGGGGGCATTCACGTGTTGAAAGACTTCGTCACGTCGAGCCACGTCGTGGGCGTCGAACTCTGCGACGCTGACGGTAACCTGCACCAGCTCGGTGCCACCGGCGGCAGATACGTCGCTCCGGGCGGCTTCGATCTCGCCGGACTCGTGTGCGGCAGCGAGGGGACGCTCGGCATCATCACCTCGCTGCACGTCCGCCTTGTCCCCAAGCGGACGGCGTTTCGCGTCGTCGTCGCCACCTTCGACGCCCAGCAGACCGCGTGCCGAGCCGTGAGCGACATCATCGCCACCGGTCACCTGCCGGCCGCGATGGAAATGCTCGACGGCCGCATGGTCAAGGTCGTTGAAGACGTCTTTCACCTCGGCATCAACCCCAACGCAAAGGCCATGCTGCTCATCGAGATCGACGACGCCGAGCCGTTACTCGACGGCTCGCTGAGCGACTTGGTCGAGGTGCTCAACCGCCACGTGCCGCTGACGATTGAGACGGCCAGCGACTTGGCGCGGAAGACGGAGCTGTGGTCCGCCCGCAAGCGGGCATTCGGCGCGATCGGGCGAATTTCACCGAGTTATTGCACGCAGGACGCCTGCGTGCCTCGGTCGAAGCTGGCCGACGTACTGGCGGAGATCGGCGAGATCGGTGCCCGCCGCGGGTTGTCCATCAACAACGTCTTCCACGCCGGTGACGGCAACGTGCACCCGATTTTCCTCTACGACGACCGAAATCCCGCAGAGGTCACAAACGTGCTCGAGACGGCGGAAGAAGTGCTGCAGGCCTGCATCGACGCGGGCGGAACCATCACCGGCGAACACGGCGTGGGCGTCGAGAAACTCTCGATGATGCCGCGCCAGTTTGATGCCAACACGCTGTCCGCCTTCCGACTCGTCAAGCAGGCGTTCGACCCGGACAACCACCTCAACGCCGGCAAACTACTGCCGCCGGAGTTCAGCGAGGCGGCAAAGCCGACAAGCCCAGGGCGTCACGTGCCGCAGTGACTTCGTCACGTTGCGTTTCTGCTGGGAATCGTCATCCTGCCGCCATGCCTGTTTCTACCTTTGGCCAGCTTTCTGACGGCCGCGATGTTCAAGCTGTGACGCTTCGCGACGGCGACGTTTCAACCGAGATTCTCACGATCGGCGCGACGTGGCGGTCGCAGCACGTGCCGGGTCGTGACGGCGTGGCCGACGTGCTGCTCGGTTTCGACGCCGCTGACCATTACGCAAAGCCGCACCCATACTTCGGCTCGACAGTCGGCCGCGTCGCGGGTCGCATCACCGGCGCCAGCTTCGACCTCGACGGCAAGACCTTCACGATCGACAAGAACGAGCCGAAGGACGAGCCGAAGCACGGCCTGCACGGCGGATTCTCCGGCTGGGACAAGCAGCTTTGGACGCTCGACGACGCCGGCGACACGTCAGCCCGCTTCTCGCTCGTCAGCCCCGACGGCGACGGCGGCTTTCCCGGACGCGTCAATGTCAGCGTCACCTACACGCTCGCCAACGGCACGGTCTCGCTCGACTACGAGGCAACGACCGACGCCCCGACGCCGATCGCTCCGACGAACCACGCGTACATCAACCTTCGCGGTCACGACACTGGTGACGTGCGGGATCACAGGCTCGTGGTCCATGCCGACACTTTTGCAGCCAGTCGTACCGACTATTCCTTTACCGGCCAGCGCCTGCCGGTCGACGGCACGCCCGACGATCTGCGTCGTCCCACGCTGTTCGCCGATCGCATCGATCAGCTCGCCGGCCGACATGGCTCGATGTACTTCGTCAACGGCACGCCCGGTGAGCTGCGAGATGTCGCCGAAGTCACGTGCGAAGCGGCCGGCCGACGCTTGAGCGTGGCAACGACTGAGACCTGCCTGCAGTTCTACACCGGACTCATGACCAATGAGCAGAGCTCCGGTAAGGGCGGCGCAAGTTATGGCCAGTTCAGCGCGCTCTGCCTCGAAGCACAGGCGTTCCCCGACGCGCTGAACCACGACAATCCACAGCTCGGCAATCTCGTCCTGCGGCCGGGTGAGACCTATCGGCAGACGACCAGCTACTGCTTCGACACCATCTAAGCGGCTTGTCGGGCGGCGACGGCTTGGGCCACCGGCATGGTAAAGATGGCACGCGTCCCTTCGCCCTCGCGACTGTCGAGCGTCAGGCTGCCGTCACCGGTCTCGGCCAATCGGCGTGCGGCGGCGAGCCCCATGCCGCGACCGCGACCGGCGGGCCTGTTGCTATAGAACGGATCGAATGCCCGCGCCAGCGTCGCGTCGTTCATCCCGCGGCCGTTGTCTGTGACCGTCAGCACAATCGCGTCTTTGCCTAATCCGGGCGACGCCGTCACCTCGATCGAGCCGCCACCGGCCGGTAGCGCCTCGATTGCATTTTCAAGCGTCGCCGCAACAGCCCGCGCCCAACGCCCGCGATCGGCGGCCACCAGCGGAAGGTTCCGCGGCACACGCACGTTCATCTGCGTTACCGCGACAGACGCTTCTTCGCCCATCGTTGCGGCAACCAGTTTCACGGCATCATCGACCACTTCACGCACCGTGATCGGCCGCACCTCGCCCTGCGGCGGCTTGGCGTACTCGAGCAACTGCCGAATCATGCCGCCCAATCGCTCGGCATTATGAAACGCGGTCAGGGCTGACTGCCGCAACCGCTGATCGACGACGGCGTTGTAGATCTGCTGACAACGGCCGCTGATCACCATGAGCGGGTTGTTCATCTCGTGGGCCGCCCCGGCCGCCAATTCGGCCACGGCAATCAGCGCACGGTCGTGCGCCATCTGCTCCCGTGCCTCGCGCAGCCGTCGTGCCTCGTCGACGTAGCGCTCTTCCGCCACCCGACGACGCTCTCGTGCCGCCACCAGACGCAACGCCATCGCCCAGCCGGAGGCGAGTGCTTGAAGGTCTACACCGGGCGTCGCATCACCAGACCACGCGACAAACCCAAGCCCCTCGTGTTCTCCACCAATTCGTAAAAAGCCGCCGGTTTCGCCCAGCACGTCGCTGGCCCACACCGGCCTTGCCTCGGCCGTCGGCAGTCCCTCGGCCAGGTCGCCACGCACGGTCGCGTCGGCCTCGAGCAGCGCGTACTCGGCCATTTTCTGGTCATCGCGGAAATAGCCGGCCGCCAGCACCGCCGCCGCCTCACCGTCAAGAGCAAGCGCCGACGCCGCCGTCTTGGCGATGCCCGTCAGCACGTCACGCGGCGTTGCCTCTGCGGCCAGCTCGTCGGACAAAGTCGTCAGCGTCGAAAACGCAGCAGCCCGCTCGGCGAGCTGGCGACGCTCCTGCTCGATGGCCGCATCGCCCTCGGCTCGCTTGCGTCGCTCCTCAGCTGCGGCCTTGCGGAACTCTGCGACGTCCTGCTCGGCCCGGCGTAGCAACCCCTCCGCGTGGCCGACGCTGTCGCGATAGATCGCCCCTTCATCCGCATCATCGAGTCCCAGATCGCTGGCCCTGCCGTGGACCGCCGGCACGAGCGTCCGCAGCACACCCGACACGTCAGCTGCCGTCAGGCCCAGCGTTTCGAGCAGCACGTCCCGGGGCACGCCGAATGTGTGGTTTCCGCTGAAACCGAGGTGCAATTGCCGGGCGATCTGGTCGCCGAGCGTGACGAGGTGCACGAGCGCCATCTCATCACCGTCGCCGTATTCGGGTCGGCCGTTGTGGCTCAGCACGACGCGGTCAACCGCCTCGGGCAAATCCCAGCGTTTGCACAGTCGGCTACCGGCGGACTGGTGGTCGAGACCGATGACCTCGCGTTCGACGCGCGTGATGTCGCAACGCAGTTCCTGCGCCGCCCGGACGACGCGGCCGTAGGCCTTGGGCAGTGCCGCATGCAACGCGAGCTTGCCCAGGTCGTGCAACAGGCCGCAGCAGAAGGCTTCGCCGCGGTCGAGCTTCGTCGCCCGGACTTTGCCCGCCAGTGCTTCGCACGCACAAGCGACAGCCAAACTGTGCCGCCAGAAACCACCGCCGGAGAATGCTCCGTGGTCACCGGCACCGGCTTCGCCAAAGGCCTTGGCCACGCCTGCCGCAAGCACGACGTCGCGGACGCCGGTCGTACCGAGATGAACGACCGCCTTCTCGAGCGTTTGCACATCTCGCCCACCACCGTCGGCCCGCCTGGCAAAACGAAGCACGCGGGCTGCAATACCAGGATCACCGGCAACTAGTTCGGCAATGCTCTTGGCCGAGGGCGCTTCCCGACCGTCTGCCGACGTAACGCGCAAAAGCTGTGCCGCCACCGCCGGCAAGGCGGGCAGCGAATCGAGCTGACGCAGGACAAGATCGACACGCGGGTGAGTCATGGAGATGCCATCAGTCTCTGATTCAATCGCCCACGCGGCCTACGAAGATTTGTCGAGAGGCCGCACGTTGTGTCGTCGCAGCAAAGACGATGGTTTCACCGCTGTCATCAAAGGCGGGCGCTTCGACATTGCCCATGGATTGCACCACCCGATCGTTTCCGCCGTCGGCGTCGACGCGACGAAGCTGACGGCCACCCTCTTTATCGGCCGCCGAATAGACCAGGTACGCACCCGACGGGTGCCAAACCGGTCCTCGCGCATCGGGTCGGCTGGTGATGCGACGGGCCCGGCCGGCCCGCTCGGGCACGGCCTCGCCTGCGATGTCAAGCGTCAGGACGTAGATGTCGAACTGTCCCGGGCCGCGTCGTTCGCTTTCGAAGGCAAGCTGTGTGCCGTCGGGTGACCACGCCGGTCGGCCGTCAAAGCCGTTGACGGTGGTGAGCTGCTTTGCGTTCGTACCGTCGACGCGGGCCACGTACAGGTCGACCATCGGCCGCGTCGCGATGGCACTTGCAGGCGCGGCCCGGTCACTGGCGAAGGCGAGGAATCGGCCGTCGGGTGAAATAGCCGGCTCGCCGTCGAAACCGCGGTTGTCGCTGATGGGGAAGCGAGCCAGATCAACACCCGCGCGCACATCGCCAGCCGCAACGCCGCGTTGCCAGCCGTCTGCACGGAAAAGCTCTGCAAGCGTGTCGTACCGAAGCGAGAACACGGGTCTGCCGTCGCTGAGCGTGGTCGGATCGACTCTCGCGTCAGCGGTGGAAGCAAAGAACAAGCTTGTGCCATTCATGCCGAAGGCCGGCGAAGCATTGCGGCTACCGGCCGGTGTGACACGGACGGGCGTTGCGATGCCGGTGACTGCTCCGGCAGGGTCACGCTGGACCCGCGCGATGTAGATCTGTGGCAGTTCACTTGCCGCCGGCGTGCCGCGGAAGGCGATCCAGTTACCGTCGGGTGTGATGGTGGGGTCGGTAGCGTCGTCGAACGTGCCGCCACGGGTGAGCTGGAGCGGCGACTCGATGACCGAGCGTGGCTGGCCCGGCAGGCGAGGTGGCGTTGCGCAGCCGACGACGCCTGCACAGGCCAGTGCGATGAGACTGCTGAAGCGATTGAGCATAATCAAGGCCGCGAGGGTCCTACCAGAACATCGTCACACATTGGGGGTCGACATGAGCCCGTGGCCCGGTCGGTGCCCCTACGCTGTGGCGGCCGGCGCGGGAATGGGAGAGACGCCAACCGTCATCGGCCGACGGCTGGCCCACCGCGTCACGTATGGACGCTTCATGACCCTTGATGCACGCGTTCGCAGGCGGGCACGAGAGGCTTTGTCGACCGAAGTCGGCCCAGTCGAGCCGGTTGTCGCTGCGCGGCTTGCAGATGACGCAAGAAGACTCTGGCGACGACTGCGCAAGCTCGCCGCCAGCGGCACGGTGCGCAACCCGGTCGACGAGCCGGCGCTGGAGCTGGCGTGCTGGGCGTTGCAGCTGCCGATGCGAACGAGCGACCTGCCGACGAACGGGCCTATGGGCATCGTCAACCTGCGCGAGCGGACCGAGCGGGCGGCACAGCTACTGGTCGAGGAGCTCGGCGAACACATCGATGCGACGTTGCTCGACCGCACGATTCGCCTTCTCCAGGAGTCGCCGCACAAACCGCCGGTGCTGGAAGAGGCCAAGCTGCTAGCTGATGCGACGAATCTCGATGATTTCGGCGTGGTAGGCGTACTGAAGCACGCCGCCGAGGCCGGGCGGCGCGGTGGCGGGATCGACGCCCTAGCCAAAAACTTCGCAAAGCAGCTCGAGTACGGCTATTGGCAGGCGCGACTGGCCGACGGTTTCCACTTCGCCGCCTCCCGCTCGATCGCCAGACGCCGGCTCGACAACGCGCGGCGTCTCTTCGGCATGCTCGACGAAGAACGACGCGAAGATGACACCGGAGCGTCGCGATGAACGATCTGCTCGCGGCCTTGGCCGTTGGAGTCGGATTGGGCTTCGGTGCCGCCGTTCCGCCCGGTCCGGTCAATTTCGAGATCACGCGGCGGATTCCGAGCGGCGGTTGGCTCAGCGGCGCTTCTGTCGGGTTCGGTGCTGTGACGGTCGATCTGGTGCTGGCCTTGCTGCTCGTCGGCGGCGTGCTCGACCTGATCAATGCGACGCCATGGATCCGTCTGCCGATTTCGGCCATCGGCGTGTTGCTGCTGTTTCGCCTCGGCATCGGCTCGATCCGTAGCGGAATGGTCAAAGCCGACGACTCGACCAGTCCACCACCGCTCATTCGGGCGACGCCAATCGCTGGCTACGCGACGGGCTTGGCCTTGTGCTCGACGAGCCCATACCAAGCGGCGTTCTGGCTCACCGGCGTGCCGGCCATTCTCGACGCGGGCGACGTCCAGCAGCCGCTCGGCGTCGTTACTGGGGTCTTCGCAGCCACCTTGGCGTGGGTGCTGACCTGGTCGAGTGTCGTCCGTCTCGCCAGCGCGGGCGGCCGCGGGCCGAAGCTGACCCGTGCCGCCGACTTGATCGGGGGCGGCTTACTGACGCTGTTCGGCTGCATCGCGCTGTCCGGCCTCGTTCGTCAGCTCCTGTAGGACCGCCCTACCGACGACTACCGGTGCTCTGGATTGGGAGCATCGGCCTTGCAGCCGGCCTTCCACTCGGTGCGAGAGTTGCCGTGGGCCGGGATGCCGCCGGCGTCTTTAATCATGCGGGCCAGGTGCATCAGGTTCCAGCTCATGAACGTCGTGTTGCGACGGGTAAATTCCCGCCCGTAGCCGGCTCGGGTGCCGTCGTCCCGCTCGTCGCCGTAGCTCGGACCCGGTCCCGCCTCGCCGACCCAGTAGCAGTCGGCTTGTGGTGGAATCGTGAGGCCCAAATGGCTCATGCCGTAGAGGATCTCGGTCGCGCAGTGCTTGGCCCCGTCTTCGTTCCCGGTGATGACGCAGCCACCGACGCGGCCGTAGTAAACATACTGGCCGGCATCGTTGGTTTGACCGGAGTTGCCGTAGAGCCGCTCGATGAGGCGTGTGCAAATGCTTGACTTCTCTCCGAGCCAGATCGGCGTGCCGATGACGACGATGTTCGCCTTCATGACCTTCTCGAACAGCATCGGCCAGTCGTCCTTGGCGTAGCCGTGCTCCGTCATGTCCGGCTGAACGCCCGGCGGCAGGTCAAAGTCGGCGACGCGAATCGTCTCGCAGGCGACCTTGTTCGCCTCGAGGATCGCGATCGACAGGTCCATGAGCCGCTGCGTGTGGCTGTCGCCCGGGGACGGCGTGAGCGAGCAGTTGAAGTAGATCGCCCTCAGGTCGCTGAAGTCGGTTTGGTTGTCGTTGCAGACGTCGATTTGCTGTTGAGTCAGAGGCGTGTCAGACATGAAGCCGAGGCTAACGGGCGGCCGGCAAAACTGGAACCCAGGCCATGTTCGCCGGTCAATTGGTGTGCGACGGCGGCCGGCTCTAACATGCTCGCCCCGCCGCTCGCCCGCCCGACGCCCATGAAGCCAACCTGCCGCCCCGTCCTCCGCCGCGCCGCCCTGCTCGCGTGCACCGCACTTGGCCTCACCGGCTGCTCGCAACCCGATGCCATTCCTTTCGAACCGCGTGAGCTGCACGCGCTGGAGCTTGCCGCGGCCGACGATGTTGAGTTTCGCCGGTTGCCCGAGTTGGGGCAGTCGCCGCGCAACGAGCAGGATTACCTGGACGTGCTGGCCGTCCTCGACGAAGAGCGCGAGCGTGGTGCAACGGGTGATCCGGGCTTCGGGCCGACCTCGCAACCGGCAACGCGACCGGCGAAGACCGTCTACCTGCCACTCAGCGAAGCCGTTCGGCGGGCAACGGTCAACAACCTCGACATCAAGGTCGCCGCATTCGAACCGGCCATCGAGGCGACACGCACGATCGAAGCGCTGGCCCGGTTCGATCCGACGTTCCGCCAGCGGCTCGAAGGCCGTTATGCCGATCAGCAGATCGCCGGTCAGCTTATCGACCAGACGTCGATCGTGACCGACCTGCAGCGCGTCTTCAGCTCCTCATCGAGCCTGACGCAACAGCTTGGTGCAGGCGGCCAGGCGGAACTGACGTACGGCATCACGTATCTCAACTCGCCGACGAACTTCGACCGCGGCCTGACGACGCTCGAAGAGACGTTCGAAAGCAGCCTGACCTTCCGACTGACGCAGCCGATTCTTCGTGACTTCGGCAGCGACACGAACCGTGCCCGCATCGTCATTTCGCAGAACAATCGGCGTGTCAGCATCCTCGACTTTCGGCAGCGGCTCGAAGAGGTCCTCGTCGATGTCGAGCAAACCTACTGGCAGCTGAGCCAGGCCCAGCGTGAGGTCGAGATTCAAACTGACCTGCTGACCCGCACCATCGCCACGGCGGAAACCATTGCCGCCCGAATTGTCGTTGACGCCAATGCCGGTCAGGTGGCCCAGGCCGAGCAATTCATCAGCGAAAGGCGGGCCATTCTTATTCAAGCGGAGGCACAGGCAGCCATCCTGGGCGAGCGGCTTAAGCAACTTATGAACGACCCGGATCTGCCGATTGCCGGCACACACGAGATTGTTCCGACGACGCCACCCATCGATGCGCCGGTCTTGTTCGACTACGAAGAAGCACTCGCGACGGCCCTGCTGCTTCGCCCAGAGATCGCTACACAGCTCATCCGCGTCGAGTCGGCAGAAACGGCTCTCGATGTCGGCCGGAACAACATCCTGCCGCGGCTCGATTTCGTCGTCGAAGCCGGATTTCAAGGGCTGGATGAAGACTACGTCGACAGCGTCGAGAATCAGTTCGAGTTCGACAACCTGACGTTCGGAGCCGGCCTGCAGTTCGAGATCCCGATCGGCAACCGGGCGGCGCGGGCGGTGCTGCGTCGGGCACTATCGCAGCGGTCGCAGGCGATCGTGCAGTACGCGGCTTTGAAGAACCAGATCACGTCCGAACTCAAGCAGTCCCAGATGCAGCTCAGTGCTGCGTATGCCGTGCTGGCCGAACGGCGACGTGCTTCGGATGCGGCCGCGGAGGTGGTCCGCGTCGAGCAAACGCGTGGCGAGGACGGCAACCTGACGCCCGAGTTCGTTGATCGGCTGCTGCGATACCTCAGCGACCTGGCCCGCGTGCGGGCAGCAGAGGTGCAGGCACTGACGCAGTACAACGTCGCGCTTGCCCAGTTCGAGCGGGCCAAGGGAACCCTGCTGCGGTACAACAACATCGTGCTCAGCGAGAGCCTTGGCAATAACTTCGTCGGTGTCGGCAAGCCCGTTCGGTAGACGGACCTTCACTTCTTGCACGGACCTTCACTTCTTGCCAAGTGACCGCTGCTTGCGAAAAAACGCCCGAAGCTGTTCGGCACACACTTCTGCCAGCACGCCGCCGATGACTTGCGGTCGATGGTTCAGCCGCGCATCGTCGAGCAGGTTCAGCATGCTACCCGCAGCGCCACCTTTGGGATCGGCTGTACCGAAGATGACGCGTGGCACCCGCGCGTTGATGATCGCCCCCGCGCACATCGGGCACGGCTCGAGCGTGACGACAAGCGTGCAGCCGACGAGCCGCCAAGACCCCGCCGCCGCCGCTGCGGCCCGCATGGCAACCACCTCTGCGTGGGCCGTCGGGTCTTCGTCCGCCTCTCGACGGTTGTGCCCACGGGCGATCACATCGCCTTCGGGACCGACGACTACACAACCGACCGGCACGTCGCCGTGCTGCTGCGCTGATCTTGCTTCATCCGTCGCGATTTGCATCCACCGCTGAGCGTCCTCAGACGTCATCGCACATGGCTCTGGATCGGGTGGACGCGTCGGCATTGCGGCAGGTTAATCCTCACCAAGAGACGGCGTAGATTCGACGGCTTCGGGAGCAGACTTGACGACCTTGCTGAACACGCCGCTGACGAAGATGAGGATAATCATCAGCGACACCGGCGCGGCCGAGTAGGCCAGGGCCGTGGTGATGTTGCCGAGCTTTGCGAACACCATGTAGGCGGCGATGTACGTCAGCACGACGGCGAAGCTGATCCGCAACACGTCTTGTGGCAGATACTTGGCGATTTCGGCACCGATGAAGCTGCCGACGAGCATCGTGGGCGTGATCCAGATCATCAATCGCCACTCGACAAAGCCGCCGCGGTGGTAGTTCCAAATCGCCGGAGCCGCCGTCGGGGCCAGGATCATGGCCAAGCTGGTGCCTTGGGCCGACTTCTGGTCCATGCCAAACAGCAACACGAGCAAGGGCACGAGGATCGCCCCGCCACCGAGCCCGAAGAGGCCGGCAAACGTGCCGATGAAGAGGCCAAAGGCCAGGAGCGCGGGAATGCTGTTCATCAACTGCTGTGCCATCTCCAGGGTGGTGTAGTGCATCAACGGCAGCCGTTGCAAGTGGTAACGGTCGCGGCGGGTAGACTCGCCCCATGCACCTCGCCGCGAATGGAGTCCGGCCGATCTCGCCACCCGGCACCGAGTCTGACCTGAGCAGCTTCCCGCGGAAGCGGTGGCTGGTCGCAACGCCCGACGAAGAAACCGCCAGAGAGCTGTCGCGCCTGCTCAAGTGCGGCCCGGTGCTGGCCAAGGCCCTTGTTAATCGTGGCTTTGCGGCCGATTCGCTCGAAGACGCACGCACGTTCCTACGGCCGAAGCTGGCAGATCTTGATGATCCAACCTCGATCCCCGGCTGCGAGTCGGCTGCGACCCGCATCGCACAGGCTGTCGAGCAAGAGCAAAGCATTGTCATCTACGGCGATTACGACGTCGACGGCATCACCGCCACCAGCATCCTCTGGCACGCCCTGACCACACTCGGTCATCCTGCGGGCAAAGTCAGCAGCTACGTGCCGCACCGCATCGACGAGGGATACGGCGTCAACAGCGACGCCCTGCGACAGCTCAAGAGCGACGGGGCCGACCTCGTCATCACGGTCGACTGCGGCATCACAGCCGTCGAACCGGCGGCGGTGGCCAGGGAGATCGGCCTCGACCTCATCATCACCGATCACCACGAATGGAAGCCCGACGCACAAGGCGAGCCGGCGCTGCCCGACGTGTCATGGCTGGTCCACCCGCGACTGCCGGGCTCGACTGCCAACGATGACCTCGTCGGCGCAGGTGTCGCCTTCAAGCTCGCCTGGCAGGTCGGCAAGAGCCTCGCCGGCGGACCCAAAGTGGCCGAGGGCATGAAGCAGTTCCTGATGGACGCGATGGCACTGGCGGCGCTGGGTACGGTGGCCGATGTCGGGCCACTGGTCGGAGAAAATCGCCTGATTGTCACCTACGGCCTTGGCAATTTGACCAAATCACGACTTGCCGGCGTGCGGGCGCTAATCGACGGCAGCGGGCTCGGCGGGCAGGACCTCGACTCCTTCGACGTCGGCTTCAAGCTCGGGCCACGGCTGAACGCGTGCGGCCGCATGGGCCACGCGCGCGAGGCGGTCGAGATGCTCACCGTCGCTGATGCCGGTAGGGCCCGTGACATTGCCGAAGAACTCGAAAGTCAGAATCGCGACCGCCAGAACACCGAGCGTCGCATCACTCGGCAGGCCGAGCAGGACGTCATCGATCACGGCTGGGACGGCCCCGACTTCCCGGCCATCGTTGTCGCCGGCGAGGGCTGGCATCCAGGTGTCGTCGGCATCGTCGCCAGTCGCCTCGTCGACAAGTTCAGCCGTCCGGCCATCGTCCTCGGCATCAACGACGAAGGCGAAGCCGCCGGCAGCGGGCGCAGTATCGACGGGTTCAACCTGGCCGAGAGCCTCAACGCGTGTGACGCCTTGCTCACCAGTCACGGCGGCCACGCCATGGCAGCGGGCATGCGGCTTTCGGTCGACAACATTAATGCCTTCCGCGAAAAGCTGACTGGCATCGCAAAAGCTCAGCTCTCTGCCGACGCCCTTCGGCCGTCGCTCCGTATCGAGGCTGAAATTGAAGTCGATGACGTGTCCGAAGCACTGGCCAAAGAGCTCGGCCGCCTCGCCCCGTTCGGCCGCTCGAATTCGAGGCCGATTCTCGTGCTTCGTGGACTGACCCTGCTGACCGCCCGTGCCGTCGGCAAGACGAGTGATCACCTGCAACTACAATTCGACAGTGGGACACCAAAGCCGCTCAAAGGCATCGCCTTCGGCTGCGGCAAGCTGGCCAGCGACCTCTCCCCCGGCACCGCCCTCGACGTCGCCGCCGAGGTGACGCTCAACGAATGGAACGGCCGCGTCTCCGCCGAGCTCATGGTCCGCGACCTCGCCCCGGCTTAAGTGTCGGATGCCACTCACGCCGCCAGCCGCAGGTAGTCCGACACCTCGTCCGCGTACGCCCGCCGGTTGTCATCATCGGCCACGTCGTTGTCGAGGTGGAACAGATGCCCGCAGCCGCTGTCGCGGATGACTTGCCGTAGGCGTTCGTCTTCGCGGAGATCCGTCTTCAGGAACGGGTCGATCGACGTGATCTTCAGGTAATCCGCATCCAATCGCGACACGCTTAGTCGCCGCTCGAGCTGGCGGAACTCCGGTGACGGGGCCATCGTCAGGAACAGGAACGTCCGCACCACGAACCGCTCCCCCCCACCTCCTCGCGTCGGCGTCACCACCAGGTAACCCAGCCGCTTGTCGCCAACCGTGTAGGCCACCAGCAAGTCCGTCTTGTCCTTACCGCGGCGGTCGATGATCTCGGGGTGCTTCAGGCTGTCGAACAGCCACGGGTCCAGATACGGCTCGATCTTCAACGCCGCCAGCCGCTGACGCATCTGCTCCAGGGCGTGCCCCTGCACGACCACCGGCCGCGCCTCGTCGGGCTCTTCCAATTTCAGCTTCACCTCCCTCGGCGTCCACTCGACCGACGACAACTCGCCCTGCGTGTTCTCCCACGCGACCGGATACACGACCCGCCGCTTGCCGTCGCACTCGACCTTCTCCGGCCGACACGGCTGCCGCCGCACCGTCACCACCGGCTGCTCCAGCCCCCACTTCCACGGCTCATTGCCGAAGTGCGTCACGAGGTGATGACCGTCGAGCCGCGAGTGCTTGCCCATCTCCAGACTCATTGCCTGATGGATCGCGACACAGCCGCGGTGAATGACGGTGTCTCGAACGTCGTCCGCACCAATGCCGATCGCCTCGCGCGTCCGCTTGCCCGCCTCGATCATGAACGGCGTGAACGGCTGATTCGCCGCCCGCGATTGGTCGTCTCGCTCGGGCCGCTTGTCCCTGGTTTGCGTCGGCAACCCCTTGCAGTCCTTCTTCGCCGCGACCCGCCGCTTCTCGCGTTTTAGGGTTTCCTCAGCAATAAAGCCGCTCTTGGCGATGCCCATCGCCGTTGTAAACAGGTCGCGCACCGGCAGCTCGCCCTTCTTCGGGTCGTCTTCGTCAAACGCTACAACACACTCGCGCATGCGTTCTTCGAGCCGATCGCGAAACTTACGCTCGGTCCGCGAGACCTTCTTCGGCTCGTACAGCCGCGGGTCGAACTCGAACTTCACCGCCGGGTCCGGCGGCTTGAACTGCACGATGAACCGCCGGTCGCTGTCGGCCAATTGATCGAAGCACCCGCGTAGATCGCCGCCGGTCGCGGTGTCGATGGCGTCCAGGGTCAGTCGATACCGCGCGATCCGCCGCCCCATCGGATCGTGGCCGCGGCGTTGCTTGGGCTTGCGTTTGGAAGGCATGACGATATGGGATAAGTCGGTACAGACCGGCAAGCGGCGAGAGCAAGCCGCACTGTCGGACGTCGCGGGTGGGGTGGCGGTTATCGCTGGCATCTCAACGCAAAGACGCAAAGGGGCAAAGGACCGCAAAGGAGAGAAAAGGGTCAGAAAGCAGACGGGCTCACGCCGCCCAAGCTCCAACCCTATTCTCTCTTCTGCTTTGCGTTATTTGCGTCTTTGCGCCCTTTGCGGCAAAAGCCAGCGCGTTACGCCGCAATCCTCAGGCTCGGCTGCTGCCCGCTAGCGGGAACGACGCTGCCCAGCCCCGCGATGCGGAACGACTGCGGCCGGCTGGCCGGGCCGCTGATGTTGCGGGAGTTGACCCACCACGCCGTCACCCACACCGTGATGTCCGGCCGGTTCGGGAACTCCATGCGATGGTTCGTCCGCCCCAGCAGCATCGGCTGTCCCCACAGATCGATCGACGCCGGCGGCGCGTCGCCGATGAACGTCGCGACCGCCACCTGCCGCACGCCCGCCGGCTTGGCCCGCCGATCCCGGTCCGCTTCATCGCGGAACGACAACGCGATGCTCGTCGCCGAATCGACCCGGCCGATCACCAGCGGCGCGGCGTTCGGCGTCGGCGCGGGTGTCCCGCTCGTCTGGCGACGCCGCAGCCCGACGAGCGCCAGCGTCGTGTTGTCCAGCGACTTGTCGGCCAGGAACTGCTCGCACAAATCCCGCGTGCTGTTGAAGAGGTGACCCTTCATGTCATCCTTCTTCACCCGATACGGCGTCGAGTGCGTCGCGTCGGTGTGGTACGTCTCGTAGGCGTTCATGAAGTTGGACCGCGTGGTCGCGTAAGCCGTCGCGCGGACGGGATCGATGTTGAAGCGCGAAGGATCGCCGGTGAGGACGGTTTCCATGTTACCGGTAAAATTGATAAGTTTTGCTTCGGTCTTGAGTTCGTTGATGTAGCTCATATCGCGTCCTTGCACTGTGCGAGCCGAACGACGGCAGGACGAGAATCGTCGCGACCGCCAAGCGGGACCACCCCACCCTGCGTCGCCTCGTCGGCTCAGGCCATGTATCGTCACCGGCAACGGCCGTGTCGGCGCCGAGAGGGTTTCAGCGGCGGCTATGGGACGTGCCGCCGGACCGATGCTTGTTGTCTGGCCCTTTCAGCACACGTGCATGAAGCTCTTTCTCGCGTGCACGGCGTCGTTTCTCGTGAGAACGGCCTCGGTTCTCGTCTGCAGGCGGCTGATGCTCGCGTGAACGACGTCGAGGGTCGCGAGCATGGCGTCGCTTCCGACGTTCAGGACCTCGATTCACGCGTGCATCATGTTGCTTCACGCGTGCAGGACGTCGCCGCACGCGAGCAGCCTGTCCCTTCTTACGCGCATCTTCCTTCCATCTGCGTGCGGTAAGTGGCTTTCGGCGACACCGTCCGTTAAGGGATCAACAAGAAACATCGAGATGTTGCCGACCGGCATCATCGTCGTTATCCTCACAGAAGAAGGGGGAAGAAGCAGTACCTCGGGACCGTCTGGAGGGGAGCCGGCGACACGCATCACGCCGCCACCATGGCCGACCCACCCGGCCGCCTCGGCCCCATCGTCGTTTCCCAGCCGCCTTAGTCGCGGCCGGGTCATCTTGTCCCAATGGATCGATTCGCCTTACGCATGACCATGACCACCACCCACCCCGCCGTGCCCTCGCGTCGCTTCTCGAAGGCCTCCGCCCGCCGCCGCTCCCTCACCGCCGCGGCAAGGCCGGTGATCGAGA
>CAWJEN010000002.1:0-39604 GCA_963841915.1 uncultured Planctomycetota bacterium | reverse complement strand
CTCTGCTTGACCTTGCACCGCTCGAAGACGTTGCACTCTGCCGATCGGCTCCGACGTCGGATTCCGCTTTGGCAGTTCATCCTGCTGTGGGTTTTCTCGCTCGTTCTCTGCATTCTCTCAGCATTCGCTCTGGCCTACGCGATTGGCTTCGCTGGCAGAGCGGTACTTCGACTTCTCTCTTCCTGAACAACTGACCATGACCGCAACTGCCACCAACATCGGAATTTCCGCCGCCACCAAGAGCGGCTTCGAATACCAGCTCAAGCCCGGTGCCTCGATCGACGAGCTCAACGAGCTCGCCATCCAGGGCCGCAAGGAGCTCGACCTCGCCGAGCAGGAGATGCCCGGCCTCATCGCCTGCCGTGAAGAGTTTGGCCCCAAGAAGCCGCTCAAGGGCCTCGACATCGGCGGGTCGCTGCACATGACCGTGCAGACGGCCGTCCTGATCGAGACGCTCACGGAGCTCGGCGCCAACGTCCGCTGGTGCTCGTGCAACATCTTCAGCACGCAGGACAATGCCGCCGCCGCGATCGTCGCGGGCAAGGGCGGCAGCGTCAGCAATCCCAAGGGCATTCCCGTCTTCGCCTGGAAGGGCGAGACCCTCGAAGAGTACTGGGCCTGCACCGAACGCATGCTCGACTTCGGCGACGGCAAGGGCCCTGACCAGATCGTCGACGACGGCGGCGACGCCACGATGCTCATCACCAAGGGCCTCGAGTACGAGACGGCCGGCAAGGTGCCCGGCCCCGAGACGACCGACAACACCGAGTTCAAGGAGGTCTTGAAGCTCCTCGCCAAGACGCTCGAGGCGACGCCGAAGCGTTGGACCGAGGCCGCCAAGACCTGCAAGGGCGTCAGCGAAGAGACGACGACCGGCGTCATGCGGCTCTACGAGGCCGAGCGCAAGGGCACGCTGCTCTTCCCGGCGATCAACGTCAACGACTCGGTCACCAAGAGCAAGTTCGACAACCTCTACGGCTGCCGGCACTCGCTCATCGACGGCCTCAACCGCGCGACCGACGTCATGATGAGCGGCAAGGTTGCCGTCGTCTGTGGCTACGGCGACGTCGGCAAGGGCTGCTGCCAGAGCCTCAAGGGCCAGGGCGCCCGCGTCATCGTCACCGAGGTCGACCCGATCTGCGCCCTGCAGGCGGCGATGGAGGGCTACGAGGTCAAGACGCTCGAAGACTGCCTCGACGAGGCCGACATCTACGTCACGACGACCGGCGCGTTCAACATCATCACGGCTGACCACATGTCGAAGATGAAGGACGGCGCGATCGTCGGCAACATCGGCCACTTCGACAACGAAATCGAGATGGCGGCGATGGAGAAGATGCTCGCTTCCAAGAAGATCGAGAAGACCAACATCAAGCCGCAGTACGACCAGTGGACCTTCAGCGACACCGGCAAGAGCGTGCTGATCCTCGCCGAGGGCCGCCTGCTCAACCTCGGCTGCGCCACCGGCCACCCGAGCTTCGTCATGTCCGCCAGCTTCGCCAACCAGACGATCGCCCAGATCGATCTGGCCATGTACAACCGCGGCGAAGAGACGCTGTCGGGTGCGAAGTACGACGAGAAGAAGGTCTACGTCCTGCCGAAGGTCCTGGATGAGAAGGTCGCCCGCATGCACCTCGACAAGCTCGGCGTGAAGCTGACGACGATGTCGAAGGAGCAGGCCGACTACCTCGGCGTCAACGTCGAAGGCCCGTACAAGCCGGAGCACTACCGCTACTGATCGATCGATCGGCAAGCCGACGCAAACCGCCCCGCGAGCCAACGCTCGCGGGGCGGTTCTTTGTTTTGGGTCGTCAAACACTCACGCCGCGATCCGCAGATTCGACTGCTGGTCGATCTGCGACGGCCGGGCGCTGATGGCCGGCAGGTTCACGCTGACCGGCTCGCTGCTCGGGCCGCTCTGCCCCTTGGCATTGGTCCAGAATGCAGTGATCCAAAGCGTCTGGCCGCCGGCACCTTCGGGAAAGGGCATCGACAGGTTCGTGCGGCCCGTCGTCATCGCGTAGTTCCACTGGTTGATGCTCGTGGGCCTGGCGTCGCCGGCGTAGGTGAAGACGAGCGCATCGGCGACGTTCGTCGGCTTGGCCCGCAGGTCGCCGTTCTGGCGCAGCTCGAAGAAGATCTCGCCGTTCTTCACACCCGTCACGCGGACGTAGGGGGCCGTCGTCGGCGGATCGATTCGGGTCGGGGTCGTGTCGGCGATGTTCAAGCCGAGCGCCTGTCGCTGGTCGTTCGTTACATCCATGAGGCCGTTGATCTGTTTGGCGACCTTCCGGATCAGCGTGACGAGCGCCTTGCGGGCTTGGTCCTTCTCGTAAACGGTGCGGACGCCGCGGGTTTGCGGGTCGACGGCGGCGGTGAGCTTGCTGACGTAGCCGCTGGAAAGCAGGTCGAGCTGGGTCATGACGGGCTCGGCGAGATTGAAGGCCGCTGCGTTGGCGGCACACACGTTGTAGAAGTTTTCCGCGAAGTCGCGAAGCTCCCGGTCGGTCGTCGGGACGACGTCTTTCGAAGGGATGCCTTCCTGCTTTTCGTAGACGGATGCGTCGGGAGCACGGCCACGTTGCCGCTGAAACCGCCGACAGCCGAGATAACGGCTGACGTGCAGCAAGCCTTCAGGCGACGTGAAGATTTTTCCGCGGCCTCACCTCACGCTGTTACCGCTGCAACAGCGACATGACAAGCTGCTCGCGTTGCCGCCGCTCGTACCCGGGATCGGCCGCCTGAAGGGACCCGACTTCCTGCAGACGGTCCCGCCGCCGCCCCCACCCCGGGTTCAGCGGCGACTCAAACGGTCGTCAGGTTGCGATTGGGGGGGGCGGCGGTGTCCCACTCCGGAAATGCGTGCTTCAGCCGGTCGAGCGTCTTGCGCCACTTCGGCGTCCGCGGCTGACAGACGGTGTTCTGATTACCGAACAGGCCGATCTCGTTGAAGGCCTCTTCCTTCGGAACGCTGTCGAGCCACTCCACGCGCACGAAGTACTCGGTCTTTTCCAGGTCGTTCGCGTTGGCCTTCAAGGCGTCGCCGTTGCTAAGAACCTCTAGAGCAGGCCGGTCGCCGTCGGGCGTCGGGACGATGAAGTCCTTGGCGGCAGCTCGTTCCTCCGTCACCCGTCCGACGCCGACGTAGCCGGTGGCGGGGATGTTAACCCACACGCGATCGCCCGGACTGAGTTGTTTCAACGTTCCGCTGTACCACGTGCCGCCACCGCCGCTGATGAAGCCGTACTTTCGTGCCTCTTCCCAGGAGCGGTCGTAACCGAACGACGCGTAGTACTCGCCGTTCCACGGCTCTTGCTTCGCGAGCGACTTTGTCGTCGTCGCGGCGACGTTCGCCTGCGTCTCGCCGGGGTCGATCAGCCACGCCCGGCTGAGCAGGCGCTCGGCACCGTGCTGGAAGACCTGAAAGAAGAGCACGTTGATGGCGATGTCGCGGGCATTGAGGTAGCCGATGATGCGCTCGCTGGCAGCGTCCAGCTCCGCCGCAACCACAACAATCTGGTGGGACGTGTTCAGGGCTTCCTCCTCCAGCGGTTGGCCGAAGCGTTCTCGGAACGCCTCGCGGAGGTTCTGCCCCTTGGAGAAGCGCTGGTAGATCTCGCTGATGGCTTCCGCGTAGAGCGTCTCCACCCACGAGGCGTAGTCGATCGCTTGAGCGACGATCTCGCGGGGCGTCTTGTTCCGCTTGAGCTCAATGAGGACGAGCGACGCGTCCGGGGCGATGGCGAGCAGATCGATCCGCCCACCGAGGCCGGTCTGCTCCTGTTGGCCAATGAGCATCCACTCGTTCGAGAGGATCTCCGGCGAGGCAACGATCATGTCCTCGAGCTCCTGCTCGCTGACGAGCGCGCTTGCCGTGAGCGGCGTGGGAACGGTCGCGACATTCCAAAGAGCGTGTTGAACGGGCACCTTCGCAGTGTAACCGCTGACAACAATGTCCAGCCGGAGGCCCCCCAATCCGGCCACCCTTACATTCTTCGGCGAAAAGTTTGGCCTCGCCTAAGCGATCTCATCTATGGCTAGTCAAGCCGCATCGGTAAGTACAGCGGACACAACCGCAAGTGGCCTGTTCTCGGAACGCCTTGAGATAACTCAGAGCGGCACGGCAAGGTAAGACAGCGGCAGCGCAAATCGCTCGCGAAGTTGCTCCAGGTACGCGCGGTCGTCCTCGTCAAGCTCCTGCCGGCCGACGATGAACAGCTCAGTCGGGTGCGGATGCTTTCGCGTCGGGTGATAGGCGTACTCGAGGATCTGCCCGAGTGCCAGACGGATGACTGTAGACGGCCGGAGATCCGACTTGATCTCATAGAGCTGGAACACGTCCTGTGTCCGCACGGTCACGTCAACAAAGCCGTCTTCGCAGTGAATCTCCGCCCCGGGATACCGCTCGCGCAGCATCTCCACAAGCTTCACCTGCATACGCGCGTGTTCGGGCGTGATCATCGTCGCCTGCGACCCTTTCTTCGCGTAGGGCTGAGTCGATGGCAGATTCAGGGCAGTATGCCCGCGGCGCAACAGCTGCTTCGAGGCCTCAGGCTGCTGCGCGCCAAAGTCATATAACTGGTAACGGTTGAAGCGCCTTATCCAATCACCCGGCTCAAAATCGTCTTCGTGGTCGTGCCGCGTCACGTTGTCGAGTCGGTAGCGGAGGTTTAAAACGTGTTTCGCCCAATCCCACCGACCTAGAGCGGAAACGTCCCCGCCTGCCGCGACGATTTCACGCTCCATCTGGGCGTACCAGCCGCGCTGCTTAAAGACGCTCAATGCGTCTTCGGCCTGCTGCGTGTCGAGGCATTCGACATTGCAGATCGTCGCTACGTATCGACGGGCCTTCGCCGCGTCGATGGTGAACAAGGTGACGTCAAACGTTTCCGCCTCCCGCACGAGCCGATCATGGCTCCTGTTGACCCCCTGCAGGAACGCGTATCGCCAGCCATGGATCAGCCAGTCCGATCGGAATAGCCAGTCCTCATGGCCAAAGCCGAAGTTCTGGTTGTAGGTGTCGCCCGTTTCTTGGTCGCGAGCGTCGCTCGTCGGGTGCTGCCAGCCCGAGCCGTTGTACGAGATGCGGGTGAGGTAGTGCATGGCAAGACCCTAGAGCGATTAGTGATAGATAATAGAATATCTGGCAGAAGACGGGATATCGTTCTTTATGAATAGACGCTGGGTTTACAAGAAGGGGATGCGGGCAAAAAAGAACGATGTTCCCTTATCTCGCTCGTAACGACTGCTGTCACCGTACTCGCCGGCGTTGCCCCTAGGTTGGTCCGCAGCTGCTGCTTGGCGATCTCGTCGCCGACGTCTGCGTAGTGCATCGGCTCGCCGGCTTCCCGCAGCACCCGCTGGATCGCGTCCCGCCACGTCAGTTCCCGCTGATAACTCATATCAAATATTATATGGCGGCTTTGCTTCAACGACCGCAGCTCACCCGTTTGCTACTGCTGAGGCAGTCATAGTGGCTTCTGAGTGCAGAGCGATGGAAAGTTCGCATTACCCAAATTGATCGCACGCGAGCGCGATCAAGCAGGGCCGTCATAGCCGCATATCTACCAGATATTCGGAGCCCGGTTCCAGTCCCGTCACGAGCAGCCGGTCCCGCGAGCGGGTGCACGCCACGTACAGCAGGTGCCGCTCCGTCTGGTCGACCTCCTTTAGTTCCGCCTGATCACTCGCCGCGGCGACGCGGGCTTGATTGGGGAGCACGGCCACGTTGCCGCTGAAACCGCCGACAGATAATTGGTCGGCCGAGCCGCAGGAGCACTTGAGCCGCTCCCGCGAATACTTTACCCGCCTCTCGACTGAACTCTTCAGGTGTGAAAACCAGCACGAGGCTCAGGCTGCCAACGCTTTGCCTGTAGCCGCTGCGTCCTGTAGGGTGCGGAGCAGTAAATGCCTCAGCGAACCAGCACCACCGGCAGTGAACTCTTCATTGTCGATAATTCAGATGAAGACTGGAAGGTCGTTCGCTACCTCCACGATTGGTGCCAGCTTGCGAAGAGAATCGACATTGCCACCGGCTACTTCGAGATCGGGGCGCTCCTCGCCCTCAAAGACGAGTGGCAGAAGGTGGACGAGATTCGCATCCTGATGGGTGAAGAGGTCTCGCTAAGGACGAAGGGCGCCTTCGAAAAGGGGCTCGCCGGCATGAAGGAGACGCTCGACGCCAGCCTCGAGAACGAGAAGGAAAAGAACGACTTCCTTGAGGGCGTCCCGGCGATCGTCGAGGGCATCAAGACCGGCAAGATCAAGTGCAAGGTCTACCGCAAGGAAAAATTCCACGCGAAGGCATACATCACGCACGGCCGGCTCGACGTGGTGGGCTCGGCAGCGCTTGTTGGCTCTTCCAACCTGACCTATCCCGGGCTCACGCAGAACATCGAGCTGAACGTGCAGATCACGGGCCGTCCCGTGACCGTGCTGCAGGAGTGGTTCGAGGGCCACTGGGAGAAGGCGGAAGACGTGACGGTCGAGGTTCTGAAGGTCATCGAACGCCATGTGGCCGAGTACACGCCCTTCGACGTCTACGCGAAGGCGCTTCACGAGCTATTCCTCGACGTCACGCCCGGCGAACAGAAGTGGGACCGAGAGCGGTCGAAGATGTTCGGCAAGCTCGACGGTTACCAGCAGGACGGATACCGCAACCTCATCAAGATCGCGGAACAGCACGGAGGTGCGTTTCTCTGCGACGGCGTCGGTCTCGGCAAGACGTTCGTCGGCCTCATGCTGATCGAACGCCTCGTCGTCCGCGAGCAAAAGAACGTCGTTCTGCTTGCGCCGAAGGGCGCGGTGGAGTCGGTTTGGAAGCCGAACCTGAAGCGATACCTGCGAAAGCTCGGGGCCGGAGCGTTCAGCAACCTCTACGTGGCGGCCCACACCGACCTTGGCCAGCCGAAGAAGCGGGACGCCTTTGAGGCGGCCAAAGAGCAGGCGCACGCATTCGTCATCGATGAAGCCCACCACTACCGCAATCCCGGCCCGGCCGGCACCGGCGTCTCTTTTATTGAATCGCCGCGATCGAAGGCAAACCCCATGCTCTTCGAGCAGGTGCGCCGATCGCGTTACCGGGAGCTCGCCGACATCATTGCCAACAGCGACGGGACGGCGAAGCGGGTCTTCATGCTCACCGCGACGCCCATCAACAACTCGTTCAAGGACCTGCGTCACATGATCGAGCTGTTCACGCAGAGTCAGGAGAGCCACTTCGGGCAAACCCTCGGCATCCACTCCTTGACCGCGCACTTTAAGCGGATGGAGAAGCAGCTCGACGACGACGGGCGCGACGAGATGCCGCTCTTTGTAAACAACGAGGAGGCGCAGGAGATCATGGCCCGCGACCCGCTCGTCGGTGCACTCGTCGTGCAGCGCAGCCGTGCGTTCGTCAAGGAGAAGCAGCAACGCGAGGGCGGCCGGCAAGTCGCCTTCCCGCCCCGGCGACCGCCCGTTGTCGTGAAGTACTCGCTTAAGAAGGTCTACGGAAAGCTGCTCAACGAGCTCGAGACCGCATTCGAGAACGAGAACCCGCTCTTCACGCTCCCGCTCTACTACCCGCTCTTCTACTACAAGGGGTCGGAGAAGGACATCCAGCCCGGCGAGGCCGATCGTCAGAAGGCGGTCGTCGCCCTTGTCCGCACGAGCTTCCTGAAGCGGTTTGAAAGCTCCGTCGAAGCGTTCCGCCACTCGTGCGAACGCCTGCTGGTTAAGCTCCTCGTCTGGTGCGAGGCCAACGTCGATACCGACGAGGAGAAGCGGCGCCTCAGGGACTGGCACGAGACGAACATCAAGCTGATCGAAGCGGTCCGCGAGAGCCAGCCGAACCTGTTCCAGGATGTGGACGACGACGACACGGACGAAGACGTCGTCGAGATCGAGTTTGCCGACAGCTACGACAAGCTCTCTCGCAAGGACTACAAGGTCGAGGAGATGCTGGAGGCGACGCTCGGGGACGAGGGCGACCTTGCGCAGCTCGTCAAGTTCTTCCGCGAGCTCGACCGCTTCGACCACCGGAACGACGACAAGCTCAAGTCGCTCGTCAAGCTCCTTCAGACCGACAAGGCCTTGTCGACCGGCAAGGCGCTAATCTTCACCGAGTACGCCGATACCGCCGACTACCTCGTCCGGCGGCTCAAGGCTGCGGACATCGAGGGTGTCGCCCAAGTCGACAGTCGCACGAACCAGCGTGGCCGCCTGCGGATTATCGAGCGGTTCAGCCCTTACTACAACGACTCGTCAACCGGGGAGCTCGCCGAGGCCGGCGAGGATGAGATCCGCATCCTTATCAGCACGGACGTGCTTTCGGAAGGCCTCAACCTGCAGGACGCGGCCCGGCTCATCAACTACGACCTGCACTGGAACCCCGTCCGCCTGATGCAGCGGATTGGCCGCGTTGACCGTCGGCGGAACCCGGAGTTCGAGGAACATCTCGCCGCCGATCACCCCGATCAGGCCGAGACCCGCGAGGCGATTGTCTACTACAACTTCCTGCCGCCCGACGAACTCAACGAGCTGCTCACGCTCTACAGCCGCGTCACCCGCAAGACGCTTCGGATCAGCAAGGCCCTCGGCATCGAGGGCGGCAAGCTGCTCACCGGCGAGGACGAGTACCGCGACCTCCAGCACTTCAATGAGGCCTACGAGGGCAAAAAGAGTGCGATGGAGGTGCTCGAACTCGAACGAGACGCCCTCTTCAAGAACGACCCCGAACTACGGCAACGGCTCGATGCCCTGCCCCTTCGCGTCTACTCGGGCCGCGAGCACCCCACAACCGGCGCACAGGCGGCTTTCTTCTGCTACCGGCTGCCGACGATCCGGGACGGCGAATGGACCACCGAGGGCGGGCCCTGCCGGTGGATGCTCGTCCCGCTACCCGACGGCGACATCGCCGACGATGCACCGAGCATCGCCGAGACGATCCGGTCGATCGAGCTCACGCCGCGGGTGACGAAGCTCCCGCGCCAGACGCTCCGCGACACCCGCGAGCGGGTCGAACGTCACCTGAAGAACACGTACCTCCGTTCGCTTCAGGTTCCGGCGACGGTCAAGCCGGTCCTGCTGTGCTGGATGGAGCTGAACTGATTCGCCCGCATCATGCCTGTTCGCCTTGGCGACATCGTCGACTTCGATGGCCTGCTGGCGTACCTGCGGGACGAGCTCGATTGGCCGGTGGCGGAACTGGATGCCAACGACCTCGCCTTCGACTATGACCCCCAAGCCGACCTGAACCTGCCCGCTGATGCGGCGGCACGGGTGGTCGAGCTCAAGCAGCTCCGCCCGGTCGACTCGAAGCAGGCGTGGGCACTCTTCTACGTCGCGTTCGAGCAACGCCACCTCCCGCTGTCGCTCGTCCAACGTATCCTCGCCCGGCTGGCCGGCAGTCGTGACCTGTCCCGCCCCTGCTTCGCGCCGGCCGACCTCCTGCTCGTCGCCGCCAGCGGGCGGAGCACGACGCGCCGCCTCGACTTCGCCCACGCGACAACCCGCCATGCAACGCAGAAGCGAGACGTCCGCCTCCTCGGCTGGCACCCCGACGAGCCCGAGCAACGCCTTGACTGGATCGAAGCGCAGGTGCGGGCCGGCCTCCGATGGCCCGACCCAGCGCAGCCGATCGACGTTGACACTTGGACCCTCCGCTGGCGTGACACGTTCCTCGCCCGCACCGCCCGGCCGTTGTCGGTCTGGAGCACGCTGACCGAACCGCAGAAGCAGATCCTGATCGGCCTCTACCGCAACAGCGATCACACGGTCGACGTCCTGCCGTATACGGCGGACTTCGCGTGGCTGCTCGACGCCTTCAACCGCGCCACCGGCCTGTCGCTGCGCCACCATGAATTTTGGCGCGCCTCTCGACCGCTCGCAAGCGCGGCATGCTCCCCAAGAAGCAACGCGGCAAGATCTAGGTGGCACATTCTCACACATTCGCCCTCGTTGCTTTATCCTCTGCCTTCATGTCTGACCTCGCCGGCCAAAGCCTTCGCAGCATCACCAACTTCGACTCGCTCGTCGGCTACCTCGAAGAGGAGCTCGACTGGCCGATCGAGCGACTCACGTTCGAGGAACTCACCTTCGACTACACGCCCGAAGAGCTCGGCATCAATAAAACGATCGCCAAGAAGATCAAGGAGATCAAGCAGCTCCGCCCACTCGCGACTGACCAGCCGTGGGGAATCTTCTTCATCGAGTTCGAGCCGGGCCCGCTCCCCGTCGTCGCCCTGCGGCGCATCCTCCGGTCACTCGTCGTCAAAAAGCGGCAGAACGCCGGCGCGGCAAGCCGGGCGGCGTGGGCGAAACACGACTTGCTATTCGTCAACTCGTATGGGACGGCGGACCACGAGCAGATCACGTTTGCCCACTTCACCGACAACGCCGAGCAGGGCGACCGGGACACGCTCAAGGTGCTCGGCTGGGACGATGAAGACACGATCCTGACGCTCAACGACGTCCAGCACACGCTCGAGGAGAAGCTCGCCTGGCCGAAGGATGGGGACGATCTCGACGCCTGGCGGTCCCGTTGGCGAAGCGCCTTCACCCGCGAGCACCGGCAGGTCATCAACGACTCGAAGCAGCTCGCCAATGAGCTTGCGAAACTCGCGACGGTCATCCGCAAACGCTGCAACGCTGCCCTCAAGATCGAGACGGAGGAGGGCCCGATCACGAGCCTCATGAACGCCTTCAAGGCGGCCCTGCTCCACGACCTGACGCCCGACGACTTCGCCGATACTTACGCCCAGACCATCGCCTACGGCCTGCTGTCCGCTCGCGCGAGCAAGGAAGCTAATTTCACCGCCGACAACCTTGTCGACCTAGTGCCCGTCACCAATCCGTTCCTGAAGGAATTGCTCCAGCACTTCCTGAACGTCGGCGGCCGGCGGTATGACGAAGGTGCGGGCCGGCTTGTTGGCATCGACTTCGACGAGCTCGGCGTCAACGACGTCGTCGACATGCTTCGCGAGACCGACGTCAAGAACCTGCTCCGCAACTTCGGCAACCGGGATCTCAAGGAAGACCCGGTCATCTACTTCTACGAGGACTTCCTGAAGGTCTACGACGCGAAGAAGCGGATGCAGCGCGGCGTCTTTTACACGCCTCGCGCCGTCGTCGGCTACATCGTCCGCAGCGTCCACGAGCTGCTGCAGACCGAGTTCGGCCTCGACGACGGACTCGCGGACACGACGACGTGGGGCGAGATGCTGGAGAAGCACCCCTACCTGAAGCTGCCGACGACGCCGCACGTCGAGGGGCCGGACATCGTGCAGAAGCCGATCAACCCGTCGACGCCGTTCGTCCAGATCCTCGACCCCGCCACCGGCACCGCGACGTTCCTCGTCGAGATCATCGACCTGATCCACGCGACGATGGTCGCCAAGTGGAAGAAGGAGGGCCACGGCGACCTTTTCGTCCTGAACAAGTGGAACGAGTACGTCCCGAAGCACCTGCTGCCCCGGCTGCACGGCTACGAGCTGATGATGGCCCCGTACGCCATCGCCCACATGAAGATCGGCCTGAAGCTCTTCGAGACCGGCTACAAGTTCGGCGACGACGAGCGGGCGCGGGTGTACCTGACGAATGCATTAGAGCCGGCTCAGGACTTCAGCGGTGAGTTCGAGCAGATGGTGCCGGCCCTCGCGCACGAGGCGGAGCAGGTGAACGCGGTGAAGAAGCACACACGCTTCACCGTCGTCACCGGGAACCCGCCGTACGCCGGGCTGTCTTCCAACATGACGCCGTGGATCGACGGCCTGCTCAAAGGCAAGCTGCCGGACGGCACGAAGACGGACAGCTACTACCACGTCGATGGTGAGCCGTTGGGTGAACGGAAGGTCTGGCTGCAAGACGACTACGTCAAGTTCACCCGCTACTCCCAATATCTCCTGAAGCAAACGGGCGTCGGCGTTCACGGCTACATCACCAACCACGGCTTCATCGACAACCCGACCTTCCGCGGCATGCGATGTTCGCTCATGGAGACGTTCGATGACCTCCGCGTCCTTGACCTGCATGGCAATCTCAAGAAGAAGGAGGCTGTTCCCGGAGGCGGCAGAGACGTCAACGTCTTCGAAATTCAGCAGGGTGTTGCAATCGGCCTGTTTGTTATCAACATCGGCGATGCAGGAGAACCGGGATCTGTCCGCCACGCCGACCTTTGGGGTGAGCAGGAAGCCAAGTACGACTGGCTCGAAGCAAACGTGGCGGCAGGTTCCAATTGGCGGTCGATGCCGTCGGCCGAGCCGTTCTACCTGTTCGATTCGCTCGATCAGAGTGAGTTGGGCAGTTACTCGGCATGGCCTACTATCGCAGATGTAATGCAGGTCAACGTTGCGGGGATCGTAACAGCTCGCGACGACTTTGTGATTGACTTCAGTGACGATTTGTTGGAACGGCGAGTGCGCGAGTTGCGGGATGAGAATCTGGCAGATCATGAGCTCCGCCAGAAGTACTTTGGTGGCAAAGGCTCAAAACGATATCCCGCTGGTGACTCGCGAAGCTGGAAGCTCCCGCAGGCGCGAAGGAAGCTGAGGGCAGATCCAGATTGGGATAAGCGTTGTAAGCCGATTTTGCAGCGGCCGTTCGATACGCGGCGAGTTTACTACGTTCCTTGGATGGTGGACTGGCCTCGCATAGAGGCAGTGCCACAGATGCTTGCCGGGACCAACTTGGCCGTAGGCGTAACCAAAAACGTCGAGATAGGCAGTGGATTTGCTCATGCATTCGCAAGCAGAAGCATGATCCAGCACCACTCTGTCTCACTCAAGGAGGTAAACTACTTATTCCCGCTCTACCTCTATCCAAATGTCGGCAAGGCAAATTCGTCGCCGATGTTCAATTGCTGGCCCGAGGGCGAGAATGGCAGACGTCCGAATCTCAACCCGGACTATGTGGAAGCTATTGAGGCTGCGAACGACCTAGGCTTTGTCAGCGACGGGAGCGGTGACCTTGTTGACAGCTTTGGTCCTGAGGACGTGCTGGGTTTTGTCTACTCTGTCCTATACAGCCCTGAGTACCGTCGACGGTTTGAGCCGATGTTGAAGCTCGACTTCCCCCGCGTCCCGATCCCGGGCGGACGCGACGTTTTCGTCGATCTCGCCAAGCTGGGCCGGCAAGTGCTCGATCTCCATCTGCTCGAGTCGCCGCTGCTCGACACGCCGATCACGACCTACGACGGCCCGGATGGACCGGAAGTCGGCCGCGTCGGGTGGGCGAAGGACGAGGGCAAGGACACCGGCACCGTCTGGCTCGACGCGAAGAAGACCGACGCCAAGGCCGGGCAGATCGCGACGCAGCCCGGCACCTACGGCTTCCATGGCGTGCCGGAGGACGTCTGGCGGTTCCAGATCGGCGGCTACCAGGTCTGCCACAAGTGGCTCAAGGACCGCAAGGGCCGCACGCTTTCGGCCGACGACATCGCCCACTACGGCAAGATCGTCGTCGCCCTGAAGGAGACGATCCGCCTCATGGCCGAGATCGATGAGGCCATCGAAACCCACGGCGGCTGGCCCGACGCCTTCGCCACCGGCAACCCCGCGGGAGGGACGCCCGCGGGTGGATGACCTGTTCCGCAACCTGCCGGGGCGTCGCCTCACCCCGCCGCCCCCGACGGTCCAGCACGTCTTTGTCGACGAGGCGGGCGATCCGACGCTCTTCAATCGGAAGAAGCAGGTCATCGTCGGCAAGAACGGCTGCTCGAAGTACTTCCTGATGGGGAAGCTCGTCGTCCACGACCCCGAGACGCTCCACAAGGAACTGGCCGAGCTTCGAGCTTCGCTGCTAGCCGACCCTTACTTTCGCGACGTGCCGTCGATGCAACCGTCGCAGCGAAAGACGGCCGAGAAGTTCCACGCGAAGGACGACGTGCCGGAGGTTCGGCGGGAGGTCTACCGGTACCTGCTCTCACGGCAGGATCGGTTCTACGTCGTCGTGCGGAATAAGTGGAAGGTGCTCGCAGAGGTTCAGGCTCGAAACGCGGCAGATCCCAGCTACCGGTACAACAAGAATGAGCTTTACGATGCCTCGACGACGCGTCTGTTCGAGCGATTCCAAGGCGGCATCTCGGGCGAAGTTAAGGTCTGCTTCTCCGCCCGAGGCGCACGTAATCGCACGCGAGCACTCGACGCCGCCATTCACAAGGCTGAGGACGCATTCGAGGACAGCTTCGGCTTCCGTCGCGAGACGAAGGTGACCGTCACCGGCATGGGCACCGCGGAGCACGCAGCGTTGCAGGCGATCGACTACTACCTCTGGCCGCTGCAACGGTTCTTCGAGCGTGGCGAGACGCGGCACGCTCGGCTGATCTGGCCACAGGTCGGCGAAGTGGTTGATCTCGATGCAAAGCCCGGGACGGGCACCTACAGCCAGTCGCGTCCGCTGTGCCCGGAACCAGACGAAGCTGAGTAGATAAAAAAGAAGAGACCGCGGGTATAGGACGCCCCGAAGGTCGCCACACGGCGTGAAGCCGATTTTTGCCCGCAGGCCTCTTCTCTAAGCGTACCGGCGGTCCGGTCGCTACTGCAACAACTTTTCCCGATCGGATCAGGTGGTAGCAAGACGGCGGGAGGAGCACGTCGTCTGCGCGTGCCATTCTGATGAGGTGATCTGCCGCGGAAATGATTCGCCGGCAACGTCTCGTGGCGGTGACGCGGCTTGTGACGCTTAACGAGCGGCGTCATGATGTAGCCATGGAAGAGCAGGCGTACACAACGGCGGGCGAGGTCTCAGATCAATCCGACAGCAATGGTATCCCGCCGAATCTCCGCGATATTAAAGCGGAAGTCGACGCAGGCGGAACGCCGCAGCGAAAGGTAAAAACGCTTCTCTACTACTTTAATCAACGCGGACGCGGTCATCGAGTCCGCTCGCGAATCAATGCGGCACTCGCGGAACTCGGCCTGCGGACCGAGCCGTCGTACGAGTCGGTGCCAAAGGATTACCGCGTCCGCTTTGTCGCAATTGACGCTTCGAATGCGTCAGCCGCGTACGCCGAACCAGAGCAAGGCGATGTCTTGCCTGCCGATACCGTTCTTCCGGAGGTCGAGGACGATGAGCAGGCGGATATCGAGGACGATGAGGCCGAGACCCTGCTGCCCGACGAGTCCATGGGTGATGGAGAGGCCGAGGATGGAGATGTGACGGTGGTGACGGGAACGCCGCTGAAGCCGGATGACGAGCCGACTCGGCGTGTCGGAATCCTCGACGCCGCCAACCGGGTGCCGACGATGGTCGCGCCCGACGATAGTGTTGCGAAGGCCGTGCAGATCATGATGCAGCACGACTTCAGTCAGCTGCCGGTGGGCACGGGTATACGAAGCATCAAAGGCATCATCACGTGGCAGTCGATCGCGGAGCGGGCAGCGCTCGGCGGGACGTGCGGGCGTGCCGGCGACTGCGTCGAAGCGCAGCCATACTATGTTGACGTGGAGGACAACCTCCTGACCGTTGCGACGCTCATACGTCAACACGAGCGGGTTTTGGTGCGTCGCCACGGGGCGATGTGTGGACTACTAACGTCCGCCGACATGGTTGGCCAGTTTGAGCGCTTGGCTGGTCCGTTCCTCATCATCGAGGACATCGAGAAGCAGGTCAGAAATTTGATCTCATCTGCGTTCACGCTTGAAGCCATTCAAGCGGCGAAGCCGCCCGAGCAAGACCCGAACCGTCGCATCAAATCAGCGGCAGACCTTACTTTCGGAGAGATGCAACGATTCCTCGACCGCCCGCAGCACTGGCAGAAGTTGGGCACGCCGCTGGACCGCTCGACGTTCGTCCGCATGCTCGACGACGTCCGTGAGATTCGCAACGACGTGATGCACTTCAACCCGGACGGTCTGGAAGAGGCCGCCCGCCAGAAGCTCCGCCGCGCTGCGTCGTTCCTCGAGCGTTTGAGCAAGATCAGTGCAAGGTCGTAAAGCCCGTTCCCGACATTACCGCTTCAGCCGGCTTAGGTCGTTCCGTCTTAGCAGAGGTTGCTGTGGCACCCTTTGGCTGCCACACCGGCACCCGGCGGCAAGGCCGACGGCCTGCTTAGCGAGGCGGCGCGGGCGAAGGAAGCGCTCGACGCGGACGGCTGATGCCCGACTTCGCTCTGCTACTTTCGCCAACTGTAGAGAATCGGATTCGACGCCCCTTGCTTACGCATGCCGTCCGGCACGCGGCGGCCGATGTAGGGGTTCGACAACTCGGGCGGAGCCTCGCGGCCGACGAAGCCCCAGCGGCCGGGCCTCGATTCGCGGCCGTCCGGTGTCGTAAACGTGCCCGGCTCGTCGGGCAGCCATGCGTCGGCCACGAACGCCCCGACGATCACGCCGCGGATGACTGACAGCACCACGTCGGCCTGCTTCGCCCGCTTCGGGTCGAGCCGCCAGGCGAACCGCGTCGCATCGTACAGATCCCGCTCGGCCGCAGAGCGGTTGACGCTGATGAGCAGGCACTTGTGCTCGAAGGTGGCCTCTTTCGCCTCGTAGCGGCGGATGATCTCTTCGGCGTGCATCGTGCCGACGTCGGCGTTGTGCGTGCCGCCGGCAATGTTCGTCAGGCCCGGGTAGGCGTCGATGAGCGCGGCCTCGACGGCGAAGGCGGTCTTCTCGTCCATGCCGTGGCGGTGGATGACGTGCTGCACCTCGAAGCCGCTGCTGCGGATGTCGCGGATGCGGCGGAGCTTGTCGCTCAGCTCATCGTCTTCGGTGCTGTCGTCGGTGGGGGTGCTCTCGTTGGTGTCGGTGGAGGTAGGGGGAAGGGTGGGGGGAAACCGCGGGCGTGGGCGAAGATGCGGTTGGCTCTGCCCTTGCCGACATAAAAGGTCTCGCCGTTCCGCGGGTCGATGAGGCGGTAGACGTACGCCTTGAGCTTCGCCGCCACGCCGGGCGGAAAGGCGTCGTGGTGGGTCATGCTCGGACTCTAACCGGCGCGGGCCGCGGGGGGTAAAGCCGTCCGTCAGGGTCGTTACGTGGTAGACGCAGGATCGCCGACTGCCCGGAGGCTTGTCTGGCGTGCCCCTGGAAGTCATAAGGGTGCCCGTGCGACTTGCGAACATGCCCTTGAAACTCGGAAGGATGGCCTTCCAAGTTGGAAACATGCCCGGGCGTCTTCTAAGGGTGCCCTTGCGACTCGTAAACATGGCTTTGGAGGTTGGAAAGATACCCTTACGTCTTGGAAACATGCCCCGGGATCTTCTAAACATGCCTTTAGAAGTTGGAAACATGCCTTTGGAACTTCCAAAGGTATCCGGGAAAGTTTCCAGGGATTCCCTGGGATCGTTGTCTGTCTGGAAACGCCCTTTGTATCGGAACCGGCCCGATCCGCGGCCCGCGGTTAAGGGGCGGCGACCCTCCGCCGACGTGTGGGCTATGGACGCGGAAACGAGCGACGTCGTGCAGCAGCAACGGAAGCCGACGCAGACGACGGCGGCGTAGCTGGTCGACGTGGCGATCCGAGAAGTCGCCCGTGTCGGCAAGCATTGCGTTGATGGTGCGGAACGGCCAGGCGAGGGCAGGGAGCGCGGCGTCGGCGCCCTGCATGAGGAACATCGGCGGGTCGAGCTTGATGGCGACGTCGCGGTCGGCTGACGTGCAGGCAAAATGATGGTGCTGATGAGTCAGGTTGTCATCGAGAAGGCAACGCACCTGAAGCATTTTCAACAAGCCGCAATGGCAAGGCGGCCGGATGGCAAATCAGGTGGTCTGTCCGGGTCCTGCGCCTGTCTGCCACCCACGACCTCGTCAGATAGTCGAAATATTGCGTCCATCCGCAGCAACTCTCTTGTCAGATGATTGCGACTTGTTTAAAAGGAGGCGGAACGCGAACCACACGCGTTGTTGTTGTTGAAACCACCGAACTCCACCCGCTGCCATGCATCACCTGCCGCCGATCGATGTTCGAACCCGTCATCTCCTTGCCGCCGCCGTCGCGGTGGCGGTGCCGCTTGTGGCCATTTCGCCCACGGTTGCGCAGGACCTGACGTGGGACGGCGGGACGGGCGGGGCGTTCCTGCCGTGGAACACGGCGGGCAACTGGGATCCGAATCAAACGCCCACCGACGCCGACAACGTCTTCTTCGACGCGGCAACCGGCACGCTGGCGACCGTCATCATCGGCGCGCCCAGCAACGCCAACAACGTCAGCCTTCTCGGCGGAAACTGGGACTTCACCGGCATCGGCGGGTCGGTTCTCGACACCGAGGGCGTCGTGCTCATCGACGACGCGACGGCGCTGAATCTCACGAGCGGGGCGAATCTGTCGCTGACGAGCGGCGTCGCGTGGGACAGCGTCGGCTCGATGACCGTCGGCAACCAGGGCCGCGGCACGCTGTCGCTCACGGGAGGCTCGACGTTCCGCGGGCTCAACGTCGTCATCGGCGAAGCGGTCGGCTCAGAAGGCGTCATCGACGTCGACGGCGTCGGCAGCCTGCTCTTCGCCGACGGGCAGTCCAACGGCGAAGGCATCTTCATCGGCCGCGAGGGCACCGGCACGCTCAACGTCACCAACGGCGGGTTCGCCCAGGTGAATCCGACGATCAACAACGCGATCGGCGTCCCCGACATCGAGCTCGGCGTCAACGCCGGCAGTTCGGGCACGCTCAGCGTCGACGGCGTCGGCTCGATTGTCCGGGCTGAGGACCACTTCGTCGGGTTCGGAGGCGCCGGTGTCCTCAACATCACCAACGGCGGCTCGCTCAACGCCGACATCGGCAGCTCGCCGGACGGCATCATCGCCGTCCAGGCCGGATCCACCGGCACCGCCGTCGTTAACGGCAACGGTTCGCAGTGGCGTTTGCGTCGACTCGACGTCGGTTCGAGCGGCACCGGCACGCTTTCGGTCGAGGCGGGCGGCCTTGTTCGCGCGGTCAATTCTGGCACACTCAACGGCGACGTCGTCATCGGCGTCGGCACCACCGGCGACGGCAGCGTCGCGGTCTTCGGCAGCGGGGCGGACGCCTCGTCCCTCATCGTCGACGACAACCTCTTCGTCGGCGACGTCGGGCGCGGCACCCTCCGGATCGGCCAAGACCTCGCCGGCAACAGCGTCGGCACCGGTCGGCTCGTCGTCGACGGCGACATCACCATCGGCCGAAACGTCGCCAACACGTTCGACAACCGCATGGTCGTCGCCGGCGCGTCCGCCACGGCAAGCTCTGCCAACATCTTCGTCGGCCAAGGGGCCAAGGGCGAGCTCGACGTCCTCGACGGGGCCACCCTAAACGCGAACAACATCGCGGTCGGCGTCGAAAGCCAGGGAAACCTCCAGATTCTCAACGGAAGCACCGTCGAATTGGAAGACCTGCAGATCAGCCTGCTTGAAGGCGGCGCGGGCACCGTCCTCATCGACGGCGCAGGCACGACGCTAACTGGCACCGAACTCTTCGCCGGCAACAACAACGGCGGCGCCGGCAGCGTCGCGTTCATGACGGTGAGCAACGGCGCAAGTGCCACCTTCGATCAGCCGACGGGCGTCGCCGTCACGCTCGGCGACGACCCCGGCAGTGAGGCGACGCTGGACGTCACGACGGGCGCAAATTTTGCGACCACCGGAACGGCGGAGGTCTGGATCGGCGGATCGAGCAACGACACGGCCGGCACCGGCACGATCAACGTCAACTCGGGTGCCAGCTTGAGCACCGCCGGACGTGCTGTTCTCGGCTACGGAGCCAACGCCATCGGCACGATCAACGTCGACGACGCCACGTTCAGCACGACCGCTGATCTCACGCTCGTCGGCTTCGGTGGCACCGGCACGGTCAATGTGACCAACGGCTCCGACTTCACCTCCAATGGCATCTTCCTGGGCGACCAAGGCGGCAGCAGCGGCACGATGACCGTCGCCGGCACCGACACCACGGCCGATATCAACGGCACCTTCCTCGTCGGCGATACCGGCGTCGGCAGCCTGACAGTCTCCGACGGCGCCGTCGTCACCAACGTCGGCGGCGGCAGCAGCTTCGTCGTCGCAGACGAAAGTACCAGCAATGGATCGAGCCTCACCGTCACCGGTTCCGGCAGCACGCTCGACTATCAAGGAATGGGCCGGATGATCCTCGGCCACTTCGGCGGGAGCAGTGCCGCACCGACGACGGTCACCGTCTCGGATGGCGGGCTTCTGACGACCACCCAACGCATCAGCATCGCAGAGCAAGTCAACAGTCACGCAACGCTCATGGTCGACGGCGGCATCGTGCAAGGTAAGGAGATGAACGTCGCCGTCGACCCCGGCACGGTTGCCGACGTCACGGTTCGCAACGGCGGGCAGATCCTGCTCGACGTTTTCGCCGAAATCGGTGCAGAGAACTCCGGCAACGGCAGCCTGACGGTCGAAGACGCCGGCTCACTCTTCCAGACCGGCGGTGACTTCTCCGTCGCCGCCACAGGCTCGGTCAACGGTCAGGGCGACCTCTTCGTCCGCGACGGCGGACGCGTCGAGACCGGCAACCTCGGCTTCGTCGGACGCTTCAACAACGACCGCGGCGAGGCCACCATCGGCGGGCCCGGCCTGCCGGCGCGATGGGATATCGACAGCGCGCTCTTCATCGGCCCCGGCACTGCTAGTGGCTTCGGCATCCTCAACATCGAAGACAACGGCACCGTCGACACCGGTGGCCTGCTCAGCCTTCGCCAGAACGGCACCATCAACGTCAACGGCGGGACGATCGAGCTCGGCGACCTCACCCTCGCCGGCGGCACCTTCAACTTCAACGCCGGCACCGTCCGCTTCGCCAACCCCGCCGGGCAGACGCTGACGCCCGCCACTCTCGATCTCGTCGTCGGCAACGAACGCACGCTCACCGACGGCCAGACGCTCGACATCGACGGACTCGCCACGGTTTCAACTTACTTTCGAGTCGACGGCGGGCGGTTCGAAGTCGGAACGATCAACGCGACGAGTCTCGGCAACGTCGACTTCGACCGCGGCACGTTCGCTCTGACCGATAGCGACCTTGTCATCGGCACGAACGGCCTGTTCGGCCCGACCGCGACCTTCACGCAGGATCAAACTCTGGAGGTCACCAACGTCGTCATTGTTCAGCCGGGTGCCGAACTGACGATCATCGGCGGTTACAGCGCCGGTCGGACGGTCGTTGAGGCGTTCAGCGACATTGTCTTTATCTCACCAAACGGCACCAGGCAGGTTTCCGGACCTGTCGAATTGATTGGAGATTCGACCTACATCGGCTCTACGCGGTTCAACGATCTCGTCAGCGGCCCCGGCTTCCTGTTCGGACCCGGCGCCGCCATCTTCGCTGGCGGGTACGCGCCCGGCAACAGCCCCGGCATCATCAGGTTCGAAGGCGACGTCGTCTTCGCCGAAACGAACATCCTCGAAATCGAACTCGGTGGCCTCGCGTTCGGTGCATTCGATCGTCTGGAGATCTTGGGCGATTTGCTCCTCGACGGCTCCCTGAACGTCGTTGCCATCGATAACTTCCAGCCGCTGCCCGGCGACCTGTTCGACATCGCAACTCATGCCTCGTCCACGGGCACGTTTGCAGACATCGTCATCGACGGCTCGCTCGTCGGGCTCGGCTATGACGTCGTCTACGGCGACACGGTCACCTCGCTCCTTCCGACCCGACTGCTCGACGGCGACGCCAACTTCGATGGGACGGTCAGCATTCTTGACTTCGCAATCCTTCGCGGCGACTTCGGTGACTCCGGTCGCAGCGGTGCCGACTTCAATGGTGACGGCGTGATCTCAATCCTCGACTTTGCCATACTCCGTGCGAACTTCGGCAGCACGCTCGGCGGCGGCGTCAACACCGCATCGGCCGGTGAGCTGGCGATGATGGATGCCTGGGCCGCCACCGTTCCGGAGCCGGCGTCGATGTCACTCCTTCTCGCAGGCGGTGCATTGCTGCGTCGGCGTCGCTGAGTCATCATCATCCGCCAGATCGGCACCGACGGCTTCCGCATCGCGGGAGAGTATCAACGCCCGCTGAGAGTCAGACCTTCACCTGAGCCTGCTGTGTGCTGTGGCTACGCCCAGGAGGCGACGCTTCAAGCCGAAGAGATCTTCGAGCATCAGGTACAGGCACGGCACCAGAAGCAGGATGATCGCGGTGGCGAAGACGATGCCAAAGCCCAGGCTGATGGCCATGGGCACGATGTACTGAGCCTGCAGCGAGTCCTCGAAGATGATCGGCGTTAAGCCGCAGAAGGTGGTGGCAGTCGTCAGGAAGATCGGGCGGAAGCGACGGACGCCGGCCTTAAGCATCGCGTCAAAAGCGGGCATCGTCGCCCGTTGGCCGTTGGCGTAGTCGATCATGATCAGCGCGTTGTTGACGACGACGCCCGACAGTGCGATGACGCCCATGAGGCTGATGAGCGACAGGTCGTAGCCGAGCAGCATGTGGCCGAGTACCGCGCCGACGACGCCGAATGGGATCGCGACGAGGACGATCAGTGGCTGCAAGTAGCTACGGAATGCGACGGCGAGCAGGGCGTAGATGATGAGCATCGCCAGCGCAAAGCCGTTGTAGAGCGTGCCGGTGGCATTACGCATTTCGGCGTTGCTGCCGACGAAGGTCCACGTCAGGCCTGGGAAGTCGTTGCGCAGGCTCGGGAGCACGTCCGCCTGTATGGCGTCGAGCACCTGGCCGACGGCTCGTTTGGGCTCGACGTTCATCGAGACGTTGACGACGCGGCGGCCGTTGCGGCGGGAGATGCTGCTGTAAGCCTGTCCCTCGGTAACTTCGACGACGTCATAGAGCGGCACCTCGACACCGTCGGGCGTGCGGAGCATCAGGTCGCGCAGGGCAAAGAGGTCTTCGCGCTCGCTTTCCGGCAGGCGGACGCGGACCTCGATCTCGTTCGTGCCGCGAAGTAGGCGCAAGGCGAGCGAGCCGACGAACGAGCCGCGCACCTGCTGGCCGACGTCGGCGGGCGTGAGGCCCAGTGCCTGGCCTTCGGGCAGGAGGCGGAAGTCGAACTGTGTTTTGCCGCGATCGTTGGAATCGTTGACATCGACGACGTTGGCGAACTCCTCACAGCGGGCGACGAGTGCTTTGGCGGCGCGCTCGAGCGTGGCGGTGTCGCTGTGGGACAGGGCGATGGCGATGTCGCGTCGCCACCCGCCGGGGCCGCGTTCGGCTTCGAAGGTGATCTGGTCGACGCCAGGCAAGTCGCCGATGGAGTCGCGCCACAGGTCGATGACTTGCGAGGCGGTCATGTCACGCTCATCGGGCGGACGCATGACGATCTCGACGTCGACGAAGCTGCCACCGCCGCGGACGTTGGTCTTGATGCCTTCGGCGACGCGATCAAGGTCGTGCTCTTCGAACATCCGAAGGCTGGCGGCGGTGACGTCGGCGGCGACTTTTGCAGCCTGCTCGGGTGTCGTGCCGCCGGGAAGCCGCACGCCGGCTTCAATTTCGTCGGCACTGACCTCAGGCATGAGGATCATGCCCATGTGAGCGCTGGTCGCATATCCACCGACAACAAAGAGCAGGGACAAGGCAGCCGTCGCGGTGATGTAGCGGAACCGCAGGGCCAGTGCGAGCACCGGGCGGTAGAGCGTCTCGACGCCGCGCGAAAAGAGCTTGGAAAAGCCTTGCTGTGCCGCGTGCAGTCGGCCGCGGATGCCACGACGCGTCGCGGGCCGGGCCTGCTTGAGGTGGGCCAGGTGGGCCGGCAGAATAAAGAGCGCTTCGAGCAGTGAGACGAGCAGAATGATGATGACGATAATCGGCAGCGGCTTCCAGAACTGACCCGTTTCGCCGGGAATGAACATCAATGGCACGAAGGCGACGATGTTCGTCAGGATGCTGAAGACGACCGGCCCGCTGATCTCTCGCGTGCCGCGAATGGCGGCGGTCATGGCCGACTCACCGGATTGGCGGCGTTCGTAGACGTTCTCGCCGACAACCACGGCGTCATCGACGACGATGCCGAGGACGATCAGAAAGCCGAACAGGCTGATCATGTTGATGCTCACGCCCGCTACCGGCAGGAACAGCAAGCCGCCGATGAAGCTGACGGCCATGCCGAGCATCACCCAGAACGCCAGGCGAAACTCCAGAAACAGTGACAAAATCAGCAGCACAATCACAACGGCCATCAGGCCGTTGGACGTGACGAGCGTCAGCCGACGGCTGAAGTCTTCGGCGGCGTTGGAGTCCGTCCGCCACGCCACGCCCGGCGGCAGGATCTGCTCGAAGTTCGCCAGCGTCGCCTCGACCGCCTCGGCCACGTCCAGCGGCGACTGCTCGCCGACGCGATAAACCTCCAGCTCGACCGACGGCGTTTGGTTGAATTGCGACGGAAAGTCTTCTTCGGCAAAGCCGTCGCGGACGGTGCCGATGTCGCCGAGTGTGACGACCGCGCCGCCAGGTTCGGCGACGATCTCGACGTCTTCGAACTGCTCGGCGAACTGCTTGCGTGCTTTGACCCGCAGGAGAATTTCGCCGCTGTTCGTCTCGACTGCGCCGGCGGCAACATCGTTGCTGGCGACCTCAATCTTGCGGGCGACGTCGCCGAGCGTCAGGCCGTACTCGCGCAGGCGGTCGCGTGGGATTTCGACGTGCGTGACGTAGTCGGAGACGCGGCCGAGTTCGACCTGGCTGATCGATTCGCTGGCGACGAGTTCGTCGCGCAGCCGCTCTGCCAGGCCGCGGAGCGTCCACGTGTCGACCGGGCCGTAAAGCACGATTGACATGACCTCTTGCTGCCGGGCTCGAAGGCGGACCTCGGGCTGCTCGATGTCGTCGGGGAACGTGCGGATGCGACTGACGGCGGCGTCGATGTCCTGAAACCCCTTGATGCGGTCGACGCCGCTGACAAGTTCGACATCGACACTGCCCGAGCCTTCGCGTGCATTGGAGATGACGTCGCGCACGCCATCGACGCCGCGAATGGCTTCTTCGACAGGGCGTAAAATGCCTTGCTCGACCTCGGTCGGGGCGGCACCTGGGTAGCCGACGCGGACTTCGACGACATCGAGTTCGGCTGACGGGAAGACCTCTTTCTGCACACCGACGGCCGCCCAGAAGCCGCCCAGGAGCAAGATGACCATGAGCAGGTTGGCCGCAATGGGATTGCGGGCCATCCAGGCGATTGGCCCGACACGGGTGTCGCTGCCGGCCGCGTCGCCGAAGGCGTTGTTGTCGCTCATGGCGTCTCCTCGATCCGGCGAAGCTCGACGCCGGCGGCGACGGTGGCGAGGGACGTGGTGATGACCTCGTCGCCGTCCTCAAGACCTTTGCTGATGAAGACGGCGTCTTGCTCTTCAAAGGAAACGGTCACGGGGCGGACGTCGAGCTTGCCATCTGCTAGCACCCAGACAGTGTCGTTCTGGCGAAGGTACTGACGGTCGAGGCGGACGACGTTCGTCAGCGGCCGGGAGGCGATGCTTAGTTCGACAATCGTGCCGAGAACAAGTTGTGGGCCGTCGGTGTCGCGGGCCAGCGGGTCAGGCACGCGAACGAGCACACGGGCGAGTCGCGACATCTCGTCGACGCGACCGACGAGCCGACTGACACGCCCTTCGCGGTAAACGCCTTCGAGCCATGCCGTAGTTTGACGAACCTGCACGGGAGAGCCGTCGTCGCCGGTCTCGGCGGCAAAGTCGATTGACTGCAGATCGCTTAACGGCACGCCGGCGGTGATCCAGTAGTGGTCGATGCCGACGATGCGACCGATGGCTTGGCCAGGTGCGACTTGTGAGCCGAGATTAGCCTCACGGTCGAGAACTTTGGCGTCGAACGGTGCGACGACGTTGACCCGGTCGAGGGCCAGCTGTGCCTGTGCCACGGCAGCTTGGGCGGCGTCGACGCTGGCGCGGATGGAGCGAATCTGTGGCTCGCGAAGGGCCAGCGACGCGTCACCGGGTGCGATGTCACCGCCGAGCAGCTCGAACTCCTGTCGTGCGACAGCCTGCATGCCTTCTTCGATGGCCAACTCCGCCTCGGCTTGGTCCAGCTCGCTTAGCCTGGCACGAAGCGCCTGCTCGTAGTCGGCCGGGTCGAGCCGCACGATTGGGTTTCCGGCCATAATGATGCCGCCGGGCTCGAAGTCGGGCGAGACGTCGACGATTTGTCCGCCGACACGCGGACTCAGCATGATGTCACGTGCCGGCTCGACGGTGCCGAGTACGCGGAGTCGCGGCTGATAGTCGCCGCGCGTGACGGTCAAGGTCTCGACCGGGGCGGCGGAGCGGCGGGTTTGCGTCTCGCGTTGAGCTTCAGGTTCGTTGGTGTAGATCCAGTACGTCGCACCGCCTGCCGCGGCGACAAGGACGAGGCAGGCGACGACGGTGATCGCCACGCGCAGCCACGTGCCAGGGGCTTCCTCACCAGCAGATTCGACAACGTCTTCACTCACGACTCGACTCCTCTGCGTACGGCGGCAACTCGAACCCTCCGGCCAAAGCACGGTAGAGGCCGATGCGAAAGATCACCCGCTGCCGGACAGCTTCCAAAACATCGCGCTCGATCTGCTGCTGCGCCTGCAACGCCGACAAGACCGCCAGGAAGTCGGCAGCACCGTTGAGATACTGGTTGCGGAGCTGGTCGTACGTCGACTCGGCAAGGTCGCGTTGCACCGTCAGGCTGTCGATGAGGCGAATCTGCGCCGCTTCGAGCACGAGCGCGTCTTCGACATCCTGCAGAGCGATAAGGACGCTTTGTCCGTAGTCGTACAAGAGCTGTCGGCGGATGGCTTCGGTGCGTTCGACTTCTGCCCGGCGAAGGCCGCCGTCGATGAGCGGGGCGACAAGACCGGCGGCGATCGAGGCGATCCACTCCTCGAAGAGATCCGCTGGACGCTCGGCGGCGGTGGTGAGCGAGGCGGTCAAATCCAGCCGCGGATACTGATCCCGCACGGCCGCGGCGAGTGAGCGGTCAGCACTGGCAAGCCGCTGCCGGGCCGCAACCACGTCCGGCCGACGCTGCACTAACGCTGCCGGCACACCCGTCGCCGGCAAAGGCGGCATGGTCGGCAAGTCGTCGGGCACAGACATCTGTCGCGACGGTGCTTCACCTTCCAGCACCGCCAGCTGATGCTCCAGCACCGCCACCTGCGATTCGGCGACAACGATCTGCCCACGCGACGCCTCGACAAGCTGACGTTGGCGCAGGACGTCTGCACTGCCCGATTGCCCGGCGGCGAAGCGTCGCTCGAGCACCGTCAGCACCGTGGTGTTCGTCTCGAGCTGTGACGCCAGCAGGTCAAGCTGCTGCTGTGCGACGATGAGCGAGAACCATGTTTCGGCCACCTGTGCCGACAGCGTTACGGCTGCGGTCTGCAGATCGCTCGCCGTCGCCAACGCCTGCAATCGCTCGGCGGCAACGTCGGCACGGATGCGGCCCCACAGATCAACTTCGTAGGAGGCGGCCAGGCCAAGGCTCAGGTCGGTCTGGTCGTCGCCGTCTGTCTCGATTCGCCGCCCCTCGGCGATGCCGTCGACCTGCGGGAACAGCTCCGACCGCTGCCGCCGGACAAGGGTCGCGGCCTCGTCGAGTCGTGCACGTGCACTGGCCAGCGACAGGTTGTTGGAAAGCGCCCGATCGACGTGGCCGTCCAGGGCGTTGCTTCTGAACGTCGTCCACCACTTCAACGGCATCGCCGGTTCGCCGGTCCTGGAAAAATAGGCGGGAACGACGACGACTTCGGCCTCGACTTCCGTGTAGGCCGCACACCCGCCTGCCGCTGCTGCGCAAAGCGGGAGGAAGAGGTTCAGCAGGACGCGACGCACGACAACAATCGTACGGCGGCCTGTATCGCCGCTCTGCGAAACCAACACCGTCGATCTGAAAGCAGCAGCGATCTTCGAGCACCGTTCGGCAGTACAATGCACGAGCAAGGCCCGACACTTACCAACGGATATCGATTTGAGCAGTAACCCGCACCGCACCTATTCCACCGCGATTCGCCCGCTCTTGCCGGCGGAGGCGTTCCGTCGTAGCCCCCGGAAGATCATTCCTGCTTTTGCGCACGTCGCCATTGTCGTCGCGTGCTGGGTAGCTGCACGCTACCTCGCATGGTGGGCGTGGCCGTTGCTCGGCCTCCTCGCAGGGCACAGTCTGGCGTGCCTCGCCTTTCTCGCCCACGAACTCAGCCACAACTCGATCCTCAAGCGAGGCAAGCTCAAACAGGTCATCGAAACCGGCTTCATGGGCTTGCTCGGCATACCGCCGACGATGTGGCACGAGGTGCACAACATCACCCATCACGGCAACACCAACACGCCCGGCGACCCGGACCGTCGGTGGATGACCGACGAGGCCAACAAGCGGAACACGGCCATCTCGGCGGCGTTCCACCCGCAGAAGGGCTGGCTGCGGTTCAGCCCGCTCGTGCCATTGCAATTCGTAGGTTACGTGATGCGGAACATCATCGCCGCCCTCAGCGGCGGCCACTGGGGCACGCTGCCCGCCGCCCCGGAATATGACGCCAGGCAACGCCGTGCCATCGCCCTCGAGTTGGGCGTGATCGTCTTGATCCAGGTCGCTGCTTTTGCCGTCGTCGGGTTCGACCCGATCCGATACCTGCTCATCGGCCCGTTCCCGTGGGTCGTCGCCTCAGCCGTCGTCATGGCGTACGTCTTTACGAACCACTTCCTGCATCCGATTCACGACGAAAGTGATCCGGTCGGCTCGAGCACGTCGGTCATCGTCCCGCGATGGGTCGACGCGTTGCACTTCAACTTCTCGTATCACACCGAGCACCACCTGTTCCCGGGCATGGATTCGCGGTTCTACCCGCTCGTCAGCGACAAGCTGCGAGAAAAGTTCCCGGATCGCTACAACCAGCTCCCGTTCATCGAAGCCTGGCGGCGACTACTGGCGGCAAAGATGTTCGAGCCAAGCCTCGCAACGGTGGAGCCGCAGAAGTAGCATAAAGCGGAACGATGCAAGGGCAGCCGGATCTGGACCACGCAAGCCTGCAAACACAGCCCGCCCGGCATTGGCCGGGCGGGCTGTGTGTCATGCTTTAACAGGCGTCGTTACGCCGCCAACCGCGCCTGCCCGCCCGGCAGGTTCGTGCTGATCGCGTCCGCCAGCGGCCCGACTTCGCCGCGGCCGTTGTAGTAGTTGGCTGTGACGTAGACCGTCGCACCGGGCGCGATCGACTCTGGCATGGCGATGACGTGGCTCATCCGCGTCGCCTGGCCGGCGTGCGTCCAGCCGCCGATGTGCGACGGCATGGTCTCGCTGACGGCGTAGTAGACGTTCATGCCACTGATGCCCGCCGGCTTGCCGGCCCGGCCGTCCTCGCGGCGGATCGCGATCGCCACCATGTGCCGCTGCACCTTCGTGATCGTAACCACGGGCTCCTCGCTGGGGGCAGGTCGGTCACTTCTTGAGCGATCAGGCACGGTGATGTCGAGCTGCCGCCGCTGATCGTCCGTGGTTTGTGGATGGGCCTGCACCTGTCTGACAAGGCTGCGCAGGGTCTGCCTGAGCTTGTCCAGATCGTCACGCTGCCGTTCGATCGTGATTCGTGTGCGGGTGCGTGGGTCCGACGCGGCATTGACGGCGTTCTTGGCCCGATCGAGTGTTGTCGACAAATCCGTCACGGCCTGCTCGCTCAGGCCGACGTCGCCCTGGAGCAGAGTTGCATTGCGGAGAAAAGCGACCGCCCACTCGATCAGGTCGGCGATCCGAGTCGGCAGGTAGTTGGTTCGGCTGGGCATGACTGTGGTTTCAAAGGGCTCTTTGGGTGAAGAACGGGAATCTGACGCCGCCACCATGGCCACGACCTGCCCGTCTGGCCCCTCTATCGGCCGACCTCGCCGCTCTGCTGATGCGGCAAGCGTCCTTCGAAGGTTATCAGTACCTCCGCCACCCCACGAGCCGCACTAGGCCGCCCTCAGCGACACGAATTCCGCCGAGGAGGGGCCGGGCAACCCTCTGAGGTGACGCGGGAATCGAACGACGTCCCCGTTGTTGCCCGCTGCAAAAGAAGACGCCGCCACCCGACGGGGTGGCGGCGTCTCCATCAGTGGCTGAGTTTGCTTTACTTGCGGCGGCGCACCAGCAGCAGGCCGGCGGTGCCGAGGAGGGCGGTGGCGTTGGCTGGCTCGGGCACGACAACGACGTACGAGCCGAGGATCGGTCCGTTGTTCAAGCCGTTGTTGATCGTGCCGACGTACCCGTCAGCTTGGAACGGTGCACCGGTCAGGTCGACGTCGAGGAAGGACGAGCCGGTGAAGGCCGGGCTGAGTGTCGTGAAGACCTGAGGAAGGGCATCTGACGCCAGATTGTTGTACAAGTTCAGGTCGAGGCCGCTGCTGACGTCGAAGAAACGATCGTACGCAAGAGCACCAGGTACGGTGAGATCGCCGACGACGTCGCTGAACGGCACGTCGTTGAACGCCGTGAAGAAAAGGTCGAGCGTGATGCCGTCAAAGTCGTCAAGGCTGGCGTCATCAACTACCGCGGCGGCACCGGTCGAGGTGATGGTGACGGCCGTCGGGTCGCTGATGTCAATCTCGAGAAGGACGGGCAGGTTCTGAGCGGCAGCGGTGCCGACGACGGCGAAGGAAGCCACAGCCGCGATGCCGCGGGCGGCGAAGGTACGAATATGCATAGATCTCTCCTGAGTCTCTCTTGTCCCAGCGTCGGCGCCGCCGGGGAAACGCCCCCAACCAATAGCCGACGCAGAACCGGCCACCCTACAACAAGGTGGGGCGTCACCGCAAGCAAGTTTCGAGAACAATCGGTACCGTTTTCGGCTGGCAACACCACGCGGGACACCACAAGATTGAAGTGCCATTCGCTCACCCGTTATGCCTACGCCCCCCACCCCGCACGCTCTCGCGGGACTGCCAATCGACCGTCGTCGACGCCCGCAGCTTCTTCGTCATCAGGACCGCGAGGATCTTGAACGTTTGATCGCTCCTTGAACGCAGCACGTCTGGACAGATCAGCCGCGACTCCGGTCGACGGACGCAACGAGTTAAACCGCTAAAGAATCACCTGCTGCTTTTGAACGTGCTCGAAGTCCGTTAGGAGCGACTCCGGATCCCACGCGTTGAAGGCGCCGTCGCCCTCGCGCCACGCGGCCTCCTGTTGTCTGATCTGCTCGATCCGCGCCCGCGTCGCCTCGCTGCCGAAAAGCCAAAGCTGGTGTTGCTTCGCGATCTCGATCGCCTGCAACGTAAGCCAATACTGCGCCGGGTTCCCGAAGTCCTCGACGCTGAAGACCGGCTGATTTCGCCAAAGCACCGTCTCGCCGTCGTGCAACTCGCAGACGCGGCTGCGGATCTGGAGACAGCCCGCCTCCCGCCGGACCAGCCCCCGATCCCACCGTCCTCGTTCACGCGTTCGTTGCCGCTCCCGGATCACGAGAAACTCGGCGTCGTCATCGCGTCGCTTCGCATCGGCACACGCCGCCGCGAACTCGTCCTGCGGATGCCGCTCGTTGAGCAGCAAGATCGGATGGCGGTGCCACGGATTCCCGTCCAGCCAGGCCCGCTCGACGTTCATCACCTCGGCCGTCTCGTCGAGCACGTCGTCCGTTAGGTAGTCCGCCAGCGCCGGCGTCGGCTTCATCAGGAGAGACAACGGCCCGTCCCATGACGAGATGGCTTTGCCGACCTGATGCAGCGGGAATCGTTGCTCCTGAAAAAGGCTCAGCCACCTTGAAACCGTGACCGGGAGCCCGTCGTCCTCCCTCTGCGAGCCGAACCATGCCTTCACGTTCAGGTTTTGCAGCAGGGCAAACGACGGTGAGATCGAAACCAGCGATGGCATACCGAACATTATCCGTCTCAGACGCTTGAGTTGCAATCGCTACGCCACCGATTCGCAACGCACCGCTCTCCCTGCCGTAGCGGGTTTGTCTACCTTGACTTACTGATTGAACAGGTTTTGCTCGATGGGTTCTCCGACTGTCAATTCGTACTGCGGATGAAGCTGTCCGGGCTTTGCGATCGCACGCCGGTAGAACACGGGCAGTGGCTGCATCTTCGCTTGGGCGACGAGGTAGGGGTTGTCGCTCTCATGAACGGCCGTATCCACTATCCGTCCGTGTTGTTTCGCCCCCGACTTCAGGCTTTCGCCGTCTGGGTCGTAGAACTGGAAGATGGTCTTGCCGGTCTCGTGGTTGATGCGGATGAACTGCACTTCGGCTTTCAGCCACTCTTGAGACGGAGGGGCAAGCCGGAGCGGCTCGAGAAGCAGCGTCCGATCTTCACGGTCAAGCGTGATTGACGGAGCAGCGTCGATCGTTCCGAACCCGACTCGCACGCCCTCGCCCCCCGTCTCGCCGCCGCCCTCCGCGAGCGGGGCATGCCGAACGTCAAGCCCGACGCCGGCGGCAAAAAGGAGAAGGAGTTTCAAGGCGGCCTAGGTCCCAAACGGGTCGACGTGTCGTACAGCGACGACCGCCACGGCCTCTTGTTCGCCGTGAGCATCAAGTCGATCGCCTCCCCGTCCCCCGTGCGGAACTAGCAAAAAGAGATCGTCGGCGAGACGTGGGGCAAGAACCTCAAGAATCGCTTCGGCGATTTGTGCACCGAGGCGATCACGCTGCACATGCGGTTCCCGTACAGCGTCGTCTGCTGCCTCTTCGCCATGCCCGCCGCGGCCGACGACGACGCCGGCGGCAACCGCTCCGCCAGCACGTTCGCCCGCGCGACGAAACTCCTCGCGACGCTCTCCGGCCGCGACGACTACACGGGGACGGGGGAGAAGTTCGAGAACGTCACGATGATGCTCTTCCAGCCGGCAACGGCCGGCGGGGCGAAGCCGTCGGTCCGGCTGATCGACGCCACCACGGAGCGGGAGGTGACGGAGGCGGCGTACCTCAAGACGCTGCTCGACCTCTACAACCGCCGGAACCCGCACGCGATGGTGGGAACGAACGCGTAGACCCTCTCATGTGTCGTAGGGCAATGATGCCCCCGTTCCCGCGCCCCATTTCATTTGCTCCGTGAGATCGAAGAAGGTTGTATACCTTAAGGCATCTTCCTCGACTCGTTGAGCCCATCGGCTGCCCAGTGGAAAAGGGCAGGTCGGTTCTGGACGGCCGGATGACGGATCAGCTCCAGAATCCAAGGCGGAGGTGGTTCATTCTGATTTCCAACCTCTTCTGCTTGGCGCTCGGTAAGCACGCCCACGGCTGCATCGACCGCCGCCGCGGCTTGCTCGTCCGAAGCATCCTCGGGTAACGCTGACAACACTCGCCGAGCCCTCAGTATCCTCTCCAGCCGCGTCAGCGTCCTTGAGGCTGCTTTCGAAAGGCTTGATGACCGAGCATTTGCGAGCTTGCGAAGTTCGGTCGCGCATCCTTCGGACACGGCGGCGCTTCCGATACAAAGCTTCGCCGCGCCAAGCCGCGCTTCGTAGTCGTTTGAGCGAAGGCTAGCGAGCAGCCATTCGCTGTCGGACTCAGACAGTGCAAGTTCCATCGCCCGCGCAACCTCTCGCGGCTTCTTATGTCCGAAACTATTTGTGTCATCCACATCAAGCGTTGCAGCGAGCTTCAGGAAGACAGCTCTCGCCCGTTCCGGATCGAGTTCATGAAGGACCGACGGCATCAGCGACCGATCGGGGTACTCCGGGTCGAGCAGCGCACGTTCAGCACAATCCGCGGCAGTACTCCGATCAAAGGCAGCCAGCCCGCGTATGGCAATGCGCTGTGAGCCGGTTGTGTGGATACCGCACCGTCCCGCCAAAGCCGTCCGCAGAAGGGCATGGTGAGCATCTGGCCCGACCTCTCGCAGCATCCGACGAGCTACTGCCGGGTCTTTCGAATAGAGGTGCGAAAGAAAATCACCTCCATCAAAGAGAGGAAACGGAGAATCATCTGTGACGGACTTCTCCAGCTCAAGCAAAGCCAGATCGTGGACGTCTTTCGCCGCTAGCTGACGACTTAGCAAGATCGCAGCGAATTGCGGCTCCCACTTCTCTCGTAGGATGTCGCACAAAGCGCCTGCGGCAACTGCCGGGTCCGCTCGAAGGAGACTGTTAATTGCACCATCTTCGTGTTTCCCCTGCTCCAAGCCGGCGATTAGCTTCGCGTCCTCGACATTGCGGATCGGGTAGCTCTGCAGGTATGTAAATGCCGAATGCCTGGTAATCGGGGTTGCATTCTGTCGAAGAAGGTCTAGCGCCGCATCCACGGCATCGTCGACACCTCCCAGCCTGAGCAGCGCTATCGCGCGGGCTGCCACTTCTGGTTCGCTACTTTTTGCCTGTTTCTTCAGTTGCTGTGCCGTCGCTTCGTCACATCCGCTCTGCTGTGCCGTCTTAATCGCTGCAATCACCAGAAGATCTGCTCTATCCTGACCAACGCGAAGAAGACGTTCGAAATCACCGTGGCGAGCAAGCGACTGAATCGCATCCTGCCGGTTCAACGCGTCACCGTTCTCGTCACCCGTGCCCGGTCCCAAAGTTACCTGGAGCAGATCTTCCCTGGTGGCATCGTCGGCGATGCGATCTGCCAGGGCGATACCCTGAGAACGAGCGATGTAGTCAGTCGACTTGAGAAAGAGACGAGCCGCCTCGTTCGTCCGCTTCGGGCCGATCTTCAGCAGCACGCGAGTGAGCGGATAACGCGTCGGAGAGTCGATTTGCCCGCCGTCCTGCGGCCCGATCGTTCGTAAAAGCTCAAACAGGTTGTTCTCGAGCCGCTGTTCTCGGTATCGGGCGAAGACCTCTATCAACTTCGGGTCGCTGATGCTTGCAAGAACTTCAAACTCAGTAGCGAGCCAGTGTGCTGTTTTTTCTTTTGTTTTCTCCTCTTCTGTCCACGACGGCCAATCCGCGAGACCTACGTCCAAGTTGTCAAGCAGCGTCTGCAAGATGGCTTCGCTCATGAAATCAGCGTTACCCTGAAACCAACGAAGAGCGTCGAGTGGACTCGGCAGTGACGTGATCCGGTCGTGCAGGATTTCCTGAGTCTTGTGCGGAGTCGCAGCCATCAGCGGAGGAAGCAGCCAGAGGCGCGACATGTAGAGCTGCATTGCGTCGATCTCCGTCAGCAGCTCTACAGCACGCTCCGGGTCCAGACGGATCATCGCTGCTACGCAGTCAGCAGCACCCAGCTTCTTGCTGCCGAGGAGCTGCTGTGTCAGGCCCTCAAGACGCTTCAGCTCGTCATGATCTTGCCAGAGGCCGATGTTTCGGGCGAGGCTTCTGTTACCGTCCGGCTGCGCCACAACGTCGAACAACCTGTGCTTGCAAGCCTGCCACGTCGCTCCATCGTCTTCCAGTTGCGCAATGAGCCACGCGAGTTGATCAGGATGATCCGATGATTCGACCTGTTCTACAGCGTCGCAAATCCAGCTTGGCCGTGCTGGCAGGTTAAACGCCAGTGCATCGAATGATGCCCTGCGTAAGACGTGTTGCCACTGATCAACGCGGGTGTTTCTAGCCGTGTAACGGTCCGGATGATCGAGAATCTCTCGATGCAACTCCCACGCCCGATCCAGCAATCCGGGAGCTGCGACCATCGACATCAAGTGCAGCCCCGCCAGCCGAATCTGATGAGCACCATCATCGAGAAAATCATGTACAACACGCTCTCGATCAGCTTCAAGCGCGTCAGCCAGAACCTTCGCCAGTCCCCGCAGGCTTGCCTGCAGTTCCCAGGCCGGTGCCGACACTGCAAGACGTTTCGACTCGCTCACGAGAAGCGGAATCACCTTCTGGCCAAGTGTTGGCAGAAGCACTTCTTGTATTGATGTGCCCGCTGAGCCATTATTCTTCTCGACAACACGCTGCAAGACGGCGGGCGCACGTGATTGTTGCTCGCCACTCCCTAACGCGAGGTGGAACCAGTCCATCAGAAGGTAACCCAAGCGTGTACGTCTTGGGCGGTCTTCTGTTCCATCCAGCAAGTCCGCGATCGCGTTAGGATCAAGATTCTCGGATCTGCAACGACCGATGATCGCCCGTGCCACCGCGTAGCCGAGCAAGCGATCATGCGGCATGTCGTAGATTTCATCGACCTGCCGAAGCCACCCCGCTTGAATAAGGCGGTTAAGCACTTCGTCGCTAAGATCTGCCTCATCCACCTGATCGATCGACCATGGATAAGGCTTACCTTCGGCCACTCCTATCGCGAGTCGTCGAAGTCGTAGCTCATCGCGGTGATGTCCGCCGTTCTCTGTCGAAGCCAGCCGGTGCCAAAATGCGTCCACCAAAGCGTATTCGTCCGTCGGTTGCCATTCCTCGCCCGCTTCGCCGGATAGCTTCAGGTCAACGTAAAGCTTTGCTAGCTGAGGTTTGCGGAGAACGTCATGAACGTCGTGCGGAACACGCTTCCAAGAGGCTGGTCCGAGCCGCGCTTCGAGATACTTCTGCAGCTCCGGAAGCGAGAAGGGCCGCACCGCGTGGTGCTTGGCAGAGACGCTGTCCGCCTTCCCCGCCTGCTCGGCCGCGGAGCGCGCCGTGTTCGAGACTCCGATTATGAGCCGCACGCCCCAGGTAGACCACGGCTGTTGAACCAGCGAACGTGCCAGCACGGGATCATCGACTTGGTCGATGCAGAGCGTTAGCCATGGTCTGCCCATCGACTTGCCGAGGGTCTGAGCTAGCCGCTCAGTGAGCGCAGCCATCGTCTTCTGGTTGTCGTGGCTGAGTCCAACCTGCCACACTCGCTCCGCCGCGCGGTTGACGAGCTGCTCTGCGTCCAGCTTGCCAGAATTGCTCGCGTCGATGAAGACGACCGCGGACGTTGTAGCTTGATCCGCCGCGGCGTACAGGGCCCACGACTTCCCGTCGCCACTGTCACCCGTCACGACGACAGGCGTTGTCGAGGAGCTTACCAGCGCATCGTCACCCCAAACAGTGCGCCGAGTATCCTGCCCCGCGATATATCCAAGTGCTTGAACGGCATCTTGCGCGGATCGTTGTGTCCGCTCCCGAAGTGCGATGAGGTCGCCGACAGGCACCACTCCCTCAAGACCGCAGCCGGCGAGCATCTCCTCGGGCGTGAAGACCTTGTGACCTTGTCGCGAGGCATCCGTGATCCATCCGAGCATCTGGTCTAGCAGATCATCGACGGCGGAATGGTTTGGGACGATATGCAGCAGATGTCGCCTCAGTTCTGCACGGCAATGCTCCTCAGATCGACCACCAATAAACTGGAAACCGCGGAGCAAACACCATGTTCGCTCCCGGCCCACCTCGACGTCAATTCGCTCGTCAGGCTTCCCCTTCTCCGGTGCAGGACCTCGCAGGCAATCCACGATGTGATCGAACAATCCGCGACGCGTGTTCTGATAAGGAGACGCAAGGTTCTTGTTCCCGAGGTTCAGGGCCTGAACGTCATCGAGTGTCTCATATGCATCTATCCAGCTGCCGCCGGTCTGAACTTGCTCCGCCTCAAGCCCGCTGAGGTTGTGGAAGAAGGTCAGCGCCTCCTTCCACCGTCCGAGCCGCCCCTCGGTCACGAACTCGTAGGTCCACGCCTTCGTCGGGTCGTAGGTAGCGTCTGCAGTGGCTTTAAAAAGGTCAGGCAGCACCTCATCAATGACGTCCCCGAGCGACCACGACCCACCCCCGGCTTTCTTCTTGATCTGCGTGACGCGGTGCCGCGTCCGATTGGTGACTCGAACATCCCCACCATTTCTTGGTTCCGCGACGAATTGGACGGGCCCCGATATGTCTTGGAAGGCTAACAGTCTTTCGACGGCCTGAAGAACGATATAGAGACCTTGATACCAGATGCCTCCAACCGTCTCAGCTCCTCCACCGCCACTCGTCTTCGTCAATTCGCTACCGCTGCTGCCCATGATTCGCGATGTTACATCCTAATCGTCAGGATCGGGTACACCTTCAGCAATCTAAACGCAGCGTTAGCGTTCGGAAGCGGGGCGACTGGGAATGGGGACATTGTCCAAATTCCGCTTGTCACGTCGACTGGCTGCTCTACTTGCCGTTGACCTCGGGCGTGTTGCTCAGTGTGGCGACGGCGGCCTTGAGGCGGAGGACGATTGATCGGTCGATTGGGTTGCCGTGACTCTCGAGCGTTTCGATCAGCGTCCGCTCATTGCAGACCAGAGTGTTGCCGCACCAGAGGGGCGTGACGTTTGGTTCCAGCGCGGCATGAGGAACACACAGGACGCCGCGGACGAAGGGTGGGGCTTGGCCGTCCGCCGCGTTGATGCGGTCGCGGAGGCGGAGGGCCTGCTTGACGGCGTCGGCGGCCCATGGGTCGGACGTGGGGCGGTTGTTCAGCGACAGGGCGTTGCCGCCGACCGTGAGCAGGCCGAGGTGGCTCTTGACGCTGACGACGAAACAGCCGCCCGGCCCGATCACGACGACGTCGGCGTCGCCGAGGTCGCCCAGCGGGACGTTGCACCAGATGTGCCAGCCGCCGGTGCCGTTCAGGCCCTTGGGTTCGGCGATGAGTTGCGTCTGGAGCACGTACGCGACGAGCGCTTCGGCGTGTGCCCCGCGGAGGCGGCGGATGCGTTCCTGTTGAGGCACTTCCCACCGGCGCTCGGCACGCTTCATCAACCATGCGATGAGCAGGGTGACCACCAGTACACCCACCATGGCCAGGATCCACGCCCAGAGCGAAGAGCCACGGCCGAAGCCGACGGCGAAGCCGGACAGGAAGATCACGAGCATGAGTGCGACGAGGCCGACGATCAGCTCGCGTTCGAGCTGCTTCCAGGCAGTCGACTTCACCCACTGGCCCGCCTTCTTCGTGTGGAGCGTCGCCATGTTCTCTTGACGGTAAGGGCATCGAGTCGACGCGACCGAACGCATGTGGCTCGGCGATAGCAGAATCAGGCCGACAATGACGGGTCAGTCAAAGCCAGTACTCGACGCGACGAAGCAAATCTGTATGACAAAGGCGGTCGCTAGATGCTTCCAAACATCTCGCAGCCAGACTGCGTTCCCAACGCGCATGGATTGGCCGGGCAACAGCCGGCAGTTGACCTCAAACAGCCCCAGCCGCAGGTCGATCAGCCGTATCACCCCGCGAATCAGCCCCATTGCGCCCAAGAACAGCCTCATCGCGCCGAAGAACAGCCCCATTGCGCCCAAGAACAGCCTCATCGCGCCGAAGAACAGCCCCATTGCGCCAAGAACAGCCCCATTGCGCCCAAGAACAGCCCCATTGCGCCCAAGAACAGCCCCATTGCGCAAGAACAGCCCCAATGCGCGCAAGAACAGCCCCAATGCGCGGAAGAACAGCCTCATTACTCGCAAGAACAGCCCCATGCGCGGCGGGTTGGCTCCGTTGACGGCGTGATCGGCGTGGTGGGGCGGCTAGTTGGCGTTGCTGCGCGTGTAATCAGGGCGGGGCTGCGGCCGACAAGGGAGTTGGACGACCGGCTTCGTGGTGTTGTGGCGGCGGACCGGTCGATCTTGAGGGCGAACGGTCGGCCGTGGGTGGTCGGGGCGCGGGATCGGATTAGATATCAGCAAGGGCCAACGATGGACGAGATCATCATTGATGAGGACGGGCGTGAAGTGATCAACAGCGGCCTTGTGGTTCGGCGGGATGGGCCGCTCGTGGTGCCGGTTGTTGTGGGGGACGACCTGCGCGTTCGGCCGGGGGATCTCAATGATCTGGATCAGGTCGATGCGTTGCAGAAGGCGCATGGCGACGAGCTAGGGTTTTTGCAGTGGAAGGCGCTGGAGGGGAAGGTGGAGAACCGCGAGTTGTTCGTGGCGGAGACGACCCCGACGCATGCACGCCCTGCCGAGTTT
>CAWJEN010000001.1:0-111647 GCA_963841915.1 uncultured Planctomycetota bacterium | reverse complement strand
CTTGTCGCCTTCACCTTCGCGGATGACACCGACGCTGATGCCTGCCACCATGTCGGTCACAGGCACGCCAGCGTCCATGAGTGCGAGGCAGCCACAGCAGGCCGACGCCATCGAGCTCGAGCCGTTGGACTCCGTGATGTCGCTGATCACGCGGATCGTGTACGGGAAGTCTTCGACATCCGGGATTACGCCCAGCAGGCCCTTTTCGGCCAGGGCACCGTGACCCAGCTCGCGACGGCTCACGCCGCCCAGGCGACGCACTTCGCCGACGCTGTAGGGTGGGAAGTTGTAGTGGAGCATGAACTTCTGCTCGTACTCCTCGGTGACGCCTTCGACGAGCTGCGTGTCGCCGGACGTGCCGAGCGTGATGGTGCAGATGGACTGCGTTTCACCGCGGGTGAAGAGTGCGCTGCCGTGCACGCGGGGGATGATGCCCGCCTTGCAGGAGATGTCGCGGATTTCGTCGTTCTTGCGGCCGTCGGGACGGGTGCCCTCGATGACGAGCTGACGCGTGGCCAGCTTCTCGACCTTGCGGAAAGCGTTGCCAACTTGAATGCCCTTTTTCGTCCGTTCCTGATAGAGGGCGTACGGGGCATCGGGGCCGGGCTCGGGCGCGTGGGCGTCCATCACCTCGTCCTTGATCTTCTTGATGCGGTTGGCCCGCTCCTGCTTGCCAGGGTCGCCCTTGGCGTCCTTGATCTTCTCGAAGGCCATCTTGTGAACGGCGTCGACGAGCTCTGAATCGAGGTCGTTCTTGCCGAGCTGGACTTTTTCCTTCGGTCCGCCCGTCTTCTTGACGAGCTCTTCGATCAGGCCGCAGATGTCCTTGATGGCCTTGTGGCCGAACTCGATGAGCTCGGTGACTTCTTCTTCTTCGACCTCAAACGCCCCGACCTCGATCATGTTCGGGTAGTTCTTCGTGCCGGCCAACACAAGATCGATGTCGCTGTCTGCCTGCTGCTCGGCCGTCGGCATGAGGACTGCCTGGAGCTCGTCGTTTTCGTCGGGCACGAGACCGCAACGGACGTGGGCGGTCGGGCCGTTGAAGGGGATGTCGCTGATCGCCAGGGCGGCCGAGGCGGCGATGCCGCTGAGCACGTCGGGGTCGTTGACGCCGTCGTAGGCGAGGACGCTGAGGTGAATCTGCAGCTCGTCCTTGAACCCCTCGGGGAAGAGCGGGCGGAGCGGGCGGTCGACCATCCGCATGATGAGCACCTCGCGGTTGCTCGGGCGGCCTTCACGCTTCATGAAGCCGCCGGGGAACTTACCGGCAGCGCTGCGTCGCTCGCGGTACTCTACCTGCATCGGGAAAAAGTCGATGCCTTCGCGGGGTGCCCCGCGGGCGACGGCGGCGAGGACGACGGTTTCGCCGTACTGGACCGTCACACTGCCCGCCGCCTGGCGGGCGACGGTGCCGGTTTCAATGGACAGGGTGCGACCCGCGAGTTGGGTCTCTACTCGAATGTCTTGCATAGCTAACAAACCTTTAAGGCCGTCCCGGTGGGGGGTTCCGACACATGGACCGCCGGCACGCAAAGCCTGCGGTGAAGTCCGAGGGAGAGATCCGACGCCGCCCGGGACGGAGGGTCGGCCGACATCACCTTCGGCAAGGCATCCGGCAACGTCGACCGGATACCGAAAACCGCGGGGCACAACGTCTCGTTGTGCCCCGCGGTGTGATCCGACTCCGTTACTTGCGGAGACCGAGTTTCTTGATGACAGCCAGGTAGCGTGGCCGTTCGGTCCGCTGCAGATAACGCAGCAGGTGCGTCCGCTTGGCGACCATCGTCAGCAGCCCGCGGCGGCTGGCGTAGTCCTTCTTGTGCACCTTGAGGTGCTCAGTCAGCTCCAGGATCCTCGTCGTGAGGATGGCGATCTGAACCTCGGCACTGCCGGTGTCGTTGTCGCTGCGAGCATGTTCCTTAACGATTTCCTGCTTCTTTGCCGTCGCGAGAGCCATATGGCTGCTTTCTGATAAGGTGGCGATTGTCTCCGACCGGCGAGGTGTCATACTTATAAGTGTGACGCCCGACCGGTGGTCGAGGCGCCTGGTGCAACACTGCAACAGGGCCGGCCACGGTAGGAGGCACGCGATCGCTCGGCAAGGATGTCGCATGGGCGACACACGTCACGTCAAAATGCTGCGTGAAGATTGCGCGAACAGTGTTGACCCGTGTGGTCGACCAAGGTTAGTGTGAGTCCGATAATTGATTGTTTTGGTTGCCTTGAGTCGCCCGGGTGGGTCTGCATGAGGGGCGACAGACCGCCAGAAGGCAGAAAACGTCTAGCATGAAGAATAGATCAACGACCCGTCGCCGCATCTCCGCCGCCGCCTTCGAGACGCTCGAGCAACGGCGTCTGCTGGCGGCCACCCCGGTGATGCCGGACGCGACGTTCGGCAACAACGGCACCGCAGACTTCAGCTTTACAGGGGGCAACTTCGCTGCTGCGACCGACCTGCTCGTTGTAGGTAATTCAATCTACGCTCTGGGAGGCGCAGCCGACGCCGACGCGACAATCCCGCAGATTGTCGCTCCGGGCGGCCCGTTCCAACTGCGGCCGCCGACAGTGGCAACCACGCAGGTCGCCAAGCTGACGCCTGCCGGGACGCTCGATCTGAGCTTCGGCGGTGGAGACGGGATTGCATCGGCATCCGATTTCCTTCCGCTCTCAAGCTTCAGCGACTATCAGCCGATTCCCGGCTCGTCTCGGTTCTTTGCCAGTCGCCTCATTGATGCGTTCGGCCCGAATCCGTCCTTCGAGGTTCGCCGCTTCAATGAGGATCTGACACTTGACACGTCGTACAGCGCAATACAGGTGCCGCTAAGCCTTGATCTGTCTTCGGCATTGATCGATACGGGCATCGACTACGACGTCGCCTCCAATGGCTCGATTGTCATCGGCCGATTCAGCACCACAAGTGGCAGTACACTGGCCAACATCGTCCGCTATAACGCGGCGGGCACCGCAACGACGTCGAAGGTGATTCATGACTCCTCCGTTGAATCGATCATCAACGGTAGTCAGTCGTCAATCATATATGATCTCACCGACTTCCGCGAAGTCGGCGCACTCGACGATGGGGGTGCCTTCCTCAGTTACGTTCACGAGAGCGGTTCGCCGCAGACTCCCCGCAACCATTATGATCCGGGTGCGGGTGTTGTGCGTCTTTCCGGCACTGGCCTCGCAGTGACCGCCGCCGGAGGCGAGGTGCGGAACAACTTCAGCCAGGGCAATAATCCATCCTATCTAGGATTTTACAGCCATCCCGACGGGCGATATGTGCTGCTGGAAGACGAGTCAGATGGCGACATCGACAGTGGCTTCAAGCTCGACCATTTCGAGGCAGGCCCTAACACGGCCTTCTTCGGAGAGGCGGAACTTCTCGACGTCGTATTTCCGCAAGACGGCGGGATTGTCGAACTCCGCCGCGTGCCTACGGAGTCAAACTCGGCCGCGGTTTCGACTATACAAGGCGAATTCACCTCGATCGATCAGATTCGTGCCTACCCCAGCGAAGGCTGGTTGCCGAGCGGTCTCATGCAGACCATTCGCAATCTTGCACCTCAAAGCGATGACACCTTCAACATCGGCAATGACATTGCCCTCGACAACGCCGGCAACATCCTCGCAGGCGGGTCCGTCATCGACGTCGACCGCCAGCGCGGTGCCGACGGTGGTGGCGGTGACATCCTTAGCGGATTCAACGCAAGCGCCGCCGTCTTCCGCTTCAGCTCGGCTGATGTGCCGGTCAGTGACCTGACCATCAACGTCGCCGGCACCGGCCGCACGTTCGACGCGGCCGACTTCGTCGCCGTTCCGACCCAGGACGCTGGCACTGTCTCCATCGCTGGCGGCGGCAACGCCGTCACGCTCAACGGAAATGCATGGAAGAACCTGCCGCTGAATTACACCGTCACGGCTGACACCGTCCTGACCTTCGACGTCACCACCTCATCGCCTGAGGGCGAGATCATCGCGCTCGGTTTCGACAACAACCTGACTTTCAACGACGCCAATCGCGTCTTCCAGGTCGCCGGAACGCAGAACTTCGGGCAGTCTTACGTCATCGCGGATCAGACGCCCGGGACCACCGCCAGTTACACGGTCCGCGTCGGTGACTTCTACACCGGCCAGATGAACTGGCTGTCGTTCGTCAACGACGCCGACAGCATCAGTGGCACCTCGGCCACCTTCGCCAACATCAGCATCGCCGAAGACGTTCCCGACGCTCCTGCGTTCCAACAGGTCGACGGCCTTGTCACGATCGAAGCGGCTGACGAAACAGGCGGCACCGCGACATCGGCAGGGCCGCAGTGGGCCGACTTCAACGATGCCTCTGCCGTCAACGGCCGGGCTGTCCGCGCCCTACCCAATACCGGCTTCAACAGCGGCGAGTCGCTCACCGGTGACCGTCTCGACTACGCGATCAACTTCACGCAGACCGGCACGCACTACGTCTGGCTTCGCATGGCCGGCGATGGGTTCCGCGATGACAGCGTCCACGTCGGGCTCGACGGCGATGTGGCCACGCTGGGTGGATTCGGTATGGCACCGCCGCCTAACGCCGGGCCAGATTACCAGTGGGTCAACGCGCCCAACGAGCTGGGCCGCCGAGTCACGGTGAACGTCACGACACCAGGCCTCCACACGCTCAACGTGTGGGTCCGCGAGGACGGCGTGCGGGTCGACGAGATCCGCGTCGCCAAGAGTGCCAGCTACGACCCGTCGACGCCGATTGTGCCGAACGTTCCGCCGACGGTGGGTTCGCTGACGGTCAGCAGCAGCACGGTGGCCGCCGATGGCACGGTTACCCTGACCGCCAACAACGTCAGCGATTCTGACGGCACCATCAGGTCGGTCGTCTTCTCCGTGGTCGAGAGCGACCGCGTTGTCGGCTTCGTGCTGGCCGAGGACTTTGACGGCACCAACGGCTTCAGCACGACCGTCGACCTCGATGATCTCGTCATCAAGGGTCCGACGATGACGGTGAACGTGCTGCAGCCGGGCGACGTCGTGACCTTCCGGGCCTTTGCGGTCGATGACGACTTCGCTCAGAGTCAGTCGGTGTCCGCCACTGTGACCATTGCTGATGCCCCACAGGGGGACACCTTCCAGCAGGTCAACGGCCTGGTGACGATCGAAGCCGCCGACGAGACCGGCGGTACGGCCACGAGCCAGGGGCCGCAGTGGAGCGACTTCAACGACGCCTCCGCCGTTGGCGGTAAGGCGGTCAGGGCGCTGCCGAACAGTGGCTTCAATTCGGGCGACACCACGACCGGCGACCGGCACGACTACGCGATCAACTTCAACCAGACAGGCATCCACTACGTGTGGGTCCGCCTGGCCGGTGACACGAATCGCGACGACAGCGTCCACGTTGGACTCGACGGCACGCCCGCCAGCTTCGGCAACTACGGCATCGCACCGAATCAGGCCAACGGGACCTACATCTGGGCCGACGGCAGCGATGGCCTGGGCGGCAACCTCGGCCGACGCGTCACGGTCAACGTCCCATCCGCTGGCGTTCACACGCTGAACCTCTGGGTTCGCGAAGACGGCGTGCGGGTCGATGAGATTCGCGTCGCCAAGAGCTCGACGTACAACCCCTCGACGCCACCGCCGCCGATGCCGACCGCGTTCCAGCAGGTCAACGGTCTGGTGACGATCGAAGCCGCCGACGAGACGGGTGCGGCTACGGGTCAGGGGCCGGCCTGGAGCGACTTTACAGACGCGACCGCAGTCGGCGGCCGGGCGGTGCAGGCCGTGCCAAGCACCGGGTTCAACGCCGGCGACACGACGGCGGGCTCGCGGCTCGACTACCGCATCAACTTCAGCCAGACCGGAACGCATTACGTGTGGCTCCGCTTGGCCGGTGACACGAACCGCGACGACAGTGTCCACGTTGGCCTCAACGGCACGGCCGCGAGCTTCGGTAACTACGGCATCGCCCCACGCCAAGTCGACGGTGATTACTACTGGGCCGACGGCAGCGACGGCTTCGGTGGCAACCTCGGCCGCCGCGTGACGGTCAACGTCACAACACCAGGTGTCCAGACGCTGAACCTCTGGGTCCGCGAGGACGGCGTGCGGGTGGACGAAATCCGGGTGGCCAAGAGTGCCAGTTACACACCCGTCGGTGAGCCTGTGCCGGTTTCAGTCAACTTTGACAATGCTCCCGTTGGCTCCTTTTCGGAATTGGTGCACGATGGCCTTCGCTTTCGCGTGATCAATGGGAACAGCGAGTTTGTCACTGACGGCTCCTGGGATGCCTTCGATGATGGACGCCCTTACCAGCGTATCAAGTCGATCGGCCTTCCTGGGCATTTCTCCGGAGACATCGAGATCACCTCGGCTGATGGATCTCCTTTTTCTGTGCGATCAGTGAGTGTGGAAGGTGCTGTCGAAAGACGATATAGCAACGGTCCAATTGTTGGCAGTGTTGGTCTAGATGCTGTGTTTGCAGATGGATCTACCGGAAGTGCAGGTGCTTCGGAAAAGACTGCAGGCGTTGGTGGAGTCGGCGCGGGTTCGGACTATAGCGTCAATAGAATTGATTGGACAGGTCTGAGCTCGATGATCATGACCTTCAGCAACAATGCTCCTTATGGCATATCTCTCACTAATGTTCTATATCAGGTAGGCGACGAACTTCCAGCACTTGCCAGGCCTGAGGGGGCAGTTGAGGTCACGTTCGACGATGTTCCTCTTGGCCCACATCGGTCAATTGATCTGGAGGTCGAAGGCGTCGACTACTACCTTCAGATTCACCCGCTCGTCGACATGTTGGTGGTTGAGCATCCTGACGGTCGTCGTTCGATTCAGCAGTCGACGGCGAGTTCAATTATTAGGCTTTACCGTCGCGACGGTGCCCCAATCAACTGGCACTCTTACATCGAGACTTTCTCCACGCCTTTTAGCGCTCCTGATGATGCAAGAACAATTTTGTTCACCACGGTCAATTCCTTCGGTCCGACCGATGTAGTTTACTTCAATTCTCTGCAGTACACCTCATACAAGCCCGAGTTGTACGGGTTTGTGCTACTAGGGCAGTGAGAGTGGCCGCTCTTTTGCGCCCGCCCCTGCCTACACTGCTCGCCCGGCCGTTCACCACGGCCGGGCGTTTCTCTTTCACACGACGCGTAAGCCCCATGCGTCGGCCGCTGGTGACGGCTGATGACGGGCTGGCGGGTACAGGTCCCGCTTGCAAAGGAATCCCCATGTCTGACACAACGACTGCCGAGCCGACGACTGAAACAACTGACGTCGACGCCCCCGCCAAGCCGCTGACGCCTGCTGAGCTCATCAAGAAGCTCATCGACGCCGGCATCCACTTCGGTCACCCAGCCAGCCGCTGGAACCCGAAGATGAAGCCGTACATCCACGGCAAGCGTGGCAACATCCACATCATCGACGTCAAGGAAACGCTCAAGGGCCTCATCCGCGCGAGCGCCTCGTCCAGAACGCCGCCGCCCAAGGCAAAGAGGTGCTCTTCGTCGGCACCAAGCGGCAGGCACGCGACATCATCGCCGAGCATGTCGAGCGGTGTGGCATGCACCACGTCAGCGAGCGTTGGCTCGGCGGCACGCTGACCAATTTCCGCACCATTCGCGCCCGCCTCAGCCGGCTCGATGAACTTGACGCCCTTTGGGAGAGCGGCGAGATCGAGACCTACTCGAAGAAGATGAAGTCGACGCTCAGCCGTGAGCGGACGAAGATCAAGACCAACCTCGAGGGCATCCGCGGCATGGAGAAGATGCCGGCGATCATGTTCCTCATCGACACGCGTCGTGAGAAGATTGCCGTCCAGGAAGCCCAGAAGCTCGGCCTGACGACGATCGCCCTCATCGACACCGACAGCGACCCGGACCTCGTCGACCTGCCGATTCCCGGTAACGACGACGCGATGAAGGCCATTGAGGTCATCGTCAAAGAATTGGCCGATTCGATTATCGAAGGCCGCAAGGGCCGTCCGGCCAATGTGGACAAGGGCGGTTCGAGCGAGCGGAAGAAGGGCACCAGTGCCCGCGCCCGCTTCAAGGCCGACGACCAGGACAAGTTGCGAAGCGTAGCTGCGGCAACGGACCGAGCAGAGCCAGGCCGTCGTGTCACCATCGAAGGTGCCGTGACAGCCGAGACGCCTGCGCCGGCCCGCGAGCCCGAGGGTGCCAAGCCCGCCGGCGAAACCCTGTCGGTCTGACTGCAGCGTTCTTCTTTACCTGGGTGAGCTTTGTCTCCGCCCGCACCTGTTCAGGTGCGGGTGGTGGACTCCTCACCCGCACCCCACCATTTTCAGCGAACAAGCGACACTCACCCACGCCACCATGGCTATCACCGCAGCACAGGTTAATGAACTCCGCAAGCGCACCGGCCTCGCGATGATGCAGTGCAAGAAGAAGCTCGAAGAGACGAACGGCGACGTCGAAGCCGCCATCGAGGCGTTCCGCAAGGAAGGCGTCAAGACCAAGGTTGCCGAGCGTGAAGCCGGCGAGGGTCGCGTCAACGCCTACCTCAACGGCGACAAGACGCGCGGCGCGATTGTCGAGGTGCTGTGCAACACCGACTTCACCGCGCGTAACGAGATCGTCGGCGAGGTGCTCGACCTTGCCGCCAACCTGCTCCTCGAAGACGCCGCCGCCAAGCCGAGCGAAGATGGCAACATCAAGCAGAAGCTCGTCGACGTCAGCCAGCAGACGGGCGAGAACGTCCAGCTTGGTCGGACGCTCGTCCTTGAAGGGGCCAAGGTCGGCCGCTTCAATTACACCGTTACGAATAAAGTGACGGCCCTCGTTGCCGTCGACTCGGCCGACGTGGCCGACGAGGTGCTGACGGATATCGGCCTGCACCTGGCCGCCTTCAAACCGACGCCCGACGGCCTCAACCGTGAAGACGTCTCCGCCGAGCTCGTCGAGAAGGAAAAGGCACTTGCTGTCGAACAGGCCAAAGCCAGCGGCAAGCCGCAGGAGATCGCCGAGAAGATCGCCAGCGGCAAGATGAACGCCTTCTACCGCGAGCGCGTGCTCGTCGAGCAGGACTTCATCAACGCCGACAAGTTCAAGGGCACCGTCGGTGACTACGTGAAAAAGGCCGGCGGTAACCTCGTCGGCTTCCTGCGGGTGGAAATCGGCCAGTAGGCTGTCATGTCGACAAAGCACCTCGAGCCGCGTCATTCGTGACGCGGCTCGCTGCATAATGGGTTCAGCCCTTGTACTCGATGAGCCCCGACCGCTTTCCGCGGAACTTGTTCCAGCGGTACTTGAACTGTCCCGCGGCTTGTGGAAGCTTGCCGAGCAGGACGTACTTGCTGTAGGTGGACGCGTCAGCGTGTGAGTCGCCGCGGCTCAGCCGGTACGCACGGATGCGACGGAACAGGTGCAGGTACGCGAGCCCAATCACGAACGGCACGAGGATCAGGAAGGCTGCTCCGGTCGCGAAGGCGAGTCGAGCGGCTCCGTCACCGACGGCAGCGGTGATCAGCATCGCCAACGACGCCAAGCCGGTCGCAGCAGCCTTTGTCGGTAGCAGGAAGCCGAGCAGGTAGTTGCTCCGCACCTCACGCATGCCCGTCGGCGGGTGGCGGTCGAGCGTTTCGGCGTACGCGTGGCCGGCACGCTTGTTTCGACTCCACCACTGCTTCGACGACGTCATTGCCGCGTCGTGGAGCGTCATTTCGGCGTCGAGCCGACGCAGCGTCCAGCCGTGCTTCCGCATACGCAGACACATCTCCGGCTCCTCGCCGGCAATCATGGTTGGGTCGTAGGCATCGACCTGATCAAGCGCTGCTCGACGAAACATGGCATCGCCACCGACAGCCGCGGCTTGACCGATGGGCGTGTCCCATTCCATGTCGCAGAGCTTGTTGTAGACGGTCGCGTCCGGGTGCCGTTCACGCCTGCGACCGGCCACGCCCGCTAGCTTGTCGTCGCCTTGCAGCGCGGTAACGGCCGTCCCGAGCCAGCCGTCGACGAGCTGACAATCGGCGTCGAGGAACTGCACGAACGGCACATCGGCTGGTACTTGCGCCAATCCAGCATTTCGGGCTCGGGCGGCGGTGAAAGGCTTGCTCAGGTCGAGGTCGACGACAAGCACGCCGAGTGAGCGGGCAAAGTCGGGCGAGCCGTCGGTGCTGCCTGAGTCGACGTAGACGACCCGCATCGCGTCGCCGAGCAGGGCGACGGCGGCTTTTAGACATGTCTTTGCACGCTCACCCTCGTTGCGCCCGATGGCGACGATGCCGACGGCGGACAGGCCGCTCATGTCGGCACCCCGAGCAGCTTGGCCGGGATTCCGACGGCCGTCGCACCGGCGGGCACGTCTTTAATGACGACGGCGTTTGCACCAACCTGGCAGTTGTCGCCGAGGGTGACCTTGCCGAGCACCTTGGCCCCGGCTCCGACGTTGACGCCGTTACGGAGCGTTGGAGCGTCGAAAGGCTTGTCCATGGACTTGTTACCGAGCGTGACGCCTTGGCGAATGGTGCAGTCGTCACCGATGGTGCAACCGCCGTGGACCACAATGCCGTGCTGATGCTCGATGGTGAGGCGGCGTCCGACGGTGGCCGAGTAGGGCAGTTCGATGCCGTACACGTCGCGGCAGTGACGGTACTGGCGGCGGTACCAGAGGCTCAAAGGCGCGCGAAAAGGTTGCGGCACGTTCATCCGCCACACGCCGAAGCGGTAGGCTTTCAATGCTTTGTAGCCCGGCCGCGTCGGGTCGTTGTCGTGGCTGGCGAGATCCTCGCGTTGAAGTTGCCGCATGCCGGCGAACGTGGTTGGGTCGTACTCGCTCACGTGAGCCTCCATCCGCGGCGAAAGACGCTGTTCCGGGCACCGTCCAGAAGCAAGTGCTTGGGGTCGAGGTCGGGCTTGCGCTGCACACGGCGACGAAGCCGCCAGGCCGAGAATCCGGTGAGCCACGCCGCGTCGGCAAGCGTCGCCCGTAGTCGGCCGGTCTGCGTTAGAAAGTATCGGCGGCGGCTGTCGAACCAATAGGCCGGCTTGCGTTTCGTCTGGCTCGAACTGATGCCGCTGGCTTGACCGACGAGGTGGATGACGCGACTCTGAGGCACGTACCACCGCTCGAAGCCGTGCCGCATCGCCTCGCGGCAGAACGCGACCTCTTCAAAGTACATGAAGTACGACTCGTCCATGTAGCCGGCTTGTTCAAACACCTCACGGCGAACAAGAAGGCTTGCACCAGCCATCCATTGTGCCGGCTGCGGCGTGTCACCTTCTGCAATGGGCGGCGCGACGGCCCAAGGCGACAGCAATCTGGTCATCGGGCCGATGCGAACGCTGCCCTCGAGTTCGCTCAGCACGCCGGGAAAGCGAAACCTCGACCGCTGCGGCGTGCCGTCCGGATCCTCAAGCCTGCTGCCGGCGATGCCGGCCTTGGGCGTCTTATCCAGGAACTCGATCAGCTTCAACAAGGCTCCGGGGTGAACGACTGTGTCAGGGTTGAGCAGCCACAGATACGGAGCTCGGTTGTCACCGTCGATGAACGGCCGGATCGCCTCGTTATTGCCGTAGGAGAAGCCGCCGTTCCTGGGCAGGCGGCGGAGGGTAGCCCATGTCGACCAGCCATTGTCGTCGATTGCTTGCTCGATCGTCTCTGGAGAGTCATCGCCGCTGGCGTTGTCGACGACAACCACCTGCACGCGACCGCGATCGGCATAAGCGGCTTCGCAGGCCTTGACCTCATCCTGGAGCGAGCGCAGGCAGTCGACGACGAGGCCGCCGGTTTTGTAGTTGATGATGGCGACAGCGACGTGCGTCATGGCAAGCCTTACTTCCCGTCGTTGAAGCGGCGACCACCCAGGTAATTGAGCAAGGCTGGTGCCCGTTCCTCGATCGACGTCCGTCCGGCAATCAGCGTTGCGATGCCGAGGCCGCACAAGGCGAACTGGAACGGCTCCATCGGCATCCCGAACCGGGCGGCCGTGACGGTGAGCGTGTACGTCAGCAGGGCCGTCACGACGATCAACCCGACCTGTCGCAGCCGCCAGCCGCTCTTAAGGGCCAGGAACAGCCCGATCAGCGAACCGACGAGCAGGACTGCCCGGCTGACCGGGTAGACGTAGAAGCCTTGATGCCCCTGCGGATGGTCCCAGTCCCACCAGGCGGTCTTGGCGAATCGCTTGAGCGAGTTCTTGGCGTAGCCCAACGGGTTGTTCGAGATCCAGTCGCGGGTCAGCCTGCCGAAGACGGCCTCGCGGGCGGCGGGAGACTTGCCGTCGAGTTCGACGCGTTGCCGATCAGTGAGCAGGTCGTACTGGCGAAGCTCGTCCCGACCTGTGGCCCGGAACTCCTCGAGCCGCTCTGCCGTCAGTGTCGGCCGATCGGTGCCGCTGTGCCCCGGATCAGTCGCGTTGTTGCCCTTCCAGACGTTGACCCAGAACGTGCTCTTGATGGGCATGAACGTGCCGTGCACGCTGTAGTTGCGCCACGTCCACGGGCCGATGATCACGAACGCGCAGGCCAGTAGCACGATGGCGTTACGCAGTTTGAGCCCGAGCGGCAACTGCCGAGTGGCGAGCACCCACACGCCTGAGAGAGCCATGGCCGGTAGCAACACGGGTTCGGTCAACGCTGCGAAGCAGCCGATGACGCCGTACCCGATCCACGGCAGCAAGCGGCCGGTGTCGAAGCTGACGAGCCACAGCCATGCGACGGTGACGAAACAGAGCGTGATGATTACGACGGCCTGTTGCTGCGTGACGGCGTAGACCTGCGTGGGCCAGATGGCGAACAGGCCACTGGCGATGACGCCGGCGACGTGGGCGCGCCGTGGCCTGTCGTCCGTCAGTGCCAGCCGTCTGACCAGGAGATACAGGATCGGCACGGTCACTGCAGCGGCAAAGACGTTGATCAGCACCGCCGCCCCATACGCGCCTGTTGAACCAGTGCCGAACAAGGCGTAAAGCCCCGCCAGCAGGAGCGGATAGGGTGGCGACTGGACGCTGGAGGGTTCGTACCGGCCGTGCTGCGTGTAACCGGCTGACTCGTTGAAGCTGAATCCGTCACCGGCGAGCAGGCTTACGGCCAGCGCGTGGTGCTCCATCGCACCCGGATTGGCCGGATCGGCGGCGACGAGCAGGGCGGCAAAGCGAAGGGCAACGGCCGACACGACCAGCACCCACACCACCGTTGGTACGATGCGGGCGCGACCGTCCTCAATCAGCTGCTTGCTCTCGTCGGTGTCGGTCAAGGCGGCGGTCGTGGAAAAGGCGGTCATGGCGGCGCGAAGCAACGGCTCCATGCGTTTCATCGTCCAAGTCGCCGCCGAGCTTCACCGCGGCAGCGGATCAGGCTAAGGCGACTTACCCCGTCCAGGCAATGCTTCAGGCAAACGCGCCGCGGCCTGTCTTGTCAATGGACGCTTTTCGTCCTGCATCCAGCTGCACCGTCGGCTTGGAACGACCCGTCCGCTCGTCGACCTCGCGGAGCATCGAGGCGACAATGCCGATCAGGAGCCAGAAGAGCGTCGCGTACACGAACCCGAAGAAGACTGTGTACATGCCCAACATCGTTCCGATGACGCCAGCGGCACCGGCTGCCATGGGGGCACGGCTTGTGCCGTCGCGCAGCTTCAGCAGAGCGCCAGTCGACCTCAAGCCTAAGACGAGCGCCATCAGGATGAAGAGGGTGAGATAGCCCCAGCCGTTCTCGAGGACGAAGACGATGTAGCTGTTGTCGATGCTGAGCAGGCCGAAGGTTTTGGGGTCGAAGCCGTCCTCGCCGTAGCCAAGAAGACCCGCGTGCGGCGCTCCGCGTGGCCCGTCGAACGTCGAGTAAACGATGAGGTGACGCGTGTAGAGACTGCCGGATGTTTCATCGGCCGTCTCGTCGTAGTTCCAAGTCGGCTCGACGGGTTCGTTGGTGACGAAGTGGTACGTTGCAGCCGAGTAGCCGGCCAGGCCGAGCAGGCCGATGGGCACGAGCAGGAACGAGTAAAAGCGGGAGACCCGCATGACGATGAAGAGGCCGGCGACCGCTCCGAGCGCGATGAAGCTCGTGAAGCTCATGCTCGCCAGTGACATGAACACGCCACCAGCGATGCCGAGGGCGAACCACTTGTCCGAAAGTCGCGCGCCCGCACTGCCTCCCAAGGCGATGAGCATCGCGACCATCACGACGGCACCGTTGCCGAGATCGATCGGGTGACAGAACGCGCCTTGTGCGCGGAACAGCCCGAAACGCCCCTGCACGAGTGTCCAGTTGACGCTGGTGAGTCCGAGCGGGTCGAGGACATATCGGTTGTAGAACAGCGGTGTCAGACGCGTCTCGATCATCAGGATCGGCGTCATGCAGATTGCAATGCCGGCGATCACCTGCGCCGCGCGAAGCCGCCAGAACGGGTCGACAAAGGCAGCTCTGGCCAGCAGGTAAGGCACGAGCACGTTGAGCGTTTCGCTTCCGACGGTGCTCACCCCTGTCCACAGGCTGCCATTGGCTACACCCGACGAAATCCGCCAGAGCGACAAGGCAAGGACAGCCGCGTCTATGACACCAAACCGGATCGGAAGCTTGAAGCCCGTGATCGCCAGCGCCAGCAGCGCGCCGTAGCTCACCGCGCCCACCATGGTGACGTCGGGCAGCTTCTGAATCTCGATCGGCTCGACCGTGTACAGCAGAAGCACCGACGGCAGCAAGACGTAGGCAAACGTCGCCCCAAACCCACGACGCAGGCTGATGGTCAGGCTCAGCCCGAAGGTCGTGATGATCAGCAGGGCTGCGATCGGGTTCAAGCGGCGGCCTCCTGCGGTGTATTGGTCGAAGCCGGCTCGTTCGGCAGGTTGGCAATTGCACCGCTTTCGACAACGCCTTCGCCGGTCTGGCTCGTTGTGACGCGGGCGACGAGGAAGGTCGGCCGTCCCTTGACCTCAATGAAGATCCGGTTGAGGTATTCACCGATAATGCCGAGGGCGATGAGCTGCACGGCGGAGAAGAAGGTGATGATTGCCGCCAGGGAAGGCCAGCCGCGGTTGAAGTCGGTAAAGCCGAACAGGCCATCGATGACGACCCAGGCCAGGAACAGCAGCGACACCATCGCAGCACCCATGCCGATCCGCGTCACCATCTTCAGCGGCACACCGCTGAAGCTGACGAGTCCGTCGGCGGCGAGTCCGAGCAGCTTCTTAAACGTGTACTGCGGCACGCCGGCGGCGCGGGCGTCACGCTCATACTCCAGGCCCGTCTGCTTCAGCCCAACCCACGTCCGCAGCCCGCGGACGAAACGCTGACGCTCGGGCAGGTTGTTCAGCAGATCGACTGCCGACCGGTGCATCACGCAGAAGTCGCCCGAGTCGAGCGGAATGTCCATCTCGGCTACAAGGCCCATCAACCGGTAGAACGTCCAGTAGGCCGTCCGCTTGAAGATTGACTCTTTACGCTTGCGACGCACCGCGTAGACGACCTGATACCCCTCTCGCACCTTGGCCACAAAGCGTGGCAGCACCTCAGGCGGGTCCTGCAGGTCGCAGTCCATGACGGCTACCAACTCACCCGTGGCGAGTTTCAGGCCGGCCGAAATGGCGGCCTGGTGGCCGAAGTTGCGGGTGAGGTGGACGGCCTTGATGCGTCGATCGCCGCGGGCGGCCTCGTCGAGCAGCTCAGCGGTTCGATCACGGCTGCCGTCGTTGACGAAGACGAGCTCGAGATCGAGTCCAAGTGCCTGCAACTCATCGGAGACGCCGAGAAATCGCTCGAAGGTCATCGGCAGAACTTCCTGCTCGTTGTAAGCAGGCAGCACGACGCTGAGCGTCCGGCCGGGCGGGTCGTTGTGGAGGCGGGCGTTCACGGGCTTGAGTGTCTGACGGCAGATGACCTGGCCTGACTGTATCGGCTGCGCGGGCGGCAGACTCGCGGTCGATTCGCCTAACCAGGCGTCTGGGCAACATCCTTCAAGAAAGCCTCGAATCGATCCGTCGCCGCCGGCCACGCGTGGAGGTGGGCAGTGGCCAGTGCCGCATCGCTCATTTGTCGCCACTCGCCCGCCGGTTGCGTCACCACAGCCACAATGGCGTCGGCCATGGCAGACACGTCCTCCATCGCGACGAGGCGGCCGTTCGTATCGTTGATCAGGTCGGGGCCAGCTCCTGTCGGTGTGCCGATGACAGGTGTCCGGCAGGCCATCGCTTCCAGGATCGGCAGCCCAAACCCTTCGCATCGGCTCGCAAACAGCCACGCGTCGCATGACCGATAGACATCGGCAATCGTCGTTTGCGGCGGCTTGTTGTGATGCTCGGCCTCAGGTGGAAGCGGCAGGTCGGGATCGATTGACGTGCCGAACGTGACAAGTCGAAGATTTGGCACCCGCTCTCTGGCCAATTGCCACGCCTGCTGGGCTATGTCCGAGCCCTTGAAGCGAACGGCACTCGTCATGAACCCGACGGCCGGCGGATTCCCAAGCTCGCGCGGCTCGGCGTTGAAGTGGTCGTGGTCGACCGCGTTAGACATGACAACGCAGTCGGAGACGCCGAACTCGCGTTGGCCGATGTCTTTGATCCACGACGCCACGGCCACACGGCGGAAGCCGGGCGTCTTCCAGCTGACGTCGCCGATGCGTCGGGCGATCGCGTCGTCTGTTGCCATCGCCCGCTCGTCGTGCTGGAGGAAGTGAATCTTACGACCCTTCGATGGCGAGAGATTGGCAACCCACGGCACCGTCTCCCACCAGGTCGAAAGGACGATGTCGGCGTCGGGCACGTCGCGATCCGTCACCGGGCCTGCGTGCGGGAGCAGGGTGTGCAGGTGCGGAACGGCATCAAAGTGATCGTTGTGGATCGGCGGGTGCGTCGGAAAGAACGCGCCGCAAATGTCGCCACGCTTGAGTCGGCTCAGCCGCCTGCGGATGCGTTGCCAGACTGGCGGCTTTGGCGGAAGGCCGGTGCTGACGACGGTCACCGTGTGCCCTCGCTCGCTGAGGTGCTTGGCATACTCGGCCACCACGCGCACGCCACCCGACAGGCTCGGCAGAGGCAGCACGAACGTGATCCGCATACCTCAGCCTATCGGCCGCGGGCTAGGGTCGATCATGACCCGGATTCTCCTTCTCGGCGGTACTGGCCTCATTAGCGTCGGCATCATCAAGCACCTCATCGCCCGCAGCGAGCACGAGCCGATTAAGGTCATCTGTTTCAATCGCGGCAGAACCGACGCCAAATCTGATCAGCCGCTTCCGGGTGTGGTCGAACAACGACACGGCGACCGCAACGACGTCGAGACGCTGTTGCAGGCGTTCGACGGTGAGCAATTCGACGTCGTCATCGACATGATCGGCTTCAATGTCGAGCAGGCCGAGGCGACGCTGCGGCTGTGCCGTCACGTCTCGGCAGAGCACCTTATCTTCTGCAGCACGGTCTGTACGTACGGCATCAAGGTGCCGCCGACGGTGATCATTGACGAGACGTGGCCGCAGGAGCCCATCAGCAGCTACGGCCGAAACAAACTTGCCGCTGAGCAGGTTTTGCTCAATGCCGACGCGAAGGGCGACGTCGCGGTGACGGTCATCCGCCCCAGCTCCACCTACGGCGAGGGCGGTAACATCATCGGCCAGCTTGAGTTCGACACACCTGACTGGGAGCGGATTCGTCAAGGTTTACCAGTCATCTTGGCCGGGGACGGATTGGGTTTGTGGAACAGCACGCATCGCGACGACGTCGGCAAGCTCTTCGCCTACGCCGCCGGTCGGAGCGTCACGTTCGGCAAGTCCTACAACGCGACGACGCAGCGGGTCTTTACGTGGCGTGACTACTACCGCGAAGCGGCAGCCTACTTCGGAAAAACGGCACAGCTTCTGTTCCTGCCTCGTGACGCCATCGTCGAAGCCGATGCTGAACGATTTGGGCTGTTGCGGGATATTACCGGATACCACGGGGCATACACGAGCGCCGCCGCCATGCGGGACGTGCCAGAGTTCAGGTGCGAGGTCGCGTTCATCGACGGTGTCGCACGGAGTCTGGCCCACCTTGAAGCGGCCGGCCGGCTGCGTGACGCGGCAGATCCCTTGCTCGACCAGTTCGTGCAGCAGGCGCGTTCGCTGGGGCTCACCCCGGAGGCGGCTTAACGGGGTCTGCAGGGTCTGGCATTGACGGGTTGTAGGGCTTCGTGCGACGCTGCCGATAATTCCGAGACATTTAAAAATCCTTAATCCACCGCCAGACAACTATGAAGACCACTACGAAGCGCCGTTTTGATCGTGCCGTATCCGCCGGTATTGAGCGGCTGGAAGGTCGCCGCCTGCTTGCCATCACATTCGATGACTCGACTGGCGTGCTCAATGTCAGCGTCGACGCCGGCAATGACATCGTCCAGTTCGAGACCCGCGGCACCGAAGCGGACGGCGTTACCGGCTTCCGCGTCTACGAATCCAACGGCGACGGCGCACCGGCCGGCACGACCGAGGCCGACTACATCAACTACATCAACGACAGCACCACGCCTGTCATCAGCGAGTTCTTCGACGTCGCAGGCGTCGGCGAGATCCCGGAAGGCACTGACGTCCGCCGCGTCGTCGTCACGACGTTTGGCGGTAACGACCTCGTCATCGCTGGGCAGACCCTGTCCGTCCCGATCAACGTCGTGGCGGGCGGCGGCGATGACACGATCAGCGGTGGACCGCGGGCCGACACCGTGCTGGCAGAAGGTGGCAACGACTACATCTTCGGCGGCCGCGGTAACGACCTGATGGCCGGTGGCGCTGGTGATGACAACTTCATCGGCGGCGCGGGCAACGACACCGTCGACTACCGCAACCGCACCGATCAGGTGTCGGTCACGATTGACGGCCTGGCCAACGACGGTCAGCTCAACGAAGGCGAGCGAGACAATGTCCAAGAGGACATCGAAACCCTCGTCGGCGGCAGCGGTAACGACTTCCTGTCGGCACCGGCTGTCACCTACAGCGTCCGACTCGTCGGCGGCGCGGGCAACGACACCCTCCGCGGCAGCCAGGCCGACGACACACTTATCGGTGGCGTCGGACAGGACTCACTGGTGGGCTTGCTCGGCCGTGACTTCATCTTCGCCGCCGACGGTGAAGCTGACATCATCGACGCCAACGAGAACGAGGCCCCCGGCACAGGCAACGCCGGAGGCCCGGGCCAGGACCTCGTCTACGGCGACCTCGACCCGGCTGGTAGCGTCAGCGACACCTTCAATGGCACCGCAGACGAGTCCGCGTTTGAAGGTTCCATCACCGGCGACAGCGGCAGCACGACTGACAGCGTCACCGGCAACGCCACCTTCGAGGACGGCGTGCTGAGCTTCACCGGTAGCGAGTCGGCCGACCGCATCACCGTCGTCAGCTACGCCGGTGACAGCCGCGTCACCTTCTTCGCCGGCAGCCGTGACGGCTCGCGCGTCGAGGCCAGCGGCAACCTGCTGGCCAGCGACATCCGCGAGATCTTCATCCGCGGGCTCGGCGGGAACGACTCGATCATCGTCAGCGGCGTCACCGCCAGTAGCCGTCTCGACGGCGGTGCGGGTGACGACACGATCATCGGCTCCAACGGCGGTGACAACATCTTCGGCGGCCAAAGCAGTGGCGGAGCCACACCTGACACAGGCGGTGACGACTTCATCTTCGGCTCAGGTGGCAACGACATCATCGAGCCCGGCTACGGCGGCGACTACATCGCCGGTGGTAGCGGCACCGATCGCCTCAGCTACGCAGACCGCGTCGAAAACCTGGTCGTCGGACTGGGCGTCTTGGCCGACGACGGCGAGAGCGGCGAAAGCGACGACGTCAAAGACGACATCGAAATTCTCCTCGGTGGCAGCGGTGACGACGACTTCTCCACCACCAGCGACAACGACGTCCGCCTCTTCGGCAACGCCGGTAACGACACCCTCGAAGGCGGCATCGGCAACGACATCTTCGACGGTGGCCCGGGTCGTGACATCATGCGCGGCCTCGAAGGCGACGACACCTTCTTCGCCGAAGACAACGAGATCGACACGCTCTTCGGCGGCTCTGGTAACGACACCGCCAGCACCGACTCGAACGACGAGCGCAACGACATTCCGTGATGCGCCTCAAGGCCAAGCCACTTCAGTGGCTTGGCTCTGAAGCCGAAACTCCATCGACTCAAAGGTGTTTGAGGCCGCGTCGCCTTGCGACGCGGCTTCTTTATTCAGGCAGGCTGCAACGCCGCCACCGACGGCAGCACCGCCGTCTCGACGTGGCCGAGTCCAATCGCCGCCAGATCGGCCTCGATCTCGTCGGCGTAGCCGGTGTTGGTGATGATGACGACGTCCGGTTCGAAAGTGTTGAGCGACGCCGGCTCGCTCACTTCGTGCCCCGTGATCGGCAGGAACATGTTGTGCCGATTGGGATTGAGGTCGACACAATGCTGCACTCGCGTCGCCTGGGCGTCGCAGCGACTCAGCAGGGTGATCGCTCGTGCCCCGCAGCCCCACAAGGCGACGCGGCGGCCCATGGCGTACCAGCCGTCGAGCCGCACCGACCACTCGGCCATTGTCGCCTCGTAAGCCTCTGCAAACGCGTGAGCGGCGGCGACCTGCTCGGCAACGATCTTGGCCGGCGGATGTTGGTGATGAGACAACGGCGTGCCGGGCACGAACTCGCCGACAAGGTTCTGCCCTTCGGCGAATGTGGCCTCGAGTCGTCGCGTCGCGAACCCGCAGCTAGCCAAGAGCATCGCAAGGCTTGTCGGTGAGTACCAGTTGGCGTACTCGTACACCGCGCTCCAGACGCACCCGCCGGCGAACGTGTGCTCGCCGTTGGGCACCTCGATGTAGACCGGCATATCGCGGTCACCGGCGAGGCGGCGGACGAGCTTGATCAGGCTCATCGGTCGCTCAAAATACTGCAGCACGCTCCGGATCATGACGGCATCGAACTGCCCGCTGCTCGCGGCCGCCTCTTCGGTGAATAGCGACTTGACGAAGGTGACATCAAGCCCTTCATCTGCCTTGGGATCGCGGATGTACGTCGGGTCGAAGCCGACACCCGCGGCTCCGCCGACGCGGCAGACCTCTCGGAGGAACGTTCCCTTGCCGCACCCGATTTCGAGCACTCGGCTGCCGCGACGCAGGCCGTATCGCTCGACGAAGCCGCGGGCCTCCTGCTCCAGGTACTGCCGATACGCGGGCGAATTCGACAGGTTGATGTCGTACCCCTCGTCGAGGCGGAGGTGCTCGAAGTTGAAGGCAGTGTTCCAGACGTGTCCGCTGATCGGGTCGATGACGTAGCGGATCTCGCCGGTCGGTTGCTCCATGGCCGACGCTGCGGAATCGGCTAGTCGGCCTTCGTCCACCGGTACGCCCGACAGCTCGAAGAACGGCTCACCCGCGGCGGTGCCGGTGACGGGAGAAGTAGGAACATGCAAAATCTCGCCCATTAGCCGAAACCTACCACGCTCCGCGGGTCCGGGTGCCGCCGCTCACGGTCCCATAATGGTCCGCGCTGCCACGCGTTGTCAGGTCCGGCGGTAGGTGAAGCGCCAAGCGAGCAGCCCTGCACCGCAGCCGAGCATGTCTGCGACCCAATCCCACACGTCGGCTGTCCGGCCGAAGGCCGGTTGCGTGACTTCGTCGATCAGCCCGTACATGGCACAGGCCGCGACCGTCAGACTCACGACGGCTGGCGTGCTGAACCGGCGGCTCAGCACCGTTGCCAGCAGCCACGCGAGGACAAAAAAACCGCCGAAGTGGACCACTTTGTCCGGCCCGATCGGCAGGTCGAGGCGCTCTTCCTTGTCCCGCTTGAACAGCGGTGGGATGTGCGTGACCACGAACGCCAGCGGCCAATAGACCGCCAGCAAGACGCCGGGTCGACGCAGCAGTCGGCGGAACATGCTCACGCGACGGCGGCCTCGCGGCGGACCTCGGGCAAGACGTTGCCCGAAACGCCGCTCGCCCGCAGGCGTTGCGTGTCGGTGCGGCCAATCGTGGCCGACGGCTCACCGTCGGCTATGCCGTCGAGCCTGCCTGCAACTTCCTCGGCCAGTGCGGCGTAGTCGGCAGAACCGTTGCTCAGCGGGTCGTACGTCAGGATCGGCTGGCCAAAGCTCGGCGCCTCAGCCAGCTTGATGTTGCGGCGGATTCGCGTCTCGAACAAGTGACCCTCGGCCCACGGCTTGTCCGTCCCGCGGGCACTTTCGAAGAAGCCCTCCAGCTCATTGGCCACATCGGTCGCCAGACGCGTCTGGCTGTCGAACATGGTCAGCACGACGCCCAGCACGCTGAGGTCGGGATTGATCCGGCGGCCGACGAGCTGCGTCGTTTCGAGCAGCTTGGCAAAGCCCTGCAGCGCCAGGAAGTGCGCCTGCATCGGGATCAGAACATGCTGCGCCGCGGCCAGGGCGTTGATGGTCAGCAAACCCAACGACGGCGGGCAGTCGAGCAAGACCACGTCGTAGTCGTAACCGACGTTGGCGATGGCGTTGCGGAGCAGTCCCTGGCGATCCTGCTGATCGGCAAGTTCGACCTCCAGCCCGGCCAGGTCGAGGCTGCTGGGCAAAAGGTGAATCTCGCCGGAAATGTTCTCGAGGCCGTTGCCCGCGAGTCGCCGGACGGCCTTAAGCACACCGGCTTCGCCGCTGAGCACTTCGTAGAGGGTCGCCTCGTCGTCGGGCAATTGGGCCGGATCGACACCGAAGTTGATCGAGAGGTGAGCCTGCGGGTCCAGGTCGGCCACGAGGACTCGTTTGCCACGATCGGCCAGGGCGGCACCGAGGTTGGCGCAGGTGGTCGTCTTACCGACGCCACCCTTCTGGTTCATGAGTGCGATCGTGTGCGTGGCTGGCATGGGCATTTTCCTACGGGCCGAGGGTGCTTGAGTGACGTCGGCGTTCGCCGGCTTACTACATTAGCGGACGTGAGCAGCCAACCAGAGAACAAGCGTCCGGTCGTCCTCATCATCCGCGACGGATGGGGTCACAACCCCGACCACCCGCCGGCGGGCGTTGATGCCGTGGAATCGGCCAACACGCCTGTGGCCGACCGCATCGCAGCCGAGTACCCGCGGACGCTCATCAGAACCGACTCGATGGACGTGGGCCTGCCCGAGGGCACGATGGGTAACAGCGAGGTCGGTCACCAGAACATCGGCGCGGGCCGGATCGTGGATCAGGAAAGTGTCCGCATCACCCGGGCTGTCCGTGCCGGCAAGCTGGCCGAGAACAAAGAGCTGGTCGTCGCGTGCCGCCATGCCAAGGAGAAGGGGACGAAGCTTCACCTCTTCGGCATCGTCAGCGATGCGGGTGTGCACGGCTTGCTCGAGCACCTGTACGGCGTCCTGGAGCTTGCCAAGCAGCAGGGCGTCGAGAAGGTGTTTATTCACGCGTTCACCGACGGCCGCGACACGCCGCCCACGACGGGCCAGCAGTACGTGAGCGAGGTCGCGGCGAAGTGCGACGAGATTGGCGTCGGCTCGATCGCCAGCCTCGTCGGGCGGTACTACGCCATGGATCGCGACAACCGCTGGGAGCGGGTGCAGGAGGTCTACGACCTGCTGACCGGCCGGAGCGACGTGCCGAACTTCCACGACGCATCGTCGGCGGTTCGGGACTTCTACGAGAACAACGATGATCCGAATCGCAAGGGGGACGAGTTCGTCACGCCGCGGACCGTGGGCGACTGGCGCAACAGTCGCGTCGAAAGCGGCGACAGCGTCATCTTTTACAATTATCGCGGCGATCGGCCGCGTGAGTTAACCAGAGCATTCGTGCTCGACGGCTTCGACGGCTTCGACCGCGGCAAGAAGCTCGACCTGCACTTTACGACCATGACCGCGTACGAAACCGGCCTACCGGTGCACGTGGCGTTCCCGAAGCAGGGCAAGATGGCCAACACGCTCGGCGACTACGTCAGCCGCCAGGGCATGCGGCAGTTCCGATGTGCCGAGACCGAAAAGTACCCGCACGTCACGTTTTTTTTCAACGACTATCGCGATGAGCCATTCGAGGGTGAGGATCGGCAGATCATTCCATCGCCCAAAGACGTGACGACGTACGACCAGAAGCCGGAGATGTCGTCGGCAGGCGTGACGGCAGAGACCGTCAAGCGCATCGCCAGCCGCGCGTACGACCTTGTTGTCGTCAACTTCGCAAACGGCGACATGGTCGGGCACACGGGGAACTTCGACGCAGCCGTCAAAGCGTGCGAGGCCGTCGATCACGGCGTCGGGGCGATTCTCGAAGCGGTTCAGCGCGTCGGTGGCAGCGCGATCGTGACGGCCGACCACGGCAACGCGGAGCAGATGACGGTCGACGAAACGACCGGCGGCCCGCCGCACACGGCCCACACGCTGTTCCTCGTTGAGCTCGTGGTTGTCAGTGACAAACACAAGGAAAAGACGCTCCGCGAAAGCGGCCGCCTGGCTGATGTAGCTCCGACACTGCTGGAGCTGATGGGCCTCGAAAAGCCGCAGGAGATGACCGGCGTGAGCCTGCTCCAACCAGGCCAGTGAACGGCACGCCGAAATATTTGAGCAGTTGCACTTGCAGCTTCAGACAGATTCAGTACGTTTTTCTTGTCAGCTGTTGATGCGACGTCACCACCGTTGCAAACGAGGGACAGAGAGCACATGCAACTGGATGCGACACGGCCGTTCTGGCTGATACGACCTGTGCGCAGTTCGAGACGTTGGAGCTTCGGTCTGCCCCTGATTCAAACCATTGGAGAGAAAGAATGAAGATCATCCCCACCATCGTCCTTGTCGCTGCCGCCGCTGCGACCGCTCCTGCCCTCGGGCAGCTTTCGTTCGAGTTCAACGAAGCGACGTTCGACGCCGGCCTGAGCAATCCGTTCGAATACGGTTTCGATGGCTTCCCCGACACCTCCTACTCCGGTGCCGAAGCGGCAGCCGGCGTCGATTTTGGCTTCTTCACGGTCACCGCTTCGGACGTCAGCTCGATCTCCGGCGACCTCAACGTGACGAACCAAATCCTCAACATCTTCCTCGACAACAACAACGCCCCCAGCTACACGCTGACCTTCGATTCGCCCGTAACCGCTTTCGGTGCCGACTATGGCGTGCCGAACGGAATCTCGGGCGACACGATTGTCACCGTCGACGGCATGACGAACTCGATCTCGCAGATCGGCCTTGTCTCCACAGGCTTCCTCGGCATCACGAGTGCCAATCCGTTCACCGAGATCACCTTCGGACCGGGCAGCTTCGACAACTTCAGCATCGACAACCTCACCTTCGATCTTGTTCCCGAGCCCAGCTCGGCGGCTATCTTCGGGCTCGTTGGTCTGGCGAGCCTGCGTCGTCGTCGCTGATGTGTCTTCTTCAGACAAAAACGCCGCCCGGACGCTTTGGCGTCCGGGCAGCTTGTTTTGCGGGCGACAGGAATCGAACCTGCACTCCTCTCGGAACTAGAACCTAAATCTAGCGCGTCTGCCAATTCCGCCACGCCCGCGGCGAGGGGCACGGTAGCCACACGTCGGCCCTTCTGCCATCGCAATTAATCCGGTTCTGGTTAAGCGTGGTCGGTCGGTCGGCGCTCGTTCGCACTCTCGATGGTGCGGCGACGGCATCGGCTACGGTCGAAACGACAGGGGCCGGCCGCGGTGGTGCTTCTGTTTCAAGACGCTGTCATGAACCACGCCCACATGACGCTTCAGCCTGGCCTTGTTTCCGTCACTTTCCGCAAGCTTGATGTCGAGGCCGTTGCACAACTCGCGGCCGACTGCGGGCTCGTCGGAATCGAATGGGGCGGGGACATCCACGTGCCGGCCGGCGATGTCGCTGCGGCCGGGCACGCGAGGCAAGTCACCGCCGATCATGGTCTCAGCGTTGCCGCCTATGGCTCGTACTACCGGGCGGGGCACGCGGGTCAAAAGGACGTGCCGACGTTCGAAGCGGTGCTCGATTCTGCCGTCGCGTTGGCCGCCCCCGTCATTCGCGTTTGGCCTGGGCGGCAGGAGGCTGACGCCGGCGACGCGTACGCGGAGCTTGTGGCGGACGACCTGCTGCGCGTCATCGACGTGGCCAGAACGGCAGACATTCGCGTCGCCTGCGAATGGCACGAGGGCACGATGACCGCCGACGCCTCGCGTGGCGGCTGGTTGCTCGACAACGTGCCGGACCTGCTGAGCTATTGGCAACCCAGCAACGGCCGTCCGCACGCGACGCGGTTGGCCGAGCTCGATGTTGTCCGACCGCGACTCGCCCACGTGCATGTGTTCAACTGGCTCGAAGAGCCAGACGGTCGCGACCGCAGACCACTCCAAGACGGCCGAAACGACTGGCAGGTGTTCCTCCAGAAGGCGTCCGATGCACCGCGGCAGGATGACCTTCTCGAGCGATTTGCCATGCTCGAGTTTGTCCGCGACGACGACATCGAGCAGTGCCGTCAGGACGCCGCCGTCCTCCTCGACATGCTGGGCAAAATCACATAGCAACGGGTACGCAGTTGTCTCAGGTGACAGCCAAGCATCGCGATGCCATGATTGCGGCATGCGCATCGCGTTCTTCGGGTCGTCGCTCGTCAGTGCCTATTGGAATGGTGCCGCCACGTATTATCGCGGCATCTTGCGGGCTTTGGCTGATCGTGGACACAGCGTCACGTTCTACGAGCCCGACGCCTACGACCGCCAGCAGCACATCGACCATCCCGATCCGCCCTATGCGACCAGCGTCGTCTACGCCAACAGCGACGATGGCTGGCGCGGCGCGATTGACGCGGCCAAGGAGGCCGACATCATCGTCAAAGCCAGCGGCGTCGGTGTCTTCGACGTAGAGCTCGAAGCGGCCGTCGTCGAACGTAAGCGGGACGGCAACGCCATCGTCTTCTGGGATGTCGACGCCCCTGCCACGCTCGACCGGACCAACAGCGACCTGCACGACCCGTTTCGACAGCTTGTGCCGCAGTACGACGCGATCCTGACCTACGGCGGCGGCCCTCCCGTCGTCGAGGCGTACGCGAAGCTGGGTGCCCGTCGCTGCGAGCCGATCTACAACGCCGCCGACCTGCAGACGCACCACGCGGTGCCGCCTGACGAGCGGTTCGCGTGCGACCTGGCCCTGTTGGCCAATCGATTACCCGACCGCGAAGAACGGATCGGCACGTTCTTCCTCGACGCGGCGAGGTTGTTGCCGGACAAGACGTTCATGCTCGGCGGCAGCGGTTGGGACGATGCCGATCTACCAGCGAATGTGCGGGCGATCGGGCACGTGGCGACGACGGACCACAACGCGTTCAACTGCACGCCGCTTGCGGTGCTCAACGTGAACCGCGAGAGCATGGCCCGGTACGGCTGGTCACCGGCGACGCGCGTGTTTGAAGCCGCCGCCGCAGGGGCGTGCTTGATCACGGATGAATGGCGTGGCATTGACGATTTTCTGGAGCCGGGTAGCGAAGTGCTTGTCGCCGCCGACGGCCGAGCCGTAGCGGATCATCTCCAAGGCCTTACGGCCGAACGTGCGACGATCATTGGCGACGCTGCCAGGAGCCAGGTCGAGCAGCATCACACATACACGCAGCGCGGCGAGAAGGCAGAGCGGGTGCTGCTGGACCTGCTGGCGTAAGGGATCGGCTGCTGATGATGCTGTCGACGGGTCGGGGTGGGACCGCGGCTCGAGGATTTTGCGACAGATACGCAATCTGTTCGACGCTCACAACGATGCGTCGTGCACGACGGGCCAACCTGCGACGATCACAGCCGTCAGGCCGATCTCAATCGTGGCCTTCCATCTCCGCTACCCGGCGAAGCAGGTTGCGTTCGTTGACCACGTTCCGAACGTCGTGCACAACGCGGTCGAACGTGTCGCACCCGATGACCTTGGCGATTTCCGCAAGCCGGCGTCGGAATAGCTCGTGCTCCTCCTGCAGCGCCCCGAATGCCTTCGACGTGCCGGCGTCGACGCCGGACTGGTCTGATGAGGTCGTTGCAGGCAGGGCGCTGGGCATTAGACTCCTTCGTAGTGGCGGTCTTCACGGCGAGGTGGCGTCGCGACGCGGGTCTAGCGTCTTCACATGTCGACGCAGCAAGTAGCAGTCATCATGGCCAAACTCCCCGTGCCGGGCCGGGTCAAGACTCGGCTCGTCCCTCCGTTGAGGACCGAGGACGCAGCACGTGTGCAAGCGGCGTTCCTGTCGACCCTTCTCGCCCGGTTATCGGCCAGTGCAAATTTCGATGCCGTCGTCTGGTGCCACACCGGCGGGGCGATGGGCGAGGCCGAGGCGTGGGCATCGTCACAGCCGGAATTGAGCCATTTCCAAGGCAACCTGTCCTTCGTGCCCCAGGTTGAGGGCGACCTTGGCGACCGCCTGGCCGGTGCCGCTTCGGTCATCCGCGGGACGGGCAAAAAGGCAAATCTGTGCTATTTCGGCGTCGACTCTCCGCACCTGCCGGCGCGTCACATCGACGAGGCTCTGCGACATCTGGCCGCTGGTCGCGACTGCATCGGCCCATGCGAGGATGGCGGCTTCTGGTGCCTCGGCGTCACGCCCGACTCCGACGTCGGCGCAATAACGAGCGGCATCGACTGGTCGAGCGGTCGCGAGCTGGGTCAGGTGCGGGCCAGGGCGGTGCAGGCGGGTCGTCCGCTGGTCGATCTGCCGACGTTCTGGGACGTGGACCGCCCGGACGATCTCGCTAGACTGCTGCAGACGCTTGCCGTCGATCCCGAGCCGACCGCACAGAGCCTGTACCAACGGCTTCTGCGGGCACTCCCGGTAGGCGTCACCAGCCAACTTGCCTTATGACCAGCACGCCCGACGCCACGACATCCGAGGCCCTGCAGGGCGGCCCGGTCGACCGCCACGAGTCGTTTCTGCCCGACTCGACGATCCTCATCGTCGACGACAACGAGCAGAACGTCGAGCTCATGCAGGCATACCTGGAGGAGCTGCCCGTCAAAGTCGACGTTGCCCGCGACGGCATCGAGGCGTTGGAGCGGGTGCGGGCGTCGGTGCCCGACCTGATTCTGCTCGACATCATGATGCCGCGCATGAGCGGGTTCCAGGTGTGTCGCGAGGTTAAAAGCGACCCGGCGACGCGAGACGTGCAGATCCTGGTCGTGACGGCACTGAACGAACTCGGCGATGTCGAGCGGGCGGCAGAGTGCGGCACCGACGACTTCGTCAGCAAGCCGGTCAACAAATTCGAGCTGCTGACCCGCGTGCGGAGCTTGCTCCGCGTTCGCCACCTCAAGGGCGAGCTGGAGCGGGCGATGAATTATCTCGCCGAGGCCGAAGACTCAGCCGCCGACGCGGGCTGAACAGGCCCACGTGCTAACGAACGCAATGCCGAACCAGGTACGGGGCCGTACGCTCGCCGCATGTCAGGCCAGGCCACCAACTCGGTCGGGACAAACGTGTCGATCAACGACTGGCTCGACCGGCTCGCCGACCGGACGCCGACTCCCGGCGGGGGCAGTGTGGCAGCCTTGGCCGGTGCGCTAGGCTGTGCCGTCGGTGAGATGGCGCTGCGGTTCAGTGTCGGTCGCAAGGGCAACGAAGCGGAGCAGGACGACAAGCTGAAGGCGGCGCTTCAGCGGCTGGGCGAGACGCGGCCGATGTTGCTGCGGCTGTGCGTGGAGGATCAACTCGCCTACGCCGGTTGGCGAGCAGCGAAGGGTTTGGCAGACGACGACGCGGCGAAGTCGGAGACGCTGGAGCAAGCGACGGCGGCGAGCATTGCGGTGCCGCTCGCGACGATGGCGGCTGCGCTGAAGGTGCTCGCCGCCGCGACGGACGTCGCGGCGATCTCGAACCCGTGGCTCAAGGGCGACCTGCTCTGCTGCGGCGACCTTGCCGTCGCCGCTGTGCGTTGCGGCAGATACAACGTTCTCGCCAACGCACCGGCCGACTCACCCGACGTGGCCGAAGCCGACGCGATGCTCGCAAGGGCGGTCGAGCTTGTGCAGCGGCTTGGTGAGGCGACGTAGCGACCCGCTTCACATCTAAACGAACGGAAGCGCCCGCGTCGTCAATTTAACCCCTCATGTGCCGCGGGTGTCGCCGTAGAGGTAGACGTGCAGGCGTGGGCAGAATCGGTAGCCGGTCTGTTTGCACAGTTCTGCCAGCCAACCCGATCGGCTATCGAGTGTGGCGGCGTCGGTGCCTTCAGGCATGAGCAGCACGTCCTCGCGGGCCACGTGGTCAAGCTGGTCGATGACAGCTTGCACCTCGGCCAGATCGCTTTCGGCGGCGAGGACGAACTTCACCTGCACGTCGCCGCCGCGGTCGCGGGTGTGTGCGATGAGGCCGTTCATTGCGTCGATGTTGAGGCGATGCTCTTCATGGATGCGGGCGAAGCGGCCGTCCTCGCGTTGCCAGGGCGTGGAGTTGGCGAGCTTGGGTGAGAGGCTCAGCAGGTCGATCGCCAGCGGCTTGAAGACGGTGCCTGCGGTCTCGAGCGTGACGTGGCAACCGTCGGCGACGAGGCGGTCGCAGAGGTCGGCCGCCTGGGGTTGAATGACGGGCTCGCCCCCGGTGAAGACGACGTGACGACGGCCGATGGAGGCGACCCAGGTGGCGATGTCGTCGACGGATTCGTCGCCGCCTTCGGGGTGCCACGAGGCGTAGGGCGTGTCGCACCAGGTGCAGCGGAGGTTGCAGCCGCTGGCGCGGATGAAGGCGCTGGGCACGCCGGTGAGCTTGCCTTCGCCTTGGATGCTGTCGAACCGCTCGCTGATCCGCACGGAGCGACGGTAGCGGTGCGCCGCGGCGGCCGCGGCGGCGCAATGCTCGGCTGGGCGCATTCCTCATCATCAGCTTCGCCTGAGACTGCAGAACCCATGACGATTTGGTTGATATGTTCGTATAAAAGCCACGAGGGCGGACGACCCGCCGACGCAGCGGCGAGACGTTTGGCGTGTTCTACGTGGAACAATGGCGAGCCGATCGGGAGCAAAAAGACCTCTGGCAATGGCCAAACGGGGTCGGCCGATGTTCCACGTGGAACATTCTGCCCGCCGCCGTGTCACCACCGCCTGATCGGCCGCCGCGGCGCAGCGCTCAAGACGCCGATCGGCCACCGCGGAGGAGGCTGAGCACTTGCTCCTTCGCCGCCGACCAGGCAGGCCACAGCGAGGCCAGGACGCTCACCGACAGCACCGCGACGGCGCCGACGAGCACGACGTCCCAAGCGATCTGAAGCGGCGGGACGTAGCCGACGGTCCACGCCTGAAGCTGCCGGGCGTTGAGGGCCATGAGCAGGCCCGCCAGCGTGCCCAGCGCCGCTGCTGCCAACCCGAGCAGGATCGCCTCGCTGACGATGAGTCGGAGCAGTTCGCCTCGCGTCACGCCGATCGCGCGGAGCACGCCGAGCTGATAGCGACGCGTCCGCACGCCTGCCATAACGGTGTTGGTCACTCCGAGGCTCGACACAGCCAACGCCGCCCAAGCTACGACGCCGGCAATGGTGAGCAAACGTCCGAGGCCTTGTTGGATCTCGTACTTGAGCTGACGGACGTCACTGATGGAGATGCCGTCGTTGTTGAGCGTCGACGCCACCCGTTCGAGGACGACCTTCTTGTCGGCCCCGACGTCCAGGTTGGCGGCGATGAGGAACACGTCCTTCATGCCGAACAGGTCGCGGGCGTCTTGCAGCGTGCCGAAGACGCTGGCCGCTGATTGTCCCTCGAACTGCCTGCCGAGGTCGAATGTCGCGACCATGAGATCGATGCCAGGCGAGCGGACGACGCCTGCGACGACAAACGGCACATCTTCGCCGCGAAGCGTGCCGAGGATGCCGGTGCCGTTGCGTTTGAGCGTGAACGGATCACCTGGCCCCAGCCCGCGGAGCTGGCGGAACTCTTCGGTAACGATGAGGTAGTTCGCATCGTCGAAGCTCGTCACGCGGTCCATGGGAATGGGAACCGCAGTCTGTTCGTCCGTCACCAGGGGCACGAGTGTGTCGGCGCCCGCGACCTTTTCTACCGAGCCATGCACCTGCCTGCCGTCGCTGAGCTGCGCCAGGCCGCCACGCATCAGCATCCGCTTGGCCGACTCGAGGTCGCCCGCGGTGAAGTCGAGGTCCATCATCGCAAAGACGCGCTCAGGATCGACGGCGACGAACATGGTCCGATCCGGGGCGAACGCAGCGCCAGCGATGGCAAAGACACCCTCGCCCAGCCGCGGGTGCAGGTAGCCGATGGGCGTGACGTCGGGCGTGCCGTCGGCTAGCTTGGCGATGCCTTCGACGGCTGAGATCTCGTCGATGCGGTCGGCCGGGATGCCGTTCTTGTCGAACATGAAGACATCGGGGAACGCGTCGGGCAGCTGCCAGCCCTGGATGCCGCTGCGGCCTTGTGTGTTCATGACGATGAGCACCGCCGGCCCGACCATGAGCGCTGCCGCAGTTCCTGCCGCCCGCCAGATGCCACCGCCGAGTTGCTGCTTGAGCAACGACGGCGTGACGCCCATGACGAGCGCCATCGGCCGTGCGAGCAACGCGTCGGCGAGCCAGACAAGCGTCGGCGCGATGAGGAAGAACCCGAGCATCAACGTCGGCAAGCCGATGAAGAAGTGCAGCCAGAACCGGCCGGCCCGCTCCCAGTCGTCGGGCAGCGGCAGATACCCCAGCGGCGGCCAGAGCAGGACGACGTCGATCAGGATGAGCCCGATGCCGACTGTCAACCAGATCCAGGGCGGACCCTTGGCCGGTGCCTCGGCGGCGGGTCGCATCGCCGCCAGTGGGTCGACGCGCGAAGCCGAGTACGCAGGCACGAGCGACGCCGCGACGGCTGCCAGCGTGGTCCCCAGCACCGCCGCCCCGATGCCGAACCAACCGATGGCAAGGCCTTCGGTGAAGATCTCTTCGTAGTACTGCGTCAGGCCGTACACGAATCCCAGGCCCAGAGGCACACCGAGCACCACGCCCAGGATCGCGAGCAAGACGCCCTCGCCGATGACGCTGGTAGCGATCTGCTTCCGCGTCGCGCCGATTCCCCTGAGCATGGCCAGCGTCCGCTGCCGCTCCGCCACGCCCATGGCCAGGGTGCCAAAGACGATGAACGTCGCCGCCAGCAGCGAAACCATGCCACCCATGAGGGCCAGCAGCGACATCGCTCGCAACCCGTTGTCGACGACTTCGCGGTCTGCCCTCGTGCTGCGAACCTTCCAAGGCTGACCACTCGCGTTGACTTCGGTTTGCAGGCGATCCACCGTCTGCTCGATGTCGCGACCGACCTCCAGCGCCGCGTTGATGGTGGTCAGTCGATCGGGATCTTCGGGACGCGTGAGCTGCTGCAGCGTCTCGAGCGGGACGTAGATCGAGCGATTACCGAGGATGCTGATGATCTTGGGCCGATAGACGACTCCGACGACCTTGAGCTCGACGGGCCCGTTCTTCCCGGGGAACACGAAGGGCTCGCCTACATCGACGCCCAATGCTCGACGGCTGGCGACGTCGAGCATGACCGATGGCTCGTCGGCCGACTTGAAGATGTCGCCGCTGTCGATCGGCAGGCGGGACAGGTAGCTGTCGACGCTCGGATCAACGCCCAGCACCTCGAAGGGCTTGGCGATGGGTACGCCGTCAAGCCCCTTGAGTTGTCGCTGATCGGCGAGCCTGCCGTAGGCACTACGCACCGCCGGATCGGCTTCGAGCTCGCGCAGGTAGGACGAGGGCATGCCGGCAGCGTCGCTGCCGCTGGTGATGCGGAAGTCGTCGTTGCCGAGATAGTTCTCGATGAACGATCGAACGCTAAGTTCTGCTGACGCGTAGCCGCTGGTGGTCGAAACGACAAGGGCGACGCTGAGCGCGACGGCGATGACGGTGAGCAGCGTGCGGGCCGGCCGCCTGATGAGGTTGGCAAGGGTGAGTTTAAACAACGGCCGCCGAGGGTAGTCACGGGCTCGGACCGCGTTAAGTCGAATGCCTCGGGGACCTTTCCAGTTCTCAATCAGCAGGCACGACGAAAGAACCGGGAGCCAGAGGCTCCCGGTTCGTGTTCCACGTGCAACAACGGCTTTACTCGATCGGTGCGTGCGACGTGTCGGCCCGTTGCGTTGCGAACGGTGGCACGTGCTGATCGGTCGGCTCGACCTGCGGCGTCGGGGGCTTGACCGCAACGCGGCTCATGTTGGCGGCATCGGCACGGGCGGACCAGACACACTCGCTGCCGCCGCGATCGCTGACGAAGTAGACGCGGCCGTCGCTGGCCCAATCAGGGGTGGCGTAGACACCTTTGCCATCCGTGATGCGATGCCGGTCGGTGCCGTCGGCGTTGACGGTCCAAATGTCCTGTCGGCCGACGGCAATATCGGTATCGGGCATGCCGGCCTGGGGCTCGACGACCGTTGCGAACGTCAGCTTGCTGCCGTCCGGTGACCAGGCCGGTGCGACGAGGGCGGCGTTGGTGCTCATGGCGACTTCAGTCACATTCGTCGGCTCGCCGCTCTTGAGCTCGAGCGTCCAGAGGCTGAACCACCGGCCGCCACGTTGGCGGGCACGTTGAAAAGCGATGACGTCCTTGTCCGTGCGGGGCGACCACGCCGGGAACAGGCCGAATCCGACCATCGTCTTTTCACCCGTTGTGAGGTCGGCCGTCCAGATTTCCCACTGATCGCTGCGTCCGCCGATGCGGCAGAATACGAGTTGCCGGCCGTCGGGGCTGAAGCTCGGGTGCAGGTCGTGACCTGTGCCCTGCGTGACAGCCGTGACGTTGCGGCCGTCGCGATCCATGACGTAGACGTCCCAATTGCCGCTGCGGTTGGAGCAGAATGCGATTTTGTCACCACCCGGGCTGAACGCCGGAAAAGCGTCGTCGGCCGGGTCGGTTGTCAGCTTTGTGACCGCCAACCCGCTGGTGCTTTGCAGGTAGAGGTCGCTGCGTGTCGAGTGGCGTGTCGAGCTGAAGGCAATGGTCTTGCCGTCGGGGCTGACGCTGACGTCGCCGTCGAAGCCTTCATCGACATACGTGTGCTGTTGGTACCCGGCGCGACCGGCGATGGGGCGGTACGGGCGTTCGCCTTCACCACCGAACTCGCCAAACGCGTTGGGTCCGCCCGCCTCGACGCTGACGAAGCCGACGTCGTCTGCCGGTTCATCAAAGGTCACGGCTGCGAGCGGATCGACCTGCAGCTGACCGGCCTGGGCCCGCCGAGGCTCGTCAAAGCGGCTGGTGCCGTCACGAGCCGACTCGAAGGGCTCTTCGTAAGCGCAGCCGGCGAGGGTGGCGATCAGGGCGATGGCCGCGGTAGCGGCGGCACGGTGGGAGGTCGGGTGAAACTTCATGAGTCGATGGCGCAAGGGGCGTGTACCTCCCGCGTATCGACCACGCCCGGGGGCGACCTAAACGCAATGAGCTTTTGACGCTCCGATAATCCTCATCGTCATTCGGCGAACCATTGCTCGAATTGCCGAAGCTTCCATGTGCCGTCGCGACCGTTGAGGAGGACTGACTGCGTCAGCGGCTCCCCGTGTTCGAAGGTGACTATGAGCTCAGTGTCAGCCAGGGTTCGATCGCCGGCGGCCTCACTGAACTTGATCCGCTCACCGGCCTTGGCCCCGGTGATGTTGCCGAAGACAGGCTCGCCTTCGCGGTCCTTCGCCGCCGGGTAGCCCGAAAGCCACGAGCCAAATTGGCTTTCTGCGACGTCTTCCTGGAAAGCCCCGGCCATAAGGGCGTACGCGGACGCGTAGTCCTCGGCCGCTAGGGCGTCGCCGAACGACGCGACCGTCTGCCGCACGTCAGTGGCCATAGTCCGCTCCGAGGTGGCCGTGCTGAAGAACCGCCACGCAAACAGGCCGGCCAGGACGGAGGAGGCGATCAGGCTGCCGATGGCCAGGGTGCGTCCGACCTGCGTGCCGTTGCTGCGGGTGACAGCGACAAGGGCCAGGATGCTTAAGACGACGCCCGCTATGGGAATAATCGTCATGGCCGGGTGGATGAAGACGCTCAGGGACAAGACGGCAGCCACGACGGCAGCGACGGCTAGCGGGCTGACCTGGCGATAGGTCATGCCGGTCCCGACGCCGGCGGTCGTGCTCATCCGTTTCAGGCCGGCCAGGCCGGCAGGTCGGGAAGAGGGCTCTCGAGATGCTGACGACGGATTGGAGGGAACCTCGCTCACGGGCCGATCTTACGACCCGATGACCATGCTCCGCGCTACAGGCGAAACCAGCGACAACAAAGCGTCCGCCACCAGCTATCGGCTGCGTGAGGTCGTGCTCGAAGACCGCCGCCGAACCATAGATGCGATCCGCGAGCTCAACCCGACCGCAACCCGCAGTTTCCTGGCAGAGTTCAAGACGGGTGCTCTCAAGGAGTACCTCGAGCACCTGCGTCACGCCCGGCACAAGCACGTCCGATTGGCCGGCTGGCTTCAGAAGCGGACGGCCAAGAACGTTGCCCGCCGTCGGGCAGCGTGACCCGTAACGCACCCGCGGCTCTCACAGGACATGGGCCGATAATCAATCTTATGTTGAATTAGTCGTGATCCAGGCAAATTGACGCCTGCCGCGGATTGCGACTTGGAGATCACCATCGGGCGATACTTGGCAGCTGCAGCCGTCGCCATAGAGGATTGTCGGGCCGTCGCTGATCCGTCGCTCCTTCAGCAGCCGTTGAATCCCTACGTCAAAGGCTGCAGCCGGGTTGTCCTCGCGGAATATGAGCAGGTCCAGCGTTCAAATCAAGGCCAGCGGCGGCGTACGCGACTTCAGCCGCTTGCAACGCGTCCATGATCTAGGCTGCACCCGAGCCGGAGCGAGCGCGACGAGGACGATCGTCGAGCAAGCCCGAGTCTTCTTCAATCTGCCGCCATTGGCTCTGGAGTCCGCCGGCGGCGACAGTGGCCAGCACTGACCTGCGGAACGTGCTGACCTACGGATTCGCCTTCACCGAGGGCCTTGAGCACTTCCTCGTCGAGGGCCGACAGTTCGCCCATGTCCTCCTGGAGGAGTTGCCGCACGTGGTCGGCCCGCAGCTTGGTGAGACACGTCTGGCCGACACATCCGGTCGGATCCGCGTGCGGATTCTGCTGCAGCACGAGCTTCATCATGCCCGGCGAGAGCGTCGCCAGCGGGACGGCCGACGCGCATGGCGACGGCGGTGTACACACTTGACACGCCAGGCAGACTTCGACTTGAGGCTTCATCGTGCCTTCGTATCACGCGCCGCAGAGGGAACACGCAATCGTACCTGACGGGGTCGGGCAGAGAGAACGATCGAATGGTGATCCGCACCTTTGACGCCGATTCCTCGGCACGCTCAATCAATGCCCGCCGCCAACGCATTGCCCGCGTGATTCGTTTCCGCCCTGCTGTCGGTTGGCTTTGCCGCATTAACTGCGATCTACGCCAAGGCCGGGCTCAAGTGGATCGACTCTGACTACGCAACCTTCATCCGCGCGCTCGTGATCGTCGCTGTGCTGGCGGCGTTTCGCACCTTCGGCGGCCAATGGTCCGACCCGCGTGAGCTGCCGGCCGGAGCGTGAGTCTTTTTGACGTCGTGTGCAGACAGCGATCGAGTGACGTCTACCCATAAAGCCGCGGCCGAGGCGATCCGCATTTCGCAATTTACGCTCAGCGGCTGGGCTCGTGCCGCACGCTGCGCCGCGTGCGTCAGATGGCACAGCCGGCTCGGCTGGCCCGTCCCCTTTCAGCTCATGGCGTCAACCGTCGGCGCGATGCTCCCGATTTAGCCCCATCGAGCTGCGTGTTAGTACCGGTACCACCTAGTCAGCAGCACGCTCTTCATCGAAATGCATTCTGCACCTCAGCTGCAACTGGCAGTTTACAAGAGCATCACCCGGATGAGGCAGACCACGATGCCCTGCTCAGCGGTGCCGACGACCTCCAAGAGCGGCGACGTGCCGTCACTCGTCGGCCAGTCCTCGGGAGCGACCGCGACAAAGCAAGCGGTTCGCCAGAGACCGGTGTTCTCGAAGGTCACCCGGCCGAGCGTGTGCGATGCATCATCAAGCGTCGTCTTGACCAGCAAGCCACCGTGGCCTTCATCAAGGAAGGCGACCCGAACCTCAAAGACTTCGCCGGTGGTGCCGATGCGGCTGGAGAATTCGGTTGAGAGCTCGAACACCAACTTCCCGCCATCGCGACGGCGGGCGGTGCGCCTGGCGAAGTGGGCAGGGACGTATTCGAAGACGTTCTGCTGAAACTCCGCTCCGCCGCCCATGTCGAACTCGTCAGTTGGGTGGCTCGGGCTCAGGTCGTCGCGGAAGGTCATCGCGTGCTCCAGCGCGAGCACCTGCTTGCCGCCGGGCAGGTGGTGCGTGCTGAGCTGTGCGAAGGCTTCCGGCGTGTCGGCCGATGTCGTCGCCATCAGGCTGCGGGCCCAGCGGACGAGTGTGCCGTCGTCGGGCGAGGGCATCCAATGCGTGAAGCTTTCCTCGTTGCGACGCGTTGGTCGGCCGGTCCAATCCGGCGACACGTTCCCTCGCTCCGATGATGCGTGGCGGAACGGCTGGCCGTTAAGCAAGGCCGGCGGAAGCATCACGAAGTTGGTGCCGTTGACGATGATGGAAGCGAGCGTCGCCGTCTGCCATCGAAGGCGGGCGGCCGTCGTCTGCTGCCACTGGCTGCCGCTGTGCATCTCGCAGCAGTAGACGCCGCCGTTTCCCCGCTGGGCGAGCGTTTTGATGCGGGCGTGTCCGTCGCTCAGCTCTGCATCGGCGGGCCGCGGGAACTGGTGGCGTCCGGCAAAGTCCAGCACGTGGGTGCCGTTGGCGTGACCGGTGCCCGCCTCTACGGCCCGCCGCTGCGGACGATCGCCCAAGCCCCCGCCGTGGGCGATGAGTCGCGACGGGTCACTTTGACGCAGAAACGCCTCGTAAGTCTCGCCGATGAGTTGGTCCGAAAGTTCCAGCGTTGCCTCGTCTCCAAGATGTTGCCCGCCGGCCCGCTCGATGAGGCGTCGGGCGATCTCGTCGGTCAGCCACGCCTCGCCGTGCTCGAAAGCGGGCATGCGGATCGTCCGAACCGCTTCGTCACGGCCGAACCGGCGGGCGATCTTCTCGCACCACTTGAGCTTCGCCGCGTGTGCGGTCGGGTCGCTGTAGTCGATCCAGCCGTGGTGCGGATCCATCACCTCGAGCCCGAGATGCGGCGGCGGCCACGCGACGTGCGGGTAGAGGTAGACCAACTTGCGTAGCGCCTTCACCGCAGCCATGTCGGCCTCGACCCGCGTCCAGTCCGCCTCGTCCCCCGGCAAGTCGGTGCCATGCCACGGGATCACGACCAGAATCATGTCGACGTGCGCGACGCCCTCGTCGGCGAGCGGTCCCCAGCCGTGCAGGATTCCACCGTCGCCGCCGTTGAGCGGGCGGTCGCGGTACACACTTAAGTCAATTCCCTCGCGGACGGTCGTCTGCTCAATCGGCAACGGCATTCGGCTCCACTTCTTCCAGTGTGACATCATCGAGCCAAACGGTACCAGCACCGCCGATAAAGAAACCGACTTCGATCTGCGTCGCCGCGTCCGGAACGCGCACCTCGCCGGCGAACTCGGTCCATTCGGTGTCGCCTTGCGCGAAGTGAAGTTGCTGGCCGTCGAGCTTGGTCCACCCTTGCATGCTCTTGACGCCGAAGCTGACCTTGACATCTCCCTCCGTCTTCACGACGCCGGTGACACGCAGAAGTTGGCCGGCACCGCCGGAGAGTCGCTGGACGACCGTCGCTTCGGCGTCGTCGGCCGACGTTGCTTTGAGCGACTGCGCACCGGACCAGGATCGGCCAAAGTCCCGCTCTACCTTGGTTTCGCCGCTGCCCTGCCATCCGACGGACCAGGCGACGACGGTGTTGTCGGGGCCGGTCTGCTCCATGCTGCCGTTGATGAGCCGCAGTTCGCCTTCTGCCGAGGGCGGCTGGAGCGTCATGTCGTCACCGGCCGGCTCTCCGACGAGCGTGTGATCCATCGGCCAAGTCGTGACGAACCATCCGCGGCCGCCGGTGCCGAGGTGAAGTTGCGTCGGGTCGTGAGGGTCGAACGCGATAGTGCCGCCGCGCAGAACGGGAAGACCGTCCGTCGCATGAGCCCACGTCTTGCCGCCGTCATCCGAGAGCATCGGGCCGGTGGCGAACATCTCGTCGTGGAACGGGTGGTCGTCCGTCGTCACCGCGATGCGATTCGGATGGGCGGCGTCGACTGTGACGGCGTCGACGAAGCGATCGGTGATCAGCCGACTCCAGACGCCCGTCGACGCATCTCGCTTCCACAGGCCGCCGCGGGACGAGCTACGCCATTCGGTTGCAAAGATGGATCCGTCGGGCAGCGTCGCAATGCTGCTGCCATTGGGTCCGCCGAGAGCAACTATGTCTTTCGGTTCATCGACGTTCACGCTGATGAGCCCGTCGCTCGTGCCGATGATGACCCGCTTCTCATTGCTCGGATCGTTGACCATCTTGCCCAGGCGCGGCCGCTCGAGGAGATCGCTCCAGGTCATGCCCGCATCGCTGCTTTCGTACAAGGTGTCGCCGATCGTGGCGAAGACACGCGTCACGTCACGCGGATCGACAACGAGGCTGACCGGCTCGGCACCGCTGCCTTTCTGAGGCAAGCCGGCCTCGTCCCCGTGTTGAACGTCCCAGTTCTTGCCGCCGTCGAGGCTGCGGGCGAGGCCCATGAATCGGCCTTGGCCAAAGCCTGCGTAGATGTGCTTCCCGTCGCCGCCGAACACCGCCGTGCGGCCGGCACTCCAAGGGTCGGGGTCGCAGCCGTGGTACGTCCAGCTATCACCGCCGTCGCTCGTCAGCCACACCCGGCCGGCATCCATGGCCTGCACGATGTACTTGCCCGGCGTGGCCGGATCGAAAACGGTCTCGTCGGTCACCCAACCCTGGAAGCCGTCGCCACGCCATGCCTCGCCGTACTCGGTCTCACCGACGAAGGTGTTCATAAGGTCGCGGAACGTCCTGCCTCCGTCGTCGCTGACAACGGAGTAGGCCGGCCCCATGCCGTAAAGCCGGCCGGGTTCGGTCGGACTCCATGACGCCTGCTCGATGCCGAAGCCTTCCGCGAAGGGCGTCTCGAGCTTGAGCTGAACGTCGTGACCCTCGATCGCCTTGCGTTGTGCTTCGCCGACCTCGACTTTGTCGCCCTGCACGTTGGCCCGCGTGAGCGTCGGCACCCACGTCTCGCCGCCGTCTTCGCTGCGAAAGCTCATGCCCACGCGCCATCCGGCGTCCCAAGTGACGAGCTCATCACCATTGTGCGGCGAAACGATTAACGCGTTGTAGCGACTAGCCGCAAATGGGTTGGCATCGGCGACCTGCGTCAGACCTTTGCTCGAATTCGCCCACGTCTTGCCGCCGTCGATTGATTTCCAAATGCCGCCCGGCGTTGCCAGTTCTTCACCATCAACCTTGCTACTGCTTAGGGCAACCCACGCGGTGCGGCCATCAGACGGGTGCGTGACCAGCCGCTGCACCTCGCCATGCGGCAGGGTTGCGTCGCTCCTGCTCCACGTGCTGCCGCCGTCTTCGCTTCGGTAGACGCCCTCGCCGCGGACGGCCGCGAGCAGCGTGTCGCCAAGCCAGGACATCGCGACGATGTTGAGCTGGTGCTCGTCCGTCGCGTCGCGGGGCACGGAGCCGTCGGGCGTGAGGGTCGAGAGCAGCTTCCACGACTCGCCGTCGTCGTCGCTTTGCCAGACGCGGCCAAATAGCGGATACGGGTTGTCACCGTCCCGCCAGCCCCGGCTGCTGCCGCCGTAGGTGAGCAGCCGGTTGGGAATCTTGGGGTCATACACGACTGCCTCGACCGGCGACGAGTAGTTGTACCCGAGCATGTCACCCATGCCCTGCCGCCGCGGCTCGAACGTCACGCCGCCGTCGGTGCTCAGCATCGGGCCGCTCATGCTGCCGGCCCAGACGATGCCGGGCTCCGTCGGGTGGAACGTGGCGACGCCCATCTCGTAGCTGGGCATGCCAAACCCGCCCGCCTGCCACGACTTGCCGCCGTCACGGCTGACGCCGACCCCGAGCATGTCACCGAGCACGACAAGGTGGTCGGCATCGTGCGGGCTCTGCCGCAGGTCGGTCATCCGGCCGCCGGAGCCGGGCACGGCGGTAATTCTCCAGTGCAGCGCCTCAGCGGCCGCCGCAGGGCGTGCGAACAACGCGCCGGTCATCACAAGAGAGATGAGGAACAGCAACGGGCGAAAAGTCATAAGAGTTCAGTTTCGTTGAGGATGCTGTGGAGCGGCTTCTCGCTGAACAAGCTGCCGAAGTCTCGAAGGTCGTAAGCCCGACTCGTGTCGACGGAGCCGACGGAGCCGACGGAGCCGATGGTTTCTGGCGAGCCGCTGACGGTGGCTTTGAAGAAGCCGCGGCCGGTCGTGCCGACCAGCAGCTTGCCGCCGTCGGGCGAGAACGTGATGGCCTGGCCGCGGAGCACCGGCAGGTTCTGGTTCTCCTTACGCCACGTCGTGCCGCCGTTCTCGCTGAACCAGACTCCCGTCGCCTCGCTGACGCGGGTGTAGGGGTTCTGATTCGTGATGACGGCGATGTGCTGGTTGTCGGTCGGGTCGATGGCGACGTCGCCGGACCAGTAGTCTGCGCCGCCGGGCAACGACATCTTCTTCCACGGCGTGGAGGCGTAACGATCGTAGAACCAGAGCCCGCCGCCGTTGCCGTCCTTGGCGGCCCAGAGCTTGTTCTCATCCGTCGGGTCAGCGGCCAGACTCGCGTTGCCCGACGGCCCGTCGGGGCCGGTCGACCAGAAGACGCCGCCGCCGTTGTTCGTGAAGTAGACGCCCGCATCGGTCGTCACGAAGAAGTGGTTGCCGCGTGAAGGGACGGCTTCCAAACCGCGCACGGTCTTGCCGTCCACATTGATCTGCTGCCACGTCACCTGATTGCCCGCACCTTGGCCGTTGTAGCTGCGGTACAGCTTGCCGTTGGTGGTGATCCACTGGGTGTTGTTGCTGCCGTTGACGTGGACGTTCTCGACCGGCGAGTTGTTGTTGCTCGGCAGGTTGAGCGCGGTCCACGTGTCGCCACCGTCGTTGGTGCGGACAAGACCGGTGCTGCCTTGGGATTGCCCCAGGGCGGCGTAGCCGACCGATGCGCTGGCCCAGGCAATGTCGTTGCCGCCGCCGTAGAGCGGCAGGCCGTTCTGCTGGAGCTTCCAGCTCGAGCCGCCGTCCTTGCTGATGCCGGCGGTGAGCATGTCGAAGGCCTGAGCGGTCAGGTTGCTGCTGTTGTACGGATTGTACTCGATGTTGTTGGAGACCCAGCCGGTGAAGCCGGTGCCCTTGTAGCGGTCGCCGCCGACGAGGGTGCTGGTCACGTCATTCCAGGTGTTGCCGCCGTTGGTCGTCTTCCAGATGACCGAGGAGCTGCCGAAGAAGACGTTGTTGGCGTTGCGAGAATCGACTTCGACCCACCAGCCGCCGATGACGTCGCTCGACTTGAACGGCGTGCCGCCCTGCAGCTTGCTCAAGTAGTTATTCGGGTTCAAGACGTGCGACCAGTTGTTGCCGCCGTCCGTGCTTTTCCACAGGCCTTTGCTGCTGCCCCAATTGTTGTCGGTGGCCCAGATCGTGTTGCCGTCGGCACTGACGTCGACGTGGAGGAAGTCGACCGGGTTCCAGGAGGAAGTGTCGCCGGCGAGCACCTGCTGCCAGCTGCTGCCGGCGTTGGTGGTGCGGAACACGCCGCCGATGTCGCGGAGGTCGCCCGAGCCCTGCCGCGTGCCGATGGTTACATATGCGGTGTTGGCGTTCGTCGGGTGGGCGGCGAGGCTGGTCACGCGGACGTTGCCGTCGAGCGTCGGCAGGCCGGTGTTCTTGGCCGTGAAGTTCCAGGCGTGGTCGCCGGAGCGGAAGATGCCCTTGTCCTTGACCGCGGCCCAGACGACCCACGTCGTGGTCCCGCCGAACGAGGCGGACATGATGTTGCCCTGCAGATCGTTGATCTGCCACCAGCTGTTGCCGCCGTCCTCGCTCCGCCACACCTTCCCGTAGCCGTCGGCCGTGTCCTTGAACTCGCGGTGATCGCCGCCGAAGGCGAGCAGCGTCTGACTCGTCGGGTCCGACTCATCAAACAGCACCTTCTCGACCGCCGACGGGTACCAGCCGCCGGTCGGCATGCCGTTGGACCTGAGTGACCAGGTTTGGCCGCCGTCCGTCGAGCGGTGCGGGCCGCTCAGTGAGCCGGCCCAGACGATGTTCGGGTCCGACGGGTGGTACGTGAAGTCGGAAATTTCCCAGCTGGCAAAGCCGATAGTGGGTTGCCAAGCGTTGCCGCCGTTGGTGCTTCGGCCGGCACCGAGCATGTCGCCGCCGACGAGGACGCGGCTGGAATCGTAGGGGCTGACGGTGATCGCATCGATGCGGCCGCCCGAGCCGGGTTCCCCCAGCGGCTGCCATGCGGAGAGCGTCGTCAGAAGCTGGCGCGGCTCAAGCCGCTCCAGGCACGCGGGTTCGCGGGGCTGAATCATGATGATCCTCCTCAGATCAAGGCGTGGATAGGACGAAGAACCTGTTGTGGTTGAGGTGAAGAACCTACTTTTTCAGAAGAAACAGCTTCATCTTCGCGTTGGATTCTGCCAGCGACACGGCGTGGCCGTCGACGAAGACGTAGTTCGTTTTGTCATCGTCGCCGTGGCGAAGCCTTGGCTTACCGAACGGTTCGGTTTGGCCAGGCGCGTCTCCGAGAAAAGCTCGCACCGGATTATCCAGTGCGGCCGGTTCGCTGTTCATCCAGTAGGACTCCCGGCAGCTCTTCCACCACGTGTAGTAGCCAACAATGTTGCCGCTCGAATCTTTCCAATCAAGGCCGGTTCCCGCGTAAGATGCCGATCCTGCCGTCGGGCTTGATTCATCGAGATTCTGCACCCCGTCCCAAGCCATCGCCGTCTCGGTGGCGTTGCCGACCTGCGTCGTCTTCAGCGACTGTGGCGATCCCGAAGTCGGCGGGTTGTCGGCCATCGGGTCCTTGGAAAAGTACAAGTTCGGCATCATCCCTGGGTGGACGCTGTAGTGCGTCCGCGAATTGCCATCGTTGCCGATGCGGACGCCACTGGCACAGAGGAAGGCTTCCGTCGTGTTCTCGCCGCCGGCGGTGGCCCAGTCGGCACCCTCCGTCGTGCCGAGATAGTCGCTCACCAAGATAGGCCAGTCGGTGCCGCTGCCGGTCCCGGTGTACCAACCTCCAACCTCGGCGATTGGGAAGTGTCCACCGTTCTCGAAGGTGTAGCCGGTGATGGCCACGCCGATCTGGCGCAGGTTGGAAAGGCAGGCGACGCTCGATGCCGACCGACGGGCCGAGTTGAGCGTCGGCAGCAAGATCGAGATCAACAGCGCGATGATGCCAATGACAACGAGTAGTTCCACCAGCGTGAAGGCGGAACGGGCGCGGGTGCGGTAAGACATGGCAGCCTCCTCAGGCGAAACGCGAAGGGTCGGCGTCGGCGAGGTGCCGGGCCAGAAAGCCGCCTTGCCCGCTTCCGGACAAGGCGACTGGATAAGGAGGATTCAGCGGCGGCGCTTCAGCATCAGGCCAGCAAGGCCCATGACGCCTGCGACGGCGGTCGGTTCCGGGACGGGCACGACATTGACGGCGACATTGTCATACGAGATTTGCGCTGTGTTGTTACCATACGTGCTCTGACGCACGCCGTAGAGGCTGCTCCGCGACTCAATGTCGCCGGCGGCGACGGTCGAGCTCAGCACGATCGGAGCGATCGCGTTCGGGTTGCTCAGCGGATCCGGGGTCAGCGAGCCGACTAGGTCCAGATCGCCCGACGCCAGCACGCTGCCGACGAGGCTCAGGGTGTACGTGCCTGCCGAGCCGCCGCTGGCGGTGATGTCGAAGACTGCGGATTCTGCAAGGACGGCATCATCATCTAGCAGCCGAACAACGAAGTCGCTGCTGTTGAAGCTGGTGTTGTACAGGTTCAGGCTGTATCCCGCCTCATCCCCGTCGTAGTCGAGCAGGCCACCGCCGAGGGCAAACACACCCTGCACCGAGGCCGTGAAATTGAGCGTCGTCGGCGTGACGTCGGCAGCCACCGAGAACGCGCTGAAAGGCGTGGCGTCCGTGGTTTGCGCCGAACAACGCCGGGGCCGGAATTGGTCAGCTCCAAGGCGTCGTCGCCGACGCCTTGGTTGACGATCGCGAACGCGCCGTTGGCGTTGGAGCTGACGAGCGAAAGTGACTGGCTCGCGGTGGTCTCGCCGTCGAAGTCTTCGACGAGCATAGCCGCTGAGGCGAGGCTAGCGGGGACGACGACGGCCGCAGCCGCGGTCGTCAGAGCAAGGGTGGCAAAAGTGGACCGCATAGGAAACTCCTCCGAAAATGGGTTCAGGCCAGGCGGCTTCGCCTGAATCAACTCTGAACCGTTTTCCGAAGATACCACAAGTCGCTTCAACGTCAATATGTTTTTCCGCCCCTACGCTGTAATGTAGCCCGCAAAGGGTTCGAAAAGGCTACTGAATCATTTGACGCGTGACTGCTAAGACCTCACGATGCACCACGATGCCTGATCCATCCGTCAAGAAGCCCGAGACCGCCGATTCGAGGCACCGGACGTCCGACCTGGTGGACCGGCTCGCCGAAGTAACCTTCCCGGCCAGGGGTGCCGTGGTGGCATTGCGAGATCAGATTGAGGCCTACCTGCGGTCGTCGGAGCTCGAGGCCGGCTCGTCCTTCCCGACGGATCTCGAGCTCGTGCAGGGCACGGGCCTGAGCCGCTCGACCGTGCGGCGAGCGGTCGGCGCGCTGCAGGCGGACGGTTGGGTCCGTCGCGAGGCGGGCCGCGGCAGCTTCCTGACGCGTCGGGCGGCGACGGCCACACCCGACTTGCCGATGCGGCGTGCGCCGACGTCCACGCCGACCGAGGCGACGAGCCAGGGCGTCATCCGCGTGGCCGTGCTGATCTTCAACCTGAGCGATCTCGAGGGCGACTGGTTCTCGCCGAGCGTTCTGCAGGGGGTCGTCGCCGAGGCGGCCGAGGAGAAGGAGGCGACGGTGCAGGTCGAGCTCGTGGGCCAGCGGCACGACGAGCGTGATCCGGACGTGCTGCTCCGCCGGCTCCGCGGGAGCAAGCCTGACGTGCTGATTTGCCTCGCGCCCGACACGCACATGCCGGCCTTCGCCGCGACAATGCAGCGGTTTGGCGTTCCCGTTGTTGCCGCTGGCACCCGCCTGATCGACGCGGGCGTGCCACTCGTGGTCGAGGACAACCGTCAGGGCATGGCACTCGCCGTCCGCCACCTCGTCGAGGCCGGCCATCGCCGGATCGGGTTGGGCATCGTCGACATGATGGCGAGATGGACGCTCGATCGTTGCCGCTCGTTCATTGAGACGACGGCCGCCATGGAGCTGGACACGAACTCGCAGCTGGTCCACTTCGCCGACGTGCCGATCATTACGCCGCCCGACTCACCGAAGGTGTTCATCCAGGAGCAGGCCGTGAGGACGGCGGCGTACTTGGAGAAGCACAAGCCGACCGCGATTGTGTGCGCCAGCTACATCATGGCGCAAGTGCTGGGCGAGGCGATCCGCATCACCGGCCACCGGGTGCCGGAGGATCTGTCGATCATCACGTTCGACCAACACCCGCACCTCGTCGATTGGCTCGGCGTGCGGCCGACCGTCATCGAGCTGCCGCTTTACGCGATGGGCCGACGCCTGGCGCGGCTGGCGATCGACGTCCACGCCGGTCAGCATCCGATTGGCGTGACGTCGGTCACCTGCACGCTCCGCGAAGGCAAGTCCGTGAAGCCGCCGACGACCTGAGCGATGGTGGCAGCTCGCTCAGCTCTGCTTGAGCACGCGGATCAGGGCAACGGTCAGGTCGCCGCTTCCTTCCGACACGATGTCGATCTGCATCGACCCGTCCGATGATAACTGCGGGTCAACGAGCAGGAAACACGCGGTCCGCCAGAGGCCAGGATTCGTCAATCGCACCCGGCCCGCTACGGCTTCCGGCCCATGGTGTCGCCGCGGGTAGGACACGCTGAACGAATCGTAACCGGCGTCCTCGTACGTCACCCGGACCTCCACCAGCTCACCACCCAGACCGACCAGCGACTTCGTGAACCGCGGATCGAGCCGCACCCGGAACCGGTCGCCCCCCTGCTGCTTGTCGGTTCGCTTGGCGAAGTGCGACTTGCGGTGGCCGAACAGCTCCCGCTGGAACTCCGCGCCGGCACCAGCATCAAACTCCTTCACCGGCACCATTGGTATCTCGAGGTCCAACGTCGCCGCGTGCTCGATCGCGCCCACGTCCGTCTCGGTCTCGGCAAGGTGGTGGCTCGACAGCTGCACGAACGCCTCAGGCGTGTCGTGCTCGCTCGTGCCCAACAGCGACCGCAGCCACCAGACCGCCTCCGTGTGCCACGGCTCGTGACGCCAGCCGCTGATGTCCTCGTCGTTGCGTCGCGTCAGGCGACCCGTCGTGTCGGGCGAGACGAGGGGCTCGTCGGCCCCGCGGATGACGGCCGCGTCGTGTTGAGGCAGACGCTCGGAGTCGCGGCCGTTGAGGAGCGCCTCCGGAAGCATCAGGTATGACACCTTCTGCGCGACGGCGGTCGCAAAGTTGAAGATGAGCCATTGGACGAACGCGTCACCGCGCATGATCCAGGCCTCGCCGCACTGCCGCTCGGCGAAGTAGTGTCCGCCGTTGCCGACCTCGCGAAGCGATGGCAGGCGAAAGTGGCCGTCGCCGAGCTCGCCGTTGAGCGGGTAGTGGTTCTGGCCGGCGAAGTCGAGCAGCAGCGTCCCATTGCCGTGACCGCAGCCAGCCTCGACGGCACGCCGCACGCAACTGCCCTGCAGGCCGCCGCCGTGCGCAACGAGGCGGTGCGGGTCGGCGTGCTCCAAGAACGTCTCGTAGATGCGCCAGAGGAAAGGCTCGGCCGCCTCCGCCAGGGTGACGTCCTGCCGGCGGGCACCCTCTCGCAACGTCTGCATCGGCACACCCGTGACCCATGCCTCACCATGCTCGAAGCTTGCCATGCGGATGGCTGTCACGCGCTCGTCCTTGCCAAAGTGGCGGGCAAGGAGCGAGAGCCACTCGCACTGCCGCTCGTGCGCCTCGGGGTCAAAGTAGTCAATCCACCCGAATTCCGGATTGACAACGGCGACGTCCGCCCACGCCGGCGGAAAGGCGACGTGAGGGTAGAGATACACCCGCTTGTTGGCTGCGACAAGGTCATCAATGCGGCGATTAACAACGCTGAAGTCGGCAAGGCTCGGCGCGACATGTGTCTGCCCCCAAGGAGCCGTGACCATGACCATGTCGACGAGTGCGTTGCCGACCCCACTGTGGTCGAGCCCGCCCCAGCCGTGATGGGTGCCACCGAGACCACTCGGCTCGCGATCCGTATAGACGGATAGATCAAAGCCGCTACGAATGATGCCGCTTCGGTTGAACAGATCTTCAGGGCGACTGGACATGTCGGCACGCTAGTGGGCAATGGAGGCGTCCGAGATATCCCGCTGCTCATCTATCCTCGATCCGCCTCGTTTAGAAGCCATTCGATTCGCTATACATGGATGACGGTGGACCTTCGGTCGAGCCCTGCTGCCGTCGCACGATCGTCGAGCGGTGCGTCAATCGGACTAGCGGCAGCCGTATCACCGACGACCTCACATGTTGACGTTGCGCGGGGGACCCAGCACGAGCTTCGCGCTGCAACCCTCCTCTCGGCGGCAGCTACAAGTGCGAAGAGGGAGCGACACGGTGAAAGCGGCACCCTAATCAATGCCGTCTCTCCCAATGTAGATTGTCCCGCCGTGCAGCTGACCGGGCTGCGGCAGATCGACGGCCGCAATGTTAATTGGAGGATATCGCACCGCCGGCTGCATCAGGTTGCTCGTGGTCCATGACTGACTCGTTCGGACGCACATGGCAGGCTCGCCAAGTTGACGCTGCGGCCGGCGTCAGTAATGTCTGGCTCGACCTGGAAATGGCCAAGCCGCCGAAACTGATTGATACACGCTCTCGCCATGCGGGCAACGGAGCGGGAGGTGAGTGACGCGTCGCGGGCGGTGAGGGTGGCGGTACTCCAGAGACGGCCGTTTCCGCCCGGCAGGATTGCAGGTCGCCGCCGTTGTCACCGGCCGCTCCGCTTCGCGGGGTGCGGACGCAGAGTCCCTTGCTCGGCCTACGCCCGGCATTGCAACTCGTCGAGCCATGCTCGCAGAACCAGTTATCCTCCTGATGGGCAGTTCGCTCGTTGAGCAGTTGTACCGCCGCAGGTCCGCCGAGCGATGCTGTGAGGCCACGCGGGCGCAGATTGAACTCGCCGATGAGATCAGCCAGCAGCTCTTGTCGCAGAAGAGCCAGATGAACGATCTCGACGAGGCGGCAAGACGGGGCCTCGACCACAATCCGGAGTGGGTAGAGAGCAGCCGCGACCGGCTGGCCGGCGCATGATAGTCGGTTGATGAGCAAGCCGATCCAGTCGCCGGGGCACGACGTGAGGCGGACAAGTTCGTGAGGGATCGTAACTGCATATTGCGGTCAGCAAGCTCAAGTCGGTGGCGGACGACGAGCCGGAACCGCTGGCTTAAAAGCACCTGCTCCAAGAGATGGCTGCGGTCCAGCACCCAAGGCGGCCGACCCGGATGAGGTGGTCAGGGCAGAGGTTTTAGTACGCGATGAGTACGGCGACAGGAACACGCTGCTCGTCCGGCTCAATGCATTAGGAGTCGGGTGATTTTCCAGCCGGATACTCTCGAAGCGAACGAGGACACGGTGGAGCGGCTCGGCAGCCACCTCGGTTTGCCATCCAGCGGCCGGAACTCGAGTTGAATCAGGGGCCAGACGGCCGGTGGAGCTTGGAATGCAACACCCGTGTCGATCCACCCGGTCGGCCAGGCGGCACCCGATGCAACGCCGCCGAGCGATGCCCGCGTCATGACTCGGAAGAAGCTTAAACACCTGCCGAATGCGGTGCGGCAGGTCGCTAAAGTCGTGGCGAGTCGTCTGGCGTTTGGAACGGCGGCTGAGTTAATCGGCGTCTTAATGTCGTCAACCCTGCTGCGCAGCGTGGCTCCCCGCAGCGCGGTCAGCTCCGCCTCGACCGCATGCGTGGCGAACGCGTCGTCGGCGTCCGCCTCGAACGCCTTGAGCCGGACCACCCGCGGCGCTACTTCCTCGCCCCGGGCGTCGCCGGCCTAGTCCGTGCCGCTGCGCAGCAGCCGCCAGTAGTGGTAGAAGCTTACCGCCGCCACGTCCCGCTCCCCGCAGAACTCGGCGATCGACGACTCCGACGTCTCCTGCTTGTCGAGCAGCGCCCGCCACTGCTTGGCGCCCCGCCCGTTCGCCTCGTGCTACGTCATCCCGACCTCGTCGGGTTGAGCCAGCCAAGCCGGTAAAGGCCGATGGTGGAAGGCTTACACTGCTGGAGCCAGCGTTGCATACCTACCGCCGTATTCGCCAGACTTGAACCCGATCGAGAAGGCACGGAAGAAGGTCAAGGCCCTCCTGCGGAACCGTCAGGGCGCGACGCCGGACGTCTTCAAAGCGGCAATTAGCGACCCCCGTGCAAGCGTCACTGCCGGAAAACATTCAAGCACCCTGGGAAGTCGCGGCGAACTAATGAGTGACGACGATGCTAGCTGCTCTGTACGCTGTTCCTTGAAGAAGACGCCAATCGTGCCTCTCGCGCTCCAGCAGCCGCTCGGGCTAGGCATCGCGCGTCGCCACCTTGCCTACTAACCAACTCTCTGCTCCACATGAAGACGAACCGGCGTCGCAGGTAGACCCTCCGCGTTGAGCAGCGTTGGTATTGGCGTGGCACTCCACGCGTAACGCACCACCGCCGGTGTGAACCCAATCATGTTGTCGAGGACGACCACGTCCCCGTCCACCCGTGCCGTCGTCGACTTGAATCGCTTGCCATCGACGGACAGCTCGAATCCTTCAGTTGTTTCGCCTGCCGGAGCAAGTCCGCCGCCAAGCTTGTCAAAGGCGATACGTACGACTGAACCCTCGGCAGATGCGGATCGAGCCACGGGTCCGCCCGCGACGACGTCCGAAATGCCCTAGGTGTCACGCAGCGCGAAGCGAGCAAGGCGTTCGGCGACGACGCGCTTCTGCTTCGGATGGATTCTGCGGTCGCTGCCGACGCCGCTCGTCACCGCCATGCCGGTGTGGGACATTGCCTGCCACGCCTCAAGCATCGCTTGGCGGATGGCCGCCCACCCCTCGGCGTCGCCAGTGTCGAAGTTGGACAATCGCACGAAGTAGAACGGCAGATCGGGCTCGCCCCAAGCGTCGCGCCAACTGCGGATCAGCGTCGGCAGAAGCTCTGCATACTCCTCGCCGACGCGGGCGTTCACCTTACCCTGATACCAGATCGCGCCACGGATGGCGTAAGGCGTCAGCGGCGCGATCATCGCGTCGTAAAGCACGCTTGGCGTCTGCTTCTTGACGGGCGCCCCGCCCTCGTTTCGCGGCTGAGGTCCACGGGTCGCTGCGGGGAATTTCCGCCATTCGGCGACCGCGTCCTGCCACGCCTCGATCTCATCGATCCACTGCTGAAAATAGCGGGGGAACATGTCGGCGAGATCGGGGTGGGCCTCCTCAAGTGCGGCGAGTCGCCGCTTTAGTCGCTCGAGCGCCGGGTTGCCGCGGATTGCGTCACGTGGGAGCCACGCCTCGGCTGGTGTGCCGCCGACGTTGCTTCCGATGAGGCCGACGGGCCGATCGAGGCGGCTGAGGAGCGTCAGACCGAAGCCATATCCGACGGCAGAAAAATCCTCGATGGTCTCGGTCGACGCGACTTTCCATTAGCTTTCGACATCATCCGCGGGCGTCCAGGCGGCATCGAAAGCGACGTCGAACAGGCGCATCGTCGGACGCCCCGACGCAGGTGGAAGCGGCTGGGCATCCGTTGTGCGACCGACCGGCCACTCCATGTTCGACTGCCCGCCGCAAAGCCACACTTCGCCGACGACCACGTCGTCGATCTCAAGGCGTTCGCCGTCACCTTCGATGACGAGCGGGCTCCCCTCGCTCGTAGGCGAGAGCTCTCCGAGCTGCACGGACCAACGGCCCTCGTCGTCCGCTGCTGCGGCAACGGATTGCCCGGCGAATGAGACGGTCACGGGAACACCCGGTGTGGCGTCTCCCCAGATCCGCGCCGGCACGTCAGCCTGCAGCATCATGTGATCGCTAATGATCGCTGGCAGGCGAAGTTCTGCCAGTGCCGGCGACGCGGCAGCCGCGATGACGATCGTCATCAGTTCGATGAGATTTTTCATTGGCGTGCCTCGTCGTGCGTTCACTTTGCAAGTCCGAGTCGGCTCGCTTGCTCGGCGGGCGCATCAGCCTCATCCATCAGTCGAATCAGGTGCGCTTCCATCTGCGAGGCGACCTGCGGGTCGTCGAGCGGCCGCTCTTGGCCGGGGTCGACTTCAACGTCATAGAGCAGCGTCCTCGCGCGATCCGGGTGCTGGGCGCCGTCGTTGCCGAGCCAGTTCGCCGGCCGCGGGATCCGCATGACCTGCGCTTCCTGCGTGAAGTCGAAGGGGCCGGCCATCGAGACGCCGTTGTCTTTAGTGAACGACGAGACGGGGAACGGCTCCTTCATGTCGGCCGGCATCAGCGTGTAGGCGGGCGGGACGGTGCCGTCGCCGGCGCGCATGTAGACGTGGCGGCCGTCGGTCACGTTCACCTGTTGACCGAACATGCCGAACAGGCCCGCCTCCCGGATCGACTCGTCCCGCGACAGCGTCGGCCGCATCGAGGTGCCCGTCGCCACCGGCAGTGCGATCGACGGGTCGACGCCGAACAATTCGCAAAGAGTCGGCCCGAGATCGAGCATTGGCTGCACCAGGCTCTTGCGTCGCTGCCCCGCCGCCGCGGGCTCACGGGGGTCGTGGGCGAAAAACGGTGTCCTCGCCAGCGTGTCCCACCACGGCATCCACATCTTTCCAAGGCAATCGCGCTCACCGAGAAAGAAGCCATGATCGGTGCAGACATAGAGCGCCGTGTCGTCCCACAGTGAAAGCTCGTCGAACAAGTCGAGCACCCGACCCAGCTCGGCGTCGCACGCCGCGAGCAACGCGAGGTAATTCTGACGCAAATGCTCGAGTTGCTCTTGCGTCGAGCGCTTCGACGCGTAGTCGTAAACGGGCCAGTCGTAGGCCGAGCCGTCATAGTTCTCGAAATGCTCGGCGGCGAGGTCCTTCGCCCAAGCCGGCGCGTCGAACGGCTCGTGTGGGTCGAACGTCTCAACGTGCAGCAGCCAGTTGTCGTTGCTCGCGTTCTCGCGAACGAACTCCCGGCCGAGCCGGAAGGTTTCCGTCATGGGGCGTTTGGCGTCATCGTCGCGCCAGCGAGACCTGTTGACGTAGTCCTGCCGTGCCGCAGCCGCACCTTCGAACGCCCCGCCGTTGCGTCCGATGCCGCCGTTCTTCGGGAGCAGGTCGCCGACGTCGCCGACGCGCCCGGCCCAGTGATCGCCCTCCTGGCCGCGGACCTGCTCGTAGGTCGAGTAGCGGTTGTGGTACGTCCCGCCGGCGCCGTCCTCGAAGTAGTGGTAGTGGTCGGTGACGAGGTGGCTGTGCACGCCGGCCTCGCGGCGCAGCGCCTCGAAGACGCTGACGTCGTACGGCTCGAGCGGGCCCCACCCGCGATGGAGGAAGTTCGGCCTGCCCGTGTGCAGGTCCCGCCGCGCGGGCATGCAGGGCATCGAGCAGACGTAGCTCGTGTCGAACGTGCAGGTTCGGCGGGCAAGGCGTTGGAAGTTCGGCGTGTGGCTGAAGCCGCACCCGTACGCCGACAGCAGGTGGCGGTTGAGGCTGTCGAACATCACGATCACGCCGCGCATGAGCTGCTCCTGGGGAAGGTAGGTCGCCGTCTTGGAGGGTGACGTCGAGCCGCAATCATGTCTGGTTTACAAGCGGCATGTCAAGCGGCGGTCGCGGCGAGTTCCCGCTACGCTCCGTTCGTGACGCTCGACGAAGTGGCGAAGCTGGCGAAGGTGAGCAAGTCCACGGTGTCGCGCGTCATGAACGGCCAGCCCGGCCCGGCGCTGGCGACCGTGCAACGCGTCACCGAGGCCATCCAGCGATGCGGCTATGCCCCGCCGCCGATCTACCGGCGGCAGGGCATGGCCAAATCGCGTCGCAACGCGATTCGCCATCGACAGGTCGCGCTCGTCATGCTCGACCGCGGATACGAGTTCCACCCGCACCTGTTCGTCAAGCTGCTCGTCGGCATCGGCGCTGCGCTGGCGGACCTCGGTCTGAACCTCGTCGTCGCCAACCACCTCAACCGCCTGCCGCCCAACGTTCAGCTCGGCATGATCGACGGGATGCTGCTCGCCGGCTCGGAACCGTCGCCGGAGTTGATGCGGAAGTTGCCGAGCGTGCCGGCGGTGTGGCTGACGAGCACGCAGCACGAGGACCGCTCGCGCGTGATGCTCGGCAACGAGGCGACGGGCGACCTGGCCGCCGAGTACCTGTTGAAGCAGAGCCGTGGGCCCATCGGCTATGTTTCGTTCGGGTCGCGCGAGATCGCGCTGCAGCGCCGAACGCACACGTTCTCGCTCGCGGTGGAGGACGCTGGGCGGACATGCCTCGCATTCAATGCCCTGCCGCGCCCGGCAGGCGCGCCTCGGCGGGGCGAGACGCTGACGCGCATGCTCACGCCGGTCGCCGACGCCGTGGCCAAAGCGCTTGCGGCACGACAGCCGCTCGGCGGGTTGTTCGTTCCAAGCGATCTGTACACGGCGTCGCTGTACCCACTGCTTCAGCGGCGCGGCGTTAGGCCGATGGAGCAGTTGCCGATCGTTTCGTGCGGGTGCGAGGAACCTTATCTAGCCGGACTCGACCCGCGGCCGGCGACGATCGACTTGGCGGAGGAGGTCGTAGGTCGCTGTGCCGTCGAGATGCTGATGGCGGCAATAACGCGACCGGGCAGGCCGCCACGCCGATCGCTAGCGCTCAACGCACAGTTGGTTGAGCCTTGAGCGCGACTCATTCTTTGCAACATCCTTGGACGACGTTCTGGAAATGATCGTTTTCTGCTGCAATGCGTCGCTTTGCAGCCGCCTGATGTTGCGACGACGCCTGCCGAGGTCGGTTCTACGCGGGACCGCCTGCTGGTACTCTTGGCGGTGAGGAGTGACGACGGGAGCCGTCGCCGAGTGAGCCCAGTCGAGGAGACCAATGTTGCCGCCGAACTGTCTAAATCGTCCCGTTCAAGCCGCCCTGCTTGCCGCCTGCCTGCTCGTGCCGTCGGCGATCGCGTCGGCGCAGGAGGGCATGTTGCTGAGCGAATCCTTCACCTACGACGTGGGCGACCTCGCGGCGATGGACGGCGGCGAAGGCTTCGCGTCGCCCTGGCTGGTGACCGTGAGCGACGGCGCGACCGGCACAGCGACGGTCAGCGAAGGCAGCATCGCCTTCAGCGACTTTCCGGTCAGCGGCAATCGCCTGTCGCTTGAACTCACAGAGCAGGATGACTTCGACCAAGTGGATGCGAGTCGCGACGTCGGCGTTTCGGCCACCTCCGGCGATCTCTGGGTGAGCTACCTCTACCAGCGGAAGGACGGCGGCGCGGCCCGTCGCAGCCGGGCGGCATCGCTGTCGTTCAGCGACGGCAGCGTGAAGCTTAGCACCGACGCCAAGTACACGGGCGGCGACGGCGTGGCCGTGCGGTATGACGGGAAGTTCACCGGCAAGGCCGCCAAGGCCGAGTCTGACGATGCGAGCTTGCAAGACGGCGATAGCTACCTCATCGTCTCCCGCTTCACCGACCTCGGACTTAAAGGCGGGACGGGGACAAGCTGGGTGTTGTCTGCCTCGGCGTACGACGACATCAAGGACGGCGGCATCACCGAGCAGGAGCTCGACGAGTCTGCGATGCTCCAGGCGGTCGACACGACCAACGTCGTCGACGTGCTCGCCGAGGGCGACAAGCTCTCGATGATGCTCGCCACGAGCGCGACCCCGTTCGCCTTCGACGTCGACGAGATTCGCGTCGGTGCTTCCGCCGCCGCGGTGCTTCCAGCCGCGTCGGATTGACGCGCGGCGGGAGTGGGCGGAGAGGGATCGCTCAATCGAACGCATATTGAGGAGGATTTTCGATGAAAGTTGATAAGAACCAGAGTTGCCACCCATTCCAAGCGAGCGTGCGATCCCGTCCGGCTCGACGAGGCTTTACGCTCGTCGAACTGCTGGTGGTCATCGGGATCATCGCGCTCCTCATCTCGATTCTGCTGCCGACGCTCAATCGGGCCCGCGAGTCGTCGAAGCGGATCGCCTGCATGAGCAACCTGCGGCAGATGATGGTCGCCGCGACCGGCTACATGGCTGAGAACCAGGGGAACTTCCCGTACCAAGGAGCGTCGAGTCCTGGGGTCAGCGACGCGCTCTTCCCGACGACGACCGCGACGAGCTGGGCGCGACACCTGCTCGAGTACACCGAGATGGAGACGACGAAAGGCTGGCTCTACTGCCCGACCATCCACAGCATCCGCGGCGACCTCAACGATCAGGACAAGCGCCTCTCGTACTTCGCCAACGGCATGATCACGCAGTTCGGCGTCAAGCAGATCCCGCAGTCGAGCACCGTCGCCGCGTTCGGCGAAGACGACACGGAGCGGACCGCGTCCATCGTCCGTCCCTACGCACCGCCGGCGGCCGCGGGTTACAACTCGCCGATCGGGCAGTTCACGATCGCCCAGAGCGCTTGGAGTGGCTGGGCCCGCTATGCCGACGGTAGCGAGATTCGCAAGGCCCACGAGAATCGACGCAACTTCGCGTTCGCCGACGGGCACGGTGAGTCGGTGCTGGCGGAAGAGGACACCTCGCGGAACCTCGGCATCCTCATCAACGGTACAGACGCCTTCGAGCCGGACGTCGTTGGTTATGCGAATCCTCTCCGCCTCGGCCGACCGTTCTGGTTTCAGTAGCGGATCGGGCGACGGTCAAGCCTTTTCGCCGGCGATCTCCTACGAGCCCGCCCGAGTCGCGTCGCGACACGGGCGGGCTCATCTCACTCATCCTCCTTGGGATGGCCAGGCTATCGCAAGCCGCACGCGACCTCGAGGTCCTTCGCCTCGCTTGCCAGGCGCGCGAGGAGGTCGAGGTCGGCACCATCAAGGTCGCACGGCGACATCCTCGACCCGACGCCGATCGGCAGGCCAGCATGGTCGCGCAGGTACGCCTTCGCGGCGGTCGGGTAGCGGTGGTTCACGTCCGCCTTTGTCTTCGTCAGGAACGCCTGCACGCGATCCGCGAGTTCGGGCTGCGCGGCAAAATGATCGCAAAGCCACGACGTCAGCGGCGTGAACAGGTTGCTCCCGATGCCGCTGTAGCCGTCGGCACCATTCTGCATTGAGAAAAGGAGGTTGGGCGCGAAGGCGTCGAAGTGCTGCACTGGCGTGCCGCCCCACGCGTCGCGACGCCGCAGGATCATGTCGCGGTCGCAGCACGTGTCCTTCACGAACGACACGCGACCCGATGCCCCCGCCCATCGCTCCGCCTCGGGGCCGATCAGGCGCTTGTAAGGCTTCGGGCATTCGTAGAGGCCGAAGTTCGCGTTGGGCACGAGTTCGAAGGTGCGCTCCAACTGCTCGATGAAGGCCTCCTCGTCCACGCCCTCAACGCAGATCTCGGACGTGCTCAGGACGACGGACACCACGCCGGCGTCAAGAATTGCGTTGACGTGATCGCGAAACGCCCGTGCATCTTGAGAGCTGGGGCCGCCGAGGGTGCCGGCAACGATCGGCACGCGGTCGTCGTTGCAACGCACCACCGTCGCCAGCACGGCCGCCTTTTCGGCCGGCTTGAGCTCGAAAGATTCGCTCGACAGGCACAACGCGAAAAGGCCGGCCGCGCCGCCTTCGAGGTACCACTCGACCAGCGCCGCCAGCCCGTCATGATCGACGTCGCCGCTCTGGGTGAACGGGGTGAGCATCACCGGCCACGTTCCCTGCGGGAGCGCGTCGGTCGAGCGTGCGGCGGCTTGCGTGGGTTCGGCGAGCGTCATGGTCAGTTGCCGGTTCGGGTTTCGTCGGAAAGGACGATCGCGCGCGGCGATCCGCCCTCGAGAAAGGCGCGGCTGAAGTAGTGAATCAAGCCCGACTCGGTCCCGACCACAAGGTCGAGGTGACCGTCGCCGTTCATGTCGGCGGCGGTGGGACCCGAGTTGTGCATGGCTAGGCGTGCCTTTGCGAGGTCACCGCGGTCCTCGAACTTCGGCTTCGCGTCGGTGCCCGTGTTCTCGTAGAAGCGGGCGTTGATGTTGTCGAGGATCAGGTCGCGGTCGCCGTCCTCGTCCCAGTCGATGAGCTGCGTGACGGTCCGGCCGGCGTAGTGCGGGCGCCAGTCGTCGGCGTCGACGTCGCGGCGGTTCCAGACCAAGCCCTGCGAGAACTCGCCAATCGGCTCGAACAAGTGCTGCCCCGGCGACAGGATCACCTCGCCGTTGTCGACACGCTTGCCGAGATAGACCGCCCAGCGGCTCTCGTGGTCGAGCGTCACGTAGTCGTTGACGCCGTCACCGTTCCAATCGAGAACGGCCGGGCGTGAACGGTGCGCGGTGAGCAGCTCGTCGCCCTGCGGTTCAAATCGCAGCCACTCCGGCGTCTTGCGTCCGCCCTCGCCCCACTCGACGCGGATCAAGCGCCCGCCGTCGAGTTGCGGTCGGCCGGGCCTGCCGATGTTGCGGTAGTACCAGTGATCGCCGCGAACGCCGGAGTAGATCAGGTCCTTGAGCCCGTCGCCATCGAAATCGACGACGAGCGGATTGATGTAGCCCCAGTCCGCCTCCTGCGGCCCGAGGAGCGAGCCGTCGAGACCGGCGCGATACTCAATCCGCTGGCCCGAGCCGACGAGTTCCTCACGCGGTCCCCATACCGCCTGCTTCTCGTCGCCGAGGTTCTCGTGGTAGTAGATGTACTCGTTGGACGAGCCAAGCACGAGGTCGAGGTCGCCGTCGTCGTCCCAGTCGACGGGCCACGGGATCGACAGCGCGCCGCCGTCGATCATCGGGCGATGGCAGAGGACGAAGCGATTTTGCAGCAACTTCGGCTTCGCCTTGGGGCCGGCGATGTTCTCGAAGTAGCCGAGGCTGCCGGCCTCGGTGCTCCACAGCAGGTCGAGGTCGCCGTCGCCGTCCCAGTCGGCCGGGATCGGCACGGGAAAGACGCCCGGCATCTGAAGTTCGTGGTCGTCGTGGGTCGTCAGGAGCTTGCCGGGCCCGTAGTCGTACAGGCCATCGCCTGTCGGCTCGTGGAGGTAGAGCTTGGTGACCCAATTCCCGGCGATGAGCTCCATCCGCCCGTCGCCGTCGAAGTCAACGGGGGTCAGGCCGAGCGGGCTCGACTTCCAATCGGCGTCGGCGACGGACCCGATCTCAAGGTCCTGGCTGTGCTCGTCGGTGAAGAACATTTCGCCGCCCTGCTCGGGCTGGGCGAACATGATCGTCTTGCCGCGGAGCAGGTCGAGCTTGCCGTCGCCGTCCCAGTCGATGAGGCGGCCGCGCTCGTTCTTGGCGTCGGTCTTGATCCGCACGTCGTGCAACCGTTCGATCGTCGGACGCCCCTTTTGCAGGCTCCACTCGATCCAGAACGTGTGCTTAACGGAGTAGTAGAAGAGGTCGAGCTTGTCGTCGCCGTTGATGTCGATGAGCTGCGGCGTCATGTTCGAGCGGATCACGCCCGTCGGCAGCGTGCCATTGAAGATGAGCTGCGGTGCCGCGAGCACCGGCGCGGCCGTGCCCTGGTTGCCGAGGTTCTCCAGGAAGAAGTGCCCGTTGAGCATGTCGCGGGAGTTCACGTTCTGGTAGCCGCTGGCGTACCAGACGTCGAGGTCGCCGTCGCCGTCGAGGTCGCCGACGTCGAACACGCCGCGCAGTCCCAGGCCGAGCACGTCGACCGTCTCCTTGTCCCCGATCAGCAGCCGCTCGCCCACGCCGACCATCGGCACCGTCGCCGGCTCCGTCTCGACGTCGTCGGACGGGTCGACGTCGTAGTAGACCGCGTACAGCGCCGGCAGCTCGCCCTCATGATTGAAGCGAACGTTGAACGTATCGGCCCAGTAGGCCTCGTCGCTGACGCTGAAGGGCACGAGCCCGTCGCGAGGCTTTCCGGTACTCGCGTCGTACGCAACGACGCGCAGCGCGTCGACCGCCCGTCGTCGCCCGGCGGCGTCGAGTTCCGACCAGCCGTGCGCCGGCGTGACCGTCGCTTCAACAGGCCGCGTCGCCCAGTCGCCCTCGGCCTCCGACAGCCCCACCACCACCCGCGCGGGCAATGCCTGCGACCATTCCGGCGTCGGCAGGTCAAGCGTCAGCTCCGGATCGACCGAGATCGCGCTCACCGGCTCCGCCTGCCACGCGTCGTACACAGTCAGATCGTCGATCGCCCCTTGGAACGTGCGAAAGCTGCCGGTTGGCGATCCATCGACGAGCACCGCGTTGCCGCCGACATAGAGGTCGTACAGGTCAGCCTCCGGCAGTTGCGGCCAAGCGCCGGTCCGCTTCTCGACCCATTCGCCACCATCGACTCTGCCGCTGACCTTGTTGGGCTTTTGCCACGAGACGCTCACATCGTGCCACTCCCCGGCCTTCCAGCCCGACACGTCGGCGATCTCCACGTTGCCCGACAGCTCGGGGTTCTTGAAGCCGAAGTTGAGCGTCGGGGGCTCGCCCTTCTCGCCGCGGAAATCGAAGTAGACGCGCAGTTCGTTGCGCGTCCGCACGTTGGCGGTGACGAGGTGCTGGAGGCCCTCACCCATGCCGCCGCCCTTCTTCCAGGCGGCGGGGTCGATGTCCGGGCGGACGCGGAGGTGGATCGTCCCTTCGTCGAGCTCGAGGTTGCCCTCGATGTCGTAGCAAAGCCACTGATACGGCTCGAGCTTGATCACGCCGCCGCGGCCCTCTTCGTCGATGACTTGGACACGCGGGTGGGCGACGGCCATCCCGTTGCCGGCGGCGGTGTCGGCGTTGAGGCCGTGGTCGAAGCTGACGCCGAAGGTCAGCGAAGTCTCCGGGGTCTGCGCCGGAGCGGAGGCGGTCGCGAGCAGAGTGGTGGCGACGACGAGGTGAACGTACTTCATGGGCGGCGCGTGAATAGATCGAGCAGTGGACGGCAAAACGGCGACCCGAGCGTGAGCCGCGGGCCGCCGGTGTGGAGGGGGTCGAGACGCCGGCGTCAATCACGCCGAGGCGCGACGCCGACCCAGCAGCAGACCCGCGAGGCCAACCACCGCCACCGCGGACGCCGGCTCCGGCACAGCCGTCACGTCGGCCAGCGACGTGCCGGCCCGGAACTCATCGAAACTTGCCGAAAACGGTGTCTGACTCGAGTACAAACCAATCCGGAAGAGGTCGCCGCTCGTCAGGACGTTGCTGGTCGTCGCGCTTTGTGAATCGACCGAAATGGCGAAGGCCGCCGTGTCGAGCTCCGCCTCGGTGATCCCACCGTCGCTGATCGCGTCGTAGCCGGTCGCGTTGAGCGCCCACAGTCGAGCACTGGCACCGTCGACGCCCAGATTGCTGTACTTCGTGATGATGAGGAACGCCGAGCCGTTCTGCAGGTTGCCGAAGCGCTCGCGGCCGGCTACGTCGCCATCGACACCGTCGTAGCGAACTTCGGCGGTAGCTGTGCCCGAGCCCTTGGCGGCACTGCCGAACTTGATGCTCGGGTCTTCAAACCGCAACTCTGCCGTCCGACTGCTGTTCGAAGAGAATGAGCCGGCTTGGTAGAGGAAGCTCGTGAAAAGATCGCCGGTCGAGGCGGCTGCTGCGCTCTCTCGTGAGCTCGTGATCGACGTGAACCCGGAGACGGTTCCCATGTCCATCACAAGCTTGTTGCCCGACGTCGCGTAATCGCTGAACGCGATGCTGCCAGCGACGACGCTCGAGCTGCCACCGGTGACCGCACTACCGACCTCCGTTGACCATGCGCTGCTGAACCCAGTGCCGCCGTTGTTGCCGGCTAGGGCACCGGGGGCGTAATCGAAAGACTCGCTCAGCAGTATCGCGGCGGACGAGGTGCTTGCGGCGAGAGCGGCGGTGGCGACGGCGGCTGCCGCGGCGCGGCGGATGGGGCGGTTGAGCATTGGGTTCCTCCTGATGACGGACGACGGGTATTGAGATGCATAACGAATGGCTGCGGGCTGACCGCATCGCCATCCAGATCTGCGGGCTTAAAGGCTACTACGATTCCTGACAGATACAACCGCATCGTCGCCGGCCGACTGCAACATTCGGGGGCACGATTTGCCGGCCGCTTCGAAGATTTTGCGGGAACATTGACTACCCGCAGTCGGGATGTTGCAAACATCACGCCCCGTCCTCCGGCGAGCGGCTGATGACTGGTGCGACGGTGCCTCCGCCACCACACGTGTCCGAAATGGCACTTAAGACCGATCGACAACCACCTCAAGCATCACCATGCCCAGCTACCGCCTGCCCTCTGCGACTCCGCCCGCTCGCCTCCCGCTTAAGACCGCCCTGCTCGTCGCCAGCGGCGACCTACGTCCCGCGGCCAACACCCAGTGCTGGCCAGCCCTACTCGCTCCTGTGGGCCGAGTCGTTCGAGGATGATGCCTTCCGCGAGAAGCTCAAAGCGTGGCTCGACGCGGGCAAGATCGAGCACGACCTCTCGCACGTGCGGGCCCTGGGCGACCTGCCCGCCGCCGAGCGCGAGCTGGGCGAGGCCCTCGCCGCCGAGCTGCGCGACCGGCCCGCCATCCTCGGCGTGTTTGATTAGGGGTGCATGGGCATGTTCAACGCAATCGTGCCCGACGATCTGCTCCACCCGACGAACGTCCTCAAGGAGCGGCTGAGCCAGTCGACCCTCTACGTCGCCATGCGGGAGGTGACGAGCGACGAGGCAAAAGCCAGTCTTTGACTGGTACGAACAGAGCGGCATCGACTTCAGGTTCGGCGACGACGAGGCGACGGAGTTGACGCGAGGGCAGGTGCTGGACCAGTGCCGCATGTACATCGCCGCCGTGCGCCTCGCCGATCTGTTCGGGTGCGATGAGATCGGCATCCAGTACCAGCAGGGCCTCAAGGACCTCGCCCTGGCGAGCGACCTCGGCGAGGGCACGCTCAACTGCTCGATCCGCCCGCCGCTGAAGCGGGCCGACGGGTCGACCATCCGCGACGGCGAGCCGATCACGCACTTTAAGGAGTGAGGTCGACGAGTGCGCGGGTCTCGACGGCCTTGTCACGCAACGCGTCTGGTCGGCGATGGGAATGCATCCCGACAACACGCTCCACGACCTGCGCTGGGGCGACCCGGACGAGAGCGGCACGACAGCCGCCTACGTCTGGGTCTTCGAGATCAGCGGCAGCGTGCCGCCGAGCCACTTCGAGGGCGGCTGGCGAGGCGCGTCGGGCGAGCGGCAGCCGCCGATGTACTTCAGGCTCGGCGGCGGGACGGTCAAGGGCGTGAGCCGGGACCAGATGACGGCCAAGCACCATGCAAACTACGTGCAGGTCGTCTACGTCGACGACGCCGAGTCAGCCGACCGCGCTTGCTGCCAAGGCGGCAATGGCGGCGGCGGTGGGCCTCGACGTTTAAATCTGCGGCGACGACAAGTTCGGCACGCCGCTCGACGCGGCGCTAGCCGAGCTCCGGTGACAACTCGCGCTGCGGTCGCTTGCGGCCGAGCAAGGCCGCGACCATCGCCGTCACGATCACGAGCACAATGTTGAGCAACAAGCGGACCCAGAACGCGTGGAGGTCGGTTCTCGCCCAGTCAGGAAGCAAGTTGAGTGTCAGCAGGATGAAGTAGATGTTCAGCAGGATGACGACGCCGAGCGAAATCGTCACCGATCGTCCGTCGGCCCAGGGTGCGAGCAGTCCGAGCAGGAAGAGCCCGAGCAGGCAGCCGCCGAACAGCGAGCCGGCGATGAAGCCGAGGTTGGCCATGCTCTCGCGCGGGACGAAGTGCAGCACGACGCCACCGACGATCATCATCATCCCGGCGGCTCCGGCGATGAGCTTGGCGATGCGGAGAAGCTTGGCATCGTCGGCGCCGGGCAGCAGGTGGCGCTGGACGATGTCGGTCGTCGCGATCGTGCTGATGCCGTTGATCGAGCTGTCGAGCGTCGACATCGCCGCGGCGATGCAGCCGGCGATGATGATGCCCGTCAATCCCTGCGGCACCGCGTCGAGGATGAAGAACGGCACGATCTCGTCGCTGGACAGGTTGGCCAGCTCGGGGTTTGGAAAGGCCTGGTAGTAGGCATAGAGGGCCGTGCCCACGAAGAAGAAGAGCAGCCACATCGGCACGCTCAGAAAGGCGCACGTCAGCGTCGCCTGCTTCGCCTCGCGCTCGGTGCGGGCGGCAAGGTAGCGCTGCACGATCGTTTGGTTGCTGACATAGTCGCTGGCGAAGTTGACGAGCCCGAGGAGGAACATCGTCCACATCGTCCGCTCCGACAGGTTGAACTCGGTCGGCCCGAGGCTGAACTTGTCGTTGGCGACGCCGATCCGCACGATCTCGCCGAGGCCGCCGGGCAGGTCGTAGATGATGATGCCGAGGCAGAGCAGGCCGCCGCCAAGGAGGACGAAGGTCTGCAGCACGTCGGTCCAGATGACCGCCTCCAGGCCGCCAAGCGTCGTGTAGAGCGCGACGAAGAGCCCGCCGAAGACGACGACCCAAAGGACCGGGATGCCGGACAAATACGCGAGCGGCAGGCTCACGAGATAGAGCACCGTCGCGATGCGGATGAGGTGGATGACGAGGAACGTGCTCGCCGCGTAGAGGCGGATCGCGGGGTTGAAGCGTCGCTCGAGGTATTCGAAGGCCGACACCTTCACGTCGCGTCGGTACATCGGAACGAGCCATATCGCCGCTGCGACGGCGACGATCGGGAGCATGAGGTTGGGCGCGATCATCCGGTAGTCGAGCGCGTACGCCGCCGCTGGGAGGGCGAGGAACGTGATGCTGCTGAGCGACGTGCCGATCATCGACAGGGCGACCGCCCAGCCGGGAAACTCACGCCCGCCAAGGAAGTAACGCTCCGTCGTCTCGTTGTGCTTGAGCCCGCGCAGCGAGATCCACCCGACGTAGCCCAAGAAGGCCGCCAGGGCGAGGACATCGAGCCAGCGATCGGTCAAGGTTGACATCACGACCGCACCCCGTCCAAGAGAAGCTTGGTGAGAACGACCGCGAGGTATTGAAAGTCAGTTTTCGTCAATCGCAATGAAGCCTCCTCTTCCCGGTTTGTATTGCCAGGGCTCGGCCACGGGATTAGGCCGCGCGATCGTTCCCCGTCCTTCCACCTCCAGGTAGCCGACGCGGCCTGCGAAGCGGGGGCAGCGCCGCGACCGACTCTGCAACTTCGTCCGGCTGCATTTTGACTAATAGTCAGCAGCTTCACGATGTTGAGGCGTCCGCGAAGCCGTGATGTTGCAGTGGCCGTTGGAGGCGAGTCCTTCGTCGTCGGAGTTACGAGTTCACTCGACAATGGCCAACTCGAAGGGCGTCACCGGGTCGCCGGCGCTGCTTTCGAGGTTCGTGTCGGGGTCGGCGGCGTAGGCGTAGCGGACCGACCACGGCCGTTCGTCCTGCCAAGCCAACCTCACCGTCGAAGGTCCGGCGAGCTCGGCGTCGACCGCCGTCGCCTTGCCGTCGCTGCCGACGAGCTCGAAGCCGATCGGCGACTTGCCGTCGCGAAGTCTCAGGCCGTCGCCGACGCCCTCGTCGAATGCAATGTCGACCGCCTGCTCATCCGCCTTCCAGGAGGCGGCGGTCGGTCTCGGCTCCTGTGGCAGGTCTTCGCGGCCGTACGTCTCGCGAAGCGCCAGTCGCGCCAGTCGGTCGCCGATGACGCGTTTGTTCGTCGGGTGGATGTCGCCGGGGTCGCCCACGTCAATCGCGACGACCATCTCAATGCCATCGTCTGGCGTCGCGGCGAGGCGCCGCTGCGCCTCGCGAAACTTCGCCCACTTCTCCCGTTGATTGTTCTCGAAGTTGGGCAGCTGCACGAAATACACCGGCAGCATCCCGCCGTCGGCAAAGTGCCTCCGCCAGGTCGCGACGAGTCGCGGGAACAAGTCCGAGTAGACCTCTGGTCGGCCGGTGTCGGCCTCGCCCTGATACCACAGGACACCCCGCACCGGCAGCCGCTCGATCGGATGCATCATGCCGTTGTACAGCTTGTACAGCCGGTGCTGCGGCCCACCGCCGTTGAGGGAAGGGCGTTTGCCCTTCTTCCCGCCTGCCTCCCACGCGGCCATTCGAGTCTCGTAGCTCGCTGCCTCACGTTCCGCCTCTGCGACGACATCACGGGCGAAGGGGCTCGCCTTGATCGCCTTCTCTGGAAGCCACGCCCGGATGGGTGAACCGCCCCACGATGCGTTGACGAGACCGATCGGCCGACCCGTTTCTTCGCTCACCTTTTCCCCGAAGTAATACGCCACCGCGGAAAATGATCCGATCGTCTTTGGACCCGCAACCTGCCAGGTCACCTCCGCGTCGTCCCTGGGCTCGTCGGCGCTGATGCGCGGCATCTGCAACAGGCGGATACGGCCGTTCTCCGCCGCCCGCATCGCCGCCGCACCCTCCTCGCTTCGGCTGACCTCGAAGGCCATGTTCGACTGTCCCGAGCACCACCAGACATCGCCGACGAGAACGTCCTCAATCTCCATTCGTTCGCTGCCCACAACGACGATCATGTGCGGCCCCTCGTTGGCGGGTGTCGCGAGCTCGACTTCCCATCGCCCGTCTGTGTCCGCCGTCGCTTTCGCCGAATGACCGTCAAGCGAGACTTCGACTGATGTCCCGGGTTGATCCCAGCCCCAGACCGGAAGCGGTCGCCCCTCCTGCACCACCATGTGGTTGCTGAACGGCGCGCCCAGCCGCAGCTCGCCGGCGTAGACGATCGCCGCCGTGAGTGACTGGACGGCAATGACGGCGCTAAGAACAATGCGTATCGAAAGGAAGGCCATGGCTGGTATACTATATCGCCTGCCCTCCTGTTTTGTCGAAGTCACCGAACATCGTCCTGCTCCATTGCCACGACGCTGGCCGACACGTGCAGCCATACGGCTATGCCGTGCCGACGCCCGCGCTGCAGCGCCTGGCCGAGCAGGGAGTCCTTTTCCGACAGGCGTTCACGACATCGCCGACGTGTTCACCAAGCCGCGCCTGTCTCCTGACCGGACGACACGCGCACCGCAACGGCATGACGGGCCTCGCCCATCGTGGCCATGCGCTCAACGATTACGGACACCACATCATCCACGCCCTTCACGGCGTCGGCTATACCAGCGCTCTCGCCGGCATGCAGCACATCGCCAAGCCGCCGGCCGCCACCGTGAAGTCGATCGGCTACGGACGCATTCTCACCGAGGATGCGGCTTTCGAACCCGCGACGGCTGCGGCGATCGACTTCCTACACGAGCCGCACAACCAACCGTTCTTCCTAAGCGTCGGCTACTTCGCGCCACATCGCGCCTCCGTCGCCCATCGCGAGGAGCAGAGCTTCCCGTCGCTCGGACCATCGCTCGACGCGCGATACGTCCGCCCGCCGTCGCCGCTTCCTGACACCCCGACGACGCGTCGCGACTTCGCTGAGTACGCGGCGAGCATGCAGAGCGTCGATCTGTGCATGGGTCGGGTGCTCGAGGCCATCGACCGGGCAGGCCTCGCCGACGACACGCTCGTCATCGCGACCACCGATCACGGGATCGCATTCCCGGGCATGAAGTGCCAGCTGGTCGATCACGGCACGGGCGTCATGCTCATCATCCGCGGTCCAGCGGCCGGGGCGTTTCGCGGCGGCAACGTGATCGACGCCGCCGTGACGCAGCTCGACCTCTACCCGACCCTCTGCGAACTCGCCGGTGCGGCCATCCCAGCAGATCTGGACGGGAAGTCACTTTTGCCTCTTGTCAGAGGCGAGGTCGATGCACTCCACGACGTCACGTTCGGCGAGGTGAACTACCACGCGGCTTACGAGCCGTTGCGGTCCGCACGGACGGCGCGATGGAAGTACATTCGCCGGTTCGACGATTACGTGTCGCCGATTCTGCCGAACATCGACGAGTCGCCGAGCAAGTCGATGTACCTCCGCCACGACTACGCGACTCGGCAACTGCCTCGCGAGGCGTTGTACGACTTGCTGTACGATCCATCTGAGGCGAACAACCTCGTCGGCAGCGTCGACTATGCCGACGCCCTCAATGGAATGCGTCGACATTTGGATCGGTTTATGCGGGAGACGGACGACCCGCTGCTGAAAGGGCCGGTCCCGCTGCCGCCGAACGGTTGGGCGGTGTCGCAGGACGCGGCGACTCCGGATGGATAAGGGATAGCGACAAATAGTTATACGGCCGCACAACGTCTGGTATTCCAGGCAATTCGTTCTCCCGTCGACTGGGGATGTGACGGCTCTCGCCAGGGGGAGCTTTGATGAAGCACAAGCGTTGCCCTGACTTTGTTGCACTCACGGCCGCGGCTGGCCTCGTCGCTGTGACCACGTCGCCCCACGCGGCGTTCGCGGAGGTGACCGCCGTGTCGAACTTCGCGCGCGAGCTTGCCGACGCCGACGCGGGATGGGCGGGGCTTGGAAGTCGAGCAAGGGGATGACGATCGATCAGGAGAAGGCGGCCCTCGTCGGCGCCGGCTGGGCGCGACGCCCGCTTCTGCGGCCCATCGACTTCGCCACCGACAGGTAGTGGTTCGTCCGCTACACGGTTGCCCGTGAAGGCGTCGGCGGCACTTCCGACTACGCCTCCCTGAGCTCTACAACAACGACGCGGAGGTGAAGAAACGCCCGATGCACCTTGGCATCAACTCGGAGGACCAGTTCGAATTCGGCCTTGTCGAGCACGTTCTGTTCGGGCCGTCGCTCGGCGTCAACAACGACTACACCGTCATCGCGCGGCTCGTCACCGCCGCCGACGGCGTCAATTGTCTCGAGGGCTGGGGCTTTTCCTCCGACGCGGTGCCGGCCGTCCTCCTCAAGCCGAATATGACGGCCGAGCGGGACTACGGCGGCTCGGCAACGGAAATCCACTTCGGCACCGGGAACCACGAGACGCTGAAGGTGACGTTCACAACCCTTGGAGTCGGCACGACGGCCGAGGCGGTGCTGTCGGAGGACGAGCCCGAGCCGCAGGCGTTCGAGCACAACTATCGCCCGCTTCGCCATCTGCGCGTCGCCGACCACGGCTCGAATGCGCTGCCGATCTATTGGTCGTACGTCTCGCTGTTGCCCACGGTGGACGGCCCGCCCGACGTGCTGCTGTCGAGCCGGCACCCGTGGTTGCCCGACAACACGTTTCTGTACCAGGCCGCCAGCACGGGCGCGGCCGCCGAGCCGGAGCCGAACCCGCGGCTCCCGCTTTGTGGCCCCCGACGCACGAGTCGCCGCTGCCGAACGCGAATCTGCAGGCCGTTGCACGAAGCGACGGCGGCTACGACATCGTTCGACTCGACCACCTTCAGGCCGTCGGCGATCAGTCCAGCGACGGTTCGATTACGGTGCTGGCGACGCTCTGCGATCTGATCGCCAGCGACGGTGAGGCGACGCGAAAGGATCTCGAGTGGTTCGGCGGCACCGTCAAGTTCATCGGCGACGTCGACTGACATGACATTCCCAACGCGTTGCTCGGCCAGATGATCAAGGGCGACGAGAAGAAGTTTTACTGGCCGAACGGCGAACTGCCTTGGACGCAGGAGGACCGCGACAACGTCGGGCCGCACGCCGACCTGCCCGTCAGCGAGGGCTGGCGCGGTTACGACATCGCCGGCAACTGGCTCGGCGGAATGCTGACCCACTCGCTCACCTGGATGCTTGGCTCCCGCAACGCTCAAGGGCAACTGACGCTCGGGGAGCGAAAGCCGGGCTATTTCGGCGATGACGGCTTCATCGTGTAGTGGCGGACCTGGAGCATCCGCCTGTCGCCCGTCGTCGTCGAGGCGGTCGGCGTCGATGGACGCAAGCGGGCGCACGTCGCTCTGTTCGCCGGCTACACCCGGCCGCTCGCGCTGCCTGTGAGGGGCGTGAGGGATGACGGGGCACTTGTCGTCGGCGCGGCGGCAGAGCTGCTCGGTTCGGACCAGCCGATGACCAACCTGCTGCTCACGATCGTCCGCGGCGTCTACGACCTCAACGGGGACGGGACGCCCAGAATCCTTACCGACACCGGCAGCAACGGCCGGCCCGTCGCGATCAGCGGCGACACGATCGGGCAGTTCGAAGTGCTTGGCGGGCTGGAGACGGTCGGCGGCGTCGTCGCGGCGGACATGCTCACGGTGCCCGCCGTCGGCGACTGGAACGGCGACGGCGAACTCGAAATCCTCGGCAACGACAACACTGCGACGCTGTGCCTGCACGACCGCGCCGGCGACGACGCGAGGACGCTCACCTTGAGCGTGTTCACCCACGGGGCGCAAGCTCGCCGTCGGGTGGCGCAGCCGAATGATTGCCCTCCCCGGTGACTACGGACTTGCCGTAGATGATCGGCCGGTGCTCCTGTACATTGGGCCCGACAGCGTGCTAACGCTCGGCGTGCCGACGACGTTGGGGTCGACGGAGATCAGCGAGATTCGCCCGCTCGCCTTCGAGGATGGCGAGCCGATGGGCGTCTCCGCCCGCGCCGGCATGAGTGGCCGAAAGCAGATCGCCGCCCGCGACTGGGACAGCGACGGCACGTGGGACATCGTCTACAACTCTGCGGCCAACACCGTTGTCGTCCGCGAGCAGGATGAGAACCAGCGGCTCCTCGGCGACACGCTGAAGACGTCGGCCGCCTTCTGGTGTCGGAACGTGGAGACGGACACTCGCCCCGTCTTCGAGCGGCCCCGGCGCATCCTTTGGAAGGACGGCGAGATCATCCGCAGCGAGACACACTCGTGCAACGTTGAGCCCGCCAATCTCGATGGCGACGGCGAGCTTGACCAGATTAAGCGCGACGGGCCGGGCTTCCTCTACGGGCTGATGCGCGATGAGCTGAGCTGGGAATGATGGGCATGCCGAAGCGGCCCAGCCTCCTCCTTATCACGAGTGACCAGCACCGTGCTGACGCGATGGGCTGCGGGGACCACGGGCTCGTCCGCACGCCGCACCTCGACCAGCTGGCTCGGGAGGGCGTGCGCTTCGACGGGCGTAGAGCGACTGCCCCGTGTGCATCCCGGCGCGGACGACGCTCATCAAGGGCCGACGCACCAACAATTACGGGCAGGCGGAATACGTGGCAAACTGGCGGCTCGACCGTGACCGCTGCGACCTGCTCGGCAGCCGACACATGTACCACGACGGCCGTCACAAGCTGCTCTACTCGATGCACGACGGCAGCGGCCTCGGCGCGACACAGCATCTCGCCGATCAGCAACGTTCCCTCCCTGGAGGTGCGATAAACCGATGCACCGACGTCAGTGTTTGCGAGGAGCAAACTTGAGCCGCCCGCCAAACATCCTGCTGTTGATGACGGACCATCAACGCGCGGATTCGCTCGGCTGCTACGGGAACTCGGCCATCGCGACGCCGAACCTCGACCCGCTGGCGGCTAGCGGCGTGGTGCTCGACCACAAATCTGCAACAACCCGATCTGCACGCCGAGCCGCGCGTCGATCATAACGGGCCACGACCTCCCGCAATACGGGGTGACGCACCGGTCGTCGACGCTCGACGCGAAGCACGTCATGTTCCCCCGGTGGCTGCAAGAGGCCGGCTACCGCACCGGACTTGTCGGCAAGCTACACGCGCAGTCCGGCGGCATCGAGTCCCGCGAGCGGCACCCGAACGACGGCTTCGACGTGTACGACCTCTTGTACGGCGGCGCCGTTTCTTGACGATCAAGATCGGCGGCCGTTCCTCTTGATGGTGAGCTTGTTCGACCCGCACAACCCGTATGACGATCACCCGCCGGAGTACGACGCCCGCGTCGATGCTGGTGCTCTGCCGCCGCTCTTGCCGGCGCAGCGCGAGACTTGGCCAGAGGGTATCTGCCGACACGGCGATGACGACGACTTCGCCAGCTTTGATGTTCTCTCGACCGAGGAGGTGCAGCGGATGCGGGTCGGCTACCTCGACAAGGTCGCCTACGTCGATGACACGGTCGGCCTCATCCTCAAGCTGCTCGACGAGCGCCGCTTGACCGGCAGGCTGGCCGCAGGACGTCAACTCGCGGGTCCGGTCCAGCTCAATGACATCACCGCGATGCTGCTCGCCGCGGCGGGGGTCGAGGCGGATCTGCCGGACGCGATTGACCCGACGCCCGCGATTCGAGGCGAGGTGGGCGGACGAGACGTCGCGATCAATGCCCACCGCAATAGCGGACTCGCGTCCGGGCATTTCGTGCGAGACCCGCCGATTCACCTCACTGTCGCGACCGACGGCCGTTGGAAGCTCTGCCACTACCACGCCGCGCCCGGAGACGCGATACCTCGCGGCGGACGACGTCGGTGGTCGCGGTGGTGGAGACGGCGTTGATGCTCGAGTCGAGCGAGCGTATTGCCGCGGCCATGACGGCTGCGATCATCAGGCCGGTGACGCCGACGGGTAGGTAGTTCAAGATGAAGTACGGCACGACCTCCTCCAGCGTCATCGTCGCCAGGGACGGGTCGGGCAGCGCGGTGTAGAGCGCCCACAGGTTCGTCTCGACGAGGTAGAAGAAGATCCACGTCGGCATACTCGCCGCGAGCGCGATCCAGACTGCCTTGCGGGCCTCGCGCGTGCTGCTCGCGGCGATTAAGCGTTGGACGACGGTCTGGTTGCTGGCGTTGTTGGCGACGTTGTCGAAGATGCCGACGAGCAGCAGCAATTATAATGGGCGGCGGCCCACGTCTTAGTCGAAATCGCCGTGGCTGAGCTTGCCCGCGTCCCACGCGCGCCCGAGTCCGCCGAGCCAGCCGTCGGGCATTTCGGCGGCGACGAAGCCGAGCGTGACGATCGCGCCGAGCCAGAGCACGAGGGTCTGCACGACGTCCGTCTAGATGACGACCTCATATGCCGTCGTGTACGGCAGCGCCCGGAACAGCGGCACGAAGACGATCACGGCGACGGTCAGCGCGATCGCGACCGTGTAGTTGGGCACGATCAGCCGCCAGTCGAGCGTGAACGCGGCGGCGGGTAGCACGAGGAACGAGATCGAGCTGATCGACGTGCCCACGAGCGACAGCCCGACCGCCCAGCCGGGCATGTCGTGTCCGCCGAGGAAGTAGCCCTCGAAATCCCTGTTGCGACGCCCGTACCAGACGGCGAAGGCGGCGGGGAGCGCGGAGTAGACGAAGATCGCGGCGGCGTCGCCGAAGCGCAACGCAGCGAGCGGCGGCAGGTGAACGAGGCCATGCACAGCGTCACTCCCCCCCCGGCAGCCGGTAGCGGGCCGAGGTGCTCGCGCTGCCCCCGCCGATGTCGACCAGGAGCTTAAGCTGCGCCATGTCCTCGGCGTCGTCGGTTTAGCCGCGGGCTTGTGCCCGGGCCGAAGAAGTCGCTGCCGAAACTGACGCTCGAGGTATTGACGACCTTCGCGTCGCTTCCGCCGCAGGTGTTCTTGCTACTAAAATCTCATCTTTCTCAACATCGAGACACAGGTGAGCCTGGACAACGCTGCGACCCCGATGAGCCCATTTTGCGGTAAAGCCCCTCGAGTATTGGCTCCCACAAGATGGCGGCAACAGGATCGCACCTAGCGTGGATGTGCCGCGCGGTTACGGGCAGGAGATCAAGGGTGATGCCTACTAATCACCTTAAGTCACCCAATTTCGCCAGTCACGATACCGCTGATACCAACTATGCACCTCGATCAGTAAGTTATCGTTCGTCTGCTCGCGATTGACAGGCGACGAGAAGCTGCTCGTAGAGGGGCTTGCAAGCGTAACAGTCCGTCGTCTGCAGAAGAGCGAACGCACCCGGGAGGCGGATCAACCCGTCCGATGACGCGTTGACGAGTACGCGCAACGTCCCGATGATGCTCAGTCGGAACTGATCGGCGGCGACGCGTCGCCCGTCCCGCTCATCGATCAGCGAGCGCGGCGTGCCTATCGCGGGCCAGACAGGTCGGTGCCGTCTTGCCAAGGTCGAGGCCGAGGCTTGGTGAAGGATCGTCCCGCTCGACTACGCGAAGCCAAGGTGGCGGCCCGCCGACCCGAGTCCGAATAGTCATCGGAGCTGTCGGTGCAGACAGCTCGTCCAGCACCTGACGCGGTACAAGAACTTCCCCGTAAAGACGCTCAAGCACCCAGCGATCGTGACGGATCAGCACGAGGTAGTGCAGCGGCAATGCTTCGACAACCACGATTAACTTCTCTTACCCTTGAGCGGAGGACGAGCACTTTGCATGTGATCTGGTGCGAACTGCTTCACAGGCCCGGTAGAGCGGGCCGCCGAGGGGCGAGCGGCTGCCGAAAGAACCTCGTCCGCGGTCATCTCGAGCATCACGCCGTGCGCGGGCAGGATCTCGTCGAGCTCGAACCTGTCAATTTTCAGCGCGCGTCGAAACTCACTGTCTGAACTAGTGCCCTCGCGGTAAAGCCCGACGAGGACCGACTCCCGAACGACGGCGGCAACTCGATTGCGACCTGAGCTGATGTGCCGCACTGTCTCCGTAGGAACGTAGAGGGTGATGACCATGGGCAGATCATTCGGCGTCACTGCTGCAAAACAGCACGGGCATTAGTACGATTCGTTAAATTTCGGGGCGATCATCCGGATATGTTTAGCAAACCCGCCACGTCGAGCACCAGCACCACGTGCACGTCTTGCCCCGCCTTTTCGCGCGCCTCCTCGGCGATGAACGTCAGGTGGCGGCTCATGTCGTGCGTGTTGACCGTCGGCGCGAGCAAGGTGCTGGTGATTTGGGTCCCTGGGCACGTCGCCGCGAAGAGGTGGCACCCTCCGCACTTGGTCTGCTTTACCGCCGTCGGCCGCGACCCCGCTCGCACCGGATATTCGTCAGTGTCCCCTGCTGGTCCGCCCGCAGCTCGTCCTGAAACAGACCTGCCCCGGAGCACGCGGGAGCCGAAACATGACCCACGAACAAGATGCGGCATTTGGACCCACTGCTTCTGAGCCTTGAGGTCGCCCTTGCGGTGCCGGGGTCTCGGCTTGATGCAAGGGCAAGCGCGAAGCCGTTGATAAAGGCGAAGTCCCCTATCGCAGATTCGCCAAATGTTCCGCCAGCGGCGTACCCTCCTTGCTGGTGCCGCAAAGATTGACGTGAATACCCAGTGCCTTCGCCACCGCGGCCTTGGCAGCCAAGGCCCGGTCGGCGGCGTCAGCATTGGTGGCGTAGACGAGCTGGATGTGGTTCGCCTGGTGCTTGGCCATCATCTGGTCGCGCGTGACGCCGTAGGTGACACCGTGCATGATCGGCCACTGCGGCGTGGTGCTGTCCCAGCGACGCTGCGTCTCTTTCAGCGGCAGATCGATCGCCTTGCTCCGACCGATGTCCATGTGCAATGCGTCGCCCGCCACATAGATGCGTGACCAGACGCACTCGCCGGCCTTGGAGATGCCCTTGATCGTCCCGCCGCCGAGCTTGAAGTACATCGGCGGCTGACGCTCGCTGCTGGCGCCCTTCCAGCCATCGGCGAAGTGGCTCGGCGGGACGCTACCGCTGATCTCGAAGACCCAGACGTACTCGTCGGTAGTGCCGCTTTGGTCGAAATCGCCCCATCTCAGGTCGTGGAGCGTGTTGTCACTCTGCATGCCCATGGCGGTCCAGACGCGGTGCGTCAGCAGTCCGTCGAGGCCGGCACACTCATCGACTTCATTGAAGTGCGGGATCGGCTGACCCTCGGCGATGACCTGGCCGTTCTTGTTCCTGACAGGCGGGCGCTCGGTGCAGTTGAGGGTGCCTTCGACGAGGTCGCTGGCGGGAGCGAGGTCCTTGAGACCCTGCTGGTACTGGATGCCGATGGTGTCGCAGCCGAAGGTGTCGCTGATGCGGCAGGCTGCGATGTACATCTTGCACTGCTGGAGGACCTGGTTTTCGGTCAGCTCGGTCGCCTCATCGGTGCCGAACTGGAACTGGATGCCGCTGGACTTGTACCAGTCAAAGACCTCTCTTGCGTCGGCATCACTGACTTCCTTCATGTCAGCGTAGAGTGCGCTCTGACTGAGCCGCTCCTTGAAGACGCCCGTCGTATTGAGCAGGTGGTCAGGTATGATCGCGTTGAACATGCCCATGCAGCCCTCGTCGAAGACGCCCATGATGGCTGGCTTGGCCTGAAGGTCCTTGGCGATAGCTTGGCCCAGCTCCTGCTCCGCCTTCGGAAGTTGGCTCAGCGGCGAGACGTGCGACTCGTCATGGCTGACGCTGCCGGCATCAAGCCACGTCTTGAGCTTGGTGCGGAAGCTCGCTTCCTCGAACGACTTAGCCCAAAGCAGCGAGTAGTCGCGACCCGCCTTTGTCAAGCTCCCTCGGAGGTTGAGGGCGCCGACGAGTCCCGGCCACTGGCCCGACCAGTTCGCCAGCAGCAGGATTGGCCCACGGTGCTTCAGCAGGCCCGGCAAAACGTGGTGGCTGTACTGCCAAACAGCCTCGGCGACGACGAGCGGCGCATCGGGATCGACGTCGGCGAAAACATCGTTACCCCGCTTCTGGCTATCGATGAAGCCGTGCTTGCCGTCGGGTGAATCTGCCTCGCCATGAACACGCTGCAGCTTCCAGCCCAGCGACTGGAAGGCTTCAATGGCATCGGCTTCAAGCTCTTGTTGTGCCGGCCAGCACGTGACGTTGGCGCTCGAACGCAGGTCGCCATTGGCAATGAGCAACGCCGTCTTGTAGGCAACTCGCGAGGGGGTGGTGACGGTCGGCTTGATGTAGTTCGGCAAGTAATGCTCCAGTGGGTTTAGCGATTAGTGTTCACCTTACGGCGGTACGACGCGACCTCCCACTGCTCGAAAAACAACAGCTGAAACTGATCCATCACGCGGATCTCGCCCGACGCATCCGCAGTTGGCACGCTGCGGTAGAAGACGATGTGGTTTGGCGTCAACGGACCTGTCGTCAGGGCGTCGAGCAGCGGGCTGGGCTGCACCGCAATGACGGGATCGACGTACGGCATCCAGGGCACATGGTCGCCGAAGTGCTCCTTGAAGATGGCCTCGCCACCGACGCAGTACGTGATGCCGTTTAGCAGGGGCGGGTGCATGTGGACGACGAGCCGGTCCCGGTCTTGACCGACATGTTACCGCCATCGGCAATGACGAAGTCAGAGTTGCAACCGATCGGCAGGAGAGGGTCACGAGTTCTTTCGATACGGTCTACAGATCGCATTCGACGCTGTTCCAGAAAAACGTTACGACCTCCCTCTACTGCGTCGTTCTGCAGCATTGAGAACTCGTCACTGCGTTGGTTTCCGATCCGGCCCCATCACCTATCGTGCGTCATCGACATCTGAAAGCCGGACACGAATTTGCGGGACTGCAATCGGCACGACCGAATCGCTGGCGTAAAATGCAAGAGTCGTAGCTTGACCCACTGCGGCTCGGCGAGCAGCCACATCATAGAGGAGACTCAGGACGTACCCGCCGTCATCCCGTTGCATGACGCGGCTTCCAAGAGTGCTCAGTCCACCTTCCACCACGGAAACCGAGCTGACACTTCATGCCAGCCGAAGCCTTTCTCGATCTTCTTGCGGGCACGCTGGCCGGCTATGAACGCCGCGTCACGTAGCCGTTGATGCATCCGGTGGCGGGCCCCAATCTTGAGGCGGTTGGCCTTGCTGCATCGGCCGTGCCCGCCGACGCTTAGCCTATCTAAGACCTTGAAATCTATCGCGATGTGTGGCGTCACGCCATGCTGCTCCAGCTTGATCATGAATGCCCCGCTGTCGTACCCCTTGCAGAGGCCGGGAAGGACCACCTTCACACCACGGCGAGGAGGTTCGTCGATCAGCTTCAACGCCGCGGTGGCCTCGGCGGTTCCGGCGGCTTGACTGACCCGCGCCATTGCGTCCACGCATGAACGTCGAAGCATCGCCGAGAAGCCGATCCCGCGAGCCTTCTGCAGCGGCCTGCTAAAGCGACCGGGACCATGGTTGCCCGACATGACATCGCGCCATCTCGTCGCGGTAGCATGCGCTTCTGCACCAACGACCCGATTCGCACGCGTCCGGCTTAGAAGGAGGACGAATGGGTTCTGGTACTGACGAACGGCTAGCTCTGTATGAGCGGCGCGATGCTCGCCGCGAGCTTCGTATAAGTAGAGCAGGTTGCCGGATCGCGTGTCGTTCCCTCGGTCGGGTCTGTCGCCAGATCGAACAGAAGTTCTTGCCCGTCTCCGTAACGGCAGAGCTTCCAACGGCCGTCGGTTGCAACGGCCATCTGGATCGGCGGGTCGAACGGCACATGGCCTTTCGCGAGGCCGCTGTTGTGGTAAACGCAGGTGGCCACTTCACGCCGACTACGTAGTGAGTCTATCGCGTCGGGCATGAGAGAGATGTCGCCGCCGGCTGCTTGCAGCGATATCGCCGCGAGGTCGTTGAGCTGTACGACGTCGTCACTCACGGTGCCGCTGTCGACGTGGCCGGGCCAGCGGACGAGGAGCGGGACGTGGATGTTCGCCTCATAAGGCACTGCGCCTTTGACGAGCAGGCCGTGATCGCCGAGCATGTCGCCGTGGTCGCTTGTGAAGACGACGAGCGTGCTGTCCGCTAGGTCAAGCGCGTCGAGGTGGTCGAGGACGCGGCCGACTTGCTCATCGATAAGGGCGATTGACGCGAAGTAGCCGCGTTGGATCGCGAGCAGATCCTGGGGCGAGAGCGTGTCGAAGTCGGCGAAGTAATTATCGTGCCGCTCGCGCAGAATGGCCTCCGGTACATCACGATCTGGCGGAATCATCACAGGCATCTTGTCCAATCGCTCCTCGTACTCCGGCGGGTGATCGTCGTACGGGTTGTGCGGGTCGAACACGCTCATCATGCAGAAGAACGGCCGATCTTGCGGGCGATGATCGATGAAGTCGAGCGTCCGCTCCGCCGCCCACGTCGTCATGTGCACGTCGGCCGGCATCACGCCCGCCGCCTTTCCTCGCTCGCGGAGCCGCTGGAAGACACGAGGCTGACGAGCCTCGAGCCACGGCGCGTAGGCGTTCAGCGGCGAGTCCATCATCGCCCCGCCGCCGTAGTAGAAGTCGTAGACGTCGAATCCATCGTTGGGGTGGCGACGCTTGCTCTCGATGTGGCCGCTCTGGACGTGCAGCTTACCGACGAGGCCGGTGTGGTAACCGAGGCGGCGCAGGTGCTCGGGCAGTAAGACATGCTTGTCGGCGAGGGTGCCGTCGAGGTCGCGGACGCCGTGGCGAGCGACATGGTGGCCCGTCAGCATCGACGCCCGCGACGGCGTGCAGATCGGGTTCGTGCAGTAGCATTTGTCGAAGCGCGTCCCGCCGGCGGCGAGGCGGTCAAGATTCGGCGTCGGCACCGTGGTCGAGCCGTAGCAGCCGAGCGAGTCGAACCGCTGCTGGTCGGTCACGATCCAGAGGATGTTCGGCGGCCCGATCACGCGAAAGCTGCCTCGACGTGTCGCTTGGCACCGGCGTAGCCGTCGGCGACGCGAGCGAGATCTTCGGGAAGGAACGCCTGATACGGCTCGGCGGGAGTTTGGCCACAGAGCCCGGCGGCGTGCATGGCGGCTTTGAGCGACTTCATGAACGACGAGCCGAATCGCCCGCTGGCGTAGAGCGTCGTTACTAGTTGAATCACGACGCCGTGCAACTTGCGAACACGCGGCAAGTCGCCCGCAATGGCAGCTTGATACAGCGCAACGTAGAGCCCCGGGAACAAATTCGCTCCCCCGGCAACACCGCCGTCGGCACCCATAAGCACGGCTTCGGCGAGCAACTCTTCGGGACCGACCATGACGGACCAGTCGGGCCGCGTCGCGTCGCGGGAGGCGATGACTTTGTGCAGGTAAATCATGTCGCCGCCGCTATCCTTGAACCCGATGAAGCTTGGCACGCCCATCAACTCGTTGACCACGTCGAGCCCGATCGCCTGCGTTCGCGAGGGAATGTTGTAGACCACCGTCGGCAGCTTCACGCGATCGGCGACGGCGTGGAAGTAGCTCACGAGCTCCGGCCCAGCAACCGGGTAGTACGGCGGTGGCGCGACGACGACGGCCGCCGCGCCGGCTTCGCCCGCGTAGTCGCACAAGTCGACGACGGCGGCGAGTGACGAGTCAGTTACGCCGACCAGCACCGGCACCCGCCCCGCCGCCAGCTCAACGGCACGCGTGACGACATCTCGCCGAATCGCGGGAGAAACGGCCGGTCCTTCGCCGGTCGTGCCGAGGACGAATAGGCCGTCAACACCGGCGGTAACGAGGTGCTCGACGACCTTTGCAAAGGCGTCGGCGTCGAAGGCGGCGCTGGTTGTCAGCGGCGTGACGACGGGCGGAACGATGCCAGAAAACGGGCGGTCGTGATTCATGCTTGCAAAGTGAGCGGTACAACCACAGAGCCGCCGGCCGGCGGGACGTCACCATTGCGACGCGGCCAGATGAAGCTGAGGGCAAAGGCCAGCACCATCAGCGTCACGTTCGAGACGACGCCGATCCAGTAGGCGTGCAGCGGAATGTGCAGCGACTCCGGAATGAGCCCGTTGCTGCCGAGCAGGTACCAGACTTTGGGCAACAGCGAGAACGGCAGTGCCACGAGCAACGCGGTCGGGCCGACGCGTTTGACGAAGATCGCCAGCAGGAAGATACCGCCGACAACGCCGCCGAAGATGATGACGGTTTCGATGCGGACCCCGAGCAGCACGCTGACGGCGATGCTCGCCAAGTACAGCACCGCGCTGAGGCGGATGAGCTGCGCGAACATGAAGGTCAGCGCGCAGTAAAGCCTGCTGAAGCGACCGAGCCGGTGCTCGAGGAACTCGTACGTTGTCATGTACGGCAGTGCCCGAAAGAGCGGCACGAAGACGAGTACGGCGACGGTAAAGCCGAGCGCAACGGCGTAATTTGGCACGATCGGCCGCCAGTCCAGTGAGTACGCCGCGGCCGGCAGGGCCAGGAACGAGATAGAACTGATCGACGTGCCGACGAGCGAGAGGCCGACCGCCCAGCCGCGCATGTTGCGCCCGCCAAGGAGGTAGCCCTCGGTATCGTTATTGCGCCCGCCGTACCAGACGGCGAACATCGCCGTCAGAACGAAGTAGACGAAGATCGCCGCGCCGTCACCCCAGCGAAGCTCGGCGAGCGGGATGTGAGGCAATCCGGGCAAAAGGTCGGCGGGAACGGCGGGCGACGGAACGGACTCAATTGATACCCTGCGGCGGGTGGCGCGGGCGGCAGCACTGCCGCCAGGGTCACACGCAGCTACTTAGAGTACGGGGCACCCCACCGCGCCGACGTCCCGCTTGCGGTCCAATCGATCGGCAGGCCCAGACCGGTCATCTCTTTGTCCGTTCCGGCGTAGCTGCGGGCGCTGCCGTCGGTGAAGACGAAGTTGGCGGCAGCCTTCGTCCAAGCGTCGTTTTCAGCATCGTAAGAGACGATGCCGAGCGAACGGTTGAAGTCCGTCTCGGGACTGGTGTTGGTCCGCACGCCGATGCTGCCGAGCTTGCCCGGGTGGCTGGCGAACCTATCCCCGAACGTCGCGCCGCGTCGGTAAAAGCGGTCGCCGGCAAGCACGTTAAACTGACGGCCGTCGACCTCCCAACGCTGAGTCGTCTTCGTCCAGAGCTGCGCGGACGGATCTTCCGGATAAAATGGGCCGCCCTCGGCCGGAGCATTGCTGTAGAAACCGGCGTAGATGCTGTAGTCAACGTAGATGCGCCGGCTTGGATCGCCCGGCTGCCACTTCGGGATGAACTCGTAAGACATGTCGATGTCCTCGAGGAGCGGGCACGAGATGTTCTCCGGCTCGGCCATGTACTTGTACCACTGGTCGCGAAGATCGCGGCCGTTGCTCATAATCATGTCCGGCCAGGCGAACGTCGGGGCTTGGCCCGCGGCAAGCTGGTCCTCCCATAACGTCTCGGCAAAGTGTTGCGGCAACCGCCCTTCGTCGGCCTCGTACTGCGTCGCGGCTAAGCCGACCTGTCGCAGGTTGCTCAGACACACCACATTGCTCGCCGACTTGCGGGCACTGCTCAGCGTCGGCAGCAGGATCGCAATTAGAAGCGCGATGATGCCGATGACAACGAGCAACTCGACAAGTGTAAAGCCACGAGTTGCGTGCAGACGGGTGCGGCTCATGAGGCCTCCTCAGGCAAAAACGAACAGGAAGGAAGGAGTCCGACCAACGCTAATCGATCGGACGCGGGTGTCGCGGCAAGTGGCCGCGCCTTTTGGGGTTCAGCGGCCACGACGACGCAGGCCCAGCAGGCCCACGCCACCGATGATCGCCAAAGCCGACGTCGGCTCGGGCACGGCCGCTGCGTAGTGGGCCTGGATATCGTCAAGGTCCAACTCGTAGTCGTAGATCGCTAGCTCATCAATGTTGCCGGCGAACTGGTTCGTCGTGACCGCATCGGCGGCGCGACCGATGCTGATGGCGCGAGCCGCTGTGTCGTACAGCGGATTGAGCGTTGACGACGCAGCAAGACGGGTCCCATCAGCAAGCAGGGTGCCGTTCGCGTAGATGCGAATTTCGCTATCTGCGTAGTCGTAAACGCCGACGACGTGCTGCAGACCGCCGGTAGTGCTCGCACCTAGGTTCTGAAAGCTTTCGCCGTTTGCTGACCGTCCGCCGAAAAATATGGATCCATTTGCGAGCGCTCGGACTGCGATTTGAGCAGAATTGTTCTGATCAGGGACAAACAGGACGTTTCCGGCGTTGGTGATGGAGTCGAAGTCAATCCATAGCTCAACGGTTACGGCCGAGGCTCCTGTAATGTCTCGAAGCAGCGAGCTGGTAGCATTACGGTCGCCCAAGTCGCCGAAGGCGGCTGCGCTGTCAATGCCGAACTGACCGAGCGAGTCGCCGCCGTTGGTGGTGAAGCTACCAATGGGGCCGGTGCCCGTGCTGAAAAGGATGCCGTTGTTGGTCGCATCGTTGTTGCCGCTGCCGCTGTCGTTGAGGTTGCCCTCGAAGCGGTACCACGACACGGGGTTGTCAGCGGAGACTTCCTCGAAGTAGGTCGCGGCGGTGGCGGCGGTGGTCGCGACGGTGGCGGCCGCGGCAGCGATGGTGAAGTGTGTGATCGTGTTCATTTTGTTTCCTCCTGGAAGCGGTTGGTGTGACGTAGCGGAACTGCTACCTACGCGATGAAGCGTTCTGAGTGGTGGTGGTGGCGTACTTCATTCGCTCCTGCAGCCGGAGCCAGTCGACGGCTCCGTTCTTGCCGCTGCGGATGTGGCGACGCATGGCGTCGGCGGCGGCGCTCATGTCGCCGCCACGGAGTTGGGTCAGGACGTCCGAGTGGTCGCGATGGATGCCCATCACAATTTCAAACGTGATGATCGAGTGCCGGCGGACGCTGTGGATTTGCTGGAAAAGACGCGTGTGGCCGAGGATCTGCTCGAAGCGGCCGTTGTCGCTCGTGCCGACGATGGCGTCGTGGAAGCGGCCGTCGAGATCAAAGAGCCGCTGCACGAGGTCGGGCTGGTCCGCCGAGGCCGGCCGGCCGCCGAACTCGACGGCAATGTCTTCAAGTCCCTCGCAGGATGCGGCCAATTCGTCATCGATGGCGGCTAACTGTTCTGTCGTCGCGTGTGCGATAACGTGGGTCTCGATCGCCTCGCGGAGGTCGTAAACCTCGACGATCTCCTGCATGGTTGGGGCCCGGACGACGGTGCCGTAACGGTGAACCTGATCGAAGTAGCCGTCGGCCTGGAGGCGTTTAATTGCTTCTCGAACAGGCGTGCGGCTGACATTGAGTTCTGCGGCGAGCGACTGCTCGCTCACCCGCTCCCCAACCTTGAGGTTGCCGTTGGCAAGTCGGCCGCGGATGTCGGCATAGATTTGGCGGGTTTTGGGCGTCACTGCGGCTTGTAGACTACTAGTATTCCAGCCGCTGTCAAACAATTTTCGGCTCAGCAATGCTTTTCCTGTCGCCGGGCCGTTGCAACTATTGCGAAAAGGGTCGCTACTGGTATACTAGACGCGTCTCGCGGCCGGAGACTTTTCCGTCCGCTTTGCCGCCTGATTTGGAGGAGCCCCATGAAGACCGATCTGAACCGCCTCACCCGCCTTCGCCTCGCCGCCGCCGGCGCATGTCTCGGCCTCGCCGCCGCCGCGGCGTCGGCCGACGTGCTGGCAGTTTCGAACTTCGACGGCGAGCTTGACGACCGTCGGGCCGGTTGGGCAGGCCCGATGAAGTCGAACGAGGGGATCGCTGTAGACGTTGATGCCAACGCACTCATCGGTGCCGGCTGGGCCCGCCGCGGCCTGTTGACCACGATCGATTTCCGCCAGCCGGGCGAGTACTGGTTCCGCTACGACGTCACCCGCGACGGCATCGGCGGGCGGTCCGATTACTCGATTGTCTCGCTGTTTAACGGCGATAAGGACGTGCAGAACCGCCCCCTTCGTTTCGGCATCAACTCGCCCGACAACTTTTACTTCGGCTTTGTCGAGCCCAAAGAGTTTGGAGGCGGCACCAAGGCCGGCCAGAAGTACACTTTGATAGCCCGCCTTGTCACCTCGGCCGACGAGCCTGACAAGCTCGAAGGCTGGGCCTACGAGGGCGGCCAGGTGCCTGGCGAGCTGCCGGAGCCAATGGTCACCGACGAGTATGACTACAGCGGCACCGCCAGCATGGTCAATTTCCAGACCGGCAACCAAGAGACGCTCCAGGTCACTTTCCAGGATTTCCGCATGGCCACGTCGGCCAAGAGCGTTATGTCCGACGATGCACCCGAGCCGCAGGCGTTCATCCACACGTATCGGCCGCTTCGGCACCTGAAGGTCGCAGATAGCGGCACGCACGCGCTGCCGATCCAGTGGGCCAATGTCTCGTTGCTGCCGCGGCCTGACGGCGATGCACCCGACATCCTGATTCAAAGTGGGCACCCGTGGCTGGCTAGCAACACGTTTTTGTATCAGCCTGCCACCGACGAAGTAAAGGCGTCCGCGACGCCGGCACCGAAGGAGTCGTTGCCATTGTACGGCCAGCCGTCGTTCGAGCACAATTTGCCGATGAACAGCTATTTTGCTGTCGCAAACGGCGACGGCCACGAGCTGATCGCGGTGAAAAACTTGGAACACATAGCCAACATCGATGCCGATGGGAACCTGAGAGTGCACGATAAGCCCCGCTCTGCCATTGCCGGTGACGCAAAGGAAGTTCTGCGCGAGCTTGGCCTCAAGGGCGGGACGTACAAGACGATTGCCGACGCGGACGGCGACGGCGTCGCGGACGTGCTGATGGCACAAATGGTCGACGGTTCTGAAAAATGGAGCTATTGGCCTCGCGGCGAGGCACCGTGGGTTCTGCACGAGCGGGACCAGCTCGGCCAGCACCTCGACACGGCCAACACCGACGGCATGCGCGGCTACGACATCGGCGGCCAGTGGCTTGGCAACAAGCGGACCAGCGAGTACTCGTGGATGAAGGGCAGCCGCGATGCCGACGGCAATCTCGTCTTCGGCGAGCGTAAACCGATATACCTCGGCTATGACGATTACATCGCTCAATGGCGAACGTGGTCGCACCGCAACACGATCACGGCCATCGACGCGGTCGGCGTCGACGGCAAGAAGGGCAAGCACCTGATCGCACTCGCAGGCGATGAGCGGCCACTGGCCATGCCGATCCTGCCGAGCGATGACGGCGAGCTTCGCATCGGCCGCTCCAGCGAGCTGCTGGCCGAGGGCGAGTCGATGAACGACCTGTTCCTGACGATGATCCGCGGCGTCATGGACATTAACTCAGACGGCAAGGTCGACGTGCTGGCCGGCACCGGGGCCCACGGCCGACTGGCCGTCGTGAGCGGCGACACGATCGGCGAGTTCAAAGCCCTCGGCGGCATTGAGCAGGTCGGCGGCGTCGTCGCGGCCGACACGCTCACAGTTCCCGCCACCGGCGACTGGGACGGCGACGGCATCGACGACCTCGTCACCGGCGACGGCACCGGCTACTACGTCTTCTGGAAGGGCACCGAAGATCCCACGACTTTTGGTGGCACAACCACCTTCACCAACTCGGCCGGCGAACCGCTTGTTTTCAAGGGCACGCCCAATCTCCAGGGCCCGCACGAGGCCGGCTGGAGCTACTCGCAGCCGGAACTTTTCGACTGGGATCAAGACGGCGATCTCGAGCTTATCGGCAACGAAAACACCAGCACGCTCCGCCTGCACGACCGCGTGGACGGCGACATCTTCAGCGTCCGCAGCGAGGTTTTTACGCACAACGGCAGCAAGCTCGGCGTTGGCTGGCGCAGCCGCATGACTGCCCTGCCCGGTGTGCACAAGCTGGCCGGCGATAATCGGCCGGTGCTGCTCTACGTCGCCCTCGACAGCGAGCTCAAGCTCGGCATCCCTGAAAGCGTCGGCTCGACCGAGATCAGCGAGATCGTTCCGCTGACCTTTAACGACGGCGAGCCGCTCGTCGTCACCAGCCACGCAGGCATGAGCGGCCGCCTTCAAATCAGCGTGCCGGATTGGGACGGCGATGGCGTGTGGGACATCATGTACAACACGCCCGCCAAGACCGTGCCCGTCAGCGAGCAGGACCCGACGCTGATCGCCCTTAACGACCGCATTAAGAGCAGCACTGTCTTCTGGCTCAAGAACATCGGCACCAACAGCGAGCCCGTCTTCGACAAGCCACGCCGCATTACGTGGAAGGACGGCGGCGTCATTCGGGTGGAGACGCACGCGCTCAACGTCGAGCCGGCCGATCTCAACGGCGACGGTGAGCTCGACCTTATCGTCGGCGACGGGCCCGGATTCGTGTACGGGCTCATGCGTGACGAACTGCGTTGGGACTAGCTGGCGAGTGAGCGTCTATGTTGCGTCCCATGTCGATGAACGTTCAGCAGTCCCTTAAAGCACAGCAATGGCACGTTCGTCTGACGAACGTTCACCCGCGCGACCGCGGCATCACAGGCGACACGTCCGAGCCGCCGGCTGACCTGCTCGGCCGAGACCTCGTGGCGACGGTGCCGGGTCAGATTCACCTTGACCTGCTGCGCGAGGGCGTGATTGCCGACCCCGTGTTGGCGATGAACGAGTACGACGCACTATGGACCGGCCGGGCCGACTGGACGTACACCACGACGCTCAGCGTCGATACCGAGACGCTCGGGCGTGAGCATGTGGAGCTTTGCTTCGACGGGCTCGACACGTTCGCGACCGTGCTCGTCAACGGCACGATCATCGGCGAGAGCAGGAACGCCCACCGCCGTTACCGCTTCGACACCAAGGCGGCGATGCGGGTGGGCGAGAACACGATCGAGGTGCAGCTGAACGCCCCTCTGCCGCAGATGAGGGAGGCCGACGAACGTCAGGGCGAGATGCCGCGCTCGGGCGGGCCGTCGAGACCGAGCCAGCCGCATAATGCCGTCCGTCGCATGAGCTGCGACTGCGGCTGGGATTGGGGCCCGGCCACGCCGACGAGCGGCATCTGGCGAGACGTTCGGCTTGAGGCTTGGGATGCGGGACGACTCGGCGACGTGCGGCCGGTGGTCGTTGAGGCGACAAGCGAGCGAGCGGTCGTGGAGCTGCACGCCGACGTCGAAGGCCGCGGCGACGCTGTCGCAAAGCTGATGTCGCCGGACGGCAAGATGTTCGAGGTCAAGGGCGGCAAGATCACCATCGAGTCGCCGCAGCTGTGGTGGCCACGGGGACATGGCGAGCAACCGCTCTACGAACTCGTCGTCGAGCTCATCGACGGTGGGAAGGCGATCGACAGCAAGACGCATCGCGTCGGGCTGCGGACAGTCGAACTCGCCACGCCCGATGATGGCGACAGCGACTCGTGGCCGGTCGACGGCGTGGCGAAGGGCAGCGGCATGTTCCTGCGCATCAACGGCAGCGAGGTCTACTGCAAGGGCTCAAACTGGATCCCCGACGACATCTACCCGGCCCGCGTCGATTCGAAGCGCTATCGCACGCGGCTGCAGCAGGCGGCGGACGCGAACATGAACATGATCCGCGTGTGGGGCGGCGGGCTCTACGAGTCGCACGACTTCTACGACATCTGCGACGAGATTGGCCTGATGGTGTGGCAGGACTTCACGTTCGCCTGCGCGACGTACAGCGAGGTGGTCGAGGTGGTCGAGGAGGTCGATGCCGAGGCGCGGGACAATGTCTCGCGTCTCACGCGGCACGCGTCGCTCGTGCTCTTCAACGGCAACAACGAAAATCTGTGGGGCTACCACGACTGGAGTTACGACGGCAAGCGGTGGCCCGAGGCCGTCGGCGACCGCGGCTGGGGACTTAAGTACTACTTCGAGGTGCTGCCGAACGTCGTCGAGGAATTGGCGCCGGCGACGCCCTACTGGCCCGGCAGTCCGAGCAACGGCGGCACACGCGAGCAATTTGAGAACAGCGGCGTCCACCCCAACGCTAACGAGTACGGTAATCGACACATCTGGAACGTCTGGCACGGCCCGGGCCACTACCTCGGCTACGTGGGCCACTCGCCACGTTTCTGCAGCGAGTTTGGCTTCCACGGTCAACCGACGTGGCCGGCCATCGAGCAGTCGATCCCGGAGGATCAGCGTCGCTGGTACAGCCCAACGATGCGGTCGCACAACAAGAACGGCTACGACAAGAAGGTCGGCGACGGCCAAGACAAGAGCACAACGCGCGTCAGCGACGACTTCGTCGTGCCCGACGATTTCGACGAATGGCTGTACCTCACGCAGGTCGCCCAGGCAAGAGCTATGACCGTCAGCCTCGGCTGGTTCCGGTCGCTTTTCCCTTACAACAACGGCGCCCTCATCTGGCAACTCAATGACTGCTGGCCCGGCAGCTCGTGGTCGCTCGTCGACCTCGACACGAACGGCATCGGCCGGCTCAAGCCGGCGTGGTTCGCGGTCCGCCGCGCCTTCTTGCCGCGGGTATGCAACGTGATGCCGAAACAGGTCACCCAGGTCACCGGTTGGGGCGATGATGCAGGGCTGCTGCGGGCTTACCTGCACAACGACCACGCCGAGACATGGGCGGGCAGCGTCCGCCTGCGGCACATGACCTTCGGCGGCGAGACGCTTGCCGAGACGTCCAATAACTTCACCATTGGGTCGCGAGCCGCGGATTTTGTCGATGTCCCTGAAAATTGGACATCGAACCGCCGCAGTGACGCGTTCATCGTTGCCGAGCCCGACGGCGGCGAGCGGTCGTTCTGGTGGTTCTCACCCGATCGCAATGTGGCGGAACACCGGCCGCAAGTCAGCGTCTCGATGGACGGCTCTTTAGTAATCGTCATCGCAAAGACGCTCGTTCGCGATCTTTGCCTCTTCCCCGAGCGGCTCAATGCTCAGGCGTCGGCCGATGATGCGTGCGTCACGCTTTTGCCGGGAGAATCCCACACTTTCGAGGTGCGCGGAGGCGAAACACTCGACGCCGAGGCGATGTTGAAGTCGCCGGTGCTGCAGTACGTGTGAACTGCTTCGTCCTCAACGTCGAGAGAAGCCGCCCATGGACCGCCCGAACCTTTTGCTCATCACGTCGGACCAGCACCGGGCTGACACGCTCGGCTGCGCCGGCCATCCAGTCGTCACGCCGCATCTTGATCAGCTCGCTTGGATAGGCACGCGATTCAAAAACGCCTACTCCGATTGCCCGGTCTGCATTCCGGCAAGAACGACGCTTATCACCGGCCGCCGAGCGCATGAGAACGGCATGGCGTCGTACGCGGAGACCTGTCGAGTTGAACGCGATCGCGGCGACTTCCTGGACGCGCTGTTGACCGACGCCGGGTATCAGACCAAACTCGTCGGAAAGAAGTACTAACACACCGATCGCGACTGCCGCGGCGGTTTGAGCATGTCACCTGGCTCAGCGAGAGCAAGCGGCAACAACTCGCTCATATCGGTCGCGCCGGCACGCTTGTAAGCGTTGGCTTTAACGAAGTGCTGCCGACAAATAGCCCGTTCCCGCGACACCTGCATTCCACCGACTGGATCGTCGACAAAGCCTGCAATCTCCTTGAGACACGTGAGCGGAGCAAGCCCTTCGCACTGTGGGTCTCGCTGCTGGACCCGCATCCGCCGCTCGTCATCCACGAGCCGAATGCGTCGATGTATAGCACGGATAAATTGCTCGCGCCGATTGTGCCGCATTGGGTAGATACAGAGCTGGAACCTTTTGAACAGTACTTCCAATGGCTGGCGTGGATCCCTGGGCCGCTGACGGCGCAGCAAATCCGACACGCCCGCGCCGCCTACGATGGCATAATTGCCGACATGCGTCAGCTGATCGGCCGCCTGCTGGGGAAAGTCGCGGCATGCGGCGACCTCTCCGACACGCTGGTCGTCTCGACGTCGGATCACGGCGAAGCACTTGGCGACTGCGGCACGCTCGGCAAACGCTCCTTTTTTGAGCACTCTGCCAAGTTTAAACTGACTGTTCGGCCGCCGACGTCTTGGGAGATCGAGCCGGGCCGGCAGTTCGACGATTTGGTGGAGATGTGTGACCTGCTGCCGGCGGTGCAGGGTGAGCGAATGCCGCCGCACGCTCCCACGCCAAGGCCGATCCACGCTCGGGCCGTGCCCCGTCGGCTCCACGCATTGCCACAACGCTGCGTCGGGCCAGCGGTTCTTATCCTCGCGTCGGCCGCGCGTCGACTATGCGCTGAAGGCGAGAATGGTTGTTACACGGCCCACCGATGATGAACGGCACGTCGATCGACTCGGCGTACGGCGTGAGCTTGCGGAAAGGCCCGTGGCTGCTGTGGTGGTCGCCGTGGTCGGAGAAGTAGATGAGGTAGGTACTGCCGGTGATGCCCAGCGTCTCGAGATGCTGGCGGATCCGCCCCAGAGTGTAGTCGACGTTCTCGATGAGCCCGTAGTAGCCTGTACGGCGAGTCGGCGAGCCCTTATTAGAACGACCGTTCTGGAGAGCTTCAGCGGCAAGCTCAGGGACGTACAACTCGACGCCGAGGTGTTCGAGGACGGGCGCTAGGCCCGCGAGCTAACGACGTTGTGGCGGCTGGAGTACAACCACAGTCGTCCGCACAGCAGCTTGGGCAACTCTCAACGATGCCAGTCCATGATCCTTTGCTCCTAACGGACTGGGCAACCTTAAGAGGAGCAGGTCACCGTCGTGTCGGGGCGATAGCCGATGGACCTCTTGCCTCGCCGTATCACGAGGCAGGCGCAGTGACTGAGTGGAACGTGAAGGTATTTGCCGGCCACTGTGTCCCGAGCGACCCTAAGTCACGGATAGCGGATCGCCTCAAAACGCTTGAGAAGTAAGCGGCAAAATTCTTCCGCTAAAGTGCGGCTCGGACATACTACGTCCATCTTGGTGAACGCCCGCGCTCGCGGTAGAGAAGGTGCGAAACACGGCTTGCCGTGCGGCTTCTGCTCCGTCCGATGCCGGGCCGACCGATGCCGATGGAGTCAGCACGCTGCGGGGATGTGACGTCGCTGCCAATTTCGATGCCAAGTGCGGCGTTGGTCACACCCTCAACGGTGTCCACTGCCGGCTGCAGGCCTTCTTCTTCGACGAAGTCCTCTTCGGCCAGAAGGAAACGTTGACGCGGGTGTGGGCCAAGGGGGCACACGTCCGAGGGCCGTCAGGCAGATCAACTACGAGTGGGCATACCTCGACGCTGCCGTTGAGCCGGCGACTGGGGCGACCACCTGCTCGACGCCGACCTTCGTCGACAGGTGCAGCACGTAGCCTTGCCCGATACACGGCGACCTCTGCCCTGGCTGTATCGCGAGAGTCAACGGTTAACCCGCCACTTCGATCCGGCTGCGTACCGGGCTGATCGTGAAGCAGATCTCGGCACTCTTCGTTAGATGGGCAGACTCGGCGAGGCCTTCAACTCAACGCACAACATCTCTGGCCGCTTGAGCCCGGAGCGAGTGGGCGTCTACGAGCTACACCACCACCTCAACCATCTTGTGCTCTTCGGCGACAGTTACCGAAGCGGATGCCTTTGGCTCATGCGGCAGCTACTCCAATGGCGAACCGCCTAGTGCTCCGCTCAAAAAGCAGTAGGCAACACCTGACGAAGTCGATCAACAATCGGGGGCAGCGCGTCGCACAGCTTATCGATCTCGGCATCGGTTGACTGGCGCGACAGACTCAGGCGAATGCTGCCGAACGCCCAAGTGTCCTCGATGCCCATAGCCAGCAGGACTCGGCTCGGGTCGAGAGAGCCGCTGCTGCATGCAGCGCCGGCGCTAGCACAGATGCCTTGCTCGCTGAGCATCAGCAAGATCGCCTCCGCATGCAGGCCTTCGAAAGCGACGTTGGTCGTATTCGGCAAACGCGGGGCTCGGCAGCCGTTGATACGGGTAACTGGAATGGCATCGAGCAGACGCGTCTCGAGTCGGTCCCGCATGGCCTGGACACGTGGCATGTCTTCAAGATGCTCGGCGGCGAGTGTGGCAGCGATGCCAGTGCCGACAATGCCCGCCACGTTCTCCGTTCCGCCGCGTCGGTCGCGTTCCTGCGGGCCGCCCAAGATGAGCGGTTCGATTCGAAGTCCGCGACGCAGGTACAGCAGACCGACGCCCTTGGGGCCGTGAAACTTGTGCGGTGACAAGGTCGCAGCGTCACAGCCGACTGCCGCCAGGTCGACAGGCAGCTTGCCGACCGCCTGCGTCGCGTCGATATGCAGCGGCACACGAGCGTGCCGACAGATGTCTGCCGCGGTGGCAACGTCGAGAATGACGCCCGTCTCGTTGTTGCCCCAGATGAGTGAGACGCACGCCACCGAGTCATCGACGACCTCGCGAAGGCAATCTAGGTCGAGTTGTCCAGCACTATCGACAGGCACCTGCACCGACTCGACACCAGCTGCGGACAGTTGCGATACGACCTCAGCGGTTGCATCGTGTTCGACAGCCGATGTCACGACCTTCGGTCGTTTGCGGCTGTTGACGAGGCCGCGGATCGCGGTGTTGCTGGCCTCGGTGCCGCTCCCGGTGAAGGTGAGTTCGCGGTCGCGACAGCCGACGAAGTTTGCAACCTGCTCGCGTGCCTCATCAATTGCGGCACGAGCGTGCTGGCCCAGTCGGTGAACGCTGCTGGGATTGCCGAATTGCTCCGTCAGATACGGCAGCATCGCCTCGACAACCTTCGGGTCGAGCCTCGTGGTAGCGTTGTTGTCGAGGTAGACGAGCTCCAAGATGCCAGCTTACGCCTTCACACGCGGACGCTGAACGGAAATGGCTTACCAGGTTCTGCTTGTTCAGGGTTGAACCACCAGCGAAACAGCGAGCGCGTTACGAATTGATCGACTGCATTGCTTCCGCTGCTGTCACGGACGGTCACCAACGTCGGTGTCCCGGTGGCGTCGATCGTGACGTCGAGCGTGACGCGTGAGCCATGAAAGCCGGATCCGAGATCGACAAATGCACCAAGGCTTGCGCGATCAAAGTGCGGCTTGAAGTCGAGTTTGCCGCCGGAGATGGTGCGACCGGTGCGGAAGTCGACCGTCGCGATCGGCTCTTTTGAAACAGCGGGCGAGTCGCGATCATCCGAACTCGGTGCGGATTCGTCGACAGACGGAACAGCCGGACTTGGCGGTGACAATGCGTCTGCAAGCTGCCGGGCTGACTCACCTTCGGGCAAGACGTCGGGTGTTGATAGAGCCTCCGCCATCGACGCCGGTGGCGCGGGCGGCGGTGAAGCGATTGCCTCTGTACGCAGTTGCGGTTGCGGCCGCCCTTCGAGCTGGGCTTGAACATCCTGCAAGGCATCACGGCGCAAGAAGGCATCGCCCTCGCCGGGAGTGCCGACCCGCAGATCCGGCGGTCGTACCGGTGGTTGCTGCAGCAGTGTCACGACAGCCACATCATCACTAGGTTCGGTCGCGGCAATAGAGACGCGGTCTGACCAGCCGGCAAAGCCGAAGAAGATCACGTGGACAGCAACAGAAGCCAGGCTGGCCACGAGCCAGCCCAGCCTTTGGGATTTGCGTGACCGTGCCGGCACAACAGAGTGTATCGACCGGTTGGAGCTAAAGGGAGCGTCAGTCGCGGCTGACAAGCTTGTTGAAGCTGCTCTCCTTGCCGTCTGCTGTCTTCTCTTGATAGATCAGGGCGAGCTTCGACTCCTCAAACTTCTCGAACCAGTCGTCCCAGCTGATCTCCTCGAGGTTGTCGTCCTCCGAGTGCTCGCTGTCGGGGAACATCAGGCGGATGACGCCGTCGTCGCTCTTGCTATTACCGGTCCCGCTGACGGCGGCCGGCTTGCCGCCGCGTTGTTCGGCCCACTTTTTGATCGTGTTATGATCAGTCGTCTGGTCGCTGCTCTGAGACATACCGGAACACTTCGCAAATTGCGTGCCGCGTCAGCCGCCGATCGTCTCGATGCCGCCGCAGTGAGGCCGCAGTACCTCAGGGATGGTGATCGTGCCGTCAGCGTTCTGGCAATTCTCCAGAATCGGGATGAGGATCCGCGGGTTGGCCACGACAGTGTTGTTGAGCGTGTGGCAGAACTTCGTCGTGCCGTCCTCGTCTCTGTATCGCAGGTTCAACCGGCGGGCTTGGTAGTCGTAGAGGCGGCTCGCCGAGTGCGTCTCGCCGTAGCCGTCGCGTGACGGCATCCAGGTCTCGATGTCGTACATCGCCGCGTTTTTGACACCAAGGTCGCCGGTGCAAACGTCGATGACGCGATACGGCAGCCCGAGCGCCTGCAGCAGCGATTCGCTGTAACCGAGCATCGTCTGGTGCCACTGGCGGCTCTCGGCCTCGTCGGCGCGGCAGATGACGACCTGCTCGCACTTGTCGAACTGGTGGACGCGGTACAGCCCTGCCGTGTCCTTGCCGTAGGTACCGGCCTCGCGGCGGAAGCAGGTGCTGACGGTCGTGTACTTCAACGGCAGTTTCGACGCGTCAAGCGTCTGGTTCATGTGCAAACCCGTCAACCCGACCTCGCCGGTGCCGACGAGGTGCAGGTTGTCGACCTCAACGCTGTAGACCTGCTCACGGCCGGCTGGGAAGAAGCCGGTGCCGATGAGCGCCTCCTCGCGGACAAGGACGGGCACCGTCGCTGCCGTAAAGCCGTGGCCGACCATCATGTCGAGGGCATATCGCAAGACCGCGTTGTGCAGGACCGTGCCCATGCCAGTCAGCACATAGCTGCGGCTACCAGCAAGCTTGACACCTGCTTCGAAGTCGCAGAGGCCCAGGTCTTTGCACAGCGTGATGTGGTCCTTGAACTCGAAGTCAAACGTCCGCGGCTCACCGTGGGTGCGGACAACTACATTCTCGGCGTCGCTCTTGCCCCGCGGCACGTCGTCATCGGCCGGAAGCGGAATCAGCAACGCGGCGTCGGCCAGCTCAACGGCGGCAGTCTTCATCCGCTCATCGGCAGCTTTCACGCCCGCTTTGAGCTCGCCCAGCTTCGCCACGGCCGCGGCCTTTTCGGCCGGTGGCAGCTTGCCGATCTCTTTACCGGCTGTGTTCTGCGTCGCCTTGAGCTCGTCGTGCTCGCGCTGTGCCTCGATGCGACGACGGTCTGCATCAAGGGCACGATCGATGGCCGACGCGTCCGCATTCTTGAGGCGTGCACCTTCGCGGAAGCGGTCGGGGTTGTCACGCAGCGCCTTCAGGTCGATCATGAGCGGCGACTGTAGCGAGCCGCCTGACAAAGTCGGCATGCTCAGGCGAAGCCAGACGGACCTTCATGTCCACCGACAGTCCGGCTGCGTCGCCAAGCAGCAACGCCCTCCTTTTGTAGAATCACGCATTGGCGACGAGCCGTTGTAAAGTGCCTGTACATGCCGACCCTGAGTTACGAAGATCAAGGAAGAGCCGCGACGCTGACAATCCCCGACAGCGGCGTCACCATCGGCCGCCAGGTCGGCAACGTGCTTGTCCTCAAGGACCACAACGTCAGTCGCTTCCACGCCGCGATCGAATTCCGTCGCGGCCTACTGGGCGTGCGAGATCTGGGCAGTCGTAACGGCACCTTCGTAAATGGCGAGAAGATCAACGATAAGGGCAAACGCCTCAAGAACGGCGACACGGTCAGCGTCGGCAACACCAAGCTTCTCATTGACGCGTCGAAGGAAAACAAGAACGCAAAGCTCGAAAACGTCGGGCATAAGGAGATGGTCGCCGGCACCGGGTTGAAGGATCTGGCCAAGCTCGCCGGTGAACTGCCCGACCGCAACGTCAAGCCGACCGATCTGCAGCTACACAACTCTCGCGGCCAACGCGTGCTGCTCAGCGATGAAGACAAGAAGAGCAAGGCCGACGGCCCGCCGAGCGAGGCTGTCACCCTGCTCCGGCTTGTGCTGCTCGTCTGTTTCCGTACCGGTGCCAGCGACGTCCACCTCGAACCCGGCAGTGACGGCTACGTGCTGCGCGTCCGCGTCGACGGCACGATGACCGACCTGGCCAAGCTGACCAAGGCGGCAGGGCTCAAGCTCGCGACGCTGATTAAGGTGCTCAGCGACATCGACATGGCCAGGAATTCGCAGGTCCAGGAAGGTTCCTTCGCCTGCAAAGTGCCGGATCGGCGGGTCGACTACCGCGTCTCCTTCACGCCCGGCCTCTACGGCCAGAAGCTCGTCGTCCGCGTGCTCGATACGGCAAATGCACCGCAGTATCTGTGGGATCTTGGTCTGGGTGAAACCGAGTTCGAGACGCTCGACCGGCTTACCCGCAGAAACGAAGGCATGATCCTTGGTCTGCGGCCCGACGGGTAGCGGCAAGTCGTCGACGCTCTACAGCATCCTCCGCTCCATCGACGCCAAGGAACGCAACGTCGTCACCATCGAAGATCCGGTCGAGATCCGCCTCGACGGCATCACGCAGCAGCCGGTCAATGAGGAGCGTGGCAACACCTTTGCCGCATTGCTGCGGAGTGTGCTACGGCAGGACCCGGACGTTGTGCTTGTCGGCGAAGTTCGTGACAACGACACCGCCGTTGCGGCGGCGCAGGCGTCGATGACCGGCCACCTCGTCTTCTCCACGGTCCACAGCCGTGACAGTGTCGGGGCGGTGTTTCGGCTGCTCGATCTCGGCGTCGAGCCTTACCAGGTGGCCAGCGGCCTGACTGCGGTCATTGCTCAGAGACTGGTCCGTCGTCTTTGCCCGCACTGTCGCAAAAAGCGGGCGGTGACCGACAGCGACCGTCGCATGTTGGAGGACCTTGCCGGTGAAGACGCGGCCGCCAAGGTCACGACGCTCTACGACGCTGGTGGTTGTTCCAAGTGCTTGCACACCGGCTTCCTCGGCAGGCAGGCTGTCTTCGAGGTCATGCACGTGACGGAGAAGGTGCGGGACGCCGTACTGAGCGGTGCAGACGCAGCGTCGCTGCACGCGGCATTGCGAACAACGAACTACAAGAAGCTCAAGGCCGTCGCAGCAGACTTTGCGGTTGCGGGTGAAACGACGCTGGAAGAGGCCGACAAGCTCGGTTGATGCAATTGCCCCGCCGCCCTCCTAACGTCCCGCTTATGCCCAAGTCGCTCGACACCGAAAGCCCGCTCGTCCGCGAGGCGTCGTTCGACGGCGGCGTTCTGCGAATCAGCGTCGAAGGTGAAGTCGATCTGCGGAACTCCCCGACGCTCCGTGACGACTTGCTCGATCTGGCCAAGCGGCATGAACCGGAGCGGGTCGAGCTTGATCTGGCGGGCGTGCCTTATATGGATTCGTCGGCCATTGCGGTTCTGGTCGAGTTGCTGAAGGCCGTTCGTCAAGGGAACGGAGGCAAGCCCGCAGCCGCCATGGATTCTTCGGACGGCACGGAGCAGTCGGCCGTCGACTACAAGGTCCGCCTGCTGAATCTTCAGCCGCGGGTGGCCGGTCTGCTTCACATTGCGCGGCTCGACTCGATATTCGATCTTCAGGCGGTGAAGGGTTCGGCCGCCGCCGATGCTGCCGAAGCGTCGTGATCGCCGATCAAATTGCGTTGTTCAGCTTCTGATCGATGTAACGGTCGAGCTGTCCGAAGACGTCGGACTCGTCTTTCGCCAGACGCCGTCCCAGGTCATCCGATGCTTCGTCGAGCCGCCGCCGCCCCGCTTCGCTGAGGCCGTCCTCGGGTGTCTGTACCGCATCCTTCGTCTCGTCGGCAGTATCATCGAAGTCCGGCCTAGATCGCCGAACGGTCGCGCGTATGAGCTGCATCAGCCCGCGGCGTTCAGGCGCTTCGACTGCCGCCTCTACAGCGTCGGCAATGGCAATTGACTGTCGCTCCAGCTCGGCGTCGTTCTCTTCAGCCTGAAGCCAATCCTGGTTCATCAGCCGATCGAGCGTGTGTCCCATCAGCAGCATCTCGGCCGTTTCTATGAATGCTCGCCGGATCGTCACGACGAAAAATACCGTACGAAGCAGCTTCTTGACCGGTTTGAGGAGCAACCCCTTGCCGATCGACCACGCCCGCCCGGCAACGCTTCGACTCGGACCACGCCACAGGCGTTTGAGCTTGTCCACGTCGTACTCCCGTCGATCCTTGACTATTCCGGCAACCATTCGGCGGCGAAGCTGAAGGTCGATCGCGTCATCCAGAAACGGCACCGGGATGAACTGGCACAACCCGCTCAGGAGGGCGTAGTGGCTCACTCGAACCATCGTGGCGGTCTTGCTCGGCTGCGACATGAGCCGCATTGAGCAGCAACCGGCTGCATCTGACAAGGGGCGAAACCAGCCGACCATGCCGCCGTAGGCTCGACACATGGCGGCCGCTTTTGACGACGACGACATGTTCGACGAGGAACAGCCCGGCGACACGAAAGCAACCGATCCTCAGCAGCGGGCGCGAGAGCTACTTGAAGAAATCCGCATCCACGGCGAGCTCGCAGCGGTTTTCGAAGGGCCGCGAAAGTTCGGAGCGTGCCTGCTGGGCCTTGATGGCGACGTTGCCCGTACGGTGCAGCGGTCGTTTGCGACGCTTGAGAAGCAGAAGCAGGAAAAGAGCGGCCCGATCCTGCCGATGAATGCCGTCAATGATGCTAAGGAGCTACTAGAGCATCCACTGCGTCAGCCGCGGCAGACGACGGGTGATTACCACGTGTACCGGCGGCCTGGTGAGACGATGATCGTCCGCTGGCTGGCCGGTGACGAGGTCGAAACCTTCTACGAGCGGTACAAGGCCCATGTGACGGTCGCCCTTGACCAACGGCGTGAAGACGAATCCCAAGACCTTGGCTGGCGGCAGGACGAGGAGAGTCAGGCATATCTCGAAGCTCTCGACGCCCTGCAGTCCGACCCGGCTGCGTGGTACCTTCGGGACACGATTCGCGACCACAAGCTGTTCCTGCTGTCGACGCTGGCGGCCGACGAGATGAACATTCTGCACCTGTGCGGCAACCTGATGGGGCTGCCCGTCGCCGACGTAGTCGGCAAGGCGTCCGCTCCGGAGTCGCTAGATGACGACGACCTCGACCCCACTCCGCCACCCGAGTCCGAGTGCACCTGGTACTTCAAGCTCTTCAGCCTCCGCGGCACGACGGGCGGCGTCGAGCGAATGTGCTTCTTTGCCTACATGCAACGCGCCAGCGACGACATGTGGTGAGCGGGTCGCTCACTCACCTTGACCAAGCGCGTAACCGGGCTTGCCGTCGAAACGGTAGAGGTGCTCGGTCTTAATGAAGTCGAGCCCGTTGTCGCTGATGGAGCGACACAGGTCGAGCACGTCGGTCGGCTTGATCGTGTCGCCGTCGGGCTGGGTGAATCGGCACCGCCAGTGGTCTGTGCAGAACGTCTCGGGTGCCCCTTCGGGCCAAACCTTGACGCCGCGGTTCGTGACGATCCGCAGCCGCATCGGCGTCGGCTCTGCGGCGGCTTGCAGCTTCGCCGCGACAACGTCCGGGTTGCGATCATCTTCGTCCCAGTGGAGGAAAACGTCGACGCCCACGAGTTCCTTCTTGGCACGCGGACGCTCCTTCAGCGGCGGAATCTCAATGGCCGCGGCACCTGTCGCCTCGACCGTCGGCAGGCGATTGGGAGTGCGGCCGAGGCGTTCGATGACGGCGCCGGTGAAGTCGCTCGTGCCCAGAGCCGGCGAGTCGCCCTCGTGTTCGGGATGCATGTCGCCGGTGCGAATGCCCTCTTCGACGGCCGTCAGCCAAGCATTGTGAATCCTGGCCGCGACATCGCCCTGGCCGAGGTGACGGAGCATCATGACACCCGCCAGCAGCAGGCCACTCGGGTTGGCAATGCCTTGGCCGGCGATGTCGGGCGCGCTGCCGTGAATGGCTTCGAACATCGCGCAGCTCTTGCCGATGTTGCTCGACGGGGCAAGTCCCACGCTGCCTGCGACTTGCGCGGCAACATCGCTAAGAATGTCACCGTACAGGTTGGGCGTGACAACGACGTCAAATCGCTCGGGCGAGTCAGCCATGCGGGCGGTGCCGATGTCGATGATGAGGTGGTCGCTCTCGATGCCGTGCGAGTCCTTGTACTCGGCGGCGAGTTCCTCGAAGACGCTGCGGAACAGGCCGTCCGTCATCTTCATGATGTTATCTTTCGTCATGCACGTCACCTTCCGACGCCCGTTGGCCACGGCGTAGTCGAAGGCATATCGAACGATCCGTTCACTTCCCGGGCGGCTGATGAGCTTGAGGCACTGGGCGACTTCATCGCTCTGGCGGTGCTCGATGCCGGCGTACGTGTCCTCCTCGTTCTCGCGGACGATGACAAGGTCCATGCCCGGGTGCTTCGAGCGAACAAAAGGGGCGTACGACGCGGAAGGTCGAACATTAGCAAAGAGGCCCAGCGTCTTTCGCGTGGTGACGTTGAGCGACTTGTACCCGCCCCCCTGCGGCGTCGTGATCGGTGCCTTGAGAAAGCATTTCGTGCGGCGCAGCGACTCCCAGACCTCTGGCCCAATGCCGCTGGTCACGCCGGACTCGTAGACGGTCTGCCCGATCTTGACCGTCTCGTATGAGAGGTCAGCTCCTCCTGCCTCGAGGACGCGGAGCGTGGCCTTCATGATCTCAGGTCCGACGCCGTCGCCGTGGGCGACAGTTACGCTGGCAGTGTCTGGCATGCGGCAAAGGTAGGTCGCTTAAAACAGCAACCGAAATCCCGCCATGACGGCCCATTCCTCCTCGCCGCGATCGGTGACGTCGGAGGCGACGGGCAGGTGCAGCGACAGCTCGAGGCCGAGTTTGCGACCTTCGAACAGCAGGCCCGGTGCAACCCAGAGCATGCTGTTGCCGCTGGTCTCGTACTCGACGCCTGTTTCGGCGGTCAGGTACCACGCGCCGTCGCTCGTACCGCGACCGAAGGCGTCGGGGGCCAGGCGGTAGACGTAATTGCCTCCCAGTTCGCCGGCGTCGTCTGGGCCGTTACCGAACCGTCGGGTGAAGGTCCGCTCATCGTCGTCGCCCGAGTTGAACCGCCACGACCCGGCGAGGCCGACGCCGTGTCGACCGTCGATGTAGGTCCAGGCCGCACTGAAGCTCGGATCCAGCGAGTCGCTCGTGTACTCGTCTTCACCGACAGGTAGATTGACTGCACCGATGAGTGCGATGCGGGACGTGTCGAGCGGCCCGAAGTCGCGTCGGTACACGCGGGCTTTAACGCTCAGCTTCGGATCCCCGAGGCCGAAGGTGTCGTCGATGCCGGTGTCGCGATAGCGAACCGGAACGCTGAGCCCGACGGCGACCTCAGGTGTCAGACCGTAGGCGATCTGCGTGATGGAGCTGGTGTCGTCAAAGCCGTCGAAAGCCTTGTATTCGACGAGTTGTCGGAAGCCGACGACACCGGTCGAGGGTTGCGTGGCAGAGGGAATGAAGGTCGCCTGCTGGGCCGAGGCCGGGGCAACGTACAGAAGTAGCGTGGCCGCAAAAGCGGCCTCGTGGAAGATCGTCATGTTGTGGCTCCTCAGGCGGGGATGCGGATGCTGTCGACGGTGTAGCCGGCGACAATCACGCCTTGACGAAGCTGCGCGGCCGTGACTTTGCCCGGCTGGAGCGTGACGATGACGTCACCCGTGCCGAGATCTACGTCGACGTCGTCAACGCCGTCGATGGCGGTGAGCTGGAGATTGAGATTGTTGGAGCACTGGGGGCAGCTCATGCCGAAGACGACGATGGCCGCCGAGTCGGCCTCTATGGCCGCCGACGGCTGAGTGGTCGGAGCGGGAGCGGTCGGTTCACTGGCGCAGCCGACGATGAACAGGCCGCTCAGCGCGGCGACGAGGAGAATCTTGATGTGCATAGCAGAAGGTTTGTGACGTGAAGCACAAGCGAACGCCACGCGGCGTCGCTCGAGGAGTTCGATCCATCGAGATCGAGGCCGCTACGTCACCCAGGCACACAGAGCTTCGCGACGAACCTGCAGCGTCGTCTTCAACTGCGTGACAACGTTCTGCTTCCAATGTTGCAAAGGCGGTATTGCCGGCACTACCACCGCGTCGGGCGGCGTAGGCACAGTGTGCCAGCTGACCGTCACTACCGCCTCTTGCATCGGCTCTGGCACTGCGGGCGGGGCTTCGTCCATCGCACAGCCGCACCCACCACAACAGCAGGCAGAAACCGCCTTCTCGCCCGTCGGCGGGCACATGTCGATCGCCCCGCCGCCCGCTGTAGAGCGGGCCAGAAGGACAAGCACAATGCCGAGGATGGACGTCCAGCGACTCACGTACCAGATGCTACGCCACGGCGTGTTGATGAGGTCGCAAGCGCCTATCCGATGTAAAGCGAGCCGCCCGTTATGGGACCTGCCGCCATGGACGCTCCTGACACGCCACCGACGTTACCCGCCGCCCATCCGTCGTCGCGACGGATCGGCCTTGTGCTGGCCTTCATCGGCATCGCGATCGGTGGGCTCGTCGGTCGCGTCGCGTACCTGCAGACACGGTTTGCTTCGGAAATGGCTGGCCGCGTTGAACGGCAGCATGCCAGCAACGCCACGCTTGAAGCCCGACGCGGCGGCATCTTCGATCGCAACGGCCTCATGCTCGCCGGCAGCACCCTGGAGCGGAACGTATTTGCCGACCCCAAGTTCATGCACGAGCAGTTCGCCGCCAAGGGCGACGGGTCGTGGTTCGACTTCGATGCCAAGCTTGAACGCCTGGCCGACCGGCTGTTTGCCGACCCCAACGACGTCGCCCTCGACGTCGGCAGTAACCCGGACAAGCGGTACCTGACACTTGCCCGTGGAATCGACACGAGCGAGGCCGACGACGCCGTCGCCTTCTCCAAGACGCTGGGCCTGCGAGGCGTCGCCACTGAGCCGCAGGCCAGGCGCGTTTATCCCATGGCTCAGACCGCTGCTCACGTGCTCGGCACAGTCGGTCGCGACGACAACGGACTCGAAGGGCTCGAGCAGAAGTTCGATGCCGTTCTAGCCGGCCACGACGGCCGCATGGTGACCGAGCGGGACAAACGACGTCGCGCGATCGCAGCAGCGATGAGCGGCTATCAGCCGCCAAGGCACGGCAGCGGGCTCGTTCTGACCATTGACGCCCGCATCCAGCAGATTGCGGAGCGTGAGCTTGTCGCCACCTGCGACGCGTTCAACGCAGTCGGCGCGAGCGTCGTCGTGATGGACCCGCACACGGGTGACGTGCTGGCGCTGGCGAACGTGCCGACGTACCACCCGCAGTTCCCCGGTGACACACCGGTAGCCAATCGCCGTAATCGGGCGCTTGTCGACCCGTACGAGCCCGGCAGCGTGATGAAGCCGTTCCTGATGGCTGGCCTGCTCGAACGCGGCATCACGCAGGTCGAGGAAGTCTTCGACACGCAGTACGGCGTCAAGCGGATGCCCGTCGGCAGGCTCGTCCGCGACGACTACGGCTACGAAAAGCTCAACGCCTGGGACGGTGTCGTCAAGTCCAGCAACATCGTCATGCACGAGGCCAGCGACCGGCTGGGCTACGACGGCATGACCGACATCTACCGCGATTTCGGCTTCGGCTCCAAGACCAATGTCGGCCTCGGTGGTGAGCACAGGGGGCTTATCTACAAGAACCCGCCCGACAAATTCACCCAAGGCTCGATCGCGTTCGGCTACGCCATGATGGCAACGCCCGCTCAGCTTGTTCGCGGCATGGCTGCCCTCGCCAACGGCGGGCGACTGATCTCGCCGAGGCTGGTCAAGGGCACAGTTGATGTCGATGGTGCGCTAGAGCCTGTTGAAGTTGCTGCGTCCGACCTCGAGGCGGTCTCGCCTGCCGTGGCCGATACGATGCGACGCATCCTGGCCGACGTCTTCGTCCGCGGTACTGCCAAGCACGCCCGGAGTGACAAGTACAACCTCTTCGGCAAGACCGGCACCGCCCACCAAAGCGACGGCGGCAGGCAAAGCGATACAAAGTACTTCGCCAGCTTCATCGGTGGCGGGCCCTACGAGGCACCGCGTCTAGTCATCGCCGTCACGGTCGATCAGCCTCAAAAAGAGCTCGGCTACCACGGCGGCCAAGTCGCCGGTGGCACTGCTGCCCGCATCCTCGAGCAGTCCCTCGAGTTGCTCGGGACGCCCCACAGCCCCCAGCTCCCCGAACCGCCCCCGAGCGTGGCGGACGGGCTGCACAACTACTACGCCAACCAGTACAAGCCCAAGCGAACGCTCCGCGACAGCGCCTACCTGGAAACCACGCCCGCCCTGGAGGCAGAAGAGGACGAGTAGCGTTGGAGAAGCAAGACGGTTGCAGAAGCAACAAGACTCAGGCCCTTGGACCAGGCTTAGATTCAGAACACGCGAGAAGGGTGCAGAGCCTCAAGCTCTGCACCCTTCTTCTGTTCTTCTCAGACCTTTGCCTTTTCACGCGTGGCGTGGTTCGGCTTTTAGGCTTTAAGCACTCTTCCGCGGACGTTCGCCGCGGTCGGCACGCTCTTTGGCGGCTTTGGCCGGATGTTGGAAGACCTTCTGGCGGCCTTCGACGACGTCCTCGTCAATGACGTAGTGGCCGTCGGGCTGGTCAGGCAGGTCGTACATGATGTCGAGCATCACTTCTTCGCACACCGCACGCAGGGCGCGGGCACCGGTCTCACGCTTGAGGGCTCGCTCGCTGATGATGCGAAGTGCTTCGGGCGTAAACTCGACCGTGCTGCCTTCGAGCTCGAAGAACCGTTCGTATTGCTTGACGATCGCGTTCTTGGGCTGCGTAAGCACGTTGACGAGTGAGGCAACGTCCAGCGGTTCCAGCGTTGCCACGACCGGAAGACGGCCGACGAACTCGGGGATCATGCCGAACTCGACGAGGTCCTCCGGCTGACAGCGACGCAGCACCTCGACCCGCTCCATCTCCTGCGACGTGACAGCCCCGCCTTCGTTGGCAAAGCCGATGCGACGCTTGCCGATGCGACGGCGGATGATGTCTTCGAGCCCGACGAACGAGCCGCCGCAGATAAACAGGATCTGGGCCGTATCGATCTGGATGTACTGCTGCTCGGGATGCTTGCGTCCGCCTTGTGGCGGGATGTTGGCAACGGTGCCCTCGAGCATCTTGAGCAGGCCTTGCTGCACGCCTTCGCCGCTGACGTCGCGGGTGATAGAGACGTTGCCGCTGGTCTTACCGATCTTGTCGATCTCGTCGATGTAGATGATCCCGCGTTGGGCGGCTTCGAGGTCGTAGTCGGCACTCTGCAGCAGACGAAGCAGAATGTTCTCCACGTCTTCGCCGACGTAGCCGGCCTCGGTCAGCGTGGTCGCGTCGCCGATGGCGAAGGGCACGTTGAGGATGCGGGCCAGCGTCTTGGCCATCAGGGTCTTGCCGCTACCGGTCGAGCCGATCAGCAGGACGTTGGACTTGTCAAGTTCGACGCCCGTCTTGGCGTCGGCCTCGCTTTTGCCGGCCTGCTCGGCGTCGTCCTTGGCCTTCTCGTCCGACTGGATGGCCATCAACCGCTTGTAGTGGTTGTGGACGGCAACGCTCAGGTTCCGCTTGGGCGTGGTTTGCCCGACGACGAACTGGTCGAGGTGGTCCTTGATCTGTCGGGGCGACGGGATCTGATCGAACAGCGGACGGCTCGTGGCAAGCTTGCGCTTCTCCTGGCGGATGATGTTGTGTGCCAGGTCGACACAGTTTGAGCAGATGTAGACGTCGTTAGGACCCTCGACCATCGGACCGACGTCGCGGGAGCTCTTGCCGCAGAACGAGCAGGTGGTGACGCGTCGGCCGCGGAAGTTGCCTCCGTTGCCTCCACCACCGCCTCCACCACCGGGCGTTGGGGCATCGACGCCACCAAGGTCGCCGCCGAAGGAGCCTGGTACGGGCATGGCGTGGGCGTCGTTGTCGTTGTCGTGGCCGCCGTTGTGACCGTGTGCGGTCAGGATTTCCGCGATTTCCGCGGGCGGCAAAGCCTTGGGCGGGGTGGCGTGTCGGGGCTGGGCGGCGGAGCCGACTGCCTTGGCAGCGCCTTCCGATGCGGAGTCGGTGGAACGGTCACGACGTTGCGGGCGGTTGCGTTGGGACATGATCGCCTGAGGGGCTTTAGGCCGTAGGAAGGCGTGGTTGAAGTCGTTGCTGAGGCGGCTTTGGTGCCGCTCGAGGTGACCGCTGGGCCACCTCCTAATTGTCGTACGTCTGAGGGCGGAGGTTGAGGTCGCAGACGCAATTGAAACCGGGTCACGCCCGGCTCCGGCAGGTGGTGTGCCCGCTGACAGGGCATCGGCTGGTCGCCTTCCGTGGCTGCACACCCTGCTAGGTACGATAAGGCAGCGGACCTTCGGACGCTACGCCCACTTGTCACCTCCCCCGGTCGATAAGAAGCCGCCGCACGAATGTGAAGATGATTTGACGTGCACGCCGTCTACTCTTCGGCATTCCGGATCAAGTCCAGGTCTTTGCCTCGTAAGCGGTCGGGTTCGTGTGGCAGCTCGCCGGCGTCGTCGTTGGCCATCTTGCGGGCCCTGGCGACCAGACGGTCCCGCGCCCGCTCGTATTCTGCGTCCGTCAGCTCACCCGCCTCGTGCATGCGGCGTAGATCACCCACGCCAAACCCTGCCGCCTGCAGGCTGACGTCCCGCTCGGGTTCGCCGACGATCTTCCGCTTGAGCCACAACCCAATCACGAGCAGCACGACGGCTGCGATGACGACCAGCAGCACCCGTCCTGCCGTGACCAGGATCGTCTGGGTCGCATCAGCCTGGGCGAGCAGATCGGGCATGCAAGCAGTCTAACGACCCGTTGTTCCACGTGGAACACCCATCAAAAGCCTCCTTCAGCCGCAGCCACGGCACGCAGCATCGCCCGTGCCTTGTTCATGCACTCGGCATACTCGCTCGCCGGCACGCTGTCGGCCACCACGCCCGCGCCCGCCTGCACGTCATACAAGCCGGGCGTATGAACGATCGTCCGCAGCGCAATGCACGTGTCGAGGTCGCCGCCGAAGTCGACGTGCCCAACCGCTCCCGCATAAGGACCACGACGCGTCGGCTCCAGCTCGTCAATGATCTGCATCGCCCGAACCTTCGGCGCCCCGCTGACCGTGCCCACCGGCAGACTTGCCCGCAGTGCGTCAAATGCATCGAGCCCTTCCCGCAGAACGCCTTCGACGTTCGAACTGATGTGCATGACGTGGCTGTACCGCTCCACGACGCCCTGATCGGTCACGACGACGCTGCCCGGCTCGCTCACTCGGCCGACGTCGTTGCGGTGCAAATCGACCAGCATCGCGTGCTCGCTCAACTCCTTGGGATCGGCCAGCAGGTCGGCAGCAAGTTGCTCGTCCTCGACGGGCGTCTTGCCACGCGGCCTCGTCCCCGCCAAGGGGCGGCTGGTAACCTTGCGGCCGCGCACGCTGCACAAGATCTCAGGCGAATTGCCGATCAGCGTGCAAGCCGGGCTTTTCAGGTAGAACATGTACGGCGACGGGTTCACCACCCGCAGGGCCCGGTACACGTCGAAAGGCCTGGCCTGGCTCTTTGCCCGCAGACGAAGCGACGGCACGAACTGAAAAATGTCGCCCGCCTTGATGTACTCGACCCCGCTGGCGACGGCGGCCTCGTAATCCGCCCGGTCGCGATTCGCTTCGACATCTAGCGTCGGCAGGTGGCGCGGATCGAACTCTTCGCTCGCACGCCCGACCGCGTAGCTATCGGCGGCGTCGAACAGTTGATCGACGGCGGCACACGCCGCGTCGTAGGAAGCGTCAATGTCGTCCGTCACCGTCGCGTGCGCGATGAGCTTGGCCGTCTTGTCGACGTTGTCGAACGCGATCAGCCGGTCGTAGAGCCCGAAGCAGACGTCTGGCAGCGAGCGGTCATCGCTGGGCCCACCGTTCGGGCCGCCAAGCTTGTGCGGCGGCTCGTGGTACCGCACCAGGTCATACCCGGCGTAACCGACGAGCCCGCCGGTGAAGCTTGGTAGATCCTCGTCCGCTGCATACGCGACGTCGCCCAGAAGCGACCGCAGATCGGCCAGCGGGTCCTGGCGATCGCCGCGACAGGTGTAAAGCTCAGTCGGGTTCGCACCGACGAAGCTGTACCGCCCGACCCGCTCGCCGCCGACAACGCTTTCGAGTAGGAAGGCGTGATCAGCCGTGTCGTCTCGGGTCAAGGCCAGGAAGCCACGGACGGGTGAAATCTTGTCGGCCAGCAACTGCCGGTAGACCGGCACGCGGAGCGGCCGACGCGGGTCTCGACGGCAGATGTCGCCGAAGGTATCTCGATCTGGGAAGTGCCTCGCCATCAGCGGCCGCAGCGTACGGGGCCGCCGCCTGCGCTGCGCGGCGGCGGCCAATGAGTCGGCCGATGGGGCCAATGTTCCACGTGGAACATTCCCGACCCCGATTGGCCTCCGCTATGGACGTTGGGAGTAGACGGCGGGGTCGAAAACGTTCCACGTGGAACGCGTATCGCGCCGCCGTGTGCGTTGGCGGGTCGTCCGTAGCCGTGTGTCGGTGCAACTTTATTTACGACGCTCCTGCGGAAGATTCAGGCCGCGGAGTTGCACGTTGAGCCAAATTACAGCATGCGCCGCCGCGGCCGCCGTTGCGCACGCGTTCGGAATCGAGAAGTCCCCTACGGCCCTCCCGCCCGATAATGTCTGGGCATGGCCGAACCACAACGCGTCTGCTTCACGCTTCAGGTCCGCCGCGACAAGCTCGAGGCTTACCGCTCCGCCCATGCCGACGTGTGGCCGGAGATGCGCGATGCCCTGAGCCGTCACGGCTGGCATAACTACTCGCTGTTTCTCCGCGACGACGGGCTGCTCATCGGCTACGTCGAAACGCCCGACTTCCAGGCCGCCGTTGCCGGCATGCAGGACGAGGCCATCAACACCAAGTGGCAGGCGGAGATGAAGCCGTACTTCGAGCAACTCGACGCCGGCGCCGCCGACAAGGCGATGCAGCCGCTCGAGCAGGTGTTTTACCTCGCATAGCGCCTCGCGCTTACTCCAGATCCAGGACGAACGGCGTCATCGGGAGGCCTTCGCTGTTGACGACGTTCACCTTGGGATCGGCGGCGTAGGCGTATCGAACCATCGTCGGACGCCCGATGCCGTCGGCCTTCAGGATCACCGTGTCCTGGCCGTCGAGCGTCGCCGTTGCGTCGGCTGATTTGCCGTCGGCGTCAACGAGCACAAGCGCCAACGGAGCGTCGCCCTCGGACAATTTCAGTCCGCTCCCGACGGCGTCGAAGACAACACGCACCAAACCATCCTCCTGCACCGTCGCCTCCGTAGGCTCCGGACTGTCGGCCAGCACGTCGACATCGTACACGTCGCGCAGCGCCAGTGCCGCAAGGCGTGCGGCAACCGGCCTCTTTCTGCGTGGGTGAATGTCGTTGGCGTCGCCGACATCGATCGTCACGACCATGTCGATGCCGTCGCCCTCGACAGCGGCCATCTGCCGCTGCATCTCGCGGAACTTCGGCCACACGTCGCCTTCTATTTTGGCGAAATTGGGAAGCTGCACGTAGTACGCGACGACTTCCTCCTTGGCCGCGGGAAACTGCTCACGCCACTCGGCCACGAGGTTACGGAACATCGCCTCGTAGGCGCTGGTGCGCCAGGCGTCGCTCTCGCCCTGGTACCAGAGAACACCTGTGATCGGCAGGTTGCCCAGCGGGTGCGTCATGCCGTTGTACAGCAGGCTCATCTGATTCTGCGGCGCGACCCCATCGCCCGGTCGGGGGCCCTGCTTGCCACCATCAATCCACGCCTGCAGCGCCGCTTCGGCCGCGGCCAGCTTGTCTTCGATGTCTTGCTTGCGATCCTCGTAGCGGTCCATCTGCTGTGCCCGATCGGCCGGGAGCCACGCGTGGAGATTGCTGCCGCCCCATGCGATCTGGATGAGACCGATCGGCCGATCCGTTTGAGCTTCAATCTGTTTGCCGAAGTAGTACCCGACGGCTGAAAAGTCCTTGATTGATGCTTCCGACGCGACGGCCCACGACGCTTCGACATCGTCGACCGGCTCGGCTTGGGCGTTGTTAGGAATGTGCAGCAGGCGGATGTGGTCGTTGTCGGCGGCGGCGAACGCATCCTCCCAGCCGTACGACGACTGCACCGACCACTGCATGTTCGACTGCCCCGAGCACAACCAGACATCGCCTGCGATAACGTTGCTGAGCGTCAGTGATTCACCGTCGGCCGACTCGATCTTAAATTCGTAGGGCCCGACGTCTTCGACGGCCGGCAGATCGACCCGCCATTTTCCCTCTGCATTGGCCGTCGCCTCGGCCGACGCATCGGCGAACTGCACGGTGACGACGGTGCCCGGCTCGTCGGTGCCCCAGATCGGAACGGTGTGGCCGGCCTGAACCATCATGTTGTCGCTGAAGGGTGCGCCCAGCTCCAGCTCAGCCGACGCCGCCGAGACGACGGCAAACGAAACAGCGAGCGAAAGCGGCAAGCAGCGGGTCGTTGGTTTCATGGGGTAAGGATACCGAAAAGCGCAGCAAAAAAGCACCGGCCGAAGCCGATGCTTGAAAGT